>CAVTWW010000010.1:0-85530 GCA_963738495.1 uncultured Actinomycetota bacterium
GTGGGAGCCGACGGTGACCTGACGCCGCTCGCCCGCCGGAGGGTTGGGGGCGTCGAACTGGCTCGGCCGACGGAACATCGCGGCCAGCTCGTCCTGCCAGACGATCGCGGCCAGGCCGACGACGATTGTCAGGCCGGGCAGCCAGATGTCCCACTGCCCGCTCATCGGGCACCGACTGTGGCCGATGCGGTGACGGCTGGCACGAGCGCGGCGCATCCGCCGCAGAGTTGGAACGGCGCTCCCGCGATCGGGTGCGGCCAGCTGGTGGTGGCGGCAGCGTTGCGGCAGGACTCTGGCAGACCTGCCGGTCGGTGTCGATCGAAGCCATGACGGGTTCCCTTCCAGGTGGTTTTGGGCATGACGGGGTAGAGCCGGGGCGTGCCGGCCCTGTGGAGGCTTGGTGGGTGGCGGTCCCTGACCGCGGTGACTAGCGCTGCTGCAGGTGACTCAGCACCGGGGCGAGCAGGTCTTGCAGGACTGCGGTGCCGAGCAGGGCGGCCACGGCGTACCAGTAGGTGACGGGGTCGATCAGGGGGAACTTGCGTCGTGGGCTGCGGCTACCCGGGTCGGGTTGGCCAACGGGCCTGGCGCGGAACTCCGACGATCGCCGGCTCATCGCGCACTCCCCCGCTGCTCGATCTGTGGCTCGGCGAAGCCCCACGACTCGGCCGCGCGCTGCCTCAACTCGTCGGCGCTCAACCCGGGGGTCGAGTAGGTGTCTCGCCGGGCTCGGGCCTCGGCGTCCGCGATCACCTGCAGCGGGCCGGCACCGGGCCAGCCGCTGGGCGGTTACGAAGGACGGCAACGCCCTGGTCGTAGCCGTTGCGCAGCCCGGCCAGGTAGGCGACGAAGGCCTCGTCGCTGAGGGTGTCGGGGTCGATCGACGGTGAAACCGGCGACTGCCCGTCGTCCCGCTCGGGCGGTTTCATGAGGTCGCCTCCCGGCTCGCGAGCCACGCCGTGGCGAACTCCTCGGAGGACGACGGTGTGGCCGGCGCTGGTGGTGGCGAGCAGCTCGTCGACGAACTCGCGGGGAACCATCGTCTTGCGGCCGATCTTGACGGCCGGGAACTGCCGGGCGTAGATGCGGCGGCGGATCGTCATCTCGGAACAGCCGAGCTTGGCGGCGACCGACCGGACGGTCAGCAGCGGATGGTCCGCGGGTAGCGCGAGCCGCGGGAGGCGGCTGCGGAGTGCGCTCTGGGTCATGAGGGGCTCCTGAGTTCTGAGGGGGTGAAGCGGGGCAAGCAGGTCATTCAGTGCGATAGGACCATCTTGGCCAGCTTGGCTAGTCATGTCAAGTGGGACAGCTCTGCCCAGTCAAGTTGTTACGCTTCGATGCATGGAACTTGATTTCGACGACGGCAGGCCGCCCTACCTGCAGGTGGCCACCCAGCTGAAGGCTGCGATCGCCACCGGCAAGCTCAAGCCGGGCGAGAAGCTGGCCTCAGGCAACGAGATGGCTCAGGCCTACGGGGTGGCTCGGCAGACGATCCAACAGGCCCTGCGCGTGCTGCGCGACGAGGGCCTCATCGTGTCCCGCCAAGGGATCGGGCACCTTCGTCAAGGCCCGCACCGAGAAGCCGGTCGGCCTGCGCCCGCCCCATCGAGGCCGCCTTCGGCGCGGACGACGTCACCATCGACTTCGCCGGCTTCTCGGGCGAGACGCTGGCCGGCGCGATCCAGGAGCCACTCGACAAGATCCGAGCCGGACGACTGACGCCGCGGTCAGTGTCGATGCGGGTGCTGGTGCCAGACGCTGACCGCGAGTGGGGCCTGCCCTGCCTGCAGGAAGGGCTCGCCGACTCCCCCGCCTTCCGGGAGCGGGCCGCCGGCATCGTTGACGCGCAGCCTCAACGCGATGTCGTCGTCCCTCGACGAGCTGCAGAAGATGGGCCTGATCGACCGAGCCTCGTTCGAGGTGCGCACGCACCCGACGTCAGCGCACTTCAAGTGCTACATCCTCAACCGGCGCGAGGCGTTCTTCGGCTTCTACCCGGTCACCGAGCACCAGGTGACCTACAAGGGCCAGGACCTGCCGATGTGGGACCTGGTCGGCAAGGACGCCGCCTTGTTCCACTACACGCGCGGGGACGACGAGACGATGGGCGGCCTGTTCATCGAGCAGGCCCAGGGCTGGTTCGACAGCATGTGGAACCACCTCGGGCAGTCCGCTCCAGCCGTGAGCGAGACCCTGCAGCAACTGATGGCACGGGTGCGCTGCGTGCTGCTCGACTTCGACGGCCCGGTTTGCTCAAGTCTTCGCCGGCTGGCCCGCGCCCGAGGTCGCCGAGTCGGTACGGTCTCGGCTACTAGCCGAGGGATTGCCGCTTGGCGAGGCGGGCATGACGGCGAATGACCCGCTGGAAGTCCTTCGTAATGCCAATCAGCGCTCAGAACCCGGTGGACGACGGGCCGAGCAGTCGCGCGACACCGCCCAACTGGAGTGTGTGGAGTCGGCGACGCCCACACCGGGTTGCGAGGAGCTCCTGCTCCCGGCCCTTCAGCGAGGATTACCGGTAGCGGTCGTCAGCAACAACAGCGGCCCTGCTGTCCGTTCCTACTTCGAGAGTCACGCCCTCGTCGACACGATCAGCTTCTTCAGTACCCGCGACCCCAACGACGCCAGCCCAGGAAGCCGAATCCCCGCCTTCTCGAGGTCGCCTTGGCCGCCCTCGGTACCGCACCCGCCGACGCTGTCATGGTCGGTGACTCCGCTGGCGACGTCAGGGCCGCTCAAGCGGTTGGAGTCCCGCTGTCGCCTATGCGAATAGGCCGCAGAAAGTCCAGACACTCGCTGAGCACCAGCCCGACCATCTGATCCGTTCTATGTACGAGCTGACCCGAACAAGTTGATCACAAACTTCATGGTTCGGCTGCCATCTCCAACCGAAAGGGCCGAGCGAGAGGAGTACTGCCTACCTGGCCGTGCTAGGAGCCTGGTAGGTAGCTGACTATTTGGGTGTTAACAGAATCCGGGAGCTCGTTCAAGTGGGCAAATTCTTGTCGATGGTAGGGGCGAATGTTCTGGCTATTTGGACAACCTACGTCCATGTGCGCATGTGGCGCGACCCAGCCTTTCAGCGCAGAATGGCCAGGGATAATCAGAACCCCATCTTCTCCAAGAACTTCAACGAGAAGTTCAACAGAAGTCTCCTCTTCTTGGCAATCTCAGAATGTGCCATCGCAATGTTCGTCGACGTCCTTATTGTTGGCCAATCCACTTCTGGAGCATCGCCGGCGCTTATGAAGGAATAGCTTTAGGCCTGCTCATTTTAGGGATTGGGCTTTCGTCGTTCAGTTGATTGTTGCGGCCTCGGGTCGTCCAAGATGGGCCATGCCCCCGCACCTTCGCTACCACAAAGAGAATTCACCCGAATCTTGCTGATTGGCGCCGCCGCACTAGGAACGAGGCGGCGATGAGCCACCAATTTCCCCCTGTGCCACCGCGACAGGGATCGGATCCTCGATGGTCGCAGTAGTGGTTGGCCTCATGCGGCTCATCGCCTGACCAGGGATCTCTACGGAAGGTCAACTATGGTTTCCCGGCAATCGCGTCGATCGCCTTCACCGTAAAGACTCTCGCATTTCTGAAGCGCACTGGGGTGAACCTGATTGCGGACGGGCGAGATGGCGTTAGGACTGGTTCCGAACCCTGAAGGCTCTGAGCTCGTCTCGCCGCATGCGAAACAGTTTGGAGTTCATACCAATCAGCCTCACGGTCCACCAAGCTGCACCGATGAACCAGATGACCAATAGCACGTCCGCGGCTACTACCCAGCCCTCTTGTCCTATCGAGACAATTGCGACGAGTACAAGCGAGACCAAGGCGCCCGAGTACGCGATCCACCTATTCACGTAGATCCTGTACTGCCTAAATTCATCGGAGAATGCGAACTCCGAATCCGGTGGAACGTTCATCCCAAGGTGTCCCATCCCGAGGGCGACATCGACTTCGCCTCGCTCCGTGGTCACAATAGCGACAGCCCTTGGTGAAGGTCCGGACAGATCCCATCGTTCGTTGGGGCAACGCCTCGCCTCCGCCAGGCTGCCACATGTCCCCACCCGCCCGATCTCTACGGGAGGTCAACTCTGCCCAATCGGGGCACGTCGACCTCATACTGCGATGCATGGACGGCGGCCGACCTGTAGTCGCGCGGGTAGCGATGGTTCACCCTGGCTCCTGGCGAACGCCCCCTGTCTCGTATCGTCCTGCTCTACTTCGCCCCGGTCGTCGTGTTCCTGACGGTCGGTGCCTTCGTAAGTCTGATCCTCGGAACGTTACCCAAGGGCGGGCGACTCTTCAGCCTGGCCGGACTCGCCTACGGCGTCGCCATGGCCTGGCCCACCGTCCAGATCGTCCGGCGTCGTGGCAATCCCGCCCATCTGCTGGTCCTTGCCCTCATGGTGGTTCCCACGAACTGGGTCGACGCCTGGATGATCGACCGACCCGCCCCCCGGTGGACGTCCGCGCTCATCCCCTTGTGCATAGCCGGCGGGGCAACGTTCGACCTGGTCTGGCGCCGCTACCGCAGAGTGCATCCGAAGCCGATCATCAACCAGCTCCCGCCAACCCCGGCCCTGATGTCGCCTGTCCATTCGTCGCATGGCCGGGGAACCCTGGAGGCGCTGCGCGAAGAGCTACGCACCCACAGGTCGGGCCCGGTCAGCATCTGGGTTCCCCACACCCTCACCTTCGGCGGCACACCAGTGGCCGACCAACCCGACGGCCTCGCCGAAGCCCTGCTCCAGGACACGGCACTGGACGCCGGCCTACTCCCCGACGGCCACACGGCGGGTCAGGAAGGCACCACGTTCCACTACCGCCACCCACAACCTGTGGAGCATCAGCAAGGACACCTCACATGAGCACTCACGCCGGCCGCGCTGTCCTCGTCGCACTTGGGCTGGTGGGAGTCGCCTCATTGGGCGGCTCTTTACCGACGGTCGTCGGCCACGTCGGCCTTACCGTAACCGCGGCCGGGGACCCCATAGCCGTGGTCGACGGCTATGGGGTGGGGTCACGCCTTAGCCGTCAGCCGTCGGGTAGTCCCTGCCTTGTGAGCGTCGGCGCGCCTTCCACGCCGGTGCGGCATGATGAGGCACGTGGCCGAGCACTACCCCTGCCCCTGCTGCGGGCATCTCGTCTTCGCGGAGCACCCAGGGTCGTACGAGATCTGCCCCATCTGCTTCTGGGAAGACGATGCGATCCAACTTCGCTGGCCGGACTACACCGGGGGCGCCAACCGCCCGTCGCTTCGGGAGTCGCAAGTCAACTTCGCACGCTTCGGCGCCATGGAGGAACGCTTTGTGGCCATGGTGCAAGAGGCAGGACCTGAGGACCGGCTGGACCCGAGGTGGCGGCCTATCGATGACGCCACCGACCTGTTCGAGCCGCCTGGTTCGAACGCAAGACCGTGGCCCGCTGACCGCACGGCCCTCTACTGGTGGCGACCGAGCTTCTGGCGTCCTTGCTCAACCCCGAACGCTTAACCCCGCCGCGCGAGGCCCTCTGGCTTTGGGACGACACCGCCCTCGACCAGCACCCCCGTCTGGGCAGCACCCCCGAGCGCGTCACCGAGCTCCTCTCTCAGATGCCTCCTACGTGACGCGGCACCAGTTCGGAGACACGCCCTGCCTGCCTGTTAACTGACGCCACGGAGGACAACGATCCAGCGGTGACCGGACCTTTCGATGACGCCAGACTCGCCGAGAGCTGCGACAGCCCTCTGAGCGGTGGAGCGGGCCACCGCGAACCAAGTGGCGATCTCATCGACAGTGGGAACTAGGTCCCCGGGTTGCAGCTTGCGGCCGGCGATGGCGTCGCCGAGCGTCTTGGCGATGACCCTGTAGTTCGACACGCCTGGGATGACCGGCGTGAGGATGTCACTGATCGGGTAGGCCGCCCGCGGCAGAGCCGTTGACACCGCATCGTCAACGGCAGGGGCCGGGGCGATCGCGGCCTGCTCGGTCCGCAAGCGGGCCATGTCGGTCGAGAGTTGTTCCACTGCAACGCGGTCGGTCGACTGCATCCAGTGGGCGTAGACCTTGAGAGTGGTCGCTCCCCCGTCACTGTGGCCCAATCGGCCGGCCGTCGTCCGCAGGTCGACCCCTGCGGCCAGCAGTTGCGTGGCGTTGAAATGGCGCAGGTTCTTCAGCGGCTCCGTGATGCCCAATGGGTCAGCGACCTCGCGGTAGCCTCGGGTGAAGTGGTCCGGGTGCCACGGTCGCTCGCAGGCCGGGTCCGGGCTGAACAAGAAGGCGTCGTCCGCAAGCTTGAAGCCTGGCCGGCACCAGGGCCGCCTGTCGCTGAACCTTGAAGTCGCGCAGCATCTGCACCGTGAGGCCATCGAGCGAGAGCCGGCGGTCGTCGTCCGTCTTGGTGGTCTTCAGCCGCCGCTCCCCCGACCGCACGACGTAGTTCCAGGCGATGTGACGAATCCGCGATCGAGATCGACCGCATCCCAACGCAGGGCCACGAGCTCCCCCGACGGGCCCCGGTCGTCGTGGCCAGCCAGAGAAACATCCCCAGCTCGATCGAGGCGGCCCAGGCATCGTTCAGCAACTGCGCCACCTGCTCCTCCGCCGGCGGGAGTGCCCGTCTGCGAGTCAGTTTCGGCGGGTGCGCGTAGTCGGCCGGGTTCTTCTCGATCCAACCCCAGGCGACCCCGTAGCCCAGGGCGGAGGACAGGATGGCGTGGATGCGGCGAACGCTCGAAGCCGCCATCGGCTTGCACCGGTGCGGAGCGCAATGGGCTTGAGCGCAGTCGTGAACGCCGGCCTTCCGGTGAGCGATTGCAGGCCGGCTGTCGCACAAGATGTTGCAGCGCCGCAGGTGGGTGTAGAGCCGGTCGAACAAGTCGACCCGATGTTGCAGCTTGCGCAGCGGCATGTCTCCCAGCGCCGGCCGGATCGTCCGACGCACATAGCCCTGAGTGGTCTCCATCGTCGACAGCTCGAGATCGGCGACCTCCATCCACCGGTCCAGCAGCAGGCGACAGTTGCCGGAGCGATCGGGATTGGCCTCACCCTCCATCTGCGCGAGCAGCCGCTCGCGGGCCTTGATGGCCTGCTCCCGCGACGGGTGGGACTCCTTGATGTACCGCTTGGCGCCCGTGATCGGGTCCTTGCCGGCGTAGACGGCCACCCGGAACAGGCCGCTCTTCAGCACCTCGATCGACCCCGTAGCCATGCCCGGACCGTACGCCGATCCGAGGAGGGATTCCACGAAGGATTCCACAGGTTGGCTAGCCAAGCCGTTCAAGCGGGCTCGAATGTGCCTCTGAACTGCGGTTTTGTCGGAGCCGCCTGTGGGAATCGAACCCACGACCTACGCATTACGAGTGCGTTGCTCTGGCCAACTGAGCTAAGGCGGCGCGTGCTCCCCGGGGGGTCGCACGGTTGTCGAGTATAGGCCCCCGACGGCGCCGGGCGACGCAGCCCGCAACGCCCTCGCGCGGCCCATGAACCGGCCACGCCTTGCTCAGCTGCAGGTCACGTCGTGAGCCGGCACGACGCCGTCCAGCAGGTACTTCTCGATCACGTCGTCCGTGCAGCTGCTGCCTCGGTGGTAGCCCACGTGCCCGTCCCCCTGCCGGGTGAGCAGCCGAGCGTTGCTCAGCTGCGACGCCAGGCCCTTGGCCCACTCGTAAGGGGTCGCCGGGTCGTTGGTGCTGCCGACCACCAGGATCGGCGCCGACCCGGTGGCAGTGATGCGCCGGGTCGGCGTCACCTGGGGGGTGGGCCAGACGGTGCACTGCAGGGCCCCCCAGCCGAACAGACGCCCGAACGGCGGGTACTTCTGCTGCAGCCGCCCGGCTTCGGCGGCGATCTGCTCGACCGAGCGCGACTCACCGTGGTCGAGGCAGTAGATCGGCCCGTACTGCTGCAGTGTCGGGCCGTAGTGCCCCGAGCTGTCCCGCTCCAGGTACCGGTCGGCCAGGGCCAGCATCGCCGTCCCGTCACCACCGACCGCGGCTGTCAACGCCTGGGTCAGGCGGGGCCACAGCGACGGCGAGTACAGGGCGTACATCAGGCCGGTCTCCAGCAACGACTCGGTGAGCTGCCGCCCGCTCGTGGTCGGAAGCGGTGCGCCGTCCACCTTCTGGGCAAGCTGCTCGAGCTGGACGACGGCGTCGTCACGACTGCCGTGCAGCGGGCAACCCTGCCGGCTCAGACAGTCGTCGAGGTACTTCTGCGTCTCGAGGGCGAAACCCTTGGCCTGACCCTCGGTGTACTGCGCCGAGTCGAGGGCAGGGTCGATGGCGCCGTCCAGCACCAACCGTCCTACCCGCCACGGGAACAGCTGCGCGTACCAGGCGCCCAGATACGTGCCGTACGAGGCCCCGAGGTAGCTGAATGCCTGGTCACCGACGACCGCTCGCAGCACGTCCATGTCCTTGGCTGTGCTGACGGTGTCGACGTGCCGCAACAGCGCACCCGACCCCTGCTTGCAGCTCTCGGCGTAGCGCTTCGCCTCGCCCACGAGGTGAGACTGCTCGGCGTTCGAGTCCGGGGTGCCGTCCTGGGAGTAGTAGGCGTCCAGGGCCGAGTCGGGCAGGCAGGTCGTGGCGGACGACGACGCCACCCCCCGCGGGTCCCACGCCACCAGGTCGAACCCCCCGCGCACAGCCGTGTAGCCCGAGGCCGCACTGCGCAGGTAGCCGACCCCGGACACCCCCGGACCCCCCGGGTTGACGAACAGGGATCCGCGGCGAGGCCCGCTCGCCGCCACCCGGATCACCGACAACCGGATCGTCGGCCCACCCGGATCTGCCCAGTCCAGCGGCACCTGCACGCTCGCACAGGTGAAGTCGCCCCGACAGTCGGCCCAGTTCGGCTTCTGCCCGTAGAACGAGGACAGCGCCGGGTTCGCGGCCGGGTCGTCGGCCGGCGCGCTGCCGGCCCCCGTCACCGGCGCCGGCGCTGGGCCCGACCCGAACGGCGTGCAGGCCGTCAGCACCGTGAGCACCGCCAGCCACCCCAGCTGCTTCTTCACCCCCGCGCGACCAGCTCGACCATGAGCGCCTCGACCGCCAGCAGCGGCGCCACGTTGGCGTCGATCCGCTCCCGGGCCACTCCGATGGCTGCCATCGCCGCCAAGGTCTGCTCGGCCGTCGTGGTCCGCACCACCTTGTCGATCTCGACCGTGAGGTCCTCGTTGATCAGGTCGATCCCGGTGCCCAGCTGCACCATCAGCACGTCGCGATAGAGCGACAGCACGTCGGTCAACGCCCGGTCGAGGACGTCCCGCTGAGCCCGGGTACCGCGACGGCGCTGGTTCTCCTCCAGCTGGCGCACCTGCGCCCGCACCGCCGGCGGCAGCGTCGTCGCCCCCTCGGCCCCCAGGCTGTGCAGCAGCGACTGCCGCTCGGTGGCATCCCGCGCCGCCGTCGCTGCCGTCGCCTCGTCACCCGCCACCTCGACCAGCTGCCCGGCCGCCAGCACCGCGGCGCCCACGCTGGTCAGCTGCGCCGGCAACGTCAGCACCTCGCGCCGCCGGATCCTGGCGCCCTCGTCGGTGGCCAGCCTGCGGGCCAGCCCCACATGGCTGTCGGCCGCCCGCGCGGCGTAGGACGCCAGCGCCGGGTCGATCCCGCGCCGCACCAGCAGCGCTGCGACGTCCGCCACCGGCGGCACCCGCAGTCCCACCTGCCGGCACCGCGACCGGATCGTCACCAGCACGTCCTGCGGGCTGGGGGCGCAGAGCAGCCACACGGTGCGCGGCGGCGGCTCCTCGATCGCCTTCAGCAGCAGGTTGCCCGAGGTGTCGTTGAGTCGGTCGGCGTCCTCGATGACGATCACTCGCCACCGCCCCAACGACGGCCGCTGCTGCGCCAGCACCACCAGCGGGCGCACGTCCTCGACCCGCAGCACCACGTGCTCGGTGGCCACCAGCGCCACGTCCGGGTGCGCCCCGACGAGCGCGGTCCGGCACTCGTGACAGGTGCCGCAGCCGCCGTCCGGGCACTGCAGAGCGGCAGCGAAAGCCCTTGCCGCCGTGGACCTGCCGCTACCGGGGGGACCGGTCAGCAGCCAGGCGTGGGTCATGCCGGCGGCGCCCGGTCGGGCCGCCTGGGCCAGTACCTGGACGACGTGCCGTTGCCCGATCACCTCGTCGAACACCGGCGGCACGTCGATCTGCGGAACACCGTGCTGCGGCCCGTCACCGAGCGCCGCGTCGGCCGGGGCCGAGGGGGTCATCGATCCCTCCGGCCGAAGATCTCTTCTGCCAGCTCCGGGATCTGCGGGGCCTCGGGCGCGGCGGCCGGCGACTCGACCACGACCTCGGGGACGGCGGCCGGCCGCGCTACGACGACGTCCTCGGCCACCGCGTCCTGAGCGGCCGAGTCCCGGGCAACCGATTCCCGGGCAACCGAGTCCCGGGCGACCGATTCCCGGGCGACGGCGTCCTTGACGACCGCGTCGGGCACGGAGGAGTCGGGCACCAGCGCCGCGTCCGGCACGACGGCGTCCGCGTCGGTCGGGGCCACGCGCGCCAGGTGGCGCTGAGCCTCCTCGAGCGCCCGCCGCCGGGCCTCCTGCCGTTCCCGGGCCTCGTCGCGGGTACGTCCGCGCAGCTCGGCGTCCAGGCGCAGCACCTCGGCCTCGGCCTGGGCCCGCCGGGCCCGTGCGTCCTGCTCGGCGACCAGTCGCGCCGCCAGCTCGGCCCGGCGGGCCGCCGAGACCGGCACCAGATCCCGCAACCGGCGCCGGATCTGAGCCTGGATCACCTCGCGCGGGTCGGAGGCGTCGAGCACCAGGTAACGCTGCGGGTCGCGCCGCGCCAGCTCGAGGAACCCCTGCCGAACCCGCTCGTGGAACTGCTCGCCCGCCCCCTCGAGCCGGTCGTCGCCGACCCGGCTGACGTCGTTGGCACGCCGCACCCGCGCGATCTCGAGCGGGACGTCGAGCAGCACCGTCAGGTCGGGAACCAGTCCGGCAGTGGCCCACTGCGAGATCCGGGCGATCTCCTCGGCGTCCAGGACCCGCCCGGCCCCCTGGTAGGCGATCGAGGAGTCGATGTAGCGATCGGTGACGACGATCTCGCCCCGCTCCAGCGCGGGCCGCACCAGGGCCGCCACGTGGTGCGCCCGGTCGGCAGCGAACAGCAGCGCCTCCGCCCGGGGGCTGACCCCCGACGACCCACCGTCGGCGCCGTCCCCGCCGGCGGCCTCGAGCAGCAGCTCGCGCAACCGCACCCCCAGCGGGGTGGCCCCGGGCTCACGGGTCAGCACCACCTCGTGCAGCTGGTCGTCGCGCAGCCAGTCGGCCAGCTGCCGCGCCTGGGTCGACTTGCCGCTGCCGTCGCCCCCCTCGAAGGCGATGAACCACCCCGGGTAGGCCCGTTCCGGCACCCGGGCGAGCTCGGCCTGCGGGTGCCACGACCGGCGCAGGTCCGCCGCCAGCGAGATGCCGCGGCGGTCGTCCATCTGCCGATAGGCGACCACGCCCATCAGGATCGCCAGCAGGCCGGCGCCGGCGAACACCCAGGCGGCGCCGTTGTAGGTCAGGCGCACCCCCGACGAGACCTGCCAGGCGTGGGTGCCCACCCCCGCCGCGATGGCCGGGCCGGCCGCGAGCACCAGCACCAGCACCACCCGGGCCGCCGACTGCACGAAGGCGAAGGTCCGGCCACGGACGGCGTCCTCGACCTCCAGCCCCAGCAGGGTGTACCCGATCACCCAGGCCACGCCGCCGCAGGCCCCCAGCAGCACGGTCAGGACGACGGCCAGCACCAGCGTGGGCACCAACGCCAGGCCCAGCAGGCACACCCCGGCCGCGATCAGCGCCACGCCGAACAGGCGCCGGCGCGACAGCCCGGTCAGCAGCCGCGGCCCCAGCCACATGCCGGTGGCCAGGCCCACGAAGACCGCCCCGAACATCACGCCGAACCCGGCCTGGCCCGCGCCGAGGTCGGCCACGAAGGTCTGTGCCAGCCCGACCACGAAACCACCTGCCGCGAATGCCCCCAGCATGCCCAGCACCAGCCCCCGTACCAGGGGGGTCGCCACCACGAACCGCCAACCACTGACGATCGAGGCCAGCATGCCCTGCGAACGCACCGACGTCTCGCCCCGGGGCGGAAACTGCAGTCGCAGCACGACCAGAGCACAGATCAAGAAGCTCGCGGCGTCGATCCACAGGGCCACGGCCACCGGGTCGTACCGGGCCCCGCCCCAGACCGCGCCGATGCCGTCGGAGCCCAACGCCAGCAGCGAGTAGCAGGCGGCCGCCACCGGGGCGGTGCCGTAGCTGGCCACCAGCCCCAGCTGGTTGGCCGTCTCGAGCCGGCGGCGAGGCACCAGGTTGGGAATCGTCGCGTCGTTGGCCGGGCCCCAGAACAACGCCACGCACTCGACCAGCACCGTCGCGACGTACAACCACTGCAGCGTGCCCACCAGCACGATCGAGGCGAACAGCCCGAACCGCAGGACGTCGCCGATCACCATCGTCCAGCGGCGGTCCAGCCGGTCCGCGACCGCACCCGCCAGCGGGCCGAGGACCACCGCCGGCGCCAGCCGCAGGATGAAAACCCCTGCCACGGCGAAGTTCTGCGACGTGTACGAGCCACCGGCCAGGTGGGTCGCCATCGCCGCCGTCGCCAGCAGACCCAGCCAGTCGCCGAAGCTCGAGAGCACCAAGGACGCCCACAGCCGCCGGAACGGCCTGATCCGCAGCACCGCCCGCACGTCCTGGTCGGGGGCCGGGTCGTCGTCGACCACCGTCGCGGGCGGCGGCGGCGGCAACGGGGGCGGGCTCACGGGGTCAGGCTAACTGCGCCGCGGTCAGTTCGCGCCGGCCTTGACGGCCGCGCCCCTGCCGACACCGGTCTTGGCGGCCGCCTTCTTGGCCGCCGTCGTCTTCGCCGCCGCCTTCTTCACGGTCGTCGTGGCCAGCTTCTTGGCGACCGACTTCTTCGCCACCGACTTCTTCGCCACCGACTTCTTCGCCACCGACTTCTTGGCCGTCCCCCCGGCCGAGGACGTGGCGGCCGAGGACTTGGCGGTCGTCTTCTTCGCGGTGCGCTTGCCGGCCGACTTCTTGGCCACCGGCCCCCGTGCGCGCTTGTCGGCCAGTAGCTCGGCCCCGCGCTCTGGCGTGATCGCCTCGACGTCGTCGTCCTTGCGCAGCGTCGCGTTGGTGGTGCCGTCGGTCACGTACGGACCGAAGCGACCGTCCTTGACCAGCATCGGCGCCCCCGAGACCGGGTCGGGGCCCAGGTCGCGCAACGGTGCCGCGGCCGCGGCCCGGCCCCGCTGCTTGGGCTGGGCGTAGATCGCCAACGCCTCATCGAGGGTGATGTCGAAGATCTGGTCCTCGGCCGTCAGCGACCGTGAGTCCGTGCCCTTCTTCAGGTACGGGCCGTAGCGGCCGTTCTGGGCGGTGATCTCCTCGCCGTCCGCGGGGTCGGCACCCACCAGACGGGGCAGCGACAGCAGCCGCAGCGCCTCGTCCAGGGTGACCGTCTGCAGCTGCATCGACGCGAACAGGCTGCCGGTGCGGGGTTTGGTGCTGCGCGGGGCGTCCTCGGGCAGCACCTCGGTGACGTACGGGCCGAACCGGCCGGCCCGGGCCACCACCTGGTTGCCGGTGACCGGGTCGGCCCCCAGCTCGCGGTCGCCGTCGCCCTGGGTCGCCAGCAGCTCGCGGGCCTTGTCGAGCGTCAGCTCGTCGGGCGCGACGTCGTCCGGGATGCCGGCCCGCTGCGGCTCGCCGCCCTCGATCTCGGCCGGCATCTCCAGGTAGGGGCCGTAGCGCCCCACCCGAACCACGATGCCGTCGCCGAGGGAGATGGTGTTGATGTCGCGGGCGTCGATCTCGCCGAGGTTGTCGACCAACGGTTTGAGGCCGCCACCACCCCCGCCGTCGCGGGCGCCGTCGGTCGCGCCGTTGCCCCCGCGGCCGCCCTCGCCGAAGTAGAACCGCGACAGCCAGTCGGCCCGCGCCTCGGTCCCCGCGGCGATGCGGTCGAGGTCCTGCTCCATGGCCGCGGTGAAGTCGTAGTCGACCAGGCGGGCGAAGTGGTCCTCGAGCAGCCGGGTCACCGCGAACGCCAGCCAGGTCGGTACCAGCGCCGAGCCCTTGGACGTCACGTAGCCGCGGTCGGTGATCGTCGAGATGGTCGCCGCGTACGTGGACGGACGGCCGATCTCGCGGTCCTCGAGCGCCTTGATCAGGCTGGCCTCGGTGTAGCGCGGCGGCGGCGAGGTCTGGTGACCCTCGGCAGTGACGTCGCTGCCGGTCAACGGGTCACCGACGGCCAGCACCGGCAGTCGACGCTCCTCGCCGTCCGCGCCCTCGGCGCTGCGGTCCTCGTCGCGCCCCTCCTCGTAGGCGGCCAGGAAGCCGCGGAAGGTGATGACCGTGCCGGACGCCGCGAAGTGCGTGGTGTGGCGGTCGCCCGCGTCCGCCGCCGTGCCCTGGGTCGGCAGGCTCACACCGGTCACCGGCACGGCCAGCCGCACCGAGGCGGTGGAGCCCCGGGCGTCGGCCATCTGCGAGGCGACGGTGCGCTTCCAGATCAGCTCGTAGAGGCGGAACTCGTCGCCCCGCAGCTCACCGGCCACCTGCGCCGGCGTCCGGAAGGAGTCACCCGCCGGGCGGATCGCCTCGTGGGCCTCCTGCGCGTTCTTCGACTTGCTGGTGTAGATCCGCGGCCGCTCAGGCACGTAGTCGGCGCCGTAGAGCTCGGCGGCCTGCCGCCGCGCGGCGGTGACCGCCTGCGTCGAGAGCACGACCGAGTCGGTACGCATGTAGGTGATGTGGCCGTTCTCGTACAGCGACTGGGCCAGACGCATGGTCTGCCGGGGGTTGAAGCGCAGCTTGCGGCTGGCCTCCTGCTGCAGGGTCGAGGTGATGAAGGGCGCAGCCGGACGACGGGTGTAGGGCTTGTCCTCGACCGAGGTCACCGCCGCCCGGGCGTCGACGAGCGCGTTCGCCAGTGCGTTCGCGGCGTCGCCGTCCAGGGCCAGGACGCCGGCGGCCACGGCGGCCGGGGTCAGCCGGCCGGTGTCGTCGAACTCGCGCCCGCTGGCCACCCGGGCGCCGTCGACGCCGACCAGGCGGGCCTGGAACTCGGCGCCGCCGTCCTGCGGGGTGAACCGGGCCAGCAGGTCCCAGTAGGACGCCGAGCGGAAGGCCATCCGCTCCCGCTCGCGCTGCACCACCAGGCGGGTGGCGACCGACTGCACCCGGCCCGCCGACAGGCCGGCGCGGACCTTGCGCCACAGCACCGGCGACACCTCGTAGCCGTAGAGCCGGTCGAGGATGCGCCGGGTCTCCTGGGCGTCGACCAGGCGCTCGTCGAGGTCGCGGGTGTTCTCCAGCGCCCGCTGGATCGCCTCCCGGGTGATCTCGTGGAACACCATGCGCCGCACCGGCACCTTGGGCTCCAGCACCTGCAGCAGGTGCCAGGCGATCGCCTCGCCCTCGCGGTCCTCGTCGGTGGCGAGGAAGAGCTCGTCGGCGTCCTTGAGCAGGCGCTTCAGCTCGGAGACCTTCTTCTTCTTGTCGGCGTCGACGACGTAGTACGGCTCGAAGCCGTTGTCGACGTCGACGGCGAACTTGCCGAAGGGTCCCTTCTTCATCTCGGCGGGCAGCTCACTGGGCTGTGGCAGGTCACGGATGTGCCCGACGCTGGCCTCGACCTCGTAGTCCGAGCCCAGGAAGCCGGCGATCTTGCGCGCCTTCGTGGGGGACTCGACGATGACCAGACGCCTGCCGGTGCCGTCCTGAGGTGTCGCCACAAGGAACCTCTCGTCCTGCTGGTTGAGCTGTTTCGGCTGAGCTGTTTGCGTGCTGGATGGAGCTGCTTCGGTGACCGGCGATCGACGCCCTGTCGTGGCCGACGGTACCGCCCCCGTGCTGCTCGGTGCGCTCGCCGGGCAGCCCCGGCCCCCCGGGCCGCAGGCGGCGGGACCCGGTGGCACAGCCGCGTGGCGAGTGTCACCCGGTTCGGCGACATCGGGAAATCCGACTACTTAGTGTCACTGTTTCAGTACTCTAAGTGGAACATTTGCCCGCTTGGCAGGGTAGGGAGCCACGTAAGGTGTCGATCAATGTGTCCGCCACGTAGCCTCGGCCACGGAACGTCTGACACCATCGACGGGGGCTGACGCCCTCAGGCGTCATGGCGTGCGACAGGGAGGTCGGCCCGCAGGACGACGCTCCCCCGTTCGATGAACTGCCGCTTTCACCGCCCAGGAGGTCCGGTGCCCCGTCACGGTTCGGCCACGGCCGAGCAACCGAGCCCGGCCGCGCCACAGCCCATCGCCGTCAGGCGTGCCGGCGGCCCCGCCAGCTGGCCCATCCGCCGCAAGCTGGTCGCCCTGGTCGCCCTCCCCATGGCCTTGGTGATCGGTCTCGTCGGGGTGCTGACCTACCAGTCCTTCACGAACTGGCGCGCCGCGGGTCAGGCCAGCTCCGCCGCTGACGCCCTGGTCGCCGCCAACACCCTGGCCAGTGCCGCCGACGCCGAGCAGCAGGCCGCCGCCGCGCTCGGGCTCGGCGCCGCCGGGGCGGCCGATGCCTACGAGGCGGCCCAGAAGTCCACCAACAACGCCTTCACCGCCTTCACCTCGCTGCTCAACAACCCGCCCTCCGACGGCTGGTCGACCAGGGTCGAGACCCTGAAGAAGGGCCAGGTCAACCACCTGGCGGCCGACAACGGCGGCCTCGCCGAGCTGCGTGGCAAGGCCAAGTCGGGCAAGCTGCGGCCGGAGACCGTCTCGCAGGGCTACGACGTCAACATGCAGGGCATCCACGACATCACCACGGCGCTCGCGACCCAGGTGGCCGACAACACCCCCAACCCGGACACCGCCAACGGCACCACGGTGCTGAGCGCCGTCGCCGCCGCCGCCGGCCGGGCCACCGACGAGCTGAACCTGATGACCTTCGCGCTGCACCAGGACGCGGCGAACCTGCCCAAGGTCACCCAGATCGAGGAGGCCGCCTCGGGTCAGACCGCCCTGCTCAACCTCGCCTCCGAGCGAGCCACCCCCAGCCAGAGGGCCGCCATCTCCGCGATCCAGGCCTCGGACGCCGAGCTCGCGCAGCTGCGCTCGAACGGCATCGACATCGCCCGGGCCGGTGAGAAGGACCCCCGTGACAAGGTCACCAACAAGATCTCTGCCGCGGTCCAGGAGCAGGCCGACAAGGACGCCCTGGCCTTCGCCACCAAGGGTGGCCAGCGTCTGGTCGCCCTCGACAAGCTGGTCGGCACGTTGGCGGCCGACGTGCAGCGCACGACGTCGTCCGACGTTCGTTCCGCTCTGACCCGCCTGCTCGGCCTGGGCACCATGGGACTGCTCACCCTCGGGCTGGTCAGCCTGATGGTGTCGTTCCTGGCCCGCACCGTCACCGCCCCGATGCGTCGCCTGCGAAGCGGCGCCGTCGACGCCGCCACGGTGCGGCTGCCCGCCGCCGTCCGGCACATCGAGCGCGAGGGTGCGGACGGCACCGTCACGGTGCCCCCGGTGCTGCCCGCCGGTATGGCCGTCAGCCCCGAGATCCGCGAGGTCGCCCAGGCCCTCGACGGCCTGACCGGCGAGGCCGTGCGACTGGCCACCTCGCAGGTGCGCCTGCGGCACGCCCTGGACGAGGCCTTCGTCAGCATGTCGCGCCGCAGCCAGTCGATGGTCGAGAAGCAGCTGGGCATCATCGACGAGCTCGAGCAGACCGAGGAGGACCCCGAGCAGCTGCGCAACCTGTTCCGGCTCGACCACCTCGCCGCCCGCATGCGCCGCTACAACGACAACCTGCTGGTGCTCGCCGGGTCGGTCGTGCGCACCCGCAGCACGGCCCCGGTGCCGATCGCCGACATCTTCCGCGCGGCCACCAGCGAGATGGAGCAGTACGAGCGGGTGCGGCTGCAGCCGCTGTCCGGCGCCAACGTCTCGGGCCCGGCCGCCGGCGGGCTGATCCACCTGCTGGCCGAGCTGCTCGACAACGCAGCCATGTACTCCCCGCCGACCAGCCCGATCCTGCTCTCGGCGGCCTTCGCCCCGGACGGCGGCCTGCGCCTGGAGGTCGTGGACTCCGGCGTGGGCATCCCGCCGGCCGAGCTCGCCGAGCTCAACGGCCGACTGGCCACCCCGGGCACCATCGACCTGCAGGTGCCGTCCCGGATGGGTCTGTTCGTGGTCGGCCGGCTCGCCCAGCGTGGCGGCCTGTCGGTGCGACTGGCCGCCCGCGAGGGGGCAGCCGGCACCCTCGCCGAGGTGATGGTCCCGGCGTCCCTGGTGCTCGGGGCCCCCACCGGCCCGATCGCGACCGCCGGCCGGGGTGGTGCCCCCGCGGGCGCCGGCGCCCCAGGTGCCGGTCAGCTCGCCGGCGCCCAGTTCGGTGGTCCCCAGTTCGGGCCGCCCCCGGTCGGTGCCGGACAGCCGGGCCTCGTGCAGCCGGGCCTCGTGCAGCCTGGCACCGGACAGCCGGGTGCCGGACAGCCGGGCCCCGGACAGCTGCCCGAGCAGCCGAAGCGGCTTCCGGTGCAGCCTGGGTTCACCACCACCCCGCTGCTGGCCCAGCGTCCCGTGACCGAGGTCAACGGCAACGGCAACGGGCACGGCGCCCCCGGCACGGAACCGGCCTCGGACCGGCCCTCCGACGAGCCCGCGACCGAGACCTCACCCACCGCTCTGATCGGGGACACCCCGTTCGGGCGTCCGTCCCCCTCGGCGGAGCCCTCCACTCCGGCCGACCCGTTCGCCCCGGCGGACCCGTCCGCTCCGGCGGTCCCCGCGGCCGAGGCACCACCCACGGCGCCGGCGTCCGGGTTGGGCCGGACCGCAGGCGGCGTCCCGGGCGGCCTGCCCTCCCGCCGTCCCGGTGCCGCCCTGTCGGGCAACCCGCTGGGTGCCCTGGCCAGCCCGCCGCCACCGACCCCCGCGGTCGGTCTGAGCGGCCTGGGCGTGCCTGCGGGCTTCGACCCGTCGGCCCCCCGCCCACCGGCCACCATCACCCCGGTCGGTCGCGGCCGGACCACGCCCGGCGCCCCGGGAGCCCCCGACACCTTCGGCATGCCCGAGAGCCGCCTGGACGCCGGCAGCGGCAGCCAGCCGCCCGCCACTGCCCGGGACGGTGGTCCCGGCAGCACCTCGAACGGCTCCGAGACCCCCTGGCCGACCGGGCCGAACCCGCGCGAGACCGGCGCCCCGCGCACCGGCGCCCTCAAGCGCCTGTTCGGTGGCGGCGACTCCCCGGCCCCCCGCATCGCACCGCCCCCGGCGGAGCGCGCGAGCGGTGCGCCGGGCCAGACCGCCGGTGGCATGGCCCTGCCGAACGTCCCTCCCGTCATCGGTGCCCCTCATGACCGGGTCGGCCCCCCGCCGCCCACGCTGCCCAGCGGCCTGCCGCTGCGCAGTCCCGGTCTGTCGGGGCCCGGTGTCCCCTTCGGCGGCACCATCGCGGCCTCCAGCGACGAGGTCTTCAAGCCCCCAGCCAGCCAGGCGGCGGCCCAGGCCGCAGCGGCGGCCACCGGCGAGCTGGCCGCGGTCGAACGGACCGGTTCGGGCGAGCTGCCCGCCGTCCCGACCACCGGCCCGTTGTCGGTCCGCTCCGGCGGCACCCCCGTCCGCGGCCCGGGTCAGCCCGGCGGCGGCCCTGCGATCGGGGCATCCGCCGCCACCGCCGCCGCGGCTGCCGCTCGTGCCCGTCGGGCCGGGGCTCCGGTCGTGTCCTCCGGGCTGTTCGCCGACAAGGGCAGCGGTCCCGCGACCACCAACCCGGTCGGGGTCGGCGGTCCGCCCAGCACCGCCGTCGTCCCCAGCACCGCCGTCGTCCCCAGCACCGCGGTCGTCCCCAGCACCGCCGTCGTCCCCAGCACCGCGGTCGTCCCCGGCACCTTCCCGACGGCCGAGACGCCGCCGTCCGTGCCGGACACGACCGCGATCCCGGCCCCCGGGGTGGTGGCCGCGGCCGCCGCGGCTCCGCCCACGATGATGAGCCCGCTGCCGCCCGCCAACCCGCCGGCGCGGGTGCTGCCGACCAGACCGCAGATCCGCAGTCTCGGACCGGACTCGCACGAGCCGTCGCCGATGGAGCTCGCGGCCCGACTGGCCGCCCAGGCCCGACACCGCCCGCTCGACCCGGCGGCACCGATGATCGGCGACGACCCGGGGTCCGACAAGGTCCCGACGCCGATCTACGAGTCGATCTCGGCCTGGTTCAGCAACGACGCCCTCACGGCCTCCGCAGGCATCGGCGGCAAGGGACAACCCGGCTCCGGCGGTCCGGCCCCCCTGGTGATCGACCTGCGGGACAGGCCGACCGGACCTGGCACCGGCGACAGCAAGGGCACCGCGGACACCGGCGGCCGCTGGGCGTCCCTGGGTGACCAGCGCTGGCAGGCGGCCAACGCCCGTGCCTCGGCCACCCCCGAGACGGCCGGAGCGACCGGCGCGGGCCTGCCCCGCCGTCGTCCTGGCGCCAACCTGCTGCCCACCGCCGCCACCGCGGCGCCGAGTGCCGCGGCACCTGGCCACCGCACCGACGCCGAGTCGGTGCGCGGCCGGCTCGGCAGCTACCAGCGCGGCCTCAGCTCGGCCCGCCGGGCACGTCACCTACCGTCCGAGCCCGACTCGGACGGCCTGTTCAACAGCCCCCCCATGGGGGCTACCGATGCCGGGGCTCGCCCCGGCGGTCTTGGAGGAAACGCGTGAGCCTGGGGACGGGAACTGACGTCGGTTGGCTCGTCGACGGATTCACACAGCGGGTGCCAGGTGTGGCGCACGCTGCTGTCGTGTCGGCGGACGGATTGCTCATGGCCAGCTCGGCCGGGCTGCCACGAGACCGGGCGGACCAGCTCTCAGCAGTCGCCTCCGGTCTGGGCAGCCTGACCAACGGCGCAGCGCTGTGCTTCTCGGCCGGGACGGTCATCCAGACCGTGGTCGAGATGCAGGGCGGCTTCCTGCTGCTGATGGCGATCTCGGACGGGTCGTGGCTGGCAGTGCTGGCCTCGCCGACGTCCGACATCGGGCTGGTGGGGTACGAGATGACCATGCTCGTCGACCGGGTCGGTGACCACCTGTCCCCCGAGCTCCGTCAGGCCGGCTCCGGCTGGTCCGGCCCCGCCTGACGGCTCCGGGACTCGCGTCATGTCATGGCAGGACCCACCAGGTCGGGACTCCCGACGCTCGAACCCACCGGGCAAGGCGGCGCCGTCGAACCGGACGCCGGGCGCCCGGCGTGGCTCGAGCGCGCCCATGCCCGGGTGGCACGCCAGCGGTGAGCAGCCGCCGGAGCCGGACGACACCACGGCGACCGGCTGGTTGGGCGTGCCCAGCGCGGCGCTGCCGCTGAGCGGGCTCGCCGCCGAGGCCACCTCGCCGTCCGGATCGGTGGGCGGCTCGGGGCACCCCCAGGTGCCGGGAGCGCCCAGCGTCTCGGCCAACCCTGCGGCCCACAGCACCACGGCCACGCCCGGCAACGGCCACTCGCGCGTCGACGGCGGACGGGTCGACGGCGGACGGGTCGACGGCGGACGGGTCGACGGTGGACGGGTCGACGGCGGACGACAGAGCCCGGTCGCCGGGATCACCCTGCCGTCCGGGCCGGCGTCCCCGGGCCCGGTGGCGGCACCGTCGGTGGCGGCGATCGGGCTCGGCAACAGCCGACCGGCCCGCAACCCCGCGACGCCGCTGTCACCCCTGTCGTCGGGAAGCCTCGCAGGCAGAAGTCCCAGGAACGACGCCTCGGCCGCGCGACTGTCGACCGAGGGCGACCCGGGGCCGACCGGGTCGGGCTCGACCGGGTCAGGGTCGACCGGGTCGGGATCGACCGGGTCGGGCGCCATTCGCACGGGCTCGATCGGCTCGGGCTCGATCACCTCGAGCTCGGTCAACTCGTCCTCGATCAACTCGGGCGCCGTCGGCACGGACCCGACCGGCGGGGGCACCTTCGGCAGTCGGGGCCAGGGCCGCGCGGCCACCCGGGCGGCCGCCGCACAGCCCCCCGCCGGGTGGGGCGAGCGTTCCCAGCCGGCCTTCCAGGCCGACTGGGTGTCGGCCACCCGCTCGAGTGCCGCACCGCAGAACACCTCTCGGCGCACCGACGACGAGGAGGGCGGTGGCGACCCGCACGGTGACCCGGGAGCCGCCTCCCTGGTACGCCCGTATGCCCGTACCGGCGGCCGAACCAAGCCGGTGCGCCACCTCGACCTCGAGGCACTGGTCCGCACGTCGAACAACGGGCGGGATGCGTTGAGCAGCCCGCAGCTCAACCCGGAGCACGTCAGTGTGATCCACATGGCCGGCGGCACCGTGTCGGTCGCCGAGATCGCAGCCCGGCTCGCCGTCCCGCTCGGGGTGGCGCGCGTCATCATCGCAGACATGGTCGACCTGGGACTGGTCGAGGTCATGAAGACCTCGGCCACCCAGGGCGACGAACGTGACCCTGCTTTCCTGAGGAGAGTGCTCAGTGGCCTTCAGCGGCTCTGACGAGCGACCCACGCGGTCGACCAAGATCGTGATCTCCGGAGGCTTCGGCGCCGGCAAGACCACGTTTGTGGGTGCCGTCTCAGAGATCGTCCCGCTGCGCACCGAGGCGGTGATGACGGCGGCCAGCGCGGCCGTCGACGACCTCTCGGCAACGCCGAACAAGACGACGACCACGGTCGCCATGGACTTCGGCCGGATCTCGATCGACGACCAGCTGGTGCTGTACCTGTTCGGTTCACCCGGTCAGAACCGGTTCTGGTTCATGTGGGACGACCTGGTGCGGGGCGCCATCGGCGCCGTCGTCCTGGTCGACACCCGCCGGCTGGAGGACTGCTTCGGACCGATCGACTTCTTCGAGGCCAGGTCGCTGCCGTTCGTGGTCGCCATCAATGCCTTCGACGGCGACCTGCAGCACCAGCCCGAGCAGGTCCGCGAGGCCCTGCAGCTGGGGCCCGAGGTGCCCGTCGTGGTCTGCGACGCCCGGGACAAGGAGTCCGCCAAGCAGTCCCTGATCGCCGTGGTCGAGCACGCCCTGCGGACGTGGACGAGCACCGTGGCCGCCCCGGCCGGAGCTGGCCCCCAGGGCTGAACCGGCACGACCTGCAGGTCGCTCGCTCCCCGTCGGCGTCGGGGACAGGGAGCGAGCGGCCTGCGGGTCGAACCTTCTCCGGGGGATTCAGTCCCGCACCAGCAGCCCATCGGCGATCAGGTGCCGGACGGCGGGCACAACCTGCTCCCGGACCTCACCGCTCGTCAGCCCCATCAGGTCGGCCACCGCGTCCAGCAGCACCCCCAGCGGCAGCTCGCCGTCGCAGGCACCCACCACGGCGGCCGTCTCGCCCGAGACCTGGACGACGCGCTCGAAGCCGCCGCCCTGGCGTAGCAGGATGACCGCCGGGTGTTCGGACCCCGGACGATGGTGCCGCTCCTCGGTGACGTCCCCGGTGACCCGCAACCGGGTCGCCGACAGCCCCGCGTCGTCGGTGGCGGCCAGCCACTCGGCGGCGGCCAGTCCGGCTGCCAGACAGGCACCCAGCGTCTGGCCACGCCCTCCCCGCACCTCTTCGAGCAGGCGGTGCGGCGTGCGACCCGGCACGACCTGGGTCGGACGCCGAAGCGTGATCACACCGAACCCGACACTCTCGACGCCCCGGTGGGCGAAGTCGTCCAGGTAGGCGAGGTAGGCGTCCAGCCACTCCTGCGGCTCGGGGCTGCCGGCGTCGCGCAGCCAGGTCTCGGCGTACTCGGCGACGTCCTGCACCTCGCGCTGCACCACCCAGGCATCGAGTGCCACGCCTTGGGCCGCCCCGGCGTCCAGCCAGGACGCCACCCGTTCCTGCCACGACTCCCCCCGCCGCAGCTCCCAGTTGCCCAGCAGCTGCGCCGTGCCGCCCGGGTTCAGGTGGTGGCCGATCCCACTGACCAGCCGCTGGACGACGGCATCGCCCTCCAGCCCGCCGTCCCGGTAGGTGTAGGCGGTCAGCCCGGCCCGGCGCGGAGTCACGACGAACGGCGGGTTGCTGACGACCAGGTCGAACTGCTCGCCGGCGACCGGCTGCAGCAGATCACCCTGACGTAGCTCGACCCGAGCGCCGACGCCGTTCAGCGTCAGGTTGAACCGGGCGAACGACAACGCCCGCGGCGAGATGTCGGTCGCCACGATGCGACGAGCGTGCTCACCGGCATGTAGTGCCTGGACGCCGCACCCGGTGCCGAGGTCGAGCACCCGATCCACCGGGCGCCGGATCGTGCACCGGGCCAGGGTGAGAGAGGCGCCGCCGACACCGAGCACATGGTCGGGGCGCAGCCGCCCGCCCACGGCCAGCTCACCGAGGTCCGAGGCAAGCCACCAGGTCCGCTCCCTGTCGCCGCCGTACCCACCGGCGTCACCGTCTCGACCGTCCCCGGCGCCCTCGGCGCCCTGGTAGGGCCGCAGGTCCACCAGCGGTCGCACGAGGTCGTCGGCCCCGGCCCCGGCGACCTCGACCAGACCCAGCTGCATCGCGCCGTCGACCCCCAGCCGAGGCAGAGCCCGATCGAGTCGGCGCCGGTCGACGGCCCGGCCGAGCAGGAAGGTCCACGCCAGGACCCGGGCCGGGTCGCCGGAGGCCACGGCCGAGGCGGGGTCCGACACGGCGGGGTCCGACACGGCGGGGTCCGACACGGCGGGGTCCGGCCTGTCTGGGTCGAGAACCCGAAGCGCCGGCACGTTCTGCTCCCTGGACAGTGCCGCTGAGGCGACCGGCCCCAGCGCCTGCTCCACGGCATCGACCGTGTAGGCAGCGAGGTCCTCACGCAGCAGGCCCGACAGCCGGTGGGCTGTCGGGCCTGCTGCGTGGAACGGCATGGCGTTGTCGGAGCGGAGGGCGCCGACGGGTCAGGCTGCGGCGCCGACCGACTCCGGAACCTCGTCGTGCATCGCCGAGCCACGGCGCTTGGAGACCGTGACCGCCACGACGATGACGCTGAGCGCGATCAGCGCCACGACGGCCCGGATGACCGGGCTGTCGTCGACGCCGACCGAGAACTGCACGATGGCCGGGGCGATCAGCACCGAGACCAGGTTCATGACCTTGATCAGCGGGTTGATCGACGGGCCTGCGGTGTCCTTGAACGGGTCACCGACGGTGTCGCCGATGACGGTGGCCGCGTGGGCGTCCGAACCCTTGCCGCCGTAGAGGCCGTCCTCGACCAGCTTCTTGGCGTTGTCCCAGGCGCCACCGGAGTTGGCGAGGAACACCGCCATCAGCACGCCGGTGCCGATGGCGCCGGCGAGGTAGCCGGCCAGAGCACCGAACCCGAGCCCGAAGCCGACCGCGATCGGGGCCATGGCCGCCAGCAGACCGGGGGTGGCCAGCTCACGCAGCGAGTCGCGGGTGCAGATGTCGACGACCCGGCCGTACTCCGGCTTCTCGGTGTAGTCCATGATCCCGGGGTGCTCGCGGAACTGGCGACGCACCTCGTAGACGATGGCGCCGGCGGCGCGGGTGACCGCGTCGATGGCCAGACCCGAGAACAGGAACACCACCGCGGCACCGAGGATCAGACCGACGAGCACGTTGGGCGCCACGATCTGGTAACCCGCGACCGCGTCGTCCGCCGACTTGCCCGCCTTGATGAGCGCGGTGGTGACGGCGTCGTTGTACGAGCCGAACAGCGCCGTCGCGGCCAGCACGGCCGTGGCGATCGCGATGCCCTTGGTGATCGCCTTGGTGGTGTTGCCCACCGCGTCGAGCTCGGTGAGGATCTTCGCCCCCGCCTCGTCGACGTCGCCCGACATCTCGGCGATGCCCTGGGCGTTGTCACTGACCGGACCGAAGGTGTCCATGGCGACGATGACGCCGACCGTGGTCAGTAGGCCGCAGCCCGCGAGCGCGATCAGGAACAGCGACAGCACGATCGAGCCGCCGCCGAGCAGGAAGGCCACGTAGACCGCCAGCGCGATGATGACGGCGGTGTACACAGCTGACTCGAGCCCGACACCGATGCCCGAGAGCACGACCGTGGCCGCACCGGTGAGCGAGGTGCGCGCCACGTTGCGGGTGGGCGGGGCGTCGGTGCCGGTGAAGTACCCGGTCAGCCACAGGATGACCCCGGCCAGGGCGATCCCCAGGACGACGGCCGAGACGGCCAGCAGGCGCGGGTCGGACGTGAGGCCCTTGACCGAGTCGCTGGCCCCGGTGAGCCCGCTGAAGCTGCTGGGCAGGTAGACGTAGGCGGCGATCGCGCAGAGCACGGCCGAGATGACCGCCGAGAGGTAGAAGCCCCGGTTGATGGCCTTCAGGCCACTCTCGCCGGCCCGCGGCTTGGTCAGGTAGACACCCAGCGCCGCGGTGATGGCCCCCATCGCGGGGACGATCAGCGGGAAGACCAGGCCCTGCGACCCGAAGGCGGCTTTGCCCAGGATCAGCGCAGCGACCAGGGTCACCGCGTAGGACTCGAACAGGTCGGCCGCCATGCCGGCGCAGTCGCCGACGTTGTCGCCCACGTTGTCGGCGATCGTGGCGGCGTTGCGGGGGTCGTCCTCGGGGATGCCCTGCTCGACCTTGCCGACCAGGTCGGCGCCCACGTCGGCGGCCTTGGTGAAGATGCCGCCGCCGACACGCATGAACATCGCGAGCATGGCCGCACCGAACCCGAAGCCCTCCAGGACGGCGGGGGCGTTGCCCCTGTACATCAGCACGACGACGGAGGCGCCGAGCAGGCCCAGCCCCACGGTCGACATGCCGACGACACCACCCGTGCGGAAGGCGACGCGCATACCGGCGTCACGACCGTCGGCCTCCCGGGCCGCGGCCGCCACCCGCACGTTGGCCTTGACGGCCAGGTTCATGCCCAGGTAGCCGATCGCCGCCGAGAACAGGGCGCCGACGACGAAGAAGACGCTGCGCCCGACCCGGATCGAGCCGTCGTCGGCCGGCAGCAGGAACAGCAGGGCGAACACGACGACGACGAAGCCGGCGAGCGTCCGGAACTGGCGGTTCAGGTACGCCGAGGCCCCCTCCTGGACCGCCCGGGCGATCTCCTTCATCTTCTCGGTACCCTCGCCGGCGGCAAGGACCTGCCCGCGGAACATTGCCGCGATGGCAAGTGACGCCACCGCGATGACCGCGACGACAACCACCAGTTGCAGGTTGCTGCCGTCCAGGGTTACTGCCGTGCCGCTGGCGGCCAAGGCGCTGCCAAGCATCCGTCCTCCTCGACGTGTGCGTAACAAGCCCCTGCCCTCGGCGGATGCCGGAGAACGGGATGCGGGGCGTGGGCCACGGGGTCCTCGTCGCTGCTGGTCAGCGACGCTTCGGGTCCCGAGACGCGGCGCAGTCTACGGAACGTGACACCGTGGTCCAAAGCCGAACGGATGTGACCTCGGCCGGACTCGGCCATCGTCATGATCCACCAGGCCCTGCCCGGGCGTCCGACGTGACCGTCACCGGGCCCACCGGGTCCGGCAGCACGACGACCGGGGACTGCACCGCGATCCGCACCGACCCGTCCCCCGAGGGGGTGCACCGGACGAGGACGACGCCGTTGGCCCTGGCCGTCAGGGCAGCCCGCGGGCAGTCGGCCGAGGGCCAGCCGGTGGCCGCCGCCAGCGCCGCGAGGTCGGCCGCGGCCTGAGCCCGATGCCGCACCACGACGGCCCTGCCCACGCCGGCGATCCCGAGGGCGAGCAGGCCGGCAGCGGCCACCAGAGCAAGCGCCAGGACCGTTCCGCTGCCCAGGTCCCGCGGGCGAGCCGTCGAGCGGCGGCGCTCGGTCATGGTCCCGCGACCGATCCGACGGTCGACACACCAATCGTCGACCCACCGAGTGCCGACCCGCTGAGGACCGTCTCGTCGGCCGCCACGGCGGTCGCCACCACCGCGACGGCTGGCGCCGCGGGCAACGGCAGTCGCACGGATGCCGTCACCCGCACCCGCACCTCACCACCGCCTCGACCGAGTACGAACGTGGCGCCGGGAGGCGCCGCCGCGGCCACCGCAGCCGCTACCCGGCCCGGGGGCTCACCGCGGGCGGCGAGCCGGGCGGCGGCCCTGGCGCCGTCGATGCAGCCGATCTGGGCGAGCATCACCTCACCCACCGCCAGGACCACCCCCAGCAGCACCACCAACGAGGGCAGGGCCACGGCCAGCTCTGCCGTCACCGTTCCACGCTCGCCCTTCACGGGCTCAGCCCACCGAGAGCGCACGCCGGATGATCCCGGCCAGCAGCGCCCGGACCTCCCCGCTGCGCAGCAGCGTGAACAGCAGCGCCGCGAAACCGCAGGCGGCCAACGTGGCCACCGCGTACTCGGCCGTGGCCATGCCCGCCTCCCGCAGCCGAGTGGTGTGGGGAGTGCGGTCGGTCAGGTACCTGGTCATGGCAAGGGTCCTCTCGGGTAGGTGCCGGCACCCGCGATGGGTGACGGGGGAAGACGTCATCGGGTCCGGTGACGCCGGGGTGACTCAGGTGAGGCTCGGGTGACGGGGCGACGGCGCGCGAGACGGCTCGGCGGCTCGGGTGTCCGCTCAGAGGGGATGCGTCGGCAGCAGGGCCAGGACCAGCGGTGCGACGGTGAGCAGCACGAAGGCCGGCAGCAGGCACAGCCCGGTGGGCAGCACGGCCAGGACCGCCAACCGGTTCGCGGCTGTCGTGGCTGCGGCGCTGCCGCGACGACGTCGTTCGGCAGCCGCGGCTCGCAGCAGTGGGCCGGGGGCGACCCCGGTGCGCTCCGACAGCTGCAGCGCCGATCCCAGGTCGGCGGGCATCGGCGGCCAGCGCAGTCCGAGCTCGTCCGTGCAGTGACGAGTCACCTGCACGGCACCGTGCGGAGGCAGACCCGCGTCGACCAGTGCCGCCACCAGCTCGGCCTGCACCTCGCACGGCAGGTCGAGCCGCTGGGAACCACGTGGTCGTCCGAGGCCGACCGGTTCCGGAACCTCGGTCGAGGCGGATCCGGTCGAGGCGGCACCGGTGGAGGCGGCACGGGTGGAGGCGGCCTCGGCTCGGTCCAGCAGGGCACCCAGCCAGCGGCGACCGGCCCACCACAGCACGACCCCGAGGGCCAGACACCCCCAGCCCGGACGGGTGGTCAGCAGCACGGCGACGGCGTTGACCCCCATCAGCAGCCCGAGCCCGCAGCCGGCGAGCGGCAACCAGCTGAGCACCGCCATCGTCGCCCGCGGCCCCGCCAAGGCCGCCGCGCGGGCCCGGGCACCGTCGGCATCGGCCCGCAGGGTCGTCGCCACAGCGTCCAGCACCCCGGCGACCGGCGCTCCCCCGAGCTCTGCCGACCGGCAGGCGACCGCCAGCCAGGCCATCGCAGGGTCCCCGGGCCAGGCCGACCGCAGGCCGGCCGCGCTCGAGCGGCCGGCCGCCAGCCCGTCGCTGACCGCCGAGGCGAGTGGGGCAAGGTCGTCGCCCTGCTCGGCGAGCAACTGCCAGATCCTGGTCAGCGGCAGTCCCGCCCGGCTGAGGGCAGCCACCCGGTCGGCCAGCAGCGCCGCCGACTCCGGCCCGACCCCCACGGCCCTCGCCGTCGTCACGGGGGACCCTGCCGCCCGAGCAGCTCGGCCAGCCGGGGCCAGCCGGGGCCTAGCCGGGTGCGGTCGTCGCCCGTGCGTTCCACCCCGGGCAGCACCCTGACGGCGGCCTCGCGGTCGCGTTCGAGGACGGCGATCTCGACCACCGCTCGGCGTGCTCCGCGCCGCTCGAGATGGACGACGACGTCGACGGCTGCAGCGGCCTGGGCCTGCACGGCGGCCCGACTGAGACCGGCCAGGCTGCCCAGGGCCTCGAGCCGAGGGACCAGCTCGACGGCGGCGTTCGCGTGCAGCGTGCCGCACCCCCCGGCATGACCGGTGTTCAGGGCAGCAAGCAGCTCCCTGATCTCACTGCCACGGCACTCCCCGACGACCAACCGGTCCGGACGCATGCGCAGTGCCTGCCGCACCAGCTCGTCCAGGCCGACCGCTCCTCGCCCTTCGACGTTGGCGCGCCGCGCCTCGAGCCGCACGACGTGGGGGTGGTCCGGGGCCAGCTCCCCGACGTCCTCGACCAGGACGATCCGGTGCCGGGGCGGCACCAGTGCGAGCAGTGCGGCCAGCAGGGTCGTCTTGCCCACCCCGGTGCCGCCGGTGACCAGGAATGCCGCCCGCCGGTCGATCAGGGCCTCCAGCAGCGGCGCCCACTCCGGCAGCACGGCGCCCACCTCGACCAGCTCGGCCAGGCGTCGAGGACCCGCCCGCAGCAGGCGCAGGCTGATGTGGGTGCCCTCCGGGGCCAGCGGCGGCAGCACCGCATGCAGCCGGATGCCGCCTGCCAGCCGGGCGTCGACCCAGGGCAGACTCTCGTCCAGCCTGCGACCGGCCTGGGAGGCCAGCCGGACCGCCAGGGCACGCACCTGGGCCTCACCTGCCAGGGTCGCGGTCAGACGTAGTCCCGATCCCCGGTCCACCCAGACCGCCCCGCCCCCGTTCACCAGGATGTCGGTGACACTGGGGTCGGCGGCCAGCGCCGCCAGCGGTCCCAGACCCATCGTGTGCTCCCGACGACGGTCGGCGAAGGTCTGCAGGTCGGCCATGCCCAGCACCGCGTGGGGCAGCTCACCGTCGGGCGCCGGGTCGAGCGGCCGGGTCACCGCAGAGCCTCCGCCACGAGCTCGCCGACGAGTCGGCGGCTGAACGCGCCCAGCGGAGTCCGCGTCCGTACCGGCGGCGCCAACCCCCGGTCCAGGGCCGTGGCCAGACCCGGCTCGGGGCGCAGCTCGGCGTACAGCGGCAGCTGCAGGGCGTCGGCGATCGACTGCCCGTCGAGACCGGTCGGTGCCGGGCCGCGCACCACCAGCCGCAGCTCGGGCACAAGCAGGTCGAGCTGGGCCACCACCCGGGCCGCTGCGGCCGTGGCCCGCACCTCGGCCGGCACCACCACCACGGCCTGCCGACAGGCCCGGGCGGCCGCCAGGGCGGCGTCGTCGAAGGTCCTGGGCAGGTCGACCAGCACGAGGTCGCACTCGCTGCGGGCCGCGGCCAGCACGGCGGTCACCGCCGGGGCTGCCAGCTCGTGCGGACCCGGCCCCCAGGACAGCAGCCGCACCCCGTCTGCCTGTGGCAGCTCCTCCCGCAGCTGGCCGGGGCGCATCCGCCCCCGCACCGCCCGCAGGTCGTACCACCGCAGCCCGGGCTCACGCTCGCTGCCGAACACCAGGTCGAGGCCGCTGCCCCCGGGGTCGGCATCCACCAGGATCACCTCGTGGCCCAGTCGGGCCGCGGTGACGGCAAGCGCGCAGGCCACGGTGGTCGCCCCGGAGCCGCCTCGGGCGCCGACGATCCCGAGCACCGGCGCCCGGCCGGGGCCGGCGACCGCGTCGACGAGGCGGGTCAGCAGCCAGTCGCGGGCCTGCGGCAGGACCGCGACCTGCTCCACCCCCAGGTCGACGGCCAGGCTCCACTGCGCAGCGCTGGGCTCGCGGTCGGTCACCAGCACCAGTGCCGGACGACGGCGGGACGCGGCAGCGCCGTCGACGTCGACGTCCCCGCCGACGAGCACCAGCGGCGCCGAGCGCCACGCCGGCAGCGCCGCGGCCAGGTCGCCCACCTGCTCGAGCCGCACCCCCGCCACCGATGCCACCGCTCGGACCTGCTCGGCCAGGCGCTCGTCGGCCGTCACCAACAACGGGCCCAGGGCACCCGACCCGGGCACCTGGTCGTCGACAGCGGCGAAGCGGGAGCGGCGACCAGGCACGGGGACCTCCGGGAGTCGGGTGTTCCCGTAGCCTGCCGAGCCACCCTCGGGCCCGCCGTCCGGCGTCGTGACCCTGGGGACGAGGGGACGACGAACGCGGCAGGGGACGGGACGGCGTGGTCGTGCCGTCCCCAACGCACCCGGGCCGGGCGCAGGCTTCGCCGTCCGGGACGTCGCGGTCCGCGATGTCGCCGTCCGAGACGTCGCCGTCCGAGACGTCGGCGTCCGAGACCTCGTCGGCGAGGGCGGCGGCGATCGTGCAGATGCATGTGCGCCGGGCGCCGCAAAAGGGGACGGCCCCCGCTGGGGGGGAGCGGGGGCCGTCTGCCTGTTCCGGCTCGGGGGGGAGGAGCCGGCACAGGCGGCACAGCCCCGAAGGGCCGGCGAGTAGAAGTGTGAACCGTCAACGGTTGCGCTGGCAACCTGCTTGGCCAGTTTGACCCCCTCGGACCAGCCCTGGTCTCGCCGGCCAGACACTGACGGTCCCTGAAGTGCCGACCTATAGTGACCGGATGGAGCGCGCAGGCCGCAGCGCGGCCTTCCCGGACCCGACAGCAGGCCGCAGCGCGGCCTTCCCGGACCCGACAGCTGGCCGCAGCGCGGCGTTCTTCGACCTCGACAAGACCGTGATCGCCCGGTCGAGCTCCTTCGCGTTCTCACGGCCGTTCTACTCCGGCGGGCTGATCAGCCGTCAGGCGGTGCTGCGCAGCGCCTACGCCCACTTCCTCTACCTGGCCGGTGGCGCCGACCACGACCAGATGGAACGGATGCGCGCCTACCTGTCCGAGCTGGCCACCGGGTGGGACGTGCAGCAGGTGCGCGACATCGTGGCCCTGACCCTCAGCGAGATCATCGAGCCGATGGTCTACCGCGAGGCGACCGCCCTGATCGACGAGCATCACCGGGCCGGGCGGGACGTCGTCATCGTCTCGGCCTCGGGGGCCGAGATCGTCGAGCCGATCGGGGCCATGCTCGGCGCCGACCGGGTGCTCGCCACCCGCATGGTGGCGGCGGAAGGCCGCTACACCGGTGAGATCGAGTTCTACTGCTACGGGGAGCACAAGGCTGCCGCCATGCGCGAGCTGGCCGCCGACCACGGCTACGACCTGAGCACCAGCTACGCCTACAGCGACTCCCTCACCGACCTGCCGATGCTCGAGGTCGTCGGCCGTCCCACCGCCGTCAACCCCGACAAGGGCCTGCGCAAGGAGGCGAGCGCGCGCGGCTGGCCGACCGTCGACTTCACCCACCCCACCCGACTGCAGGACCGGGTGCGCGAACGCATCCAGGCCTCGCCCCCGATACCGGCGCGGGTGGCGGTGGGGGCAGGGGTCGCCGTCGGGCTCGGCGTCGCGGCGCTGGTGTGGGCCAATCGCCGTCCCGCCCGCCGAGCCACCTGAGCCTGCGAAGGGAGCGCGGTGAGCCGGGAGGTCATCGGTTGGGGACGACGGGACGACGCCGACGCCGACCCGTCCGACCCGAGCGCGCCACCGTCGGCCGCGGACCCGGCCACGACCACGTTGCTGGCCGAGGGCACCGACCGGCTCGTGGCACCGGGCGGTGCCCTCGGCGCTCCCGGCGCCCTCGACGACCTCGGCGCCCCCGACGACCTCGACGAGCCGGACCAGGCACCCCCGGACGGCCCCGGTTGGCTCGACCGGCTCGGCGGCCGAGGACGACGACGTCTGCTGGGCGCCGTCGTCACCCTCACGACCGCCCTGGGACTGTCGGCCCCGGCCCTGGGCCCCACGGAGCTGCTCGAGCGCCCCACCCCGGTCGTGGTGGCACTGGTCACCGAGGGCCGCTCACAGACCCCTGCCCACGGCGCCGGCAGCACCACACTGCGGGTGGCGGTCTCGAACCTGAGCCCGTCCCCGGTGCAGCTGGTCGGCTTCGACACCGCCTTCGTCGCCGCCGAGGTCGCCGGGTCGCCCGACGCCGGTCGCACCGTCGCGCCGGGCACGACCCTGCTCACCGACGTGGGGGTCACCGTGCTCTGCGACGCCTCGAGCCCGTTGGTGCTGCCCACGCTGCGCCTGCGGGACCGGGACGGCGTCGAGTTCCACGTGCCGGTGGCCGGGTCGGTGCAGGCGCTGGTCGACAGCTGCACCGGCGGCGAGACCCCACCGGTGCTCAGTCTGAGTGGGCCCACCGTCATCGAGGAGTCGCGCCTCAAGGTCACCCTGGCCACCCTCGGCGGCCGCACCCTGCGGCTGCTCGCCATGAACCTGGACGACGTCGGTCTCACCGGTCGACCGCTGCCGAGCACGATGGACAACCCCACTCGGGTGGTCTGGCTGAACGCCCCCGACACCTGCCCCGACCTGTGGCGCAGTCGCGGCCTGCCGAGCCGGCTGGACGTCGTCGTGGCGACCACCCTCGACCGCCGTTACGACGGCGAGGGCACGGCCGCCATCTCACTGCCGGTGGGTCCCGTTCTGGCGCAATGGTTGTCGGTCACCGCCTGCAAGGGGGTCCCGTGATGCCCGGACGCCGCCGACACCTCGCAGCCGTGATCGACCTCGGCAGGGACCTGGTCCGTCGCCTGGGCACCGACCTGTCCGACCGGCTCGCCGCGGCCTCGCACGGTCGGCTGCTGGCGACCCTGGCCGGCGCAGCGGCCGCCGGGCTGGCCGCCGGGACGGTGCTGCACTCCGTGATCAACCCGCGCCCGGCCGAGCCCCCCGCGGCGGCCCTGCACGTCACGGTCGCCCAGGCCCACCTCGACCTGGCCACCCACACCGCCCGAGCACTGCTCGAGGTGACCCTGGTGACGGCGCGGGCCGACGTCCGGGTGGTGTCGGCCGCCATCACCGGGGTCGGCGTCGCCGGCCCGGCATCGCTCGTCGTCCCCGGCTCGACACCCGCCCGACCGGCCGTCGACGACAACGGACACCTGGCACGGCTGCAGATCTCGGTCCCGTTGCACTGCAACGACTCCGACCTGGGTGACGTCTCGACGCCGACCCTGACCCTGCGGCTGGGCAGGGGCCTGACCGCCGGGGGGACGACCGGGACGACGGACCCGACCACCGCGGACCAGGCGGCCGACGGGACGACGACCGCCACGACGACCGCCGCCGACTGGGTGCTGCCCGGGGGGTTGTGCCAGTCGGCCTACCAGCTGCTGCCGCAGGGATGGCAGCTGCCGGCCGTGCTCGACTCGTTCACGGTGGACCCGGCCCGTCCCGAGGACGCCACCGCCGTGGTGTCCGGGCTGCCCGTCGGCCGCCTGATCCTCACTGTGGCGCCTTTCCGGTTCCCGGTCCAGACCCGAGCCGAGCCCCATGCCGACGGGACGGCGACGATCCACCTCACGCTGCAGGGGTGTCCGCCCCCGGGGCAGGGCCCGGTCGCCGGTTTCGCCCTGCTCGCCGGCGCCGCGGGCGAACGGTCCGACTACCACTACGTGCCCGGTGGCCTGGCGATGAGTCGGTGGCAGCTGGCCTTCTCGAGCGACCTCTGTCCGTGAAGGCTCGCCACACCGCGCAGAGGACCACCGAGGAACCCCCTGGCATGATCGAGGGCCGGGAGGAGGGGTCATGAGCCGTGAGGTGATGGGGGCCACCCCCGACGACGACCGGTACCAGGTCACCGGGACCGACGGCGACGTCAGCCACGACCTGGACGACGCCGACGCCGACGCCGACGACCGCGTCACCAGTGACCCGCGAGCACGGTCCGCGATCGCGACCAGGACATCGTCAGCCGTGACGGCGGCCCTCGGCCTGACCGCCGCCGCCCTGGGCTGGTTCGCCCCCGACCTGCTGGCGGCGACCAACCCACCGCCACCGGTGGCCTTCGCGACCGTGGCCGAGTCCGGCATCGTCTCCCCCGACATCGTCTCTCCCGACATCGGCGACCTGACACTCGGCCTCCGGATCGAGATCACCAACCTCGGCCCGACCCGGGTGACCGTCACCGACCCCCGACCGAACCCCGCGTTCGCACCACTGAGCGTGGTCCCCGCCGGCACCGGCACCACACCGCTGCGGATCACCCCGGACTGCCTCGACCCAGCCGGGCCCGCGGTGCCACAGGTGCGGGTGACGGACGCCGCCGGCAGCACGGTCGACGTCCCGGTCACGGGGGTCCGGTCGTGGCTGGCCCAGACCTGCTCGCTCGTCGGACTGATCCCCCCGGACAGTGGCGTCAGGGTGAACCTCGACCCCCGCGGGGGGAGCGTCCACCTGGGCGGCGACATCACCACGGACGGCGACCGGCTGGTGCTGCCGCTGGCAACGGCGGGCTCCCACGGAGCGCTGCTGACATCGCTGACCCTCGGTGATCTGCCACTGACCGTTCGAGGGGCTCCGGTGACGCTGGGCGTCTCACCGACCGAGGTCGTGCTCGAACCCGTGCGGACCTGCCCGGCCGACTGGGCCTACACCAGCCCCCGGACGGACGTCGGGCTCACCCTGGTGCCGACCCGGCTCGCCGCCGGCGGCGCGGGCCCGGGGGCTGACGGTACCGATCCGGGGTCCGACGACAGCTACGTGATGTACCTGGAGCTGCCCCAGGTCACTGCCTGGGTGCTCCGTACCGCTTGTCCCGGTGGCGTGCCGTGACGGCAGTCCCGCAGCGACCGGCGCTCGCCGTGCTGGCCGTCGGGCTCGGCCTGACCGGCGGTCTGGGGCTCCATCGCGTCCTGGTCGGCACCACCGATCGAGCCTGGGCGGCCACCCTGACCACCGTCGTGCGCGACGCGCGGATGAGCGCCAGCGGGCCGGTGGCCGACCTCGACGTCACCCTGCTCACCAGCGAGCCCACGGTCGAGATCGTCGCGGCGCGCACGTCGGGTCGCGGGATCGCATCGTCGGGCCGACCGGTGTCGCTGACGCCGGCACCCCGAGCCGGCAGCGACGGCGATCAGCCACCGCAGCTGGTGCGTCGACGGCTCACCGTGCCCCTGGCCTGCACCGGCGACCCGCCGCCGGATGCTGCCCAGGCCCAGCTCACCGTGGCCCTCAAGACCGGTTCCGGCGCCCGGCACGAGGTCTCGACCACCATCCCCTCCACCTCCTCGGCCCAAGACGATCTGTGCTCCCAGGCCGTCAGCGCCCTGCCGCTGGGCTGGCAGCACCCCGCCACCGCCTCCGCCTTCACCGTGGACCCGACTCGGCCCGACACCGCCCGGCTGCGGGTCTCGGGCCTGCCGACCGGGTTCGACGGCGTCAGCACCACGGTTGCGCAGCCCCTACGGGTCACAGCGCTCGAGAGTGACCCCCGCACCGGGGCCATGACGGTGCAGCTGCAGGCGAGCGCGACCTGCGACGACTATTTGCTGCCGCCGCCGGTCAGCCTGTCCGTCTCGGTGACCGCCCGGAACGGCGACTCGACCGACCACTACGTGGCCGTCGGGGCCCCTCTGGCCCGATGGCTGGTCACGCAGGGCCTCAGCCACTGCACCCCCGAGGCCCCCGTGCCGACCGCACCGACCCCGTCGCCGCTCTACCGGGTTGCCGAGGTGCAGCCGCAGGATCAAGCCGTGCGGCCGACCAGGACGGCGTCCGCCGCTCGGCGGCCCTCCTCGGCCCCCGCCACCACCATGTCGGCGAAGAAGGCGAGCCAGCGCAACACGCCGTCCGGCTCGGTCGCGTACTCGACCAACGCCTTGGGGTAGTCGGTGCCGGCGGCGACCAGGGCGGCCTCCCAGACCGCGACCCCGGTCGGGTCGAGCCCGCGGCCGGTGACGACCGTGCGGCACAGCGCCCTGGCCACCACGCCGTTGCCGGCGAGGAACGGCCGCGCCACCGCCACCTCGGCGTGGGCCAGGCCCGCGACCACCAGGGCGGGCAGGTCGGCCGGGGCGGTGAGCAGGTCGGCCAGGGACGCCAGCCGGGCCGGCAGGTCCGCGGCCGGGACGGCGGCGACCGCCACCCCGTGCCGGTCGACCAGGTCGGCGCCGTCCCGAGCCGGCTCGTCGTCGCCGCGGGGGCGGCCCAGCCGGTCGGCGGGCAGCAGGTCGGCGCAGGCCGCGGTGTGCAGCCCGGCGAGTGCCTGCAGCGGCGCCGAGGCCCAGGTCGGCTCCAGCCGCTGGGCCGCGGCGATCGCCCGCACCGCGCCGTGCACGGTCGCCCCCGAGGCGTCGTCCGGGAACGGCCGCACCCCGGCCACCGCCTCGCGCACCGCCGCCAACGGCCAGCGCGCCCCGGCCAACGACGCCGACGCGTGCGCGGCCCGGACGGCAGCCTCGGCCCGGGCCTGGGGGCTGCGCCGGCGCAGTGCCGGGTGCCAGCGCAGCTGGGTGCAGGCGTCGCGTGCCGTCGCCAGCGGGCCCACCAGGTCGGGATGACCCGTCAGCCGCTGCAACGCCGCCGATACGTCGGTCGAGGGATCGCTGGACACCCCTGCAGGCTACGGTCGGCAGGTGACCGGCCTCGCACCCGCCCTGGTGGTCGCCGTGCTGTTGGTCGCCGTGGCACCCGCCCCTCCGGCCGCCGGCGCCGCGGCCCCCACCTCCTCGGCCGCGACCTCGATCGCGGTGCTGGTGCTGGCCATGGTGGCCGCCGCGGCCACGGCGTCCGCCATCGCCTACCTGGTGCTGCGCCGGCGCGACCTGGGCACACCGTCCGAGCGGGCCACCTTCGCCACCCTGCACACCGCCGGGCTGGCGGCACCCCACCTGCGCGACGGCCTCACCCCGACCGGAGCCCGCCGCGCCGTGAAGCACCTGCGCTCACTGCTGGGCACCTCCGCCGTGGCCCTCACCGACGTGACCAGCGTGCTGGCCTGGGACGGCGACGGGGCGGCGGTCCACGCCGCGCAGCCGATCGCCGACGCGGCAGCCGCCCTCACCACCGGGCGCACGATCGTGCTGGACGGCGACCAGGTGGCCTGCTCCGACCCCGAGTGCCCGATCCGCTCGGCCGTGGTGGCCCCGGTCAGCGGCGGCGACCGGGTGGTCGGCGCCCTGGTCGCCTACGGCCCGGACGCCAACGCCGGGCTGGTGCGCGCCACCGAGGAGGTGGCCCGCTGGGTCTCGACCCAGGTCGAGCTGGCCGAGCTGGACCGCAGCCGCACCCGGGCCATCGAGGCCGAGCTGCGGGCCCTGCGCGCCCAGATCAGCCCGCACTTCGTCTACAACTCCCTGGCCGCGATCGCCAGCTTTGTGCGGACCGACCCCGAACGGGCCCGCGAGCTGCTGCTCGAGTTCGCCGACTTCACCCGGTACGCCTTCCGCCGCGGCGGGGAGTTCACGACCCTGGCCGACGAGCTGCGCAACGTCGAGCGCTACCTGGTGCTCGAGCAGGCCCGCTTCGGCGACCGACTGCAGGTGCAGCTGATCGTGGCGCCCGAGGTGCTGCCCGTCGCCGTCCCGTACCTGGCGGTGCAGCCGCTGGTCGAGAACGCGGTGCGGCACGGCCTCGAGGGCACCGAGGGGGTCGGCCACATCACCCTGGGCGCCCAGGACGCCGGCACCGACGCCCTGATCTGGGTCGAGGACGACGGCGCCGGCAGCGACCCCGAGCTGGTGCGCCGGGTGCTGGCCGGGGAGTCCGAGGCCGACTCGGTGGGCATGGGCAACGTCGACGCCCGGTTGCGGCAGCTGTTCGGCGACAGCTCGGGCCTGGTGGTCGAGACCGCCCCGGGCGCCGGCACCAAGGTGAGCTTCCGGGTGCCCAAGTTCGCCCCCGAGGCGCACCGGCGCTGACCACCGAACCGGTCCTGCCGACCGGCGGCCGGAGCATGAGGCGGGGATCACTCGCCGGGGCCCGGTGCGGCGTCGTACCCTCCGGGCATGTCCTCGACAACGCCGTCGACGTCCGGCCCGCCGTCCCCCGGCGGTCCGGGCTCCGGCCTGCCGCCGCCGAGCGCCCTGCGGGCTCTGGTCGTGGACGACGAGCTGCCCGCCCTCGAGGAGCTCGCCTACCTGCTGCGCCAGGACCCCCGGATCGGCACGCTGCGCACCGCCTCGAGCGGGGCCGAGGCACTGCGGGCCCTGGACGTCGAGGCCGTCGACGTCGTGTTCTGCGACGTGCGGATGCCGGGGCTCGACGGGCTCGACCTGGCCCGAGTGCTGGCCCGGTTCAGCCATCGCCCGCAGGTGGTGTTCGTGACCGCCTACGAGCGCCACGCGATCGACGCCTTCGACCTGCGCGCCACCGACTACGTCATGAAACCGGTTCGGCCGCAACGGCTCGCCGAGGCGGTCCGCCGGGTGCTCGAGGCCACCTCACCGGCCCCCGAGCCGGCCGCCCGCCCGGACGACGAGACCATCGCGGTCGAGCTCGGCGGGGTGGTCCGGTTCGTGCAACGCTCGCAGGTGCGCTACGTCGAGGCCCAGGGCGACTACGCCCGGCTGCACACCGCCACCAGCAGCCACCTCGTGCGGATCCCGCTGACGACTCTCGAAGAGCGTTGGGCGAGTGCCGGTTTCGTGCGCATCCACCGCTCCACCCTGGTCGCGCTGCCGCACGTCGACGAGCTGCGGATCGAGGACGGGCGCTGCCTGGTGCGCCTCGGCGACCGGCTGCTGCAGGTCAGCCGGCGTCACACCAAGGAGCTGCGGGACCGCATGGTGCGCTCGGCCAGCCTGTCCAAGGACGGCCGCCGGGACGCCCGGTGAGCCCGACCCCGAGCTCACCGGCCCCCCGACCCGGGCGCCGCGGGCCGGCGTCCTCGTCGGGCGTGCCGCAACGGGTGCGGGTGACCAGCCCGCGGATGGGCGCCACCACCCGGCCGGCCCGCCGCTCGGGCACCCGCGAGATCGACGAGCAGACCGGTGTCGGCGAGGTCTACATGCGCTCGCTGCTGCGCTCCCAGCTGCGACTGGGGGTCAGCGTGCTGGCCGTGGTGGCGCTGATCCTGGCCACGCTGCCACTGGTGTTCGCCTGGCAGCCGCGACTGGCCGCCGTCCGGGTGGCCTCGGTGCCGTTGCCCTGGCTGCTGATCGGGGTGGCGATCTACCCGCTGCTCGCCGCGGCCGCCTGGTGGCACGTGCGGGCGGCCGAGCGCACCGAGCGCGACTTCACCGAGATCGTGGGACGGCGCGAGGCCGCCGTCCCCCCGTCGTGACCTGGCAGGGGTCCGTCTGGCCCGCGGTGCTGGCGGTCGTGCTGGTGACGCTGGCGACGGTGCTGGTCGGCTCGATCGGGCTGCGACTGTCCCGCACGACCTCGGACTTCTACGTGGCCAGCCGTGCCGTCAGCCCCCGCTGGAACGCCTCGGCGATCGGCGGGGAGTACCTGTCCGCTGCGAGCTTCCTGGGGATCGCCGGGCTGGTGCTCGCCTTCGGCGCCGACGTGCTCTGGTATCCGATCGGATACACCGCCGGCTACGTCGTGCTGCTGGCCCTGGTGGCCGCGCCGCTGCGCCGCTCCGGCGCCTACACCCTGCCCGACTTCGCGCAGATCCGGCTCAGCTCGCGGCCGGTGCGGATGCTGGCCTCGGGCCTGGTGGTGGGCATCGGCTGGCTCTACCTGCTGCCGCAGTTCCGGGCCGCCGGGCTGGCGCTGCGCACCGTCACCGGCGCCCCCAGCTGGGTCGGCGGCCTGCTGGTCGCCGCCATCGTGGTGGTCAACGTGGTCGCCGGCGGGATGCGGTCGGTCACCTTCGTGCAGGCGTTCCAGTTCTGGCTCAAGCTGACGGCGATCGCCGTCCCGGTGGTGGCCCTGGCCATCTTCTGGCGCGCGGACGGCGCCCCCGACCCGGCAGCGCCGGGCCCCCCCATCACCCGGGCGGCCACCTCGGTGACCGTGCCCGACACCGTGGCCGTCGAGGTGCGGACGCCGATCTCGCTCGTCGCCCACGGCCGGGTGGACGGGCGCAGCGTCGACGGCCCGCTCGACCTGCCGGCCGGCACCACCGTCATCGAGGCCGGCACCCGACTCGACCTGGCGGCCGGCACCGTGGTGCCGCACATCCAGGGGGTGGCCGCCAGCGACGGGCCGCAGTGGGCGGCACCGTCGTCCGGCTCGGGCGGGCGCGACTACCCGCTCTACCGGGTGTACTCACTGCTGCTGGCGCTGTGCTTCGGCACCATGGGACTGCCCCACGTGCTGGTGCGCTTCTACACCAACCCGGACGGCCGGGCCGCCCGGCGCACCACCCTGACCGTGATCATGCTGCTGGGGACGTTCTACCTGTTCCCGCCGTTCTACGGGGCCATGGGCCGGCTCTACAGCCCCGAGCTGCTGCTGACGGGACGCACCGACGCCGTCGTCCTGCTGCTGCCGCAACGGCTGGTGCCCGGGGTCTGGGGCGAGCTGATGTCGGCCCTGGTGACCGCCGGGGCCTTCGCCGCGTTCCTGTCGACGTCCAGCGGGCTGACCATCTCGGTGGCCGGCGTGCTCAGCCAGGACCTGCTGCGCGGCCGCGCCAAGGCCTCGGTGGCCGGCTTCCGGATCGGGGCGGTGCTGGCGGTGACCGTGCCGCTGGTGCTCTCGCTGCTGGCGCTGCGCACCAGCCTGGCCGACACCGTCGGGCTCGCCTTCGCGGTGGCCGCCTCGACCTTCTGCCCGTTGCTGGTGCTGGGCATCTGGTGGCGACGACTCAGCTGGCAGGGAGCCATCGCCGGCTTGTCGGTCGGCGGGGGGCTGGCGACGGTCGCCGTCCTGGTCAACATGCTGGGCGGCCCCCAGAACGGGCTGTTCGGGGCACTGCTGGCCCAGCCCGCCGCCTGGACCGTGCCGACCGCCTTCGCCGTCATGGTCGGGGTGTCGCTGCTCACGCCGTCCGGGTGCCCGGGGGACGCCGCCCGGGTGCTGGTGCGACTGCACGCCCCCGAGTCCCTCGGCCTGCGTAGCTGACCGCACCGGGTGCCGACTGAGCCGAAGCCGCGGGACTGGCGACGACGGTGCGGGACTGTGACCTGCGCCACTCGGCGCGTCGGGCGGACCGTTCGGCGCACCTGCGGTGGCCGTACAACGAGGCTGCCGCACCGCTGGTCGCTGCCCGCCCGGTAACCGTTTCCCGCGATGTCCGGGTCGAGCCACAGTGAGCCGCATCACCCCGTCACGCCCCTGTGGCGGCGGTCGCTCGTCGGCTCACGCCGCGACGTCCTCGAGAGGATGGTCACCTTGGCCACCACGCAGCCCACCCGCCGAGGCGGCGGGAGCACGTACGAGGAGGTGCAGTCCAGTCCCGAGTTCGTCGAGCTGCGGTCACGTTTCCGCAAGTTCGTCTTCCCGCTGACGGCACTGTTCCTCGCCTGGTACTTCCTGTACGTCCTGCTCGCCGCCTACGCGACGTCGTTCATGTCGACGCCCGTGATCGGCAACATCAACGTCGGACTGATCTTCGGTCTGCTGCAGTTCGTCTCGACGTTCGCGATCACCATGTACTACGCCCGCTGGGCCGACCGCCAGTTCGACCCGGCGGCCGAACGCCTCCGCGACACGATCGAAGGAGGCCACCAGTGAAGGCCGCAGTCCTGGCAGCAGAGACGGTCGGCAGCCCGGCCATCAACATCAGCATCTTCGCGATCTTCGTCGCGTTCACCCTGGCGATCGTCATCAGGGCCTCGCGCAACAACAAGTCGGCGGCGGACTACTACGCCGGTGGGCGCGCCTTCACCGGGCGTCAGAACGGCATCGCCATCTCGGGCGACTACCTGTCGGCGGCCTCGTTCCTGGGGATCGCCGGCGCCATCGCCACGGCCGGGTACGACGGCTTCCTGTACTCGATCGGCTTCCTGGTGGCCTGGCTGGTCGCCCTGCTGCTGGTGGCCGAGCTGCTGCGCAACACCGGCCGGTTCACCATGGCCGACGTGCTGTCGTTCCGACTCAAGCAGGGCCCGGTGCGGACCGCAGCCGCGATCTCGACCCTCGCGGTCTCCCTGTTCTACCTGCTGGCCCAGATGGCCGGCGCCGGCGGCCTGGTCAACCTGCTGCTCGGCGTCTCGGGCAGCTTCGCCCAGAACGTCGTCATCGCGATCGTCGGCGTCCTCATGATCACCTACGTGCTCGTGGGTGGCATGAAGGGCACCACCTGGGTGCAGATCATCAAGGCGGTGCTGCTGATCGTGGGCGCCGGCGTGATGACGCTGTGGGTGCTCGCCAAGACCGGCATGAACCTGTCGGCACTGCTGGGCGACGCCGCCGCACAGGGCGCCCCCAAGAAGGTGCTCGAGCCGATGGTCAAGTACGGCACGAGCCCCACCACCAAGCTCGACTTCATCTCGTTGTCGATCGCCCTGGTCCTGGGTACCGCCGGACTGCCGCACGTGCTGATGCGCTTCTACACCGTTCCGTCGTCGAAAGAGGCTCGCAAGAGCGTCGTCTGGGCGATCTGGATCATCGGCGCGTTCTACCTGTTCACCCTGGTGCTGGGCTTCGGCGCCATGTGGCTGGTCGGCCCGAAGGCCATCAACGCAGCCCCCGGCAAGGCCAACGCCGCAGCCCCGCTGCTGGCCAACGCCCTCGGCGGTCCGGTGCTGCTGGGTCTGATCTCGGGCGTCGCGTTCGCGACGATCCTCGCGGTCGTCGCCGGTCTGACCATCACGGCGTCCGCGTCCTTCGCCCACGACGTGTACTCGCACGTCATCAAGAAGGGCCAGATCAACGCGGACGACGAGGTCAAGGTGGCCCGTATCACCGCGGTCGTCATCGGCGTCGTCGCGATCTTCGGCGGCATGCTCGCCAAGGACCAGAACATCGCGTTCCTGGTGGCCCTGGCCTTCGCGGTCGCGGCCTCGGCCAACCTGCCGACGATCCTGTACTCGTTGTTCTGGAAGGGCTTCACCACCCGCGGCGCGGTGTGGAGCATCTACGGCGGTCTGATCAGCTCGGTCGGTCTGATCGTCTTCTCGCCGGCGATGTCGGGCAAGCTCGACCCGGTCACCAAGAAGATGACGGCCTCGATGATCCAGGGCGTCGACTTCCACTGGTTCCCGCTCGAGAACCCGGGCCTGGTCTCGATCCCGCTGGCCTTCTTCCTGGGCTGGCTCGGATCGGTCACCAGCAAGGAGATCACCGACTCGGCGAAGTTCGCCGAGATGGAGGTCCGGTCGCTGACCGGTGCGGGCGCCGAGAAGGCGACCGTCCACTGAGACTCGGCTACCACTGAGACTCGGCTACCACTGAGACTCGGCTGCCACTCGACTCGGCCGGCTCGGGGTGAACACACTCCGAGCCGGCCGACCACACGCACGGGTGCCTCTGAGCACGCGAGGCCGGTACCGCGAATCCGGACTCGCGAGGCCGGATTCGCGGTACCGGATCCGCGATCCGCAGTCACGGGGCCCGCTCTCAGGAACGCCGGCATCAGGGTGGATCGCCCCGGGCCAGGCGGGTCCAGGGTCTCCGGGCACGCCCGGGCGATTCAGCTTCGTGTGTGAACGCGTGTGTGAAGCGGATTGGGGGTGATCACCCCCAATCCGCTTCACACACGGCTTCACACAGCCCCCGTCGCACGTTCGCGCCCACTCAGCCCCCCGCGCTCACGCCCACAGCCCCCGCGCTCACGCCCACAGCCCCCGCGCTCACGCCCACAGCCCCCGCGCTCACGCCCACAGCCCCCGCGCTCACGCCCACAGCCCCGCACTGACGCCCACAGCCCTCGCGTTCACGCCCACTCAGCCCCTGCACAGCCTCACGCCCCCCACAGCTTCGCGCTGACGCCTACGGCCCTCCCGGTCACGGCCCTCGGGCGATCGCGGCCCCTTCACGCCCGACCAGCGCGACGACGGCGGTGCGACCGAGGCCTCAGCTGCCGAAGACCTGGGTCAGGTGGGGGTTGGTGAACAGGCGGTGGGGGTCGACCTCGTCCCGCACCCGCACCGCGTCGGCGAAGCGCGGGTAGAGCCCCGCCAGTCGCTCGGCGTCCAGGGTGTGCATCTTGGCCCAGTGCGGCCGGCCGCCGTGCGCGAGGGCGATCTGCTGCCAGGCGGCGAAATACCGCTCGTGGGGCACCTTGTGGAACGAGTGCGCCGCGACGTAGCACGAGTCCCGACCGTAGGACGGCGACAGCCACGCGTCCTCGGCGGCACCGAAGCGCACCTCCAGCGGAAAGCCGATGTAGCGGCCGTCCCGGGCGAACCACCGGGTCAGCTCGTCGACCACCGGCAGCAGCGCCTCCCGCGGGAACGACCACTCGCTCTCGCGGAAGACGACGTCCCGCTCGTGCGGGTAGACCCGGTACCCGCGGTCGGAATACCGCCGGGTCGACAGCACCGAGGTGACGGCCCGGTTGAGCGCGGGCACCGACCGGGGCACCACGGCGCCGAGGCCGAGCACCGCGCCCAGCACCCGGTTGGCCATGAACGACTCCTCCCACCAGGCCTTCAGCGGCGACTCCGGGCTCACCGCCGCCTCGCCCGGCCCGCGGGTCAGCGTCAGGGTCAGCACCCGGTCGGCGTGCGGGAACCAGAAGAGCTCGAAGTGGTCGTTCGTCGCGACCAGCTCCTCCAGCCGGGCCCGTGTCCCACCCCCCGATCCCGTCGCCGGGGCGCGCAGCTCACCCCACGACATCGGGATCTCGCTCGCCGCCAACGTGAACGCCGGCACGCACTCGACGGTCACGGCGGTCAGCACCCCGTAGGCGCCCAGCCCCACCTGCGCCGCCCAGAACAGGTCGGCCCGCTCGGACGGCGAGCACCGCACCACCTCGCCGTCCGCGAGCACCAGCTCCATCGCCCGCACCCGGGAGGACAGGCTCGCGAAACCCGCTCCGGTGCCGTGGGTCCCGGTCGAGACCGCACCCGCCAGGGTCTGCTTGTCGATGTCGCCCTGGTTCTGCAGTGCCAGCCCGTGCGGCCACAGCAGCTCGGTCAGCTCGTGCACGGTGATCCCGGCCTCGACCTCGACCAGTCCACTCTGCGCGTCGACCGAACGCAGCCGCCGCAACCGCGAGAGGTCGAGCAGGACGCCGTCCGTGCCGGCCAGCCCGGTGAACGAGTGCCCCGAGCCCACCGGCCGCACCGTCAGCCCGTCCCGGGCCGCCGACCGCACCGCCTCGACCACATCCTCGACGCTGCCGGCGTGGACCACGGTGGCCGGGTGGGCCACCTCGGTGCGCGACCAGTTCGTCCAGGTGTGCTCGCGGGCCTCGGTCGACGCCGGTCCGGTGGGCGAGGGCTGCCGATGCGTCACGGCTGTGATGCTAGGTCGCCCCGGGGGAAAGGTCAGGACCTGCGGAGGACTTTTCGCCCGGACGTCGCCGCCGCAGGAGGTGAATAATCAGGTCGGGACGTGCAGGTGCCGTCCACCGGTGCTCTCGTGAGGTGCGTTCCATGACCCCAGCCGCTCAGCCACGCCGTCCCGTCATCATCCAAGGGGGCATGGGTGTCGGTGTGTCGTCGTGGCAGCTGGCCAGTGTGGTCGCCGGCAGCGGCGAGCTGGGCGTGGTCTCGGGCACCGCCCTCGACAACGTGGTGGCCCGCCGACTGCAGGACGGCGACCCGGGCGGGCACGTGCGCCGCGTGATGGCGCAGTTCCCGGTGCCGGCGATCGTCGAACGCATCCTGAAGCGCTACTACCGCGCCGAGGGCCGTCAGGGCGCCCCCTACGCCCCCGCCCCGCGGCTGGCCGTCAGCGCCGGCCCGGCCGACAGCCACAGCCGCCGCGCCGCCGACGAGCTGTCGGTGCTGTCGAACTTCGTCGAGGTACGCCTGGCCCAGTGCTCGCCGGACGGCGTGCCGCACCACGGCCTCGTGGGCGTCAACTACCTCGAGAAGATCCAGATGGCCACCCCGGCCGCCGCCTACGGCGCCATGATGGCCGGGGTCGACTACGTGCTGATGGGCGCCGGCATCCCCCGCGAGATCCCCCGGCTGCTCGACGACCTGGCCGCCGGGCGCCCCGGCACGTTGCACGTCGAGGTCATCGGCGGCGACCCGGTCACCCAGACCCTCGACCCCACCCACATCTGGGAGGGCGAGGTGCCCACCCTGAAGCGGCCGCAGTTCCTGGCGATCGTCTCCTCGCACGTGCTGGCCCAGTACCTCAACCGCGAGAGCGGCACCCGCCCCGACGGTTTCGTCGTCGAGGGCCCGATCGCGGGCGGCCACAACGCCCCGCCCCGGGGCGCGCTGCAGCTCGACGAGGTGGGTCAGCCGATCTACGGCCCGCGCGACGACGCCAACCTCGAGGCCCTGGCCAAGGTCGGCCTGCCGTTCTGGCTGGCGGGGGGTCACGGCGAGCCCGAGAAGGTGCGCGCGGCCCTGGCGGCCGGCGCCGCCGGCGTCCAGGTCGGCACCCTCTTCGCGCTCAGCCACGAGTCCGGGCTGGTGCCCGAGCTGCGGGCCCGGCTGGTCAAGCAGCTGCGCGAGGGCACGCTCGACGTCCGTACCGACGCCGCCGCCTCACCCACCGGGTTCCCGTTCAAGGTGGCCCAGCTCGACGGCACCCTGTCCGACGCCGAGCAGCGCGAGCAGCGGCCCCGGCTGTGCGACCTGGGCTACCTGCGCCAGCCCTACCAGCGCGAGGGCGGCGCCGTCGGCTACCGCTGCCCGGCCGAGCCGATCGCGATCTACGTGCGCAAGGGCGGCAAGGTCGAGGACGCCGCCGGCGCCGCCTGCCTGTGCAACGCCCTGATGACCGACGTCGGCCTGGGCCAGGAGCGCAAGGACGGCTACGCCGAGGAGCCGCTGGTCACCCTGGGCTCCGACCTGACCGGCGCCAAACGGCTGGACGACGAGCGCTGGCTGGTCGGCAACGGCGCCGAGGGCTGGCCCGCGGCCGACGCCCTCGCCTGGCTGCTGCGCGACGTCCACCGGGTCTGACCTGCGACGACCGGTCGGCCCGCCCCGCTCGTCGCACACTCGCGGCCGCCGGACCGTCCTGGGTCGGCCGTCCTACTGTCGCCGGGGCACCGGCCTGGCTAGCCTCACGACACAGACCACGACCCGGAGGATCGCATGTCGCACGATGCCATCGAGAACCTGAGCCACGAGGACCGCCGTTTCCCGCCGAGCGAGCAGTTCGCCGCGACGGCGATCGCGTCGGCCGACCTCTACGACCGGGCGTCGGCCGACCGGCTGGCCTTCTGGGCCGAGCAGGCGCAGACGCTGCACTGGTCGCAGCCGTGGTCGCAGGTGCTCGACTGGTCGAACGCCCCGTTCGCCGAATGGTTCGTCGACGGCACCCTCAACGTGGCCTACAACTGCGTCGACCGTCATGTCGAGGCCGGCAACGGCGACCGGGTCGCGATCCACTTCGAGGGCGAGCCGGGTGACAGCCGCACCATCACCTACGCCCAGCTGAAGGACGAGGTCAGCCGGGCCGCGAACGCCCTGACCGCCCTGGGCGTCAGGACCGGCGACCGGGTGGCGATCTACCTGCCGATGATCCCCGAGGCCGTCGTCGCGATGCTCGCCTGCGCCCGGATCGGCGCGCCGCACTCGGTGGTCTTCGGCGGCTTCTCGGCCGAGGCGCTGCGCTCGCGCATCGAGGACGCCGAGGCCAAGCTCGTCATCACCTCCGACGGCGGGTACCGCCGCGGTGCGGCGTCCGCGCTCAAGCCCGCGGTCGACGAGGCGATCGAGCACATCGACAGCGTCACCCACGTGCTGGTGGTGCGCCGCACCGGCCAGGACGTCGCCTGGAACCCCCGCGACCTGTGGTGGCACGAGGCGCTGGCCGCCGCCTCGACCGAGCACGACCCGCAGCCGATGGACGCCGAGCACCCGCTGTTCATCCTGTACACCTCGGGCACCACGGGTAAGCCGAAGGGCATCCTGCACACCAGCGGTGGCTACCTGACCCAGGTCTCGTACACCCACCGCAACGTGTTCGACCTGCACCCCGAGACCGACGTCTACTGGTGCACCGCCGACGTCGGCTGGGTGACCGGCCACAGCTACATCACCTACGGGCCGCTGTCCAACGGCGCCACCCAGGTGATCTACGAGGGCACCCCGGACAGTCCCCACCAGGGCCGCTGGTGGGAGATCATCCAGAAGTACAAGGTGTCGATCCTGTACACCGCACCCACCGCGATCCGCACCTTCATGAAGTGGGGCGAGCAGATCCCGGCCGCCTTCGACCTGTCGAGCATCAGGCTGATGGGCTCGGTCGGTGAGTCGATCAACCCCGAGGCCTGGATCTGGTACCGCCGGGTGATCGGTGGCGACACGGCGCCGATCGTCGACACCTGGTGGCAGACCGAGACCGGCGCCATCATGGTCAGCCCGCTGCCGGGGGTCACCACCACCAAGCCCGGCTCGGCCCAGAAGCCGCTGCCCGGAATCTGCGCCGACGTCGTCGACGACGAGGCCCACTCGGTGCCCAACGGCGGCGGCGGCTACCTGGTGCTCACCGAGCCCTGGCCGTCGATGCTGCGCGGCATCTGGGGCGACCCCGAGCGCTACAAGGAGACCTACTGGTCACGGTGGCCGAGCCTGTACTTCGCCGGGGACGGCGCCAAGAAGGACGAGGACGGCGACATCTGGCTGCTGGGCCGCGTCGACGACGTCATGAACGTCTCGGGGCACCGACTGTCGACCACCGAGATCGAGTCTGCCCTGGTCTCGCACCCCAAGGTGGCCGAGGCCGCCGTGGTCGGCGCCACCGACGAGACCACCGGCCAGGCCGTGGTGGCGTTCGTCATCCTGCGGGGCACGGTGTCGGCCGAGGAGGGCGCCGGCAAGGAGATCATCACCGAGCTGCGCAACCACGTGGCCCACGAGATCGGCCCGATCGCCAAGCCGCGCCAGATCATGGTGGTGCCCGAGCTGCCGAAGACCCGTTCCGGCAAGATCATGCGGCGCCTGCTGCGCGACATCGCCGAGAACCGCGAGGTCGGCGACCAGACCACCCTGGCCGACTCGAACGTGATGAACCTGATCAAGACCGGCCTGGCCGCCCCCTCCTCCGAGGACTGACCCAGAACCGACCTGCGACGTCTCCGAGCTCCGATCTGGACCCCAGCCCCCGCCCCAGTCGGACAACGGTGGGGTTCGGTGTCGCAGAGCCGCACCGACCCCACCGTTGTTCGACTCTGCAGGTCGTCGTCGATCTGGCCCTGATCGGCCGAGTGGTGACCGAAATGGCGATCATGGGGGTTGAGGGGCGGCGAATGCCGAGTCCGGCCTGTGCCCCTAGGCTCACAGGTGGGCCGCATCGCCCTGGACCGGTCTTCGACCTCTGTGCCGGTCCCGCAACTCACGGGGAGCAGACATGGCCGAACCACAGACCGACCACCTGACCCTCGACGGTGACCACGGAGACGGTGACCACGGAGCCGGTGACCGCCCAGACGGGGAGCGCCCAGAGGGGAGCGCGGGGAGCGCACCATCGGGCAGCTGGTGGCGCAGGCCTCGCAGGACGTCGCCGCCCTGCTGCGGGCCGAGATCGCACTGGCCAAGGCCGAGATCAAGCAGGACGTGACCCACGGCGCCGTCGGTGGCGCCCTGTTCGCCGCAGCCGGCGTCCTGGCGGTGCTGGCGGGCATCATGATCTGCATCGCCGCCGCCTACGGCCTGGTGGCCCTGGGGCTGCCGCACTGGGCCGCGTTCCTGGTCGTCGCGGCAGCCTTCCTGCTGCTCGCGGCGCTCCTGGTCCTGGTCGGCCGGTCCCGCGTGAGACGGGTGGGCCCGCCGGAGCGCGCCATCCGGGCCGCCCAGCAGACCCTGGCGGCGGTTCGGCCCAGCGACCCGGCATGAGCAGCGACGTCGACGACGTCCTGATCGACGGCGACTGGAAGCACCGGTTCGTCTCGGCCAACGGTGCCCGGTTCCACGTGGCCGAGGCCGGCGACGGCCCGCTCGTGATTCTGCTGCACGGCTTTCCGCAGTTCTGGTGGGTGTGGCGCCACCAGCTGCCGGCCCTGGCCGAGGCGGGCTACCGGGCCGTGGCGATGGACCTGCGCGGCGTCGGCGCCAGCGACAAGCCGCCGCGGGGCTACGAGACCACCTACCTCAGCGCCGACGTGGCCGGGGTGGTCCGTGCCCTCGGTGAGTCCACCGCCGTCGTGGTCGGTCACGACCTGGGCGCCTGGGTGGCGTGGTCGATGCCGGCCCTGCAGCCCCGGGTCACCACCGCGGTCGCCGCGCTGTCGATGAGCCACCCCCTCGCGCTGCGCCACCAGCTGCTGGGCCACCGCGGCGTCCATTCGGTGCCGCGACTGCTGGCCGCCCAGCTGCCCCTGCTGCCGGAGCGCTCGCTGCGCTCGCACGACGGCGCCGTGCAGGCCATGGCCGCCGGCCGGGCCCCCGGCAACCCGCTGACGGACGAGGAGCGGGATCGCTACCGCCGGGCCGCCGCCGTCCCGTTCGTCTCGCACACCAGCCTCGAGCCGCTGCGCTGGGCCACCCGCTCGCTCACCTCGGCCTCGTGGGGCCCTCTGGGACGGCGTGAGCGGCGCCGGTTCACCCGGGCCCTGACGCAGCCCATCCGAGTGCCGGTGCTGCACCTGACGGGTGAGCTCGACCCCTGGTTGGGGGCGCCCGGGGAGGTCGACTCCTCGGCGCAGTGGGTCAGCGGCCCGTTGCGCCAGGTCGTGGTGCCCGGCGCCGGTCACTACCTGCCCGACGAGGCCCCGCAGGCGGTCACCGACGCCCTGCTCGAGTGGTTGCCCGAGGCCACGGCCCGCTCAGCCGGCTGAGCACCCGCCGGTCGAGACGGCCTGCCGGGCGGCGACGCCGTCGTCCAGGTCCTTGCCGACCGCGTTCAGGGTGAGGGCGTAGCCGGTCTGCGGGTCGTCCAGGCTCTTGGCGAACACCACGCCGGTCAGGCGGCCCTGGGGGTCGAGCAGCGGCCCGCCCGAGTTGCCCTGCTCGACCCTGGTGTAGAGCGAGTACACCTCGCGCACCACCCCCGGCCGGGCGTAGATGTCGTCACCGCTGGCCTGGATCACGCTGCGCACCCGGGCCGGGACCACCGTGTAGGGCCCGTTCTTGGGGAACCCGACCACGACGGCGTCCGAGGCCCGCTCCAGGGCCGTGCCGCGCGCCAGCGCCGGGGCGGTGAGGTCGGGCACGTCGAGGACGGCGATGTCGACCTCGGGGTCGAACAGCACCACGGTGGCGCCGTACTTGCGCCCGCTGCCGGCCACCTGCACCTGCGGCCGCCTCACTCCGGCGACCACATGGGCGTTGGTGACGACCCGGTGCGGGGCGACGACGCTGCCGCTGCCCTCCTGGCCCCGGTGACAGGCCGGCGCCTCGCCGGTGATCTTCACGATCGACCGGCGGACGCTGGTCTGCACCGACGCCGGCATCACACCGGGCGTCGGCGCCGGCACCGGCATGATCTGCTCGGCGCTGACCCCGGCGAACACCCGCGGGAACCCGCTGTCCGAGACCGTCTGCCGGAACTTGGTCGCCACGCCGTTCAGCTGCGAGGGCACGAGGGCGTCGACCACCCCGAGCACCCGGGACGACGACACCGCCGACGGCAGCCAGGGCAGGCTGGTGTCCCGGACGGCGCTGCCGATGAACCACATCACCAGCGAGACCGTGACCACTCCGGCCACACCGCCCAGCAGGTGGTCGCCCAGCTCGAGCGCGGGCAGCTTCAGGTGCCCGCGCAGCCGGTTGCCCAGCAGCGAGCCCAGGTACTGCCCCAGCCAGGCGATGGCCAGCACCGACAGCACGAGCACCACGGTGCGGGCGGTGCTGTCGCCGAGGGGGTCCAGCGCCAGCGGCGCCACCCACATCGCCACCACCGACCCGAGCAGGAAGCCCGCCAGCGACAGCCCGCCGATGGCCAGGCCCTGGCGGTAGCCCGAGACGGCGTACGAGGCGAGCAGCAGCACCAGCAGGACGTCGATCACGCGGCCCCTCCCAGGTCACGGACCCGGTCGTGGTCCCATTCGCGCTCCCAGCCCGCCAGGGCGAACACCCGGTCGAGCAGACCCGCGGTGAACCCCCACACGAACCAGCCCTGCGCCGCGAACCCCGGCCCCACGTACCCGCTCGGGTGATGCACGCTGAACCGGTTGGCCGGCTCGAGCAGGGCGGCCACCGAGATCCGGGCGACCCGGGCGACCTCGTCGGGATGGCCGGCCGAGACCGGCGAGGGGTGCGCCCACCAGGCCAGCACCGGCACCACCGAGTAGTCGCTCGGGGGCAGGTAGACCGCAGGCAGCAGCCCGGACACCACGACGCCGGTCGGGTCGAGCCCGGTCTCCTCGGCGGCCTCCCGCAGCGCCGCCCCCGTCGGGCCGTCGTCCTCGGGGTCGATGCGACCACCGGGGAAGGCGACCTGGCCGGCGTGCGAGCGCATGCCCGAGGCGCGCTCGGTGAGCAGCACGTCGACCTCACCGTCCGAGGCCTGCCCGAACAGCATGAGGACGGCGCTGAGACGCTGGTGCCCGGCCGGCGGGGTGAACCGGCTGAGCTGGTCGGCGGCCACGCTCTGCGGCAGCTGGGCCAACGGCCGGTACCAGTCCGGCAGCGCGAGTCGCGTCATGAGGGGCCGGCCTTCACGAGCGTGGCGGCCACCACCGGGTCGGTCTCGCCGACCCCGTACGAGGGGCACAGCGCCGCCAGCGGGCAGGCCCCGCAGGCCGGACGGCGAGCGTGGCAGGTGCGGCGTCCGTGGAAGATCACCCGATGGCTGAGCATGGTCCAGTCCTTGCGCGGGAACAACGACCCGATCGCATGCTCCACCTCGACCGGGTCGTCCCGGTCGGTCCAGCCGAAGCGGCGCACCAGCCGCCCGAAGTGGGTGTCGACCGTGATGCCGGGAACTGCGAAGGCGTTGCCCAGCACCACGTTCGCGGTCTTGCGTCCCACCCCGGGCAGGGTCACCAGGTCCTTCAGCCGGCCCGGCACCTGGCCGTCGTAGCGCTCCACCAGCGCCTGCCCGAGACCGATGATCGAGGTGGCCTTGTTGCGGAAGAACCCGGTCGGACGGATCAGCTCCTCGAGCCGGTCGCGGTCGGCGGCGGCGTAGGCCGCGGCGTCCGGGTAGGCGGCGAACAGGGCCGGGGTCACCTGGTTGACCCGCACGTCGGTGCACTGCGCCGACAGGATCGTGGCCACGGTCAGCTCGAGCGGGGTGGTGAAGTCGAGCTCGCAGTGGGCGTCGGGGTAGCGCTGCTCCAGCAACCGGTGCATCCGACGGGCACGACGGGTCAACGCGACCCCGGACTCGGGCTCGTCCGCCGCCGTCCTGCGCCTGTTCCTGCCCGTCGCGGCACGGGCGCCGGTCGGGACCTCGACTGCTGTCACCGGGTCAGACTAAACGGGCCGGCTGGGGACTCGGCCACCGCAGCGCGGTGGTCCCTGCTGCGCCGCAGGCCCCGGTGCGGCAGACTGCAGCCCTGATCACCGCGCAAGGAGGCTCCTGTGGAGGACGACGTCGTACGCCAGGCGCCGCTGTTCGCCAACCTGGACGACGAGGCGGCCGACGCCCTCAAGGCGTCGATGACCCGGCGTGACCTCGCACGCGGCGAGGCCCTCTTCAACGAGGGTGACCCGGGCGACCGGCTCTACGTGATCGTCGACGGCAAGGTGAAGCTGGGCCGGGCCTCGGGCGACGGCCGCGAGAACCTGTTGGCCGTGCTCGGCCCCGGCGAGATGTTCGGCGAGCTCAGCGCCTTCGACCCGGGCCCGCGCAACACCACGGCCACCGGCATCTCCGACTCCGTGCTGCTGGGCCTGGGCGCCGACGACCTGCACAACTGGCTGGCCGGCCGACCGGACGTCGCCCGGCAGATGCTGCGGGCCCTGGCCCGCCGGCTGCGCCGCACCAACGAGACCCTGGCCGACCTGGTCTTCTCGGACGTGCCGGGCCGGGTCGCCAAGGCCCTGCTCGACCTGTCCGAGCGGTTCGGCAGCCCGACCGACGAGGGCCTGCGGGTCGCCCACGACCTCACCCAGGAGGAGCTGGCCCAGCTCGTCGGCGCCTCGCGCGAGACCGTCAACAAGGCCCTGGCCGACTTCGCGGCCCGTGGCTGGCTGCGCCTGGACCAGCGGGCCGTGGTGCTGCTCGACATCGAGCGCCTGCGTCGCCGCGCCCGCTGACACCTACTTCCTCTCGCGCCCACCTTCGCTGCCACCTTCGCGCCCACCCTCACTGCCACTTTCGCTGCCACCTTCGCGCCCACCCTCGCGCAGGTAGGCCAGCTGCGCCTGCACGCTGAGCGCCGCTGCGGGCCACAGCGCCCGGTCGACGTCGGCATAGACCCGCGCGACGACGTCGTCCACGTCCTCGCGCCCGGCGGCCACCGCGGACCGCACCTGGTCGAGGCGCTGCAGCCGGTGCGCCCGGTAGCCGGCCACCGCCGCCACCGGGTCGGTGAGCACCGGGCCGTGGCCCGGCAGCACCACGGCCGGCGACAGTCCCTGCGCCAGCGCCTGCAGCACGTCGAGGCTGGCCAGGTAGTCCGCGAGCCGTCCGTCGGGATGGGCCACCACCGTCGTCCCGCGCCCCAGCACGGTGTCGCCGGTCAGCACCGCCCCGGCCTGGCGCAGCACGAAGCTGAGGCTGTCGCCGGTGTGCCCGGGGGTGGCCACGACGTCGAGGCGCAGCCCAGGCAGCGCGACGACGACTCCCCCGACCAGCCCCTCGGCTCCCAGGGTGTGGGCCGGGTCGAGCGCCCGCACCGGTGCCCCGCAGTCCTGCGCCAGGGCGCGGGCCCCCTCGCTGTGGTCGGCGTGGCCGTGGGTCAGCAGGACGGCGGCCACCCGAGCCCCCCGTTCGGCGACCGCGCCCAGGATCGCGGCCCGGTGCCGGACGTCGTCCGGCCCGGGGTCGACCACCAGTGCCGCCCCATCGCCGGGCGCCGACAGGACCCAGGTGTTGGTGCCGTCCAGGGTCATCGGACCGGCATTGTCGGCCAGTACGCAGTACGCGTAGCGGCCCACCGCCCCGCCACGCCACCCCGCACCGCCGGACGACGCACTCACGCCGGATCCACGGCTTCCTGGTCAAGGTCACGGCTTCCTGGTCCACGGCTTCCGGATCCACAGCCGATCGCGGCCGGCCACCGCCGCGGCCGTCCAGGTCGATGCGCAGCACCTGCCGGCCGTCGGGCAGCTCGACCCGCCAGGGACTGACCCGCTCGACCTGACGAGGGGTCGCCAGTACGGCCGCCACCGATCCTGCTGCCGCCAGGTCCTCGAGCATGACCAGCGTGGGCGGCAGCATCGGCAGCAGGCCCCGGTGGTGGTCGGCGACGGCCGACCCGGCGGCGATCCAGAAGGCCCGCTCGGCCTCGCCGTTGGCGGCACGGGCGGTCGCGCCCTCGGGTATTTCCATCATGAAGAAATGGGTGTCGTAGCGCCGCGGCTCGAAGTCCGGAGTGAGCCACCTGGCCCACAGGTGAAGCCCGTCACGAGGGACCCTGACACCGCATTCCTCTGCGGTTTCCCTGATTGCAGTGTCAACGACGTCGACGTCATGATCCTCTTGTGCGCCGCCCGGAAAGGCCGCCATCCCGGCGGCGAAGGCCATCGTTCGTGCCCGCTTGATCATGAAAATCTCTACGCCGCAACCATTGTGACTGTCCCGCAACAACATCACGGTGGCCGCCGCCCGTGGCGGCACCACCCGCACCGGCGCTGTGACGTCGACACTATTTGGTGTCAACATAAAGTCACGCAACATAAGGGCCTGCCGATCGGTGTTCGACGCCGTTATAGTCCGACTGCAGGGAGTAATCATGACGGTTCGAGCCCTGGGGGGGTCGTCTGCGGTGGGCGGGCGATTCTTCCGAAGTATTTCGGGAGCGAAAGCCACGATCTCTGCACACAACCGGATCTGCCATATGTCCGTACACCTCGTTTCCTCGACCCGCTCCGCAACCACACCGTCGTCCCCCCGCACCAGAACTCACCGCCGCAGAGGACCCTCGAGCTACTCCACTCGCGAAGGATGCTGGACGTGCAGACGTACACCCTCGAGCAACTTGCCGAGGCCACCGGAATGACCATTCGCAACATCAGGTCCTACCAGACCCGAGGGCTGATCCCCCGACCCTCCCGCGACGGGCGCCGGTCCGTCTACGGCCCGCAGCACCTGCAGCGTCTGCAGCAGATCCACGCCGCCCGGGCCCAGGGCGCCACGCTGACCCTGATCCGCAGCCACCTGCGCTCCGGCGGGTCCCTCGACGCCTCGACCCCGCCCGCGACCGTGATGCCGCTGCGGCTCGACGAGCCGGTGGCCGCCGGCAAGCGCACCGTCGAGACCCAGCTGCGCCAGCGGCCCGAGGTGAGCCAGGCGATCGCGGCCCTGCAGCGCCAGGGGGTGGCCATCGAGGAGTGCCTGACCGTCGCCCACCGGGCGGCCGTGGCCGCCATCGGCCTGCGCGAGGCGGTACGACATGCCAGCGGCCGAGCCCGACGGGGGCGCTTCAACGGAGCAGCCGACGGCGCCGACCGCGGCCTCAACCGGCTGGCCCTCGAGGTCTTCAGGCACTACCTGACCGCGGCGAGCGGCCCGAACGACCAGTAGGTCCGAACGACCAGTAGGTCAGAACGAGCAGCAGTCGGCACGACCAGTGAGTCAGCACGACCAGTTCGGTCAGCGCAGGCGCGCGACCAGCTCGACCTCGACCGGGGAGTCCAGCGGCAGGACCGCCACCCCCACCGCGCTGCGCGCATGGACGCCGGCGTCCCCGAGCACCTGCTGCAGCAGCAGGCTCGCGCCGTTGACGACCCCGGGCTGACCGGTGAACGACGGGTCGCTGGCCACGAAACCGACCACCTTGACCACCCGGGCCACCCGGTCGAGGTCACCCACCGCCGACTTCACCGCCGCGAGGGCGTTCAGCGCACAGATCCGGGCCAGCTCGGCGGCCCGCTCGGGACTGACCAGCTCGGACCCGGCGCCCACCTTGCCGGTCGCCGCCAGCACCCCGTCGACGAAGGGCAGCTGCCCCGACGTCCAGACCAGGTCGCCGTCCACGGTGGCGGGCACGTAGGCGGCCACCGGAGCGGCGACAGCCGGCAGCTGCAGGCCGAGCTCGGCCAGCCGGTCCTCGATCGCACTCATACGGGTCAGCCCTTCGGACGCTTCAGGTAGGCCACCAGACCGCCCTGCGGACCGGGGACGACGCTCACCAGCTCCCAGCCGTCCTCACCCCACTGGTCGAGGATCTGCTTCGTGGCGTGCACCACGAGCGGCACGGTCGAGTACTCCCATTGCTGAGCCATGCCCGCACTGTAGCCGGGGCCTGGCTAGGCTCGGACGGTGTCACCCTCACCCCGTGCCGGCGCAGCGGCCTCCGCGCACGCGGAGCCGATGTGGGGTGAGGCCCGGCTGCACGTGGTGACCGGCAAGGGCGGCACCGGCAAGACCACCGTCGCCGCCGCCCTGGCCCTGTCCCTGGCCCGGGGCGGCCGGCGCACCCTGCTGTGCGAGGTCGAGGACCGGCAGGGTATCGCGCAGCTGTTCGACGTCGCCCCGCTGCCCTACCTCGAGCGCCGGATCGCGATGGCCCCCGAGGGCGGCGAGGTGCACGCCCTGGCGGTGGAGCCCAAGGCCGCGCTGCTGGAGTACCTCGACCTCTTCTACCACCTGGGCCGGGCCGGCAAGGTGCTCGAGAAGCTGGGCGCGATCGACTTCGCCACCACCATCGCCCCCGGGCTGCGCGACGTGCTGCTGACCGGCAAGGTCTACGAGGCGGTCCGGCGCCGCGAGGGGGGCCGGCCGATCTACGACGCGGTCGTGCTCGACGCACCGCCGACCGGGCGGGTGGCGCGGTTCCTCAACGTCAACGACGAGGTGGCCGAGCTGGCCAAGGTCGGGCCGATCCGCAACCAGGCCGACTCGATCATGACGCTGCTGCGCTCGGGCCTGACCGTCGTGCACCTGGTGACGGTGCTCGAGGAGATGCCGGTGCAAGAGACCCAGGACGCCGCCGCCGAGCTGGTCGCGGCCGGACTGACGGTGGGAGCCGTCGTGGTCAACATGGTGCGCCCGCCCGAGCTGGCTCCCAAGCAGCTGGCGGCCGCAGCGAAAGGCGCTCTGCGAGAACGCGAGATCGTGGGCGGGCTCGAGGCCGTCGGGCTGGCGGGCAGAGGCGGGACCGCGGCGTCCCGGGCTACCCGCCTCTCACGTCTGGCGACCGCTCTGGCCGCCCAGGGCCGCGACCACGCGCTGCGGGTGCAGCTCGAGGCCGGGCAGCTCGAGCTGGTCCAGGCCCTGGGGCGACCGGTCTGCCAGCTGCCGGCGTTGGCCGGCGGGGTCGACCTGGGTGGCCTGTACGCCCTGGCCGACGTCCTCGCCGACCAGGGCCTGTCGGGTCGGGGCCCGGCATGAGCGATCGTCCCGTCTTCGACGTCGACGCCCTGCTCGACGACCGGAGCACCCGGGTCGTCGTCTGCTGCGGCGCCGGCGGCGTCGGCAAGACCACCACCGCGGCCGCCCTGGGCCTGCGGGCGGCCGAGCGGGGACGACGCGTCGTCGTCCTGACCATCGACCCGGCCCGCCGGCTCGCCCAGTCGATGGGCCTGGGTGAGCTCGACAACACCCCGCGCCCGGTCACCGACATCGACCGCACCTCGGGGGGCAGCCTCGAGGCGATGATGCTGGACATGAAGCGCACCTTCGACGAGGTGATCGAGCTGCACGCCTCGCCCGACAAGGCCGAGCTGATCTTCGCCAACCCGTTCTACCAGGCACTGTCGAGCTCGTTCGCCGGCACTCAGGAGTACATGGCGATGGAGAAGCTGGGGCAGCTGCGATCCTTGGCGGACGCCGACGCCAGCAACCCGCGGTGGGACCTGATCGTGGTCGACACCCCGCCCAGCCGTTCGGCCCTGGACTTCCTCGACGCCCCGCAGCGCCTCGGGTCGTTCCTGGACGGGCGGCTGATCCGGCTGCTGTCGGCGCCGGCCCGGGCCGGGGGGCGCGCCTACTTCAAGGTGGTCTCGGCCGCGGTGGGCACCGCCGCCGCGGTGTTGACCAAGGTGCTGGGCGCCCAGGTGCTGCGCGACGTGCAGACGTTCGTCTCGGCCCTCGACACCGTCTTCGGCGGCTTCCGGGAACGGGCCGAGGCCACCTATCGGCTGCTCCAGCGCCCCGGGACGGCGTTCGTGGTCGTGGCCTCCCCCGAGCCGGACGCGTTGCGCGAGGCCTCGTTCTTCGTGGAGCGGCTCGCCGCCGAGTCGATGCCGCTGGCCGGGCTGGTGGTCAACCGGGTGCACCAGGTTCATGCCGAGGACCTGTCGGCCGACCGAGCTGCCGCAGCCGCGGAGGACCTCGACGAGCTCGGGGAGCACGCCCTCACGGCGGCGCTGCTGCGGATCCACGTGGACCGGGTGCGACGGCGGGAACGGGAGCTGGCCCTGTCCGCACGGTTCACCGGCGCCCACCGGTCGGTGCCGGTGGTCGACGTGGCCGCGCGGCCGACCGACGTCCACGACCTGGTGAGCCTGCGGGAGATCGGGGCCGACCTGGCGAAGGGCTGAACGGCCGGTCGAGGGCGACGGGGCTGCGGTCCGGACCGGCGCTGGCTCAGCCGGCGCAGGCTCAGCCGGCGCGGACGACCTCGTGGGTGTCGGTCAGGTCGAGCACCTGCTCGTGCTCGTTGCGGGCGGTCTCGAGCAGCCGGCGCCAGGAGGCGACGTTGGGACGCTTGCGCAGCAGCGCACGACGCTCGCGCTCGGTCATGCCACCCCAGACCCCGAACTCGATCCGGTTGTCGAGGGCGTCGGCCAGGCACTCGGTGCGGACGGGGCAGGACATGCAGACGGCTTTGGCGCGGTTCTGCGCCGCCCCCTGGACGAACAGCAGGTCGGGATCGGTGGTGCGGCACGCACCACGGGCCGCCCAGTCATTCGTGACGCTCATGTCCCTGTTCCTCCCATAGGTTCCCCCGGCACCTCGGCCAGGACGCAATCATTCCTGGTGAGACCCGCATTGACAACCGTAGGTGACGCCCTGTGCCCGAGATACGGGCCAGATGGATGATATCTGACCCGCGGGATCTTGTGACCGATGACTTTGGGTAGCCTCTCGCCATCGGTCCTGGGCGGTCTGTCCTGCTGTCGCACGGTCCCGGCCGGTCCCGGGACCCTGACTCTGGGTGATGACGAGACCGTCCCATACCGGTCGTTCACCCCGGATCGTCACCTTCTCTTGATGCTGACTTGGGCGTCACCATCCGAGCGGGCGACGTACGCTGGCCGACAACGATCTCGTCACCCGTCTGGAGCACGTACCCATGAGGAAATCCACCCGCGCCGTCTCGCGGCTGGTGGCGCTGTTCGTCGCCTTCCTCGGGGTGAGCCTCGTGGCCGGACTGCTCAGCGCCGGGTTGTTCCTGCCCGCGGTGGGAGCGGCCGGGCGGGCCACCCAGATCGGGGTCGACTGGTTCGACAACATCGACCCGACCCTCGAGACGCCGCCGCTGTCGCAGGGCTCGATCATGTACGCCAACGACGGCAAGACGGTGATCGCCAAGTTCTACGAGGAGAACCGCGTCGTCACCTCCCTCGCCAAGGTCTCCCCGGCGATGAAGCAGGCCGTCGTCGCGATCGAGGACTCCCGGTTCTACGAGCACGGCGGCATCGACGCCCGCGGCCTTTTCCGGGCCCTGGTCAGCAACAAGGTCAACAACGACGGCAAGGTCCAGGGCGCCTCGACGCTGACCCAGCAGTACATCAAGAACGTGCTGCTCGAGACCGCGGTCGCCGCCGGCGACAAGGAGGCCCAGAAGGCCGCCACGGTGCAGACCCCGCAGCGCAAGATCCGCGAGATCCGGATGGCGATCGAGTACGAGAAGCACCACACCAAGAACGAGATCCTCGAGGGCTACCTGAACATCGCCAACTTCGGCAGCAACAACTACGGGGTCGAGGCGGCCGCGCAGTACTACTTCCAGACCACTGCCGCCAAACTGACCCTGCCGCAGGCGGCCATGCTGGCCGGCATCGTGCAGAACCCCGTGGCGTTCAACCCGTACGACAAGGCGAAGCAGAAGGCCACCAAGGCGCGGCGCGACACCGTGCTGACCCGGATGGCCGACCTGGGCATGATCACCGCCACCCAGAAGACCGCCGCCGAGGCGGCCCAGCTGCCCTCCAAGAGGCAGCCGGCCCTGTCGGGGTGCATCACCGCCAACTACTACGCCTACTTCTGCCAGTACGCGCTGAACTCGCTGCTGCTCGACAGCCGCTACTCGGCCCTCGGCAAGGACTACACGACCCGACTGAACACCGTGCGGCGCGGCGGCCTGAAGATCTTCTCGACCATGGACCCGCGGCTGCAGAAGGCCACGATCGACATCACCATGAAGGCGATCTCGCCGAGCAGCGAGAGCAACGTCGCGGCGGCGGCGACGACCGTGGAGCCGGGCACCGGCAAGGTGCTCGCCGTGGGCCAGAACAAGGTCTACTCCAACATCAGCAAGCGCGGTCAGACCGAGCTCAACTACGCCGTCGACCACAAGTACGGCGGGTCCCAGGGGTTCGCGACCGGGTCGACGTTCAAGGCGTTCGTGCTGGCCGACTGGCTCGCCACCGGCCATGGCCTCTACGACACCGTCAGCGGCGACATCACCCCCAGACCGGCCAGCGACTTCAACTGCGACGGTGCCTCGCTGGCAGGTGAGACCTGGAAGGTGCACAACGCCGAGAACTCCGGCCCGCCCACCATGGACGTGATGGCGGCCACGGCCGAGTCGGTGAACCTTGCCTTCGCCGACATCGAGTCCAGGCTCAACCTCTGCGACATCGCACGACTCAGCGAATCGCTCGGCGTCCACCGCTCCTACCCCAAGGGCGACGAGTGCAAGCAGGGCAACCCCCCCACCACAGGGATCCCCGGCTGCATCCCCTCGCTGACCCTGGGGCCGCTGAGCATCTCGCCGATGACGATGGCCTCGGCCTACGCGGCCTTCGCGGCCGACGGTCTCTACTGCCCGCCGGTGGGCATCGGGTCGGTCTCGGACCGCAACTCCAAACCGCTGAAGATCCCCGCGAACAGCTGCACCCAGGGGGTGTCGGCCGATGTCGCCCACGGCGTCACCTACGCCCTCAAGGGTGTGTTGCGCCCCGGAGGCACCGCCAGCAACGTCGGCGGCATCGGGTGGCCGGCGGCCGGCAAGACCGGCACCGCGGACGACTCGGCCGACACCTGGTTCGTCGGGTACACCAAGCAGCGCTCGACGGCGGTCTGGGTGGCCGACCCCACCCCGGTCATCGACAAGCCGGGTGACCCTACGGTCTACCAGCCCGGCGAGTACAGCCTGACGCTCGGGCAGCGCACCCTGAACCACCGCTGCATCGACAACTGGGGGTGCCGCACCTTCTACGGCGCCACCATCGCCGGTCCGGTCTGGAAGGACATCATGAAGGTCGCCCAGGCCGGCCTGGATGCGATCGACTGGCCGAACCCGCCGGCCAAGATGATCGCCGGCAACGGCATCAAGGTCGCCGACGTGACCGGCAGGTCGATCGGTGAGGCCAAGGCGATCCTGCAGGGCCAGGGCTTCAAGGTGAAGGTCGGCAAGGCGGTCGCCTCGCCGTTCCAGCGTGACACCGTCGCCAAGACCACCCCCGGCGCCGGCACCAAGGTCTCACCCGGAGGTGTCGTGGTGATCCACCCCGGGGACGGCAGCCAGCAGCAGCCCGGCGGTGGCCCCACCCCCGGCGGTGGCAACGGCGGTGGCGGTGGCGGCAACGGTGGTGGCGGCAACGGCAACGGCAACGGTCGGGGCAACATCACCGGCGGCCCGAAGACCGGTTAGCCGGCCTCGGCCCGGACCTGGCTCGTTCCGGGCCGAGCTCTGCCGGAACGGTCTGGCGACTCCGGTCAGGCGACTGCGGTCAGTCGACTGCGGTCAGGCGACTGCGGTCAGTCGACTCCGGTCACGCGGTGAGGGCAGCACGCACGAGGGCCGCGACCTTGCCGCCGTCCGCGAGCCCCTGCACCTGGGGCTGAACCACCTTCATGACCGGCCCCATGGCCGCCATTCCGCTCGGCCCTCCCGAAGCCAGGACGCCGGCCACTGCGGCGGTGACGATGGACTCGATCTCCGCCTCACTCAGCTGTCGAGGCAGGTAGCCCTCGATCACGGCGAGCTCGGCCACCTCACGGGCCGCCATCTCGGCACGACCGGCGTCACCGAACGCGGTCGCGGCCTCGCGGCGCTTCTTGGCCTCGCGGCCCAGCACAGTGATCACCTCGGCGTCGCTGAGTTGACGCGCGGTGGTGCCCGAGACCTCTTCGCTCTTCACGGCGGTCAGCACCATGCGGATCGTGGCGGAGCGAACCTCGTCCCGACTGCGGATGGAAGCGGTGAGGTCGGACTGCAGTCGGTCTTTCAGGCCAGCGGTTGACATGCCGACCATCTTGTCACCCGCCTCGGGAGCGACAACCGAGTTACCTGCCGTCGGCATCGCCGGATCGAGTGTGCGCAGTTGGTGAATCCCCGCCGGGTGGTTCAGCAAAGTGCGCACATTCGGTGAGCGTCAGAGAGGATGGGACGCGTGTCTGCCGCCTCGATCCCCCTCGCCGTGCTCGCCGCCGGTGCCACCGGCCTGGGCTACGCCTGGCTCGAGGCGCGCCACTTCGCGCTGAGGTCGTTCCTGATGCCGGTGCTGCCGGCCGGGTCGGCCCCGTTGCGGGTGCTGCACCTGTCCGACCTGCACCTGGTGCCGCGGCAGGGCCGCAAGCAGCGCTGGCTGGCCGGTCTGGCCGACCTGGAGCCCGACCTGGTCGTCTCGACCGGCGACAACCTGGCCGCCATGGACGCCGTCCCGGCGGTGCTCGCCGCCCACGGCCGGCTGCTCGAACGGCCCGGGGTGTTCGTGCTGGGGTCGAACGACTACTACGCACCGACGATCAAGAGCCCCACCCGGTACCTGCTGCCCAACGGCGGCAAGCAGCGCAGCACCGGTCGACGGCTTCCCAGCGACGACCTGGTGAAGGGCTTCGTCGAGGCGGGCTGGCTCGACCTGACCAACAGCCGCGGCCGGCTCACGGTGGCCGGTGCCGAGCTCGAGTTCGTGGGGGTCGACGACGCGCACCTGAACCTCGACCGCTACGAGCAGGTCGCCGGGGCCGCCGACACGAGCGCCGCCCTGACGATCGGGGTCACCCATGCGCCCTACCGGCGGGTGCTGAACGCCATGTCGGCGGACGGCGCCGGGCTGCTGCTGGCAGGTCACACCCACGGCGGTCAGCTCTGCCTGCCCGGTGTCGGCGCCCTGGTGACCAACTGCGACCTGCCCCGCAAGCAGGCCAAGGGCGTCTCGCGCTGGCCTCACGGTGGGACCGACGGCGCCGAGGACGGCACTGGGGTAGGCACTGGGGTCGGCGCCGACCAGGAACCCGTATGGCTGCACGTCAGCGCGGGGATGGGGACGGCGCCGAGCACCGTCGTCCGGTTCGCCTGCCGGCCTGAGGCGAGCCTGCTGACCCTGGTCGCCAAGCCGGTCTGAGCCGCCCGCGGCACCCACCCGGGCGACCCGCCGCGCCCGGTTTCGCGGCACGGCGGCGGCTCGGCTATTCTGGCGAGGCTCAATCGGGGTGTGGCGCAGCTTGGTAGCGCGCTACGTTCGGGACGTAGAGGCCGCAGGTTCAAATCCTGTCACCCCGACCACAGCGTAAGAGGGTCCGGCCGGCTGGCCGGGCCCTCTTACGCTGTGCTCAAAAGGCGAGCCAGGATTTGGGAGGAGTGGGCGCCAGCCCACGACGGTTCCTGTCACCCCGACCACAGCGTGAGTGGGTCCGGCCGGCTGGCCGGGCCCTTTGCGCTGTGCTCAAAAGGCGAGCCAGGATTTGGGAGGAGTGGGCGCCAGCCCACGACGGTTCCTGTCACCCCGACCACAGGTCCCGTCACCCCGACAAGGGACGTCCCCGCGGGGACGCGGCACCACGAGGACGTCCCCGCGGGGGCGCGTCAGCAACTGGTTTGCCTGATCGTCGCTCGACGAGTAGGAACGTGACATGTTGCATGGCGCAGTGGTCGGGCTACGGTCCAGAGAGGCGGCCGACGTCGCCGTCTTGCACGCCGGGCTCTACGAGGACGTCGCTGAGCACAACCGGTCGGACTCGCGCCCCTGGGTGCCGGTGTCGGCCGGGTCCGAGAAGTCGCCCTACGCCGTCGGCGAGGCCTCCGACCGCGCCATCTGCTTCTCCGTGGTGCGTCGCAGTGACGACGCCCTGGTCGGTGAGGCGTTGTTGTGGCAGCTCGACACCCACAACCGCAGCGCCCACATCGGCATCGCGCTGATGCCTGGCTTTCGGGGCCAGGGGCTGGGCCGGGACGCCGTCGCCGTGCTGTGCCACTACGGCTTCGTCGTCCGTGGGTTGAACCGGCTGCAGGTCGACACCCTCGCCGACAACGGGCCGATGATCGGAGCCGCCGAGCGGCTCGGCTTCCGGCGTGAGGCACTGCTTCGACGGTCGGCGTGGGTCAACGGCGAGTTCGTCGACGAGGTGCTGCTGGGTCTGCTCGCGGACGAGTGGCGGGCAGCCCCAGCAGGCACGGCTGCGAGCTGACGGCTGTCGAGCCGACAGGGCTCAGAACGTGCCCTTGACGGTGGTGCTCGCGCTGCAGGTCTCGCTCGTGACGGCGTTGGTCGCCGTCAGGCGGGTGCTCGGGCGACGCCACGCCGACATCCGGCCCACAGTGATCACGGACAGGGGATCCGGTAGGCGGCCGTCACGTAGGGCAGGTCGACCGTGGTTCGGCCGGCGGTGTCGGGGTGGGTCGCCAGCAGGTCACGGACGGCGGCGAGGACGGCGGCGGCGTCCGGGCGCAGCCGCACGTACGAGAAGGTCGAGACCAGCCCGACCACGGCCTCGGGCGGCATCGCGACCTGATGACCGAACTCCTGACGCTGCACCTGCGGGTGCACCGCCGCGACCAGGGGCAGAGCGTCGGCCCGGATCGCCCGCAACGAGTCCTCGCCGTCGATCAGGTCGCTGAGGGCCGCCATCCACGGCTCGCGGTCGTCGCGCACGTTCCACAGCAGGCCGATCACCCCGCCCGGGCGGACCACCCGGGTGAACTCTGCGGCGGCCGCGGCGCGGTCGAACCAGTGCCAGGCCTGGCCCACCATCAGGGCGTCGACCCCGGCGTCGGGCAACGGCAGCCGCTCCGCCGGCGCCAGGTGTCGAGCCACGCCCGGCAGCCGCCGTCCCAGCTCCTCCAGCATGCCCCGGTCGGGGTCGAAGGCCTCGACCTGGGCCGCCATCGGCACCAGGGAGCGGGTCAGCGCCCCGGCGCCCGCGCCCACGTCGGCGATCCGTTCCACCGGGCCGTCCACCAGGTCCAGCACCCACCGCAGGGCCTCGTCGGGATAGCCGGGCCGGTGGTCGGCATAGCTGCCTGACGCCGCCCCGAACGACAACCGCCGACCCTCGAACTCGACCTCGCTCATGCCGGCGATGCTAGGCGCCGTCATGACACGACGGTGACGACAGCGGGGTGGACCCGGACGGTCCGGTCCGGGTCCACCCCGCTGTCGTCGGTCATCGGTCGCTGTCGCTGTCGGTCAGCTCCAGCCGGCGCTGGACCAGCGACTGCCGTCCCAGGTCGTGCCGGTCCAGCGGCTGCCGTTCCAGCCACTGCCCGACCAGCGCGAGCCGTCCCAGGTCATGCCGCTCCAACGGCTGCCGCTCCAGCGACTGCCGGCCCAGTTGGTGCTGGTCCAGCTGACACTCGACCATCGACTGCCCGACCAGCCGTCCCCGGACCAGCGACTGCCGTTCCAGGTACCGCCGACCCACGCCACCCCGAGGGTCTGCGCGGTCGCCATCGACGAGCTGGTGAAGGTCTGGCCGAAGATGTCCTTCTGGCCCGTCAGGTTGACGCCGTTGTCGCTGACGTAGACCCCGCCCCGGGCGGCGTCCAGGGTGCCCGAGCCCGTGCTGGCGGTGGCCACCTGGATGGGCTGCAGCAGCGGCGAGGCGGCCGCAGCAGCCTGCACGTTGACGATCCCGCGCCCGCTGTAGAGGCTGTTCATCGTGTTCAGCCACGCCACGTACTGGTCCTGTGTCATGCCCAGGGCCGCGGCGATGCTGGCGAACGTCGCGTTCCAGACGTACTTGGTCAGCGGCGTCGCCGTCCCGGTGATCATGCCCTTGAGCTGGTCGGGCGTGGCCGACGGGTACTTCTGGGCGAGCAGGGCGACCGCACCGGCGGTGATGGCCGTGGCCTCCGACGTGCCGGACCCCCGCTGGAACCGGCCGACCTGGCCGGTGTTCGCACTCAGGGTGTCGATGAACGAACCCGGCACCCTCAGTCCCAGCACGTGCGAGGCCGGAGCGATGACGTCGACCGGCCGCGCGGTGGTGCCGTGCTGGGCGAAGTCGGGGACGACGTCGTCCGCGGTCGTCAGGGTGCCGTTCGGGTCCTGCGCCCCGACCGCGAGCACGTAGGGGTCGTAGGCCGGGTCGGCGAGGGACTTGGTGGCGCGCCCCTCGTTGCCCGCCGCCGCGACCACGACCACGCCGCGCTTCCAGGCTGCCTCGGCGGCCTGGGCGAGCGGGTCGACGGTGTAGGCCTGGGTGCTCTCGGTGCCGAAGCTGAGGCTCAGCACCTTGATGTTGTAGCCCGCGTCCTTGGAGTGCTGGCTGACCCAGTCGATGGCGGCGATCACCTGCGAGACGTCAGTGGCACCGTCGGCAGCGCCGACCTTGACGTTGATGATGCGGGCCCCGGGAGCGACACCGACGAACTTGGTGGTGTCACTGAAGCCGCTGCTGTTCAGGCAGGTCTTGCAGTTCTTGGGCAGGGCAGCGGTCGCGGTGGCGTCGCGACCGGCGATCAGGCTGGCCATGAACGTGCCGTGGCCGAAGGCGTCGAGCCCCGAAGTGGTGGCGCCGACCGAGTCGAACGACAGGTCCGGACCGGTGACGACCTGGCCGGCGTTGCTCAGTCCGGCGACCGGAGTGACGCCGGTGTCGATGACCGCGACATCGACGCCCGCCCCGGTCACCCCTTGGGCCCACAGCGCCTGGGCGCCGACGACCTGGGTGAACGAGGACGACGAACCCAGATCGGTCGGGTCGTAGCCGAGGGCGGCGACGGTCGACATGGGCTGCATCCGCCGGTCCGGCGAGACCGAGAGCACGCCGGGTTCCTTCGCCAGCGCGGCGGCGGCCGAGCCCAGGCCCGAGACCGCGAAGCCGTGGATGATGCCCAGCTGCCGCGTCACCCGCAGACCGAGCGCAGCGGCGCGGGCCTGCAGGGTGGACTCGGCGCCCGCCGAGGCCATCACGACGAAGCTCGTGGCTGAGCTCGACGCCAGGCCCGCGGAGGCGGGGGCGGGCTTGGTCGGCACCCGCACGGGTGACGCCGCCGGCGCGGCGGCGGCCGAGCCGGCCGGAACGGCCAACCCGAGCCCGGCGACCAACGCCAGGAAGGTGGTGGTTCTGCGTCGGTTCGTCACTGCCAGCGCACCCCGTTGATGACGGGGCCGATGATGCGGCCGCCGGAGCCCGACGAGAAGGACACCGCGGAGGGGGTGCTCTGCGCCTGGGCGCTGCTCATGCCGACGGTCAGCACCGTCGCCGCCGCGAGACCCGCAAGAGCGGCCGCGAGACGCCAGGGCCGAATCCGGCGACGGCGGGAGTGGCTCTGGTTGGGCTCTGACATCTGTGTCTCCGATTCTGGCGCCGGTCCACCGGCGTCCCCGACGAATGGCTCGCCTACTAAGCGTTACTGGTACTTCACTGAAGGTAGTGGGGGGTGAAGTCCGCGGATAGCCTCAGCACCGCGATCCACCCGGTCGGCGCACAGGCCCCGGCGCGCAGGCCCTCCGGCGGCGAACGGGCCGGCGTCCGCCGACTTGACCCTCACGCCACGTCAGGCGCCACCCTGGTGACATGACCTCGCTCGACGACCTGTGGCTCACGGTCGGTCAGGTGGCGCAGCGGTTCGCCGTCAGCGTGCGCACCCTGCACCACTACGACGAGATCGGCCTGCTCACCCCGGGCGACCGCTCCGAGGCCGGCTACCGCCGCTACACCCGTGACGACCTCGACCGGCTGGCGCAGATCGTGGTCTACCGGCGGCTCGGTTTCCCCCTGGCCGAGGTCGCCGACCTGCTGCGGGAGGACGCCCCCGTCGCCGTCCATCTGCACCGCCAGCGCGCGCTGGTGGCGGGTCGGATCGACGAGCTGGCCGCCCTCGCCGCCGCCCTGGACGCCGCACTCGAACGCACCCGATCCACACTCAAGGAGGACACCGTGACCGATGAACCACTGACCGACGCCGAGCTGAAGGAGCTGTTCGGCGACGGCTACGACGAGAGCTACGAGCAGGAGGCCCAGCAGCGCTGGGGCCAGACGGACGCCTGGAAGCAGTCCAAGGGTCGGACGGCGACCTACGGCGCGACCGAATGGCAGGCCATCAAGGTCGAGATGCAGTCGGTGATGGCGGCTCAGGCGCAGGCCAAGCGGGCCGGGCACGCTCCCGACTCGGTCGAGGCCATGGATGCCGTCGAGGCGCACCGGCAGCACATCACCCGCTGGTTCTACGACTGCCCGACGGCGATACACCGCGGCCTGGGCGACATGTACGTGGCCGATCCGCGGTTCACGGCCACCTACGAGGACCTGGAGCCCGGCCTGGCAGCATGGGTGCGCGAGGCCGTCCACGCCAACGCCGACCGCCAGGAGGCGCTCGGCTGAACCGTTCCCGGGAGTGACGCAGCACATGAGCGAGGTACCCGAGAAGGTCCTGGCGAACACGGTCGAGCCCGAGAGCCGGGCGCAGTGGCGGGAGTGGTTGGTCGCCAACCACTCCCGCCCGAACGGGGTCTGGGTGGTGTTGACCAAGAAGTCGGCACCCACGCCCAACCTGAGCCTGGACGACGCCGGTCAGGAGGCCCTGTGCTTCGGCTGGGTCGACAGCTCGATCCGCCGCCTCGACGAGCACCGTTCGCTGCTCTACCTGTCACCGCGCAAGCGGGGCAGCGGCTGGAGCGCCGTCAACAAGGCCCGGATCGCCCGGCTGCAGGCCGACGGGCTGATGGCCCCACCGGGACAGTCCGTCGTGGACGCCGCCGTCGCAGACGGTTCGTGGACGAGGCTGGACGACGTCGAGGCCCTCGTCGTGCCCGCCGACCTGCAGGCGGCCTTCGCGGCTCGGCCCGGGGCTGCCGAGCACTGGGAATCGTTGTCGCGAAGCGTGAGACGGGCCGCGCTGGAGTGGATCGTGCAGGCGCGCACCCCACTCACCCGCACCCGGCGGATCGAGACGACGGCCGACAGCTGCGGCGCCGGACGACGTCCCGGACCCGGCTGACCTTTGCGGCGGGCGGCGCTGCCGCCGTCATCACCCACGCGCGCAAGCGCGGTCAGGGCTGCAGCACGTGGGGGGTGGTCGAGGCGATCGCGACGAACCCCACGGCCTGCAGGATCGGCCGGCTCTGCGACGACGCGTCGACCATCAGCCAGCGGTACCCCCGTTCGGCGGCGAGCGCTGCACGGTGGGCGACCAGCGCGCGGTAGATGCCCTGCCGCCGCCAGGCGCTCACCGTCGCGCCACCCCACAGCCCGGCGAAGTCGCCCGCGGGGGGCAGGTCGACCCGCCCCTCGGACACCGGGGTGCCGTCGCTCGTGACGACCACGAACACCGCCAGGTGCTGCGGTGAATCCCGCAGCTGACGGGCGATCTCGCGGTAGAGCGCAGCGTCGCCCTGGTCGTCGGCTGCCGTGCCGAACGCCTCGGCGGCTGCCCGGGCCACGAGGGCGAGCCCGGCCTCGTCGTGAACCTCGAGCAGGGTCACGCCGTCGGGCAGGGCGACGTCGATCCCCAGCTCGGCGACGTCGGCGACCATCACGGTCTCCAGATCCTCGGGCTCGAACCCGTTGCGGACCAGCACCTCCGGCAGCCCCGCCGGGCGGTCGTGGTGGTAGTACTTCCACTCCAGCCGCCGCCCGTGCTCGCGGGCCCATGCGGCCTGCTCGGCGACCGACGCCTCGACCTGGGCCGGACTCAGTCCGGACAGGTCGGACCACACGACCGCCGCCCAGCCGTTCGGGTCCTCGGACTCGTACCGCACGATCCGCACCGCGTCGAAAGGACCACGCACCTCGACGATGCGGCTCGGGGCCGCCCAGACCGCCTGTCGTCGTTGCTGGGACTCGAACGCGTCACTGACCTGGTTGCGGTTCACGGTCGCGAGCCGACCACGCAGGCCGGTCACGGGTCAAGGCGGTCGCCGCGGCCGCCGGGTCATGGCCAGGCGGCGTCACTGCGGTACGGCAGGATCTGGGTATGAGCTCGCCGTCTCAAATCCCGCCGTCCCAGATCCCGCCGTCCGAGACCCCGTCGACGGCCCCCACCGCGACCGGCCCGGCGGCTCCGGCGTGGGAGCGGCGGTTCCGGGCCGGCCGGGTGGGGCTGCCCGACTGGGCCCTCGACCGGCCGGAGCGCTGTGTCGTGGTGGCCACGGTCGGCGGCGTGGTCGAGGTGCACTCCTGGCAGCACGGCTCGGGTGAGCCGTCACGTGCCACCGAGCGCGCCGAAGGCACCTCGCACGCCACCATCAGTCCCGACGGCGAGTGGCTGTGGTGGTTCGACGACACCGACGGAGACGAGTTCGGGGTGTGGCGGCGACAGCCGTTCAGCGCCGCGCCGGGCAGCGAGCAGGACGCCACCGGGCTCGCGCCGGGCTACCCGTCCGGCCTGGCGTTCGGCGCCGGCGGCCTGGTGGTCGTCGCCGGTGACGACGACGACGGCACCCGGATCCACCTGCTGCACGTGGACGCCGACGGCCCCGGCAGCGGGCCGGGCGCCGCGAAGCAGATCTACCACCACACCGAGTCGGCCCACGTGGCCGACCTGTCCGCCGACGACCAGCTGCTGGCGATCGGTCACAGCGAGCACGGCGACAGTCGCCACCCCGCCGCGCGGGTGCTGCGCCTGTCGGACGGCTCGACGCTCGCGGAGCTGTGGGACGGCCCCGGCAAGGGCGTCGAGGCGATCGAGTTCTGCCCGGCGGTGGGTGACACCCGACTGCTCGTCGAGCACGAGCGGCGGGGCCGGGCCGAGCTGCTGGTCTGGGACGTCGCCACCGGCGAGCAGACCGAGCTGCGCCTGCACGACATCGGCACCGGCACCGAGCTGGACGGCGAGGTCAGCGGCGCCGAGTGGTTCCGCGACGCCTCGGCGCTGCTGGTGGCCCTCGACCACGAGGCCCGTACCCGCTTGTGGCGGGTCGACCCGGTCACCGGGGCCGCCGAGCCGATCGGCCCGGCCACCGGGACCGTCGGCTCGGCCACGGTGCGTCCGGACGGCGACGTGTGGCTGCTGTGGACGTCGTCCGCGACACCGGCGGCGGTGCGCACCCTGGCCGGCGAGGTGCTGCTGCGGCCGCCGGGGGAGCCGGCGCCGCCGTCCGTGCCGATCGAGGACGTCTGGGTGGACGGACCCGGCGGGCGGATCCACGCCCTGCTCCGTCGTCCGGCAGCCGGGGGCGACGGGACCGGTGCCAGCGGCCCGCTGCCGTTGGTGGTCGAGGTGCACGGCGGGCCGACCTATCACGACAGCGACGCCTTCCGGGCCTATGCGAGCACCTGGGTGGACGAGGGCTACGCCGTCGTCCAGGTGAACTACCGCGGTTCGACCGGGTACGGGTCGGCCTGGCGCGACGCGCTCGAGTCGCGGATCGGTCACGTCGAGCTCGAGGACGTCGTGGCGGTGCGCGACCACCTGGTCGCGACCGGCGTGGCGGACGGTTCCCGGGTCGTGCTGGCCGGCGCCTCGTGGGGCGGGTTCCTGACCCTGCTGGGGCTGGGCCTGTACCCCGACCGGTGGGCGCTGGGGCTGGCCGGGGTGCCGGTGGCCGACTACGTCGCGGCCTACGAGGACGAGATGGACTCGTTGAAGGCCTTCGACCGGTCCCTCTTCGGCGGCACGCCCGAGCAGGTGCCGGAGCGCTACCGCGACTCCAGTCCGATCACCTACCTCGAGCAGGTGCGGGCGCCGGTGCTGATCCTGGCCGGCGAGAACGATCCTCGATGCCCGATCCGCCAGATCGACAACTACGTCGCCGCCCTGACCGAACGCGCTCTGCCGCACGAGGTCTACCGCTACGACGCCGGGCACGGGTCCCTGGTCGACGACGAGCGGGTACGTCAGATGGCGGTCGAGCTCGACTTCACCGCCCGCCACCTGCCCCACCCCTGACCGCCCGCCCGAACCACCCACCTGTCCCACGGTGGACGGAATTCGCCACAGGTCAGGTCTGTGGTCACATCGGGCCGTCCCGAGCAGCAGCCCGTCCCTGCAAGCGTGTGGCACTGCCCCGGGCCCAGGGGCAGCGACCTCCGACCTCCGACCTGCGACCTCCGACCTCCGACCTCGACCTGCGACCTGCGACCTGCGACCTCCGACCTGCGACCTGCGACCTGCGATCTGCGACAAACCGCCAGGCTCGACAGACCGGCGGGGCCGGCAGACCGGCAAGACGTGTGGCACTGCCCCGGGCCCAGGGGCGGCAATCAGGGACTCGCGCGGTTCTCCGTGGCCCTCGACCCGGGGCAGTGCCACACGCTCAGACACCTGCTACCGCCGCAACGGCGCCCCCCGGCCCGGGGCAGTGCCACACGCTCAGACACCTGCTACCGCCGCAACGGCGCCCCTCGACCCGGGGCAGTGCCACACGCTCGGAAACCCTGAATCGACCCGTGCACTTTTCCACAGGCTGCAGCTGTCCTCGCCCGTCGGCGTGGCGCGCTTGCCACGATTGAGTCATGGCCGAGCCAGAACCCACCCACAGAGGTACCGCTGCGACGAGGTCTCCCGGCGGGCGCCCCAGGGTCGACGAGCTGCCCTTTCTGGTAGGCGTGGCGCTGGCCCTGCGGGCGGGTCGTCGCGAACTCGGCCTCAGCCAGCGGGGGTTCGCGGCGAAGGTGGGACTCTCCAAGAGCGCCGTTGCCCGGGTGGAGACCGCAACCCCCGGGCTCCTGGTGGAGACCGTCGCCGACGCGCTGGCCGGCGTCGGCCTCAGACTCTGCGTCGCGGACGACGAGGACCACATCTGGGATCCGGCGACGGGGGAACTCGACGTCGACAAGGAGGACGCCCGTGACTCGGGCGGACGCCGCCTACCGGCGCACCTCACGACTCGCGTGTGGTGGCACGAGCCCTACTGGCGGTTCCAGCGCCGCCTCAACCGTGCCGACCAACAGCTCCGCAGTGACCAACAACTGCCATCGAGACGGCAAGGCACGAAACCTCACCCGTTGCGCCCCGCCTCACTCCTGGACCGATCGCTGTCCTACGAGACCCGGCAGACCACGCGTCGGCGTCTGGCGAGCGAGCAATCCATCGACCGCACAGAGATCAGCGGGTGAACTCGGCGGCCAGCAGCTCGGCGATCTGGGCGGTGTTCAGCGCCGCGCCCTTGCGCAGGTTGTCGCCGCAGACGAACAGGTCGAGCGCGTTCGGGAAGTCCAGCGACTGCCGGATCCGTCCCACGAACGTCGGGTCGGAGCCCACGGCGTCGACCGGGGTCGGGAACTCCAGCGACTTCGGGTCGTCGAGCAGCACGACGCTGGGGGCGTCCATCAGCGCCTGACGCGCCTGGGCCACCGTCACGGGGTTCTGGAACACGGCGTGCACGGCGAGCGAGTGGGTGGTGACGACCGGCACCCGGACGCAGGTGGCGGACACCTTCAGGTCGGGGATGCCGAGGATCTTGCGCGACTCGTTGCGGACCTTCAGCTCCTCGCTCGTCCAGCCGTCGTCCTTGGCCGAACCGGCCCACGGCAGCACGTTCAGCGCGAGCGGCGCCGGGAACGGCGAGTTGTCCTCGCCGAGCTTGTCGGCGATGGCCCGCCGCACGTCACCGGTGGTCTGACCCAGGTGACGGTCGCCGGCCACGACCTCGAGCTCGTCCTGCAGCCGGTCGATGCCCGGCTGTCCCGCACCCGAGGCCGCCTGGTAGGACGCCACGACCAGCTCGGTCAGGCCCCACTGGGCGTGCAGGGCGCCCATGGCGTCCATCATCGTCAGGGTGGTGCAGTTGGGGTTGGCGATGATGCCCTTGGGGCGGTTGCGCACCTGGGCCGGGTTGACCTCGGGCACCACCAGCGGCACCTGCGGGTCCATGCGGAAGGCGCCGGAGTTGTCGACGACGACCGCGCCGCGCTCGACGGCGATCGGCGCCCACTGCGCCGACACCTCGTCGGGCACGTCGAACATCGCGACGTCGACCCCGTCGAAGACCTCGGGCGCCAGGGCCAGCACCTCGACCTGCTCGCCGCGCACCGTCAGCAGCTTGCCCGCCGAGCGGGCCGAGGCCACCAGCCGGATCTCGCCCCAGACGTCCTGGCGCGTCGACAGGATGCGCAGCATGACGGTGCCGACCGCGCCGGTGGCGCCGACCACGGCCAGGGTGGGCTTGCGAGGCTCATCGTCCGGTCCCTCCGTAGACCACGGCCTCGACCTGTTCGGCGTCGAGCCCGAACGCTGAGTGGACGGCGCGCACCGCGGTGTCGACGTCGTCCGCACGGGTCACCACCGAGATCCTGATCTCGGAGGTGGAGATCATCTCGATGTTGACGCCGGCGTCGGCCAGCGCGTCGAAGAACGTGGCGGACACTCCGGGGTGGGTGCGCATGCCCGCGCCGATCAGCGAGACCTTGCCGATGTGGTCGTCGTACTGCAGCGACTCGAAGCCGACCTCGCCCTGCACCTTGTGCAGCGCCTCGAGCGCCGTCTGGCCGTCGGTCTTGGGCAGCGTGAACGAGATGTCGGTCAGCCCGGTCGCCGCCGCGGAGACGTTCTGCACGATCATGTCGATGTTGATCGTCGGCCTCGGCCACGGCCTGGAAGATCGCGGCCGCCTTGCCCGGCTGGTCGGGCACCCCGACGACGGTGATCTTGGCCTCGCTGCGGTCGTGCGCGACGCCGGAGATGATCGGCTGCTCCATACCTACTCCTTGTGCATCGGCAGTCGCGACGGCGACCGCCTCGTCGGCGCCGACGGTCGAGACCGCGGCCGCTTCTTGGAGGCCGGCGGCCGTGACCGCGGCCCTCGCCTGCTGTCGACCACCCAGGTGCCGGGACGCTGGCTGAAGGAGGACCGCACGTGGATCTTGACGCCGAACCGGCGCGCGTACTCGACGCAGCGCAGGTGCAGGACCTTGGCGCCCGAGGCCGCCATCTCGAGCATCTCCTCGCTCGAGATCCGCTCGATCCGGCGGGCCGTCGGCACGATCCGCGGGTCGGCGGTGAAGACGCCGTCCACGTCGGTGTAGATCTCGCAGACGTCGGCGTCCAGGGCTGCGGCGAGCGCGACGGCGGTGGTGTCGGACGCGCCCCGGCCGAGCGTGGTGATGTCCTTGGTGTCCTGGCTGACGCCCTGGAAGCCGGCGACGATCGCGATGTCGCCCTCGGCCAGCGCCGCCCGGATCCGGCCCGGGGTGATGTCGATGATGCGGGCGTCGCCGTGCTGGCCGGTGGTGATCACGCCGGCCTGGCTGCCGGTGAACGAGCGCGCAGTGCACGCCCAGGTGGCTGGCCATGGCCAGCAGCGCCGTGGACATCCGCTCGCCCGCGGTCAGCAGCATGTCGAGCTCGCGCGGCGGCGGCGTCGGGTTGACCTGGTGCGCCAGGTCGAGCAGCTCGTCGGTGGTGTCCCCCATGGCCGAGACGATCACGACGACGTCGTTACCGGCCTTGCGGGTGTCGACGATCCGCCGGGCGACCCGCTTGATGCCGTCGGCATCGGCGACCGAGGATCCGCCGTACTTCTGCACGACCAGGCCCACGCGACGCCCACACCTCTCACATCGATCCGTTGCCCAGGCGGCCACGTAGCCGGCCGGCAGGGGCACCCGACGAACAGTCGTCGTTCTGACGGACAGTCTACCGAGCCGGTCACGGCCCCTCCCGGGCGTATCGGATCGTGAGACGAATGTCCGATTCGCGAGACTGTCGGCGAGGAGCGGCATGATCGCCGCCGCCACGGTTAGGGTGACGCGCAGGGGATCACGAGGGAGGGCACGTGAGCACATCCGGAATCGCGGTGCGGGGGGTGCGCCGCACCTTCGGCAACGTCGTCGCCGTGGACAGCATCGACCTGGACGCACCGGCGGGCCAGGTCACCGCACTGATCGGGCCCAACGGCTCCGGCAAGACCACGTTGCTGCTGGTGCTGGCCTCGCTGCTCGTGCCCGACGCCGGTGAGGTCAGGGTCGCCGGGTTCGACCCGGTGACCCAGCCGTACCAGGTGCGCGCCCGTACCGGCTGGATGCCCGACACCTTCGGCACCTTCGACACCCTCACCTGCCGGGAGGTGCTGGCCACCACGGCCGACGCCTACCACGTGCCACGGATCGTGGCCGCCTCACGGATCGAGGACCTGCTCGAGCTGGTGCACCTGGGCGACCTCGCCGACCGGCCCACCCAGGTGCTCTCGCGGGGCCAGAAGCAGCGGCTGGGGCTGGCCCGAGCGCTGGTGCACGACCCCGACGTGCTGCTGCTCGACGAGCCGGCCTCGGGCTTGGACCCCCGCTCCCGGATCGAGCTGCGCGGCATCGTGCGCGGCCTGGCGGCCAAGGGCAAGGCCGTCCTCGTCTCGAGCCACGTGCTGGCCGAGCTCGACGAGATGGCCGACCGGGCCGTCGTGGTCGCCCGCGGCCGCACCGTCGCCGTCCAGGACCTGCTCGAGACGGTGACCATGCGCCGCGCCTGGCGGGTGCGGGCCCTCGACAACGCCGCCCTGGCAGCGGGACTGGCCGCCCAGGGCCTGCCGTACACCGTGCCGGACGGCGGCAACGCCGACCGTGACGGGCTCGACGTCGAGCTCGGCTCGGAAGCCGAGGCTGCCGCCCTGCTGGCCGAGCTGGTGCGTTCCGGGGTGGCCGTGGTGGCCTTCCACCCGGCCGCCGGCGTCCTCGAACAGGCTTATCTCGCGCTCTCGGAGGACCGGCGATGACCACGGAGCTGCTCGACTCCCGCCCCACCCGCGACGTCGCCGAGCACGGGCGTCACACCTGGTCGCTGAGCCTGTGGGGGCTGCGGACGGTCGCCGTCCTCGAGCTGCGGCAGCGGGTGCGCAGCAGCCGGTGGTTCCTCGTGCTGGGTGCGTGGATGCTGGTGCTCGGCGGCATCACCTGGCTGGCCATCAAGGCCGTCTACGCCACCTACGACGGGTTCACGAGCACGGTCGCCGGCGTGGGCTCCGACGGCAGCGTCGACTACGCCCCGCTGGCCAACGAGGCGGCGTCGTCCCAGGCAGGTCGGACGGCGTTCGCCGTCGTGGTGCTGATGGTGCTCTCGCTCGGGGCGTTGGTGGCACCGGCCCTGTCGGCCACCAGCGTCAACGGCGACCGCAACGCCGGTGTCCTGGCCACGCTGCAGACCACCCTGTTGACCCCCGCCGAGCTCGCGATCGGCAAGCTGCTGGCCGCCTGGGTGGTGGCCCTGGCCCTGCTGGCCGGCGCCCTGCCGTTCATCGTCTGGGCGCTGGTGCTGGGCGGGCTCGACGTTCCCCGGCTGCTGGTCGTGCTGGGAGTGCTGGCCCTGGTGCTGCTGGTGGTCTGCGCGATCGGGCTCGGGTGGTCGGCGGTGGCCTCGAAGGCGGTGTTCTCGGCCGTGCTCACCTACCTGACGGTGGCCTTCCTGGGACTGGGCCTGCCGCTGGTGTTCGTCGCGATGTACCCGCTGAGCACCACGACCGAGCAGGTCGTGACCAGCTACATGACGCCGATCGACCCGAACGCCGGCCCCGACTCCCCTGACGCCACGATGAAGTGCGTCAGCGAGACCCAGACCCAGTCCGTGTTCCACACCGAGCGGATCTGGTGGATCCTGGCGCCCTCGCCCTACGTGGTGCTGGCCGACGCCACCCCGATCGGCGGGGCGAACGTGGCCAGCGACCCCCTCGCCGAGATCCGCAACGGGGTGCGCGACGCCCGGCTCGGCCCGGACCACACCATCTACAACCAGTGCGGTGCCAACTCGGCCGCCGACCGGCAGCGTCAGCAGAACCGCGACGCCCTCGGCATCACCTGGCCGTTCGGCCTGGCCGCCGACCTGCTGCTGGGCGCGGGCTTCGTGGCCGTCGCCGTCCGGCGGCTGCGCACGCCCACCCGGACCCTGCCGCGCGGCACTCGGGTCGCCTGAGGATCAGGCGCGGGAACGGCATACGTCGCCTGAGGATCAGCCCACAGCAGGTGGGTGCAGGGCGTCGAACTCGGCCTCGGCCACGGAGTCCTCGTCGGCGTCCTGGCGCAGGTGCCCGATCACGGCCTGCAGCACACGAAGCGCGCTGGTGGCTCGCAGCCCCCACCCGGTCAGGTACGAGAACTGCCACCACCACAGGGCCTCGTCGACCCGGCCGTCGTCGTAGTGCCGCAGCCCGTGCGACAGCTCGACCGCCACCGCCGCCAGGTCGTCGGACAGTACGCCGCCGACCAGGGTCGGGTCGGTCAGCGGGTCGGTGACGTCGACGTACTCGTCGATGCCCTCGAGCAGGTTGGCCAGACCCACGCGCAGCGCCTCGACGTCCTCGTCACCGTTGAGGTCGGGCTCGTAGCGCTCACTCGGGACGACGTCCTGGATCGCCCCCAGCCGGGCGCCGGCGAACAGCAGCTGCGACAGCGCCAGCAGCAGCAGCGGCAGCGCCAGGTCGGGCTGGATGGCGGAGGCGACCTCGGCGAGGGCGTCGAGGTAGGTCTTGGCGTCGGCGGCGGTCTCGTCGGCCAGCCGCCGCAGCTCGACCACCTCGTCCGGCGGCGCCGCCTGGTGCCCGTCCGAGGACGACAGCGGGTCAGACATCGAGCAGCCTCCTGCCCTCGAACGCCCGGCCGAGGGTGACCTCGTCGGCGTACTCCAGATCGCCACCCACGGGGAGCCCCGAGGCGAGCCGGGTGACCCGCAGCCCCATGGGCTTGAGCAGCCGGGCCAGGTAGGTGGCCGTCGCCTCACCCTCGAGGTTGGGGTCGGTGGCGATGATGATCTCTTGGACGGCGCTGTCGGCCAGCCGGGTCAGCAGCTCCTTGACCCGCAGGTCGTCGGGGCCGACGCCCTCCATCGGGCTGATCGCCCCGCCGAGCACGTGGTAGCGACCGCGGAACTCGCGGGTCTTCTCGATCGCGACGACGTCCTTGGACTCCTCGACGACGCACAGGATCGAGAGGTCACGTCGGGGGTCGCGGCAGATGCGGCACTGCTCGTCGGCCGAGACGTTGCCGCACAGGGTGCAGAACCGCACCTTCTCGGTGACCTCGGTCAGCGAGTGCACCAACCGGCGCACGTCGGCAGGGTCGGACTGCAGGATGTGGAACGCGATTCGTTGCGCACTCTTCGGACCCACGCCCGGCAGTCGCCCGAGCTCGTCGATGAGGTCCTGCACCACGCCCTCGTACACGGGGTCGAGCCTACGGGCTCACACCCGTCCGTGGGGCTGTGCGTGAGCCTGGATCACAGCGGTCGACATCGGCGGCCACACCTGCAGGGCCCAGGCGTCGAAGGGGCGGTCGGTCAGGCAGACCGTCGCGACCCCGGCCCGCGGGTCCACCCAGAGCATGGTGCCGGCCCCGCCGAAGTGCCCGAAGGTCTCGCGCGACGGCGTGGTGCCGGCCCAGTGGCCGGTGCGCCCGAAGTTGCGCTCGAAGCCCAGTCCCCAGTCGCACGGCCGGAACGACCCGACCCCCGGGACGACGCCGTCCACGCCCGGGTAGGCGACCGCGATCATCTGGGCCAGGGTCGCGGGGTCGAGCAGCTGGGGCTCGAAGAGCTCGCGCACGAAGGCGACCACGTCGGCCGCGGTCGAGTAGACGGCGTGGGCGGGCGAACCGTCGAGCAGGGTGTCGCCCATGCCGAGCGGCTCGAGCACGGCCTCGGTCAGGTACTCCTCGAAGGGCACCCCGGTGGCCTGGGTCAGGTGCTCGGCCACGACCTCGATGCCGGCGTTGGAGTAGGTTCGGCGCTCCCGGGCCTCGACAGCGCCGGGTCGGGCCCGTTGAACCCGAGCCCCGAGGTGTGCGAGAGCAGGTGCCTGACCGTCGTCCCACCCGGGACGGCGGTGAGCCGGCGACCCTCGGGGGCGGTGGGCTGCAGGGCGGCGATCACGGCGGGACCGTCGACGACCTCGTCCAGCGGACCGCCTCCTCCTCGACGCCCACCATCACGGCGTAGGCGGTGAGCAGCTTGGCGATCGAGGCCAGCCGGAACCGGTGCCGCTGCGGGCCGTGGGTCTCGACCACGCTGCCGTCGGCCGTGACGACGGCAGCGGCCACGGTCGGCACCGGCCACCGCTCCAGCCCGGCCAGGGCCGCGGCCCGACTCACTCCTGACGCTCCTCGATGACCCGCCCGCCCAGCAGCTGCGCCACTACGGGCGCTCCCACCAGTCCGGACCCCTCGATCTCGGGGTCGTCGATGCTGATGTCGTCGTCCTGGCTGGGCAGCACCACCACGGCCGCGGCGGCCACCGCCGCCGCCGCGGGGCGACGGGCCGGGCGGGCCGAGGTGGCCGCGAACTCGTCGTCCGGCGGCAGCTGGTCGGGCATCGGCGGCTCGTCGTCCGGCGGCGGTACGTCGGGCGGCGGTACGTCGTCCCGCGGCGGGCGACGACTCGGAGCACGACCTGCCCGGGCAGCGTTGCGCACCGCGGCGGCGCCCGAGGTGCTGCGCGTTGCCGGTGCAGGTGACGTCTCGGCGGCCACCGTCCGCGCGACCGCCGGTTCGGCTGCTGCCGCGGGTGCCGGCTGGGCCGCAGCGGGTGCCTGGACCGGAGCGTGTGTCGGGGCAGGTGCGTGTGTCGGGGCAGGTGCGTGTGTCGGGGCAGGGCGTGTCGGGGCAGGTGCGTGTGTCGGGGCCGGCGCGGAGTCCGCGGTCACCGGGGCGGCAGCGCCGACGGCGGCGGCGGCGTCCTGCCGCGGCCGGCCGCCAGGCTCGACCGCCGGGCCCGAGGGGCCGCCGAGGGTGGGACCGATGCGGACGGCTGAGGGGCCGGCGACGTCTCGACCTGCTGAGGCCGCAGCGCCGGCGTCGGTGTCGACTCCCAGCCGGCCGGCTCGACCAGGGGGGCGGCCGGGGCGACCTCGGGAGCGGCGACCGGCGCGGCGGGCCGGGGCGGCCGGCGGCCGCGGCGGCGGCCGGGCCGGCCGTCCCACTCGAGCCGCCGGCGCCGGGCTCGGCCGCTGTGGCCTCCACCCGGCACTCCAGCCCGAGCACGTCGATCATGGCCTGCCGCAGGAAGTCGGCGTGCGCGCCCCGGCCGAACGACCCCGCCAGTCCGGCCGAGCCGAAGCCCAGCAGCACCCGCTCACCGTTGTAGTCGAGCACCTGGGCGTGCTGGGCCAGCAGCGTCCAGGTGGCCCGCTTGAGGCTGGACAACGCGACCAGGACGTCGGGCCACATGCGCCGGACGGCGGCGGTGTCGAGCGCCCCGGGCTCGGCCGCGCCCGGCCTCGACCCGGCACCACCGAGCCCCGGCTCGGGACCGGCGGACGGCCCTCCGGAGGCGCCTGCTCTGCGACTGGCTTCGCCTGACGTCGCTGCCGCAGACACCTCCTGCGGTCCGTCCGCCTCCGTGGGCGGGACCGGCAGGGCCGACGCCTCAGCAGCCGGCTGCCGCCGGCCCCGAAGCCACGCCATGCAAGCCCGAACCAGCCGCCGGCCGGGACCCGCCCGCGACGTCGGGTGAGGTCGAAGCGGCAGCGGGTCGGGATGCGGCAGCGACGTCAGGCGTAGCCAGTCGCAGAGCATCCCGGCCGGCTGTCGCGGACCCAGAGCCGGTCGAGGGAGCCGAGGATCCGGAGATCGAGAGGCGCTTCTCGACCCGGTCGAGCCGGGCCCGCAGGCCGCGTTCGGTGTCGTCCGCGGCCGGGCAGCAGCAGCCGGGCGCACAGCAGCTCGAGCTGCAGCCGCGGCGAGGTGGCGCCGGTCATCTCGGTGAGCGCGGCGTTGACGATGTCGGCGGCGCGCGACAGCTCGCCGGCGCCGAAGTGCCCGGCCTGACCCCGCATCCGTTCGAGCTGGTCGGGCGGCAGCCCGCGCAGCACGGCGTGGGCGCCGTCCGGCATCGCGGCGACGACCAGCAGGTCGCGCAGCCGCTCGAGCAGGTCCTCGACGAACCGGCGCGGGTCGTGCCCGGACTGGATCACCCGGTCGACCACCCCGAACACGGTCGCGGCGTCGACCGCGGCGAGGGCGTCGACGACGTCGTCCAGCAGGGCGGTGTCGGTGTAGCCGAGCAGCGAGATCGGCCAGCGGGTAGGTGAGCCCCTCGGGACCGCAGCCGGCCATCAGCTGGTCGAGCACCGAGAGCGAGTCGCGCACCGAGCCGCCGCCGGCCCGCACCACCAGCGGCAGCACGCCGGGGGCGACCTCGACGACTCCTGCTCGCAGAGCTCGCCCAGGTAGGCCAGCAACCGCTCGGGCGGCACCAGCCGGAACGGGTAGTGGTGGGTGCGGGAGCGGATGGTGCCGATGACCTTCTCGGGCTCGGTGGTCGCGAAGATGAACCGGACGTGCGGCGGCGGCTCCTCGACGATCTTGAGCAGCGCGTTGAAGCCCTGCGTCGAGACCATGTGGGCCTCGTCGATGATGAAGATCTTGTAGCGGTCGCGGGCCGGGGCGAACACGGCACGCTCGCGCAGGTCGCGGGCGTCGTCGACGCCGCCGTGGCTGGCCGCGTCGATCTCGACGACGTCGAGGCTGCCGCCGCCGCCGCGGGCCAGGTCGACGCAGGAGTCGCACTCGCCGCACGGGGTGGCGGTCGGGGCCCTGCGCGCAGTTGAGGCAGCGGGCCAGGATGCGCGCCGACGTCGTCTTGCCGCAGCCGCGCGGACCGGAGAACAGGTAGGCGTGGTTGATGCGGTCCTTGCGCAGCGCCGCCATCAGCGGGCCGGTCACGTGCTCCTGGCCGATCACCTCGGCGAAGGTCTCCGGCCGGTAGCGGCGGTACAGCGCGGTGGTCACCCTCGCACCCTAGCCGCGCGGGCCGACACCGGGGCAGGGGCTATGGTTTGTCGCGGACCCCTCGTGCGGCGTCACCCCACCGAACTCCCCCAGGGCCGGAAGGCAGCAAGGGTAGGCAGGCTCTGGCGGGTGCGCGGGGGGTCTTTCGTTCGCCCTCCGCCAGGCCACCCCATCCGTCGCACGGCACCC
>CAVTWW010000011.1:0-74655 GCA_963738495.1 uncultured Actinomycetota bacterium
GCCTCCCCGACTATCGCCTGCCTACCGCCCCCACTTTCATGATCGCGCGCGGGTCAGGGCATGGTCACGGCCTGGACGACGACGGGGCCCGCGAGCGGGTCGAGCTCGGTGGCCTGCGACACGCCGGCGGGGGTGACGATGTCCATCGCCTTGGGCACGGTGCCCGGGTCGACGGCGCAGAGCGGGTCGCCGGCCGCGACGGCTGCCGCGGTGCACACCCCGAACTGGAAGTCCTGGGCCGCGGTCTGGAAGCCGCGGGCCTGGTCGGGGCTGAACCCGTCCTGGCCGGTGAGCACCACCGCGAACGACCACCCGGCGCCGGGGTGCCGCCGAGGGCGGCCTTGCGGCACGGTGAAGTGATGTACCGGGTCGACCGCGGTGGCCCGGATCGCCGACCGTGCCCACGGTGGCGCCGCCGGCGTCGATGAACCGCTGCCCGAAGCCCTGCACCTCGATCAGCCGGTTCCACGCCGAGCCGGGTCGATCGCGTAGTTGCGCTGCGGGAACGAGGCCGCCGTGGACGTGGCGCCGGCCGCGGGGTTGCGCACGTAGACGTCGACCAGCTGGGCGCCCAGCGGGCTGCCGAAGGTCGGTGTCAGGTCGGCGGTCTGCACCCGGAAGGTGACCGTGTCCGGCCCGCTGTCGTAGACCTGGAACGCGCTGCAGGTCGTAGGCGCCGGGGTTGAAGTTGTCGACGGTCGGGTAGGCGTAGGTGCCCGGCCCGTTGTCGTCGCCGTCGGGGTCGGTCGACGTCGAACAGCAGGGTGCCCGGCACGACGTCGAGCACGACCGTGCGCTGGGCGAAGCCGGTGGCGCCGGCCGGCGCCGTGGCGGTCGCCATCACTCGCGTCGGTGCCCGGCTGGCACCGGCGAGCGTCGACGGAGAACGAGCCGTCGGCGCGCCGCCGTGGTGCTCGCCGACGGTGGCGGCGCCGTCGATGTCGATGTTGACGGCGTCGACGTCGACCGTGGCGCCCGGGGCGGTCGTCGCCGGTGACCGTGGGCGTGCCGGTGACCGAGCTGCTGTCGGCCGGCGCGGTCAGGGTCAGCGTCGGTGCCGGCCTGGGTGTGGTCGACGTAGCGGGCGGTGGTGTCCGCCGGCTGCTCGGTGATCGCGCCCGGCGCGGAGGTCGCGCGGACAGCCGCACGAACGAGCGCCGCCGACCAGGTCAGCGGCGACGCGCTGCCGGCCGCCTTGCCGTTGACGAAGCCGATCGACGCGCACTCCGGCGGCGGTGCCGAACGGCGAGGCCGCCAGGTCGGGGTTCTCCCACGCCTGCTCGGGGATCAGCCCGACCCCGGAGCCGGTGCGCGCCATCCGAGCGCCCAGGTCGACCGCGCGCCGGCCGGTCGCCGGTGGCGACCTGGTGCTCGGCCCGCTCGGCGGACAGCACCGGCCACAGGTGGCCGGAGCCCTTGTTCTGGCCCTGGGCGCCGCACGACCCCTGCCCACGGCTTGCCCTGGGACCGTGCAGGCGGTGGCGTCGCCGACGTTGCAGTCGCCGTAGCCGTCCTCGGTGCCGGCCGCCGATGGTGCCGTAGCGGTAGAAGCCGGTCGCCGCTGGCGGTGGTGCGCCTGATCACTGCGTCGACGACGCCGAGCGAGCGGGCGACGTCGGGGTCGATCGGCGCGGCAGGATGCCCAGCCGGGCCAGCTCGAGGAAGCCGGCGTCGATCGACGGTGCGCTGGTCGGCGTCGGGCCCGCCGTTGCCGAGGTTGTAGGTCCACGCCGAGTTCGGGTCGCCGTTCTTCGACAGCCGGATGAAGTACGGCGTCGGGCGTCAGCGGGCCGTTGGTGGTCACCGTCCAGCCCTTGATCGTTGCGCTGGTAGTGGTCGGCGGTGGCCCGGTAGATCCGCGCCCCGGCCGGGTCGCCGTTCGGCGTCGGCGATGGCACCGGCGGCGGTCAGCCCGGCGATCTCGGCCGCGATCGTGGACGGCGAGCAGCCGCTCTGCTCCTCCCAGCGCTCCGAGCCGAAGGCCGGGCCGTGACGCGACCAGGAAGTCGGCGGCCCGCTTGATGTGGTCGCGTAGAAGTGGCCGCGTCGGTCAGCCCGACGGTGCGGGCCATCAGGATCGGGTAGGCGACCTCGTCGAGCTGGATGCCGAACGAGTCCGGGGCGGTCTTGCCGTTGACCAGGCTGTTGCGCGGCATCGAGCCGTCGGGCAGCTGCTGGCGCTCGAACAGGAACCGCACCGTGTCGCGGCGGTGGCCAGGTCGCCGGCGGCCATCAGCCCGGTGAACGTCTCGTACAGGTCGCGGGCGAACACCTCGCGGTAGGAGCCGAAGTAGGTCAGTCGCCGGGTCGCCGGCGGCGACGGCCTGGCCCCACGGGCTGGCCAGGGACGGCGACGACCGCGCCGGGGAAGGTCTTGTCCTCGCTGGCCTTCAGCACGTTGGCCGAGGCGTAGTAGGTGCGCGCCAGGCGTCGCCGCGCTCGGCGCCGGTCAGGCCTGGCGGCGACGCCGGCGGCGTCGAGGCCGTCGTCGTAGTCGGCCCAGCCGTGGCGGTAGCGGTCGACGCGTGTCGCCGAAGTCGGCTCGGGCGCTGCGCCCGGCGGTCGACGACGGCGGCGCGCTGGGTGGCGCCGAAGCCGAGGGCGAGGGTGAACGGGCGGCCGGCGCGCGGCGTCGAGCTGCGGCGGTCTGCACGACGTTGCCGTGGGTGCGCCTCGGTCGTACGTCGCGGCCAGGTGGCGGTCGGCGTCGAGCTGGGTCAGCGCCGTCGCTGGCGGTGCCGGCGTAGCCGCTGGCCGCGGACAGGAACGGGCGGTCGGCGCGCAGCGCCAGCGTACACCGGCGTCGCGTAGTCGCGGTTGGCGGCGTTGGTCGCGGTCGAGGTGTCGATCGAGACCGGCACCGGCGAGCCGGTCGAGGTGTCGACGGTCGCGTCGTCCGCGCCGCCGTTGCCGCCGCTGCCCGTCGTCGCCGCCGCCGTTGCCGTTGACGGTGGCGTCGAGCCGGGCGTAGACCGTCAGGGCCGCTCACGCCGGGCCGGACGCCGCCGACGGCGTCAGCCGATCTGCATCACGACGCTGTCGCGGGCCGGGTCGGTGAGGTAGTCGGTGTCAGGGTGTACTTGCCGCTCTTGGCGGTGCAGGTCACCCGGCACGACATGCCGGAGCGGTCGAGCGCCGTCACGGTGTAGGTCATGTCGCGGGTCTGCAGGTCGGTGAACGTGGCGCCGTCGGTCACGACGTACTGCAGGGTCTCGACGTTGGTGGTGTCGACGGTGGGGTAGTAGACGTCGGACAGCACCCCGCCGGCGACGGTGAACCAGACCTTCGATGTGCGTGTTGCGCGCGGTGCCGACGCAGTCCTTGCGGGCCAGCCCGAAGTGCGACATGACTCCTGGCCCGCCGCTCGCCGCCGTCCCGCCGGCCGCCGAGGCGGCGGGTGAGACCGCCAGGCCCGCCAACGCGATCGTGGTCACGGCCGCCAGCGCGGCGGCAGACAGAGAACGGGACGGCGTGCGCATGGCAACTCCCGAGCGTCGTCGATCGGTTGGCGTGCGGCGAAGGCGGTCGACCCGAGGTCGGTACGCCGGATATGCGTACCTCATCCGCTATGCCCGATCCCTGTCAAGGGGGTGCGGCGCCGAGCGGGCCTGACCGCCGAGCGGGCCTGACCGCGGCACGGACCTGACGCAGCACGAGCAGTGCATCGCGACGGGCAGGCTAGAATCGCCGACGGAGGATTCGCCTAGTGGCCTATGGCGCTCGCTTGGAATGCGAGTTGGGGTAACACCCTCGGGGGTTCAAATCCCCCATCCTCCGCCACAGCGACACAGCAGGGCCCGCTCAGCAGACGGTCCTGTTCCACGACGTGACGGTCCAGCCACCCGCTGCCCGTCGAACGGTGACGGCCACGTGCTCGCCCCAGCTCGTGTAGTGCTCGTAGCGGTACGACCCGTCGGCGACGAGGTGGTACTCCGTGAAGGGCTCGGCCTCGGCGGGCGTCACCGCAGCCTCGGCACCGGCCGCCGATTCGAGGAACACCCGTAGCGCCTCGACCGGCGTCGCCGCCGGCCTGCCGCCGACGACGGCCTGACCGGGAGTGGGCCGACCGTCGCACTCGACCGAACCATCCGATTCGATCGGTCGCGTCAGCTCACGCCGCCCGGCGACCAGCGGGTCGTGGCTCTCGGTCCAGAACTGCAGCGGCTGGCTCCAGACGTCGTCCGGCGCCACGACCGCCAGCCGGAGCACGATGCTGCCTCGTAGCCCGTTCTCGGCCGCCACCCGAATCTCGAGCGAGTCGCAGGGTGGTGGCTTCGTCGTGACGGCCCACGGCTTGAGGCGCACCCCGAGGCGCACCTGACCGAGCGCGGAGTAGGCGCTCAGGGTCAGGCCACGGGCGTCGGCGTTCCCGTCGACCGAGATGTTGGACAGTTGCCCCGTCGCGTCCAGGGAGGTGGCGTAGAGCTCACGCTGCCGTGGTGGCCAGGACACCTCCGTGGTTCCCCTCGCCGCGCGCCAGGCCTGCAGCACCGGCCGACCGCCCCCTCCGGTGACGGAGGGACGGAGCTGCGGGTCCGACAGCAGCCTCACCTCGAACGGGATCGGGCCCGGACACGAGCGCGGCAGCGGCCGCCCCACGGTGACCGTCGGTGCGGGACGCGGCTCGGTGAGGGCGGGCGTGACGTCGGCGGTCGGGGTGGCTGGGACTGTGGCCGTCGGGGAGGGGGCCACGAGCAGCAGGTCACCACCAGCCCGGGAGGGTCCAGGCGTGGGGTCGCCCCGATCGGCCTCCGGTCCTGCCATCCGGGCGAGAGCAGCGATGGCACCCACCGTGGTGAGTGCCGTCGCCACGGCCACGAGCCACCGGCGCCCGCCCCCGGAAGGAGCACCGACCGGCCGGCCGGCTGCCGACGCCGGGAGCGCCCCCGCCTCGATCGCCTGGTCCTGACCAGGTGCGGACACCGGGCCACCGAGATCCAGGCTCACGTCGAACGAGTCCGTCGACCCCTCGGGAGCGCGGCCACCGTCGCGGGCGCGCGAGCTGTCACCGGACCGGACCACCACGCGATCATCTCGCACACCTGACCAGCCGCGGGCCGGCAGCGTGAACCGGGGTCCGCCCGCCGGCCGGACCCTCGGCCTTCAGTGGTCGCGGGACCCGGCCAGGACTGCGGTCAGCTCGGCGACGAACGAGGCCGGAGACGGCGACAGGTCGATCGGCTCGGCATCGGTGCCGGCCTCACCGTCCATGAGCAGCTGGGCGGCCAGGCCGCCGCCGACGTGGCGCAGCCGCACCGAGCGACGGCCGCCGTCCGAGACCTGGATGTCGAAGCCTGGCGTGCGCGAGGCCAGCCCGACCAGGGCCTGGACGCAGTCCCGCAGCACTGCGTCGGCGCGCTCCGCCACCGACTCTCCCACCGAGATCGCGGCCACCCCGCTCGTGGTCGACCCCTCGCCGCCCTGCTGGCCCGTGCGGCTGCCGCCGTCCTGCTGGTCCGTGCGGCTGCCGCCGCCCTGCTGATCCATGCGGACACCCCCCTCGACGTCGTCGAGATGCCCGGTGCGCTGACGCGTGATGGTTGCCATGACCCCTCCACCCGGCGCTCAGACAGGCACCGATTACCCAAACGATTCAGATGATCACGAACAGTTACTAACTGCTCGTGAACTTTATGGCATGGGTAACGCGTAGGTGTCAAGACAGTACGCTCCGTGCAATTCGGACGTTGCCACGCCCGAGTGTCAGCGGGAGCAGCGCCGTTTCCGCATCGGCGTCAGCGGCGGCGCGACGTGCCGAAGATCGAGCGCGTGACCTCGCGGCCCAGCACCGTGCCGGCCGAACGCAGGAAGCTCTTGAACGCCGACGACTGCACGACCTCGCCGAAGATGGCGCCCGCACCACCGCCGCCGTCATCCTGCTGCGGAGCCTGCTGGCGAGGGGCCGGGGCCTGCCGCGGTTCGGGTGCCGACTGCGGGGCGACGGACGGCGGCGGCGCCAGCTTGGCCTGCAGCCGCTCGTAGGCCGACTCCCGGTCGATCGCCGGCCCGTACTCGGCCAGCAGCGGCGAGGCCGCCACGGCGGCGTCGATCGCGGCGTCGGGAGCCGGAGCCATGAGCGACTGCGGGGCCCGCAACCGGGTCCAGGCCACCGGGGTGGGGGCGCCGTTCTCGGACAGCACCGTGATGACCGCCTCGCCGATCCCCAGCTTGGTCAGCAGCTCCTCGAGGTCGTACGCCGAGTTCGGGAAGGTCGAGGCAGCCGCCTTGAGCTTCTTGGCGTCGTCCGGGGTGAAGGCGCGCAGGGCGTGCTGGACCCGGTTGCCCAGCTGGGCGAGCACGTCGTCCTCGACGTCCTTGGGGTTCTGGGTGACGAAGAAGACCCCGACCCCCTTGGAGCGGATCAGCCGGATGGTCTGGGTGATCTGGTCGACGAACGCCTTCGGGGCGTCCTTGAAGAGCAGGTGCGCCTCGTCGAAGAAGAAGACCAGCTTGGGCTTGTCGAGGTCACCCGCCTCGGGCAGGTCGTGGTACAGGTTGGCCAGCATCCACATCAGGAACGTGGAGAACAGTGCCGGTTTGTCTTGCACCGCAGGCAGTTCGAGGCAGGTGATGATGCCGCGGCCGTCGGCGGCGTTGCGCAGCAGGTCCTTCACCTCGAACTCGGGCTCACCGAAGAAGACCTCGGCGCCGGCGTCCGAGAACGCGATCAGCTCGCGCAGGATCACCCCGGCGGTCGCCTTGCTGAGCCCGCCGAGCCCGGTCAGGTCGGCCTGACCCTCGTCCGAGACCAGGTACTGGATGACGGCGCGCAGGTCCTTCAGGTCGAGCAGGGCCAGTCCGGCCTTGTCGGCGAAGTGGAACACCAGGGCCAGGCTCGAGCTCTGGGTCTCGTTGAGGTCGAGCACCTTGGCCAGCAGGGTCGGCCCGAACGAGGTGATGGTGGCCCGCACCGGCACCCCCTTGCCCTGGCCGCCCAGGCTCAGGTACTCCACCGGGAAGCCGGTCGCCTCCCAGTTCTGACCGATGCTCTGGGTGCGGGCGGTCAGCTTGTCGGAGGGCTGCCCGGGCTGAGAGACCCCGGACAGGTCACCCTTGATGTCGGCCATGAAGACGGGGACGCCGTTGGCGGACAGCTGCTCGGCCATCAGCTGCAGGGTCTTGGTCTTGCCGGTACCGGTGGCCCCGGCGACCAGGCCATGGCGGTTGAGCATGCCCAGCGGCACCCGGACCTGGGCGTCAGTGACGGGGGTGCCGTCACTGAGCAGGCACCCGAGCTCGAGTGCCGCCCCGGTGAAGGCGTACCCCTGCTTGACCGTCTGGACGATGTCCTCGCTGCTCATGACCAGCCCTCTCGGCGACCGAACCGGCACGACGCCGGCGTTGCTCTGGCTTTGTGCCTCGCACCTGCGCGGATGCTACCCCGCCCCCCAGACGGGCACCCGCCGGCCATGGGCCGCGCACCCTTCCCAGGCGGATGATCCAGACCGTCGGCGGGTCTGCGTAGACTCCGAACGTGATTTTCAAGGCGGTCGGGGACGGCCGGCCCTACCCGGACCACGGGTTCACCACGCCCAGACAGTGGTCCACGGTGGCGCCGCGCCAGGTCCGCCTCGACGAGCTCGTCACCACCAAGCGCACCCTCGACCTGACGCAGCTGCTCTCGGAGGACTCGACCTTCTACGGCGACTTGTTCGCGCACGTCGTGCAGTGGAATGAGACCCTCTATCTCGAGGACGGCCTGCATCGCGCCGTCCGGGCCGCCCTGGCCCAGCGTCCGGTCCTGCACGCGCGAGTGCTCGTCATCGACTGACCCTGCGACGGCCAGCGAGGAGGCGTCATGAGCGACGTCCACGACGACTACGACCCGTTCCGCCGCCCCACCGACACCTCCGAACGGCCGGCCGCCGGCGACCGGCCGGGAGCGACCGAGGTCGACATCACCGACGCACGGATGCACGCGAGCACCTCTGCGGGGGCAGCAGCACCACCAGCAGATCCCGACGGGTCTTCGGTCGAAGCCCAGCGTTCCGACGCGTTGGCGGCCTGGTACACCACGGCCACCACCCCCGATGGCCACCTCTACGGTGGCGATGTTGAGGAGGGCGAGATGGCAGACGCCGAACAGCCGGACGGCGAGGTCACGCCGCCGGACCAGGCCGTGCCCGACACCAGTGCCTGGTACCGGACGGCGAGCGCACCGCCCCCCGAGGCCTCGCTCTTCGAGCGGCCGCCCACCCCCGAGCAGACGGCCTACCAGGCTCCCCCGTACGACCCGCCGCAGCCCACCTACGGGCAGTCGCAGCCCGACGCGCCCAGGTACGACGCGCCGGCGTACGACTCGGCCAGGTACGACGCGCCGGCGTACGACTCGGCCAGGTACGACGCACCAGACCCCTACCCGCCGGTCACGAACACCTCGGACCTGTACGGGTCGACGTCCGGCAACGAGCCGCCTCGCTTCGAGCGGCCCCCCTACGAGGAGGCCGTGCCGGCCGGCCCCGTCGACGACCCGTTCGCCCCGGCTGCACCGGCCTACGACGCCCGGATGCCCGGACCGACCGCCGTCACGGCCGCCGCGTTCGAGGCCACGGTGCGCCCCGGTGCCGCCCCCGACGTCGCCCGCCGAGCCGGCGTACCCGGCAGCGGGTGACCTTCGGGGTGATCTTCGGACTGGTGGTGCTGCTTGGGGCGGCTGCGGCGATGGCGATGAACGGCCGGTTCGACCTGCCGTTCGGCACCGGCCGCAGGCCGCCGCTGCCGGTCTGCCCGAGCGTGGCGCCGACGATCCTGCCGTTCGGCGAGACCAGCGTGCACGTGCTGAACGCCTCGAAGATCAACGGTTTGGCGCTCAAGACCACCAAGGACCTGCAGAAGCTCGGCTTCAAGGTGCCGACGACGCCCGGCAACGAGCCGGCGACCACCAAGGTCACCGGGGCGGCGCTGGTGCGCTACGGACCGTCCGGACTGGCCGCGGCCAACTCGGTGAAGTCCGCCGTCAACGGACCGGTCCAGATGCTGCAGGACGGTCGCCCGGGCACCGACGTCGACCTGGTGCTGGGCCCGACGTTCAAGCTCAAGGCCGGCGTCAAGTCCCCGGCCTCCCCGTCGGCACCCGCCGGCAAGGCCACCTGCACCCCGGAGCCCGCCGCCAGCTGACTCGCCGCGGGCAGGGGAGGAGGCTGCGCCGCGAACGGCACCGCCGGGCGGCGCGGCCCTCAGCCGTCCAGCTCGTCGCGGGTCGGACCGGCCGCCGCTCCGTGCCGTGTCAGGCTGAACGCGGCGGCCCGGGCGGCGGTCTGCAGCGCCGCCGGCCACCCGGCGCCGTGGGACAGGGCTGCCAGCAGGGCCCCCAGGTGGGTGTCCCCTGCCCCGTTGGTGTCGACGACGGGGCCCGGCACCTCGGCGGCCGCCACCTCCAGCCGTCCGCCCAGCCAGTGCAGCACCGCTCCCGCCGACCCCTTGCGCTCCAGCACCAGCGGCCCACCGAACAGGTCTGGCCCACCGAACAGGTCTGGCCCACCGAACAGGTCTGGCCCACCGAACAGGTCTGGCCCGCGGACGGCGAGCGAGGCGAGCTCACCGGCCGAGGCCGTGACCAGGTCGACCCGCGCCATCACCCGGGAGAGCAGCACCGGGTCGATGTCGGCGGCCAGGGGGCCGGGGTCCAGGCACACCCAGGGCCCGCCGTCCGCCGTCCGGCTCAGTCCGGCCACCCAGGCGGCGAGCACGGGGCCGCTCACCGGGTAGACCAGGTCGTACCCGGACAGGTAGAGGGCGTCACCGGGCTGCAGCCGCACCCCGGCCAGGGTCTGCGCCGTCAGCTCGGCCTCGACGCCGGGCACGGTGACGAAGGTGCGCTCGCCGTCCGGCTCGACCAGTGCCAGACACCACCCGCTGTCGGCCTCGGCGGCGGGGGCGGTCAGGGCCTCGATGCCGTCGGCGGCCAGCGCCTGCCGGACCTGGTCGCCGAACCTGCCGCTGCCGTGGCGGCCGGCATAGACGGACGGCAGCCCCAGCCGGGCCGCAGCAGCCAGCGCGTTCAACCCGCCGCCGGTCGCCGTGGTGCCCAGCCGGGCCAGCACGTCGCCGCCGCGGGTGGGCAGGTGCGGGACGGCGAGCGTGACGTCGACCAGGATGCTGGTCACCCCGACCAGACGCCGCAGCACGGGGGTGGCAGGCAGCACGGGGGTGGCCGGCAGCACGGGGGTGGCCGGCAGTCCGGCCGGAGCCGGTGCCCGAGCGGCGTCGTCGGGCGGTCCGGAACGGGACGCCCGCTCCCGTAGCCGCAGCAGCTGGGCGGCCAGCCCGGGCAGGTCGGCGAGCTGCGGGTTGGCCTCGGTCAGCTGTCCGGTCAGGGACGTCGGGACCGTCCGGGCTCCGGCGGCGGCGCCCACCATGGCGCCCGCCATGGCAGCGATGGTGTCGCTGTCGCCGCCGAGGCGGGCCCCCAGCCAGGCCGCCCGGACGACGTCGCCGCCGGCCATCGCCGCCACCGCGAACGCGGCGGGCACCGACTCCCGGGTCGCCAACGACGTCCCGAACGTCGCAGCGACCTGCGCCAGGAGCTGGGCGTCCTCGCAGGACGGCGAGGCGGCGAGCGCCAGGGCGGCCTCGATCCTGGCGGCTAGCACCGGGTCTCCAGCCCGCCGGGCCACGGTCGCAGCCGCCGACAGCGCCTGCGCCGCCTCGGCCCCGGCCACTCCCAGCGAGACCGCGGCCGCCACCGCGGCAGCACCTGCCCGCGCGGTCTCGGTGTCGTGGCTGACCCGTCCGGCGTCGGCGACGGCCGCCACGAAGACGTCCAGCTCGGCCTGCCGCTCCCCGTCCGAGGCGGCGTCCGGGGCGGCGTCCGGAGGCGGCGTCCGGGGCGGCGTCCGGGGCGGCGTCCGGGGTGAGGTGGGGGTGTGGGTGACGGGGGGCGCAGGCGGCGAGGGTCAGCGGGGTCGCGACCCCGACCCCGGCGATCCGCATCGCGGCGCCGTTGGTGGTGCCGCGCCGTCCGGTCACTGCCGGGTCGGCGCCCTCGTGCAGGGCCTGCAGGGCCGCCTTGGTCGAGGGCCCGAGCAGGTCGAGCGAACCCGTCGCGGCCATCTGCGCCTCCCACTCGAGCAGGGCCTCGGCGAGTCGGTAGGGGTCGATCCGGCCGTCCCCCTCGACCAGCAGTCGCGCCAGCACCAGCGCCTGAGCGGTGTCGTCGGTGACGGTGGCCGCGGCCTGGCCCGGGCTGACCGGGTTGTCGGCCGGGCCGGCCAGCAGCCGCGGCCCGGCGCCGAGCAGCTGCTCGGCCCGCGCCGTCGAGGCCTCCTGGGTGGGCATGCCCATGGCGTCACCCAGGGCCAGCCCGAGCAGGGCCCCCTGCGCTCGATCGGCCCGCCGAGCCGGGGCGGTCGCCTCGTCGCTCACCCCCGCGACCCTAACGGTCCTCGGTGTCCCTGCTTCTGGTCCCGACCACTCATGCCCGCGGCCGCGCCCTCGAGACGCTCCGGGCCCGGGTCTGCGCCGTGGTCCTGATGGCGGCGGGGGGGGCTGGCGGTGCTCGCCTGGCTGCTCGCCCCGGCGGCGTCCGCCCTCGACCTGAGCCCGTCGTCGGTGGTGGGGATCGCCGCCGCCGTCCTCGCCACGGCCCAGCCGCCCGGATCGCTGACCTCCGCCGAGCTGGTGATGCTGTGCCCGACGATCGTGGGGCGGCCTTCTTCACCGGGCGCGCCCACGTCGCCGTCCAGCTGGTCTCGGCGATGGTCGCCACCGGTTGGCTGGCCCACGGACGGCTGGCGGGCCGCGACGCGACCGCCATCGTCGTCCTGGGCGAGCTGTTCGTCCTGGTGGTGGTCGCCGTCACGGTCAGGCTGATGCGAGAGCTGGCGTGGTACGCCCTCGAGCAGGCGCAACGCCGTGAGGTCACCGACCCGCTGAGCGGCCTGGCCTACCGACGCGGACTCGAGACCGTCGGCGGGCGCCGCTGGCGCGACGCCGCCAAGCGGGGCGGCCGCAACCAGGTCGTCCTGACCACGGCCGTCGAACCGGGACGGGCGCCAGTGCCCGCGGATGTGGCGCCTGTCGTGGCCGCCGGTTCACGCCGGCCGGGCAGGGGCGAGCCGCGGACGGCGGACGCCGCTCAGTCCTAGCTCGAGGTCGGCCAGCCGACGCACCACGTCGCCGTCCTCGCGCCGCCAGGCGGCGACCGGGTCGTCGCTGATCGCCGCCAGCCGGCCGGGGGCCCGGTTCGCCAGGGCGCGCATCGCGAGCAGGCTGTCCCCGCCCGGCAGCAGAGCCAGCTGGGCGCAGGCCCCGGCCCGCAGCGCGAACCGCAGCCGCAGCACCAGCCAGGTGAGCAGCACCGGCACGATCGGCACGAGCGCCACGGCGAGGGCCGTCGGCAGGGCACCGGCGGCGATCCGGTCGCCCAGGTCACCGCCGGCAGCAGCGAGCCGGTCGGCCGCACCGCCGGCTGCGGTCAAGGGCGTCGCCAGCTGGTCACCGACGAGCGGCACCTGCGACACGTTGTGCCCGGCCCCGGTCAGCCCACCGGCGACCTGCGTCGCGTTCGACTGCAGGGCGTACCCGGGCCGGGCCACGGCATGGACGGCGGCGTCCGCGGCCCGGGCCAGCTGCACCCAGACCACCACCCAGCCGACCAACGCCAGGTCGGCGACGACCTGCAGGGCCAGGCGTAGCGGGCGGGCCGAGTACGGACGAAGCGTCATGCGCCGTAAGGGTGCCCCGCCCCCTCACACCCCGCAACCCACGCTCATCTCCACGCCCCACACCCTCGCCCACACCCACACCCACACCCACGCCCACGCCCACGCCCACGCCCACGCCGTCCACGCCCAGTGAATCGCCGGAGTCGGCGGACTGCCGACAACGGTGGGGTTCAGTGCACCTGAGCTGCAGCGAACCCCACCGTTGTCGGCGAAATCCACCGCGGCCATCCACCGATACCTGCGGCGAGGGTGGTCTCGACCGACCGCGAAGCACGTCCCGTGAGCAGTCCCTGGCCGTCCCTCGGAGCTGGGGAGCTCCGGTCCCGGCGGCGCTCAGGTCGTGGGGCGCTCATGTCGTGGGGCCGCTCAGGTCGTGGGGGCGCTCAAGTCGTAGACGGTCTCCGACCCCACCGTCGTCGCGGTGAACGTGGCGGTCACCCAGGTCGCGATCTCACTGCCACCGGCACCCGCCGGCCCACCGGAGCGGGCCGGCCCAGCAGCACCCGCCGGCCCACCGGCACCGGCCGGCCCAGCAGCACCCACCGGCCCACCGGCCCGGCCACCCGGGCCACCTAGGCCCCCTGGGCCACCCGGACCGCCGACCAGGTAGTACCTGACCATTCCTTGCGCCACCCACTGCTTGAACTGAGCCAAAGTCGGTGCCGGGTCGCTGCCGGTGAAGCCACCGATGCCCATCACCGGCCGGCCACTGGCCAGCTGCAACGACCCGGCGGACTGCGCACCCGTGGTCGCGGCGGCCCAGCGGGTCGTCGTCCCCTTCAGCAACGCGACCAGCTCGGACGACGCCGCCGTCCCGCCCGGCCCACCGCCACCGGTGCCGCCACCGGTGCCGCCGCCGACTCCGCCGGGGGGACCCCCGCCGGGCCCGCCGAACCCGGAGTCGCCGGCCGCCGACACCGGTCCGGCGGTGGGGATCGAACCACCGTGGGGCTGCACCGCGGTGGCCAGACTGTAGGCGCCCGGCCCGGCCAGACCGGCGACCACCCCGACCGAGAGTGCGGCGGCGGCGGTGCCCCTGACCAGCAGGTGGGCGGGCGCAAGCAGCATCGCCGCGGCAGTGATCGCCGCCCCCAGCACCACCAGGCGCAGCTCGGGGTGCCACGCGGCGTTGCGGTCCAGCAGCAGGTACCCCCATCAGCTCGCGGTCACGACCATGGCGGCCAGGCCGCCCCGCCCCAGCCACGTCTCGCGCCGCTGCCACAGCGCCCGTCCGGTGATCGCGACCAGCGCCGCCACTGCGGGCGCCAGGGCCACGGTGTAGTAGGGGTGCACGATGCCCGACATGTAGCTGAACACCAGTCCGGTGACCAGCAGCCAGCCGCCCCACAGCAGCAAGGCGGCCCGGGTGCGGTCGGTGCGGGGCGCCCGAGCGGTGACGACCAGCCCTAGCACCAGCGCGAGCAGCGCGACCGGCAGCAGCCACGAGACGTCGATGCCCATGTCGGCCCCGAACAGACGGCCCAGCCCCGCAGGTCCGCCGAACGCCGAGCCGGCGCCGCCACCACCAGGGCCGCCACCAGCGCCGCCGCCGGGCCCACCGGACCCACCGGGCCCACCACCGGACCCACCGAAGCCACCACTGGGCCCACCGTTGCCGGTCAGCCGGGAGAGGCCGTTGTAGCCCAGCGCCAGCTCGAGCAGGCTGTTGGTCGTCGACCCGCCGATGTAGGGGCGGGACGACGTCGGCCACAGCTCGACCAGCGCGACGTACCAACCCGCCGAGACGACGACGGCGGCGAGCGCCGCCAGCGACTGCAGCAGCCGGCGCCGGAAGGTGGTCGGGGCGCAGACCAGGTAGACCAGCGCGAACGCCGGCAGCACCAGGAACGCCTGCAGCATCTTGGTGAGGAACGCGAACCCCAGGGCACTGCCCGCGGCGATGATCCACAGGGTGCCGGCCCGCCGCGCGGCAGCGTCGAGAGCCCGCACCAGGCAGTAGCCACCGGCGACCAGCAGCAGGGTGAGCAGGGCGTCCGGGTTGTTGAACCGGAACATCAACGCCGCCACCGGGGTCAGCGCCAGCGCCGTCCCGGCCAGCAACCCGGCCACCGGTCCCGACCAGCGCCGGACGGCGGCGTGGAGCAGGGCGACGGTGCCGACGCCCATCAGCGCCTGCGGCGCCAGCATGCTCCAGCTCGAGAAGCCGAAGACCCGCCCCGAGAGGGCCATCACCCACAGCGAGACCGGCGGCTTGTCGACGGTGATGGCGTTGCCGGCGTCCGAGGAGCCGAACAGCAGCGCCTGCCAGCTCTGCGTCCCCGCCTGCACGGCGGCCGCGTAGAACGAGTTCGCCCACCCGGACGCCGACAGGTCCCACAGGTAGAGCACGGCCGTGCCGACCAGCAGCACGGCCAGGGCACCGAGCTCCCAGGGCTCACGACGGGACGGCGCCGTGGGCGGCTCGTCGTCACCGGTGGCCACCGCTGCAGAACCGAGGGATGCTCCCGATGGTGCGCCAGGCGGCAATTCCAGCGGTGTCTCGGACGGCGATGCAGAGGCGGCGGGTGCCGACATCAGGTGGTCTCCTCGAAGTGGCGTGCTCGAACAACAGAATCGCTGGGCCGGACCTCGGCAGTGCGTGGACCGAACATCCACACCCGCATCGCCACGAACCGTAGGACAGTGGCCGTCAGGTTGGCCGTCACCAGCACCGCGACCTCGAGCCCGCGCGCCGGGACCGGCACCAGGGCGTGCAGGACGGCCAGCGAGCCACTGGTCAGTGCCAGGCCCAGCCCGAAGACGGCCAGCCCCTGCGCCTGGTCGCGGGCGTGACCCGCGCCGGTGACCCCGAAGGTCAGCCGCCGGTTGGCGGCGGTGTTGGCGACCGCGGTCAGCAGCAGCGCCACCAGGTTCGCCGCCTGGGCCCCGGTCTGGCCGCGCAGCAGCACGAACAGGGCCAGGTAGGCCAGGGTGCTGGCGACCCCGACCGCACCGAAACGCACCAGCTGGCCGACCATGCCGGCCGGCACTCCCGGCACGCCGCTGCCGCGCCGTCCGGCCTCGGCCCGCACCTGCGCCAGCGGAAGGCGACCGGTCGCCAGGGCGCGGCCCACCCGGGCGATGCCCCGGACGTCGGCGAGCGCGGTCGCGACGATGTCGACCCGACTGTCCGGGTCGTCGACCCAGTCGACCGGCACCTCGTGGATGCGCAGGCCGCAGCGCTCGGCCAGCACCAGCAGCTCGGTGTCGAAGAACCAGCCGGTGTCCTCGACCAGGGGCAGCAGCAGCTGCGCGACGTCCGCTCGGATCGCCTTGAAGCCGCACTGGGCGTCGGTGAAGCGGGCGGCCAGGGTGCCGCGCAGCAGCAGGTTGTAGCCGCGCGAGATCAGCTCTCGTCGGGGGCCACGCACCACCTGTGAGCCGCGAGCGAGCCGGCTGCCGATCGCGATGTCGGAGTGCCCCGACAGCAGCGGGGCCACCAGCGGGGCGAAGGCGGCCAGGTCGGTCGACAGGTCGACGTCCATGTAGGCCAGGACGGGTGCGTCCGAGGTGCTCCACACCTGGGCCAGCGCGCGGCCCCGGCCCTTGGCCGGCAGGTGCACCACGGTGACGTCGGGCAGCTGGGCCGCCAGGTCGTGGGCGATCCGCAGGGTGTCGTCGGTCGAGGCGTTGTCGGCGATGGTGATCCGGAAGGTGTAGGGCAGCTGCTCGCTCAGGTAGGCGTGCAGCCGGCGCACGCAGGGGGCCAGGTCGGCGTCCTCGTTGTGGACCGGGACGACGACGTCGAGCACCGGTCGGGTGGGATCGAGGACGACGGCACGACCGGCTCGAGTCATGACGACCGGCTCGGTCGGTTCGGAGTCGGTCGCGGTGGCCATGAGGACAACGTCGTGACCGCCGCTGAGGTGACTCTGTGGCGACCCTATGAACGAGCCATGAGGCATGACCGAGCCATGGGGCGCGGGCCCGACCACGAGCACCCGGTCATGTCGGTCAGGGTCGCGCCCTGCGAGCCCCCGGTCCCGCAGGCGGACAGGGCGAGGACGGACACCGCAGCGACGGCGGCCATCGTGGCCGGTTCCGGCATGGCATCGTGAACAGATGGACGTCGTCGAGGCCGTCGAGTACATCCGTGCCCACCACCGAGCCGTGCTGGCCACGACCCGCGCCGACGGCACCCCGCAGCTGTCGCCGGTGACGGTGGTGGTCGACGACGACGGTCGGGTCGTCATCAGCACCCGCGAGACGGCGGTCAAGGTGCGCAACCTGCGGCGCGACCCCCGGGCGTGGCTGTGCGTGGTGGACGACGCGTTCTTCGGTCCCTGGGTGCAGCTGAGCGGACCGGTCGAGATCGTCTCGCTCCCCGAGGCCATGCAGCCCCTGGTCGACTACTACCGCACGGCCACGGGCGAGCATCCCGACTGGGACGAGTACCGGGCGGCGATGACTCGCGACCGGCGCTGCGTCGTCAGGATCACCCCGACCGAGGCCGGGCCGAACCTGAGCGGCTGACGTCCGTCCCCGTCGTCCACGTCCCGACCGCTACCCCTTCTGACCGGGCGGGACGGACTGACCGGGCGGGACGGACTGACCGGGTATGACGACCTGCCTGTCCTGACCGACGGCGACCACCCTGCCGTCGGCCCGGACCGTCAGGGTCACGGACTCGGCGCGCGTCGAGACGGTCATGCCGGAGGCCGCGAACGTCGCCGTCGTGGTGACCAGCTGGTCGGCCGACCCCCATATCGACGAGGGCGACCATCCCAGCGCGGTGGTCACCAGCCTGCCGGCGACGATCGTCGTGTCGAACACCCACGTGGCAGGCGTGGCGCCCACGGCGGTGCCCAGCAGAGCGTGATCCTCTGACTGCCGGTACACCAGCACCGTGCGGTAGGCCCGATCCGCTTCCAGGCAGCCGATCATGACGATCTCGACCGCAACCACCCGCTGGGTGTCCTGCTCGACGATCGCCGCACCGGCAACGGTGGCCGTCAGACTCAGTCCTGTGAGTGTGGCCCGGCCGTCTCTGAAGGCCAGCGGACCGTTCCGCTCACCGCAGGCGACCGGGTAGGTCCGGTTGAGCCAGTCCACCGGGGCAGCGGACAGCGCCGTCGACCCCACGGCCGACGGTGAAACCGACGAGGACGGGGCCGGGCCGGTGGGCGTCCGCACCGGCGTCGGTGACGGCCCGACACGCACCGACGGCGAGGGGGACGGGGTCCGGTCTGCCGGGATCTGGGTGCGCGCATCGTGGCCCGACGTCAGCCGCCCCAGACCCAGGGCGGCCACCGCGACCACGGACAGCCCGGCCAGGGCGAGGCCTGCGGTGCGGCGACGTGCGCGACGACGTGCCAGAGCCCGGACGGCGACCGCACGGTCACCCGGCTGGTCGTGGTCGATCGTGGCAGCCAGGTCGGCCAACGCCCGGTCGAGGGGGTCGATGTCGGGGTTCATCGTCATGCCCTTCCGGAGGTCGTCGACGGGCTGAGCGCGGCACGGAGCGCGGCGCGGCCCCGACTGGTCTGGCTCTTGACCGATCCGACCGAGATCCCCATCGCGGCAGCGGTCTCCGTCTCGCTCAGGTCGCAGTAGTGGCGAAGCACCACCGCCACCTGTTGGCCCCGAGGCAATGTCCGCAGCGCTGCCAGCAAGGCCCCGAGGTCCGCCTGGGCCTCGGAGACGTCCCGGACCTGACCCCCGTCCCGGTCCGGTTCGGGCACGGCAGCAACGAGGTTCTCGCGACCGCGACGGCGTCGCCACCACGAGGTGCGGGTGTTCACCATCACCTGCCGCAGGTAGGCGTCGGGGTCCCCGCTCGCGGCAACGCGCTCCCAGTGCGGCAGCACCTTGGCGTACGCGGTCTGCAGCAGGTCCTCGGCGGTGGCCGGGTCACCGGTCAGCAGGAACGCGATCCGCTTGAGCCGAGGCCCGCTGGCCCGCACGTAGGCGTCGAAGTCCAGGTGCAGGTCACGACCGTCCCCGTCGTGCCGGTCTCGACGGCTACCCCTTCCTGACCCGGCTGCCTGGGGTGCGGTGGCCATGGTTCCCCTCCGTCGACTGCGTCAGACGTCTACACGCCACCCGGTACCGAAAGGTTGTCAGGTCCCGCGTCCGGGTTCGGGTCCGGGCGATAGCCTCGCCGCACCCGTCACCCCAGGAGGCTCCCGTGACCCTCGCCGGCCTGCCCTTCCGTGGTCGTCCCGCCGACGAGGTGCTGGCCGAGCTGCAGCGACGCCACGTCGGCGACCTGCCCACCCACGGCGGGCGCACCTGGGCCTACGTCTACGACTCCGGGCTGGCGGACCTCGACGTCCTGGCACGGACGGCGCTCGGTGAGTACTCGTCGGTGAACGGGCTCGACCCGACGGTGTTCCCCAGCATCACCGGGCTCGAGAACGAGGTCGTGGGCGCGGCGGCAGCCCTGCTCGGCGGCGACGACAGGGTCGTCGGCACCTTCACCAGCGGTGGCACCGAGTCGTGCCTGCTGGCCGTCAAGGCGGCCCGCGACCATGCCGCCACAACCCGCGGGGCGACGACCGCCTCGACCACCCGCGGGGCGACGACCGCCTCGACCACCGGCGGGACGACGGGCGCGACCACGACGACGGGCGGGCGGCCCGAGCTGGTGCTGGCCGCCTCGGCCCACCCGGCGTTCCACAAGGCGGCCCACTACTTCGGCCTCGACGTCGTCGCGGTACCGGTCGACCCGCAGACCCTGCAGGCCGATCCGGCCGCGACCGCGGCGGCGATCACCGAGCGCACCGTGCTGGTGGTGGCGAGTGCGCCGTCCTACCCCTACGGCGTGGTCGACCCGGTCACCGAGATCGCGGCGGCCGCCGCCGACCGGGGTGTGCTGTGCCACGTCGACAGCTGCATCGGCGGCTGGCTGCTGCCCTACCTGCGGCGGGACGGCGCCGAGATCTCGCCCTTCGACTTCTCGGTGCCCGGGGTCACGTCGATGTCGGTCGACCTGCACAAGTACGGCTACACGGCCAAGGGCGCCTCGGTGCTGCTGTTCCGCGACGCCGCGCTGCGCCGGGCCTCGTACTACGCCAGCGGCAGCTGGCCCGGTTACGTGTTCGTGAACAGCACCGTGCAGTCGACCAAGTCGGCGGGCCCGCTGGCCGCCGCCTGGGCCACGATGCAGCACCTCGGGGACGACGGCTACGCCGCGCTGGCGCGCCGTACCGGGCAGGCCACCCGCGAGCTGGTCGCCGGGATCACGGCGATCGACGGCCTGCGGGTGCTCGGCCAGCCGCAGGCCTCACTGATCGCCTTCACCGGCGACGAGAGCACCGCCCAGGCCACCGCCCTGAGCACCGCCCCGACCACCGACCCGACCACCGACATCGACACCACTGAGGCAGCGCCGGTCGACGTCTACGTGCTGGCCGACGAGCTGCGCGAGCTGGGCTGGTACGTGCAGCCGCAGCCCCCGTTCGCCGGGCAGCCCGCGAACGTGCACCTGACGGTGACGGCGGCGAGCCTGCCGCAGGTCGAGCCCCTGCTGGCCGACCTGGCCACCGCCCTCGACCAGGCCCGGACGGCGCCGGACGCCCGGCCCGGACCGCAGCTGCTGGCGGCGGTCGGCTCGCTCGACCCGGCCACCCTCACGCCGGAGCAGTTCCGCGGCCTGCTGGCGGCCACCGGGTTCGACCCGACCGGGCCCAGCTCGACCCGGATGGCGACCGTGAACCACCTGCTCGACGCCCTGCCACCGCCGGTGCGCGAGCGGGTGCTGCTGGAGTTCCTCGGCCAGATCTACGGTGGCTGACTCTACGGTGGCTGACATGGCCGAGCTGTCGCGGCGGCACATCCTGGGTTACGCCGTCGGCTCCGCAGGCACCGGCGTCTTCTCGACCGTGCCCGGCCTGCTGCTGCTCTACTACCTGACCGACGTGCTCGGGGTCGCTGCCGCGACGGCCGGGTTGGTGGTGGTGCTGCCCAAGGTGTGGGACGTGCTGGTCAACCCGTACGTCGGGGCGACCAGCGACCGGCACGCCATCGCCACCGGGCGACGCACCCGACTGATGCTCGCCGGAGCGGTGAGCCTGCCGGTCGCCTTCGCCCTGGTGTTCGCGGGCGTCGGGACCGGTGGTGGTGCAGCGGCCTGGGTGAGCGTGACGTTCCTGCTGGCGGCCACGGCCTACGCCCTGTTCCAGGTGCCCTACGTGGCGCTGCCCACCGAGATGTCGGAGCAGGCCGACCAGCGCACCCGCGTGATGGGCTGGCGCATCGTCGCGCTGACGGTCGGCATCCTGATCGGCGGCGCACTGGCACCGGTGATCGTCACGGCGGCGGGCGGCGGCACCACCGGCTACCGGGTCATGGGACTGGTGGTCGCGATCGTCATGGCCGCCGCGATGCTCACCGCCACCCTCAGCTCGCGCTGGGTGAGGTCCCTGCCGGGCGACGAGCCGCTGGCCCTGGTCGCCGCCTTCCGCACCGCTCGGGGCAACCGCGCCTTCACCCTGCTGCTGACGGCCTTCGTCGTCCAGGCCCTGGGGGTCGCGGTCGCGCTGGCCTCGATCGCCTACGTCGCGGCGTTCTGGCTGGGCCGCTACAGCCTGACGTCGGTGATCTTCGTGGCGTTCGTGGCGCCGAGCATCGTCGTCGTCCCGCTGTGGGTGGCGGCCGGACGGCGCTGGGGCCGGTGGCGGGTGCTGCTGGCCGACTCCGCGGCCTTCGCCGTCGCCTTCGCAGGCTTCGCGGTGGCCGTCGGCCTGCGCTCGACCCCGGGCGTGCTGGCTGCAGCCTTCGCGCTCGGTGTCTGCTACGGCGGCAACCAGGTACTGCCGCTCGCCCTGCTCACCGACACCGTCATCGCCGACGCCGACCGCACCGGACGGCGACAGTCGGGCGCCTTCACCGGCGTCTGGACGGCGCTCGAGACGGCGGCCTTCGCGATCGGCCCGGGAGTGCTGTCGCTGATCCTGGCGACGTTCGGTTTCGCGTCCTCGACGTTCGACCACCCCGTCGTCCAGAGCGACTCGGCGCGCAGCGGCATCCTGGTCGGGGCCGGGGTGCTGCCGGTCGTCCTGTTCGTGGTCTCGATCCCTTTCGTCGCCGCCTTCGGGCGCACCGCAGCCGCCAGGATCGCCGGCGCCGAGGGCGGCCCGGGACCGGACCACGGTTCGCCGCTCAGGTGAGGGCCGAGCCCGCCGTCCACTTCGACCACGACAGGTTCCAGTCGTACAGGCCGGGGTCCTGGGTGGCGATCCGCTCCTGCGGGCCGCGGCCGCTGTTGCTGACGATCACGACGTCGCCGACCACGGCGTGGTTGTAGAACTCCTCGGCGTCCTTGTCCGACAGGTGCACGCACCCGTGCGAGACGTTGGCGCGACCGAGCAGCCCGTCCCAGCCGGCGGCGTGCAGGAAGGTGCCGGAAGCCGTGACCCGCGTCGCCCAGTACTCCTTCTCGTCGTAGTAGTCGGGGTTCTTCTTGTCGCAGGTGATCCGGGCGCTGCACGAGTCCATCTGCACGACCTTGGCCTTGCCGAGCACCACGTAGGTGCCGCTGTAGGTCTCGAGGCCGCGCTTGCCCGTGCCGGACGGCCAGGTGGCGACCAGCGCACCGTCCCGGTAGACCTTGGTGCGGTAGGTCGAGGCGTCGACCTTGGTGACGTGCGAGGCGCCGATCGTGAAGGTCTGGCTGTAGTCCTTGCGGCCGAACCGGTTCGGCCCGGCCTGCACCCCGGCGATCTTCATGTCGAGGGTGACCGTGGTGCCCGGCGTCCAGAACTCCTGCGGCCGCCAGTGCACCTCCTGGTTGTTCAGCCACGACCAGCTACCGGTCACCGCCGTCCCGGCACTCGTCCTCGCATCGACGGTCATGACCTTCTCGATGGCTGCGCGCTGCGCGATCGGGGTGAGGAACCGCACCACGATCGGCTGGCCGATGCCCACGGTCGTGCCGTCGTTGGGGGTGACGGTGAACGAGACCTTCTGGTCGTCCGGCACGGCGGCGACGGTGAACGACGTCGTCGTGCTGGTGACCGAACCCGCGGGGTCCTTCACGGTGGCGGCCACGCTGTAGGAGGCCGCGGGCTTGGGCGGCAGCTCGGACAGCCACGAGAGCCCGTCGGCGGCGACGGACCCCTCGAGGGCAGTGCTGCCGCCGTCCACGCTGACCTGCACCGAGGCGAACGAGCCGTCGGCGACCACCAGACGCACCGGGGTGAGGTAGGAGACCGCGGCGGCGCTGCCGTCGACCGTCACCGTGGGCGCGGTCGGCGAGGGGGACGGCGAGGGGAACGACGGGGCCGCTGCGGAGGCGCCCGAGGCGGACGGCGCCGCGCCGGACGCCGTCGGGGTGCACCCCGAGACGACGAACGCCACCGCCACGAAGGCGGCGGCGGCCCCTCGGGTGAGCGACCAGGAGTGACCGGCAACCGTCACGGGCACAGCCACGACACCTCGCATGTCTTCGGGTTCACGGGACGGGAGCCAGCCCCCGGCCCCCCACACCATCGCCCGACCGAGGCCCCGGAATCAAGTTCGGGCTCCCCCCGAAGCCCCGTTCTCCACCCTGAGACCGGGCGACCAACCCTTAGCCAAGGCCCTGCACAGGGTTAGGCGTCCGCTAACCGGGTATCACCCACAGTGGCGCAGGAGACCGATCCAGCCGACCCGACGACGAGGGGTACCAGCCGATGCCACCGACCCGACGGTGCCCGATGTGCACCACCGACCTGCAGGTCGCGAGCAGTCCGCACTGCTCCAGCCCCCGGTGCCGCTGGTCCACGTGCCCGTGCGGCACGATCGTCTCGGTCGACCACATGTGGATCGCCCCGCATGCCCCGCAGCGGCGCCGCTGAGACCCGGCGTCAGTAGCGGCGGATGGTGGCCTGGTTGCCGATCGCGATGTGCGGGTGGGCCGAGGCGTCGAGCCAGCGCAGCAGCGCCACCATCGAGGCCCGCGAGAGCGAGATGCAGCCGGCGGTGTAGCCGCTGCCGTCGACGTGGATGAAGATGCCCGACCCGCTGGGTCGGGCGGGCGGTCGCACCGGCCTGGCCCCCACGTTGAAGCCGATCAGAACCGCGTAGTCGTACTGGGGGCGGTAGTCCGCCAGGTGTTCGCTGGCGTGGGCCGAGCGGGTCGAGGCCCGCCAGCACACGGACAGCGGGCAGTTCTCCTGCCACGTGTTGTAGCGGGCGTCGGCGGAGTTCTCGTTCCACCACGATCGGGCGGTGACCGCCCGCCAGGGCAGCCTGGTTCCGGGGTTCGGGCGGATGCCGAACGCGAGCGGCAACGCATAGAGGCCCACGGGGGTGGTGCCGTCCCCCTCGAGCCGGCGGGAGGAGATCCCGTTGTAGCCGAACCGCGCTGGCGCCGAGCCGACCTTGACCCAGGTGGCGCCTCGACGCTGCCACCAGGTCAGGGTGCCGGTGCGCGAGCGGTCGGTCGAGCCGTCTACGACAGCAGTGACCAGCTGGGTTCCGCCGCCGGTGGCGGCCATCTGCGCCGGCAACGGCACCGTCGCCGCCTCAGCCGTCGCCGCCTCAGCCGTCGACATCGCGGCGTGACATCGCAGCCGTCGAGTCGGGACCGTCGACAGGGCCGGGGCCGCCAGCGCCAGACCCACCAGCACGGCCGGACCCCACGTCCGCCAACCCCTCGACATACCGTTCCTGTCGACCGTGGACGCCGCCGGCCTGAGGGGTCCACCCCCAACGCGTCAGATGAAGAGCAGCTGGGCGCCCTCGGTCTTCTCGATGAAGTCGGCGGCGCTGATGATGCCCTCGACGTCGTCGCGCAGGTCGGTGTCCTTGACGTGCATCATGTCGGCCGACAGCCGGCAGGCCCACAGGTGACCGCCGGCGGCCGCGATCTGGTCGAGGAACTCGGGCACCTCGGGCACCCCGAGGTCGGCGATCTGCTTCTTCAGCATGTGGGTCGCCATGCCGGTCATCGCCGGCGCCAGGGCCTGCGGCAGGTGCACGTCGCCGATCGGCAGGTGCATCGCGGCATTGCCGGCGGGGCTGAACTGCAGGTTGTTCATGCGGGACTTCATGATCATGTCGAAGCCCCAGAACGTGAAGAACAGGTGGGTCTCGACGCCCTCACCGAGCGCGGCGTTGCCCAGGATCAGCCCCGGGTAGGCCATGTCGAGGTTGCCCTTGGAGCAGATGATGGCGAGTTTGCGTCCCGTGTCCTCGTCGTCGAAGTTCGGGACGATCGGCATCGTCTGGGTCGCGGTCATGGTGCCCTCCGGTCACAGGTGGCGCCCCGGTTGCGGAGCGACGAAAAGGGTTGGCAGGAATCGACAGTGGTGGCGAGGAACCGGCCTCAGACGCAGCCGTGCGGCTTGGGCAGACCGGCGATGTACGACATCTTCTTGCCGGGCTTCTTGGGGAAGAGCGTGAACTGGTCCTTCACCGGGATGCCGCCGACGGTGGCCACCCGGCGGGTGGTCGCGGTCTCGCCCTGGATCTTGTAGTCCTCGCGCAGGAACCGGATCACCTTCCAGTGCTCGTCGGTCAGCTCGATCCCGATCTGGGTCGCGAGCACCGGGGCCAGGGCCTCGTCCCACTCGTCGTACTCGGTGAGGAAGCCCTCCTCGTTGACGTGGACGTCCCTGCCGTTGAGGGTCGTGACAGGCATCTGACTCATTCCTTCCTGGTGGCGGTCAGCTCGATGGGGTGGGGGTCTCAGGGCGTGGCAGCGGCGTCCGGATCGGCACCGACCGTGCGCAGCACCGTCAGCATCCGGTCCAGGCCTCGGCGCACCTGGGGGTCGTGCAGCTGCCTGGCCAGGGCGAGGGCACCGGGGGCCGGGAGCCGGACGGCGTCCTCGCTCAGGTCCTCGTGCAGAGTGGCGGCGGTGCGGTTGAGCATCGTCATGACCTCGGGCTGCGACAGCTCCTTGACGGTGCGCAGGATCAGCACGATGTTCTCGCCCAGGTCCGCCAGGTCGTCCTCGCCGAAGGAGGTGACGACCCGGTCGGCGATCCTCGCGCCGCCGGAGGCGAAGGTGAAGTAGCCACGGGACTCGGCGGTGGCCAGCAGCCGGGTCAGGGTCTGCATGCCCGGCCCGACCAGCTGGGTGAGCTCGGCGGCGAGCTCTCGCCAGCGCCGCAGCTCGGCCTGGTCGGCGTCCATGCGGGCGGTGAGCCGGTCGAGCTGATCGCCGATCCGGGCCAGTCGCTCGTCGAGGGTCGGCGGCGTCATGACACGGTCTCCTTCACCCGCGCGGCGTCGGCGGGCATCTGCTTGCCGGCCATCGACATCAGCGCCGGCACCGGCAGCTCCTTGCCGGGCAGCAGTACGTTCCAGTAGATCCACCGGAACATCAGCTTGCCCCAGTGGTTCAGCTCGGTCTCCTTCAGCAGGCTGAACGGGCCCACCCCTGGCAGCGGGTACTTGCCCGGCAGCGGCTCGGTGTCGTAGTTGAAGTCGATCAGCAGGCCCTTGCCGCCGCCGGACTCGACGAAACAGTTGGCGTGGCCGTCGAACTGGGCGGTCATCGGCAGGCCCTCGACGTGGCGCAGGAAGTTCTGCTCGAAGATGTCCATCGAGAAGTGCGCCACCGAGCCCGCTTTGGACGCCGGGATGTCGCTCGCGTCACCGAGGGCGAAGATGTTGTCGTACTGCGTCGACTGCTGCGTGTGCTTGTCGACGTGCACGTAGTTCAGCTCGTCGCCCAGGCCGGACCGGGCAACGAAGTCGGCGCCCATGTTCAGCGGCACCGTGACCAGCAGGTCGAAGCCGATCTCACGCTCGTCGTAGGAGACCAACGTGCGGGTGTCGGGGTCGATGTGCTCGATCATGAAGTCGGGTTCGAGATGGATCGACCGGTCCGCCAGCATGGTGCCCAGATGAGCGCTGGCAACGGGTTTGGTGAACGCACCCTCCAGTGGGGTGACGTAGGTGATCTCGACCTTGTCGCGCAGCCCTCGTTCGGTGAAGAACGCGTCCGCCAGGAAGGTGAACTCCAGCGGGGCCACCGGGCACTTGATCGGCATCTCGACGATCTGCACCACAAGCCGGCCGCCCTCCCAGGTGGCCAGCTTCTCGGCCAGGGCGACCGAGCCCTCGTAGGTGTAGAACTCGTGGATGCTGCGGCCCCACTCGCCCTCGGCCATGCCGGGGGTCTGGTCGGGGCGGGGCGTGGTGCCGGTGGCGATCACGAGGTAGTCGTAGGCCAGGGTCCGGCCGTCGCTCAGCACCACCTGGTTCTCGTCGGGCACCACCCGGTCGACCTCGGCGCTCACCAGGGTGACCCCGTCGGTCAGGGACCCGCCCCGGGGGCGCTGCACCTCGTCGGGCAGATAGGCCCCGAAGGGCAGGAACAGGAACCCGGGCTGGTAGTAGTGGGTCGGGCTCGGGTCGACGACGGTGATGTCCCAGTCGTCTGCCGACAGCCGCGGGCGCAGGCGGTTGACCGCCATCGTGCCGGCCGTTCCGGCGCCGAGTACGAGCAGGCGTCTCATGGTGCGCTCCTTCGACCGGCCACGGGGCGGGCCGCTCTCGAGAACCACGCTAGAACCGCCGACGCACCCGATCCCGGGCCCTTGGTCGCGATACCTCCCCCGGTACCCGACGCCCCTTCGCGGGCGGCGACTGCCCTGAGGAATCGGCATCGGCGATGATGGACCCATGCTGTCGATCGCCACCGCCCGCCGGCTGCGGGACGCCGGACTGCCGTGGACGCCGTCGTCCGGCGACCGGTTCGTCGTGGCCGACCGCGAGATGGACGACGACGTCTTCGTGGTCAGCGAGATGGTCGTCGAGCACCACCAGGCACCCTCCGGCGGGCTACTGCGCTTCAACGGCACCACCGAGTGGGCCCTCGACCAGCTCGAGGTCGAGCAGGCGCTGTGGCTGCCCCGTGAGGACCAGCTGCGACGGGCGCTGGGGGACCGCTTCGTCGCCCTGGCACGGATCGGCCACCAGTGGGCGGTCACCACCACGGACGGCCGGTCCTTCGAGGACGCCGACCCCGAGGAGGCCTACGCCGGCGCCTGGTTGGCTGCGGCCGCCGGCAGGCAGTGATCTCCGATCACTGGTGCAGGTCCTGCCCCAGCTGCCTGCCCGGGTCGGCGAGACCCTCTACCTGCACGGCTCGAGCGGGGCGCGGTCGGCCCGGGTAGCCGCGCGGCGTCCTGCCGATCACCTCGGCTGCCGGAGTCCCTCGGTCGGCGCCGGACCTTGCCTCCGGGATCCCGGTGCCGGCGCACGTCACGGGGTGGAGACGCCCGTAGGCCAAGCCGTCCGAGTCCCGGCCCGCGACCTTCGTCCTCGACACGGGCACCGCGGCTGAGATTCTTCCGACACCCGAAACGCCCCTCGCGGAGGTGTGACGGTGACGTTCTGCTCTTGCATTGTTCGGTGTCTCCACTCGCGCTGCCCAGTGGCCACGAATATGACACGACCGTCACCCGAATTCGTTGACCGACATTCCGGTCACTGGTCCTATGAGGGCATCAAGAAGGCGATATGCCTCCTATTCGGGAAAGATGAGTCGACGTCATTTCCGGCACCGTTCCCCTTTCCCGCTCGAGGGCGTCGTCCGCGCTGCACGCAGTCGCGTGCCGCAGGGTCTCTCAGGGGAGCGAACCATGTCCGACATCACCACTCGATCCGCCTCCACGCCACCCGCCGAATCTTCCGTGTCCCAGAATGCCTGCAGCACAGGGGCATCCCGCAGACACTTCCTGTTGACCGCCGCGGGGATCGCCGTCCTGCCGTTCTGGGTCGGGCATCCGTCGGCCGCCACCGTCGACCTCACCAGGGCCGCGCGTCGAGCCGCCGCCCGGCAGTCGCTGGCGGCGACCAGTCCGGCGCTGAGCAAGTTCAGCCAGCCCTTGCGGGGGGTGTTCCCGCTCGATCCCGGAGGCATTCCCGTCGCCGTCCCGGACGGCACCCGCCGGTATCTGGGGGGACGACTGCTGGCGTCGCACTACACCATCGACATCAACCAGTTCCAGGACACCCTTCACCCGTCGCTGGCACCGACCACGCTGTGGGGTTTCCACTCGGTGGCCAACCTCGGCGGCCCGACCCCGCAGCGCCACCTCGGCGGCCATCATCGTGGGCCAGAAGGGAAAGCCGATCCAGGTCACTTTCCGCAACCACCTGCCGAACTCCCACATCCTGCCGCTCGACCCGACCATCATGGGCGCGGACGACGCCGCGAACAGGGCCAGCGTGCACTTCCACGGCGGGCTGGTGCCCTGGATCAGTGACGGTGGCCCCTACGCGTGGTTCCGGCCCCGCAACTCGGCCACCGATCCCGGCCCCTTCTACGGGCCGAGCGCCGAACGCGGCTCGCTCAACATCTTCAAGCAGCTCAACCCCTCCCTGCGCACCGGCGAGGCCGAGTACTACTACCCGATGAACCAGAGCGCCCGGTTCGGTTGGTACCACGACCACGCGGTCGGCATCACCCGGCTGAACGCCTACGCCGGAGTCGCTTCGGGGTTGCTGATCCGCGACAGCTTCGAGCGGCTGATGGTCAAGTACCTCGGGCTGCCCGACTACATCGAGAACGGCGGCCGCGAGCTGCCTCTGGTCATCCAGGAGAAGGTCTTCCTCGACGGGGACGACCCGACCTACCCGGGATCGGCCACGACCAGTGGCAGCCTCTGGTACCCGTTCCGGTACACCGACGACTTCGCCTCCGCCGAGGGGTCTCATCCGCAGGACCTGCCGATCTCGGTCGTCCCCGAGATGTTCGGCGACCAGATGCTGGTCAACGGGGTGGTGCACCCCAGGGTCGGCCTCGAGCCGCGCCGGTACCGGTTGCGGGTGTTGAACGCCACCCAGGCACGCTTCCTCAACCTGCAGCTGTACGTCGAGACCGCGCCCGGCTCAGGCATTCCCGACTTCAACCGCCCCGGGCCCGACTTCCTGGTGATCGGCACCGAGGGCGGGTTCCTGGCCCGGCCGGTACGGGTGCCCTCCGGACGCCGACTCAACGTCAGCAACGTGATCGATCCCGGGACCGGACTGCCCACCGACGACCGCCAGGTCGACCTGGCCAACCCGGGCGGCAGCCTGCTCACCGGGCCTGCGGAGCGCTGGGACATCGTCGTCGACCTCGCCGGCTACAAGGGCAAGAGCCTCATCCTCTACAACGACGCCCCGGCACCGTTCCCCGGTGGCGCGGCCTCGAACGACGGAACCGTCGACGCCGGGGTGGTCCTCAACCAGCGCATCATGCGGATCGACGTGGCAGCGGCCATCACCGGTGCCGCCGACCCGCCGCTGCTGCTCACGCCGTCCACACCGTTGGCGGGCAACCCCTTGTCCGGCATCGACCCCGCACTGTCCGGCAACTGGCTGCTCAACGGCACTGCGCCGCTGCGCATCCCGTCCGGCGCCACGGTGCGGGAGCTCACCCTGAACGAGCTCTTCGACGAGCAGGGCCGCCTGATCCAGATGCTCGGCACCAACCTGTTCCATGACCTGCCGGCCGGTCATTCACTGATGCAGGACCCAGGGACGCCGCCGCCGCCCGGTGCCCCGCTCACCGCCGCGACGCCTTACACCGACGCGGTGACCGAGTCGCCACGGGCCGGCGACGTCGAGGTGTGGCGGATCACCAACCTGACGGCGGACACCCACCCCATGCACTTCCACCTGGTGAACGCGCAGCTGCTGTCACGCCAGACCTTCACCGGGTACGCCGTGACCGGCGGGGTGGGCGCCGCCACCGGCCTGGGAACCGCCAAGGGACCGAAGGCGACCGAGATCGGGTGGAAGGACACGATTCTCATGAACCCGGGCGAGGTCACGACCATCGTGATGAAGTTCGACCTCGCCCCGGTGCCGTTCGCGGTGCCGCAGAGCCCGCGCACCGGAGGGTTCGAGTACGTGTGGCACTGCCACATCCTCGAGCACGAGGAGCACGACATGATGCGCCCCATCGTCGTCCGCGGCAGCCACCCGCGCCTGACCTGAGCCTGGAGCGGGGCCTCGCCTCAGGGTGGGCTCACGGAAGGGCAAGCACGACGGTCGCCGTCCGGCCCGGTCGGACGGCGACCGTCGTCGCGGCGCCGAGTACGGCAGCGTGGTCGAACCAGGTCCGCTGGGTGTCGTTGCCGGCGGCGACCAGCACCGACGAGCGCGGCAACCCGGTGAGGAGGTAGGTGCCGTCGCCGCTGTACGGGACCGGCCAACCCACCGCGGCGCCGGACACGGTGTACGCGGGCTCGATCCTGCTGATCGTGTAACGCCCCCCCGTCGCGGCGTACCGTCAGGTCGTCGGCAATCGTCCGGACGCCGTGCAACTGCGGCGACGACAAGGAGGCGCGACCGTGACAGAGGACTCCCCCGCAGTCAGCAGGCAGAGCCCACCGAAGCTCATGCTCATGGTGTTCAACCCGATCTTCGGCGTGCTTCTCCGGTCGCCGGCGCACCGCCTCGTCGACGAGGCCTTCATGATCCTTCACCTGACGGGCCGCAAGACCGGCAAGCGGTACGACCTGGTGGTCGGGCGCCACGAGCTCGATGGAGTCCTCACGGTCATGACGAGCGCACCGTGGCGACTCAACACCCGAGACGGCGCCGCCGTCGCGGTCACCCTCGACGGTCGGACCCGCGGCGGCCAGGGTCACCTGGTCGAGGACGTGGACCAGGTGACCGACGCCTACGCGGCCGAGATCGAGCGATACGGCTGGAAGGGCGCCCAACGCAACCTCGGGCTCAAGCTCGCGGCCGGCCGGGCACCCACCCGTGACGAGCTGTCGGAGGCGGTCGTCCGCGACGGACTCTCGCTGATCCGGATCCCCGACCTCGAGTCCTGACCTCACGCGAAGTCGCGGAAGACGACCGAAGCCATTCCGAGCAGGACCGCGAGCACCAAGGTGGCCGCGGCCCCGCCGGCCAGGCAGTGCGGCAACAGGTCGGGCGAGTCCTCGCGGCGAACGAGCACGGCTCCCACGTATCCGGCAGCAGCAAGGCCCACCAGCACCAGCACACCCAAGGGCTGGGCCAGCGGCAGGATGGGCAGGACGACAAGCCAGAGACTGGCTGCAACGGTCGCCGAGGCGACGAAGACGCCCACTTCCAGAAACGGGTTGGGCCGCTCGGTCATACCGCCACGCTAGGCACCTGCCCGGGACTGCACATGAGCCCGGGTACTCAGCGGGCCGACGACGACCACGGTCCCCGTCGTCACACCCGGGGGACCCCAGCCGGATGGTTGGGTGGTACTGCCGGTACCTGGCGGGGCAGGCCCTGCCAGGGCGAACGCACCCTGTGGTTGGCTTGACACTCACACCCACCTCGGCAGTCATGTCCACCACAGCCCGGCCCTCTCGGGCGTGGTCCGGCACCGAAGGAGCACTCGATGGAGTACGTACGACTGGGCCGCTCCGGCCTCAAGGTGAGCCGGATCGCCCTGGGCTGCATGGGCTTCGGCGACACCTCGCGAGGTTTCAACGAGTGGTCGCTGGACGAGGCGGCCTCCCAATCCTTCTTCCGGCAGGCGGTCGAGCTGGGGGTCACCTTCTGGGACACCGCCAACGTCTACTGCCTGGGCAGCTCAGAGGAGATCGTGGGCCGGGCGATCACCACCTTCTCGCGCCGTGAGGACGTCGTCCTGGCCACCAAACTGCACTTCCCCATGCACGACGGTCCGGGCGGTCGGGGGCTCAGCCGCAAGGCGGTCATGGAGCAGATCGACGCGTCGTTGACGCGACTGGGAACCGACTACGTCGACCTGTACCAGATCCACCGGTTCGACCCCGAGACCCCCGTCGAGGAGACCATGGAGGCGTTGCACGACGTGGTCAAGGCCGGCAAGGCCCGCTACCTCGGGGCCTCGTCGATGTGGGCCTGGCAGTTCGCGAAGCTGCAGCATGTCGCCCGCAGCAACGGCTGGACCCCGTTCGTGTCGATGCAGGACCAGTACAACCTGCTGATGCGCGAGGAGGAGCGCGAGATGTTCGGGCTGCTCGCCGACCAGGGCGTCGGCAGCATTCCCTACTCGCCGTTGGCGAAGGGGCGGGTGTGCCGGCCGTGGGGGGAACGCACCGCCCGCATGGACGTCGACCCGATCGGCAGACGCTATGACATCGACGAGGACGCCCCCATCGTGGACGCGGTGCAGCGGATCGCCGCGCAGCGCGGCGTGCCCATGGCCCAGGTGGCGCTGGCATGGGTGCTGCGCCACCCGGTCGTCTCCGCGCCGATCGTGGGGGCCACCAAGGCGCACCACCTGTCGGACGCCGTCGCGGCGCTCGAGCTGACTCTGTCGGACGACGAGGTCACGGCACTCGAGGAGCACTACCGCCCGCACCTGCCGACCGCCTTCTGACAACCGTCTCCTGGAGACTCGGCTGAACCTCACCCCTGCGGCGCAGGCGAACCACGACGAGCTGTTCCCCGGCCACATGTCCCAGCTGGCCGTGACCGACCCCGAGTTCGTCGAGCTCTTCGACAACTTCGCGTTCGACGAGGTGGTCGCCCAGAGCAACCTGGACACTCTGCCTCAACGAGGTCGCTCCCCACCCGTCGTCGCCGCCCACCGCTTCGTAGACGCTCGTCTGGGGCCCGGGCCCGGCGGTGGCAGACTCACGACTCGTGCCCCTGCTGCCCGACCTCAGCCCGTTGCGCGACAACCCCGCCTATCGGCGGCTCTGGGTCGGCAGCACCTGCGCGGGCATCGGGTCGCAGATGGCCGTGGTCGCGATCGGGCTGCAGGTCTACGCGTTGACGTCGTCCACGGCCGCGGTCGGGGCAGTCGCCGCGGTCGCGTTCGTGCCGCTGGTCGTGATGGGCCTGTACGGCGGGGCACTGTCGGACCGCTACGACCGCCGCCGGGTGGCGCTGGTGGCTCAACTGATGAGCTGGCTGACCAGCATCGGCTGCGCAGGGCTGGCGCTGGCCGGCAACCAGAGGGTGTGGCCGCTGTTCGTCATCGAGGCCCTGTGGACCGGGTCGTTCGCCGTCACCTCACCGGCGCGCAGCGCCATCTACCCGCGCATCCTGCGGATGGACCAGCTGCCCGCCGCCAACGCCTTGTCGGTGTTCTCGATGAACGGGTCGATGCTGATCGGGCCGGTCCTGGCCGGCCTGCTCATCGACGCTGCCGGCTACCGCGGCGCCTACGTCGCCGACGCCCTGATCACGACCGCGGCGCTGTGGGGCTTCGGCAGGCTGCCGCCGGTGCCGCCGCAGGGGGAGCGCCGCTCCGGGTCGGGTCTGCGCTCGGTGGTCGACGGGCTGGCCTACCTGCGGACGACGCGGAACGTGCGCATGACGTTCGTCGCCGACATCGCCGCGATGGTGCTGGCCCAGCCGACGGTGCTGCTGCCGGCGGCCGGAACGGTGATCCTCGGCGGCGGCGCACGGACCGTCGGCTGGCTCTACGCGGCGGTGGCCTGCGGGGGCGTGGCAGCCATGGCCCTTTCGGGTCCTCTGGGGCAGCTTCGCCGGCAGGGGGTGGCCGTGATGCTGAGCATCGTGGCGTGGGGCGTCGGGGTCTGCGGCCTGGGCGCGGCCCTGCTGGCGGTACGCCAGGGCGTCGCGTCACCGTCGCAGGGCATCGTGATCGCCTGCGCCGCAATGGCAGTCGCAGGCGCCGGGGACGCCGTCTCGGCGGTGTTCCGGACCACGATCCTGCAGTCCGCCGCGCCCGACGACATGCGCGGGCGACTGCAAGGGGTCTTCATCGCCGTCGTCGCGGGCGGCCCTCGGCTCGGGGCGTTGGCCGGCGGCGCCGTCGCGGACCGCATCGGCGAACCCTGGACGGGCGTGGGCGGCGGCCTGGCCTGCGTCGTCGCGGTCGGCGTCCTCGGCGTGCTGCAGCCCGGGTTCCTGCGCTACGACGCCCGGCACCCGGTGCCGTAGACCGGTCAGGCACTGGCCCTTCGCACGGTGATGGTCACCGGTTCTCGCAGGCTCTGCCCGACGACGCAGTACCGCTCGGTCAGCGAGGCCAGCCGCTCGAGAGTGGCGTCGTCCGCGTCGGTGTCGAGGTCGGCGGTGACGCAGACCTGCCGGCAGCCGACGGGCACCTCGCGGGAGATCCCCAGCGTGCCGCGCGCATCGAAGACGGCATCGGCGCGCAGCGTGGCGGACCGTACCCCGACGCCCATGGCCGTCGCCACGCTGCGCAGAGTCACCCCGGCGCAGGCCAGCAGCGCCTGCAGCAGCATGTCGCCCGAGCAGGCGTCACTGCCGTCGCCGCCGGTCGAGGGATGCAGACCGGCCCGCACCGGGCCGGCCCACCCCTCGACCGTGCAGGTGATGCCGGAATCGGAGAAGGTCGCCCTGGCCTCGAGCGACATCACCGCCGTGGTGGGGTCGTCCCGGTAGCGCTGCTTGAGCGGCGCCTGGGTCTCACGCAACGTAACGGCATCCACAGCGCACTCCGACCTCGGCGACGGTTCTCAAGCTTCATTGCCGGCGTCCCGGCAGGGCGGACACGGATCGGCGGAGACGGCCGGCACGTCAGTCAACCGCCCTCGACCGCAGCGCGTCCAGGGGAGGGGTCAGAGAGCGGGACAGTGCGGGTGGGAGGTGTGATGCCACGACGGATCGTCGCCGGCACGGTCGCCGTTCTCGGGATCGCATTCGCCGTGACCGCGGCGGGCTACCGGGCGACCTACGGCACGCCCGCCTTCTGGGGGCCACCGCAACGGATCACATGGTGCGGGCGCAACTATCTGATCTCCGCCTCCGCCCCGCGCACCAGGGTCCAGCTCGAGGCCGAGAGAGTCAGCCTTCCCGGCGACGCGCCCTATCCGGTCGTCCAGGTCGACGTGGTGCCACCGGTGGTCGGCCGACCCCTGCTTGCCGCAGTGACGCCAGGCTCGGGCGCCCTGCAGGACACCGTCGTCGGGCGGGCACCGGGGTGTACTCCCGCCGCCGACAGGTCATTGACCCGCGCGATGGACCGGCTCCGCAGTGTCACCGCCGCCTCCTGACCGCCCGGTGTAACCGACCCGTGCCGGCGATCGGCTGTGGCAGGCAGGGCGAGCGCACTGGCCATCGCCGGGGCGACGATGCGGACTTCGTCCGGTGTCGGCGACGTGGATGACGTGGTCGAGAAGGGCGCCGGTCACGATCCTTCATGGGGCTCGCCGAGGTCGGCCGCCAGCTCGTCCGGGGCGCGCATCCGCCAGGCGTCGGTCACCAGCTCGGCCAGGCGCTCGACGTCGACCTCGGCCAGCCGCAGCATCACCAAGGGCTCGTCACGGTAGCCGGGCGCCGTGAAGAAGCGCGTCGGCTCGCCGAGCAGCAGGGCCTGCTTCTCATCCTCGTCACCCACGAACAGGACGGCGACGTCCGTCCGGATGACACGAGGCTTGCCCGGCCGGCGATCGGGGTAGGACCAGACGAAACCCCTGCCGCCGACCCGGAAGTCGAACCCGGCGCTGGGAATCTCGACGACGCCCGGCAGAGCCCTGGCCAGGCGCCGGACGTCGTCCGCGTCAGCCACACCGACCCCGTGACGGACCTGGCATCCACATTCGGCCAAGGTTACCCGGCGCTCCGGGCGAGGCCACTGCCACACTTGCATGCATGACTGCCGACGTCCCGATCATCGATCTCGCCCCGTGGACCTCCGGCGACCACCGGGCGCGGCTCGAGGTCGCCGCCGCCGTGGACGCCGCCCTGCAGAACTCCGGCTTCATGCTGGTCACCGGACACGGAGTGCCACCAGAGGCGGCAGCGCGCACGCGGCGCCTGGCTCGGGAGTTCTTCGCCCTACCGCGAGAGGTCAAGGCGGCGCGGGCCGTCTCGCCGTTGGGAGGGCGCGGCTGGATCGGGCCCGACGCCGAGGCCAACGCCAACAGCGAGGGCGGCCAGGGCCCGCCCGACCTGAAGGAGTCCCTCAGCTTCGGAGCGGATCGACCGACCGGCGTCCGCGCGGTCGACGACGTCTGGTTCCAGCCCAACCCGTGGCCGACCGAGGTGGCCGGACTGGCCGAAGCCCTGGCCGCTCACCTGGCCCTGATGCACCACCTGGCGGACCGGCTGATGTCGGTCTGCGCGGTGGCCCTGGGTCGAGACCCCGACTTCTTCTGCGCCGCAACCGATCACCCCACCTACACCTTCAACGTCAACTGGTACCCACCTCTTACTCACGTGGGTCCGGCGGCGCCGGGGCAGTTCCGGATCGGAGCACACACCGACTTCGGCACGGTGACGATCCTGGACCGGGAGCCGGGCGCCGGTGGCCTGCAGGTGTTCACGCGAAGCGGCGAGTGGGTCGACGCCCCGTTCCGTCCGGACGCACTGACCGTCAACGTCGGCGACCTGCTGGCCCGATGGACCGGCGACCGGTGGCGCTCCGCCCGTCACCGGGTGCTACCTCCGCCGCCGTCGGCGCCGGAGGAGGACCTGGTGTCCCTGGTCTTCTTCCACGAGACCAACTACGACGCCCTCATCGAGTCGATGCCCGCCCCCACCGGGGTTCGGTCGTATCCCCCGGTGCGGGCGGGCGACTACCTGACCGAGAAGTACACCGCGATCAGCGTCGGCTGACGTCGCAGGCGTAGGACCCGATGAGGATGGCCGACTGAGGGTCGGGACCGTGCCCCGGCTCGCACCGCTCCCCGATGCCGTCGAGGAACGCGGCGAACGATGCCAGACCGGCCAGGGGGTTGGCGCCCTCGACCGACTCGGCGGTGTGGATGAAGGTTCCGTCAGCGAGTCTCACCGTGGAGTAGGCGAAGTCGGCGGGTCGGGTGGCCGCAAGCTCCGCATAGACGGCTTCGACGAGTCGCTGGTTGTGGTCCGCGTGCTCCTTCGTCGGGCGGTACCGGACGACGATCGTGGGCATGTGCCTGACCCTTCATCAAGGTGGGACGCGCGAGGTCTCACGCGTGCGTGGCGCTTTCGGCTGCCGCCTTGAGCCCGTCGGCGAACTGGCGGAACGACTCGGTCAGGTCGGGGATCGACCGGACGATGAGACCCGACAGCGGGCCGCTGAACTCCTCGGTCATGGAGAACGCCGTCCCGGCACCTGCTGGTTCCAGCTGATAGGTCCGCACCCCCCGGAACAGACCCCACGGCATCCCGTCCGACCAGACCATGCGGTGCGGAGCCTGCATCGAGGCGACCGTGAGGCTGAAGGTGCGACTCGGGCTCGCCACCGACACCAGCTTGATCGTGCTGCCCGGCGACATGACACCCTCGATGCTCAGCACGGCCGGGTTCCAGTCCTGGTAGCTCGAGGGATCCGTGAGCAGATCCCAGACCACCTGTGCGGGTGCCTGGATCTGCCGCGAGACGGTGTAGGACTTCGTGGTCATCTCAGATCGCCCGCATCCGGTTGTTCCGGGCGCCGTGCTCGACCTCGGCCAGGCCGAGAGCCTCCATCACCGGTGGCACATAGCTGCCGAAGCGGCCGCGCAGTCCCTTCTTGAACCCGTACCAGCCGCCGACCGGGTTCTTGTCCGAGCGGCCCCACGCCTCGACGGTCCCCTCCAGAGCCGGCTTCTGCTCGTCGGTGTTGCCCAGGGGCATCCAGTCGCCATGGGCGACCAGCATGCGGTGCAGGTCCTCGATGCAGGACAGGTGATACCGCAGCTGCGTCTTGCCGACCTGCACCACCAGCGCGGCCGGGTCGGCGTCCGGGTCGCGGTAGGCCTCGAACGAGCTCGTCCCGGGAGGCGTGGTCAGGCGCCAGGGGTCACCGGGGGTGCCGGTGCCCTCGATGTCGTCAACAGTCATGGGCACACCCTGCCAGGGTCAACCAGACATCCTCTGTCAGGTTCGAGACCTAGACTTCTGTGGTGCGCGCGGCCCGGGTCCTCGACATGCTGCTGGTGCTTCAGCGTCGCGGCCGGCTGACCGCCCGGCAGCTGGCAGCCGCTCTCGAGGTCAGCGAGCGCACGATCCTGCGGGACGTCGAGGCCCTCAGCGAGGCCGGGGTCCCCATCTATGCCAGTCGCGGCTCAGGCGGCGGTATCCAGCTGATGGACGGCTTCGAGACCCGCCTGACCGGGCTGACCACCGAGGAGGCCGAGTGCCTGTTCCTTGCGGGGCAGCCGCAGGTGGCTCATCGACTCGGGCTCGCAGCGACGACCCGAAGCACACGGAACAAGCTCAGCAACGCTATCCCGGCAGGCCTCGCCGGCATCGCGGACGGCCTGTCGACGTGGTTCCTGCACGACCCCGACCCGTGGGAAGGGCACCGGATCCCGCACGGCGAGCTGCGGCGGATCGCCCGCAGCATCCGGGCGTGCCGCCGGGTCGAGCTCCACCTCGCCGACCAGCCGCCGCTCACCGTCGAGCCCCTCGGGCTGGTTCTCAAGGCCGGCTCCTGGCACCTGGTCGTCACCGGGCACGGAGCGGGGCGGGTGATCGGCCTGGACGACCTGCGCGCCACCCGACTGACGACCCAACCCTTCGAACCACCCCTCGGCTTCACGCTCGGCGAGTTCTGGGCAACCCATTCGGCGACGTCGCGGGATCGGGGGATCCCCCGCCCGATGCTCGACTGAGCTTCCCCGGATCGACGACTCGTGGACTGCGACCCCGCGGCAGTCCGGGAGCGGCGGCCATTGCCGCCGAACGACGGCCAGGTGTTCAATCGACAAGGGCAGCGGTTCCTCCGGGAGGCCCGAATGTGGACAGCGCGGACGAAGATCGGGTGGAGCCTTCTCCTGACGGGGGCGGTGCTCCTGGGACTCTTTGCTGCCAGGTACTACACGTTCGATCCGGAGGTGTACTTCCAGCGCGACGTCTACGAGGACAAGACGGTCGGGCTGATGACTCACATCTCAGGGATGATCGTCGCCGTCCTCGTCGGTCCGTTCCAGTTTCTGCGGCGCCTCCGTGAGGGCCACCTCGGCGTCCATCGACTGCTGGGGGCCGTCTACATCGTGAGCGCGACCATCGGCGCCCTGGGCGGTCTGTACATGGCGCCGTTCTCCGCCTCGGGTGCCGTCACCCATGTGGCTTTCGGGCTGATGGGGCTCGGCACCCTGCTCAGCACGACGGTGGCTCTCGCGCGCATCCGCAGCGGCGACGTGCAGAGCCACCGGGAGTGGATGACCCGCAGCTACGCTCTCATCTTCGGAGGCGTCACCCTGCGGCTGTACGCCGGACCTCTCGAGGCGACGCTCGGCGAGCACGTCGGGTACGCCGTCACCGCCTGGGCCTGCTGGGTGCCGAACCTCGTCTTCGCGGAGTGGCTTATCCGGTCACGGCTGCGCCGCGACCCCGAGGCCCCGAGGGGGGTTCGGACGGCGGTCCGACAGGCGACCTGACAGACAACCTCGTTCTACGGCCGAGGAGTGAAGGTGGCGGTGATGCCCGTACCGCCGAGAACCGTGCGAAGCGCTGCCTCGACCTCGGCGAGCGGGACGCTGCCGGGCGGGGCGGGCAACAGGGGAGCGAGGGCGGCTGCGAGCGCCGGCACGTCGACGGTCGGTGCCGGCCGGGTCGACGCGGCGAGCAGCTGGCTCAGGGTGACCTTGTCCTTAGCCGGGGAGCCGCCGAGCGCGAAAGCGATCATGGCCAGCGCACTCCCGACGGTCACCCTGTCGTCGATGTTGAGCGTCTGCTCGGGAACGAACTGCTGCAGCGGGGTCGACAGCAAGGTGATCGCGTCAGCCTGGGTGAGTGCCATGTCCTGGGCTCCTGGGTTGAGGGAACGAAGCTGGTCGAGGGTCAGGGTCGAGACATTCGCGTCATGGGGGTCGTTGGGCCCGACCGGGAAGTCCTGGCTGAACTGCCAGATGGTCGGACCGCCGGGCCAGTAGTTCGCCGGCACCGCCGGGAGGCTGCTCGGCCAGGCCGCGCGCATGGACCAGACGGTCGGGTAGTTGGGCCACCACCAAGCGGCGAAGTGCTTGGGCAACTCGGCGTACTGCGGGTGGGTGGGGTAGGGGCCGTAGAGCAGAGGGGTGTATCCGGGCAACCGAGCCTTGAGGCGCCGGGCCCAAGCGATGGCCCAGGCGGCCAGCGCGGTCGCCGACAGACCCCCGGAGCTCTCGAGGTCGAGGACCAGCAGATCCGTGGGCACCAGGCCGTTCGCCTGCACGTAGTCGATGAACCGGTCGGCCTCGGCGGCCGCGGCGAACCTGGTGTTGGCGAAGTTGTAGGCCCCGCGAACGGCGGTGGTCCTGCTCAATGCGGCCCAGTACTCGGGAAAGCGCGGGTCCAACTCGTAGTTGGACTGCAGCGCCCGGCAGATGACGAAGTCGAGCTTGTAGCCCGACACCATTCCTGGGATGTCTTCGGGCCCCTGATAGGCAGAGATGTCCATGCCACGCAGCACTGTCGCCCCCTACGGCCACCAGGCTAAAACAGTCGCGCATCTGACCTCGGTGTGCAACCCCCAGCGTCGGCCGTACCGACACCTGGACCGCTGGTCTCAATACCTGGATGGCTACCGCCCTACCCCGACCTACCTGCGTGGCGCCTAGTCCCCCGAGGCCAGCGAAACCTGTTCCGGTGGAATCGGTACCCCGGACAAGTAGGCCACCACAAGGCCTGACCGTGATGTCGAGCACGGCGGGCGTCAAGCACGCGGGTCTCTGGGTCAGAGCCTGAGCCCACCCTTCGTCATGCTCAGCAGGCGGGTTCGAGGCGGTAGTGCAGGCGAAGGACCGGCGCCCGGTGGAGCCGTAGCTCGTGATCGGTGCGCAGCACCCCGCGGTGGTCACGGTAGACGTGGAACCGCTCGTGGAGCGGGACCCTGGCTGCGTGATGGCGGCCACGCGCGTCGCGCACGAGGACGTAGGCGCCGTCCTGCCCGAAGCGGCCGGGTGGGGACGAGAGGACGAGCGAGCCGTCCGGCTCGACACTCGGACGGAGGAGCACCTGCACGTTGCCCGACTCCAACGGAAAGGCGACATGCATCGAGGGCCGATCGCTTCCGGGCAGCAGACGGGTGGAGTAGCAGCCGCTGTAGACGAACTCTCCGGTGGCGGACAGGGTGCGCAGCCACCCGGCTGCCTGCTGCACCCCCCGGTCGTCGACGAGATGAACCACACGGGAGTCCATTCCGTGTGCCACGTCCAACGGGCGGGTCGGCAGAGCGAGCTGCTGGACCCGCCGCGCGAAGAGTCGGCTGACCAGCTCACCGCCGGGCTGGAACACGGCGGACCACTGCGCCCAGACCTCCATCCGCCAGTCGGCGGTGTGCTCGTAGAAGTCACGCACCAGCGGATCGACGTCCGCGGACCGGAAGCCCGGACCGTCGAGCACCGCCATCGACGACAGCAGCCCTCCGCCTGCGGCGTCCTGCCTGACGCTGCCGCCGATGCGGATGGCCTCGGCAGCCAGCCACGACGCACCGACCGGGCCAGGCCCGCACGTCGGGGCGTCCAACCATGGCTGCCGGCCCGACGGGTCGACCCGCCGGCCGACCAGGCGCCACCAGGCACGGGTACCGGCGTCGAGCACCGAAGCCACCGTGGACTCGACACCAGTGGTCTTCACACTCACTCGCGCATCATCACAGCCGAGCGCCCAGGCAGGAAGCACGACGGGAACCTGGACCAGGCGTTCTGCCTGGAGCTGAAGTGCTGCTCCGGGATCGCGGGCGGAGTGCCGGCACCCTCGTTCGACGCCCTCTCAGGTGGCCCGGCTACGGTGGAGAGAACAAGGGCCGGGCAACTGCCGAGGAGGAGTTCGTGACGGGTGACACTCCCGACCCGAGGTCGACGTACGGACAGGCGCCTGACGGGCAACCCCAGTACGGGTCACCCCAGTACGGGTCACCCCAGTACGGGTCACCCCAGTACGGGTCACCCCAGTACGGGTCACCCCAGTACGGGTCACCCCAGTACGGGTACGGGCAACCCCACTACGGACAGCCTCAGCAGGCACCGCAGCCGCGCCGGCGGAACCCGTTGCCGTGGATCGTTGCCGTGGTCACAGTCGGGGCGATCCTGGTGCTCGGGGGCACGTCGCTCGCGCTCTGGTACGGCTGGCAAGGGCGGACGACGACGACCTCGGCGCAGACGCCTGTCCAGGCCCCGGCGTCCACGACTGCACCTGGCACCGCCTCGCCTGCCTCGCCCGACAGCGCCTCTGCCGCGCCCGACAGCGCCTCAGCCGCACCGAGCTCCCCCGGAACCTCCGCGGACGGCACCTCACCAAGCCCCGGCGGTGCGGGTGCCGCGGACAGGGCGACCTCGTCGTGGCTGGCGGCGACGAACGCCTACTGCCGCACCACCACAGATCCGGCGATCAAGAAGGCTTCACCTCTGTCGACCACCGACCTGGCGGCCTACTTCGCCCGGATCGCCGCCATCAACCGCGAGGTCGACACGGTGCTGCGCAAAGACCCACCCAGCGGTCTACGCGCGCAGGTCGAGCAGGTCGCCTCGAACTGGGACCGGATGGCCACCTTCTTCGACCAGGCGGCGGCAGCGTTGAGGAAGAACGACCTGTCCGGCGCCAAGGCAGCGGCGGCACAGGGCGATGCGGCCAACCAGCTCGGCAACGACCTGGCCTCGCGGATCGGCCTGCAGGACTGTGCGCAGGCCGGAGCGATCGGCGGGCCGGCGAGCGCATCCTCCTCCCCTGACCCGATCGTCTGAGGCACTACAGGTCGCGTTCGGCGAGCTCACGGAAGTCGTCCGGCACCCCGGCGGCGCGTGACAGCTCGGCAGGCAGGTAGCCGACAGCGTGACGGCCGAACTTCTCACGGATCGCGTCCATCGACCGGTCGAGCACCCACCGCGCCGAGCCCGTCGAGGAGCCCGGTCGGCGCGGATCCTCGGGGTGGAGGGGCAGCTCCAGCTGGACGGCGCTCTGACTGGCCAGGTTGGACACCGAGACGGCCAACAGCGAGATCTCGACGTCCTCGTCGTGCTGGTCGTGGATGGCCAGCCACGCCAGCTCTTCGGCCACCTCGGTCAGGGTGAGGGTGGCGGAGACCGGCGCCGACAGCGTCGTGGAACGAGTGACCGAGCGCATACCCGTGAAACGCACCCGCACCGTGATCGTTCGGCCGGCGCGGTCCTTGGCGCGCAGCCGGGTGGCGACCCGCTCGGCGAGGTGACTGAGGACGGCGCGTACCAGTGGCGGCGTCGGTCGGCGGCGACCCAGGGCCGACTGGGCACCGACGGATCGGGCGCGGGTGGAGGTCACGACGCGACGCGGGTCCTCGTTGTGCGCCAACGCGCTGAGCCGGCTGCCGACCGCCTGGCCCAGCAGATTCTCGAGCGAGAAGGACGGTGTCTGCGCGAGCTCGCCGATGGTGCGAATGCCCCGCCCCGCCAGCCTTTGTTCGGCGACCGGCCCCACGCCCCACATCAGCCCCACCGGCAACGGATCGAGGAATGCTCGCTCCTCCTCGGGCTCGACGACGACGAGCCCGTCCGGCTTGGCCACCTGGGAGGCGACCTTCGCCAGGTGCTTGGTCCGCGCCGCACCGATCGAGATCGGCAACCCGATCTCCGCACGGACCCGATGGCGCAGGTGGGCCGCAATCGTCCTCGGCGACCCGAACAGGTGCGTCGATCCCGAGACGTCGAGGAACGCCTCGTCGATCGAGATGCGCTCGATCGCGGGCGTCACGTCGTAGAGGACGTCCATCACCTCGTCTGCCAACCGCTGGTACTCGTGAAAGTGGCCGCCGACGAAGCGCAGGGTCGGACACAGCCGCCTCGCCTGCCAACCGGGCATCCCGCCACGGACCCCATAAGCACGGGCCTCGTAGGACGCGGCCAGAACCACGCCACCTCGGGCGCTCCCACCGACGGAGATCGGCCGACCCCGAAGGGCCGGGTCGAGCAACTGCTCCACGGAGGCGTAGAACGCGTCGAGATCGGCATGCAGGATCGTCGGGCCGGACGCCATGGTCCACAGGTTAGTCGAACACCTGTTCGAACAACAGAGGCCCAATCGACCCCGGGGCCTGGGTGACGGCGCGACTAGGGTGCAGGCCATGACGCACGCACACGACAGCGGTCAGGGCAGCAGCGAACGTCACACCGCGGCCGGCGGTGGCGGTCACGGACATGGGCACGGGCACGGGCACGGGCACGACGAGGGGAAGGGTGCCGATTTCGCCGGTGCCGCCGAGTTGCTCGACCTCGACGCCGAGGTCTTCTCCGGCTACCTCGCCGATGTCGTCGCGCTCGCCGCGGCCGCCGTCCCGGCGCACCGGCCGCTTCGGGTTGCCGACCTCGGCTGCGGCTCCGGCACCGGCACCCTGGCTCTCCTCGAACGACTGCCCGCGGCGCAACTCACAGCGGTCGACGTCGCCGGCCCGCTCCTGGAGCTCGTGGCGGCCCGGGCCACGGCGCGGGGGGTCGCCGACCGCCTACGCACCCGGGCCGCCGACCTCGACGCCGGCTGGCCCGAGGGCATCGCGGATCTCGACCTGGTGTGGGCATCGACGTCCCTGCACCATGTCGCCGACCCGCCCGCCCGCCTCGCCGACGTCCGCACCGCGCTCGCGCCGGACGGCGCGCTGGTCCTGGTCGAGATCGACGACGTGGGCACGTTCCAGCCGACGTTCCTCGCCGCCGACGACGGCCTGGAGTCCAGGATCTGGGACGCCGTCCACGCCGACCTCGTCGAGGCCATGCCGTACCACGGTGCAGACTGGGGCCGTGCCCTCACCGACGCCGGCTTCGTCGTGGAGACCGACCGGCTCTTCGACGTCAGGCTCGCGCCGCCGCTGCCCGAGGCGGCCGCGCGCCTGGCCCAGTTGTCCATGCGGCGCCTCAGGGACTGGTTCGCGGGCGGGGCCCCCGACCGGTTGACACCGCAGGACGCCGCGGCGCTCGCCGAGCTCGCGGGTGACGGCCCGGGTTCGGTGATCCATCGCGAGCTCGCGCCGCACACCCTGCGGCATGTGTGGGTCGCCCGGGCCGGCGTGGTCGGACCCTAGCCGGCCCGCAGGCGGTGGTTACCGATACCTGATCGAGAAGGTCACAGCGATCGGGATCCGCTACGACTTCGGCGACGACCGTCCGCTCGTCGGCCGCCGGTTGCGGGACCTGGACCCGCCGTGCTCGTGCGACGCGACGGCCACGTGGCGTGGGTCGGCGAGGACCAACAGGGGCCCCTGAGCCGCCTGCCCACGTGGTTCGGCGCCGCCGACACCTGACGACGCCACCCCTGGTCAGGATCGTTCGGACCGCTGCGGCGGGCACCGCAGCGGCGGCCAGCTGACCTCGGCACACCTTCCGGGAGGGCCGACGAGGGCGTCGTATGCTCGGGCCTTCAACCGACCGACCGCGCCGTCACGGAAGGGCATGTGGTCATGCTGCTCCTGCGGGCGTTGCGCTGGCGGGCGGCGGCGTCCCTGGCCGTCCTCGTCGTGGCGGCGGTGGCCGTCGGCGGGGCGGCTCTCGGCCCGCTCTACGTGCGTTCGGCGGAGGAGTCGTTCCTGCTGGACCGTGTGGCCGGCGCCGCCGACGTCCCGGTCTCCACCGACCTGGAGCTGGAGGCGACGACGGTCGCCCAACCTCCGTCGTACACCCCTGACGGGCGGCTGCGCCCCGTCGACACGGGGCGGCTGAACGACGAGCTCACCCGGAGCATGTCCGCGCTGAGCGCACTCGACCCGTGGTACGGACCGAGCGGGGGCTGGATCACCGTGCCTCCCGTCGAGGTGCACACCCTGGACGGTCGGTCCCTGGGAGAAGCCCGCACCTCGTGGCACCCCGGCGCCTGCGCGGGGGTGCGACTGGGCACCGGCCGTTGCCCGGCAGCCGACGGCGAGGTTCTCGTCTCGGACCGCCTGCTCGACCAGTACCGCCTACGGCTCGGCTCCACCCTGCTCGTCGACCTGACCCCGGCACCGGAGGTGCCGGCGACCGGTGGCCACTCCCGCGGACCCTCGGGCAGTGACGGTCGTCGGCACCTATCAGCTGGGGTCGGCGGACCCCCAGGTCTGGGGCCCGAGGCAGCCGTCCCAGTACATGCAGAAGCGCGACAGGTTCCACGACACGGTCGTCCTGGACGAGATCCTGTTGCAACGCAACCGGATCCGAAGCGCCACGGGCGAGGCGACCACCACCGTGTTCCGACTGCTGCGCCCGGGCCTGGCCCGTACCCAGGACCTCGACGCAGCAGGGGAGGCCGTGGGGAGGGAGGCCGCGGCGCTCACCGCCCGCGAGGCGGTCGCGGTCCGGACGAACCCCCAGCAGGTGGTGTTCACGGTGCGCGCCGGGCTGCCCTCGTTCCTCGCCGACCTGGCCGGGGACCGCCGACAGTTGCAGGTGACCGGCTTCGCCGTCACGGCGCAGCTGGTCGTGCTGGGCTGGTTCGTGCTCTTCGTGGTCGTCGCCGCCACCAGCGAGGAGCGGGCGGCGGAGGTGGCGCTGGCCAAGCTGCGGGGCCACTCCCCCTGGCAGACCCTGCGTTTCGGGTTCGCCGAGACGGGCCTGATCCTCCTGGTGGCTGCCCCGGTCGGGCTGCTGGCCGGGCAGGCTTTGGTCGGGCTGCTGATCAGGACCCTCCCGCTGCCTCGGACCAGCGCACTGCTCGACGGCCCGACCTGGGTGGCGAGCGGGCTCGGGCTGCTCGGCGCGCTGGTGGCCGCCGTCCTGGCGCTGCGACGGATGCTGACCACCCCGGTCCTGGACGAGCTGCGGCGAACCGGCGGCACGCGGGCCGCGCTGGCGCGAACCGTTGCCGTCGATGCCGCCGCCGTCACCCTGGCCGCAGAGGGCATCTACCTGCTGCGCACCGGCAACGACAACCCGGTCGCCCTCGTCTCACCGGGCCTGCTCGCCGTCGCTGCCGGGCTGCTCACCGTTCGCGTCCTGCCGTGGGCCGCGCGGCTCGCCGTCCGGCGGACCGCCGCCTCCCCGCGCGTGGCGACGTTCCTGGCGGTGCGCAACGTGGCCCGTCGCCCCGGGGGGACCCGGCTCGTGGTCCTGGTGACCATCGCCGCCGCACTCGGCGTCTTCAGCGTCTCGACCTGGACGGTCTCACGCGACGCCAGGGCAGACCTGGCACGCCAGGACGTGGGCGCAGCGACCGTGCTGCACGTGACGGCGAGCTCCCCGACGGAGCTGGCTCGGCTGGTCGAGCGGGCCGACCCGGGCGGTCGGTGGGCGATGGCCGCGGCACAACTCGACCGGACCAGCACCGGTCCGGTGCTCGGCATCCAGAGCCGGCGACTCGCCGCCGTCACCGTGTGGGACCCCGCCTGGGCGAGCACCTCTCTCCCCGCCCTGACCGCCGCCCTGCATCCTGCGAGACCGGCCCCGATCCTCGTGCGCGGACAGGTGACGCTGACCGCCAGCGCACAGCTGGGCGCGGGCGGCGCACCCGACCTGCAGCTGTGGCTCCAGCAGCCGGACGGCATCGAGCGCACGTTCGACCTGGGGCCGTTGCGGTCCGGGACGGCGAGGTACACCGCCTCACTCGACAGCTGCGGGCAGGGCTGCCGGCTGCGCAGCCTCGTCCTGAAAGGGCCTGGACTGGGCTCGAACACCTCCACCGGCGACCTGGTGCTGACGGGCATCGAGGACGCCGGAGGCAGGGTCGAGCGCCGCGCTCCGCACGGCCTCGGCCTGGCGGGTGCCGCCGCGCCCCGGATCGACCGGCGAGGCCGGCGTCGACGCGCGCAGCGCCCGGGCCGGACCGGACGGACTGGTCATCGCGTTCTCCGGGCTGGTCGCCCACGACGACGTGGTGGTCGAGGTCGCCGATCGACCCGATCCGGTTCCCGCGGTCTGCGGTACCGCGCGTCAGGCAGGCCCGGTGGAGGACAGCACGAGCGACTTCTACGACTCCGGACTCTCGGGCGGATCGATCGTGCTGCGGCGGGTGGCGACCGGCACCCTTCCCCGCGTCGGCAGGGCCGGAGTCATGGCCGACCTGACCGATCTCGCCGAGATCGACGGGGGCGCCTGGCTCGGCGTGGACTACCAGGTCTGGTTGGCCGAGGGTGCACCGCAGCAGGTGCGAGCCGCGCTCGGTAGGCTCGGCGCTCGACCGTGACCGTCGAGACGCTCGCCGCGCGACGGGCCGAGCTCGACCGGGACGCCGGGTCGCTGGCGGTGCTGCTTACGCTGACGGCGGCCGCTGGTCGGCGTCGTCCTGGTGCTCGGCACGGTGCTGGCGACGGCCTACGTCGGCGGCCGGCGCCGGGCCTACGAGCTGGCGGCGTTGCGGTCGCTCGGAGCGAGCCAGCGGGCGCTGGTGCGGGCGGGACGCCAGGAGCAGGTGGCCCTGGTCATGATCGGGACGGTGGTCGGGGCCGTCGTCGGCTACACCGGCACGCTGGCCGTCCTGGCCGCGCTCCCCGGGGTGACCCTGGTCGCCACGACACCCGTCCGGCACGAGCCGCGACTACTGACCGTGGTGGTGGTCGTGCTGGTGGCGGTGCTGCTGCGTGGCCGTGGTGGCCCATCTCGGATCCCGGCGGACCGTCGCCGCGGCGAGCACCGACCTGCTCCGAGAGAGGCAGGCATGAGCCCACGCGGCGGCGGTCTTGCGGTGCGGTGCAAGGAGGTCGTGCACATCTACCGGCGCGGTGACACCGAGGTGGTCGCGCTGCGCAGCGTCGACCTGGAGGTCGCCGCCGGGGAGACGCTCGCGGTCTACGGCCCGTCGGGGTCGGGCAAGTCGACGCTGGTCGCCCTGCTCGGCGGGCTGATCCCGCCGACGGCCGGGCAGACGTGGATCGGTGACCAGGAGATCAGCAGGATGCCCGGTCGCGCAGCTGCTGCGGCTGCGCGCCGGCACCGTCGCCACGGTGCTCCAGGGCGCCGGCCGCAACCTGTTGCCCTACGCCACGGCCGCGGAGAACGTCGCGTTCGCGCAGCGGGTGGCCCGGCGTCGTGCGGCTGCCGGATCCGACCGACCTGCTCGACGGGCTCGGCCTGGCCGACCTCGCTCACCGCCGGGTCGCGACGCTGTCCGGTGGCGAGCAGCAGCGGGTGGCGGTGGCGGCTGCGGTCGCCGTCGGGCCCGGCCTGCTGCTCGCCGACGAGCCGACGTCCCAGCTCGACGCACCGGGCCGGGACGAGGTGCTCGACCTGCTGCACCGGGTCAACCAGAGGTTCGGCAGCGACGATCGTGGTCGTCACGCACGACCCCGTCGTCGGGCAGAGGCTCGGCCGGACGATCACGATGCGGTTCGGCCGCGTGGGCCAGGCGGGCATGAACGGGCGCCAGTTCACGCTGATCGGGCGCGACGGCGGGTTGCAGCTGCCGGACGAACATCTCGAGGAATGGCCGCCCGGAACGCTCGTCGATGTGGTGCGGGACGGCGCGGATCTGCGGATCCGGCGCCGGGGAACGGAGGACGCCGATGGCCCCGCAGGCGCCTGAACCGGGACGGGCCGCCCACGACATCCAGGCCGACCTCGTCGCCCGACGAGTCGTCGTGGACCGGGGCGGACGGCGGGTGCTGGACGAGGTGGACCTGGTGGCACACCGGGGCAGGGTGCTCGCGGTGACCGGGCCGTCGGGCGCCGGCAAGAGCACCTTGCTCGCAGTCCTGGCCGGACTCGTCACCCCGCAGGGCGGCAGCGTGCGCTGGCTCGGAGAACCGGTGCGTGCGGCGGACTCACGGCCGGGCCGCGAGGTGGGCGTCGTCCTGCAGGGGTTGGGGCTGCTGCCGCTGCTCACCGCGCACGAGAACGTGCGGCTGCCACTGCAACTGGCCGGGCGGCCGCGGGCCGAGGTCGTCGAACGCGCCGTCCAGGCCCTGGAGCGCGCCGGTCTCGGCACCGAGCAGCTGCCCCGGGACCGGCTCGCCGAGGAGCTGTCCGGCGGTCAGCTGCAACGGGTGGCGCTGGCTCGGGCACTGGTGGTCGAGCCCGCGCTGCTGCTCGCCGACGAGCCCACCTCCGAGCTCGACGCGACCACCCGTGGCGTCGTCCTCGACGCGCTCCGGGCCCTCGCGGACGGTGGGACGGCCGTCGTCCTCGCCACGCACGACCCCGAGGTCGCCGAGTTCGCCGACGAGGTGCTGCCGCTGCGCGACGGCCGCGTCGTGGGGACGTTCTGAGGGCCACGCCCCGTGTCAGCGGCCCATGTCAGCAGCCCGTGTCAGCGGCCCGTGTCAGCGGCCCGTGTCAGGGCACAACCTGACGAGGCGGCTCCTGGTCGAAGATCCAGCCTGTCCGCATTCCCGGTTCGCTGCCGGGTTCGATGTAGTACTCGTCGCGGAACATCGCTGTGAAGGCCTCGGGTGGCAGCGACAGCATCATGCCCACGTCGGTGGTCTGACTGGCGTGCGCCTGCAGGGCGGCCCGCTTGCGCTCGAGGTAGGGCAGGACGTCCACCCGCAGGTGGATCTCGGCCTGCGGGGTGCCGATCGGGTTCCCGTCGTCGGCCGGGGCGTCCGGGTCCCAGCCCTCGGTGTCCATGCCCGGCCGCCTTGCGCGCCGAGCGAACATGCGCGCGCATGGCGTCCCGGTTCATCGTCACCTCGAGCAGCCGCGGACGCCGGGCAGCGAGGTCGACGGCGCGGCGCACGATCCGGTGCACCATCACGTGGTCCGGGTGGCCGTAGCCGCCGTGCCAGTCGTAGCCGGTGACGACGTCGGCGTCCTCCTCGTCGAGGATTGCGGCCAGCGCCTGGGCGGCCGCGTCGACGTCGGCGTTCATCAGGGCGTTCGGCGCCGAGTTCTGCGGCCAGCCGTTCATCCCCGAGTCGGCGTAGCCGAGCCAGGCGACCCGGGCCGATCCCCAGCACCTGGGCCGACTCCGCGACCTCCTCGCGCCGGTGGTCGGCGACGGTCCTGCCGTCGGCGAGGCCCTCGGGCGGCTACGCCGTGGTCGCCGTCCGTGGCGACGACGAGGACGACACGGTGGCCCTCGTCGGACGCGCGAGCCATGGACCCGGCGGTGCCGCTGGCCTCGTCGTCGGGGTGGGCGTGCACGAACACGATGGTGGACATCGCGCCATCATCGCCCAGTCGCGCGCATGCGCCGAACCGGTCCTGTCACGAGGCCTGTGCGGCTATGGCGGCGTACTTGCGGTCCGGACGATCCACGTTCTGCTGCCGTTGCCGTTCCACCTCGGTGAACCCGGCCTTGGCCAGGCGTTCGACGAAAGCGTCGACCGGCCAGCGGTAGGCCGTGATCACGGCATGGTCGAACGGCGCCACGTCATCGTCACTGTCGAAGAAGCCGATGACGAGCCTGCCGGAGGGGGCGAGGAGCCGGTGGAACCCGGCGAGGACGCCATCGATGTCCCCCGGCAGAAGATGGATCGTGGAGTACCAGGACAGGATGCCGGACACGGAGTGCTCGGGAGCCGCCACATCCGTCATCGATCCAAGCCGGAACCGAGGGCCGGGATGGGTAGCCAGAGCGTGCTCGATGAACTCGGGCACCATGTCGATGCCGGTCACGTCGACACCCAGGGAATGCAAGTAGGCGCTCCAGTGGCCCGGACCGCAGCCGAGGTCCAGCACCGCTCCGGTCACACCGGCCAGGTGCCGCCGGATGAGAGCCGCCTCCGGCTCGGGGGTCTTCTGGTCGCCGGTGAACAACGCGATGTACTGCCCTGACATGGAGGAGTACGCATGCCGAACCGGCCGGAAGTCCATCACCGCACCATAGGTCCCGGGTCGACGTGCCTCCTTGCCTGACGGACCGGCCACCTGCCGCCTGGGGGCGAGGCCGAGGTCACCGCCCCGCCTCGCTGACTGCGGTCTCGGGTGGCGAACCCGTCGCCAGGGCAGCGGCGATCCGGTCCCGGGCCCGGCGTGCCGCACGCCAGCCCACGACAGGCACGCTGGCCACCTCCTGCCCGCCCTGGTGGATCACGAGGTCCCACGGACGACGCAGCAGCACCCGCACCGCGATCGCCACCACTGAGAGGACGGCGACCACGACGACGTCCAGGACCAGCAGCAGCAGTGGCAGAACCACCCACCACAGCAGCAGCACGACCACCACCGCCACCACGGCAGCGACGATCCAGCCGACGATCCCGTCGCCGCCGTCCAGACCCGACAACGGGTCCATGCCGTCCATCAGGGAGGAGTCCTTGCGGCCCCGCCGCCACGCCCCGACCCGGCGCACCAGCCACACCCGACGCGGCAGCCACTCGACGCGCACCGTGTACGCCGCCCCGGAGGGAGAGTTGATCACCCTCGCGATGATAGGCAAGGGTCCTCAGAACATCACCGACGCGCTGCCCGCCACTTTGGGCAAGCGAACCAGCACAGCCACCAGGCCGAGGGACGCGAGCGAGCCCGGCAGCACCGGCTGCACCACCGTCGTCGTCCGGTCAGGTCTTTGGCGTCGCCTGGTCGAGGGTCATGCCGTGGCGAATGGCAGGGTGAAGGATCGAGCAGCTCAACCGCAGCCCCTGGAGCCAAGGTGGCCGGTGACTGCGGCGGCCACCTTGCCGGGGTCGACGTCGCTGCTGGTGTCTACCTGGACCAGGTGTCCCTCACAGTCGTAACGGGCGGCCTCGCCTCGTCTCTCAGACCGAAGGTAGGACGCCGTCTACGAGACGCTGACGTGCACGTGGTCGTAGTGGTTCGCGGTCCTGCTGCCGCGGTCCTCCATGGCCTTCCACCGGCTGGTCGGGTTGCCGACCAGCCAGATCTGCTGCTGGTAGATCACGTAGGTGACACCCAGCTGGCGGGCGTGAGCCTGGACGTACCTGGCGATGACCCAGCCCGGCTCGCCTGACACAATGATGTCAACGGCCCTGCCGCTGCCGTGGTCGCCGCCGTCCCCGGCACGGTAGCCGCCGAAGGACGACACCAGTCTGCGAAGGCGGCACACACCGCGCGATACACCGAACGGGCGTTCGGCCTCAGGTGCGACTCGACGGTGGTACTGATGGAGCACGGCGCGTCCGACACGCCTGCCGACGCGGTCCCCTCCGGCTTCGGCTTCGGCTTCGACCCGGACAGGTAGGTCGACCTGATCCATCCGGCACGCCCGTCGGTCACCACTTGGGTCCAGCCGCTCTCGGATACACCGGTGGTGCCGATCCGAGTGAGAGCCTTGAGGTTGCCGACGCGGTCGTGACCGGCCGACGGGCCGGAGCGGATGGCGACGTCAGCCGTCGCCCACATCTGCCCCACAACGGCCAGCACAGGCTCGGGCTCGCGAGCCGTGGCAACGGGGGTCGCCGGCCCTGCGGAGGTGACCCTGTCCCGGCTGGCTCTCTTCTCCGTCCTCAGAGCCGAGGCAGCACCCAGGGCGTCGCCAGCCAGTACGGCGTCCCGCCGCTGGTCATTGGCCGTGGCGAGCGTCGCGCTGCCCGGAGTCGGGCCGGTGGTCGGCCAGAGAGTGAGGACCAGGACCGACGCCAGCAGCACCGCACCGACGCCGAAAACCACACCGGCAACCCGACGGGGGAGACGACAAGGGGACCGCTCGAATAGCTCCGCGCGGTGACTGCCTCGGGGCACGAGCCCCCTCTCCTGGTCGGTTCATCGAGTTCGGGCCTGGTCGGTACATCGAATTCAGGAAGCGTAGGCCGGGCATTGTGACAACGTGCGATAAGGCAGCGTGAAGTGTGGGCCCCCAGCCCTCCTCACGCACTGTGCTTCCTCCGCTACGGAGCGGTCGCGATGAACGTGGTCACCTTCGTCGGGCCGCATACACGGGTGCTGCCACACGGCCTCGGTGTACGGAGGATGGGCGCTCAGCGGGCCGCGCAGAGGCACTCAGCGCATGCCACTTCGGGGCGTGAAGGTCCACTCGACCTCGGCGAAGCTGGGTTCAGTACCGGTCGGGGTCTCCTTGGGACTGCAGGTACAGGTAGAGGCGGTGCGCCATGTCGTGCGCGCGCATGTCGTCGACGTCCCGTCGTGCACGGTGACCTGCTCGATGGAGTCCACCTCGATCTGCCCGGGACCGACCTGGTAGCGGCCACCCACCTTGACCTTGGGGCTACGCCAGAGCCGGAAGGTGACGGTGATGTCGCCCGACAGCACCCGGGCCCGCAGTTCCCGACTGAACTCCACGCCACGATCGTAGGCAGCCCCTCGACCAGCTGGTGAGCCCTCGACTCCAGGGGGTCGAGCAGGTCAGCCGTCGTTGCGCCACAGGTAGGTCTGGTCGGTCGAGGGGTCCTCGGACAGGGCGACCACGTCCAGGTCTGGGGACGCGGCCGCGGCATCATTCGACGTACCCGACAAGCCGGGACGGCCGTGCCTTCGGGTCAGGCCTCGTCCGGGGCGGCCTCCGTGGTGGCTTCCGGGGTGACGTCCCGAAGCAGTGCCTCGGCCTCGGTCTGGAAGGCGTGCACCGCCCAGTCCAGCGGCCGGCCGCCGAAGCGTCGGTCCCGGATCGTCGGGTCAGCGCCCGCGGCCAGTAGTGCCCGGATCCGGTGCAGGTCACCGTCCTAGGCGGCGGCGTGCCCTGGTGTATCGACGGTGAGGCTGGTCAGTTCGATGACGTCGTCCCAGGCCAGCTGGGCCCGGACGGCGTAGGCGCCGAGGTGCCCGGAGTAGCCGATGAGGGAGCCCACAGCCGGTCAAGTCCGGGTGAGCTGCCGGCGGGCGCTGCCAGGAGGTTCTGCGGTCGAGCGGGACGATCAAGTGGGTGGGAGTGGGCGCTCGAGCGTGGTGAGGACCTCGTCGACCTCGATGACGCCGGTGCGGATCTGCACTGGGCCATGCACGTGCTGGGGCGGTTGCCCGGCGTCGGCGAACCCGAGCCGGGCGTAGAGCGCACCGGCGGAGGGGTTGTCGGCCGAGACCTTGAGTTGCATTCGGACGGCACCGAGTGCGCGGGCCTGCCCGCAGGCCGCCTCGACGAGCGCCGTCCCGACACCGCGCCCGCGGGCTGCGGGCACGACGAGGACGTCCTGCAGAGCGGGCGGGTCGGTCACGGCCAGGTGGGCATGGCCGACGGGCACGGCGCCGCACCACGCGACGAGGTAGAACCCGGACGGCGAACGCAGTGTCGCGGGGTCCAGGCGTGAGAGCCCGAGGCCGGCGGCGAGCACGGCAGTCGTCTCCTCATCCGTGAGTCGCCGGACCTCGAGATCATCATCCATGGGGGATGCCACGTCGACGGTCAAGGGGTAAAGGTGGCCGTTGATGGCGGCGGCGATCGGGCCGGGGTCGACGTCGCTGCTGGTGTCCACCTGAACCAGGTGTCCTAGGTGTAGGGGTCCTTCGGCGTCGAGGCGGGTGAACCGGTCGATCAGTTCATCGGTGGTGTACCGCCGGTCGTGGTGTCCGCGGTGACGGCGTCGCGCCTGGAACCGTTCCGCCGCGGTGGTCGGCGGACAGACGCAGTGGACCTCGACCAGCCGGGCGTCCGGTAACTGATGCAGCCATGCGGTCGGGGTGCCCGAGGTCGTGGTGAGGCGCTCGCGGCGCCAGAACGAGGACAGCACCGCCCCGGGACTGTTCGCGGCGATCGTCTCCATGACAGCATCACTGGCCCGACTGAGCATCTGCCGACTCTGTGGGTCCGGTGACCCCACAGTGTTTAGGAGGGCGTCCAGGATGTCGTCCTTGTCCAGCATCGCCAGGGCGAGCAGAGCAGCGAGACGGCGCCCCAACGTGGTCTTGCCGCTGCCCGGCAGACCAGACATCACCACGAAAGCACGACCCACCCGGCCCATTCTGCACGGCTCCCACGTCGTCGGCCGCGAACGGAAGCGACCACCCCTGACATTGCTGAGCCAGCCCGGCGCGTCAGCCTCGTTGTGTGCCGAAGCCGTCGGGTGAGACCAGGTAGTCGCCGCAGCCGTCGCGTTCGAACACCAGCGCACGGTCCCGGACGAGAAGGAGTACCTACTGAAAGCGGGCTCCTTACCTCGCCGTGCCCACCCTGCCCTGGCCGTCCCGGCCGTGGGGCCGAGCCGATGCAAGTGGTGGCTGTCCGGCTCACTGCCGAAGAGCTCGACGCCCTGGATGCGGCGGCAGCCAAGAACGACATGAGCAGATCTGAAGTCATTCGCGCCGCCATTGCCCACTTCGCAGCGTGAAGGTTCACTCCAGCGCCCTGAAGCACGGCATCGCGGGCGAGGACGCGGTGCGGGCTGCCGAATGGCCGCTGTGGATCGAACCACTCAATGACGACGGCCCGGGCGAGGTGGTTGCGATGCAGCCACCTCGTGACCCATTCCCGGTCGGGTTCAGTGGGCACGCCGGTGCTGGCGTGCAGGCGGACCAGGGCGGCCTCGGCTTCTTCGAAGGCCGCCAGGACGGGGGAGCCGTGGAACGTACCACTTTGATGACTCTGCGTGCCGCAAGACGTACCTGCCTGAGGGGGCCGGGAGCGTCACCTGGCGTGCTACATAGTTGCTACACTCGTAGCATGTCTGACGTGGCGTCCAGGGATCTGCGTAACGACACCGCCGGGGTCCTCAAACGGGTCCAGAACGGTGAGGACGTCGTGATCACAGTCAACGGGAAGGCCGTGGCCCGACTCGTCCCAGTCCAGCACGCCCGGCGTCGGTGGCTTTCGCGGGCCGACCTGATCCGCCGGCTGACGCACGCCCAGGCTGATCCCGGGCTACGCGAGGACTTGGCAAGGCTTGCCGGAGACACGACCGATGACCTGGGCAGCATCGGATGAGTGACCGCGGCGTGCTGGACACCAGCGTCTTCATCGCCTCGGAGAGTGGCCGGCCGCTGAATGTGGATCTGCTGCCGGAGGAGGCAGCGGTGTCCGTGGTGACCTTGGCGGAGTTGCAGGCCGGCGTCCTGGCCGCGAGAGATACGCAGACGCGCGCGCGTCGACTGGCCACCCTCGACATCCTGAATGACGTGGAGATCCTCCCGGTCGACGCCGATGTCGCGCTGATCTGGGCGCAGCTGCGAGTCTCGCTGGCCGAGTCCGGTCGACGGATCAACGTGAATGACCTGTGGATCGCCGCAACTGCAGCACGGCACGGTCTCCCGGTCGTGAGCCAGGACGACGACTTTCAGGCGGTAGAGGGGATGTCCGGAGTGGTTATTAGGCGGGTCTGACAGGCCGCACAGCCACCTTCGCTCTCGCCGCGGTGACCGTGTATCCCCGATAGCGCCAACTGACCTGCTTGAGGAACGACGTGATGCACCAGCTCTTTGAATCGGGCTGGGTCATGCCCCGGGTGGACTCGACTCTGTTGCTCAAGCCCGCTGATTGTCGCGCTATCTCGGACTTGCCCTGCCACCGCAGACCGATCAAACCTTTCCGGTAGAGCCGGTTTCCGCTGATGGCTTCGTCATTGGGGTCGGAGAGGCACGCTAAGCGAGTGCCGGTCCAGACCAACACGACGCACCGCTGGTCCGCGTGCTCCTCGCCGCTCTCGCCCAGTCTCTGGACGTCGATGGACGACGACGAACGGTGGTAGACGACGATCGGTCGCCGTTCGGGGTGGAAGTGAAACCACAACTGAGACTGGCGCCACCCTGACTTCGACCCATGAGGGCCACGGCCGCGGCACCTACCATCCGTCAGGCGACGCGGTCGGCGTACTTCTGGCGTGCGGCCTCGCCACTGGTGCCGACGAAGGTGCCGATGGCCGACCAGGACATGCCGGACTGGCGAGCGGCTCGGACCGCTTCCATGAGGTGCCGCTCGGCGTGGGAGCGTTCCTGGATGGCTTCGCGGAGCAGGGTGATCGCGCGTGGGTCGAGTTCGGCGGCCAGGTCGGGTTCGTAGTTCTCGAACCGCTCGGCGAGTTCGTCGGCGTGCTGCAGGATCTCTTCGACTGAACGAGGCATGGTCATCACCTGAGGAACTTCTCTCGGGCGTGCATCGCGTGCACGATGACGACGGCGGTGTCGCCGTCGATGTAGCCGACTTCGAGGTGATGGCGGCCGCGTTCGGACCGATCATCATGGTGAACCCGTCTCCGAGGTCCCAGATCCGGATCGGGTTGCGGTAGGCGTGCAGGATCTCTCTTCTTCGCTGAGGCCGTGCTTGAAAGCCGATGCCGCGATGACTGGCTCTTCCAGCACGATCCCAAGGTAACTTGCGAGCTTCTCGCTGGCAGTGACTCTCCGAGATCAGGCGCAGAACATCCGCTCGTGCCGATGACCGGAAGTCGCGGAAGGTATCAGTCGCAGAAGCGCCGTCGTGCTGCGGCAGGCGCCACGTCCGCCTACCGCTGGGGCGCCTTGGGCAGCGTCAGCGATCCCAGAGCCAGTCCTCCAGCCGGCTGTGGATGGGCACCATGTTCAGCCGAAGTTCGGCCATGAACCCCTGCACCCGCAGATGTTTCATCAGCCGCTGCGCTTCCGACTCCGAAGTACCTGGTGGCGGCCGCCTGCGTCTGGTGGGACGCGCATCGTCTCGGTATGACCTACGGCGGGCCCGGCGGTCGCGACGGGTCCCTGGGCGCCCCGGGTTGGGCACTGCTGACTGCCCTGATGGCTCCGATCGCGGTCCCCGTCTACCTCTTCCGCCGGCGCCGCTGGTTGCCCTCCCGGTTGGCCGGCGATCTTGCTGCTCAATGCCCGAACCCGATCCATGATCTGGTTGCGTGCATGAACTGGTAGACCCGCAGCGTCCGCTGCTGCCCATTCCGTTCGAGCGGCCAGCCATTCCTTGAGTAGATCGGCCATGGGCACGGCCTTCCATCCCGAGCCAGCCGCGCACTCTTGTGACCGACCATGGAACTGCTAGCCGCTCGCGAGGGTGACCTGTTGGGTGGCTCCGTCGGTGAACGTCAACTGGAACGTCATTGGTGAGCGGGGCCGGGTGTCGCTGTTGTTGTCGGGCCACCAGGCGACGAAACGGCCGTGCGCCACGGTGGCTTCGACCGCTCCCTTGGCTGGAGTGAGAGCAACGACCTTGGCCACGTCGGTGCCTGCGTAGCCGTCAACTTCGCCGATCAAGTTCTTCACGCCGTCCCGGATGGTTCCCCCGCCGCCGCAGCAGTTGCCCAGCCGGATCTCGCGGGCAGCCGGCGGCCGGTAGCCGGCGGGAGCGCCTGCCCAGCCGATGTGGCCGTCTTTGAACGAGCCGTCGGTCAGGCAGCCGACCCCGAATCCGTCAGCGCCTGCGAGCAGCACGTAGGTCCAGGCGCCGCGTCGTTCAGCTATCGCCACGGTCGACTTGGCCGCCGCTGCTTCGGTCGCGGCGTCGGTATGGTCGGCGCCGTGTTCTTGGCAGTAGCGGGCAGCTTCTCCTGCGCCGTCAAGTGTCAGCTGGACGGGTACGGCCGTCCAGGACACGAACGCCACCGAACTCAAGTTGGACGGCGGGACGGTGGTCGATACACCCGGTGAGCCGGGCAGAAGGTTGAAGAGCAGAGCTCCGGTCGCAGCTACCCCCACGAGCATGGCCCAGCGGCGGCGGGCGAAGCTCAAAGTCGAGGCCGCTTGGATGCGTTCGGTCGCCTCACCGGCTCCGGGGTCAGCCGCCAAGATCATCGAGAGGGTGGCTGCGGCGCGTGCGGTCTGCTGATCGGTCAGCGCCTGGGGTGGCGCAGCATCCACGGAGCTGAGCATGGCCTCGATGGCGACGTCCGTCTTGGGGGGAGTCATTGGGAGTGTCCTTCCGGGATGAGCGAGCCTTGGCTGAGCGCGGAGGATGGCTGGTGGTCCAGGAGTCGGCGCAGTGCTCGTCGCGAGCGGGACAGCCGCAATCGGTAGGCAACTGGCGAGATGCCCAGGACCGTGGCCGCTTCGGCGCCCGTGAGTTCGTCCCACACCGTCAGGGCGAGGACCTCCTGGTCGGCGGGGGTCAGTCGGCGCCAGCTCGCCGCCAGGTCCAGTCGTGCGGCGACCTGGTCAGGGTCGGTTCCGGGGTATCGGTCGTTGTCGGGTAACTCGGCGATACGGACTGCCAGGGCCTCGCGTCGTCGGGCGCCTCGCCGTTCGTTGAGCAGCGATCGCCGGGCGGTGCCGAACAACCATGCCCGAGCACTGCCCGGCTCGACGGGGACGGCGTCTATGCGGCGCCATGCCGCCAGGAACGTGTCAGCGACAACATCCTCCGCGAAGCCGGGTTGGACTCGCCGAGTCACGAAGCGAAGCAGGTCCGGGTACGCGTCGTCGTAGAGGGCCCGGAAACGTGCTTCTCGCTCCAAGGCGCCGCCCGAACTCGTCATGACTCCTACATGTCCAGCAGACCCGGACGTGTGTCAGGCCTGGACAAGAACTCGCACCGAAAGCCGCCTGTGCACCGTCCCGCCTGTCAGTCTCCCTCGTCCGGCAGTGACTCGGCGGGCCCTGTCGTATCGATGGTGAGGCTGGTCAGTTCGATGACGTCGTCCCAGGCCAGCTGGGCTTCCACGGCGTAGGCGCCGAGGTGCCTGGAGTAGCCGATGAGGATCCGGTAGTCGCCCCGGCCCGGGACGGGCATCGGGAGCTGGTCCCAGTCGGTGGCGAAACCTCGCAGGATGCCGGGCAGGACGTACAGCCCGAACTCCGACCGGGACATCACCCCACCGGCGAGAGTGAGGGCCTGGTCGAGGTCGCGGTAAAAGTCGTCGGTGGGTCGGACGTCGCGGATACTCACGACACCCGGCGGGTGGCTGCCTGCTCGGCGTCGCGGCGGGCGATCGTGTCCTCGGCCCGGCGACGCAGCTGGTCCCGGTACCAGGCCGGCAACTGCTCGTACTGCTCCGCCGACACATGGCTCGCTGTCAGCGCTGCCCGCCGCTCAGCCTCGGTCATGGCCTTCAACGCCTCGACCGGCGGGAGTGGGCGGATCCCGATCCGCTCGAACACCTCCGCGAGGGACTCTTCAGCCATCGGAGGTCCTCCTGTCGCCGGCTCGTCACCTTCCTGGCCAGGGTAGCCCGGGCCACCGACAGCAGGTCCAGCGAACCGGCTCGCACACTGGCGCACCGTCCCGGACGCCAAGGAGCACAGATCCGCAAGCGTGCTCCTCGCCGGTCTCGCCGCCGTTCAGGACGTTTGCGGACGTCGGCGAACGGTGGCGAACGACGGTCGAGCGCCCATCGAGGCGGAATTGAGACCACAACTGAGACCACAGACGACGAAACCCGCCCCCTGATGGATCAAGGAAGCGGGTATCGTCGCAGGTCAGCGCGGTGGCGGTGGGACTTGAACCCACGAGAGAGTTACCCCTCTACACGCTTTCGAGATCTGCACCACGGCGTCCGGGACCGTCCACCCCCGTCCCCACCAGCACGTTTGCCCCGAGCCACACGCCTCTGGACGTCGACGGACGGGCACGAATGAGACCACAACTGAGACTGGGCGGGCCCTCGAGATCACCCGTGAGTGCCGAGCCGCCGCAGCGCCGATGCGCGCTCATGCCGACGAGCGGATGTCTAGGCAATTCCTCAGCCGGCCCCGCTCGCCCGACAATGGCCGGCCGTGGTCAGTGGCCAGGGCGGATCGGCAGCCGAGGCTCTCAGACCAATCGACGGCCAGATGAGCGTGCGAGGCTTGAGCGAAGCGAGCCTGACTCCTCGTCTCTTGGGTTCAGCGGGTGAGGTAGCGGCACCTACTGATCAAGGAATCGACCGAGCACGACAACCTCGCCATCGACGTACCCGAGCGCGGTGTAGAACGCGATCACGTCCTTGTTCGAGTGGCGCACCATCAACTGGATCTTGGGCACGCCTCGCTCTCGTACCCAGTCCTCGCACGCCGACATCAAACCCCGGGCTATGCCCTGACGGTGGTGACTCGGCTGCACGGCCAGGTAGTAGACCCACCCTCGGTGGCCATCGTGCCCGACCATCGCCGTCCCCAGCAGCGAACCGGTGTCATTCAGCGCTGCCAGTACCGTCGAGGTGCTTCCTGCCATTGCCCGCCGGAGGTCGGCATCCGGGTCGTTCCAGGGTCGAGTGAGCCCGGTTTCATGCCAGAGCTCGACAGCCTGCGCGGACAGCTCATCCGGTAGATGTGTGATCTTCACCGAAGCAGGCTAGCCCGTTGTCCGTGAGGGGCCCGTGAGGGGCCCGTGAGGGGCCCGTGAGGGAAGGAACGCCCGCCCGCCACGTTGACTCATCCGGACGCACGCTCTTGCCGCTGTGCGCGCCCCCACTCGCGGTCATGCCGCGCCGAGCGGGCGGGGGGAGCCGATTGCCGCGAGTTCAATGTCAGCGGTCCCGGCGGTAACTGTGGCGCGCGTCATCCTGTCGCCAGGCTTCCAACCACCTGCGCCTTGGAGATCATGAGCACCGAGCTCCCAGACCCTTGGCCGGCGTTGAGCGTGGGCGGCAAACGGTGGCCAGTCGATCGTGGTGGGGCGGGTCGCACGGAAGGGACGTTTCGTCCCTACCGATTGTGACGCGATGGTCGTAAGACGGTTGTGTAGGGCGGCGTCGGAGGCAGGCGCACGGAGGCACCGCGTTGAAGGTGAGTGTGGAAACGGAGCAACCTGGAGGGATCGGCACCTGCTGCCCCTGGGTTCTCCTCTACCCGGGAAGGTGGACGAGATGAGCACAACCCGTCACGGCTCGGTGCACGCTGAGCTGGGAATCGGTGGAGCAGCCAGGGCCTGGGCAACCACGGACAGGGCGGCGCGGCTTTCCTTGCTCTGGATGTTCGCGCTGATGAACTACCTGTACTGCGACGTTCTGGGGCTCACCGACGCCAACATATTGAAGGATTTGATCAACGGGACTGGGCCGGTCAGTATGACCCAAGGCTTCCTGCTCGGGTCTGCGATCGTGATGGAGATCCCGATCGCCATGGTGCTGTTGTCGGTCGTGCTCCCCTTCACGCCGAGCAGGTGGGCCAGCATCGCCGCCGGCGCGACCATGACCCTGATTCAGGTGGCGTCGCTGTTCGTCGGCGGCCCGACGATTTACTACGCGTTCTTCAGCGCCATCGAGATCGCCGCTACCGCGTTCATCGTGTGGTACGCGTGGACCTGGCATCGAGCCGAAGGCTAAGAACGGCGTCACGCCGGCAAAGACGACGCATGACCGCAACCGGGGAGGTTGGCTCAGGCACGCAGGCGGTATGCGGTCGGCCCCGGGACCGCGGCCCGGGCCCCGGGCCTGCCCTCCAACCGCCACACCGATATGAAGACCAACAGCCTGCAATTCACCAACCACGTCCACGGATCTACTGCCTCGCTCAACATCCGCTCGTGCCGCTGGGCGGACGCGTAGCGTCCGCTCGTGCCGCGAGTGGTGCGTTCGGTCCTGCCGATGACAGGGCGCTGACGGGCGTCGCTCTGCTGGACTGCTCGGAGTGGTGAAGCGTCGCTTGGAGGCCTCCAGGGTGAGCCCATACGCAGGTTCCTGCTCCGTCTGTTCCTGCTGCCCCCACGACGCTAGCGTCGAGCCTCGTGATCGTATGGCTCAACGGCACCCATGGCGCGGGCAAGACGACGACCAGCGCGCTCGTGCAGCAGCTGATCCCGAATTCACGGGTGTTCGACGCCGAAAAGGTCGGCGAGACACTTATGGACATCACACTGGGGTTGCCCGCTACGGATAACTTTCAGCACTGGCCGCCATGGCGGCCTCTCGTCGTCGAGACCGCCCGACGTGTTCTCGACTACACCGGCGGCACTCTGGTGATGCCCATGACTGTCCTGGTCGAGCAGTACTGGCGCGAGATCACCTCGGGCTTTGCTCAGCATGCCATTCCAGTCCGGCACTTCGTCCTCCATGCCGACCAGGACACCCTCCGCGGGCGCATCGAGGGCGACACTGTTCTTTGCCCCAACTCCCCATTCCGTCTCAAATACCTTGAGCCGTACGCCGAGGCGGCGGGCCGGTAAGCGCACCCGGGACCAGCTGCTGGCGTTGGGGGCCTGGGTGGACCCCTTCGACGGTGCGGTCCGGCCGCCGTCGGAGAAGACCATCCGCTGGGTACTGGCGGGGTTGGACCCGGACGCGCTGGTCACCGCGTGCGTGGCCTGGACCCTGACACACCTGCCCGCGACCGCTGATGGCGGCCCCGCTCGGGGCGAGGGTGAAGGGTTGGCGGCCACGTTGACGGCGTTGGCGATGGACGGCAAGTGTGCCCGCGGCGCGAAAGGCAGTGATGGGTCGATGCCGCAGTCGGCGGTCACCCACGAACAGTCGGTGGTCGTGGCCCAGACCCAGATCCCGGACAAGACTCGGCGGACCTGCTTCTGCAGGACCTGTGGGCCGGTGCCTGCACAAGGATCAAGACCGCGAGTGCGGGAGCGATGCCCCAGGGACGCTGCTGCAGACTACTGTTCGGCGTTCGGTATTGACCGAACGCCGAACAGTGTCGATGATGGCGACTGTGGACGTCGAAGCTCTCGTGGTGGAGGCACTTGCGCAGGTCGGGATCACTGCCGACCGTGCCCCCAGTCGCCCGGACCGCAGGGTCGACCTGGTGTTGGACCCTGAGGGGGTCAATCTCGGCGTCCAGGTCAAGAGGCGGGCGTTGGTGACCGAGGACGACGCGCACCGACTTCTTGCCGACCATGCTTCTGCCGATGTCCTGCTGCTCGTCGTCGGAGACCGGGTCACCGAACAGGCCCGGACGCTGCTGCTGACGGGACGCGCCGGCTACTACGACCTGCGTGGCCACCTGGCGGCGCGAAGCAAGCACTTGGTGATCGACACCGCGGTCGAACCAGTGAGGCAGCGAGGCCAACGGACCGAAGCACTGGGCGGCAGGGTCGGCCTGGAGGTCGCCGCGGCCCTGCTCATGCAACCTGACCGCGCAGCAGCAGTGCGGTCGCTGGCACGAGAGCTCTCCCGCTCTGCCAGCACAGTCTCCGAAGTGCTGACCGGACTGCGCCGTGGTGGGTTGATCGACGCCGCGAACACCGTGACCGACACGGCCCTGTTCTGGGCGCTGGCGGATCGGTGGCCCACCCGGCGCATCCCACTGGCCCGCGCTCCGCTGCGCGACGACAAGGAGCTGGCCGGGCCGCTGCGGTTGGGCCTGACCGACGTCGACCACGAGAGCGGGTGGGCATTGACCGGTTCGGTCGCAGCAGTCGCCTACGGCGCGCCCCTGGCGACCCGCGCCGGGGAGGTTCTCGACTTCTACGTGCCGGACCAGGCCATCGCGCGTCGAGCGACAACACTGCTCGGCCACACCGAGTCCATCGCCCACGCAGCGGCCACCGTCAGCATCGCGCCGGTGCCGGCCGCAGTGAACCGCCGCATCACCAACCCCCACCCGGACACTGACTCGGGATGGCCACTGGCGCACCCGCTGTTCGTCGCGCTCGACCTGGCCCAGGACCACGGCCGCGGTCGACAGATCCTCACAGACTGGACACCCGGTCAGGCCACCCGTGTCTGGTAGCCGGGTCGTCTTCCTCGGCGAACAGATGAGTGGAGTCGTCCACGCCCTCATCGACATCACCCAGCTCCTGGGCCAACCGCCCGTGGTCGTCGGCGGCCTCGCAGTCCTGTCACGCCTGTCGAGCCCCTACCGCGCCACCACCGACGTCGACGTCCTCGATCGCCGACTCAGCGGCAGCGCCCACCTCGACGTCCTGCGCCAAATCGACGGCGCCGCAGCCGTTGAACCCGCGGCCGTCCTTCTACCTACCCCCTACGGGCCGGTCAAGGTCGACGTCCTTGAGATCCGGCAGGCCGAACTCGACCGACCCAGCGACGACCCCGGCGACCGACTACACGCCTTCGCCCACGCCTGGGCGAACGACACCGCCACCAACCTCACCATCGAGGCAGTCCGCAGCGACGGGTCCTCCCTGACCGTCACCACCCCAGTCGCCGAGCCCGGGCCACTGATCGCGATGAAGCTGCAAGCAGTGATGAACCGCTCCGTGGACAAACAGGGCACCGACCTCCTCGACATCGTGCGACTCACCTTCGACCAGGCAACCCGCCCCGCCGCACTGGCCCAGATCAGCGCAGTCCACCCGGACATCGCCCGCGACATCACGCTCCACGTCGACCTCTGGTTCCGACGCCGGCGCCAACAGGCACGTCAATGGATCACCCAAGCCGGCGGCACCGACGTCACACCCGACGACCTGGACCTCGTCACCGAACTGCTCGAGAACGCCGCCCACCGAACCTGACACCCCGGTCCCCCGCTTCATCCGAACGGAGGCGAACCTCGGCGAACACCACTGCACCCGCTTTCAGAGCGTGCTCCTCGCCGTTGCCGCCGAACTTCTGGACGCCGATGGACGACGGCGAACAATGGCGGACGACCGACCAAGGCCGATCGGGACGGAACTGAGACCACAGACGACGACACCCGCCTCCTGTTGGATCAAGGAAACGGGTATCGTCGCAGGTCAGCGCGGTGGCGGTGGGATTTGAACCCACGAGAGAGTAACCCCTCTACACGCTTTCGAGATCTGCACCACCACGTCCGGATGCGTCCACACTGGTCCTGATGCGATGAAGGGGCTGGGGTTGGGTGGGGCCTCGCTCCGGCTGGCCCTCCGGCGGATGCTGGAGGTGTCAACGTCAGTCGACGAAGGAGGCCCCAGTGGAAGGTTACGTCGGTCAGCAGTTTGTCGGGATGGATCTACATCGTCGCCGCAGTGTGATTGTGCGGACGACGAGCGAGGGTGAGGTGTTGGAGGCGGTCCAGATCACCAACGCGCCGTTGGCGTTGGCGGAGGTGATCGCTAGGGCCGGTGTGGACCCGGAAGTGGTGCTGGAGAGCACCTATGGCTGGTACTGGGCCGTCGACACGCTCCAGGAGTGCGGGGCGAACGTGCACCTGGCGCACCCGCTGGGAGTCAAGGCGTTCTCCTACCGGCGGGTCAAGAACGACCTGCGTGATGCCACGGACCTGGCGGACCTGCTGCGGCTGGGGCGGCTGCCGGAGTCGTGGATCGCTCCGCCGGCCACTCGGGAGCTGCGCGAGCTGGTCCGTCACCGCGCCAAGCTGGTCGCTCTGCGCAGCCACTGCAAGGCCCAGGTCCATGCGGTGTTGGCCAAATGCGGGATCGCGGTGCCGATGAGTGACTGTTCGGTGTCGGTGGCACCGCGATGCTGGACGGCCTGGACCTGCCCGCGCCGTACGCGGCTCGGATCGCCTCGCTGCGGCGGGTGATGGAGGCCTTGGAATTCGAGATCGACCTGTTCACCGGGATGCTGCGGGGCCGGCTGGCCCGCGATCCCGGCTACACCGCGGCCCAGACGATCCCGGGGATCGGCCCGACCCTGGCCGCGGTCCTGGTCGCCGAGATCGGCGACATCACCCGGTTCGCCACCGCGGCCAAGCTCACCTGTTGGGCCGGGATGACACCCAAGCATCACGAGTCCGACACCAAGGTCCGGCGGGGCCGGATCACCAAGCAGGGTTCCCGCCTGGTCCGCTGGGCCGCCGTCGAATCGGTCCAACACCTGCCCGCGACCAGCCGCCTGGCCACCTTCCGCGACCAGGTCGCCGTCCGGCGAGGCCACAACATCGCCGTGGTCGCCGCCGCCCGCCGCCAACTCGAGTACGTCTACTACGCCCTCCGCGACCACCACGTCCGCGCCCTACGGACCCCGGCCACCATCGCCGACCCTGCAGTGACGGTGGCCTCATGAAACACCCACCCAGGACTGGTCGGCGCGTGGTCGTGCAGGTCATGACCCCCGCAGCAACACCCCGGCGCGGTCGCGCCTTCTGATTGACTCCGCCGACCGGAGCACCGCGCACCCCATCATGCCCACCGACCCGCTGGGCGAAGGGATGACCGGCAGCCCCCACCACCGGCTTGCCGACCGCCGGGCACACCGGCACTGATGAGCGCACCGCCCCCCACCCCAACGACACCCGCGAGGAACCCCTGAACCTTCTCCGCCGCCCACATCATCTGCCGAACGGCGCCGGCCTCAAGGCCCTACGGCCGCTGACGCGGTCGCGCACAGCGCGAGCCTTGACCCCGACGCCTCACCGGCATGCCAGCAGCGACGCGGACAGGCCCCAAACCATGGTCACCAACACCCTTGACTCACCGCGCCCCTTCAGGGATGACCTGCACGTTTGCCCCGAGCTACACAGTCCTGGACGTCGGCGGACGGGCACGAATGAGACCACAACTGAGACTGGGCGGCCCCCGGCGCCGCAATGGTCAGCGGATCTAGGCGATGGACTCGAAGTGCAGGCGTAGGCCGAGGGCTTTGGAGACCTTGAGTACCGTGGCGAAGCTGGGGTTGCCCTCGGCGGAGAGTGCCTTGTAGAGACCCTCGCGGCTCATTCCGGCGCGGCGGGCGAGTTCGCTGACGTTGCGGGAGCGGGCTATGGCTCCCAGTGCTTGGGTGATCACGGCGGGGTCGTCGTCGCCTTCCTCGATGACCGCCTCGAGGTAGGCCGCGACATCTTCGAAGGTCGACAGGTAGTCGGCGGTGTCGAAGGAGGAGAAGGTCTCGCTCGTGGGGGTCATCGGTCTCCTCCTTGGTCGGCGTGCCACTGCTGGGCGATGAGGCGGGCGGCCGTGATGTCGGCGTCCTGGGTGGACTTGTCTCCACCGCACAGCAGCAGAATCAGTCGATCACCCTGGTGCAGGTAGTAGACCCGGTAGCCGGGGCCGTGGTCGATGCGAAGCTCGCAGATCCCGCCACCGACGGGTTTCACGTCGCCCGGGTTGCCGGCGGCAAGACGGTCGATCCTGATCAGGACCCGTGCAGCGGCCCGTCGGTCCTTCAACTTGCGTAGCCACCGGTCGAACGTCGAAGACCTCACGACGCCGACCATCTGTTAACTGTAGTTCACAGTCTTAGGTGGAGTCAACGTGGTTGGGTCAGTACCGTTCGGGTTCCCCTTGGGAGTGCGGATGCAGGTAGAGGCGGTGCGCCATGTCGTGCGCGCGCATGTCGTCGTCCGGGTGAACAGCCTCGGCGGTGTGCCGGATGCACAGGGGCGTGGAGTACAGCACGAACCAGGCGAGATGCTCACGTCCGGATTCACGACACAGCGCGCACCTCTCCCGCACGCCTCGCCGCCTGGAGTCTGGACTGGGCATCGGCCGGCAATGCCGTGCACACGCCGACGTCCCGTCCTGCACCGTGACGACTCGTTCGACCTGGGTGTCCTCACGAGCGCATGGCAGACACAGCAGAGGACGCACCCGACGAGGGTACCGGCGGCCGGCTGCCCCGGCGCTGGCAGCGCGACCTTCGCGTCAACGTCCGACTCCACTGTCGACAGCGTGGGGACCTTGTCGGGAGTCGCTGCGTTGCAATGCCTGTGCGACCTGAGCTGCTGCGGAGCCCGGCCCTGTATTGCCAGGGTCAGGAGTGATCCCTTTCGGTGCTTTCCCGTCGTCCTGTCTTAAAGCCAGCCAGCGCCGTCAACACGCCCAACCCGAGCAGACTCAGTGCGGCTGCGACGGACTGCTGTGTGCGTTGTAGTTGGTCGACCGGTGCGACGAGGGGCTCGGTGCTGAGCGGGGCGTAGACGAACCACCCGAGCCCCGGTTCCGACCTGTCCGCGATCCACCCCATGGCCAGGGCCACCACGAGCAGCAGCCCTGCGACACCAGCTACGGCGAGCCGACGACGGGATCCGCGCCCACCCGGCAGGCTGCCGTTCCGCAGCCACACCGACAGCAGCAGCAGACCCGCACCGGCGAGCAGCGTCGCCAGCACCCATCCCAGCAGCAGCAGGCCGACACCCGTGCCGGCATCAGGAAAGTAGTCGGCATAGCGACGCGGCGCCCCAGCCGGCCGGGGCAGCATCAAGAACATCGCCGTGCCTGCGCCGAGCAAGCACACGGCGGCCCACGGGACAATACGACGCAAGGTCATCCGACGTAGCCGGGCTCGCCGCTCGGCGGAACGGCCCACCCCATGCGCGAAGCCCGCAACGACCACGGTCGCGCCGACGAGCACCGCAGCCTCAGCCACCCACACCACAGCAGGCCTCCATGATTCCCAGTGCGATGACGATACCGGCCACACCACGAGAGCGACCTTCGTGTCGTCGCGAGAGCCGCGGAGCAGCGAGAGCCCGGTCTGCGACGATCTCGTCATGGACGAGGACGAGCGTCGTGGGTGGTTCGCCGCGGCAGGCCGGGCCGACCTGGTCGATGCAGCATGCTTGACGATCACCGTTGACGCGGACAACCGCACGTCCTGGCGGCCTTCGGTGCCGAGCTCGACTCGCCGATGACGCGCGAGCAGGCCTATGAGGCCGCCTGCCCGGCCGTGGCGGTGGTCCCAGCAGGGCTCGGAGTGCTGGCCGTGGAGTACAACGGGTTCCAGGGGTCACGCCCCGAGGTGATCCGCCAACTCGCCGCGACAGGCACCGCAGCGAGCATCTACTGGCACGTCAACACGATGGTCCGGCTGACCTACGCCCGCAATGGCCGCCTACTGGGTGACGACGAGCTACGCGGCCTGGAGTGCGAGCGGTTCCTGCCCAAGGCCCTCATCCCGGACCTGGCTCACGCCGAAACCGCCGGACACGACATGGTCCTGGCCGGCATGGACGCCGTGGCACGCCCACCGGCATCCCGGTTACGGACTGGCCGCTGACCTCCGGACGCCTCGATCTATCCTCTGATCACCGCGGTCGCCGACCTGGCTCCGATCTACCCGGAGCACTGCCGGCTGCAACGCACCCGTCCCGACCTGCTCGCCCGCCTTGTCGCCGCGCCCACTCAGGCGCAACGCACCCTGGCCGAGTGGGCCGCCGGACAAGCGCTGGAAGCGACGCGGCTTGCCGCTGACCACCGCGTCATAACGGTCACCAGCGGCTTCGGCGGCCAGACTCCCGCCAGCTTCGACGCAGGCCGAGGGATTGCTCGCCGAGGTCAGCAGGGAGAACGACCTGATCGCCCGCAGCGACCCCTCGCGAGTCGGCGGCCACGCCAGCCCGCAGATGCATGCCGCTTGGATGCGCATGCACGCACTGAACGCCCTGCGTTACGCGACAACAACTGATCCGGTCTCAGCCGCGATCGGCGCCACCGAAGCCCTTGCGCCCTTCCTGCAGCACAACGACGAACTCCTCGCCCAACACATCACCCGCTTCCTCGACCGCTACTAGAGACTCCCGGATCGACAGCGACAGGGAAAGCGTCAGGGCGAGGGGCGCTCTGCTCCACCCAGGACAGGCCTGGACGTCGACGAATGGCCCTGGACGGGAAGGAGCACAGATCCGAAAGCGTGCTCCTCGCCACCCCCGCGGTAGTTCTGGACGACCGTGAACGTCGGCGAACGGTGGTGGAAGGCCAGCGGGCGCCGTTCGGGGTGGGACTGAGACCACAAATGAGACCAGGAACGACGACACCCGCCACCTGATGGATCAAGGAAGCGGGTATCGTCGCAGGTCAGCGCGGTGGCGGTGGGATTTGAACCCACGAGAGAGTTACCCCTCTACACGCTTTCGAGATCTGCACCACGGCGTCCGGGACCGTCCACACCCGTCCCCACCTGTGCGTTTGCCCAGGGCCGGACGTCTCTGGATGGTCGCGGACGGGCACGAATGAGACCACAACTGAGACTGGCGCCACCCTGACTTCGACCCATGAGGGCCACGGCCTCGGCACCTACCATCCGTCAGGCGACGCGGTCGGCGTACTTCTGGCGTGCGGCCTCGCCACTGGTGCCGACGAAGGTGCCGATGGCCGACCAGGACATGCCGGACTGGCGGGCGGCTCGGACCGCTTCCATGAGGTGCCGCTCGGCGTGGGAGCGTTCCTGGATGGCTTCGCGGAGCAGGGTGACCGCGCGTGGGTCGAGTTCGGCGGCCAGGTCGGGTTCGTAGTTCTCGAACCGCTCGGCGAGTTCGTCGGCGTGCTGCAGGATCTCTTCGACTGAACGAGGCATGGTCATCACCTGAGGAACTTCTCTCGGGCGTGCATCGCGTGCACGATGACGACGGCGGTGTCGCCGTCGATGTAGCCGACTTCGAGGATGATGGCGGCCGCGTTCGGACCGATCATCATGGTGAACCCGTCTCCGAGGTCCCAGATCCGGATCGGGTTGCGGTAGGCGTGCAGGATCTCCTCTTCGCTGAGGCCGTGCTTGAGAGCCGATGGCGCGATGACTGGCTCCTCCAGCACGATCCAAGGTAACTTGCGAGCTTCTCGCTGGCAAGTGACTCTCCGAGATCAGGCGCAGAACATCCGCTCCTGCCAACGAGCGGTCAAGTGGCCGGCCGTCGTGCATCATTCGTCTGTGACCACGACGCCGGACCAATCGTCGGGGAACTGACGGGGTCGCGGCCTCGTGGCTATGGACGAACGGGCGCGATCGCGTCACCTTGCCGATCCATGTGTGGGTGACCGTCGAGGGGCTGGGCACGCGGATGCTGCACACGCCTGGCGCAGGTTCAATCGCCATCCTCGATGACCCTCCGCACCAGACGTACAGCATGGACGAGTACGGGACTGTCGAAGTGGTCGAGGGGACTCCACAGGTCTTGGGTGCCAAGGTTGGCAACAGAATCGAAGCGACAAGTGGCCTGTGGCAAGAGCCACCGGGCGAGGAAGTCGGCTTCATCCTTCACTTCGGCGACGGAGACGTAGGGGTGGCCAACCTCAGCGATGACTTGGCTATCGAGCCGTGGCCGAGTGCCGACTGGACCCGCTGGGGCGTCTCAAGAATGGGCGAGTGAAACCACCGCTCGTGCCGCCGACAGCTCGCCGAGCTGTCCCGAGCAGGCGTCGTCGTGCGCATCATCGCTTTCATCCCTGGGTCCGCGGCCATAACTGGGTGGACCCCCTGGGGTTGATCGGGGTCGATGTCGGGGTCGCGGCGCTGGTCTCGACGGGGGCCATCTCCCTGTACCACCACAAGATCGACTCACTGCGGCGCCTGGTAGGCCCAGGTGGGTGGGTGGCCGCCTGCGTGGACCCTCTCGACCAAGGAGCGCGGCGGGCACTGATCATGACCAGCGACGGGGTAAGCTTGGTCGAGCGTTCAGGCAGCGTCGTCCGCCTCTGGCCGTGGCCGAGTATCCGCGAAGTTCGGGTGCGACAGGTCCCGATCGGTCTGGCCCACCACACCGGACTGGAGATCGGGCTCACCGACGGAACCACCCGTGAGCTTCTTCTGCCGAGCCACAGCACCTTGAGCTACCCACCAGCCCTCGCCGAGGCAGCGGTCTCCGAGATGCTCCGGCGCCGTGCCCTTCGACGAGATCGTACAGACCTTCGAACCCGAACTGGCCCCGCTCCAGCACAAGGTCCTCGACCTCCTCCACGTCCCAGCAACCGTCTACACCACGCCGAAACCCAACTGACGGGCCAACCGACGCGGGGGGCCAAACCGGTCACGAGAAGTGCGGAACGTCAGTCCGGGGGGCCGGATAGGACCGAAATTCGGGTGGCCTCACAGTCATGCCCACGCAAGTTGCCGGGCTCAGGGCCCGCGGGCTCATCGCAACGTCTGGTGACGGAATACATACCCAAAGTTGCGCAACCATCCCATCGACGGTCCAATGGGTGGGCAGCTATCCTTGATCATAAGGGGGATGGACTTCCTATGGCGCAGGCGGCTTGTCACAATGTGGGAGATGCCTAGATCGCGCTGACGGGTGTTCATCGAGGTCGGACACTGGGGAGTGCCATGTCGAGCTTAGACTCTCGCCGAACCGCCGGGACTGTATCTGGTGCAGTACTCATGGGTGTTTGGCTCGCGTTGACGGCCGTAACTTCGCCCGCCGAGGCAAACCCTTCACCCAGCGTGTCGCCGCCAGGTGCAAACACGCCGGTCCCGCGCCTTCAGGGAGCGCCGAAAATGGGCAGCTCCAAGGGGTCTCTGCTGCCAATCTTGCGCAGATGCGGGCTCAGGTCCCACTGACGCAGGTGGCCGATAAGTTTCGTTCCCTGGGTCCAAGTTCCGGATACATCTCCGCAGCGGTGGACACGCCCACGAATAGCGTAACCATCTATTGGAACGGCCCACAACCCCAGGTCGCAGACCAGATCGTAAAGGATGCCCATAGGGCAGGGATCGGCGTTTCGCTGGTGGCCGCCCCCTACAGCCGCTCCGTTCTCGACGGAACGAGGAAGCATATCCTGGCATTCGCGGAAACCACCCATGTATCCGTTGTCACGGAGGACCCCGCGGGTACTGGATTTACTGTACATTTCCGCAGCGACGACGATGCGAGAAATGCTAGTAGTGCTGTGGCGGTTCGCATGGCATCGACCAGGCAAGGGATTGCCACGGCGATCTCCGACGCATACTCGCGCTCGTGGCAAATCCTGGGATGCCGCAAATCAGGCTTTCGGCTACCGGCGCCCTGGTCTCAGATTGGGCTGCGCCTCCATACTCTCCCTTCGGCCGGTTCCAGACCGGGCACGTGGCTGGGTGGCGCTGCATTTGACGCCAAGAGTTCGTGCACTACGGGTTTCGCCGCCTATGACATTGGCGCCACGAAGGGGGAACGGCTCCCACATCTTAACTGCAGCGCACTGCGCGAACTACTTGACAAGTGGAGTTACGGCTTCCGATCCAGCACTAGTC
>CAVTWW010000012.1:0-191700 GCA_963738495.1 uncultured Actinomycetota bacterium
CGCTGACGTTGTCGGCGCTGATACCGAGGTAGTCGTCGACCGGGATCCGCAGCCGCTCGATCTCGCTGTCGTGGTGCAGGTACCACGGCACGTACTCGCTGGAGTGCTCGCTGGTCTCGGTCGGGTAGTAGCCCAGCCGGCGGTACATGTCGACGCGGACCCGGCGGCGCAGCTCAGGGTCGGCGGCGATCGCGCTGCGTCGAGCAACGGGTAGAGGCTCTGCCCGCCCTGGCTCCCACTCGAGCACCCAGGCCTGGTGGTTGACCCCCGCGCTGCGGAAGTCGACGTCCTCCAGCGGCACCCCCACGAGCTCGCAGAGGTCGTGCACGGTCCAGAAGACGCGAGTGGCACAGGCCGAGCGAAGTGGCAGCTCGGGGGCGCGGCGCAGGTACTGGACGTTCATCGCCATCGGGTTGGTGTAGTTCAGCAGCCAGGCGCCGGGGCAGACTGCGAACGCATGTCGGCGGCCAGCCCGTCGAGCAGCGGGAAGGTGCGCAGCGCCCGGAACACCCCGCCGACGCCCAGGGTGTCGGCGATGGTCTGGCGCAGGCCGAAGCGGGCGGGCACCTCGAAGTCGGTCACCGTGGCCGCGATGCCGCCGACCTCACCGTGTTGACGACGAAGTCGGCGCCGTCCAGCGCGCGCCGGCGGTCGAGCGACGGCGGGCACGACCGCGGTGGTGCCAGGCGGCCGGCCAGCGCTCGGCGGCCAGCCGGGCGGCTCGAGCCGGTCGGCGTCGATGTCGTGCATGACGAGACGTCAGCGGTCCCAGGTCGTCGTAGGGGAGCAGGTCGCGCAGCAGCTGGCGGGTGAAGACGACGCTGCCGGCACCGACGAAGCAGATCCGTGTCATGGCGGTCATCGTCGGGGCGCCCGGCTCGGGGCGGCAACCAAGTGGGCAACCGGGATGCGCGCCTGGGCGTCGACCGGCCTCGAGGCTGCCCGGGGTGATCGCCCGAACGAGCAACTGACCTGCACATTCGCTCGTCAACCGGTGCTCGTACTGGCAGCATCCGCTCATGGTGTCCCCGGACGTGGCGCGGCAGACCTCGACCCGGCGCACCCAACGCCTGACCGCGGTGCTCGACAGGCTGGCCACCGTCGGTGACATCAAGGTCGCCGAGCTGGCCCGCTCGCTGGCGGTCTCGGAGGCGACCCTGCGCCGCGACCTGGCCCTGCTCGAGGCCCAGTCGCTGGTGCGCCGCACCCACGGCGGAGCCACCAGCCAGGACTACGCCAGCGAGATGCCGGTGCGCTACCGCAACACCCAGCACCGCCCCGCCAAGCAGCGGATCGCGGCGGCCTGCGCCGCCACCATCGCCCGCAAGCCGCAGGCGGTGGCCCTGAGCGGGGGCACCACCACCAGCGAGGTCGCCCGCTACCTGGCCGACCGGGCCGAGCTGACCATCGTGACCAACGCGATCAACATCGCGGCCGAGCTGGCGATGCGGCCGCGGCTGCGGGTGATCGTGACCGGGGGAGTACTGCGCTCGGAGTCCTACGAGCTGGTGGGGGCCTGGACCGAGCGGTTCATCGAGGCCCTCAACATCGGGGTCGCGATCATGGGGGTCGACGGCATCTCGGCGGAGGGCGGGTTGACCACCCACGACGCCGTCGAGGCCCGGACCAACCAACACATGATCAGTCGCGCCCAGCGGGTGGTGGTGGTGGCCGACGCCACCAAGCTCGGGCAGGTGACCATGTCGAAGATGGCCGACATCGGCGAGGTCGACCTGTTGATCACCGAGGCGGACGCGCCCGCCGAGCAGGTGGCGGCCCTGCGCGCAGCCGGTCTCGCGGTGCACCTGGCATGAGCGCCGCCGACACCGAGGGGCAGCAGTACGACGTCCTCGTGCTGGGCGACCTCAACCCCGACCTGGTGCTCACCGGTGACGTGGTGCCCAGGTTCGGCCAGGCCGAGCAGCTGCTGGACGACGCCCGGCTGGTGATCGGTGGGTCGGGGGCGATCACCGCGCACGGGCTGGCCCGGCTCGGCGTCCGGGTGGCTCTGGTCGCCGAGGTCGGCCACGACCCGTTCGGCGACCTGATGCTGCAGCGGATGCTCCAGGCCGGGGTGGTCACCGACCTGGTGCGCCGCGGCTCGCGCGCGACGGGCCTGTCGGTCGTGCTCTCGACCGGGACGACGCGCACCACGCTCACGCACGTCGGCGCCATCGACGCCGAGCCACCGGCCTGGCACGGCCCCGCCGAGGTGCCGTCGGCCCGATGGCTGCACATCACCTCCTACTTCCTGCAGACCCGGGTGGCCGCGGTGCTGCCGCAACTGGCGACGGTGGCTCGGGCCGCCGGACTGCAGGTGAGCCTGGACCCCAACCTCGACCCGGCGGGTGTCTTCGCGGGCCTGGCCGAGCTGATGCCGTTGGTCGACCTGCTGCTGCCCAACGCCGCCGAGGCCCAGGGGATGGCGACCGCCCTGGGGCACCCTTGCGGCGACGTGGACTCTGCGGCAACGTTTCTGGCGGGCCTCGGCCCCACCGTGGTGGTCAAGGACGGCGATCGTGGCGCGGTGCTGGCGCGCAACGGTCACGACCTGCTGCGGTCGGCGGGGCGCCCGATCGTGCCGGTGGACACGACCGGTGCCGGGGACTCGTTCGACGCCGCCTTCGTCGCGGCCCGGCTGCGCGGACTGCCGGAGCAGGAGGCGCTGCGGTGGGGCAACGCCGCCGGCCGGCTGGCGACCACCCGCTTCGGGGGCACCGCCGGGCAGCCGACCGAGATCGAGCTGCTGGCCGAGATCGCGTCCGAGTCCGAGATCGAGTCCGAGCTGCGGGCGGCACCGTGATCCTGTGCGTCTGCCTCAACCCGGCGGTCGACGTCACCTACCGGATCGAGCGGGTCGTCGTCGGGCACAGCCATCGCGTCGCAGAGGTGACGGCCAGGGCCGGGGGCAAGGCCGTCAACGTGGCCCGCGGGCTGCAGGCGCTGTCGGTCCCGGTCGAGCTGCTGCTGCCGCTGGGCGGTCCGGCCGGTCAGGAGGTGGCGCAGGACCTGCAGCAGGCCGACCTCGTCGTCCACCCGCTCGCCGGTGGGCCCACTCGGCGCACGGTGACCGTGGTGGACGCCGAAGGCACCGCCACCGCCTTCAACGAGGCCGGACCACCGCTGCGCCCCGGTGACTGGACGGGGTGGACCGACGCGCTGCGACGGCATGCCCGAGGCGCCGCGGTGGTCGTGCTGTCGGGATCGGTGCCACCGGGGATCTCGCCGTCCCAGTACGCCGAGCTGGTGCGGCTGGCCCGGGACCAGGGCGCCGAGGTGGTCGTCGACTGCTCCGGCGAGCACCTGCTGGCGGCCCTGGCGGCGGAGCCGGCGATCGTCAAGCCCAACGTCCCCGAGCTGGCCGAGGTGACCGGCGGGCTCGCCGGCGTGGCAGCGGCTCGTGCCCTGCAGGTGGGCAGCCCGCACACCGCCGTGGTCGCCTCGCGGGGCGCCGACGGCCTGCTCGTGGTGGCGGACGGCCGGGCCTGGCAGGCGCGACTGCCGCGACCCCTGGTCGGCAACCCCACCGGCGCCGGTGACGCGGTGGTGGCCTCGTTGGCCGCCGACCTGTGGCGGGCCTCGCAGGCCCGTGACGTGATCGACTGGCCGGCGGCGCTGCGGCGGGCGGTGGCGTTGTCCGCCAGCGCGGTGCGGCAGCCTGTGGCGGGGGTCGTGGACGTCGCGCTGGCGGCGCAGCTGGCCGAACAGGTGCACATCGAGCCCGTTTCGCTCGCGTGAGTGCCCGAGTCCGGCAATGCGCCGCCCGGGACGGGCGGACAGGCGAAGAATCGACCAGGCGACCCAGGCCGCCCCGCGGATCGAGCCCGCCCGCGCATCGAGAGAGACGGAACCCCATGCCACTGGCCGACGCCGGAACCCTGGTGCAGCAGGCCCACGACGGCCGGCGCGCCGTCCTGGCCTTCAACCTGGTCAGCCTCGAGCAGGCGGAGGGGATCGTGGCGGGCGCCGAACGGGCCGGGACGGCGGTGATCGCCCAGATCAGTGAGAACGCCGTCCGGTTCCACGGTGGCCGGCTGCGCCCGCTGGCGGCCGCGGCGGCCGAGGTGGCCCGGACGGCGGGGGTCGAGGTGGGGCTGCACCTGGACCACGTCACCCACGAGGCGCTGTGGCGGCAGGCACCGGCGGCCGGGTTCACCTCGGTGATGGTCGACGCCTCGACCCTGGACCACGCCGCGAACGTCGAGGTCACCGCCGGCGCCACCCGCTGGCTGCACGAGCAGGGGCTCTGGGTCGAGGCCGAGCTGGGGGAGGTGGGCGGCAAGGACGGGGCGCACGCCCCGGGGGTGCGGACCGATCCGGACGAGGCGGCGGCGTACGTGGCCGCCACCGGGGTGGACTCCCTCGCCGTCGCCGTGGGCAGCAGCCATGCGATGACCGAACGCACCGCCGGGCTCGACCTCGAGCTGGTCCGGCGGATGCGTTCCACCGTGCCGGTGCCGTTGGTGCTGCACGGCTCCTCCGGGGTCCCGGACGAGATGCTGGCGGCCGCGGTCGCGGCCGGCATGGTCAAGATCAACGTCGGGACGCTGCTGGGGGTGGCGTTCACCGGTGCCGTTCGGCGCGGGCTCGAGCAGTCGCCGTCCCTGGTCGACCCCCGCACGTTCCTCGGCCCGGGGCGCGAGGCCGTCGCCGATGCGGTCGCCCAGCTCTGCATGGCATTGCGCTGAGCCTGGTTCGCGCAGTCGCGGTGATCGAACGAGCAACTGTCCTGCCCGATGTGGCCGGGTCTGTTGTCGTCGGGCGGGCCAGGGCGTAGGACGTCGTCATGTCTGTCCCTGTGCGGTTGCCGATCGCTGCTGCGGCGATGCTCGCGTTGGCCCTGTCCGGGTGCGTCACGGCGGACCCGGAGGCCTCGTCGGCGTCCTCGGCCACCTCGGCCGGACCCTCGACCACGGTGACCGCCACCGCCGGCGGATCGGGTTCGGCCGGCGCCGTGGCGCCCCTGGTGGCCACCGACCCGGCGGCCCCGGTGACCCTGACCTGGTGGACAGGGCAGGAGGCGGAGGGCCAGCAGGCACTCGAGGCGCTGGCGAAGGACTTCAGCACCCTGCATCCCAACGTGAGCATCAAGGCCAGCTCGGGGGCACCGACCACGGACGAGCTGCTGCAGAAGCTGTCGGCCGGGTTCGCGGCCGACAGCTACCCCGACATCAGCTACGCCTTCGGTTCGTGGGCCAGCGAGCTGGCCGACTCCGGCAGGACGCTGGACATCACCGGCAACGTCGCCGACCCCGCCGTGGGCTGGGCCGAGTTCCCCGAGGGCGCCCGCAAGACCGCGAAGCCGGACGGTTCGGAGGCGACCATCGGGTTCCCGGCGGTGATCGGCAACCTGGGTCTGGTCTACAACACGACCGTCTTCGACGCCGCGGGCGTGGCCTACCCCACCAAGGACTGGACCTGGGACGACTTCCGCGCCGCGGCCAAGAAGCTGACCAACCCCGCCAAGAACGTCTACGGCACCGCGATGGCCGTCAACGGCAGCGAGGACACCACCTGGCACATGTGGCCCCAGCTGTGGCAGAACGGCGGCGCGATCCTGAGCCCCGACGACAAGTTGGCCGCATTCAACTCCGACGCCGGGGTCAAGGCCGTCACCTTCTGGCGCGACCTGGCCCAGACCGACAAGTCGGTCTACCTCGACCAGACCGGCGAGAAGTACGGGCCGCTGTTCACCTCGGACAACATCGGCATGATCATCACTGGGGCGTGGCAGCTGTACGACCTGCAGCAGGCCAAGACCCGGTACGGCGTCACCGTGCTGCCCGGCACCGGCGGGGACCACCAGACGGTGGGTGCCACCGACCTGTGGGTGCTCCTCGACCACAAGGACGCCAACCGCGGCTACTGGGCCTACGAGTTCACCAGCTGGCTGTCGCGGGCCGACCAGGACGCCCGGTGGAACATCGCCCTGGGAAACCTGCCGCTGCGGCCGGCCGAGAAGTCCACGAAGGCCTTCACCGAGGCAGCCGCGTCACAGCCCGGCCTCGAGGTCTTCGTGGACAACCTCGACAACGTCAAGCGCCCGAGGCCGACCGTGAAGGGCTACGTGGGGCTGTCCTCGGCCTTCGGGGCCTCCGTGGCCCGGATCATCCAGGGCCAGGGGGACCCCAAGGCCGAGCTCGACAAGGCGGCCGCGGCGGCGGATGCGGCCCTCGCCGCCGGCTGAGCCACGAGGTCGTCGACCCGATCTGTCACCGGATCCTCACTCGCCTGCGGGCAGCCGAGCCGGCCGGGGCCGCGCCGGCGAGTGAGAATGGAGCCATGACGGTGCCGGCGCAGGGCCTCCGCTCGCGGTCCAAGGACGTGCTGGCGGCCATCTGGTCGTCGGTGCGCGACGAGCGGGCGGCGCTCGGCCGCCCTCCCCGGGTCGTGGTGGTGACGACGACGGTCGGTCTGCTCGGGACGGCCGCCGTGACCGCCGCGGTACTGCTGCGCCTGACCACCGCCTGGGACGCCGAGACGTTGCGGTGGTTCACCGGTCTCGACCGACCCGGCCTGACCCATGTGGTGGTGCGTGCCGTGGTCACGCTGGGCGCGTTCTGGTTGGTGGGTCTGGTGATCGGGGTCCTGGCGCTGGTGCTGTCGTGGCGGCGTCGCCGTCCGGCCGTCGCCGTCGTGTGCGGGGCCGCGCTGGTGGCGATGGACGTCTTCATCGCCCTGATCAAGGTGATCACCGGACGGACCGCGCCGCACACCGGGGTCGACCAGATCCTGGTCGGGGGCTCGTCGTACCCCTCGGGGCACACCGCCCACGCGACGGTCGGTCTGACGTTGCTGGCCGCGCTGCTGGCGCGCCCGGTCGGCGACGGGCGCTCCGCGGTCCTGCCGAGCCGGCGGCGCTGGGCGGCCGTGACGTTCGGCTCGGTCGTGGTCGGGCTGACGACGGTGATCCTGGGCTACCACTGGTTCACCGAGGTGATCGCCGGCTGGTTCATGGCGGTCACCGTCCTGGCCCCGGCGGTGTGGGTGCTGACGGCCGTTCCGCCGGCCCAGGAGGGCACGGCGCCGGCCCTGGGCCAAGTGGGTGCCGGGCGGTCCGCCGACTGAAGTCCTCGTGCCCGGTGGCCGAGAGGGCCCAACGAAGGGTTGAGGATCTTCGGCAGGCCCGGACCGGGAGGGGACGCGTATGCGCGCGGCGGCGACGCTCGCAGCGGCGTGCGGCCGGCGGCTCCGCCCATTCCCGAGGGCGCTCGGGTGAGGCGCGACCACCTGCTCGCTGGGACGACCCGCCGAGCGGGCGGTGGCGCCGAGGTCGTCATGGGGCGCGCCGGTTGGGCTCTGCTCGGCTTCGACCTGGTCGTGGTCGCGGCCGCCTCGCCCGACCCTTCTCGGGCGCTGTGGCTCAGTGTGCCCAGCCGGTTCGAGCAGCTGCAGTCCTCGGTCCTCGGCGTCCTGTTCCTGCTCATGTTCGCGAGCCTGGTGGTCGCCACGGTGCGCCGCCCGGGGCGGGCCGTGAGCAACGGCCTGCTGGCCGCGTCGATGCTCCTGTGGACCGTCGGCGGCCTGGTCGTGCAGGCCGCCGACGGGGAGTCGGTGGCCTCGCCGGCCGCGGGCGACTGGCTGTTCGTCGCCTCGGTGGTGCTGCTGGGGGCCTACCTGTTCGTCGACGCCCCAGGGCTGTGGCACACGGGACTGTCGATCACCCTGGACTCGGTCGTGGTCGCCTGTGGCGCCGCCTGCCTGGTCGGCGTCACGGTCGCCAACCCGTTCGCCGAGGCCTTCGCCCGACAGGGCGTCCCCCTGATGGTGGGGCTGCGGTACCCGATCATGGACACCCTGCTGCTCGTGGCGCTGCTGGGCCAGCTCGTGGCGGGAGCCCGGGAGCTGGACCGGCGCAACCTCACCCTGTTGGCCGGCATGACAGTGATGCTGCTGGCCGACACCGGGCTGGTGAGGTCGCTGGCGGCGGGCACCTACACCTACGGCGCCGTCAACGAGGTGGCCTGGGTGTCCTCGTACCTGCTGATGGTCGGGGCGGCCGTGACCGGGCCTGCGCCGGCGCACCTGCCGGAGACGGCTCGCACCAGGTCTCGGCCGCGGGTGTGGGTCGCCGCGGTGACCGTGGTGGGCGCCGCGGTGGCGGTGGCGGTCCTGACGTTCCAGCCGGCCGGCGGCGTCCGCGCCCTGCTGATCCCGCCCGCGGTCCTCACCCTCGCGGTCAGCGGGGTCCGTCTGGCCCTGGCGCTGCGCCTGGCCCGGGCGGCGGCCGATGCCTACCGGCTGTCCCTGGTCGACGAGCTCACCGAGATCCCCAACCGTCGGGCGCTGGTGGAGGAGATCGAGCAGTCCCTGCGTCGTGGGCCGGTGAGCCTGATCGTGCTCGACCTGAACAGCTTCAAGGAGATCGACGACACCCTCGGGCACGTGAGCGGCGACGGCGTCCTCGGGGTGGTGGCCACCCGGTTGTCCCGGCTGCCGGAGCCGGTGGTGGTGGCTGCCCGGCTGGGCGGCGACGAGTTCGCCGTCCTGGTCGAGGGAGGTGACGAGGAGCTGCTGGCCGAGCTCGCGATCCAGGTCCGCACCGCCGTCCGGCGCGCGGTGCGGATCGACGGCATCGAGGTCTCCCTCGACTGCTCCATGGGCCTGGTGGTCGGGGGCTCGTCGCTGACCGCCGGGGACGTCCTGCGCCGGGCCGACGTCGCGATGCACCAGGCCAAGATCCTCGGTGACGTCGCCGCCTTCTACGACCCCGAGCGCGACGACCACTCGCGGGAGCGGCTGCGTCTGGGGGAGGAGCTGCGGACCGGGGTCGCGTTGGGGGAGATCGTGCTGTGGTACCAACCGAAGATCGACGCCGTCACGGGTGCGGTGGTCGGGGTCGAGGCGCTGGTGCGCTGGCAGCATCCCCGCGAGGGCCTCATGCAGCCGGGGTCGTTCCTGCCCACGGCCCGGCGCAGCGGCCTGATGCCCGCGCTCACCGACGCCGTCGTCCGGACCGCAGTGGCCGACCTGGTGCGCTGGCGCCAGGACGGGCTGCCGCTGCGGGTGGCGATCAACATCGCTCCGGCCGAGCTGCTCGGCGGGCATGCCACGGCGACGTTGATCGGCTGTCTGGAGCGCGCCCGGCTCGCCGGTGACTCGGTCGTCGTCGAGGTGACCGAGGACTCCTTCCTGGCCGAGCCGGAGCGTGCCCGCCAGGCGATCCTCGAGCTGCGTCGGCACGCGATCGACGTGTCGATCGACGACTACGGCACCGGGTACTCCTCGCTGTCCTACCTGCGGGACCTGCCGGTCCAGGAGCTGAAGATCGACCGCTCCTTCGTCGTCGGGCTGGCCGACGACCGCCGGACCCTGATGATCGTCTCGACCACGGTGCAGCTGGCGCACGGCCTGGGGCTACGGGTGGTGGCCGAGGGGGTCGAGGACGAGTCCCTCGCCGAGCAGCTGCGCGACCTGGGGGTCGACGTGCTGCAGGGCTACCTCTACGGCCGACCGATGCCGGCCGAGGACGTCGCGCCCTGGCTCCGGGCGCGCCACGCGGCCCTCAGGGCGGGCGTGGGGGTGTCCTCACCGCCCGCATAGGCTGGGCCGGTGCATCCTTGGCGGCGGTACGTGGCCATCGGCGACTCGTTCACCGAAGGGCTCTGCGACGACGACCCGGACCGGCCCGGTGGCCACCGCGGCTGGGCCGACAGGCTGGCGACGCGCCTGGCCGTCGCGGCCGGCGACTCTTCCGACGGGACCGGGGACCCTTCCGTCGCGACCGGTGATGCGGCCGTCGTGACCTACGCCAACCTGGCGGTGCGGGGCCGGCTGCTCGGCGACATCGTGGGCGCCCAGCTCGACGCCGCCCTGGCGCTGGGGCCCGACCTGGTGAGTGTGGTGGGGGGCGGCAACGACATCCTGCGGCCGCGGGCCGACGTCGACGTCCTGGCGGCGATGCTGGACGACGCCGTCGCCCGGATCCGGGCCAGTGGGGCGGACGCGGTCATGGTGAGCCCGGTCGACCCCAAGGACGCACCGGTGATCAGGTCGACCCGAGGGCGGGTCGCGACCTTCGTCGCTCACCAGAACGTGATCGCCCGGCGGCACGGCGCCTACCTGGTCGACCAGTGGTCGCTCACGGTGCTGCGGGACTGGCGGCTGTGGGCCGAGGACCGGATCCACCTGACCGCCGAGGGGCATGAACGGGTGGCCGCTGCCGCGGCCGCCACCCTGGGACTCGTCGTCGAGGACGGGTGGGCCACCCCGCTTCCGGCGCGGCCGCCGGTGGACCGGCGCCAGGCGTTGCGCCAGGACGCCCGGTGGGCGAGGGAGCACCTCAGGCCCTGGGTCCGTCGGCGGCTGCGGGGACAGTCCTCGGGGGATGGCGTCGTGGCCAAACGACCTACCCTGCAACCAGTCTCGTCCCACTCGCGACCCCAGGGCCCGTCGTGAGCGACGACGAGCAGACCCACCCCCTGGCCGACGCCTTCCACGGTCTGAGCCCGTTCCTGGAGACCGACGACCTCGTCGAGCCCGAGCACGAGGCCGCGCCGCCGGACGACGTCCGCCGGGCCTTCCGCCGGATGTGCACCGGGTTGGCGATCATCACCGCGGCCGGCCCGGCCGGGCCGGTGGGGTTCACCGCCAGCTCGGTCACGACGGTCACCCTGGACCCGCCCACCCTCAGCTTCGCGATCTCACGGGTGGGTCACTCCTGGGAGGGCATGCACCGCACCGGCCACGTCGGCGTCCATCTGCTGGGGGCGCAGGACGGCGACCTGGCCCGCCGCTTCGCCACCTCGGGGGTGGACCGGTTCGCACCGCCGGTGCGCTGGGGACCCGGGCCGTTCGACGTGCCGCTGCTCGACCACGGGTCGGCGTCGCTGGTCGCCTCGGTCTGGCGACGGCTGGTGATCGGCGACCACGACCTGGTGCTCGCCCGGATCCTGCGCGTCGCGGTCCGCAGGGCGGCGGACACCGAGCGCGACCTCGGCCCGCTCGCCTACTACGACGGCGGGTACGGCACCTTCAGCCCGGTGACCTGAGACCGGTCGTCCTGACCGGCACCGACCGCTCGGGGGCGGGGCGGCGGGACGAGAGCACCCGCCGGCCGCGCGCCGCCGGGGGCACCACGTGCCCGAGCACCACCACCAGGGCCCAGGCCAGATGCAGCCAGGCGACCCCGGTCGGGTGGTCGAACCAGAACCGGTCGAGCGGGCCGGCCAGCTCGTCGCGTCTGGCGTAGTCGACGACGAACGGGTGCCACATGACCGCAGCGGTGCCCAGGGTCCACCACGGCACCCCCGACCGCAGCCCGCCACCGTCGCGGCGCAGGTCGGCGAGCACCGCGAACGTCACGGCGGCGCCCTCGTAGTACCCGATGTCGCTGGGGTCGATCGCGAGCCGGACGGCGAAGGCCACCAGCGGCACGGCCAACCAGCGCCCGCGGCGCACCACCAGGTAGGCCACCACCGGGGCCGACAGCAGCTGCACCGGCCGGACCCAGGCCGGCACCTGGGTGCCGGTGACGCCGAACAGGTGCAGCGCAGAGGTGTCGGAGATCGCGATCGGCGGGTGCAGCGCCGTCAGCGTCGAGGGGTCACCCAGCAGGAACGGTGCCCAGGCTGCCGTCACGACCGCGGCCCCGGCGACCAGCCCGCGCAGGGCGCGGTCGCGAGGCAGCATCAGCAGGATCGGCTCGAAGCCGACGGCCCAGGGCTTGGCCGCCACTGCCGCTCCGAGCAGCAGCCCCGCCAGCACGCCGTTCTTGTACCGGACCGCCGCCAGCGCGCAGGCGGCCAACCCCACGGCGAGCACGTCGTCCGGGTGCACCCAACGCACCGACAGCACCGTCCACGCCGGCAGCATCACCGCGCCCGCGAGCAGCAGCACCCACCACCGGACCGGCTGCGGCGCCGCCAGGGTCGCCGCCCACAGCGCGAGCAGACCCACGGCGGTACCGACCACCTGCACGACAGCCAGGGCCGCGGCCGGGGGCAGCAGGGTCGCCGGCGCCACCGCCACCAGCGTCAGGGGCCCCACCTGCAGCTGCGGGTGCTGGGCGTACAGGTGGATGCCGTCGGTCACGAACAGCCACCGCACCCCGTCGGTGAAGAAATGCCAGGAGATGGCGGACGGCGAGTGCCGCGCCCAGGCCCAGCCGATGGCCCAGGCCACCAGGGCGGCCCACACCAGGGGCAGCAGCCGTGGGTCGTCGGCGCCGCCTCGAGTTCTGCCCACGGGGGCCATGGTGTCAGCCACCGGCGATCGGTGGCAGTCCCACAGCGTTCAGCCCGGCCTAAGGTTGCGCGCGCCGGTCCTGCCCGGCCGGTGTCGGTCCGGGACTCGGCCGCCGATGCCGGGGGACCCGCCCCGACGATGCCGGGGGACCCGCCTGCCGTTGCGTAGGCTGCCTCCGGCGGTCCGAGCGCGAGGAAGGGGGCGGCGATGGAGCCGGTCAGCAACCGGGTGCTCACGGTGCCCAACGCGCTGAGTGCCCTGCGCCTGGTGGGGGTTCCGCTCTTCTGCTGGCTGGTGCTGACCGGGCGGGACGGCGCCGCCCTCGTGGTGCTGGTGGTCAGCGGCGTCAGCGACTACCTCGACGGATACCTGGCCCGCCGCTGGCACCAGGTGACCAGGGTGGGTCAGCTGCTCGACCCGCTGGCCGACCGGCTCTACATCCTGACGACCGTGCTGGCACTGGGCTGGCGCGACATCGTGCCCTGGTGGCTGGTCGGGGCACTGCTGCTGCGTGACGCCCTGCTCGCGCTGACGATCCCGGTGCTGGCCGGCCACGGGTACGGGCCGCTGCCGGTGAACTTCCTGGGCAAGACCGCCACCTTCGCCCTGCTGTACGCCTTCCCGATGCTGTTGCTGGCCCACGGCGACTCGGTGGTCGCGCAGGTGGCCCGGCCGATCGCGTGGGCCTTCGTGTGGTGGGGGGTGGGGCTGTACTGGTGGGCGGCGTGGCTCTACCTGCAGCAGACCCGCCGGCTGGTGCGCCGGCCCACCGACCACGACGCGGCCAGGGTGGCGTCGTGAGCACCTCGCCGGCCGACCAGCTGCCGGGGCGCCGCGACGGGGCTCGGGCGCGGCTGCCGCTGGACGCCTCGATGAGCCTGCTCAACGAGGTCATGAACCATCCCCTCGACCCCGGGTACGCGGCGGCCGCGCGGCGTCGGACCGGTGAGGTCAAGCCCAAGGCCGGGCCGCTGGCGGTGGCCGTCACGCTGCTGGTCGCCGCCCTGGCGGGACTGGCCACCACCCGGGCGGTGGTCGAGCTGCGCCGCCCGGCACCGGAGGGTGTCGCCGACCGGCGGGCGCTGGAGGCCCAGATCCAGGCGCGGACCGACCAGGCCGACAGGGTGCAGCAGAGCAACGACCGGCTGCAGGACGAGCTCACCAGGGCGCAGGCGGCCGGGCTGTCCCGGGCCGACGCCGGTGACCTCGTCGCCGAGCTCGACCGGCTGCAGATGGCCACCGCCCAGGTCGCCGTCACCGGTCCTGGGCTCGAGATCACCATGGACGACGCCGAGACCGCGGTCGTGGCCCCGGCCGGCGACCCCCGTTCGGTCAGCGCCGACGCCGGACGAGTGCTGGACCGTGACCTGCAGATCCTGGTGAACGGGCTGTGGGCGGCCGGCGCCGAGGCCGTGGCCATCAACCGGCAGCGGCTGGGGCCGTTGTCGGCGATCCGCTCCGCCGGACAGGCGGTGCTGGTGGACTACCGGCCGCTGACCCGGCCGTACGTCGTGCAGGCGGTGGGTGATGCGTCCCGGCTGCAGTCGGGACTGGCCCGCGACCAGGCCGGTCCCTACCTGCAGGCGCTGCGTGACAACGAGGGCATCCAGGTCTGGATGCGGGCCACGACGATGACGGTGCCTGCGGCCGCCGGCGTCGACCTGCGTCGGGCCAGCCCCCTACCCTCGAGCAGTGGTGTCGTGACCGGTGGCGCCACGAGCGCCGGCGACGCACCGGGGGTACCGTCGTCCGGCGGACGCTCGCCGAACCGGTCGGGCCCGTCACTCACCGCAACTGCCATTCCGGAGGTGTCGCCGTGATCGCCGCGATCGGCCTGGTGATCGGCGTGGTGGCCGGGCTGCTGCTGCACCCGACAGTGCCGCTGGGTCTGCAGCCCTACCTGCCGATCGCCGTCGTCGCCGCCCTGGACGCGATGTTCGGGGGCCTGCGGGCAGTGCTCGACGGCATCTACGACGACCGGGTCTTCACCGTCTCGTTCCTGTCGAACATCGTGGTCGCGGCGCTCATCGTCTATCTGGGCGACCAGCTCGGCGTCGGTTCCCAGCTGTCGACCGGTGTGGTGGTCGTGCTCGGAATCCGGATCTTCTCCAACGCCGCCGCGATCCGTCGCCACCTCTTCAAGGCCTGAGCCATGACCGAGCCCACCCCGGTCGAGCCCGACGAGGCCCTGGCGGATCCGAACATCGCCGGGTCGCAGGCTGTGCCGCCGTCCGAGCCGCCGTCCGAGCCGCCGTCCGGCGGTCGGGGTCAGGGTCGTCGCCGGCTGCTCAGGGCGATGCCGCCCCGCGCGAGCCGCGGGCAGCTTCTCGCCGGCCTGCTCTGCATGCTGCTGGGGTTCGCGGTCGTCGTGCAGGTCCAGCAGAACCAGTCGAGCACCATCACCTCGCTGCGGCAGAGCGACCTGATCCGCATCCTGGGAAACCTGACCCAACGCAGCGACCGGCTCGAGGCCCAGGCCCGCACCCTGCAGGCCCAGCGCGACGCCCTGCAGGGCGGGACCGACAAAGGGGCGGTGGCCGAGCAGGCGGCCCGGCAACGACTCACCCTGCTGACCGTGCTCGCCGGAACCGTGCCGGTCACCGGGCCCGGCATCCGGCTCGAGATCGCCGACCCCAAGGGCACCATCACGGCGACCAGCCTGCTCGACACGGTCGAGGAGCTGCGGGACGGTGGCGCCGAGGCGATCCAGGTGGGTGGGGTGCGGGTGGCCCTGGACACCTACTTCACCGATCGGGCCGGGGGTGGCATCCAGTCGGCGGAGCAGGTGCTGACCCCGCCGTACACGGTGCTCGCGATCGGCGACCCGCAGGGGCTGAGCACGGCCCTGAGGATCCCGGGCGGGGTGGTCGAGGCGCTCCAGGCCAAGGGAGCCACGGCCACGGTGACCGAGGTGGACACGGTCGCCATCAGTGCGTTGCACGCGGTGAGGCCACCTCAGTACGCTCACCCGGCCCCGGCAGCGACACCATGAGGGTGCGTGAGCGACATGAAGGTGCGTGAGCGACGCACCCGCCACCGGGCAGGAGCCCACCGACAGCACCGCGCGGCCGATCACCTCGGCCGCTCCACCTCACGACGAGAAGGCGGATCCGCATGAGCGACTACCCGGACGACCTGCGCTACACCGCCGAGCACGAATGGGTTCGGCTGACCGGCACCGTGGCCCGGGTGGGCATCACCGGGTACGCCCAGGAGGCACTCGGTGACATCGTCTTCGTCTCCCTGCCCGAGGTGGGCGCCGCGCTGACGGCCGGAGCGGTCTGCGGCGAGGTCGAGTCGACCAAGAGCGTGAGCGACCTGTACGCGCCGCTCAGCGGGCCGGTGCAGGCCCGCAACGACGCCCTCGACGCCAACCCCGAGCTGGTCAACTCCGACCCGTACGGCGACGGGTGGATGTTCGAGGTCGAGGTCGACCCGGCAGCCGTCGACACGCTGCTGACCGCCGAGCAGTACGAGTCCCAGCTCGGCTGACCCACCGTTTCACCGATCCGCAGTGGCTGTCTGGCCCTGCGTCAGAACGTTAGGCTGGACGTCTCGAGCAGATGCCACGCCAGCAGCGGTTGTCCGCGGGCGTCGCAGGTGTCGGCCGAGCTAACTGCAGGAGGCACGTCATGTCGGTATCCGGGCCGGGGCCGGGCAACGATCCCGAGCAGGCCGGCGAGGGTCAGACCGCCGATGGTCGCGGCAGCCACTCCGCGACGCCGAACGGCGGCCCGGACACCACGCTGGTGTTCGCCGCCGTCGGATCCGTCGAGGGCGACGTCGAGCCGTCCCGGGGCGATGTCGACCTGGCGGCCATCGATGCCCTGCCGGCCGGGTCGGCCCTGCTCGTCGTCGAGCGTGGACCGGTGGCCGGGGCCCGGTTCCTGCTGGACGCCGAGCGCACGACGGCCGGCCGTCGCCCCGAGAGCGACATCTTCCTCGACGACGTCACGGTCTCGCGCAAGCACGCCGAGTTCGTCCGGCGCCCGGACGGGGCCTTCGTCGTCCGCGACGTGGGCAGCCTGAACGGCACCTACGTGGGCCGGGAGCGGATCGAGGGGGAGCAGGTGCTGCACGAGGGCGACGAGGTGCAGATCGGCAAGTACCGGCTGGTGTTCTACCCGAGCCCGCTCGGTGCCGGGGGCAACGCAGGGTGGTGACCCGGCGTGCGTGAGGCTGCCGCGGGACGGCGTGAGGCGCCGCTGTCGGCCATGAGCATCGGTGAGGTCCTGTCGCTGCTGCGACCGGAGTTCCCCGCGGTCACGATCTCCAAGCTGCGCTTCCTGGAGGACCAGGGCCTGGTCGAGCCGCACCGCGCGCCGTCGGGCTACCGCAAGTACACCTACGCCGACGTCGAGCGGCTGCGGTACGTGCTCGGGGTCCAACGGGACCACTACCTGCCGCTGCGGGTGATCCGCGAGCACCTGGCGGCGATGGACGGCGGGGCGCCGTCGTCCCACCCCAGCGCCCCTGCGGCGGCACTGGCCGCCGGTCGCGCGCCGCGGGCGCTGGTGGCCGCCCCGAAGCCGGGGGAGCGCACCCCCGTCGTCCAGGTCGACCGTCGCCAGCTGGTCGAGCTGGTGGGCGGTGACGAGCCGCTGGTGACCGCCCTGGAGTCGTTCGGGCTGGTCGCGGTGCATCCGGTGCTGGGTGGCTACGACGCCGACGCGGTGGCGGTGGCCCGGATCGCCCGGGCCCTGGCCGACTACGGCATCGAGCCGCGTCACCTGCGGGCCTTCCGGACCGTGGCCGACCGCGAGGCCGGCCTGGTCGAGCAGGTGGTGGCGCCGCTGCGCCGCTCCCGGGGCGAGGACGCCGCCGACCGGGCCGAGGAGGTGGCCCGCGAGGTCGCCGGACTGACGGTGCGGCTGCACGCGGCGCTGCTGCGGGCGGCCCTGGACCAGGGTTCGAGCGGGCGCTGAGCCACGCGACGGACCGCGGGTCGAAGAACCTGGCCTCCGGCTCGTCGGGCGGGCGCCCCGGCAGGTACCGTGAGGGGGTGCGGGAGCTGGAGATCGTCGGGGTCCGGGTGGAGATGCCGTCCAACCAGCCCATCGTGCTGCTGCGAGAACGCGGCGGCGACCGCTACCTGCCGATCTGGGTGGCCCAGGGTGACGCCACGGCCATCGCGCACGCCCAGCACGGTGTGGTGCCACCCCGCCCGATGACGCACGACCTGCTCGCATCGGTGATCAAGGCCTTGGGTCGCACCCTCGACGAGGTACGGATCGTGGCGCTTCGCGACAACGTCTTCCACGCCGAGCTGCGGCTCGACAACGGGGTGGTCATCGACTCCCGCAGCTCCGACGCGATCGCGCTGGCGCTGCGCACCGGGGCGAAGATCATGGGCGCGGACGACGTGATCGAGGCCTGCGCCGTCGCCGTCCCGGACGAGGACGAGGACGAGGTCGAGAAGTTCCGCGAGTTCCTGGACACGATCTCGCCGGACGATTTCACCATCACTGGGGACGACCTGGGCGGGGAGTCCCGCCCACCGTCCTCCTGACCGACACGCCGAGCCCGACACGCCGGGCGCGGGGGTGGGGGCGTCGTTGACCCGGCAGGGGTCCGGCCCTACCGTTCGAAGGGAAACGTCCTCGGTGTAGTTACACCCCGGTGAAACGGGTCGAGCCCCACGGCTCAGGTGCTGAGCCGACGGTGACGAGGACTGTGACAGGAGGTCGACGTGAGCGGCATCGGTGAGGCCACCCCGAAGGCGAACCAGGCTGCCCCGGGCGTCGCCGAACGTGCCCAGGGACTGCTGTTCACGGAGGATCTGCCGGTGCTCGACGAGCAGATGGGCTACCGGGGCCCCACCGCCTGCCGGGCGGCCGGGATCACCTACCGCCAGCTGGACTACTGGGCCCGCACGGGTCTGGTCGAGGCCAGTGTGCGACCGGCGACCGGTTCCGGCACCCAACGTCTCTACAGCTTCCGCGACATCCTGGTGCTCAAGGTCGTCAAGCGGCTGCTCGACACCGGGGTCTCGCTGCATCAGATCCGGGCCGCGGTCGGCCACCTGCGCGAGCGGGGTGTCGAGGACCTGGCCCAGATCACCCTCATGAGCGACGGTGCCAGCGTCTACGAGTGCACCTCGGCCGACGAGGTCATCGACCTCGTCCAGGGTGGGCAGGGCGTGTTCGGCATCGCTGTCGGACGGGTCTGGCGCGAGGTCGAGGGTAGCCTCGCCGAGCTGCCCTACGAGCGGGCGGGCGAAGAACCCGCCGAGGACCCGGACGACGAGCTGGCGACCCGCCGACGCAGCCGGGCGGTCTGAGCGCGGGACCGAGCGCCGGTCCCGATCCAGACCCCGGTTCCGGCCCCTGGTACGTGTCCCGTCAGCCGGTGCGGCGGGAGCGTGAGGCGACCCGCAGCACGCGGGCCAGCTGGGCGTCGAAGGCCTCGGACAGCTCGTGGGCCGCCTCGCCGGGCCAGCGGTGCACGGGCTGGCTGGCGCCCTGGGCCTGCTGCAGGGCGCTGCGCTCCGGGATGGACGGCGTCAGGACCAACGGGCCGAACAGGTCGATCAGCTCCTGCATGCGGTAGCGGTGCTCGGGGGAGCGTTCCCGGAACCGGTTGACCACCACCCCCAGCGGCTGCAGCGTCGCCGCGCCACCGCGTCGCAGGGCGTCGATCGCCCGCAGCGCCCGATCGGCGGCCGACACCGAGAACAGCGCCGGCTCGGTGACCACGACGGCCCGGTCGCTGGCGCCCAGGGCGCTACGGGTCAGGGCACCGAAGGACGGCGGGCAGTCCAGGATCGCCAGGCGGTAGCCGCTGTCGCCGTGCAGCACGTCGGCGAGCCGGTTGCGGCTGCGGATGTGGGACCGGGGGCCGTCGAGGGCCGCGCTGGCGTCGGAGCCGGCGATCACGTCGAGCCGCCCCAGGACGCCGTCCGACCAACCCGAGGCGGTGGCCAGGACCTCGAGGGTGGGCCGCTTGCCCGGGCCGAGCAGGTCGGCCAGGTGGGACTGGGGCTGGGCGTCGTCGGGCAGGTCGAGGCCGGTGGTCGCATCGGCCTGCGGGTCGAGGTCGACCACAAGGGTGGGCACTCCCCGGGACAGGGCCGCCGAGGCCAGGCCGAGGGCCACCGACGTCTTGCCCACGCCACCCTTGAGGCTGCACACGCTCAGTACGAACATGTCTGCGACCGTACCGTCCGGTCGCGACGGTGCCGGTCAGGTGCAGGTGTAACGTGTGCCTCGCTGGTGAACCCACACGGGAGAGCCCCGACATTCGGGGCGCCGAAGGGGCAACTCTCCCCGGAACCTCTCAGGCGCCAGGACCGTGTGGGGAGGCAACTCTGAAGCAGGTGGCCCGCGGGTCTCGGCGACAGAGGGGGAGGCGACGGGCGGCCACGGCCGCACCCCACCATCTGTGGAGCCTCCATGACGACCACCGCAGTGCCTGTCTCCGCGCCTGAGCAGTCCTTCGCCGACCGCCACATCGGCCCGCGTGGCCCCGAGCTCGACCGGATGCTGGCCGTGGTCGGGTGCGCCACCCTGGAGGACCTGCTCGACACCGTGATGCCGGCGGTGATCCGCGCCACCGAGGCCCTCGACCTGCCGGCCGCCGCCGACGAGGCCGCCGTCCTGGCCCAGCTGCGGGAGCTGGCCGGGCGCAACACGGTCGCCGTCCCGATGATCGGCCTGGGGTACCACGGCACCCACACCCCCGGGGTGGTGCTGCGCAACGTGCTCGAGAGCCCAGCCTGGTACACCGCCTACACCCCCTACCAGCCGGAGATCTCGCAGGGGCGGCTCGAGGCGCTGCTCAACTTCCAGACCATGGTCGCCGACCTCACCGGCCTGCCGATCGCCAACGCCTCCTTGCTCGACGAGGCGACGGCCGCCGCCGAGGCGATGACGTTGATGCGGCGCACCAGCAAGGCGGCCGGCGGTGCCGCGCTGCTGGTCGACCGGGGGGTGCTGCCCCAGACCCTGGCCGTGATCGGCACCCGGGCCGAGCCGCTCGGGCTGCCGGTGGTGGTGGTCGACCTGTTCGCCGGCGGGGACGACGAGACGGCCGTGGCCGTCGCCGTGGACGCGGCGCTGGCAGCCGCCGGGGTGAGTGCCGCCTTCGGTGTCGTCACCCAGTACCCGGCCGCCGACGGCCGGGTCGTCGACCTGGCGCCGCTGGCGGCGGTGTGCCGGGCTCGCGACCTGCTGCTGAGCGTCGCCGCCGACCTGCTGGCGCTGACCGTGCTGACACCACCCGGTGAGCTGGGCGCCGACGTCGTGGTGGGCACCACCCAGCGGTTCGGCGTCCCGCTCGGCTACGGCGGTCCGCACGCCGGGTACCTGGCGGTGCGGCCCGGGCTGGAGCGGTCGATGCCGGGTCGTCTGGTCGGGGTGAGCAAGGACGTGGACGGCGCCCCCGCCTACCGGTTGGCGCTGCAGACCAGGGAGCAGCACATCCGTCGCGAGAAGGCGACCAGCAACATCTGCACCGCTCAGGTGCTGCTGGCCGTGATGGCCTCGATGTACGCCGTCTACCACGGCCCGCAGGGTCTGCGGCAGATCGCGGTCCGCACCGCTCGCCGGGCGGCCGACCTGGCTGGGGCGCTGGGGGCCAGTGGCATCACCGTCGTCCACCAGGCCTTCTTCGACACGGTGCTGGCCCAGGTGCCGGGTCGGGCCGACGAGGTCGTCGGGGCCGCCCGCGACGCCGGGGTGCTGCTGCGCCGCGTGGACGCCGACCACGTCGCGGTCGCCTGCGACGAGACCACCACGACCGAGGTGATCGCCACCGTCGCCAAGGCATTCGGGGCCACCCTGTCGCTGCCCGGCGCGGGTGAGGGGGCCGCCCGGTCCGACCTGCCGGCCTCGGTCCCGACCTCGGTGCGCCGGACGTCGTCCTACCTGCAGCACCCGGTGTTCCACGCCCACCGCAGCGAGACCGCCATGCTGCGCTACCTGCGCCGGCTGGCCGACCGCGACTACGCCCTCGACCGCGGCATGATCCCGCTGGGGTCGTGCACCATGAAGCTGAACGCGACCACTGAGATGGCTGCCATCTCCTGGCCGCAGTTCGCCGACCTGCATCCGTTCGCGCCGGCCGAGCACGCGGCCGGCACCCGGCAGCTGATCGCCGAGCTGGGCGGCTGGCTGGCCGAGGTCACCGGCTACGACACCGTCAGTCTGCAGCCCAACGCCGGTTCCCAGGGCGAGCTGGCCGGCCTGCTGGCGATCCGGGCCTACCACCGCGCCAACGGCGGTCAGGACCGGGTGGTCTGCCTGATCCCCTCGAGCGCGCACGGCACGAACGCCGCGAGCGCGGTGATGGCGGGGCTACAGGTGGTCGTGGTGCGCTGCGACGAGGCCGGCAACGTCGACATGGCCGACCTGCGGGCCAAGGTCGCCGAGCACGGACCACGGCTGGCGGCCGTGATGATCACCTACCCGTCCACCCACGGCGTGTTCGAGAACGAGGTGGCCGACCTGTGCGGCGCCGTCCACGACGCCGGTGGCCAGGTGTACGTCGACGGGGCCAACCTGAACGCCCTCGTCGGTCTGGCGCGGCCGGGCCGTTTCGGCGGTGACGTCTCGCACCTCAACCTGCACAAGACGTTCTGCATCCCGCACGGCGGGGGCGGCCCCGGGGTCGGCCCGGTCGGGGTGCGGGCGCACCTGGCGCCGTACCTGCCCAACCACCCGATGGACGACGCGGCGGGGCCGGCGACCGGGGTCGGCCCGGTCAGCGGCGCCCCGTTCGGCTCGGCGGGCATCCTGCCGATCTCGTGGGCCTACCTGCGGCTGATGGGGCCGGACGGCCTGCGGCGGGCGACCGGGGTGGCCGTCCTGGCCGCCAACTACGTGGCAGCCCGGCTGCGGGAGCACTACCCGGTGCTGTACACCGGCCGGGGCGGGCTGGTGGCCCACGAGTGCATCCTCGACCTGCGCCCGCTCACCAAGGCGACCGGGGTGAGCGTGGACGACGTCGCCAAGCGGCTCGTCGACTACGGTTTCCACGCTCCGACGATGTCGTTCCCGGTGGCCGGCACCCTCATGGTCGAGCCCACCGAGAGCGAGGACCTGGGTGAGCTGGACCGGTTCTGCGACGCCATGATCGCGATCCGGGTCGAGGCGGACCGGGTGGGGGCGGGGCAGTGGCCGGCCGACGACAACCCGTTGGTCAACGCGCCGCACACCGCGGCCACCCTGCTCGGCGACTGGACCCACCCGTACTCACGGACCGAGGCCGTGCACCCGAGCGGGGTCGACCCGCTGTCGAAGTACTGGCCGCCGGTGCGTCGGGTCGACGGGGCCTACGGCGACCGCCACCTGGTCTGCTCGTGCCCCCCGCCCGAGGCGTTCGAGGACTGAGGACCGGGGCTCGGGTCAGCCGGCGGCGGTGACCAGGTGCACGGTGGAGCCGGTCGGGGTGCGCCGCACCTCGACCTGGGTGGGGATCCGCCGGCGCAGGTCGGCGACGTGGCTGACCAGACCGACTGTGCGGCCGCCGCTGCGCAGGCCGTCGAGCACGTCGAGCACCTCGTCGAGGGTGTCGTCGTCCAGGCTGCCGAACCCCTCGTCGACGAACAGGGTGTCGATGGCGGTGCCGCCGGCCTCGGCGGCCACGACGTCGGCCAGACCGAGCGCCAGGGCCAGCGAGGTGTAGAAGGCCTCGCCGCCCGACAGGGAGGCGGTCTCGCGGGTGTGGCCGGTCCAGGCGTCGCGCACCACCAGCGACAGGCCGCTGCGCAGGCGGCCCTTCTGCGGCTCCTCGGAGTGCTCCAGGCCGTAGCGCCCGTCCGACATCTGGGCCAGACGCAGCGACGCGGCCCGGGCCACCTGGTCGAGGCGGGTCGCCAGGACGTAGGCCGACAGCGAGACCTTGCGGGTGTTGCCGCCCCCGGTGCCGTCCAGGCAGCGGGTGAGCTCGTCGAGCTCGTGGTAGCGCTCGCGCAGCGGCTGCTGCTGCCCGAGGTGGCGGCGCAGCTGGGCCAGCAGGCGGCGCAGCTGCGTGACCGAGCTGTCGGCCAGGGCCAGGTCGCCGGCGGCCCGATCGTCGTCCAGGGTCGTCTGCTCGAGGTCGTGGCGCAGTGTCGCGAGGGTGGTCGGGTCGAGGGCCGCCGCCACGGTCGCGGTGTCGAGGGGTACCGCGTCGGGATCGGCGTCGAGCTCGGCCAGCCGGGCCCGGACCTGGGCCAGGTCGCGGTCGTGACCCTGCAGGGCCTGGGCCAGGGCGTGTCGTTCGTCGGGGGCGAGCAGGGCGGCGACGGCCTCGGACAGGGTCGGGAAACCGGCGGCGAGGGCCGCTGCGGTGGTCGAGGCGCGGGCGTCGTCCGCGGTGGTCGTCGCGGCGCGCTGCCGATCCTCGGCGGCGCGCAGGTCGGTCAGGGCGCTGACGCCGGTGCTCAGGTGTCGTCGTCGGGTCGCCAGGTCGCGGTCCGGGCCGAGCAGGCCGGCCTCTCGCTCGCGGGCCTGCACCAGGCGGTCGGCCATCACGGACTGCTCGTCGCGCAGCTTCTGCTCGTCCCGTTCGAGCTCGGCGAGCGCCGTCGCCGCCGCGGCGGCTCCGGCCTGTGCCCGTACCGCGGTGCCGCGGCAGGCGGCCGCCCGCTGCTCCGAGTCGGCCGTGCGTCGTACCGCCGCCGCGGTGTCGCGCCGGTTCTGGCGGGCCTGCTCGACGCTGAGGTCGCCTGCCACCGCCTGCGCGGCGGCCAGCCGGCGGGCCAGCGCGGCCGCTGCCGCAGCCGCCGCGTCGTACTCCGCCTGGGCCTGTTGGTGGGCGTCGTGGGCCTGCTGCTCGAGCAGCTCGGTGACCGCAGAGCCCTGGGCCAGTGCCGGGGCGGGGTGCTCGGTGCTGCCGCAGACCCGGCAGCACTGGCCCTCGGACAGCTCGGCCGCGAGCTCGGCCGCGATGCCGGCCAACCGCTGCTCGCGCAGCTGCAGCCAGTGCTGCCACGCCTGGTTGCGGGTGGACTCGAGGTGCGTGCAGCGTGCCTGCGCCACGTCGAGCTCGGCCCGCACCGCGTCGCGTTCGACGGTGGCGGCCGCCGTGAGCTCGGCCCGCTCGTGAGCCTGCTTGACCGCTGCTGCGCCGGCCGCCCGAGCATCCTCGGCGACCGCCGCCTCGAGCTGGCGCCGGCTGGTCTGCTCGGCCTCGGCCAGCTGGGCCTGCAGCAGCGCGCGCCGGGTGGCGGCAGCGGTGCGGGCGGTGTCGAGCTCGCTCAGACGCGCGGTCACGACGTCGAGGCCGTCGTGCTCGCCCTGGGCGGCGGCGACCAACGTCAGCAACGAGCTGAGCCGCTGGGCGGTGAGGATGAGTGCCTCATCGGCCGCGGCCAGGCCCGGGACGGCCGAGTCGGGGCTGTCCTGGTCGGCGACGGCCAGGCCGGGGCTGGCCTCGCCGGGGACGGCCTCGCCGAGGGCGGCGGCGGCCCGGTGCCAAGTGGTGCGGGCAGTGAGCAGGCGCGCCCAGGCCGCCTGCTCCTGCGCCTCCGCCTGGGTCAGCAGGGGGGCGAGCGGGGCCAGCCCGCCGGCACGGTCGGCCGCAGCCAGACGCTGCTGCCACTGCTGCCGCGACGGCGCCGCGGCCTCGAGCTCGCGCAGCTGGTGGCGATCGTCGAGCCAGCGCTGGGCCCGGGCGGCTGCCTGCCCGCCGGACCGGTGGGCAGCCGCTGCGGCGGTCAGGGCCTCGCGGGCCCGTTCGCGTCGCAACGACGCCTCCTCCAGGGCCAGCTTGCAGCGTCGCAGCAGGTCGGACACGAGCTCGAGCTCGTCGGCAGCAGCCGCCGAGGGTGCCGAGCCGGTGCGGTCGGGTTCGGCGGTGGGGGTGGGCAGCACCGACACCGCCACCTGCTCGGCCCGGGCCACCAGCTGGGCGCCTCGTGCCTGACCGGCCTCGACGTCGGCGAGCAGGGCGATCCGCTGCTCCCGCAGCCAGGCGGGCAGCTGGGTGTACCGGTCGGTGCCGAAGAGTCGCTCGAGCATCACCCGCCGGCTCTCGGCGTCGGCCCGCAGGAACGCGGTGAACTCGCCCTGCGGCAGCAGCACCAGCTTGGTGAACTGGTCGACGCCCATGCCGAGCAGCTGGCCGACGAAGTCGCCGACCTCGTCGATCCGGGCGCTCAGGGCGCACCAGGTGCCGTCGACCAGCTCGCGCAGCTCGACCCGGGCCTGGGCCGTGGTGGTGCCGCCGCCACGCCTCTTGGGTCGCTCCCAGGCGGGGGAGCGGGTGATCTCGAGCCGTCGCGGGCCGACCGAGAACTCGCACACCACCTCGGGTGCCAGCTGCGGGTCGGCGTGGTCGCTGCGCAGCCGGCTGAGCCCGGCCCGGGTGCCGGGCACCCGACCGAAGAGGGCGAAGCAGGCGGCGTCCAGCACGCTGGTCTTGCCGGCCCCGGTCGGGCCGTGCAGCAGGAACAGGCCGCTGTCGGCCACGGCGTCCAGGTCGAGCACCTGCCGGTCGGCGAACGGGCCGAACGCCTGGATCTCGAGGCGGTGCAGCCTCACCCGGCCACCTCGAACGCCAGCTGGACCGGCTCGCCGGCCTCGACGGGGGCTGACTGCTGCTGCAGCTCGGCCAGGGCCCGGGCTCGCAGCACCGCCACGCCGCTGGCCTCCATCTCGGCGATCCGCACCGCGGCGACCGACTGCTCGAGCCAGGCCCGCTCACTGTCGTTGGCCACGCGGCCCCTGGCGTGCTGCAGGAAGTCGCAGCACACGGCGACGTCGTCGCCGGCAGCCACCCGCTGGGCCACGGCCAGGTGGTTCGAGGGCTCGGCCCCCTGGGGGTCGAACCGCAGCTCGACCGTGTGCGGGAAGCGGGCCCGCAGCCGCTGCATGGCGTCGGCCGGGCGCTGGGCGTCGGTCACGGTGACCTGGCACCAAGCGGCCTCGTCGCCGGCCAGGGCCGGGTCGGTCAACAGGGTGTCGAGCTCGCCCCGCAGCAGGGCCAGCCCGCGGGGGACGGGGGCGTCGACGGCCTCGACCCCGGCCAGACCGGATGCGTCCAGGGTAACCAGCCAGCTGCCCTTGGTGTGGGTGTGCTCCGAGAACGAGTAGGCCAGCGGTGAGCCGCTGTAGCGCACCTCGGGTCGCACCTGCTGCCGTCCGTGCAGGTGCCCCAGGGCCACGTAGTCGAGACCGTCGAAGACGCTCGCCGGCACCGCGGCCACCCCGCCCACGCTGATGTCGCGCTCGCTGTCGCTGGCCAGGCCCCCCACCACGAAGGCGTGCGCCGCCAGCACCGAGCGGGTGCCGCTCGCCCGGGTGGCCAGGTCGGCCCGAACGGCGTCGGCGGCAGCCTGCAGCACCCCCTGGTGCGAGACCGCCGCGACGCCACTGAGCAGGGGGGCGGCCAGACTGGGTTCGAGGTAGGGCAGCGGGTAGATGGCCACCGGACCGTGCTCGTCGTCCAGCACGACCGGCTCGGCGCACCGACGGACGTCGGCCCGCACGTGGACCCGGGCGCTCTCGAGCAGCCGGCTGCCGAACCCCAGCCGGACGGCGGAGTCGTGGTTGCCGCTGCTGAGCACCAGGTGGGCCCCGGTGGCCGCCAGCCGGCTGAGGGCGTCGTCGAGCAGCTGCACGACGTCGACCGAGGGCAGCGCACGGTCGTAGACGTCACCGGCGACCACCACCACGTCGACCGACTCGGAGCGCACGACGTCGACCAGGTGGTCGACGAAGGCGGCCTGGGCGGTCAGCATGCCGACCCGGTGGAAGGAGCGGCCCAGGTGCCAGTCCGAGGTGTGGAGGATCCTCACACGGGCGACTCTAGGCACGGCCACCGACAACGCCGACGACCCGGGACGGCGTGGCGCGCGGCGTCGCGGTCCGCGTCGGTCCCTCGGTCGCTCGCCCGATCCCGAGCCACCCCTTTCGGTGGACCCGGGCGTGTGCTTTCGTGAGCGCACAGGTGTCGCAGCACACCCGGAGCGGAGAGGGTGGCGGCGCCGATGGGTGAGGAAGTCCAGGGCGTGACGTTCACGCGGGAGCAGCGCCAGCGCTACCGCGAGAAGGTGCGCCGCTGCCTCGACGTGTTCGAGCGGATGCTGGCCAGCTCGACCTTCGACGCCGAGCAGCCGATGACCGGGCTCGAGGTCGAGCTCAACCTGGTCGAGGCCGACTACGAGCCGCACCTGGGCAACACCGCGGTGCTCGCGGAGATCGCCGACGCCGCGTTCCAGACCGAGCTCGGGGCCTACAACATCGAGCTCAACGTGCCGCCCGGCCCGCTCGCCGGCAGTGCGATGCTCGACCTGGAGGCCGGGCTGCGGGGCAGTCTCAACCAGGCCGAGACCAGTGCCGGACGACGCGGCGCCCACATCGTCATGATCGGGATCCTGCCCACGCTGCAGGAGGTGCACCTCGACCGCCCGGACTGGATGAGCCCGTCGGCCCGGTACGCCGCACTCAACGAGTCGGTGTTCCTGGCGCGGGGGGAGGACATCGAGCTGGACATCCACGGGGTCGAGCGGCTGACCACGGTCGCCACCTCGCTGGCGCCCGAGTCGGCCTGCACCAGCGTGCAGCTCCACCTGCAGGTCGACCCCAACCAGTTCGCCCCCACCTGGAACGCGGCACAGGTGCTGGCCGGCCCTCAGCTCGCCCTGGGGGCGAACTCGCCGTTCTTCTTCGGCCACGAGCTGTGGCGCGAGACCCGGATCGAGCTGTTCGCCCAGTCCACCGACACCCGCTCGCCCGAGCTGCGCAACCAGGGGGTGCGGCCCCGGGTCTGGTTCGGTGAGCGGTGGATCACCTCCATCTTCGACCTGTTCGAGGAGAACGTGCGCTACTTCCCGGCGCTGCTGCCCGAGATCACCGACGAGGACCCGGTCGCGGTGTTCGAGGCCGGTGGGACACCGAGGCTGCAGGAGCTGCGGCTGCACAACGGCACGGTCTACCGCTGGAACCGACCGGTCTACGACATCAGCTCGGGTGCCCCGCACGTGCGGGTCGAGAACCGAGTGCTGCCGGCCGGGCCGACGGTGGTCGACGTGCTGGCCAACGCCGCCTTCTACTACGGGGCGCTGCGCACCCTGACCGAGGACGAACGGCCGATCTGGTCGACGATGACGTTCTCGGCCGCCCACGAGAACTTCACCGAGGGCGCCCGCCGCGGGATCGAGGCCACCCTGTACTGGCCGGGCCTGGGCAACGTGCCGGTCGACGAGCTGGTGCTGCGGCGGCTGCTGCCGATGGCCTACGAGGGGCTGGACGCCTGGGGGGTGGACCCCGCCGTCCGGGACCGTTACCTGGGGATCATCGAGGCTCGTGCTCGCACCCGGCGCAACGGGGCAGTCTGGCAGTGCGAGGCCGTGGCCGCGTTCGAGCGCGGCGGCTGCACCCGCACCGAGGCGTTGCGCCGGATGCTGCAGCTCTACTGCGAGGGCATGCACGCCAACGAGCCGGTCCACACGTGGAAGCTGCCCTGACGGCGAAACTGCCCTGACAGCCGGGTGAGGACCTGGTTTGCTGTGCGGCAACAACCGTTGTCACGGCCGGTCGACCCGACCGGCCGACGGGTTCGTAGAGGGAGTGGACGTGGCCGAGGTGCTGCAGCACAAGGTGATGCTCGACGAGTCCGAGATGCCCACGCAGTGGTACAACATCGTCCCGGACCTGCCCAGTCCGCCGCCGCCGGCGCTGCACCCCGGCACCTTGCAGCCGGCCGGTCCCGACGACTTCGCCCCACTCTTCCCGATGGAGCTGATCCTGCAGGAGGTCAGCACCGAGCGGTACATCGACATCCCCGACGAGGTGCAGGACGTCTACCGCCTCTGGAGGCCGTCCCCGCTGTTCCGGGCCCACCGCCTCGAGAAGGCGCTCGGGACGACGGCCAAGATCTACTACAAGTACGAGGGCGTCTCGCCCGCCGGCTCGCACAAGCCGAACACCGCGGTGCCGCAGGCGTACTACAACGCCAAGGCCGGGGTGAAGAAGCTGACCACCGAGACCGGCGCGGGCCAGTGGGGCACCGCCCTCGGCTTCGCCTGCTCGCTGTTCGGCCTGGAGTGCGAGGTGTGGCAGGTCGGGGCCAGCTACGACCAGAAACCCTACCGCCGCATGATGATCGAGACCTTCGGTGCCACGGTGCACCGCTCGCCGTCCCCGCTCACCGCGGCCGGCCGGGCGATCCTGGCCACCCGGGCCGACCACCCGGGTTCGCTCGGCATCGCGATCAGCGAGGCCGTCGAGGTGGCTGCGCAGAACCCCGACGTCAAGTACGCCCTCGGCAGCGTGCTCAACCATGTGCTGCTCCACCAGACGGTGATCGGTGAGGAGACCCTGCTGCAGCTGGCGAAGGTCGGCGACACGGCCGACATCCTCATCGGCTGCACCGGCGGCGGCTCGAACTTCGCCGGGCTGGCGTTCCCGTTCCTGCGGGGCACCCTGACCGGGGGCAAGGGCCCGGTGATCCGGGCGGTCGAGCCGCAGTCGTGCCCGTCGCTGACCCAGGGCGTCTACGCCTACGACTTCGGCGACACCGCCGGCATGACGCCGCTGATGAAGATGCACACGCTCGGCCACGGGTTCATCCCGGACCCGATCCATGCCGGAGGGCTGCGCTACCACGGCATGTCGCCGTTGCTGTCGCACATCTACGAGCTGGGCCTGATCGAGGCGCTCGCCGTCCCGCAGACCGAGTGCTTCGCCGCCGCCGTCCAGTTCGCCCGGACCGAGGGCATCGTGCCGGCCCCGGAGTCCTCGCACGCTCTGGCGGCCACGATCCGTGAGGCGAAGGCGGCGACCGAGGCCGGTGAGGAGCGGGTGATCGTCACCGCCCTGAGCGGCCACGGCCACTTCGACCTGGCCGCCTACGACGCCTACCTGAACGGCCGCATGGTCGACGAGGGGGTCAGCGAGGAGCGTTTCGCCGCCGCTCTGGCCGACCTGCCGAAGGTGCCTGCGTGAGCGGGACGGGTGAGGTCGTCGTCCGGGACCTGCGTCGCGAGGACCGCGCCGCCTGGCAGGTGCTGTGGGACGGCTACAACGCGTTCTACGGCCGCCACGGCGACACCGCCCTGGCCTGCAACGTCACCGCGGCGACCTGGGAGCGGTTCTTCGACGAGGCGGAGCCGGTGCACGCCCTGGTGGCCACGACGGACGGGGTCGTCGTCGGCCTGACCCACTACCTCTACCACCGCACCACCCTCGACGTCGCGGACACCTGTTACCTGCAGGACCTGTTCACCGACGAGCGGGTGCGCGGTCGCGGGGTCGGCAGGGCACTGATCGTCGAGGTCGCCCGACGGGCGAAGGACCGGGGATCGGCGCGGGTGTACTGGCTGACCCACGAGACCAACGCCACGGCGATGCTCCTGTACGACCGGGTGGCCGACCGGTCAGGGTTCCTGGTGTACCGACTGCCGCTCTAGCTCGCTCGCTCGCGGGCCCGGCCGGTCTCCCCGCCCCCTCAGCCCTCGGCGAGGCGGGCGGGGAAGCCGCCGGTGGCGACCGGGCCCCAACGGGTGGGGGTCACCCGGATCAGGGCCTTGCCCTGGTCGGTCATCGCGGTGCGGTAGGAGTCCCAGTCGGGGTGCTCGCCCGCGATGCACCGGTAGTAGTCGACCAGGGCGTCCATCGCCGCGGGCAGGTCGAGCACCTCGGCGGTGCCGTCCACCTGCAGCCACGCAGCGCCGAAGTCGTCCGACAGCACGAGCACGCTGACCGCCGGGTCCCGGCGGGCGTTGGTGGTCTTGGCACGCTCGGGGTACGTCGAGACGACGATCCGGCCCTGCCGGTCGACGCCCATGGTCACCGGCGAGGACTGGACGCCGCCGTCCCGTCGCCGGGTGATGAGGACGCCGTGGTGACGGGGCCTGACGAAGTCGAGCATCGCGTCACTGTCGACGTCGGTGGTGGTCGCGATCGTCCTGGCCATGGGCCAACCCTAGGGGCCCCGGTCCCGTCGGGCCGACCTCGTCTAGCGTGCTGCCATGTTCGACACCAGTGACCCGGCGTTCGTGGCGGACCCGTACCCGTTCTTCGCCGAGCTGCGCCGTGAGGGCGCAGTGCACTGGCACCCGCAGCTGGGGCTGTACGTGGCCGTCACCCACGGCGCCTGCGACGCCGTCCTGCGGGACCGCTCGCTCGGGCGGATCTGGCGCGACCGCGAACCGGTCGAGGCCTTCCCGGCGTTCAACATGCTGCACCGCACCTCGATCCTGGAGAACGAGCCGCCCACCCACACCCGGCTGCGTCGACTGGTGGCGGGGGCCTTCGGGCGCGGGCACGTCGAGCGGATGCGCCCCGCGGTCACCGCCCTGGCCGACTCCCTGGTGGCGGACCTGGTGACCCGGCTGCGGGACGGCGAGCCGAGCCGCGACCTGATCGCCGACGTCGCCGAGCCGTTGCCCGTCGAGGTGATCGCCGAGCTGCTCAACGTGCCTGCGGTCGACCGCCCCCTGCTGCGCCCGTGGTCGAACGCCATCGTCAAGATGTACGAGTACGGCCTCGACCCCGAGCTGCAGCGGCAGGCCGAGGCGTCGGCCGCGGCGTTCGTGGCCTACCTGCGCGGCCTGGTCGCCGAGCGCCGGGCCCGCCCTCGGACCGACGACCTGGTCAGCGACCTGGTGGCGGCCGCCGACGGCAGCGACCGCCTCACCGAGGACGAGGTGGTGGGCACCTGCGTGCTGCTGCTGATGGCCGGGCACGAGGCGACGGTCAACGTGGTCGGCAACGGCATGCTGGCGCTGCTCGGCAACCCTGAGCAGTGGCAGCAGGTGGTGGCGGACCCCGGAGTCGTCCCCACGGCGGTCGAGGAGATGGTGCGCTACGACTCCTCGCTGCAGCTGTTCGAGCGCACCGCCACCCGGGAGGTCACCGTCGCCGGGGTCACGGTGCCCGAGGGGGCGAAGGTCGCAGCACTGCTGGGGGCCGCCCACCGCGATCCCGCCGCGTTCGTGGACCCGGACGTCGTGGACGTGCGGCGGGCGCCCAACAACCATCTGGGCTTCGGCGCCGGGATCCACTTCTGCCTGGGTGCCCCGTTGGCACGGATCGAGGTGCAGGCGGTGCTGGCGGCGTTGCGCAGCCGACTGCCCGGCATCACCGTGGTCCGCGCCCCGCAGCGTCGTCCGGAGTTCGTGATCCGAGGCCTGAGGGGACTGGACGTCACCGGGTAGGCATGGGTGGCGGTCAGACCAGGTGGCGTGACAGGTCGGCGGTCAGACCAGGTCGGCCGAGGCCCGGATCCGCTGCAGCGCGGCCTCGAGCACCGGCGGGTCGAACGGCACCACGGCACTCTGGCAGCGCCGCGCGAGGGCCTGCAGCCCCTCCAGCTGGTCGGCCGCCGCCTCGTACTCGGCGTCGATCGGGGCCAGGTGGGCGGCCAGGTGGACGCCCTGCTTGCGGCGCATCACCAGGATCCGCCACTCGCCGAGGAAGTGCCTGAAGTCGGCCAGCAGCCGTGAGGTCTCGTGCACCTGGCCGGCCAGCCGCGTCAGATGGTCGTTGACCCCGGACGACGTCGTCGTCATGGCGGCCAGGCCCTCACCCACGGTGGTGCACAGGGCCGGCACCTGCTCGATCGAGCTGACCGGGCTGAGCCCGTCGACGACGTCGGCCGCGAACGCCCCGATCGTCTCCAGGTGCAGCTGGCCCAGCGCCACCTGGGCACTCAGCTCGGCGACGTCCAGCCGCAGTGCCGACAGCCGCGGTGCCAGGGCGGTGAGGGCGGCGACCGCCGCGTTCATGGGGGTCGCCATCACCGAGGCCACGTTGCGCAGCACCGGCGCCTGCGCGGCGACCTCGGCCGAGGCGGCGGCCGCCGAGCTGACGCTCGACTGCAGTCGTCGGGCCGTCTCGAGCACCGTCGTCGCGGCCGCCGTCAGCTCGTCGGTGAGCGAGGCGTACTCGGCCAGGTGCTGCACGACCTTCTCGAGGTCGTAGTCCAGCGACGTCGCCGTCCGCAGCATCTCGCCCAGCGGGCCACTTGCCAGCGGGCGCGAGAAGGTGAAGGTGAGCAGCCTGCCCCGGGCGGCCACCTCGCCGGGCAGGGCCTGGCGCACGAAGTCCTCGTAGTCGGTGTAGCCGAGCTGGGTCAGCGCGTGGTGCAGCTGGTCGGCCCCGGCAGTGGCCACGGCCACCCGGTCGTCCCCGTGCCGCGAGGCCCGTTCCCGTTCGAACGAGGCGACGGCGGCGTACAGCCCCTTGGCAGCCTCGGCCAACGGCGACATCGGGGTCAGCTGCACCGAGGTGAAGCCCTGACGGTCGGGGGTGAGGCTGGCGAACACCCAGTAGGTGGACCCGTCCTGGGCGAGGTTCTTGAGGTAGGCGGCCATCGGCCGGCCGGCCTGCAGCCCTGCCCACAGCACGTGGAAGAGCCCGGCCGGCATGTCGGGGTGGCGAACGATGCTGTGGGGCTGTCCGATCAGGGCATCACCCCGGTAGCCGCAGGCCTTGACGAAGGCCCGGTTGGCGGTGGTGACGACCCCGTCCCGGTCCGTGGTGCTGTGCAGCAGCTCGTAGGCCGCTATGTGCCGGTTGCCGCCCGAGACGAGCCCACCGACATCGGTCGTTGCTCGCTCGGTCATTTCTGTGAGATTACGCGAGCGCCTCACTGGGCGATACGGGTGGTCCCGGTGACGGGCGGCTGACGTGCGCCGAACGGTTGCCGACAGGGGCCTCACGGGTCACGGACTGCGAGGAGGCCCCATGCCCACCGTGGCTGCCGGGACCCGGCTGATGCTGCACACCCCGACCGGGCTGGTCGGCATGCGCTGCCTGCGCCCGACCGACCTGGTGGGGGACTGGGCGATCCCGGTGATGGCCTCGGCGACGGCCCTGGTCGAGGGACACGGGCTGGTCGAGCTCACCACCAGCGAGGGCGTGGTCCGGGTGCACGCCCAGCTGGTGCAGGGGCCCGGCTCGCTGCTGCTGTGCCCCGGGGACGGGGGCGGCCGCCCGGTGCTGCAGCAACGCCGCAACGACGTGCGGGCCGCTCTCGTGCTCCCGGTCCGCGGGGTCTTCCTCGAGCCGGGGCTGATCCCGCAGGAGCTCGACGCCCAGTTCAGCGCCAGCACCGACAACCTCTCGGGGGGTGGTCTGGCCGCCGTCCTGCCCGAGGGGCTCGAGGTCGGCGGCCGGGGCGAGCGGGTGTTCCTGGAGATGACCTTGGACGCCGGCCGGGTCGTGCCGCTGGTGCTACGGGTCGTAGACCGGCAGGGACGGCGACTGCGCGGCACCTTCCTCGACATCGCGCCGGCCGACCGCGAGGCGCTGGTTCGGCTGGTCTTCCAGCAGCAACGCCGGCTTCTGGCCGATCGCCGTCTCACGAGGTGAGCCCCGCCCGATAGCCTTCCAGGACCGACGCCTGCGCCGACGACGCCGCCGGCCGCATCCGCTGCACCCGCCGCGCCTGGAGGCCTCACGGTGTTCTCGAAGATCCTGGTAGCCAACCGCGGCGAGATCGCCGTCCGTGCCTTTCGAGCCGCCTACGAGCTGGGCGCCCGCACGGTCGCGGTCTTCCCCTACGAGGACCGGTACGCGGTGCACCGGGTCAAGTCGGACGAGTCGTACCTCATCGGCGAGCGCGGCCATCCGGTGCACGCCTACCTGGACGTGAGCGAGATCCTGCGGGTGGCCCGCGAGGCCGGCGCCGACGCCGTGTACCCGGGCTACGGGTTCCTGTCCGAGAACCCCGAGCTGGCCCAGGCCTGCGCCGAGGCGGGCATCACCTTCATCGGGCCCGGTGCCGACGTGCTCACCGTCGCCGGCAACAAGGTCAAGGCGGTGGCGGCCGCCAAGGCGGCGGGCGTGCCGGTGCTGCACTCCTCGGCCCCGTCGGCCGACGTCGACGAGCTGGTGGCGGCGGCCGCGCAGATCGGGTTCCCGATCTTCGCCAAGGCGGTCGCCGGTGGCGGTGGCCGCGGCATGCGCCGGGTCGAGGACCCGGCCGGGCTGCCGGACGCGCTCGCCACCGCTATGCGCGAGGCCGAGGGCGCCTTCGGCAACCCCACCATGTTCCTCGAGCAGGCCGTGCTGCGCCCGCGCCACATCGAGGTGCAGGTGCTGGCGGATGCGACCGGCGAGACCGTCCACCTGTTCGAGCGGGACTGCTCGGTGCAGCGGCGGCACCAGAAGGTCGTCGAGATCGCCCCGGCACCGGCCCTGGACCCCGAGGTCAGGGCGGCGCTGTGCGTGGACGCCGTCAACTTCGCCCGCGAGATCGGCTACTGCAACGCCGGCACCGTCGAGTTCCTGCTCGACACCGCGGGCGACAAAGCGGGCCGGCACGTCTTCATCGAGATGAACCCCCGGATCCAGGTCGAGCACACGATCACCGAGGAGATCACCGACGTCGACCTGGTGCAGTCGCAGATCCGGATCGCCGCGGGCGAAAGTCTGGCCGACCTCGGCCTGACCCAGGACCGGATCCAGATCCACGGCGCCGCCCTGCAGTGCCGGATCACCACTGAGGACCCCTCGAACGGCTTCCGGCCCGACACCGGCATCGTCAACACCTACCGCTCGCCGGGCGGGGCGGGCATCCGGCTGGACGGCGGCACCGTGCACGCGGGTGCCGCGATCAGCCCCCACTTCGACTCGATGCTGGTCAAGCTGATCGCCCGCGGCGCCGACTTCCCGGCCGCCGTCAGCCGGGCCCAGCGGGCACTGGCCGAGTTCCGGATCCGCGGCGTCAGCACGAACATCCCGTTCCTGCAGGCCCTGCTCGCCGAGCCCGACTTCGTGGCCGGGGGAGTGCCGACCTCGTTCATCGACGAGCGGCCCTACCTGATGCAGGCCCGCCACAGCGGCGACCGCGGCACCAAGCTGCTCACGTGGCTGGCCGACGTCACCGTCAACAAGCCGTACGGCGAGCCGCCGGTGCGGCTGTCGCCGTCCGACAAGCTGCCGGTGCTGTCCGCCCAGCCGGCGCCCCCGGGCGGGGCCGGTGACGGTCGGGACGGCGTGCTCGCGCCGCCCTCGTGGCGCAGCCGGCTGCAGCAGCTCGGGCCTGACGGGTTCGCGGCGGCCCTGCGGGCCCACGGCCCGGTCGCGGTCACCGACACCACGTTCCGCGACGCCCACCAGTCGCTGCTGGCGACCCGGGTGCGCACCAAGGACCTGGTGGCGGTGGCCCCGGCCGTCTCGGCGCTGACCCCGCAGCTGCTCTCGGTGGAGTGCTGGGGCGGCGCCACCTACGACGTCGCGCTGCGGTTCCTGGGGGAGGACCCGTGGGAGCGCCTCGCCGCGCTGCGCGAGGCGATGCCCGACCTGTGCCTGCAGATGCTGCTGCGGGGCCGCAACACGGTCGGCTACACGCCCTACCCGGTCGAGGTCACCGACGCCTTCGTGGCCGAGGCGGCCGCCACCGGCGTCGACATCTTCCGGATCTTCGACGCGCTCAACGACGTCGACCAGATGCGCCCCGCGATCGACGCCGTCCGGGCCACCGGCACCGCGGTGGCCGAGGTGGCGCTGTGCTACACCGGCGACCTCAGCGACCCCGCGGAGCAGCTCTACACCTTGGACTACTACCTGCACCTGGCCGACCAGATCGTCGACGCCGGCGCCCACGTGCTGGCGATCAAGGACATGGCCGGTCTGCTGCGCCCGCCGGCCGCCAAGACCCTGGTGAGCGCGTTGCGGGCCCGGTTCGACCTGCCGGTCCACCTGCACACCCACGACACCGCAGGCGGTCAGCTGGCCACCCTGCTGGCCGCGGTGGACGCCGGCGTCGACGCGGTCGACGTCGCCAGTGCCGCGATGGCGGGCACCACCAGCCAGCCGCCGATGTCGGCCCTGGTGGCGGCCCTGGCCCACACCGAGCGCGACCCGGGGCTGAGCCTGCGCGCGACCCAGGACCTGGAGCCGTACTGGGAGCTGGTGCGCCGGCTGTACGCGCCCTTCGAGTCGGGACTGCCGTCGCCGACCGGCCGGGTCTACGACCACGAGATCCCCGGCGGGCAGCTGTCGAACCTGCGCCAGCAGGCGATCGCCCTCGGCCTGGGCGAGAAGTTCGAGCAGGTCGAGGCGATGTACGCCGCCGCGGACCGGATCCTGGGCCGGCTGGTCAAGGTGACGCCGTCGTCCAAGGTGGTCGGTGACCTGGCCCTGCACCTGGTGGCGGTCGGGGCCGACCCGGCCGACTTCGCCGCCAACCCGGAGCGTTACGACATCCCCGACTCGGTGATCGGGTTCCTGGGCGGTGAGCTGGGCGACCCGCCGGGTGGCTGGCCCGAGCCGTTCCGCACCAAGGCCCTCGCGGGCCGTACGGCCCCCAAGCGCACGGTCGAGCTCACCGACGACGACCGCGCCGGGCTCGCCACCTCGCGCCGCGAGACCCTGAACCGGCTGCTGTTCCCCGGGCCGACCAAGGACTTCACGACCATCCGCCAGCTGTACGGCGACGTCTCGCGGCTCGACACCGTCGACTACCTCTACGGCCTGCGTCCGGGGCAGGAGAGCGTCGTCGCCCTCGAACGGGGCGTGCGGCTGATCGCCGGGCTCGAGGCGGTGGGTGACGCCGACGAGCGCGGCATCCGCACCGTGATGTGCACCCTCAACGGCCAGCTGCGCCCGATCCAGGTGCGGGACCGTTCGGTGGCCGTCGAGGTCAAGGCGGCCGAGAAGGCCGACCCGACACGCCCCGGTCACGTGGCCTCGCCGTTCGCCGGGGTGGTCTCGCTGGCGGTCGCCGAGGGCGACGCCGTCGAGGCCGGTCAGAGCGTGGCGACCATCGAGGCGATGAAGATGGAGGCCTCGATCACCACCCCGATCGCCGGCGTGGTGCAGCGGGTGGCGATCGGGTCGGTGCAGCAGGTCGAGGGCGGCGACCTGGTGCTCGTCGTCGTGGCCGCCGAAGGAGCATGACCCATGACTGACGCGACGCCTGATGTGACGCCTGACGCGGCCCTTGGGGTGGCCCTGGTCAGACCGCCCGGCCCCCGCCTGGCCGACGGCATCGTCACCCACATCGCGCGCAGCCCGGTCGACCTCGACCTGGCCCGCAGCCAGCACGCCGGCTACGTCGCGGCGCTGGCGGCCAACGGCTGGCGCCCCGTCGAGGTCGGCCCCGCCGACGACTGCCCGGACGCGGTGTTCGTCGAGGACACCATGGTCGTCGTCGACGACCTGGTCGTGCTCACCCGGCCGGGAGCCCTCGAGCGTCGGGGCGAGGTGGCAGGTTCGCGGGCGGCCGCCGTGGCCCAGGGGCTGCGGCCGGTCGAGCTGACCGAGCCCGCCACGCTGGACGGCGGCGACGTGCTGCAGGTGGGCCTCACCCTCTACGTGGGTCGCGGTGGGCGCACCAACGGCGAAGGCATCCGTCAGCTGCGGGCGGCGGTGGCCCCGCTGGGGCGCACCGTGGTGCCGGTGCAGCTGCAGGCGGTGCTGCACCTGAAGTCGGCGGTGACGGCCCTGCCGGACGGCTCGTTGCTGGCTCTGCCCGACCTGCTGGACGCCGGACCGTTGTCGGGGATTCGGGTGCCGTTCGAGGAGGGTGGGGCCCATGTGGTGCCGCTCGGCCAGGGACGGGTGCTGATGGCCACCTCGGCCCCGCTCACCGCGGAGTGGCTGACCGACCTGGGGTTCGACGTGGTCGCGGTCGACATCGGTGAGTTCGAGAAGCTCGAGGGCTGTGTGACCTGCCTCAGTGTGCTGGTGCCGGGAACGGCTGCGCGAGGCTGAACGCCTGCGGGGTGGGCCCGTCGCGGCGCAACGACCGGACGGCTTGTTCGGCCTCGCTCGTCGTGAGCCGGTGCCCGGTGCTCGTAGGTCATCGCTACATCCCTCCCGCGACCCGCAGCACGGCCCCCGTCGCATAGCCCGCCTCGAGGCTCAGCAGCCATGCGACGGCGGGGGCGATCTCCTCCGGCCTGCCGGCCCGCCCCAGCGGGATCCGGTCGGCCAGCCGGGTGGGCCGGTCGGGCTGGCCGGCGGCGGCGTGGATGTCGGTGTGGATCAGCCCCGGGCTGACGCAGTTGACCCGGACGTCCTGCCCGGCAAGCTCTTTGGCCAGCCCGACGGTGAGAGCCTCGACCCCGGCCTTGGCAGCCGCGTAGTGCACGTACTCGTGCGGTGAGCCCAGGGTGGCGGCCGCCGACGAGATCGTGACGATCGCGCCGCCGCTGCCGCCCCGCTCGGTCGACATCGCCAGCGCCGCCTGCCGGCAGCACAGCACGGTGCCCCACAGGTTGACGTCGAGCACCGTGCGCACGGTCTCCACCGGGGTGTCGGCCAGGTCGCCGATGTGGGCGGTCAGCCCGGCGCTGGTGACCAGTCCGGTGACGACCCCCAGGTCGGCGGCCTCGTCGAACAGGCGGGTCACGTCGTCCGGGTCGGTCACGTCGACCTGCACCGCCAGGGCGGCAGCGCCCAGGTCACGGGCCTGGCCGGTGGTCCGGGCAGCGGCCGAGGCGTCGCCCACGTAGCCGACCACCAGGTCGTGCCCACGGGCCGCCAGGGCCAGGACGACGGCGGCACCGATACCCCGGCCACCGCCGGTGACGACGGTGACTGGACGGGGGGAGGTCATGGCGACATGCTGCCAGGGGCGGGGTGACCTGCCGGTAGGTAGGGGAGGGCCGACATGAGAGCGACGACAGGCAACGACGGCTTGCGGGTACATGCGGTGGCGGGCACCCACACCGTGCTGCTCGGCTTCGACCTCGAGGATCCGGCCGGGTGTCTGGGTTTCGGGGTGCACCGCACCGACCACACCGAGGATGAGGGGTACTGGCTGCGCGGGTTGAAGACCTTCGCCAGCCTGGTCCCACACCCCGGTGCGGGGATGGACTTCTCGTTGCGCACCCATCCGGTGCAGGGCTTCCAGTGGGGGGACTACACGGCCAGGCCCGACCACGACTACAGCTACCGGGTGGTGGCCTGGGGAGGGCGGCCGGGGCGGCTGGAGCAGCTGACCGCGGCCACCGTTCGGATCGGCACCGAGGCCGAGGACGACGGCCGGCACGGCATCTGGTTCAACCGCGGGGTGGCCGGGTCGCAGGCCTACGTGAAGCGGTTCGGGGCCGCCGCCCCGCCGGCGGGGGCCGACGAGAGCCACCCGGCGTTCGCCTGGCTGTCCCGGGGGCTGGGCGAGGCCTTCGTGGCCACCGTCGCCGGTGCCGCCGACTCTCGATGGGGACTGAGGGGGGCCTTCTACGAGTTCACCTGGGCCACCGGGCTGCGGGCACTGGCCGAGGCTGCGGCACGCGGCGTCGACGTCCGGCTGGTGGTGCACGGGCGGGACGGCGACTCGGCGACGGGCGCGGACCTCGACCACACGGCCGCCGACAACCGGGCGGCGGTCACGGCGGCCGGCCTGGACCCGGTGGTCACCTGGCGGACGGCCGCCCAACAAGGGGGCGCTGCAGCACAACAAGTTCCTGGTGCTGACCCACGACGGAGCCCCGGTGGCGGTGTGGACCGGCTCGACCAACCTCACCCAGGGTGCGGTCTTCGGCCACCTGAACGTCGGCCACCTGATGCACGACCCGGTGGTGGCCACCCAGTTCCTCGACTACTGGGCCGTGCTCGCGGACCAGCAGAACACCACCGCTGCGGTCGGGCGTGGACCCAGCGCACAACCCGCGTCGACCTGACCTCGCCGCCGGCGGTGGGCGCGACCACGGTGCTGTCGCCGCGGGAGCGCAGCAGCACCCTGCTGGACTGGTACGCCGACGTGTTCGCCGCCGCCACCTCGAGCGCCCACGTCACCGGGGCGTTCGGGTTGAACCAGGTGTTCCGCGACCGGCTCGCGGTACCCGGCGACGTCGTGCGTACCGTGCTGCTCGACAAGCGGCCGCCCGCCGACGCGCCGATCCCGCAGACCGACCCCGACGTGCGGGTCTCGTGGGGCAGCTACCTGCTGCACCCGGTCTTCGAGCAGTGGGCCGCCGAGCACCTGACCGGCTTCAACGCCTGGGTGAAGTTCATCCACACCAAGATCATCCTGGTGGACCCGCTGACGGACGACCCGACAGTGATCACGGGTTCGGCCAACTACTCGGTCAGCTCGACGGTCGAGAACGAGGAGAACTCCGTCGTGATCCGCGGGGGCGGGCGATACCGCCGTCCAGCGGGTCGCCGACATCTACCTGACCGAGTACCAGCGGTTGTTCACCCACTTCGTCTTCCGGGCCTGGGCCAACCAGCCGGGGCAGGGTCAGCCGGGTGGTGGCGGTGGGGTCAGCGGTGCCCGGCACCTGAGCGAGGACGACAGCTGGTCGCGCGCCTCCTACGTCCCCGACAGCTGGCAGGGCCGTCAGCGCCGCAGCTTCTCGGCGGCCCCGTCGTGAGTCTGCATGGTCCTGAGCCTGCGCCGTCCTGACTCCTGCACCGTCCTGACTCCTGCACCGTCCTGACTCCTGCCGCGGGCGTGGGATCGTTGCCTCGTGGTCTCGTGGATGGTGACGCTCGTCATCGTGCTCTCGTCGGTGACGTGCCTGCTGGGTGTGGTGACGTCGCTGCGCAAGGCGCTCCCCGCGCTGCCGGAGCTGGTGGCCTGCGGGCTGACGGCGCTGGCGGTGCTGGTGCAGTCGGTGTGGGCCGGGGTGCGCATGCGCGGCGGCTACCACCCGGCGGAGCAGGCCACCACCGTCGGCTACCTGATCGGGATCGCCCTGGTGATGCCGCTCGCGACCGCCTGGGCCTTCGCCGAACGGGTCCGCACCAGCGGGTACGTCATCGCAGTGGCGGCCTTCACCTGCGCCGTCATGACCGCGCGACTGCTGATGCTCTGGGGAGCCGGACATGCCTGACCAGTCTGCTCCCGACCAGCCCGCTCCCGACCAGCCCGCGGACGGGGTCGGCGACACGGCGACCGCCGTGCACCGGTGGGAGCAGGGGCGCATCCTCGTCGCCGTCTACGGTGTGTTCGCCCTCGCGGCGACCGGCCGGGCGGGTGAGCAGATCGCGCTGAAGTGGCACGAAGCTCCGTTGGCGTTCTCGCTGTCGGCGTTCTCGGCCCTGGTCTACTGCCTCGCGACGGTCTCGCTGGTGCGCCGGGGCGAGGTCTGGCGGCGGCTGGCCTGGGGCTCGGTGCTGGTCGAGCTCGTCGGGGTGCTGCTGGTCGGCACGGTCAGTCTGCTGGTGCCGCAGGACTTCCCGCGCGCCACGGTCTGGTCGGGGTACGGGGTCGGCTACCTCTTCATCCCCCTGGTGCTGCCGTTCGTGGGGCTCTGGTGGCTCAGCCGGGCCCGGCGGGCGCCGGCAGAGGCCCTCACAGCCAGTCCAGGCTCCCGGTAGCCAGGTCGTAGACGGCGCCGACCACCTTCAGCTTGCGCTTGGCGACGGCCTCACCGACCACCGGGTCGGCCTTGAGGTGCTCGAGGACCATCTCGACGTTGAGGGCGGTCGCCACGTCCAGGAACGACTTCTCGTCGGTGCCGATCTCCTCGGCCTCGGTGATCGCCGGCTTGATCGCCGTCACCAGGTCGTCGATCGCGGTGCCCGACGCCTTCGCCTTGCTCTTGACCGCCTCGAGGGTCGCCTTGACCGCGCCGCAGCCGGAGTGGCCCAGCACGACGAGCAGCGGCGGGGCCAGGTGCTCGACGCCGTACTGCAGCGACCCCAGGACGGCCCGGTCGACGACCTGACCGGCCGACCGGACGACGAACAGGTCGCCCAGGCCCTGGTCGAACAGCACCTCGGGTGCGACCCGCGAGTCCGCGCACGACAGGACCGCCGCGAACGGGTGCTGCTCGGCCGCGACGGCCACCCGTCGTTCCAGCGTCTGGTCGGGCCGCAGGGGCAGGCCGGCCACGTAGCGGGCGTTGCCCTCCTCGAGGGCGGCACGGGCCTGCTTGTAGGTCAGTGGGGTGCTGTCGACCCGGTCGGGGGCCACGGCGGCATGGCCGCTGGTGAGCCCGGCTGCCTCGTAGCCGACGAGCCCACCGAACAGGGTGCCGCCCAGCAGGTACAGGGCGTCACGGCGGTTCGGCAGGTAGGCGTCGATGCCCGACTTGGCCGGCGGCGTGTCGTCGTCGTCGTCCGTCTCGGGTGCCTCGGTCGTCGTCGCCGTCATCGTGGTCCCTCCCTCGCCCCGGGCAGTGCCTGCCGCATCAGGTGGGGACATCGACGTGATCCCGCCGGTCCTGAAGCGGACCCGCGTGCCCGGTTGGGGAGCAGTGACGGGTCTCTCACCGATGGTCGCTCGTCAGGGGATGGCTGCGGCGGCCCGGCTGGTTGACCGAGGTGAGGCAACCCTCACTGGAGGTACACGTGAACGAACGTCCGCAAGTGTCCACGTCGGCGACGCCCGCCGTCCGCCCTCGGGTCGTCGTGATCGGGTCGGGTTTCGGGGGACTGTTCACGACCCAGGCCCTCAAGCGCGCGGACGTCGACGTCACCCTCGTCGCGGCCACCACGCACCACCTGTTCCAGCCGCTGCTCTACCAGGTGGCGACCGGCATCCTGTCCGAGGGTGAGATCGCTCCGAGCACCCGTGAGATCCTGCGGCGGCAGCCCAACGCCAAGGTGTTGCTGGGTACGGTCGTCGACATCGACGTGGCGGCTCGGACCGTCACCTCCACCCTGCTCGACCGACGGACCGTCACCGGGTACGACTACCTGGTCGTCGCCGCCGGAGCCGGCCAGTCCTACTTCGGGCACGACGAGTTCGCCACCTTCGCGCCGGGCATGAAGTCGATCGACGACGCGCTCGAGCTGCGGGGACGCATCTTCGGGTCCTTCGAGTGGGCCGAGCTGTCCGACGATCCCGCCGAGGTGGAGCGGGCCCTGACCTTCGTCGTGGTGGGGGCCGGTCCGACCGGGGTCGAGATGGCCGGTCAGATCGCCGAGCTGGCACATCGCACCCTGCGCCGCGACTTCCGCTCGATCGACCCGACCCGGGCCCGGGTGGTGCTGTTGGACGGTGCCCCGCAGGTGCTGCCGAGTTTCGGCGACCGGTTGGGGGAGCGGGCCAGGCGTCGGCTGGGGCAGATCGGGGTCGAGGTGCAGATCGCCACCAAGGTGGTGGGGGTCGATGCCACCGGGGTCGACGTCGAGGACGCCGACGGGGCCCGACGCCGGATCGAGAGCCTGTGCAAGGTGTGGGCCGCCGGCGTCCAGGGCTCACCCCTGGGGGCGATGCTCGCCGACCGCACCGGGGTCGAGCTCGACCGGGCCGGTCGGGTCGAGGTGAACGACGACCTGACGGTGCCAGGGCACCCCGAGGTGTTCGTGGTCGGCGACCTCATCTCGCTCAAGGGGTACCCGGGGGTGGCGCAGGTGGCGATCCAGGGCGGTCGCTACGCGGCCGACCAGATCCGCCGCCGGATCGGTGGGCGTGGGCCTGCGGGACCCTTCGAGTACCACGACAAGGGCAGCATGGCGACGATCTCGCGCTTCAGTGCGGTCGCCAGTGTCGGCCGGCTGCGGCTGAGCGGCTTCCTCGCCTGGGTCGCCTGGCTCGCCGTCCACCTCGTCTACATCATCGGCTTCAAGCACCGGGTGACCACCCTGCTGCACTGGGCGGTGAGCTTCGTCGGCCGCGGCCGCTCCGAGCGCACGGTGACCGAGCAGCAGACCTTCGCCCGGCTGGCGATCGAGCGGCTGGGTGACCACTTCACCCCGTCGGTACCGGCCGCCTCCGACGCCTCAGTTGCCGTGCCCGAGACGTGACACCAACTCGGCAACAACGGCGGCCACTCCGTCGGCCGACGCGCCGCCGGTGTCGGGGCGGTTGTCGATGACCAGGTCGGCTCGTCCCTGCGGGTGACAGCGATCGAGGTAGAGCCGCTGCCCGGCGACGTACCTGTGCAGCGAGGGGTGGTCCGGGTCCAGGTGGCTGCCGTCGCGCCGCGCCATGCGACGCACCGAGGTGGTGGCGTCGACGTCCAGCCAGACCGACAGGTCCCACTGGTCGACCAGCTCGTCGCGGTGCAGGAACAGCCCGTCGACCACGAGAACCGCACCAGGCGGTGCCTGCTGCCACTCGGGTTCGAGTCGGCGGTCGGTCACCAGGTCGTGGGCTGCGGGTCGGTAGCGACCGTCGCCGTCCGGCCCGAAGGGGCGCATCACATCGGTGGCGAACCGGCCGTAGTCGTAGCTGTCCTCGAAGAAGCCGACCGGTGAGTCCCGGCCCTGCCGGTGCCGCAGGGCCCTCACCTGATGGAAGTCGTCGAGGCTCACCCGGACGACGTCCAGGGACAGTGCGACGAGTGCCTCGCCGAGGGCCTCGGCGAACGTCGTATTGCCCGCGCCGTCGACGCCGTCGATCCCGACCCTGAGGTGGCTCACCAGAGCCAGGCTACGGCCGCAGGGGTCGAGCGGCTTGAATCGTCGTCATGACCCGTGCGGGCGACACCAGGGCAGGCGACGACCCGATCGGCGATGTTCGGGCCCTCGTGGCAGAACGGTTTCCCGAGGCACTCGCCGTCGTCCTCGCGGGCAGTGTGCTGACCCCACGGCGCACTCCGGCGTCCGATCTGGACGTCGTCGTCCTGCTGGCGGGGCTCCCGGCGCCGTACCGCGAGACGATCCGATGGCGGGGCTGGCCGGTCGAGCTCTTCGTGCAGACCCACGCCTCGGCGCAGTGGTTCTGGGACGACGAGACGCTGCGACGGTCGAGCCCGTTGCTGCACATGTGCGCCGAGGGGCGGGTGCTGGTCGACGTCGACGGTGCCGGCATCTGGCTGCAGAGCCAGGCCCGGGCTCGGCTGGTCGCCGGGCCGCCGGTCGCCGACCTGACGACGATCGACCGGCACCGCTACCTGCTGACCGACGCCCTCGACGACCTGGCGGCCTGCCACGACGTGGGGGAGCGGGCCTTCGTCGCCGACGTGGTGCTGCAGAGCACCGCGCGGCTCGCCCTGCTGCACGCTCGTCGTTGGCAGGGTGGCGGAAAGTGGTTGTACCGCAGGCTGTCCGAGCTGGACCCGGACCTGGCCCGTCGACTGGTCGCCGCCCAGCGAGAGGCGCTGGACGGTGACGTCACACCGCTGATCGCGGCCGTCCACCAGGTCCTCGGGCGCGTCGGCGGCCCGCTCGCCGAGGGCTACCGCGAGGGCGGTGAGGTGGTGGGAGCACCCGTCGGCCAGCGCGAGGACGACGACTCAGGCGGGTAGCACGAACAGGGCGAAACCGTCGTCCTCACCGTCCGGCACGAACCCGCACTTCGTGAGCACGGCCTTCGAGGCGAGGTTGCCGACGGCGGCACCGGCGTGCAGCGGTCGGGTCGTCTCGACGTCGAGGAACGCCTTCACGGCGAGGGTGGCGATGCCGCAACCCCAGTGGGCCCGGTCGATCCAGTACCCGATCTCGCGTTCGCCGTCGCGGTAGAACGCCACGACGTTGCCGACCACGACACCGTCGGACAGAACGGTTCGACAGAGACAGTCGGGATCCTGGAGGACAGTGGTCCAGTGGGCCATGAAAGTGGGTTCGTCCCGGGCGTCGAAGGCCGCCATGGCGGCCGCCACCGGGTCGCGCTGGTGGGTGTAGAGGACCGGCAGGTCGTCGGGCACGACCGGGCGCAGCTGCACCTGCGGCGGAGGGAGAGCGGCGGGCATGCGGTCAGTCTGCCCCGGGGGCCCGACAGTGAGGTCGAACGAGGGTGAGACGCATGGCTGTCGTCCTGGTCCCGTTCCATCTCGACGAGCACCTGCCAGAGCTCGGTGACGCGCTGCCGCCCGGGATCGACGTGGTCACGGTGGTGCCGGTCCTGCCCGGGTCGGGGGAGTGGGAGCGCTACGGCGCCCTGCACGAGGCGGTCGCCCAGGCGGTGCACGCCCAGGCGGTGTCCCACGAGAGGGGGGCGAGTGAGGCTGGGGCCTGCGGACCGGTCGCGGTGGTCTCGGGCGACTGCACGGTCAGCCTCGGGACGGTGGCGGGCATCCAGCGGGCAGGCGTGGACGTCGGGGTCGTGTGGCTCGACGCCCACGGTGACGTGCACACGGTCGAGAGCTCGACGTCCGGCTATCCGGGCGGCATGCCGCTGCGGATCCTGTCTGGTCACCGCCCGGTGCGGTACCCGGCGCCCGACGGGCTGACGACGGTCGACGAGGCCCGGTTGGTCCTGGTGGACGCCCGGGACCTGGACCCCGCCGAGCGGGAGTACCTCGGGTCGTCGCGGGTGAGGCGGGTCGAGGTCACCGAGCTCGACGACGCCTGTCTGCCCGAGGGGCCACTGGTGCTGCACATCGACCTCGACGTCGTCGACAGCACCGAGATCGCCGCGCTGCGCTACCCGGTGACCCCCGGTCCCTCGTCGTCCGAGGTGCTGGCGGCCGCCCGGCGCGTGATGGACACCGGGCGGGTCGTCGCCCTCGACCTGGCCGCCACCTGGAACCCGACCGGCGGAGCCACCCCTGGTGCCGGGGCGGCGCTACTCGCGGACCTGCTCGGCCTGGTCCGAGGTCGCGCGAGCTAGGGTCGGTCGAGTCGCAGGACCTCGTGCGAGGGGTCGTCGACGGGATTGTCCGGCTCGAGATCGCCCCGGCCGGCCAGCCGGAAACCGCAGCGCAGCAGGGTCTTCCACGAAGCCGGGTTGGTCGACACCACCGGGACGACGATGCACGACGCCGCCGGGTTCAGCTGCCAGACGTGGGTGCAGAAGGCTGTGATCATCGCCGTCCCGAGTCCTCGACCGATCAGGTGCGGGTCGCCGATCAGGTAGTCGATGCAGACGGCGTCGTCCGGCAGGTCGATGATGCGGGCGAGCTCGGCGGCGTCCTCGGGGTAGTCGGCGTACCGGCAGTACTGGATCAGCCCGACCGGCTCGTCGGTCAGCAGCACGAGGTGGTCCTGGCTGGGCTCGGTGCCGTCGACCGTTGCGCCGAAGTCGCGTTCCACCGCCTCGGGGGTGATCTCGTGGTTCCACCAGCGGCTGACGTGCGGCTCGGCGAGCCAGGTGCCCAGCAGGGCGAAGTCGTCCCGTGTCACCCGACGGAAGGTGAGGGGCTGCCACGGCGGCGGGAGGCTCATGAGCGCACGTTAGCCAGGCTTGGCGTGACCTCGCACCCGTGATTTCCTGGTCGGGCCCGAACCGCCCTCGAAAGGGATGGCCCCTGCATGTCCGACTTCACCTCGCGCCCCCTCGACGAGAGCACCTGGCCGGCCTTCGCCCGGCTCGTCGAGAAGCACAACGGGGTCTGGGGCGGCTGCTGGTGCATGGGCTTCCATCCCGAAGGGGTGGGTCGCGGCACGACGGCGGCGCAGAACCGGGCGGCGAAGCGGGAGCGGGTGCGAGCCGGGACGACGCACGCTGCCCTCGTCCTCGACGGGGACGACGCCGTCGGGTGGTGCCAGTTCGGCTCGCCCGCCGAGCTGCCCCGCATCAAGCACCGCAAGGCCTACGAGCAGGGGCTGGTCGAGCTGCCCGACTGGCGCATCACGTGTTTCTTCGTCGACAAGCACCAGCGGGGCCGGGGGGTGGCCGCCGTCGCCCTGGCAGGGGCGCTGCAGCAGATCCGGGCTCTCGGGGGAGGGGTGGTCGAGAGCTGCCCCGAGGACACCGGCGGCCGCGAGGTGCAGGGCCGCCTGATGTACAACGCCTCACTGGCGCTGTTCGAGCAGCAGGGTTTCGAGCGGTCGCGGCAGGTGGGGATGCATCACTGGGTCGTCCGGCAGACTCTGACGCCATGACGGTGACCTCATGATGATCCGCCCGGCGACCCTGACCGCCATCGCCCGCGGTGACGTCGACCTGGCCTTCCGCCGCTGGGACCGGCCTCGGGTGCTGGTCGGCACCCGGCTGCGCACCGCGATCGGCGTCGTCGAGGTGGTCTCGGTGGACCGGGTGGCGCCCAGCTCGGTCACCGCCGACTCAGGCGCGCCGGGCGGGGGAGAGGTCGCTGGCCGACCTGCAGCGCCTGCTCGAGGCGAAGGCCGACCGGCCGCTCTACCGCGTCGGGCTGCGCTTCGGCGGCGAGGACCCTCGGGCGGCGCTGCGCCGCGAGCTGCCCTCGCCCGAGGAGATCGCCGACATCAGGCGCCGGTTGGAGCGGCTGGACCGCGCCTCGTCGATCGGGCCCTGGACGGCGGCCACGCTGGCCGCCATCGACGCCGCGCCGGGGGTTCGAGCGCCCGATCTGGCGGCCGGGTTCGGGCGCGACACCCCCAGCTTCAAGCGGGACGTGCGCAAGCTGAAAGAGCTGGGGCTGACCGAGTCCCTCGACATCGGCTACCGGCTCTCGCCACGGGGTGCGGCCGTGGTCGACGTCGACGGTCCGGTGCGCGAGCGCGCGGCGCCGCCGTCCGGCACGCCGTTGCCCCGGATCGGCGCTCCGGCGAGCCGCGCGCTGACGGCGGCCGGGTTCACCACCCTGCAGAGCCTGGACGGCGTCGCCGTCGCCGACCTGCTGGCGTTGCACGGTGTGGGTCCGATCGCGATCGAACGCTTGCGTCCGGCCCTCGCCGCCCTCGGCCTGTCCTTCGCAGGGGAGTAGCCGCAGCAGCCGTCGGTCGACCGTTGGCTATGGGTGCGGTTGGTGAGTGTCGAAGGTCGCGATCCCCAGGTCGTGCCACGCCGCGAGCAGCCGGCGGTCGCCGGCGGCAGCCACGAGGTCGGCGTCCTGGAGTGCCAGGGCTGATGCGCAGTGGACGGCGTCGTACCCGCGTAGGGCATGCGGACCGGTCAGGGTCGCTGCCCGGGCGGTGAGCTCGGCGTCGAGTTCGACCACATCGAGCTGCGTCCAGAGCAGGTCGACCAGGTCCAAGGCTCGGCCGAGATGGTCATCGGTGAGGCGGCCGAGCCGGTGGGCCTGGTTCAGGGCAGCCGACGACTCGACGTAGAGCAGCCGACTCGACACGACCGTGTCGGCGTCGTCCCACAGCCGTCGACACGCGGGGCTCGTGGGCTCTGCCAGCACCAACGGAACGAAGGCCGAGGTGTCGACGTACGCGATCACCGCCGCTGGTCGTCGATCAGGTCAGAGGCGATGCCGTCTGCCTCCACGGGATCAGGGGCCGACTGCTTGCGCCGGCTGCCGCGAACCACGCGGCCCTCGGCCCGCAGCTGTTCGAGGCGGGTGGGGCGTTGGACAGGGATGATCCTGGCCACGGGTCGGCCGTGATCGGTGACCGTCAGCGTTCTCCCTGAGCGGACCTCGTCGAGGTAACGACTGAGCGCGTCCCGCAGCTCTCGGATGCCGATCTCCACGTCCGCTCCTCAAGTAGCCACTTTGCGTGAGGCAAGACTAGCCACAATCCGGGGGGTTCGGCATGAACGAGGCCACAACTTCGTCAGAACGGGGTCGGTAAACGTTTGATGCCTCCGACTTGAGCGCCATCTGACGAAGTTGTGGCCGCCGGGTTCGCGGCGTGGGTAGCCAGTGGAGTGCCGACTGCAGGTGAACCGGGCGGGGGCCCGGTTGGCTTGAGTTGACATAATGTCGATTATCGGCGTTGTGTCGCAGTCGTCTGACTGATCATTTCGTATTGGCGCGCGATCACCGCTCGGGACCCTCTCGGGGCCATGTGTGAAGCCGTGTGTGAATCGAATGAGGTGTGAAGACCCCGGATTCGATTCACACACGGCTTCACGCGATCGCTCTCAGCGAGCCAAGGTCAGTCGAGCTGAGACTCGAGCCAGCGGGTGTGGGTCTCCCAGGCGGACTGTCGGGTGGTTCCGAGGGCCTGTCCGATCTGTGCCCAGGAAGCCCCTGCGGAGCGTGCGCTGCGTACCGATAGCTGTCGTCCGTAGGCGGCCTTGCGGGCGATGATCTCGCCGAGGGCCAACAGCTCGAGTGCCTCGGCCCGGCTCAACGGTGTGATGCCGGAATCCGGCTCGTCGTCCTCACCCTCGTCCTCGAGTGCTGCCAGAGAGTCTCGGGTACGCAGGTTCTCGAACCGCGCCACGGCGGTCGTCAGTGTCCACTGCCGCTCGAGCTCGTCCAGGTAGGCCATTCCACCACTATCTGTCAGGTTCACTTGACAGTCAAGTCGACCTGACGATCCGATTCATGAGCGGACGACGAGCATCTGGTTCGCGCCACGCTGGAACTCGTAGGACACGTGGACGACCTGGCAGTCGAATCCCTCACCGGCGAGCCGGCTCATCAGGGACGGCAGGAATGGGACGGCGTCGCCACTCCCCTGCATCACCAGCGGGAACACCCGCACCTCGGTAGCCACCCGGCCCAGCTCGAGCAGCGCGGCCCGATGCCACTCCTCGTCGAAGACGTCCGACCAGGTGAAGAGCAGGTGCGAGCACAGTGCGAGATCGAAGGACCGGTCCTGCAGAGGCAGGTTCGGCAGCGATCCGGCGAGGTAGGTTCCCCGGTGGTGCAGGTAGTCGTCGGTGAAGGCCTCGCGGGCCCGTCTGCGCAGGTCGGCCCGGGCTTCGCGGGAGCCGTACCAGTCCCAGACGAAGGCGTCGCAGTTCGGGTCGATGATCTTCGCCCCACCCGCGACGGCGTCGTTCGCCTCCGCCAGCACCTCCTTGGTCGGCCGGGCGTAGACGGGATCCAGCGCCACGACCCGCCCTCCCCCGCGGTTGGCCACTGCGGCGAACCCCGAGGCGCCGGCGCAACAGTCGAGGATCCGGCCGTGCAGGTCTGCCGGAGTCAGCGCGAAGAAGGCCTCGTACTCCTGGAACGAGCGAGAGGTGATGAGCAGGGCCGGCTCCCTAGGTCGGTTCCGAGTAGGTCGGGTCGGAATCGGGCGCGTCGGGCTCGGCCTCGGTCGAGGCCAGGGTGCGGTGATACCTGACGTCCTTGATGTTCAGGCCCGCCACCTCGTCGTCCTTCTCGACGCCGGTGTCGGTCCAGCCGGCCCTCTCGTAGAACCTTCTGCCCTGTTGGTTGGTGCTCAGGGCCCAGACCGTAGCCTGGCGAAACCCGTTCCGCGTCAGCATGTCCAGGGCTGCCCTCGTCAGCGCCCGGCCGTGGCCTCGCCCGATCAGGCTCGGCTCGACGTACAGGGCGGCGATCTCGCCGCAGTCGGGCGCAGCGTCGTCGTCCCGGCTGGCCCCGATCGACACGAAGCCGGCCAGGCCGCCGCCGGGCAGCTCGACAACCAGCACCCTCTTCCACCGTTGCTGGGGCTCACTGAGAATGCGGTGCCAGCCTCGTTGGCGCGTTTCGACGTCGAGGGTGTCGAGGTGGTGCTGCGGCAGCTGCCCTCGGTAGGCGGCCTGCCAGGCACGCACATGGAGCGCAGCGATGGCCGCGGCGTCGGCCGGTACGGCCGTCCGCACCCAGCCCTCGTGGTCACCCATGGCACCACCTTGACCGACAAGGCGGCCGCCAGCCGCCGGACACGCCTAGGGTGGCGCCATGGTCGACCTGCTCGAGCTCGACGTCGTCGAACAACGACTGCTGGGATGCCTGCTCGAGAAGCAGGTCACGGTTCCCGCCACCTATCCACTGACGCTGAACGCGTTGCGGACGGCGTGCAACCAGACCTCGAGCCGTGACCCCGTGATGGACCTCGACGAGCCCACGGTCGACCGGACCGCCCGGGGGCTGCGCGACCGTGGCCTGCTACGGATCGTCTGGGCCGACACCGGACGCCGGGTGCTCAAGTACCACCAGACCCTGACCGAGGTCGTCGACCTCGCCGACGACGAACGTGCCCTCATCGGTGTGCTGCTGCTGCGCGGGGCGCAGACCCCGGGTGAGCTCAAGACCCGTACCGAACGGCTGCACCCGTTCGACGACCGCGAGCAGGTCGAGGCCTGTCTGCGCCGGATCGCCGAACGCGCCGAGCCCCTGGTCCGGCGACTCGAACGTCGCCCAGGTCAGCAGGACCATCGCTGGGTGCACCTGCTGGGCCCGGTCCCGGAACCCGCCGGCGCGTCGGGGACCGGTGGTGGCCCGGCCGCCGACACCGTCGACCGGGAACAGCCGATCGCCGACGGACCTGAGCAGCGCGACGAGCGGGTGCGCACCACCTACGGTGCCGTGGCCCTCGCCTATGCGCACGCGCTGGCCGACGAGCTCGACGCCCTGCTGTTCGAGCGATGGCTGCTCGACCGCGTCGTCGCCGCGGCCGGCGGGCTGCCGGTCGTCGACGCCGGGTGCGGCCCGGGCCATGTCGCCGCCTACCTGTCCGCCGGCGGCGCGGACGCCAGGGGCATCGACCTGACGCCGTCCATGGTCGAGCAGGCACGGGCCAGGTTCCCCGGCGTCCGGTACGACGTGGGGGACCTGACCCGGCTCATCCGTCCCGAGACCGCTGCCGGATGGGGTGCCGTCCTGGGCTGGTACTCCCTGATCCACCTGGCGGGCTCCGAGATGCCGCCGGCGATCGCGGCCCTGGCGCGACCGCTGGCGCCGGGCGGGCTGCTCGTGCTCGCCCTGCATGCCGGCCAGGAGGTCAGGCACCTGACGTCGTGGTTCGACCAGGACGTCGAGCTCGACGTCGTGCTGCACGACCCGGCGACCGTCGTCGCCGCGGTCACGGCAGCCGGCCTGCGGGACGTCGAGTGGTACCTGCGCGGGCCGATCACGGCCCGCGGCGAGACCACCGAGCGCCTCTATGTGGTGGCCCGGCAGCCGTAGTCGGGTGGACACTGCGGCATGCCCGCGCTCCCCCCTGTCCGATCGCTCGGGTTCGCCACCGACCTGGCGCTGCTGCGCCTGGGAGGCAGCCGGATCGAGGACCACGACACCCACCTCGTGGTCCGCTCCCCCGCCAACCGGACCTACTGGTGGGGCAACTTCGTACTGGTTCGAGATCTCGGTCTGCCTGCGGCGCAGGTGGTCTCGATCTTCGGGGAGTGCTTTCCCGGAGCCGGGCACCTCACCGTGGGCCTCGATGCCACCGAGGCGGTCGACGTGTCGGCCTACCAGCAGGTGGGCCTCGAGCCCGACAGCAGCATCGTCCTGACCGCCGGATCGTTGCCGCCCGGCGACGCGCAGGTGCCCGCCCAGGTGCCCGCCAAGGTACGCCTGCTGCAGGGCGACGACGACTGGCGGCAGAGCGTCACGCTCGCCCTCACCTGCCGCGACGACTCCCAGGACGACGACGAGCACCTGACCTACCTGGAGGCGCGCAAAGGCACCCAGCGGGCGATGTGCGCCACCGGCAGCGCGGCCTGGTTCGGGGCCTTCGTCGAGGGCCGGCTGGTGAGCCAGCTCGGCATCGTGGCGGCGGGTCCGCACCTGGACGGCGAACGGTCGGCCCGCTACCAGCACGTCGAGACCGACCCGCAGTTCCGGCGCCTCGGCCTCGCCGCAGCCCTGCTCCGCGAGGCCGGCGACCATGCCGTCGCGACCCTGGGCGTCGACCAGCTCGTCATCGTGGCCGACCCGGGCTACCACGCGATCGACCTCTACCGTCGGCTCGGTTTCGTCGACCGGCAGACCCAGGTGCAGCTGCAGCGACCGGTCCGGGCAGGGTGATGCTCGGTGCCGTGGACTGGCCCGGGCGGGTGGTTCTGAGCGCCGGAGTCCGCGATTCGATCACTGTTTGGCGACACCGGTTGCCGATCGGCGCCATCGTGGTCACTGTAGGTACATGACCGTCGTGGGCCGCCTGCCGCACCGGGTCGGCCCCTGCGGTGACGGCCCCTCGGAACTGGCCACCTTCGGCGCATCAAGGGCGACCGCTGAGCGGTCGTACTACCCATGGTGACCCTCGCACCCGCTCGGACGCGCAGCGCACGAGCACTGCGTGTGGTGGCGGTGGTGGGCCTGTGCCTGCTGGCCGCGATGCCCGCGGCCCAGGCCGCCGGGCCACCCCCCTCCCCTGTTCCGGCAGCGCCCACCACCCCCGCGCCCACCACGGGCACCGGAGCCGGTGGGGTGGAGCAGCAGCCGACAGCGGAGGAGGCCGCCGCCGAGGCCAAGGCTCGGGCCATCAAGCAGGCTGCCGCTGCGGTCACCGATGCCGAGCGCACCCTGCAGCAGTCGTCGGGCGCCGCCTCGGCCGCCCTCGAGAGCTACCGGGTCGCGGCCCAGGCACAGCAACAGACCCGACTCGACCGGCTCAAGGCCGACGCTGCGCTGGCGCAGGCCGGCACCGACCTGCAGGCGCAGCAGGTGGCTCTCGGTCGCTGGGCCCGGCACGCCTACACCGAGGGCAACCGGTTGTCGGCCAACCCGGCCCTGTCCGCCCTGCTCGGCGCCGGTGACGAGGTCGACGCCGCCAACCAGATGGGCTGGCTCAACCTGCTGGGGGTCCACCAGACGCAGATCGTCGACTCCTACGCCCTGGCGGTGCAGACCCAGCAGCGGGCGACCGCGACCGCCGAGGCAGCGGCCGCCGCCGCCGACACCGCCGTCGCCAACGCCCTCGTCGCCAAGCAGCAGCGGGACGCCGCCGTCGCCCAGCAGCAGCAGGTCGTGGAACGGCTTCGGGCCGAGCTGGCAGTGGCCAACGCGGCTCCGGTCGCCCCGACGACCGGGGGGTCGAACGCGGGCGCCACGGGAAACGCCGTCACCGGCCCCGTCGGTGACTGCGTGGGGGGCGACACCACTGCGTATGCCAACGGTGAGATCCCGGTGACGGTGCTGTGCCCCGTCTGGCAGTCCCCCGGCAACCATCTGCGTGCCGATGCGGCCTTCGCCTTCAACAAGCTGAGCGCCGCCTACTCCCAGGCCTTCGGCCGGCCGATCTGCGTCACCGACTCCTACCGCAGCTACCTCGAGCAGGTCGCGATCTACGCCTCCCACCCCGAGCTGGCGGCCCGTCCGGGCTCCAGCAACCACGGGTGGGGCACGGCCACCGACCTGTGCGGCGGCATCGAGTCCTTCGCGACGAGTGAGCACGCCTGGCTGCTGCTCAACGCCCCCACCTTCGGCTGGTTCCACCCCGCCTGGGCCGAGCCGGGCGGCAGCAAGCCCGAGGCCTGGCACTGGGAGTTCGGCGGCTGATCATCTTCCGGTCGTCGCCGCGAACGCCAAGGCGATGACCTGCCCCTCCTCGGCGCGATAGCGTCCGCCCACCAGGTCGCACTGTCGCTGAGGAGAGCCATGTCGAGCACGCCCCCGACCATCCCCGGCGACGTCCTGACGGGGCCGCTGACCGATCCGGTCGAACGCCGCAGGGAGCAGCGCAGCTGGTACTTCTACGACTGGGCGAACTCGGCCTACGTCACCACCACCGCCACCGTGCTGTTCGGCCCCTACCTCACCGTGGTGGCCAAGCGGGCGGCCTGTCCCGGTCAGGACAGCGACCTGGCCTGTCCGACGGCCCTGCACGTGCTCGGGATCCCGGTGGCGCCCGGGTCGCTGGCGCTCTACGCGATCACCTTCTCGACGCTGCTGTCCGCCGTCCTGCTGCCGGTGGTCGGCGCCCTCGTCGACAGGTCCGGACGGCGGCGCACCCTGCTCGGCAGGTTCGCCTGGGTGGGTGCCCTGGCGGCAGCCGCCATGGTGCTCATCAGCGGCACCGACTGGCAGATCGGCGTGGCCCTGCTGATCGTGGCCAACCTCGCGCTCGGGTGCTCGCTGGTCGTCTACGACGCGATCCTGGTCGACATCGCCACCCCCGACGAACGGGACGGCGTCTCGAGCCGCGGTTGGGCACTCGGCTACCTCGGCGGTGGCCTGCTGCTCGCGCTCAACCTGGTGATGGTCCAGAACCCGGGGCTGCTGGGGGTGTCCAAGGAGGGCGCCGTGCGGCTGTCGCTGCTGACCGCGGGCATCTGGTGGGCAGCCTTCACCTGGATCCCCTACCGGGGGCTACGGGACCGACCGGCCGTCGCCGTCGAGCCGGTCTCGGGCTCGGGCCTGCTGCGGGCCTCGTTCAGCCAGCTCGGGGTGACGCTGCGGCACCTGCGAGGCTACCCGCAGACGCTCACCTTCCTGCTGGCCTACCTCTTCTACAACGACGGCATCCAGACGGTGATCACCGCGGCCAGCATCTTCGGCCAGGAGCAGCTGGGCCTGTCGAGCAGCCAGCTGATCACCACGATCCTCGTCGTCCAGTTCATAGGAATCGTCGGTGCCCTCGCCTTCGGCAAGGTGGCGGCCCGGATCGGTGCCTGGCGCACGGTGCTGGCCAGCCTGGTCCTGTGGTGCGTCGTGGTGGGGATCGGCTACGTGCTGCCGGCCAAGCAGTTCCTGCCCTTCCTGGCGCTCGCCGTCCTGATCGGGCTGGTGCTGGGTGGCAGCCAGGCACTGTCGCGCTCGATGTACAGCCAGCTGGTGCCGCGCGGCCGCGAGGCCGAGTACTTCAGCCTCTACCAGTCGGCCGAGCGGGGAACGAGCTGGTTCGGCACCCTCGCCTTCGGCCTTGTGTTCCAGATCACGGGCTCCTACCGCAACGCGATCGTCGCCCTGGTCGTCTTCTTCATCGTCGGGGGTCTGCTGCTGTCGCGGGTACGCATGCGCGAGGGCATCCTGGCCGCCGGCAACGAGGTTCCGGCAGCGGTCTGACCACCGGCGGGCGGTCGTCGCCGGTGCGGGCGGTCCTGGCCGGTGAACCCCGTCGGCGGCGCCCACGTTGGGCCGATGAGGCGGGTTCGTGCACGGCGGAACACGCGGCAGGCCCCGGGCGTTGCCTGGGGTGACGAGTGCGATACGTGACGCGGAGGAGACGACGATGGCTGAGCGGAGCATGAGAGGCACCCGGCTGGGTGCACAGAGCCTGGAGAGCGACGCCGGCGTCCCGCCCGCGGCCCGCCAGATGGTGCGCTTCACCTGCCCGGCCGGTCATGAGGTCGTCGTCCCGATGTCGCTCGAGGCCGATCTGCCGCACAGCTGGGAGTGCCGCTGCGGCGAGACCGCGGTGCGTGAGAACTCGGCCGACCCCGAGGCCAAGCCCGTCAAGGCCCCCCGCACCCACTGGGACATGCTGCTCGAGCGACGCACCAAGGCCGAGCTCGAAGAGCTTCTGCAGGAGCGTCTGGTGCTGCTGCGCAGCGGTGCCCTGACCACTCGCCGCTCGAGCGCGACGACCAGCAGGCGCAGCGCCTGACCCCACCGAGCCGACCCGGCCGCCGATCGCGGCCGGGTCCGGCACACTGGTGGGCGTGAACGAGGACAGCGTGCTGGCTGCCTACCGGCAGTCCATCGACAACATCGACGCGGCATTGGTCTTCATGCTGGCCGAGCGGTTCAAGGTCACCAAGGCCGTCGGTGAGTACAAGGCGGCCATGGACCTGCCGCCCGCCGACCCCGAGCGTGAGGACGGGCAGATCCGGCGACTGCGTCAGCTGGCGGCCTCGGCCCAGCTCGACCCCGAGTTCAGCGAGAAGTTCCTGCGGTTCGTGATCGACGAGGTCATCCACCACCACGAACGGCTGCGCGAGAACGTCTGACCCTGCGGCGCAGCTGCCGCCAGCGGTGCCGGGCCCCCCAGCGAGTCACCCGGACCAGAGCCTCGACCACGATGGCCTGGCTCATCTTGCTGCTGCCCAGTGACCGTTCGACGAACGTGATCGGCACCTCGTCGACCTGCAGCCCGGCCTCCAGGGCCCGCCACACCAGGTCGACCTGGAAGCAGTAGCCCTGGGACTGGACGTTCTCCAGGTGCATGCGGCGCAGCCCCTCGGACCGGAAGGCCCGGTACCCGCCGGTGGCGTCGCGCAGGCTCATGCCGAGCACCACCCGGGTGTAGGCGTTGCCCCCCCGCGACAGCACCTCCCGGTGCTTGGGCCAGTTGACGACCTCGCCCCCGGGCACCCAGCGCGATCCCAGCACCAGGTCGGAGCCGGCGTCGACGCGGGCCAGCAGCCGGGGCAGCTGCTCAGGTTGGTGGGAGCCGTCGGCGTCCATCTCGACGATCACCTGGTACCCGTGCTCGAGCCCCCAGGAGAACCCGTTCAGGTAGGCCGCCCCCAGGCCCTGCTTGGCGGCACGGTGCAGCACGTGCACGTGGTCGTCGTCGCGGGCGAGCTCGTCGGCGAGGGCACCGGTGCCGTCGGGGCTGTTGTCGTCAGCCACCAGGATGTGGGCCTCGGGCGTGCTGGTGCGCACCCGGGTGAGGATCCGGGGCAGGTTCTCGAGCTCGTTGTACGTCGGGATGACGACCAGGACGCCGGCGCCCCGGACCGTGGTGGTGCTCACGCAGGAACTCCCTGGGCGACGTCGGACCTCGGCCCGGGCTCGTCGTCCGGCTGGTCGTCGCTCGGGGCGACGCCGGCGACGGCGCGACGCCGAAGGCCGGCTGCGGCCAGCGCCAGCCCCAGGAGGGCCAGGACGGCCTCGGGCAGCGCCCCGAGCCGGGTGGCCGTCGTGGTGCCGGTTCGCAGGGGCAGCACCGCGGACAGCACGTCGCGACTGAAGTGACCGCCGCTGGCCAGCACCCGTCCGTCCGGCGCGATCAGGGCGCTGACCCCGACGGTCGAGACATGGACGACGGCCCGGCCGCTCTCGACCGCCCGCAGCTGCGACATGGCCAGCTGCTGCACGCTCTCGTCGGTGTAGCCGAAGGTGGCGTTGTTGGTCTGCACCACCACGAGGTCGGCGCCGTCGGCGACGGCGTCGTGCACCAGTCCGTCGAAGGCCACCTCGAAGCAGATCACGTCGGCCAGGCGCAGGGTGCGCCGCTGACCCGAGGTGGTGACCGCCGTGACCGGCAGGACCCCGGTGCCGGTGCCCGAGACGAAGTCATGGGTGACCAGGTCGACCTTGTCGCTGAACAGCCGGAAGAACGAGCGCAGCGGGATGTACTCACCGAACGGCGCCGGGTGGCGCTTGTCGTAGCGGGCGCCCGACCCGGCGGCAGTGCTGCCCGAGGGGCCCCACACCAGGGTCGTGTTGGACAGGCAGGCCTTCGGGCCGGGGCACACGGCCGTCGATCCGGGCGCCACCTCGAGGACCGCGCCGAGCACGATCGGGACGCCGATCGTGTCGCTCGCCTGCTGGATCACCTGGGCGGCGTCCGGGTTGCGCAGCGGGTCGATGTCGCTGGCGTTCTCGGGCCAGACGACCAACCCGGGGGCCCGGACCGTGCCGGCCTGCACCGCGTTCGCGAGGTCGCGGGTCGCGGCCACGTGGTTGTCGAGCACCGCACGGCGCTCGGCGTTGAAGTCGAGGCCGGCGTGCGGCACGTTCCCCTGGACCGCCGACACGGCCACGGCGTCCGGGGCGTCGACCGGCCGCGGCACCGCGGCTCCGACCCCGGTCACCGCCAGAGCCGTCAGGGTCGGCCAGGCCAGGCTGCGCCAGGCCGGGTTGCGCCGAGCCAGGCTGCGCCGGGAGTCGGCGACCGCGACGACGAGCAGCGCCACAGCGGCGCCCGCGGCGGCGACCGCGCCGCTCACCAGCGGGGCTCCCCCGACCGCGGCCAGGCCCAGGGTCGGCGCGTCGGTCTGCGAGAAGGCCAGCCGCGACCAGGGGAACCCGCCGAACGGGATCCGGCTGCTGAGCCCCTCCTGCAGTACCCACAGCCCGCTCAGGCCGGCGACGACACCGGCAGGGCGCAGGCGCCACACCCGGGTCGCCAGGGCGCCGGTGAGGGCCACGAACGCCGCCTCGAGGGTGGTCAGGGCCAGCCACGGCAGGTTGCCGACGTAGATGCCGGTCCAGTGCAGCAGGAAGCCGTAGGCGACCCAGCCCGTGACCAGCCCGAGCCAGGCTCCGCGCCGGGCTCGTTGCCCGCGGACCGCCAGCGCGAGGGCGGCGATGCCCAGCGGGGCCAGGGGCCACCACCCCGGACCCGGGAACGACAGCGCAACCAGCCCGCCGCCGAGAGCGGCGAGAGCGGCAGCGGGAAGGGCCGGCAGAGATCGCACCAGAGAAGACTAAGGCTCGGCTCACCTGACCGGGCCCGCTCCGTCCTTCGGGCCAGGTGCGGCGCCTCGGGCTGAGGGGTCGCACCCGTTGTCTACGGGACGTCGCGAGCCCGGTCACTGCCCCCCGAGCGGGTGGGTCGGACGGCGGTTGCGCCGGGCCATGCACGAACTTAGCCGGTCGTCGGAACCTGTCAAACCGGCCTCTGACCTGCGCAGATGTCGGTGGGTGACGGCATCGTTGCAGGTCAGCGAGGGCATGCTGGTAGCGGCGGATCAGGGTGTGAAGTAGGCCGCCGAGGGTGTGTCGGACCGATTTGGGCGGCGTGTCGCCCGAGAGGTCGTCAGACCGGCCCGAGAGGTCGTCAGACCGGCGGGACGACGACCGTGCCGGTCGCCGTGGTCGCCACGACCGCGGTGTCGAGCACCTCGGCGGCGCCGGGCGAGGCCCCCTCGCGACCGCGGCACACCACCGTGGCGGTGAAGGCGATCCGACGGCTCCGTCGGCCGACCGCCACCACCTCGGCGACGATCTCGAGCACGTCGCCGGCGCGCACCGGGGCCAGGAACTGCACGTCCTGGTAGGAGGCGAACAACCCCTCGTCGCCGTCCGTGCGGATGCAGACCTCGGTGGCGACGTCGCCGAAGCAGGCGAGCGAGTAGGCCCCGTCGACCAGGTTCCCGGCGTAGTGGGCGTGGCTGTAGGGCACGTACCGACGGTGCACCACACGCAGGCCCAGGCGCGGGTCCGGCCGCCGGCTGGGGTCGGCCTCGGCGCTCATGCGCTCCTCCGGTCGGTTCGGCCGGACGACGACGGGGTCGCCCGGGGTGGCAGCAGGGCGTGCACCAGGTACGAGGCGACCTCGGACGGGGTGGTGCCCTTGCCGAAGATACGGTCGACGCCCAGGTCAGTGGTCGCCGACTCGTCGAAGCGAGGGCCGCCGACCACGAGCAGCGGCTGCCTGCCTGCCGGGTAGGCCTCCCTGAACGCCGCTGACATCTCGCGGGTGTTGTGCAGGTGGGCGTCCCGCTGGGTGACCACCTGCGAGACGAGGACGGCGTCGGCGCGCTCGGAACGGGCCTGCTCGACCAGCTCGGGCACCAGGACCTGGGCGCCGAGGTTCACCACCCGGATCTCGCGGTAGTACTCCAGGCCCTTCTCGCCGGCGAAGCCCTTGATGTTGAGGATGGCGTCGATCCCCACAGTGTGGGCGTCGGTGCCGATGCAGGCACCGAGGACGACGAGCTTGCGCCGCAGGCGGCCCTTCACCGCCGCGTTGACCTCCTTGGCGCTCAGCAGCGGGTACTCCCGTTCCATGACGTGGACGGTGTCGAGGTCGACCAGGTGCGAGACCGAGCCGTAGACGACGAAGAACGTGAAGCCGTCGGACATCGGCCGGGCGTGCACGACGAGAGCGGGCTCGATGCCCATCTTGTTGGCCAGCTGGGCCGCGGCGGCCTCGGCCCGCTTGGAGTGCGGGACCGGCAGCGTGAACGAGACCTGCACCATGCCGTCGCCGGTGGTGTCGCCGTACGGGCGCACGACGCCGGAGGTCGGTGACGTCGGGGCCTCGGGGGCGGTCCGGCTCATCGGGTGGCTCCTTCCTCGAGCAGGTCGATCGCCGGGTTGAGGTAGCCGTCGGACCGGCGGACGACGCCGTCCAGCCCCTTGCCGGCGTCAGCCGGCCGCTTCATGAGGCCGAAGGTGCCGTCGGCGATGGCGGTGAGCAGCCCCTCGTCGACGATCCGCTCCAGCAGCTCAACGGCCTCGGCCAGCACCTGGTCGGCGCGCCGGGCGATGAACCCGCCGGCCGGTGGGTGGAAGTCCTCGGCCAGCCCCTCGCAGGCGTCCAGGACGTAGCGCACGTTCTGCAGGGCCAGGTCGCGGTCCGACAGCCAGGGGGTGACCACGGCCTCGGTCATCATGCCGACCAGCAGGATTCCCTGGCCGGTCAGGGTACCCACCAGGTTGAAGAAGCCGTCGAGCAGGTAGCCGCGGAAGACGTCGCCGGTCATGTGTTTCGTCGGTGGCATCCACTTCAGCGGAGCGTTCGGGAACAGGGTGCGGGCCAGCAGCGCATGGGCCAGCTCGAGCCGGAACGACTGCGGCACCTCGGGATTGATCTCGAAGGCGTGGCCCAGGCCCAGCTGCCAGTCGGCCAGCCCGGCCTCCTTGGCGAAGGTCTCGTTGAGCAGCTGGCTGACGGTGACGGTGTGGGCGGCCTCGACAGCGTCGGCGGTGGTGAGGTAGTTGTCCTCGCCAGTGTTGATGATGATTCCGGCCCGGGCGTGGATCTGGCGGCTGAAGCGTTGGTCGACGAAGGTGCGGACCGGGTTGATGTCGCGGAAGAGGATGCCGTACATCGAGTCGTTGAGCATCATGTCGAGCCGCTCGAGCCCTGCCAGAGTGGCGATCTCGGGCATGCACAGGCCCGAGGCGTAGTTCGTCAGGCGCACGTAGCGGCCCAGCTCGGCACTCACCTCGTCGAGGGCGGCCCGCATCAGGCGGAAGTTCTCCTGGGTCGCGTAGGTGCCCGCGTAGCCCTCGCGGGTGATGCCCTCGGGCACGTAGTCGAGCAGGCTCTGGCCGGTCGAGCGGATCACCGCGATCACGTCGGCGCCGGCCCGGGCCGCGGCCTTCGCCTGCGGGATGTCCTCGAGGATGTCGCCGGTGGCGACGATCAGGTAGATCCAGGGTCGGCGGGGAGCGTCGCCGTGCCTGCCGATGAGCCGCTCCCGCCGGGTGCGGTTCCTGTCGATGCGGCGCAGTCCGGTCGCCAGGTCGACCCGGGCGGCCCTGCCGGCCCGTCGGGCGTCACGCCCCTCGGGCAGCCGGAAGCCCACTCCCCCGGTCGCCGCCTTCTGGGCCAGGGTGAGCAGGTCGGGCGCCTCGGCCCGGGCCAGGGCGTCCCAGACCGGCAGCGCGATGCCGTGCTCGAGGCCGGTGCCGGCCCGGACGGCGTCGACAAGATGGTTGACCCAGGGCACCCGTTCCGCGTCGGCGCCGCTCAGACCGGCCAGGCGCAGGGTGGCGCGCTCCACCGAGACCGTCGTGTGGGTACGGGCGAGGGCGACCACCGGCTTGGCGGCGCGTCGGGCCAGCTGTCTGACTCGACGGACCGTCTGCGGGTCGAGGGTGATGGGGCTGCCGCCGCGCACCATGCGTCGTCCTCCGTCCTGTTGCGCAAGTCTTACGGTGAAACTGTGAATCGGCCGCAATAACTGGCGTATCGACCGCGATCGAGCGCAAGTGTAGCGGCGTCACAGGGGGGCCGGATAGGGTCGTGCGGGCGGTGGACGACGGCGACCGGCGCCGGGAGGTCGTCGTCCGTCGGCAAGGAGGTCGCTGGGGTGGGTCGCACACGCAACTCGGTGGGCTACATCCTCACCCGGTGGTCCCTCGGGCTGGTCTTCCGCCTGGTCTGGCGCCCCAGGGTCACGGGCCAGGAGAACATCCCCGCCGTAGGTGCTGTGATCCTGGCCAGCAACCACCTCAGCTTCAGCGACAGCGTGGTCATCCCGCTGGTGGTGCCGCGCCGGGTGCGCTTCCTGGCCAAGGCCGAGTACTTCGAGGGTCACGGCCTGCGGGGCCGGGCGGTGGCTGCCTTCTTCAGGTTCGTCGATGCTGTGCCGGTCAATCGCGAGAGCCAGCGGGACTCCATGGCCTCCCTCGAGCTGGCCATGGGTGTGCTGCGCAACGGTCATGCCTTCGGCATCTACCCCGAGGGCACGCGTTCGCGCGACGGCCGCCTCTACCGTGGCCGCAACGGTGTGGGCTGGCTGGCCATGGAGTCGGGGGCGCCCGTGGTACCCGTGGCCGTGCAGGGCACCGACAAGGTGCAGCCGGTCGGCTCGAACATGCCCAGGCCGCACCCCGTCACCGTGAGCTTCGGCCCGGCGGTCGACCCGACACCGTGGATCGAGGCCGTCCGGGCGCACGGCGGCGCCGGGCGGGCTCGTCGCGAGATCACCGACCAGGTGATGGAGCGCATCGGGGCCATGTCGCCCCAGCCCCGGGCCGACTGCTACAACGAGCGTCCGAGCGACGACGAGGACTGAGACCCCTCGACCGAGACCCGTCAGCGGGCGTCGTGCAGCACGACGCCGTCCCGCACCGTGAGCAGGCACGCCGGCAGGTCGCGCCCGGGCGTCAGGTCGGGCATTCCCGGCGTGCTCGACGTCCAGGCGGCGAAGGTGGCCGGCGCCCCCACCGCGAGCACCCCGCAACGATCGTCTCCGATCGCCCGCCAGCCACCCCGGGTGTGCGCGGCGAACGCCGCCTCGACACCGATCCGCTGGCCCGGCTCGTGGTGGAGCACGCAGGCCCGCACGGCGCCCCACGGGTCGAACGGCGTCACCGGGCTGTCACTGCCCAGGGCCAGCGGGACCCCGGCGGCCGCGAGCACCGCGAACGGGTTCATCCGCCCGGCCCGGTCCGGCCCCAGACGCTCGGCGTACATGCCGTCCGGCCCGCCCCACAGGGCGTCGAAGGCCGGCTGCACGCTGGCGGTCACCCCCAGGTCGGCGACCTCCCGGACGGCGTCGGCGTCCAGGCACTCCAGGTGCTCGATGCGATGCCGTGCCGACCGGACGGCGGCCAGGCCCACCCGTTCCGCGGCGCGCCGCATCCCGCGCAGAACGGTGTCGACCGCTGCGTCACCGATGGCGTGAAAGCCGGCCTGCACGCCCACCAGGGTGCAGGCGGCAACGTGGTCGCGCACCTGCTCCACCGTCAGGTAGGCGTGGCCACGGGTGCCGGGTGCATCGGCGTAGTCGGCCTGCAGGCAGGCTGTGCGGGACCCGATCGAGCCGTCGGCGCTGAGGTCCCCGGCCAGTCCCCGCACCTCCGCCGGCAGCTCGGCGATCAGGGCCTTGGCGTGGGTCTCGTCGGCCACCAGCTCGCCCCAGTAGGCCACCACCCGAGGCAGGGACGACGCCTGTGGATGGCTCGTGGTCAGCTCGACGAGCTCGGCCAGGTCGGCCTTCGACCCGATCGTGGGCGTTCCGGCCTCGTGCACGGCGGCGATCCCGGCCGCGGCCGCGGCCTTCAGGGCGGCGGTCTGCAGGTCGCGTCGCCGGGCCGGGGTCAGACCGGCCCGGACGGCGAGCCGCACCGCGGCGTTGGCCTCGCGGTCGAGGGGGCCGTCCTGGCTCCAGCCGGGCAGTGCGGTCGACCCACCGGCGGTCGGGAGGGCGGCCAGAGCGAGCGCCGAGGACGACACGACGCTGCTGTGGCCGTCGACCCGGCTGAGGTGGACGGGGGCACCGCCGCCGGCCCTGTCGAGCTCGGCGCGGGTCGGGGCGCGCTGTTCCTGCAGTGATCGCTCGTCCCAGCCGTGACCCACGATCGGTTCTCCCGGGGCCTGGCGCGCCAGGGCGGCCACGGCGTCCAACAGGTCGGTGACCGACCGGGCGGCGGTCAGGTCGGGGCCGGTCAGCGCCAGGCCGGTCTCGGTGACGTGCACGTGGGCGTCCACGAAGGCGGCGGTGACCAGGGCCCCGCCCAGGTCGGTGACCTGGTCGACCTGGGCGCGGTGGGCCTCGGCGGCCTCGGAGCTGCCGAGCCAGGCGACGACGCCGTCCTGCACCACCATCGCGGTGGCGAAGGGTTCGGCCGCAGTGGCGACGGTGGCGGCCAGGTACAGCGTCCTCATGCACCCATTGTGTCCGGCTGTCTGCGCTGCGTCGCGGGCGTGATCGGAATGTCACCGAGGGGGTGCAGGTGCACGCCCGCGAGGGCGTGCGTTCACCGGCTCATCGGGGAGGGTGGGCGGCGCCGTGCTCGCCCGTCAGCCGGGCCTCGAAGAGCTGCCGGGCGGCCGGGGTGGTGCGCAGCACGTCGAGGGCGAAGTCGGCATGCCCGGCCGCGTAGCCGTTGCCCATCATCAGCGTGACGTCGGCCGCCAGACCCTCGGCGCCCAGGGCCGCGGCCGCGAACGAGGTGGCCATCGAGAAGAAGACCACCGTCCCCAGGTTGGCGGTGGCCAGGATGGCGGCGTGCTCGCAGCCCGGCACGTCGACGCAGACCACGGTGATGTCGGCCGGGCCACCGGCGGCCTCGACGGCCTTGGCCAGGGCGACCGGGTCGCGGGCGTCGGCCAGGGCCACCTCGTCGGCGAGGCCGACCGCGGTCAGCCGGTCGTACTCGGCGGGCACCGGCACGATCCCGATGGTGCGGGCGGCCCCGCCCTTGCGGGCCGCCGCCAGCGCGAGGGAGCCGCTCTTGCCGGCGGCGCCGATCACCGCGACCACCGGCGGCCGCCCCTGGGCGACGTACTTGGCGACCACCCGGTGCGTCAGGGCGGGTGCGCCGCAGACGTCCATCACCGCCAGGGCCAGCTCGGTGGGCAGGTCGGTCGGCAGGTGGGCGGCGATCGAGCGGCCGAACAGGATGGCGTGCCCGTCGCAGGGCACCTGTTCACTGCGACCGTCCCAGCCGGCCAGGGCGTCATCGATCTGCAGCGGGGTCAGGGTCAACGAGACCAGGGTGGCGATCCGCTCCCCCGGGGCCAGCCCCAACCGACTGTCGGGGCCGACGGCCTCGACGGTGCCGACCAGCATGCCGCCGGACCCGGTGACCGGGTTGTGCATCTTGCCCCGGCTGCGGATGATCTCGAGCACCTCGGCCCGGACGGCGCCGCCGTCACCGCCGTGGCGGTCGCTGAGCTGACGGAAGCTGGCGGCGTCCAGGTTGAGGCGCTCGACCCGGACCCGCACCTCGTCGTGGTGGATCTCGGCGGCGGCGTCGAGCCGCCAGGCCGCCTGCGGCAGCACCCCGACCGGCTCGAGCACGCGATGCAGGCCGATGGGTGACGTGGCAATGGCTGCCGAGGAGCTGCCCGAGGGAACAATCTGCTCCCGAGTCGTTGTCATGAGAGAAATCGTACGGCCATAGGCTCGATCAGCAGAAGATTGTCCCGTATCTTTGCGGCATGACGTCGCTCATGTCTGCCCCCGTGACCGCTGACCCGTCGGTCTCGGCGGCCGCCCGCCAGCCCTACCGGTACCGCCAGGTCGAGCTCGTCGAGCCCGACTGGCGCCGGTTGCCCGGGTGGCGTGCCGTGACCGACGAGCAGTGGCGCAGCGCCCAGTGGCAGCGCGCCCACTGCGTCAAGAACATCGCCCAGCTGCGCGAGCTGATGGGCGACCTGCTCGACGAGTCGTTCTACGACGACCTCGCGCGCGACCAGGCCGAGCGGGCCACCATGTCGATGCTGGTGCCACCGCAGATGATGAACACGATGGTCCCCGCGACCACGGGGGCGATGCCGGCCGCCGGTGCCGCGTTCACGGCAGCCTTCCTGGCCGACCCGGTGCGTCACTACATGATCCCGGTGTTCTCGGACCGGCGCACCGACTGGCCCAGCCACCCGTACTCGAGCCGGGACTCCCTGCACGAGCACGACATGTGGGTGGCCGAGGGCCTGACCCACCGCTACCCCACCAAGGTGCTCGCCGAGCTGCTGCCCACCTGTCCGCAGTACTGCGGGCACTGCACCCGGATGGACCTGGTCGGCAACTCGACGGCGCAGGTGTCGAAGCTGAAGTTCGACCTCAAGCCGGTCGACCGGCTCGACAGCATGGTCGCCTACCTGCGCCGCTCCCCGCCGTCCGCGACGTCGTGGTCTCGGGTGGCGACGTGGCGAACATGCCGTGGAAGAACCTCGAGTCGTTCGTGATGCGGCTGCTCGAGATCGACACCATCCGCGACATCCGGCTCGCCACCAAGGCGCTGATGGGGCTGCCGCAGCACTGGCTGCAGGACGACGTCGTCGAGGGCATGGCCCGCGTGGCCGGCACGGCGCGTGCGCGGGGGGTCAGCCTCGCCGTCCACACGCATGTGAACACGGCCGCGTCGGTGACCCCACTGGTGGCCGAGGCGACCCGGGCCCTGCTCGAGGCGGGGGTGCGCGACGTGCGCAACCAGGGGGTGCTGATGCGGGGCGTCAACGCCGAGGTCGACGACCTGCTCGACCTCTGCTTCGCGCTGCAGGACGGCGCCATGATCACGCCGTACTACTTCTACATGTGCGACATGATCCCGTTCGCCGAGCACTGGCGGGTCTCCCTCGCCCACGCCCAGGAGCTGCAGCACGGGATCATGGGCTACCTGCCCGGCTTCGCGACCCCGCGGATCGTCTGCGACGTGCCGTTCGTCGGCAAGCGCTGGGTGCACCAGGCCCACGACTACGACCAGGTGCGGGGCATCTCGGGGTGGACCAAGAACTACCGCACCTCGATCGAGGCCGACGACGCCGAGGCACTGACGCGCACCTACCCCTACTTCGACCCGATCGACACCCTGCCCGCCGAGGGCCAGGCCTGGTGGGCGGAGCAGCGGGACCTCGCGGTGGCCGCGACCCCGAGGTGCCGAGGTCGCGCCGCCGGGCTCGCGGCGCTGAGTCGCCTGGCCGGCCGACCTCTGCGGTCGGCAGGTCGGCACGGGCGGGACTCGTACGGGGTGGACAGCACGATCGTGGTGCGGGTGGTGACCCCGGCCGCCGCCCGGATCCGGCTGAGCAGCCCCTCGAGCTCGCCCGGGGTGGGACCCGCACCTTGAGGATGTAGTTCTCGTCGCCGGCCACGGAGTGGCAGGCCTCGATCTCGGACAGCCCGGCCAACCGGTCGGGCACGTCGTCAGGGGCGGCCGGGTCGAGGGGGGTCACCGAGACGAAGGCCGTCAGTGGCAGGCCGATCGCGTCGGGGTCGATGACCGCGGTGTACCCACGGATCACGCCGCGCTGCTCGAGCCGGCGCACGCGCTGGTGCACTGCCGACGTCGACAGCCCGGTGGCACGGCCGAGGTCGGTGAAGCTCATGCGGCCGTCCTGCGACAGCAGCCGCAGGATCTGCCGGTCGATGTCCTCCACAGCGCGAAGGCTACGGCAGCCGCGGCCGTGGTTCGGCAGTTATCCAGGGCCGTCACGAATTCCCAGGTGTGCCAGGATCGCTGCGTGAGCGACCACCTGCTGCTGCTCGACTCGGCGTCCCTGTACTTCCGGGCCTTCTTCGGGGTGAAGGAGTCGATCCTCGCCCCGGACGGCACCCCCGTGAACGCCGTGCGCGGGTTCCTCGACATGGTCGCCACGCTGGTCTCGCGGCGCCGTCCGGACCGGCTGGTGGCGTGCTGGGACGACGACTGGCGGCCGGCCTTCCGGGTCGGGGCGCTGCCGTCCTACAAGGCGCACCGGGTCTCGGACGCCGCGACCGGGGCCGAGGAGAGCCCGCCGGCCCTGAACGTGCAGGTGCCGATCATCGTCGAGGCGCTGGCCGCGCTCGGCATCGCCCGGGTGGGCGCCCGGCATGGAGGCCGACGACGTCATCGGCGTGCTGGCGACCCGCGCGGTGAGCGGCGCCCGCCGGCGGCCGCCGGGCGGACGTCGACATCGTCACCGGGGACCGTGACCTGTTCCAGCTGGTGGACGACGCCCTGGGGGTGCGGGTGCTCTACACCGGCAAGGGGGTGCGCAACCTGCAGGTGGTCGACCAGGCGCAGCTGCGGACCGCCTACGGGGTGGGGACCGGCGACGCGTACGCCGAGATGGCGGTGCTGCGAGGCGACGCCAGCGACGGGTTGCCGGGCGTGCCGGGGATCGGCGAGAAGACGGCGGCCTCCCTGCTCGGCAGGTTCGGCAGTCTCGACGCCGTCCGTGCCGCGGCCGCGGCCGGGGACACCCGGCTCTCGCCGGCCGTGCTGCGCCGGATCGTCGAGGGCGCCGACTACCTGGACCGGGCCCCGGGCGTCGTCCGGGTGCTGCGGGACGGCGAGCTGCCCACCTTCGACGATGCCCTGCCCCTGACGCCCCCCGACCACCACCGGCTGCAGCAGCTCGCCACCCGCTGGAACCTGGAGTCCTCGGTGGCCCGCGTGGTCACCGCGATGTCGGCCTGACCACGCTGTCGGCCTGACGGCTCAGGCGACCGAGGAGAACGCGACCACGCCGCGCCGGACCGCCTCGATGGCCTGCTGGGCGGTCGAGCGCAGGGACTGCCCGTCGGGGGCGTCCGCTGCCGCGTTCTGGATCTGGCCGAGCAGGTCGATCACCTGTCGGCACCAGCGGACGAAGTCGCCCGCCGACAGGTCACCGTCGGCGAGCACGCGTTCGAGGGCCTGCCCCCGGGCCCAGCGGTGCATGGCGATGACCAGACCGAGGTCGATCTCGCGGGTGACGTCGAGCCCGATCCGGCGCTCGGCCTCCTCGAGCCCGGCCCAGGCCAGCGAGGTCTGGGCCAGCGCCTCCCGCAGCTTGGGGTTGGGGATCTGGCGCTCGGTCTGGCCGCGGTCGTCGCCGCGCGCGCTGTAGACGACGGCACTGACGCAGGCGGCGAGGGCGGCGGCGTCCAGGCCCGACCACAGACCCTCCCGCAGGCACTCGGCGACCAGCAGGTCGGCCTCGCCGTAGATGCGCTTGCAGCCGCTGCCCGGCCGCTGTCACCGTCGTCGCCGTCCAGGTACCCGCGCTCGTCGAGCAGCTCGCAGACCCGGTCGAAGGTGCGCGCGATGCTCGAGGTGCGGCCGTCGATCCGGCGTCGTCAGGGTGGCCGCCTCCTGCGGTGAGGCGGGCATGGCGCTCGGCCCAGCGCGCGTGGTCCTCACGCTCGGCGCAGCCGTGACAGGGGTGCGCGCGCATGCCGGGAACGCAGCCGGTTCAGCTCGGTGTCGTCGGCTGCTGCGGCGCGCCGCTTGGCCCGCTTGCCCGGCCGGTCGTGGTCGGCCGCGCCGAGCGGCATTGCGCAGCGTCGAGGCCAGGTCGCGGCGGGCCTGGGGGCTGCGGCAGGTTGAACGAGGCCGGGCACCGGCACCCGGGTCAGCGGGTCGATCACCTGGGTGAGGTCGTTGCCGCGTGAGCCGGCGCACGTGCCGGTCGGCCGTGAGTACCGTCGGCGCGAGCCCTCGCGCCCGGGAGCGCCGACCTCGATGACGACCGCCCAGCCGGCCCGACGCCCGGCGGGCAGCCGGATCACGTCGCCGCGCCGCAGCTGCTCGCAGCGCCTGCTGCGGCCTCGGACTGGCGCTCGCCGGCATCGCGGCGGGACAGCGCGCTCTCCCGCTCGGCGATCGCCCGCGCGCAGCGCCGCGTACTCGGCGAAGTCGCCGAGGTGGCACGCCATCGCCTCGGCGTAGCCGTCCAGCGCCTCGTCGTTGCGCAGCACCTGCCGGGCCAGCCCGACGACGGCCCGGTCGGCCTGGAACTGCGCGAACGAGGTCTCGAGGAGCTCGCGGCGCGCGGTCGCGGCCCACCTGGTCGACCAGGTTGACGGCCATGTTGTAGGTCGGGCCGGAAGCTCGACCGCAGCGGGTAGGTCCGGGTGCGAGGCCAGCCCGGCGACCGCCTCGGGGTCCAGGCCGCGGCTGCCAGAGCACGACCGCGTGGCCCTCGACGTCGATGCCGCGCCGCCCGGCCCGGCCGGTGAGCTGGGTGTACTCCCCCGGGGTCAGGTCGGCGTGGGTCTCGCCGTTCCACTTGACCAGCCGCTCGAGCACCACGGTGCGGGCCGGCATGTTGATGCCCAGGGCCAGCGTCTCGGTGGCGAACACCGCCTTGACCAGCCCGGCGGCGAACAGCTCCTCGACGATCTCCTTGAAGGCGGGCAGCAGCCCGGCGTGGTGGGCGGCGATCCCGCGCTCGCAGCGCCGTCGCAGCCACTCCCAGTAGCCGAGCACGTCGAGGTCCTCGGGCGGGATCGCCGGCGCGCGGCCGTCGACGACTCGGCGCGGATCCGCTCGCGCTCGTCCGGCGGTGGTCAGCCGCAGGCCGGCGGCAGGCACTGCGGACACGGCGGCGTCGCAGCCGGCCCGGCTGAAGATGAACGTGATCGCGGGCAGCAGGCCCGCCCGGTCGAGCCGGTCGATCACGGACGTCGGCCCGGCCGCGGCCCGGCCGGCCGGCCCCGGCCGGCGGCGGTCGCGCCGCCGCCCGGCCCCGGCGGCGCCCGGCCGCCGAGCCGCGCTCGCGGGACCGGTCGCCGCCGCTCGCAGCTCGCGGGTCGACCGGTGCGCGTCGACCGCGCGTCGGCTCGCGGGTCGACCGCCGTCGCTCGCGCGAACAGGTCGAGCAGCCGGCTGCCCGACCAGCACGTGCTGCCACAGCGGCACCGGCCGGTGCTCGTCGACGACGACCGTCGGTGTCGCCGCGCACCTCGTCCAGCCAGTCGCCGAACTCCTCGGCGTTGCTGACCGTCGCCGACAGCGAGACCAGCTGGACACGTCTCGGGCAGGTGGATGATCACCTCTTCCCAGACCGCGCCGCGGAACCGGTCGGCCAGGTAGTGCACCTCGTCCATCACCACGTAGCCGAGGCCGGCCAGGGTCGGCGACCCGGCGTAGAGCATGTTGCGCAGCACCTCGGTGGTCATCACCACCACCGGCGCCTCGCCGTTGATCGGTGTTGTCCCCGGTGAGCAGGCCGACCTGCTCGGCGCCGTAGCGCGCGCACCAGGTCGGCGTACTTCTGGTTGGACAGCGCCTTGATCGGCGTGGTGTAGAAGCACTTGCGGCCCGTGGCCAGCGCCAGGTGCACGGCGAACTCGCCGACCACGGTCTTGCCCGCGCCGGTCGGCGCCGCGACCAGCACCCCGCGCCCGGCCTCCAGCGCCTGGCAGGCGCTGCACCTGGAAGTCGTCGAGGCTCGAACGGGTACTCCAGGGCGAATCGGGCCAGCTCGGTCCGGTCGGCGCCGCCTCGGCGCCGGGCGCTGCGGCGTAGCGCTGCGGCCGGGCTGGCGTCGCACGGTGCTCACGCCGACTTCGGTGCGGGCCAGCACGCGCAGCGCCCCCGGGGCGACCTTGAGCGTCAGCGGCAGCGGGGCGAACCGCTCGCCGTCGGCGTAGGCGACGATGCCCGGCGGACTGCGATCTCGGACCCGGGCGGCCCGCCGGATGGTGACCGCCGGGATGGTGACGTGTCGGCGCCGGGTAGACCTGCGGGTACAGACCTGGAGGAACTCCCGGCGGTGATGGCGGGTCGGCGATCATCACGTCGAGCAGGCCGTCGTCCGGCCTGGGCGTCCGGGCAGATCCTGCATGCCGCCGCCGTAGCGACGGGCCGTTGCCGACCGCGACCAGCATGGCCTCGCGTCGAGCGGCTCGCCGTCCAGCACCAGCCGATAACGGCGCGGGGCGCAGGACCGGGCAGCTCGCGCAGCGATGGCCAGGTCGTAGCGCAGCCGGCCCCTGGGCCAGGGCCAGCCGTTCGCCCGCTCGTTGACCATGGCGTCGAAGCCGGCGCCGAGCACGCCCAGGAACCAGCCGGTCCACCGAGCCCTGGCAGTGCACCGGTGCCGGTCTGGCGGCTCGTGGTCCGGCTGCAACAGCGGCGCCGTCACCATGTCGGCGCTGGCGCCGGGGTCGGCGACCGGCAGTCCCAGGGCGCGGGCGATGTCGTTGCCGGTGCCGGCGGCGATGATGCCCGAGCGGCACGTCGGTGCCGGCCAGGGCGTTGACCCCGAGGTGGACACGCCGTCGCCGCCGACGACGACCAGGGCGTCCGGGCTCTGCGAGGCGCTGAGGGCGTCGGCGATCTGGTGGCGCAGCTGCTGACTGCTGTCGCCGGCGAGCAGGGTGACCCCGATCCCGGCCGAGCTCAGCTGGTCACGGGCCAGCTCCCCGGCCCGCTACGGCCGTACCCGCGACCGGCGGTGGGGTTCACCGCCAGGACGACATGTGTCACAGGACGTCATCGTAGGCGCCGCTGCCCTGGGCCCCGGCGCTGACGCCGTCCCGCTCGCTCAGCGGTGCCGGCGCCGCCACGGGCTCGACCTCGCCGACGTCGGCGGTGCCGCCGGGACCGGCAGCCGATGGGAGAGCGTCGTCCGTCGTCAACGGCGAGGCCTGGTCGTCGGCGAGCCCGGCGAAGGGGTCGTTGCGGGCCTTGCGCCGGTCGAAGATCGTCGCCACCCCGACCGCCGCCACGTAGAGGCCCACCATCGGGAAGGCCAGCGCCAGCATCGACCCGGCGTCCGCCCCCGGGGCGGCAACCGCGGCGAACATGAAGATCCCGAAGACGGTGAGCCGCCAGCTCTTGGCCATGACCTTGGCCGGCAGCACCCCGGCCAGGTTGAGGGCCACCAGGACGACCGGCAGCAGGAAGGCCACGCCGAAGATCAGCAGCACCCGGGTGACGAAGTCGAGGTACTCGGCGGCGGGGATCAGCAGGGAGGTGTTGCTCTGCAGGAAGGCGCCGAAGAAGTGCACGGCGTTGGGAACCACCATCCACCCGACGTAGATCCCGGCCAGGAACAGCGGGGTCCCGGCCGCGGCGAAGGTCATGGCGCGACGCTTCTCCTTGCGAGTGAGCCCGGGCACCACGAACGCCCAGGCCTGGTACAGCCAGACCGGACTGGCCAGGACGAGACCGAGGTAGACCGCGATCCGGACGTGCAGGTTGAACGCCTGCATGATGTCGGTGTAGGTGAGCTGGGCCGTGATGTGGTTCTCGGCCGCGATCTCGCTCAGGGGCCGCTGCAGGATCCGGACCAGGGGGAGAACAGGAACCACCCACCCGCCGAGGCCACGAAGACGGCCAGCCCTGCCTTGAGCAGGCGGGTTCTCAGCTCGACGAGGTGGTCCCGCAGCGACATCCGGCCTTCGGGGTCACGCCGGCTCGACGAGGGTCGGGCCACCGCCGGTCAGGCGTCGTGCTGCTGGGTCGTCGGCTTGGTCTCGGAGGACGGCATCACGTTGCCCTCCAACGGGGCCGGCGTGGACGACTTGGGCGTCTCGTCGTGCATCTGGTTGACCTCGGACTTCAGGATCCGCAGCGACCGTCCCAGGCCGCGGGCGGCGTCCGGCAGTCGCTTGCCCCCGAACAGGATCACCAGCACCAGCAGGATGATCAGGAGGTGCCACGGTTCCAGGGCTCTGAGCATCTCGAGGCTTCCCTTGCGTCGATGGTGACCGTCACGGCCATCGTACGCACATGGCGACCGGTTCAGCGCGGGGACTGCCGCCGGGCAGCCGTTCGGCCCCGGCGCACCCGGTCGGCGATGTCGCGGTCCCGCCGGCGGCGCAGGGTGGCCGGGTCGTCGAAGACGGACGACGAGGGCTGCTGCGGCACGGCCGCCTCGAGCTCGGCCAGACGCTCACTCAGCTGCTCGAGGTGACCGGCCGCGGTCCCCAGCTCGGCGAGCAGGGCCGAGGTCCGGCGCCACAGCGCCCGTAGCTGCAGGAACCCCACCAGAGTCGCGCCGAGGCCCAGAACGACGAAGACCAGAGTCCAAGCCCACCACGTCATGGGGTGAGGCTAACGGCTCCGGTCGTCGTCGTTCACGGGCCTCGGAACAGGTCTCGGAACGGGTCTCGGAACGGGTCTGGCATCCGGTTCCGGGGCGCGGTGCAGGGCGCTCCTCAGGCGGCGTTCTCCGGAGCGGCGCGACGGTGCGTCGGCCCGGTGCCGGCGGCGGCCGCAGCCACCAGGTCGGCGTTGTCGAGCCAGAGCGCGAAGTCGAGAACGTCGTCGTAGCACAGTGCCGGCCCAGTGTGTTCCTCGAGCGCCTCCGCGGGCACAGCCCACGGCTCGGCAACGACCCCACCAGAGATCAACAGCGCCACCACGTCCCGACCTGCGGGTTTGCGGATCTCTTCGAGGCAGGTCGTGCAGGTGAAGGCGTAGTAGGACCACGTCTTCACCGAACAGACCACCAGGCGCACCTGCTGGGGGGTCAGCTCGACGTCACCACAGCTGGGGCACGACGCCTTGATCGTCGTCATGGTCGAAGCACCTCCCGCATCTTTCTGTCGGCTGTCCATGTCCGGTAGGGAGGTTCACATTGGCTTCCCTGCCGTTGTGCCCATCCCGTCGGTCGCGCTCCGCAACTCTTGAGCACTCTTGGTGACCACGTCATCGTGTCAGCCGGGTGGCGAGGCGCCCGGGCGCGACACGAGCCCGGCGTGGCCTGAGTCGAGATATCAGCGGAACGGTGGAGGTCAGGTTGAGGGTGAGACGCGGTCAGGCGCGCGGATAGGCCGAGAGTGCCTGTACGGCCAGGGAATGCACCCGCTCGGCCACCCAGTCGGGCTCGACGACCCGCAGGTCGGCTCCCGAGCGCAGGGCCAGCGAGGTCAGCCAGCCCGTCTGTCCGGCGCGCAGCCGCACCAGCAGGCCGCCGTCCGGCAGGTCGTCGACCTGCTCGACCGGGTAGTACTCGGCGATCCACCGGGCCCGCGGCGACAGCTCCAGGGTGACCAGGACGTCGTCGTCCGAGGGGGTGAACATCGAGTCCACCGCCTCGGCGGCGCCCTCGGTCGTGGGCGGTGGCTGCGCCTGGGCGTCGAGCACGACCACGTCGACCACGCGGTCGAGCCGGAACCGGCGCACGTCCTCGGCCCGGTGGCACCAGCCCTCGAGGTACCACTGGTCGGTCACGTTGAGCAGCCGGATCGGGTCGACGTCCCGCTCGGTGGTCTCGTCACGGCTGGGCACCAGATAGCTCAGGTGCACCCGGCGCCGGCGCCGCAGGGCCTCGCGCACCGCCGCCAGCACCGGCTCGGCCACCCGACGGGAGAGGTCGACCTGCACCGAGGCGGCAGCCGCCCCGGCCTCCCCGGCGGCCTCCGTCAGCTTGGCCAGCGTCGAGGCCACCGCCTGGCCGTCGTGCAGCCCCGGCACCGCGGCCAGCGTCCGCAGTCCCGCGATCAGCGAGATCGCCTCGTCCATGCCCAGTCGCAGCGGTCGGGCGATCGTCTCGGCGTTGCCCAGGTAGACGTGCCCGGACTCCCACTCCGCCTCGATGAGGTCGTCCGGCAGGTGGCCGGGGGTGCCGCACACGAAGAGCAGCTCCAGGTCCTTGACCAGCTCGTCCACGGTGACGTCGAAGTGCTCGGCGGCCTGCTGCAGCGGCACCCCCTGGTGCGACAGCAGCCACGGCACCATGGCCAGCAGTCGCGACAGCCGCACCGTCGCCGACGTCGTGGTCACGACCGGCCGTCCCCGTCGTCCGAGGTCGGCGGGTGGGCACCCAGGGCACCCGTGAGCAGCTCGACGACCGACTCGCGCAGGTCGTCGGGGTCCAGGACGACGACGTTCGGCCCGTGTCCGGCGACCTCCTCGGACAGCCGGCGGCGGTCCGCCACCGCGAGCTCGACCAGGTCCCAGCCGGGCTCGTCGGGCGTCACCGACGTGGCCCGCTGCCGCAGCGCCGCGCCGCGCCCCTGCTGCACCCGCAGCCGGGCGGTGCGCCGGTCACCCTCCCCGCCCGCCGGGGGCAGCACGGCCGAGGCGTCGATGTCCTCGGGCACCACGATGCTGCCGGCCGGCCCGGCCCGCCGGACGTCGCCGTCGATCCGCGAGAGCCGGAAGGCCCGCGAGGCGGCCCGTACCCGGTCGTGCCCCACCAGGTACCACCAGCCGCCCCGGCTGGTGAGCACCCACGGCTCCACCTGCCGCTCGTCCACCTGCCCGTCCGGCTTGCGGTAGCGGAAGGTGACCGGTGCCCGGTCGCGGGTGGCGGCGTACAGGTCGTCGAAGGCGGGCTCGACGGCGCGCACCCGCGGTTCCACCCCGACCAGGCTCGACTCGTCGACCTGCACGCCCAGGGCCTCGAGCTTGACCATGGCCCGGGCCGCCGGACCCGCCAGGCTGGCCTGCTGCCAGACCCGGCTGGCCAGGCCCAGCACCGTGGCCTCCTCGGTGGTCAGCTCGATCGGCGGCAGGGCGTAGGCGTCGCGGTCGATGCGGTAGCCCTGCTCGTCGTCGAACCAGCTCGGGTGGCTGCCGGTGCGCACCGGGACGCCGAGCTCGCGCAGGTCCTCCTTGTCGCGCTCGAACATGCGGTCGAAGGCGAGGTCCGACCCGCAGTCGGCGTACTGGGGCACGGCCTGGCGGATCCGCTCCTTCGACAGCCACTGGCTGGTCGACAGCAGGCAGATCACCAGGTTGAGGAGCCGTTCGGTACGGTTCGACGACATCGAGGGGAACGCTACCCGAGCGTGGCGGGCCCGACCGGGAGGTGCCGTGATCGGCTGGCGTGAGGGTCGGGTCGTCGAGCTGGTGCGGGAGTGGGACGGGACGGCGGAGTACCTCGTCGAGGTCCACGACCCCCAGGCTCCGCAGGGCACCCGCTGCCGCGCCCTGGCCTACCCGGCCCTGGTGGGTCGGCCCGAGGCCGGCGACCTGGTGCTGCTGAACACCGCCGCCGTCGAGGCCGGTCTGGGCACCGGGGGCCACGCCCTCGTGGTGGCACTGCCGCAGCGGCTGCCACCGGGTGGGCCGCCGGCCCGTGGGCACCTCGTCAAGGCGCGCTACACCCCGCTGCAGGCCATGGTGCTGGGGGTCGACGAGCAGGACTCCCCCCACCACGAACTGCTGCGGGACGCCGACGACCTGCAGGGGATGCCCGTCGTGGTCGCCGACCTGCACTCCGCGCTGCCCGCCGTCCTGGCAGGGCTGCGGGCCGAACGCCCGGGCCTGCGGGTCGCCTACGTGATGACCGACGGCGCCTGCCTGCCCGCCTGGTACTCGCGGACGGTCAGCGAGCTGCGCGCCGCCGGCTGGCTGCACAGCTGCATCACGGTCGGCCAGGCGTTCGGCGGCGATCTCGAGGCGGTGACGGTGCACACCGGGCTGCTGGCCGCCCGGCTCGTGGTGGCGGCAGACGTCGCCGTCGTCGCCCAGGGTCCGGGAAACCTGGGCAGCGGCACCCGGTGGGGGTTCTCGGGGGTCGCCGCGGGTGAGGCGGTCAACGCCGTCGCGACGCTGCAGGGCCGACCGGTGGCCTGCCTGCGGGTCTCGCAGGCCGACCCGCGGGCGCGGCACCATGGCCTGTCGCACCACAGTCGGACGGCGTTCGGGCGGGTGGCCCTGGCCGCTGCCGACCTCGCCGTCCCGATGCTGCCGGGCGACTTCGGCACCCTGGTGCGGGCTCAGGCGGCCCGTCTGGCGGCCCCGCAGGGCCGGCACCGGTTGGTGGACGTCGAGCTCACCGGGCTGTCGCAGGCGCTGGCCGAGAGCCCGGTGAGCCTGTCGAGCATGGGCAGGGGTCCGGCCGAGGACCCCGCCCTGTTCCTGGCGGCGGCGGCAGCCGGCCGCCATGCCGCCCGGCTGGCGTGAGCGAATGAGCCGGCGTGAGCGATCAGCCGGCGTGAGCGATCAGCCGTCAGCGGGCGTCGACCAGGTCGACGACGAAGATCAGGGTCTCGTCGGGACGGATGGCGCTGCCGGCGCCGCGGCTGCCGTAGCCGAGGTGTGGCGGGATCACCAGCTTGCGCCGGCCCCCGACCTTCATGCCGGTGATGCCCTGGTCCCAGCCGGCGATGACCTGACCGGTGCCGAGCCTGAAGTCGAGCGGCTGCCCCCGGTTCCACGAGGCGTCGAACTCCTCGCCCGTCGACCAGGCCACGCCGACGTAGTGGGCGCGCACGGTCATGCCGGGCTGGGCCACGGCACCCTCGCCCTCGATCTCGTCGACCATCAGCAGGTCGGTGGGGACCTCCCCCTCGGGGAAGTCGATCTCGGGGCGGCTGCGGCCGCTGACGTCCTGGCTCATGGGGTACTCCTTCGTCGTGGTCGGGCCTTGCTGGACGGGTCTGGACGGGACGTGGTCTGGTCTGGACTGGTCTGGTCGGGCCTGGTGGCACTAGGCGACGTCGAGGATGTCGACGACGAACACCAGGGTGTCGGTGCCCTTGATGCCGAGCTTGGGTGAGCCGTCGGCCCCGTAGCCGCGGTCGGGCGGAATGACCAGCAGCACCCGGCTGCCGGCCGCCTGACCCAGGATGCCGGCGTCCCAGCCGTTGATGAGCTTGCCGTTGCCGACCGTGAAGGTCGAGGCGGTCGGGCGCGCCCACGAGCTGTCGAAGACGGTGCCCCCCGGCCACAGCACGCCCGTGTACTGCACCGTCACCTGGGATCCCTTGGCCACCTTGGGGCCGGTCCCCACCACCAACGGCTGGACGACGAGCGTCGCCGGCGGTGCTCCTGCCGGAAGTGCGATCTTCGGGTGCTTGCTCGCGTCGAGGGTGACGGTGGGCAGGCCCGCCTTGGGAGTCACCGCGGCGCCGCTCGCCTGGGTGAGGACGGTACGGGCCGAGACCACGTCGACGACCATCACGATGGTGTCCGTGGGACCGATCCCGGCGCCCGGGCGCCCGTCCAGCCCGTAGCCGTCCGCCGGCGGGATGGCCACCGTGAAGCGTTCGCCGACCTGGGCGCCGACCAGGCTCGAGACCAGGCCCTTGACCGCGGTCAGGTCGGTCAGCAGGAAGCTGAGGGGCCGCTTGGTCCAGGTGGAGTCGAAGGTCTTGCCGTCGACCCCGTTGATGCCCACGTACTGGATCGTGACCCGCTGTCTGGCGGTGATGGCCGCACCGGTGCCGTGGACCAGCACCCGCTTGCTGGTCTGCTCGATCGTGAAGGGCACCGGGACCGTGACCGCCGGCTGCTGGCCGGCTGCGCCCGAGACGGTGACCGCGTCCAGGTCGGCCGTGGCGGTGGGCGTCGGCGCGACCGTCGACCCCGAGAACATCGCGCATCCCGAGAGCAGCGCCACCAGGAGTCCGGCGAACACGGCCGCGATCGGCCGGGCCGCGGGCCGGCGCCGCGGGGGACGCGGGCCGGGCTGCGGCACCTGGTCCTCGCTTGAGCGCATGGGCATGCAGCCTAATGGGACCGGCCGGGCGGGCCCTCCACCGACCGTCCTGGCATCGACCGGTGTCGTCACATGCTCTGGATGAGTCGTTCCACCCGCTCGTCGACCGAACGGAAGGGGTCCTTGCACAGCACCGTGCGCTGCGCCTGGTCGTTCAGCTTCAGGTGCACCCAGTCCACGGTGAAGTCGCGCCGTCGTTCCTGTGCCCGTTTGACGAAGTCGCCGCGCAGCTTGGCGCGCGTGGTCTGCGGTGGCACCACGGTGGCCTCGAAGATCTCGATGTCGGACCCGACCCGGTCCACGAGCCCCCGCTGCAGCATCAGGTAGTGCAGCCCCCGGCCCCGATGGATGTCGTGGTAGGCGAGGTCGAGCCGGGCCACCCGGGGCGAGGAGAGCGGCAGGTCGTGCTTGGCCTGGTAGCGCTCGATCAGCCGATGCTTGATCACCCAGTCGAGCTCGCGGTCGACCAGCCCCAGGTCGCCGGTGGCCACGGCTCGCAGGCCGCGCTCCCACAGGTCGAGCACCCGCTTGACGGTCTCGGACTGCATGCCGTGGGTGTCGACGAAGTCACGCGCCCGCTCGAAGTAGTCCTGCTGGATCTCGAGGGCGTTCGTCAGGCTGCCGTTGGCCAGGCGCAGCTGCTTGCGCCCGGTCAGGTCCTGGCTGACGTCGCGGATCGCCCGGATCGGGTTCTCGAGGGTGTGGTCGCGCAGCACGACCCCGGCCTCGAGCATGCGCAGCACCAGGTCGGTGGCGCCGACCTTGAGCATCGTCGTGGTCTCGGACATGTTGGAGTCGCCGACGATGACGTGCAGGCGGCGGTACTTCTCGGCGTCCGCGTGCGGTTCGTCCCTGGTGTTGATGATCGGCCGCGAGCGGGTGGTGGCGCTCGAGACCCCCTCCCAGATGTGGTCGGCACGCTGCGACAGGCTGAAGGTGGCACCGCGCGGGGTCTGCAGCACCTTGCCCGCCCCCACCAGGAGCTGGCGGGTGACCAGGAACGGGATCAGGATGTCGGACAGCCGGCCGAACTCCCCCTGTCGGCTGACCAGGTAGTTCTCGTGGCAGCCGTAGGAGTTGCCGGCGGAGTCGGTGTTGTTCTTGAACAGGTAGACCTCGCCCGCGATGCCCTCCTCCTGCAGCCGGCGCTCGGCGTCGACGAGCAGCCCTTCGAGGATCCGCTCCCCCGCCCGGTCGTGGATCACCAGCTGCCGGACGTCGTCGCACTCCGGCGTCGCGTACTCGGGGTGCGAGCCGACGTCCAGGTACAGCCGGGCGCCGTTGCGCAGGAAGACGTTGCTGGACCGGCCCCACGAGACGACCTTGCGGAACAGGTAGCGGGCCACCTCGTCGGGGCTGAGCTTGCGCTGACCGCCGAAGGCACAGGTCACCCCGTACTCGGTCTCGACCCCGAAGATCCGCCGGTCGAGGCCACCGCTCATGCCGACGTCACCCATACCCCCACTCTAGGCGGCCACGTCGTCGGGCAGCAGGTCGCCCTCGTCTCAGGAACCCGCCTCGGCGTCCGGCTCGGAACCCGGCTCGACGACGGCCTCGGCGGCCGGCGGCTCCTCGGCGGCCGGCGGCTCCTCGCCGGTCAGGGTGTCGTGGATGCCGGGACGGGGGTCGTCGGTGGGCGGGGCGTCGGTGATCGGGTCGTCGGGCGTCAGCAGCCGCTCCAGCAACGGACCGGCGAGCCGCCGGAAGCAGCGGCGTGGCCGGTGCCGGTCGAGGATCGCCACCTCGAGCTGGGCCGACGTCAGCTCGCGGGAGGTACCGGTGGCGGTGTCCCGCGCCAGCAGCGACACCGCGAGCGTCAGCGCCTCGGACAGGGACAGGTCCTCGCGCCAGGACTCCTGCAGTCCCGCCGAGATCGCCTCGGCCTGACCGCCCATCGCCACGAACGAGCCCTCGTCGCCGACGGACCCGTCGTAGGTCAGGCGGTAGATCTGGTCACCACCGGGGGCCGCTCCCACCTCGGCGACGGCGATCTCGACCTCGAGCGGCTTCGGTTCGGTGGTGAAGACCGTCCCGAGGGTCTGGGCGTAGGCGTTCGCCAGCCCCCGCGCGGTGACGTCGGCCCGGTCGTAGGAGTAGCCCCGCAGGTCGGCGTAGCGCACCCCGGCGACCCGCAGGTTCTCGAACTCGTTGTACTTGCCGACGGCTGCGAAGGCGATCCGGTCGTAGATCTCGCTGATCTTGTGCAGCGACCGGGAGGGGTTCTCGGCCACGAACGCGATCCCGCCCGCATAGGCGAGCACCACCACCGGGCGGCCGCGGGCGACGTTGCGCCGGGCGTAGTCCGCCCGGTCCTTCATGATCTGCTCGGGGGACGCGTAGTACGGCGGCATGGTCATGGCCGGGGGCCCTCCTCGCGCAGGCTCGACACGACGGCGGCGAGCTGGTCCTCGGGCACCCGGTGGTAGCCCGACTCGGTGACGGTGACGACCACCGGGTAGATCCGCCGCTGCTCGTCGGACCCGCCGGTCGCCGAGTCGTCGTCCGCGGCGTCGTTCAGGGCCTCGACCGCGACCCGCACCGCCTCGGCCGAGGTGAGGTCGGGGCGCCAGCGCTTCTTCAGCGAGCCGCGCGCGAAGACGGACCCCGAACCGACGCTGTGGTACGGGTGTTCCTCGTAGCGGCCACCGGTGACGTCGTAGGAGTAGATCCGCCCCTGGCCCTTGTCGAGGTCGTACCCGGCGAAGACCGGGACGACGGCCAGACCCTGCATCGCCATCGGCAGGTTGGCCCGCAGCATGGTCGCCAGCCGGTTCGCCTTGCCGTCCAGGGACAGCAGGGCGCCCTCGATCTTCTCGTAGTGCTCGAGCTCGACCTGGAACAGCCGGACCAGCTCGACCGCGATCCCGGCGGTGCCGGCGATCCCGACGCACGAGTAGGCGTCGGCCGGGTAGACCTTCTCCATCTCGCGGTGGGCGATCAGGTTGCCCATGGTCGCCCGCCGGTCCCCTGCCATGACGATGCCGTCGACGAACGACAACGACACGATGGTCGTGGCGTGCGGCAGCTGCGGCAACGTGCCCACCGGCAGGTCACGGCGCCCGGGCAGCAGGTGTGCGGCATGGTCGGCGAGGAAGTCGGCGAAGGACGAGGAGCCCGGAGTCAGGAACGCGGCCGGGAGCCGTCCGGCCCCGGCCGCGCCACGCGGATCGTCGGGGGTCACTGGCCACCCTTCTGAACGAAACCCTTGACGAACTCCTCGGCGTTGTTCTCGAGCACGCCGTCGATCTCGTCCAGCAACGCGTCGACCTCGGCGTCGCTGGTGTGGGCCTGACCCTGCGGCGGCGGCGGTGGGGCCTGGTCGCCCCCGTCGCCTGGGTTCTCGGGTCGGTTCTGGCGCTGCTCCTGACCGCTCACGGCTTGCCTCCGGCTGGTGGTCGAGGAATCGGGTGGACGACGGGCTGTTCGTCGATCCTAGGCGGGCCGTCCACCGCCCGCGAGTGCCCGCAGCAGCGATGCGGCGTCCGGGCACTCGTCGAGCAGTGCCCCGACGTGCTCCTTGGTGCCGCGGTAGGGGTCGAGGGTCGGTACCCGTTGCAGGGCGCCCTGTCCCGGGACGTCGAAGATCACCGAGTCCCACGAGGCGGCGGCGACGTGCTCGCCGTACTGGGCCAGGCAGCGGCCCCGGAAATACGCGCGGGTGTCCTCGGGGGGGTCGGTCATGGCCGTGACCACCTCGGCCTGCGGTACCAGGCACTCCACCTGCCCGCGCTCGCGCAGCCGGTGGTACAGCCCCTTGTCGAGCCGGACGTCGGCGTACTGCAGGTCGATCAGCTGCAGCCGGGCGGCCGACCACCCCAGGTTCTCGCGGTCGCGGAAGCCCTCGAGCAGGCGCAGCTTGGCGACCCAGTCGAGCTCGCGGGCACAGCTCATGGGGTCGGCCTCGAGCCGGGTCAGCACGTCCTGCCAGCGGTGCAGGACGTCGGCGGTCGTCGGGTCGACGTCGTCGCCGTACCGGTCCCGCACGAAGGCGGCGACCTGCTCGTGGTAGAGCCACTGCAGCTGGACGGCGGTGACCTGGCGGCCGTCGCGCAACCGCACCGTGGCGCGCAGCGACGGGTCGTGCGAGACGGTGTGCAGCGCCGTGACCGGGCGCTCCACCGCCAGCTCGGTGGTGAACCCGCCCGCCTCGATCAGGTCGAGGACCAGCGCAGTGGTGCCGGTCTTGAGGTAGGTGGCCACCTCGCACAGGTTGGCGTCGCCGATGATCACGTGCAGCCGGCGGAACCGGTCGGCGGTGGCATGCGGCTCGTCGCGGGTGTTGATGATCGGCCGCTTGAGCGTGGTCTCCAGGCCCACCTCGACCTCGAAGAAGTCGGCCCGCTGGCTCAGCTGGTAGCCGACGCCGCTGCCGTCCTGGCCCCGGCCCACCCGCCCGGCGCCGGCGAAGACCTGTCGCGAGACGAAGAAGCCGGTCAGGTGCCGCACGATGTCGGCGAACGGGGTCTGGCGCGACATCAGGTAGTTCTCGTGGGTGCCGTAGGAGGCGCCCTTGTTGTCGGTGTTGTTCTTGTAGAGGTTGATCGCGCCCAGCCCCGAGGCGGCGATCCGGCGCACGGCCTCGCGCATCACGGCCTCGCCGGCCTTGTCGTAGCGGACCGCCTCGAGCGGGCCGCTCACCTCGGGGGTCGAGAACTCCGGGTGGGCGTGGTCGACGTAGAGCCGGGCGCCGTCGGTGAGGATCACGTTGGCCATCGCCGGGTCGTCCTGGGCGTCGGTCAGCTGGCTGGGGTCGGCGCGGTCGCGCGCCAGGTCCCACCCGCGGGCGTCGCGCAGCGGGGCCTCGTCCTCGTAGTCCCACCGGGCTCGGCCCGCCCGGGTGCCGAGCGGGACCGCGTAGGCGTTGACCACCCGGCTGGACAGCAGCATGGCGTTCGCCGTCGGGTCCCCCGGAGCCGAGACCCCGTACTCGGTCTCGATACCCATGATCCGGCGTGCACCCATGGCCTCACCCTACGAGGACGTGCGGACAACCCGGCCACGCGGTGCCGTCGAGGCGGCCCGGCCCGCCGACCGAGACAGCCCTGCCCGGCGGACGGGGCTCGCGGTGCTGCCAGAATCGGCGCATGAGACGGCGGAGCGTGCTGAGCGGGGTGGCCGACCTGACGGCGGTGCTGCTGTTCGTGGTCCTGGGCCGTACGTCGCACGACGAGGGCACCTGGCTGGCCGGGGTGACCGCCACCGCGGCGCCCTTCCTGGTCGGGACCGTGGTGGGCTGGCTGGTGCTGCTGCGGCTGGGCCGCCCGCCGGCCGCGGTACGGTCCGGCCTGGTGGTGCTCGGCTCGACCGTGGTGGTCGGGATGGTGGTGCGCAACCTGGTGACCGGTCGGGCGATCCCGGTCTCGTTCGTCGTCGTGGCCACGCTGGTGCTGGCGATGCTGATGCTGGGCTGGCGGGCGGTCAGCGCCCGGGCGGGTGGCGGCGAGCCCGTACCGCCCAGGTGACGCACCCGACCACGACGACCGCGGTGGCCACCGTGACCGGCGAGACCTGCTCGTGCAGCCACCACGCCGACCACACCAGGGTGAGCAGCGCCTGCAGCTGCTGCACCTGTCCCCCGACCGCGATCCCGGCCTGGGCCAGCCCCCGGTACCAGGCGAAGAACCCCAGGTACATCGACGAGACCCCCAGGGCCACCAGGCTCGCCCAGGCGGCGGCGCTCGCGTGCGGCGGTGAGCGCCACAGCAGCAGCGCGGTCGCCGGCAGCGTCACCGGCAGTACCAGCACCACCACCCACGAGATCACCTGCCACCCGGGCATGCTGCGGGTCACCGAGGCGCCCTCGACGTAGCACCACGACGAGGCCACGACCGCGCCGACCACCAGGGCGTCGGCGACCAGGTCGCCGTCCTGTCCCCCGCCGCGGGTCAACGCGAAGCCCACCAGCGCCGCCGTCCCGCATCCTGCGGCGAGCCAGAACTGGCGGCTCACCCGCTCATGGGTGCGCAGCACCGCGATCAGGGCCGTCGTCAGCGGCATGAAGGCCGCGATCACCGCCGCGTGGGCCGAGGTGGTGCGCTGCAGCGCCAGTGCCAGCAGGATCGGCCAGCCGAAGACGGCACCCAGGGCGGTGAACAGCAGCGGCCGCAGATGGGTGCGCGCCGGGGGCGGCACCCGGTTCGCGACGAGCAGGACGACGGCCATCGCGCCCGCGATCAGGGCGCGCCCCACTGCCGTCAGGGCGGGGTCGAAGCCCGTGACGGCGACCTTGGTCAGCGGCACCGAGAACGAGAACAGCACGACGCCGAGCAGGGCCCACAGCAGGCCGTTGCGCAGCTGGCGCGACGGCGCCGGGGCGTGCGGGGCGAGTAGTCCGGCGTCGGGTCGGGCAGTGGTGCTCAGAGGTACTGCCCGGTGTTGGCCACCGTGTCGATCGTCCGTCCCGGCTCGGTGCCCTGCTTGCCCTGGATGATCGTGCGGATGTAGACGATCCGCTCGCCCTTCTTGCCCGAGATCCGCGCCCAGTCGTCGGGGTTGGTGGTGTTGGGCAGGTCCTCGTTCTCTCGGAACTCGTCGACGCAGGCCGCGAGCAGGTGGTCGAGCCGGATCCCGCGTTGGCCGGTCTCGAGCAGGTCCTTGATCGCGGTCTTCTTGGCCCGGTCCACGATGTTCTGGATCATGGCTCCGGAGTTGAAGTCCTTGAAGTAGAGGACCTCCTTGTCGCCGTTGGCGTAGGTCACCTCGAGGAACTGGTTCTCCTCGGTCTCGGAGTACATCCGCTCGACGGTCCGGTGGATCATCGCGTCGACGGTGGCCGCCGGGTCGGAGCTGTTGGCGGCCACGTCGTCCGCGTGCAACGGCAGGTCGGCCGTCAGGTACTTCGTGAAGATGTCGAGCGCCGCCTCGGCGTCCGGTCGCTGGATCTTGATCTTCACGTCCAGGCGGCCGGGGCGCAGGATGGCGGGGTCGATCATGTCCTCGCGGTTGGACGCCCCGATCACGATGACGTTCTCGAGCCGCTCCACACCGTCGATCTCGCTCAGCAGCTGCGGCACGATGGTGGTCTCGACGTCGCTGCTGACCCCGGAGCCCCGGGTGCGGAACAGCGAGTCCATCTCGTCGAAGAAGACCACGACCGGCGTTCCCTCGGAGGCCTTCTCGCGTGCCCTGGCGAAGATCAGCCGGATGTGCCGCTCGGTCTCGCCGACGTACTTGTTGAGCAGCTCGGGGCCCTTGACGTTGAGGAAGTAGCTCTTGGCCTCCTTCAGGCCCTTCGCCTCGGCCGCCTTCTTGGCCAGCGACGCCGCGACCGCCTTGGCGATCAGGGTCTTGCCGCACCCGGGCGGCCCGTAGAGCAGGATCCCCTTCGGGGGCTTCAGGCCGTGCTCACGGAACAGGTCCGGGTGCAGGAACGGCAGCTCGACGGCGTCCCGGATCTGCTCGATCTGGGAGGCCAGCCCACCGATGTCCTCGTAGCTGATGTCGGGCACCTCCTCGAGGACGAGCTCCTCGACCTCGGCCCGCGGGATCTTCTCGTAGATGTAGCCCGAGCGGGGCTCGAAGGTGAAGCCGTCGCCGATCCGCAGCCGCTGGCCGCGCAGCGACTCGGCCAGCATGACCACGCGCTCCTCGTCGGCGCGGCCCACCACCAGGGCCCGGTCGTCGTCCAGCAGGTCCTTCAGGACCACGAGCTCGCCGCTGCGTTCGAACCCGCGGGCGGCGACGATGTTGTAGGTCTCGTTGAGCATGACCTCCTGGCCGGGGGTCAGGGCGGTCGTCTCGGCGTTGGGGCTGACGGTCACCCGCATCTTGCGGCCCGCGGTCATGATGTCGACGGTGCCCTCCTCGACCTCCCCCACCACGGTGCCGAAGGTGTTCGGAGGTTGGGCGAGCCGGTCGACCTCGGCCTTGAGGGCCACGATCTGGTCGCGGGCGTCACGAAGGGTGCCGGTCAGCCGCTCGTTCTGGCTCGACAGCTGGTTGACCTGGGTCCGTAGCCGGGCCAACTGCTCGACGTCGACGGCGGACCCACGCATGACCCGCAGTCGCTCCACCTCCGACTGCAGGTGCAGGATCTCGTCGCGCAGTCGCTGCGCTTCCTGAGGATCGTCGTCGCGGGCACTCATCGATGTCACCTCCAATGGCCTTCCGAGGTCGACCTTAGCCCGCGCCGCGCCGCGGCGACCAGATGGGTGGCCTGCTCACCGCGACGAGGCGTAGATCACACGCGACTCGCTGTCACGTACCCACCATCAGCCGGTGACGTCGTCCGCTCCGTCGGTGGCCCCCACGGCGTCGACGCGTCCGGCGGCCGTGGCGGCCGGGGTGTTCGCCTCGGCGCTGCGGACGACGGAGCGCAGCTTCTTGGCCGAGACCGGCCGCTCCCCCAGCTCGTCCGGGGTCCAGTCGGCCTCACCGGTCCAGTTGGCCCACGCCTGCTCCACCTCCTCGCCGCCGTCCCGGGTGGTGGCGGCCGGACGACGGCGCCGCAGCGGCGGCGCCATGCCGTCGGCCAGGCGCCGGGTGGTGATCAGGAAGCCGGTGTGGCCCACCATGCGGTGCTCGGGCCGCACGGCCAGCCCCTCGAGGTGCCAACCCCGCACCATCGACTCCCAACCGGCCGGCTCGGTGAACCGGCCGTCCTCGCGGACCGCCTCGGCGACCCGCGAGAGCTGGGTGGCGGTGGCGACGTAGCAGATGACCACGCCGCCGGGCACCAGCGCCGGGGCGACGGCGTCCAGGCAGTCCCACGGTGCCAGCATGTCGAGCACCACCCGGTCGACCGCGGTGTCGCTCAGGCTGGTCGCCAGGTCGCCCACGGTCAGCTGCCAGGCCGGGTGCGGGCCGCCGAAGAAGGTCTCGACGTTGGCGCGGGCGATGTCGGCGAACTCGGGACGGCGCTCGTAGGAGTGCACCGAGCCGCCGTCGCCGACGGCCCGCAGCAGCGACATGGTCAGGGCTCCCGACCCGACGCCGGCCTCGACCACGCGGGCCCCCGGATAGATGTCGGCCATGGCCACGATCTGCCCGGCGTCCTTGGGGTAGACCACCGCGGCACCGCGCGGCATCGACAGCACGAAGTCGGACAGCAGCGGCCGCAGCACCAGGTACTCGACCCCGGCGGTGTTGGTGACCACCCAGCCCTCGGGGCACCCGATGACGTCGTCGTGGGCGAAGTAGCCCCGATGGGTGTGGAACTGCTGGCCCGGGGTCAGCGTGATGGTGTGCATCCGGCCCTTCGGATCGGTCAGCTGGACCCGGTCACCGGCCCGCAGCGGTCCCTGACGGGCGGCTGCCCCGGTCGGAAGGTCGGAGGAGTCTCTGGTCGGTGGGGTCACGCCTCAGACCGTACCGATCCGATCGGCCACCGCATGCCACGGCAGCAGGCCGACCGGCTGCCCGTCCTGACCGACGACCAGGTAGCGGGGCTGCGGGTCGGCCTGCAGCAGCGCGAGCAGCTCGGCCCCGGCTGCTTCCACCGGCAGCACCGCGGTGGCCGGGATCGCCATCGCCACCGCCGCCGCGGACACCTCGCCGCGCCGTTCAGGGGGGACCGCCGCTGCTGCCGTCCGGTCCAGGACCCCGGTCACCTCGCCGTCCTGGCCGGTGAGCAGGATCGCGACGGGCGGGCCGTCGGCGGCGGCCGGCTCGCCGGCGGCCAGGGCCTCGGTGAGGGTGGCCACCGCCGGCACGGTCACCGCAGGGTCCATCAGGTCGACCAGGGTGATCGACCCGGTGCGGCGCTGCCACCGGGCATACCCGACGGCGGCCCCGGCACTGCGCCACAGCACCACCGCGACGAGTCCCAGCCACAGCGTGCCCACCGCGGAGGGGGTCTGCCCCTGCAGCAGCGGTACCGCGACGGAGGAGAGGGCGACCGCCACCGCCACCGCCTGCCCGACGCGACCGGCGGCGACGGTGGCGCCCGGACGGTCGCCGGTGACGGACCACACGAGCGCCTCGAGCACCCGGCCGCCGTCGAGGGGCAGCCCGGGCAGGGCGTTGAAGGCTGCGACGAAGAGGTTGGTGTAGGTGAAGCCGTAGACGAGCAGCCCCAGGACCACGGAGGTGCTCATGGCCGGGTCGCGCAGCGACCAGCCGATCGCCCCCAGCAGGGCGTTGGTGGCCGGCCCGACCGCCGAGACCAGGGCACTGGTGGCCGGTGACGGCTGCTCGGTGGCGAACCCGGTGTGCCCGCCCCACAGGTCGAGGGTGATGTGGGTGGGTGGGCTGCCCAGGCGTCGGGCCACGGCCGCGTGCGACAGCTCGTGCAGGAACACCGAGAGCAGCAGCAGCCCGGCTGCCGCCAGCCCGGTCCCGAACGCCCCCGCCGAGCTCAGCTCGGGCAGTCCGAGCGCGGAGTAGCGGCCGGTGTAGAGCACCGTGATCAGGACGGTGACCACGAACCAGGACCGGTGCAGGTGCACCGGCACGCCCAGCACCTGCCCGACCCGGAGGCCGGCGGGCGTGGGCCCGGTGACCGGGAGCCGCTCGTCGGTCGTGCTCATCGACAGATCGTAGGTGCAGCCGCCGACCCGGTTCCGGGCGGATGTCGGGACCGGTGCCTACAGTGCTCGTCATGGCACCCACGGCCCTGTCCCCCTCCCGCGCCGGCGACTTCATGCAGTGTCCGCTGCTGTTCCGGTTCCGGGTGGTCGACCGGCTGCCCGAGGTGCGCTCGCCGGCGACGGTGCGCGGCAGCGTCGTCCACGCCGTCCTCGAGCGGCTGTTCGACCTTCCGGCTGCCGAGCGCACCCTGGCGGCCGCCTGCGGCCTGCTGCCCGGCGAGTGGGAGCGGCTGTGCGAGCTCGAGCCCGAGGTCACCCAGCTGTTCGACGGTGACACCGAGGCGCAGACCGCCTGGCTGACCGACGCGGCGACCCTGATCGAGCGCTGGTTCGGGCTCGAGGACCCCACCAGGCTAGAGCCCGCCCATCGCGAGCTCTACGTCGAGACCACCCTCGAGAACGGGCTCACCCTGCGGGGTTACGTCGACCGGGTCGACCTCTCGGGCGACGGGCGGATGCGGGTGGTCGACTACAAGACCGGTCGGGCGCCGCGCGAGGCCTACGAGGCCAAGGCGCTGTTCCAGATGAAGTTCTACGCCCTGGTGCTGTGGCGGCTGCACGGCACGGTGCCGGCGCTGCTGCAGCTGGTCTACCTCGGCAGCGGCGAGATGCTGCGCTACGCCCCGGACGAGGCCGACCTGCTGGCGACCGAGCGCAAGCTCACCGCCCTGTGGACCGCCATCGAGCGGGCCGCCACCACCGGGGACTGGCGGGCCTCCCCCAGCAAGCTGTGCGACTGGTGCGACCATCGGGCCCTGTGCCCGGCCTGGGGTGGGCAGCCGCCCCCGGTCCCGGCCGAGGGGTTGCTGCGCCTGGTCGAGCAGGGGGCCGACCTGGTCGTCGTCCCCGGTGACGCCGAGGAGTAGCCCGGGGGATCCCCGAGCCGGGTCGGGGTCAGCTCAGGGTCGACCCCTGATGCCAGGGTTCGGCCGCGCTGACACGATCGACGGTGTCGGCGCATTGACCCTGACGTGGTGTCAGGTCCCAGGGTGTGTCGATGACGGATCGAATCGGGACGGCAGGCGTCGTCCCGGACGGGTCAGGCCGAGCGGTTCGGCCTGCGAGCTCAGGAGGCATGGGTGGGGCGCAAGGTCGAGGCACCAGTAGGACAGTCGGGGGTGGCTGCGGAGGGGTTCGACGTCTCGCCGGTCGTGGCTCAGGCGCACGACCTGACCAAGGTCTACGGCGAAGGCACCGCCGAGGTGCGCGCGTTGGACGGGGTGAGTGTCGACTTCGAAAGAGGGCGGCTCACCGCGATCATGGGACCGTCCGGTTCCGGCAAGTCGACCCTGATGCACTGCATGGCGGCCCTGGACCGGCCGACGTCCGGCACCGTCGTCATCGACGGCGTGTCGACCACCGGCCTGAAGGACAAGCAGCTCACCGAGCTGCGCCGGCGCCGGCTGGGGTTCGTGTTCCAGTCGTTCAACCTGGTGCCGACCCTGACCGCCGGCGAGAACATCACCCTGCCGCTCGACATCGCCCGCACCCCGGTCGACAGGGCGTGGTTCGACCACGTGGTCGACACCGTGGGGCTGCGGGACCGGTTGAGCCACCGCCCCAGCCAGCTCTCCGGCGGCCAGCAGCAGCGCGTGGCCTGCGCCAGGGCCCTGGTGAGCCGGCCGGCGATCGTGTTCGCCGACGAGCCCACCGGCAACCTCGACTCCCGGTCCAGCGCCGACCTGCTGCAGTTCCTGCGGCAGTCGGTCGACGACCTGGGGCAGACGCATCGTCATGGTGACGCACGACCCCAAGGCCGCGGGCTATGCCGACCGGGTGCTGTTCCTGGGCGACGGCATGATCGTCGACGAGCTGCTGAAGCCGACGGCGGACGGGGTCTACGAGCGGATGCGGGCCTTCGACCGTCCGCAGCAGGGGGCCTGACATGCTGCGGGTCACGCTGCGCGGGGTGCGCGGGCACCTGCTGCGGTTCCTGCTGACGGCCTGCGCCGTCATGCTCGGGGTGTCGTTCGTGGCCGGCACCTACGTGCTGACCGACAGCATCGACGCCACGTTGAAGGGTCTGTTCAAGCAGGCCCTGGCCGGCGTGGACGTCGCTGTCGCGGGCCCGACCGTTGCCGGTACCGGCCAGGGTGGGCCGGACGCCCAGGCAGGTCTGCCCTTCGCCCTCGGCGACACCATCGCCGCCCTGCCCGGGGTCGCCCGGGTGTCGCCCGACGTCCAGGGCACGGCCCTGATCGCCGGCAAGGACGGCCTGGTGGTCCGCAACGGCGGCGCCCCGGGGCTGGGTTTCGCCTTCCGCGCGGACGACCCCGCCTTCCATCTGGTGGCGGGCAGCGCCCCGACCGGCCCCGACCAGGTGGCGGTCGAGCAGACCACGTTGGCGCGCAGCGGCCTCAAGCTCGGTGACACCACTCGGGCCCTGGTGGGCCAGCAGACCCGCCAGGTGAAGGTCACCGGCGAGGTGGTCTTCGGGTCGTTGTTCGGCGCCACCGCGGTCCTGTTCGACGAGACGACCGCTCGCGCCGCGTTCGCCCCCGACGGCACGGTGCCCTCGTTCAGCGTGACCGCCAAGCCCGGGTTCACCCAGCAGGCCGTGCGGGACGAGATCGTGAAGGTGCTTCCTGCCGGGGCCACGGCCAAGACCGGTCAGCAGGTCGACCAGGACGCCCAGTCCGGTCTCAAGACGGCCCTCAACTTCTTCAGCATCTTCCTCATGGTGTTCGCCCTGGTGTCGCTGCTGGTCGGCATGTTCATCATCGTCAACACCTTCAACATGCTCATCGCTCAGCGCACCCGCGAGCTCGCGCTGCTTCGGGCGCTCGGGGCGGCGCGCCGCCAGCTCGTCGGCGTGGTGCTCGGCGAGGCCGCGGTGATCGGCCTGATCGGCTCGGTGCTGGGGGTGTTCCTGGGGGTGGGCATCGCGGCCGGCGCCAAGGCGGCCCTGCGGTTCGGCGTCGGCGTCGACATCGGTGCCGACCTGCCGGTGAGTGTCTCGACGGTGGTCATCAGCCTGCTGGTCGGCACCGGCGTCACCCTGCTGGCCGCACTGCTCCCGGCCCGCCGGGCGATCCGGATCTCACCGGTGCAGGCCCTGGGCGACGACCAGGTCGCTCCCCCGCGCAGTGTGCGCAACCGGGGGATGGTGGGGCTCGTGCTGCTGGCCGTCGGTGCCGGGCTGCTGGTGTTCGGGGTCACTCGCAGCGACCCGTTGTGGTGGTTCGCCGGCGCCGGGGCCCTGCTCAGTGTCATCGGCCTGATCGTCGCCTCACCGTTGGCGACCAGGCCGGTGGTGCGGGCCCTGTCCTCGCCGTTGGTGGCCATGGGCGGTGGGGTGGTGGCTCGGCTGGCTCGCGAGAACGCGACCCGGGTGCCGCGGCGAACGGCCTCCACCGGCAGTGCGCTGATGATCGGCCTGGCGTTGATCACCGGGTTCGCGGTGCTGGGGGCCAGTGTCAAGGCCAGCGTCGCCGACCTCGTGGGGCAGCAGCTGCGCTCCGACTTCGTGCTGAGCAGCGGTCAGCAGCCCGACGTGCCCCTCACCCTGGGCCCGGTGGTGTCGGCCATGCCGCAGGTGGCGTCCGCCGCCATGATCCAGGTGCTCCCGGTCCTGGTGGGCAAGGACGTGCTGATCGGCGCCGCAGCCAGCGGCAACGGGCTGGCCGACAACTTCGTCACCACGATGAGGTCCGGGTCGATGGCTGACCTGAAGGGCAGCTCGGTGCTGCTGGACGACAAGGTGGCGGCGGCGCACCACTGGAAGGTGGGCGACACGATCACCAGTGACATCGGCACCATGAAGGCGCAGAAGCTCTCGGTGGTCGGCGTCTACGCCCACAGCGACGGCCTGCAGGCTGATCTGATCATGGACAGCGTGCCGTTCACGGACGCGGTGCCCGAGGTGCAACGACGGGCGGTCGGCATCTACGTGAAGGCCAAGGCCGGGGCCGACCTGGCTGCCCTGCGCTCCCAGCTGGTCGAGGCGGCCAAGCCCTACCTCGTGGTCTCGGTCCAGGACGGCAAGGAGTTCCGCAACTCGGCGGCGAGCGGCATCGACACGATGCTCAACCTGCTGAACGTGCTGCTGCTGTTCAGCGTGGTCGTGGCGGCGCTCGGCATCGTCAACACCCTGGCGCTGTCGGTCTTCGAACGCACCCGGGAGATCGGGCTGCTGCGGGCCGTCGGCATGCGCCGCAGGCAGCTGACCTCGATGATCACGATCGAGGCGGTCCTGACGGCCATCTACGGCGCGGTGCTGGGGGTGCTGCTGGGGCTCGGTCTCGGGATCGCGCTGCAGCACGCCGTGGCGACGCAAGGCCTGAACACCCTCGCGTTGCCCTGGGGCACGATCGCGGTACTGGTGATCAGCTCGGCACTGGTCGGGGTGCTGGCCGCGGTGTTCCCCGCCCAGCGGGCCGCTCGCCTCGACATCCTGGGGGCGATCGCGCACACCTGAACCGAGGTCGACGGGTCGGTGACCGACAGCGGGTGCCGGTGGTCGGTCACCGACCCAGGCGCAGCAGGTCGGCCACGTCGAGACCGGTCAGGGTGTCGACGACGTGCAGTCCCGGTCCGGCCTGCAGCGGCACCAGGTGCTCGACCCCCAGCACCGGCATGCCGGCGGCCACCGCCGAGGCGACCCCGGTGGGGCTGTCCTCGATGGCGACGCACTGCCGTGGGTCGACGGCCAGGTGTCGCGCCGCCGTCAGGTAGGGCTCGGGATGCGGCTTGCCCCGGTCGACCACGTCGCCGGTGACGACGACGTCGAAGGTGCCCGCCGGCAGCTGGGAGACCACGGCGTCGGCCAGGCGCCGGTACGACATCGTCACCAGGGCGCACGGCACCTGCAGGTCGGCGAGCATGACGAGCAGCTCACGGGCACCGGGGCGCCAGGGCGCCAGCTGCCGCACCTGGGCCACGACGCCGTCCAGCAGCTCCTCGACGATCGCCTCGGGCGGCAGGTCGACACCACCGTGCTCACGGATGTAGCGAGCGGTGGTCAGCAGGTCGTTGCCGACCAGGGCGTGCGCGTGCTCGGTCGACCAGGTGCCGCCGAAGCGTCCGACGAGGGCGTACTCCGCCTCGATCCAGTACGGCTCGGTGTCGACCAGCGTGCCGTCCATGTCCCACAGCACGGCCCTGGCCGACAGGGGGACGGCGTGGGGGCCGGTCCCACCGGCTGCGGTCGTGGTCACGTCGCCGAGAAGTACTTGGCCTCGGGGTGGTGCACCACGAGCGCGTCGGTGGACTGCTCCGGGTGCAGCTGCAGCTCCTCGGACAGCTCGACACCGATCCGCTCCGGCCGCAGCAGCGCGACCAGCTGGGTGCGGTCGGCCAGGTCCGGGCAGGCCGGGTAGCCGAAGGAGTAGCGCGAGCCGCGGTAGCCCTGGCGCAGGATGCCGGCGAGGTCGCGGTCGTCCTCGCCGTCCGAGCTCCAGGTCGCCGCGTACCCGGGCGTGCCAGTACTCGGCCAGGGCCTCGGTCAGCTGCACCGACAGGCCGTGCAGCTCGAGGTAGTCGCGATAGGCGTTCTTGGCGAACAGCTCTGCGGTGGCCTCGGCCACCCTCGGGCCCATGGTCACCAGCTGGAACGCGACCACGTCGGGGGCGCCCAGAGCCCGGGCCTCCTCGCGCGAGCGGAAGAAGTCGGCCAGGCACAGGTGCCGGTCGCGCCGCTGCCGCGGGAAGGTGAAGCGCATCCGCTCGGCGCCCAGCTCACCGGCCGGCACGTCCTCGTGGTGCAGCAGCACCAGGTCGTCGCCCTCGCTGACGCACGGGAAGTAGCCGTAGACCACGGCGGCCTCGAGCAGGCCCTCGGTCTGCACCCGCTCCAGCCACATCCGCAGCCGCGGGCGGCCCTCGGTCTCGACCAGCTCGTCGTAGTCGGCGCCCTCGCCGCTACGGGAGCCGCGCAGCCCCCACTGCCCCACGAAGGTCGCCCGCTCGTCGAGGTAGGAGGCGTACTCGGCCAGGGCGATGCCGCGCACGATCCGGTCGCCCCAGAACGGCGGCGTCGGCACCGCCTGCTCGCGCGCGACGTCGGAGCGGGACGGCAGCACCACGTCGTCCGGCACGTGCCGGCGGTGGCCGAGCGCACCCGGCGGGGCCGTAGCGCGGGCAGCTCGGCGCCGGGCACCCCCCGTCGGACGGCGACCAGGGCGTCCATGAGCCGCAGCCCCTCGAAGGCGTCGCGGGCGTAGCGCACCTGGCCGTCGTACACCTCGGCCAGGTCGTTCTCGACGTAGGCGCGGGTCAGCGCCGCGCCGCCGAGGATCACCGGCCAGCGGGCGGCCTCGCTGCGGGTGTTGATCTCTTCGAGGTTCTCCTTCATGACGACGGTCGACTTGACCAGCAGGCCCGACATGCCGATCACGTCTGCGTTGCTCTCGTGCGCCGCCCGCAGGATCTCGCTGATCGGCTGCTTGATGCCGATGTTCACCACGGTGTAGCCGTTGTTCGTGAGGATGATGTCGACCAGGTTCTTGCCGATGTCGTGCACGTCGCCCTTGACGGTCGCCAGCACGATGGTGCCCTTGCCCTGGTCGTCACCGGTGCTCTCGATGAACGGCTCGAGGTAGGCGACGGCGGCCTTCATCACCTCGGCCGAGGCCAGCACGAACGGCAGCTGCATCTCGCCGCGACCGAACAGCTCGCCGACGGTGCGCATCCCGGTCAGCAGGTGCTCGTTGATGATGTCGAGGGCGCTGCGGCCCTCGTCGAGCGCCTGCTGCAGATCGGCCGGCAACCCCTTCGACTCCCCGTCCACGATCCGGCGGGCCAGCCGCTCGCCCAGCGGCAGCGAGGCCAGCTCGGCGGCGCGGTCGGCCTTGAGCGAGGCCGAGTCGACGCCCTCGAAGAGCTCGAGGTAGCGCGCCAGCGGGTCGTAGGTGAGCGCGCCCGAGTCGTCGTAGCGGCGCCGGTCGTAGACCAGGTCGAGCGCCACCTGCCGCTGCTCGTCCGGGATCTTGGTCATCGGCAGGATCTTGGCCGCGTGCACGATCGCCGAGTCGAGGCCGGCCTTGACCGCCTCGTGCAGGAACACCGAGTTCAGCACCACCCGGGCGGCCGGGCTCAGGCCGAACGAGATGTTCGAGACCCCGAGCGTGGTCTGCACCTGCGGGAAGCGTCGCTTCACCTCGCGGATCGCCTCGATCGTGGCGACGCCGTCCCCGCGGGTCTCCTCCTGCCCGGTGGCGACCGGGAAGGTCAGGCAGTCCAGCAGGATGTCGCTGACCTGCATGCCCCACTGCCCGCTCAGGGTGGTGATCAGCCGCTCGGCGACCGCGACCTTGTGCTCGATGCTGCGGGCCTGACCGGTCTCGTCGATCGTCAGGGCGATGACCGCGGCGCCGTGCTCGCGCACCAGGGGCATGATCCGGCCGAATCGGCTGCGCTCCCCCTCGCCGTCCTCGAAGTTCACCGAGTTGACCACGGCGCGGCCACCGATCAGCTCGAGCCCGGCCTGCAGCACCGCGGGCTCGGTGGAGTCGAGCACCAACGGCAGTGTCGAGGCGGTGGCCAGCCGGCCCACCACCTTCTGGGCGTCGGCCACGCCGTCGCGGCCCACGTAGTCGACGCAGACGTCGAGCAGATGGGCGCCCTCGCGCGTCTGCTCGCGGGCGATGTCGACGCACTCGTCCCACTTCTCGGCCAGCATCGCCTCACGGAAAGCCTTGGAGCCGTTGGCGTTCGTGCGCTCACCGATCGCCAGGTACGAGGTGTCCTGCCGGAACGGCACGTGCTGGTAGATGCTCGCGACCCCTGGTTCGGGGCGCGGTCGTCGCGGCGCCGGCAGCCGCCCGCGCATGCGCTGGACGACGGCGGCGAGGTGCTCCGGAGTGGTGCCGCAGCACCCGCCCACCAGGGACAGCCCGAACTCGCGGGTGAAGGTGTCGTGGGCGTCGGCCAGCTGCTGCGGGGTGAGCGGGTAGAAGGCGCCGTCCCGGGTGAGCTGCGGCAGGCCGGCGTTCGGCATGCAGGTGACCGGCAGCCGGCAGTGGCGGGACAGGTGCCGCAGGTGCTCGCTCATCTCGGCCGGGCCGGTGGCGCAGTTGAGCCCGATCGCGTCGATGCCGAGGGCCTCGAGGGCGGTCAGCGCCGCGCCGATCTCGCTGCCGACCAGCATGGTGCCGGTGGTCTCGACGGTCACCTGCACCAGCACCGGCAGGTCGGCGCCCGGCCGCGGCGAGGGCCCGCTTGGCACCCACAACCGCCGACTTGGCCTGCAGCAGGTCCTGGCTGGTCTCGATCAGCAGTGCGTCGGCACCGCCTGCCACCAGTCCCTCGCACTGCTGCTGGTAGGCGTCGCGCAGCACGGCGTACGGGGCATGACCCAGGGAGGGCAGCTTGGTGCCGGGCCCGATGGAGCCCAGCACGTAGCGGGGGTGCTCGTCGGTGCTCCAGGCGTCGGCCGCCTCGCGGGCGATCCGGGCCCCGGCCTCGGCGAGCTCGGTGATCCGGTGCTCGATGCCGTACTCACCCAGGTTGGCCAGGTTGGCGCCGAAGGTGTTGGTCTCGACCGCGTCGACCCCCACGGCCAGGTAGGCCTCGTGAACCGCCCGGACGACGTCGGGCCGAGTGGCGTTGAGGACTTCGTTGCAGCCCTCGTGACCCTCGAAGTCGTCGAGGCCGGGGTCGGCGGCCTGCAGCATGGTCCCCATCGCGCCGTCGGCGACCAGGACGCGCTCGGCCAGGGCATGACGGAAGGTCTCACGGGGGGCGCTCATCGCCGTCGAGTCTACGGTGCGGGTCGCCGGCAGCGGTTCGCCCGTAGGCTGGGGCGGCCGGCGGCACGTCGCCGGCGTCGAGGAGGACGTGTTGAGCGAGCTCGAGGCCGGTCTGGCCGACCTGCCCCCGTTGCGCGATCCGATCATGATCGCCGCCTTCGAGGGCTGGAACGACGCCGGTGAGGCGGCCAGTGGCGCCGTCGCGCACCTGCACCGGGTCTGGCGAGGTTCCCCCCTGGTCGAGTTCGACCCCGAGCTCTACCACGACTTCCAGGTCAACCGGCCGATGGTCTCCTACACCGAGCAGGGCCGGCGCCGGATCACCTGGCCCACCACCCGGATCTCGGTCGCCACTCCCCCGGGGGCCGAGCGCGACGTCGTGCTGGTTCGGGGGGTCGAGCCGTCGATGCGCTGGCGCGCCTACACCTCGGAGCTGCTGGGGATCGGTCAGGCGTTGAAGGTCTCGACCCTGGTGACCCTGGCCGCCCTGCTCGCCGACGTGCCGCACACCCGACCGATCCCGGTGACCGCCACCAGTGACGACTCCGAGCTGATGCAGCGGCTGGGCGTCGAGCGGTCCACCTACGAGGGGCCGACCGGCATCGTCGGGGTGCTGCACGACGCGGCAGCCGGCCTCGACCTGGCCGGGGTGTCGGTCTGGGCGGCCGTTCCGCACTACGTCGGGCAGGCCCCCTCTCCCAAGGCCACCCTGGCCCTGCTGCGCCGGGTCGAGGAGACCCTCGACCTGAGCGTGCCGCTGGGCGACCTGCCCGAGGACGCCCGGGCCTGGGAGCACGGCGTCGACGAGCTGGCCGAGGAGGACAGCGAGATCGCCGAGTACGTGCGCCAGCTCGAGGAGGCCAAGGACACGGCCGACCTGCCCGAGGCCAGTGGCGAGGCGATCGCCCGTGAGTTCGAGCGCTACCTGCGCCGTCGCGGCGACGAGCCACCCCGCCCGGGCTGACCCGATCCACCCACGAGGCTAGAGTCCTGGATCATGAGCAGGCTCGAGCCGGCCGCGGTGCACCTGACCGAGGTGGACGGCGTCCGCACCGTCTGGGCGGAGGTGCCCGGACCCCTGAGGGCGGGGTTGACGGTGCGCGTGGGCTGGGCGGACGAGACTCTGGTGACCTCGGGGGTCACCCATCTGCTCGAACACCTGACCCTGCTGGGCATCGGCCACCCGGGCGACCACTCGAACAGCCGCGTCGACCAGACGGCCCTGCACTTCCACTGCACCGGCGACGAGGCCACGGTGTCGGACTTCGTCGGGTCGGTGAGCCGGCAGTTGGCCGACCCGCCGACGGCCCGACTGGCCGAGGGCCGCGGGGCGGTTCGGACCGAGCTGGCCGGGCGACGGTCGACCATCGAGGACACCCTGCTCGCCTGGCGTTACGGGGCAACGACTTTCGGTCTGAACGGCCAGTCCCAGTACGCGGTCGACCACGTCGACGCCGACCAGGTGGCGGCCTGGTCGCACAGTCATGCCACCCGTGGCAACACGGCACTGTGGCTGAGCGGGCCTCCTCCGGCCGGCCTGCGGGTGCACCTGCCCGAGGGTGGGACGACGCCGGTGCCCGACCCGCGCCGCACCATCCAGCCGCAGCTGCCGGCGTGGTTCCCGGCCCCGGACAGCTCAGGGGTCGCGCTGCACGCGCTCGTCCCTCGCGACCCTGCCTCCCGGGCGCTGGCGCAGGTGCTGCGCGACCGGCTCACGGACCGGCTCCGGGGGCAGGGGGCCATGGCCCACCCGCCCCGGACGGACCACCGGGTCGTCAGCCGGGACCTGGCGCGGCTGCTGGCGGTGAGCCACCTCGTGGACCATCGCCGGCAGGACGCCGTCGGGGTCTTCCTCTCGGCTCTGACCGACCTCGTCGAAGGGGCGCCCGTCACCGACGCCGAGCTGGCTGCCTGGCACCGTGCTCAGGAACGGGACGCGGCCGAGCCCTCGATGCTGGTCGGTCTCGTCGCCGCCCGCGCCCGGGACCTGCTCGTGGGTCACACCGACGACCCGGTCGAGCACGCGGTCGAGCACGCCGTCGCCGCCGGGCGGCAGGTGACGGCGGAGGGCGTCGCGGCCTCTGCCCGCCTGGCCGTAGCCTCCGCCGTGGCGGCGGTCCCGGACGGCGTCGCACCGCCCGACGGACCCTGGGGGCGAGCCGCCGCGACGACCGGTGAGCCGCTGAGCGGGGTCGAGGTAAGGGGACTGGACCCTGCGCGGGCCGAGGTGATGGTGGTCTCGCCCGAGGGCCTGACGTGGCGCTGCGGCACGGAGCACCTCACCGTGGTCCGCGACCGGGTCGCCGCGGTCCTGCACTGGCAGGACGGTCGCCGGGTCGTGATCGGCGAGGACGCCAACCGCATCGTCGTGGAGCCCACCCTGTGGTTGGGCGGCCGCTCGGTGGTGCGACACGTGGACGAGGTCTTCGCCGCCGACCTGCGGGTCGACCAGGGGGAACGCGAGGCCTCCCAGGTCCCGCGGCCCCCATTGCCGGCCCCTCAGCCACCGGCGTCGCGCGTGCGGGTGCGGTGGTCCCGGTGGTGGGCGAACCGCGGACCGCAGTAGCCGACCAGGTGCCGGACCCGAGAACGGCCTGGTGTCAGGCGATCGGGGCGCCGCCTTCCGTGGGCGCGGCCGGTGGCACGAAGGGGCCCCAGGTGAAGGCCCGCCACCAGTGGTCGGCGGGGACGGTCTCGGTGCCGGTGAGCAGCGCCAGTACCTGCTCGCGGGTGCGACGACCGGTGAGCGAGCGCAGCAGGTCGACCTGGCTCCCCGTCAGGCGCGCGATCGTCGGTGCCGCGGCGGATGGCTCCTTCGGTGCCTCGGTGTCGGCCTCCGGTGGGGTCGCCCCGCCCGGGACGGTGCCGGGCAGCAGCCAGGTCTGCGGCTCGCCCGGCCCGGTGGCGACGATCTGCAACGAGGGCAGGTCTCGACGCCGCAGGACGCCGTCGAACAGGGCCATCAACCACCCGAGTGGCGGGGACAGGTCCACGTCGGGCAGCGGCGCCCCGAGAGCGTGTCGCAGGTCGATCTCGTGGGTGATGGCGTCCATCGTCATCTGGGCGGCGCCGGCACCGGCGGCGGCCGGTCCCATGCGCGTGGCGCCGGCCACCCAGCGGTCGAGCAGGGCGTCGAGGGTCATGTCGTGACGGGCCTGCACCTGCGCCTGCGTCCAGGCAGGTCGGCCGGCGTCGGCCACGTTGCCGGCGAGGACGTCGTCCGAGACGCCGCTCAGATGCGCCACGACGTCGTGAACGGTCCAGTCCGGGCACGCCGGCACGGATCGAGCGGCGACCCAGGCCTGGTCGCGGGCCGCCACGGCGGCCAGCACCAGGTCCCGCACCCGGACGGCGACTGCAGGTAGGCGTCACACCGTGACGCCGACCTGCAGGTACGGCGTCACACCGTGACGCCGAGCAGGGAGTCGACGGCCAGCACCGCCAGGCGCGGGGAGTCGGGGTCGTCGCCGTCGGTGGCGGCCCAGTCGTCGAGCACGGCGACGGCGGCGGGCGCGTCGAGGTCGTCGGCCAGGTGCTCACGCAGGCGGGCCAGCAGGGCGGCGCCGTCCGGGCCGGACGGCCGCGTCATGGCGGTGCGCCACCGGGCGAGCCGGTCCTGGGCCTCGAGCAGGCCCTTCTCGGTCCAGTCCCAGTCCTGCCGGTAGTGGTGGGCGAGGAGGGCCAGCCGGATCGCCGGGGCCTCGACGCCGGTGCGGCGCAGGCGGGACACGAACTCGAGGTTGCCGCGGGACTTGCTCATCTTGTGACCGTCCAGCCCCACCATGCCCACGTGGGTGTAGCAGCGGGCGTAGGGCCACTGCCCGGTCAGCAGGTGCCCCTCGGCGGCCCCCATCTCGTGGTGGGGGAACAACAGGTCGCGGCCACCGCCCTGGACGTCGAAGGTCATGCCGATGTGGTGGAGCGCGATCGCGGTGCACTCGATGTGCCACCCCGGGCGGCCGTGCCCCAGCTGCCTGCCGTCCCAGCAGGGCTCGCCGGGCCGCACGGTGCGCCACAGCAGGCAGTCGAGCGGGTGACGCTTGCCGGCACGCTGCGGGTCTCCCCCGCGCTCGGCGAACTGCTCGAGCATCTGCTCGTCGCTGAGCCCTGCGATCTCGCCGAAGCGGGGGTCGTCGTGGACGGCGAAGTAGACGTCGCCCTCGCCGTGGCCGTGCTCGTCGGCGACGTCGAGGGCGTAGGCGTGACCGGCGGCGAGCAGCTTCTCGATGGCCGCCACGACCAGGGGCATGGCCTCGACGGCACCCACGTACGCCTGCGGCGGCAGCACCGACAGCGCGGCCATCTCCTGGGCGAAGAGCTCGATCTGCTGCTCGGCCAGGTCCTGCCAGGCGATGCCGTCACGTTCGGCCCGCTCGAGCAGGGGGTCGTCGATGTCGGTCACGTTCTGCACGTAGTCGACCTCGAGGCCGGCGTCGAGCCAGGCGCGGTGCAGCAGGTCGAACGTCACGTAGGTGGTGGCGTGGCCCATGTGGGTGGCGTCGTAGGGCGTGATGCCGCAGACGTACAGGCGGGCCACCGGACCCTGGGCCGCCACCACCGTGGCGTCGGTGACGCTGTCGTGCAGCCGTACGGGCAGGCCCGTGCCGGGCAGCTGCGGGCGGGGGATCTCAGACCAGCGAGTCACGCGGTGAGCCTAACCGCCACCACCCGCCGCACCGGCATCGGCACCCGCACCGGCAGCGGCACCCGCACCGGCAGCGGCACTCGCGCCCGCACCGGCTACAGGGCCGGCCACGGGATCGCCGGACGGCCCGGTCCCGGGCGCGGGAACCGTCCCCGCCGGTGCAGCTGCTGCACCCGGCGGCGCAGGGTCGCCAGCTCGTCGTCGGCGAGCAGGGCGGCCAGCGCCTCGCCGAGCCTGCGCTGCTCGAGGGCCTCGGCCAGCCGCGCCAGGTCGTCGACCAGGGTCTCGGGCAGCCGCTGCCCGGCCCAGCCCCACAGGACGGTGCGCAGCTTGTCGTCGGTGTGGAACGTGAGCCCGTGGTCGATGCCGCGCACCAGATGCTGCTGGCGCAGCAGGTGGCCGCCCTTGCGGTCGGCGTTGGCGGTGACCACGTCGAAGACCGCCACCTGCTGCAGGTCGGGGTCGTCGGCGTGCACCAGCGCCACCGGCGAGCCGTCGTAGCTCTCGGCGTCCAGCACGTGCAGCCACCCGACGGGGATCCGGTCGGCCGGCACGACGTCGACCATGCCGGTGCCGTCCTGACCCACCCACCACTGCACGCTGCCGGGGCCGAAGGGACCCTCGCGCAGCACGGTCGGAGGCACCACCTGCCACCCGGCGGCCGCCGAGACCAGGTAGGCGGCCACCTCCCGGCGGGACAGGGTGCGCCCGGGGAAGTCCCAGAGCGGTCGCTCGCCGGCGATGGGCTTGTAGACGCAGTAGCCCTCGACGTCGTCGAGGCTGACGCGGGTCAGCAGCGTGGCGTTGCTGGCCTCGGTGAGCCGGCCCACCACGTCGAGCTCGCCGCGCGCCAGCACGTCGAGGGCGACGTCCTCGGGCAGCAGTGCGCCGCTGAGGTCCAGCTCCTCGTCGTCCGGACCCTCGGTCGGGCCGTCGTCCGGGTCGTCGCCCGTCAGCGCCGGTACCCGTTGGCCCGGGGGCAGATGTGCCCGGTGGGGTCGAGCGGACCGGCGCAGAACGGGCACGGTGGGCGACCTGCCGACAGCACCGCCTTGGCCCGCGTGACGAAGGCTCGGGCCATGGCACCGGTCAGGTGCACCCGCAGCACGGCGCCGTCCACCTCGGGGTCGTCCTCGTCGGCCTCGGCGTCGGTGCCGGTGGCGTAGCACTCGACGACGACCCGCTCCTCGGGGGCGTCCCACGCCAGGCTCATGGTGCCCACCCGGAACTCCTCCTCGATCGGGGTGTCCAGGGCAGCGGTGTCCTCCGCGGTGGCCGGGGCGAGCGCCGGCACCGGGGCGGCGCCGCCGCTGCGGCGCACGACCTCGTCGAGCAGCTCGTCGACCCGCTCGGCGAGCACCGACACCTGCGCCTTCTCGAGGGCGACGCTGGTCAGGCGAGGCCCGGACCGGGCCTGCAGGAAGAACGTGCGCGACCCTGGCTCGCCCACCGTGCCGGCGACGAACCGCTCCGGGGGGTCGTAGTCGAAGAGCTGGCGAGGCATGTCTCGACCCTATGGCGTGGCGACCGGTGCAGTCGCCCGGGGTGTGTCGGCCGGGGTCGGGCCGGCGCGGGGTGGGTGGGTCGGGCCCGCTCCCCCGCCCACCGGGGCATCGCTGGTGGCCGGCCTGCGGCGGCGCCGGCGCCGGGACGGCGGGGCGAAGGTGGCCAGGTCGCCCGCGCTGTCGTTCATGCGGACGACGAACGGTCGGTGCGGGGTGTAGCGGATCACGCTGACCGAGGCCGGATCGACCATGATCCGCTGAAACGCGTCCAGGTGCATGCCAAGGGCGTCCGCCAGCACGGCCTTGATGACGTCGCCGTGGCTGAAGGCCAACCACACGGCGTCCGGCCCCGCTGCGGCGCTCACCCGGGCGTCGTGCTGCCGGACGGCGGCGACGGCCCGGGCCTGCATGCCCACCATCGACTCCCCGCCCTCGCCGGGGAAGGTCGCTCCCGAGGGGTGCGACTGGACGACCCGCCACAGCGGCAGCTTGGCCAGCTCGGCCAGGGGGCGCCCGGTCCAGTCGCCGTAGCCGCACTCCCCCAGGTCGGCGTCGTCGACCGGGTCGGGGGGCGAGGGAGCCTTGGGCGGACGCGCGGCCAGGGCTGCTGCCAGGGTCTCGTGGCAGCGTTGCAGCGGGCTGGTCACCACCGCCGCCAGCGGCAGCAGGCCCAGCCGCGCTCCCAACGCGGTGGCCTGGGCCCGCCCGACGTCGTCCAGCCCGATCCCGGGGGTCCACCCGGCGAGCACGCCCGACGCGTTGGCCGTGGTGCGCCCGTGTCGCACGAGCAGCAGGGTCGCCATGGCCCGAGCCTACGGCTGCCTCGCCGCCGGTTCGGACTGTGCCGCAGGTTCGCTCAGTGGGCTGCGACGACGCCGGTGAGCAGCAGACCGGCGATCGCCAGGCCGGCGGCGACCCGGTACCCGACGAAGGCCGTGATCTTGTGGTGGCTCACGAACCTGAGCAGCCAGGCGATCGAGGCGTAGGCGACCACGAAGCTCACCAGGGTGCCCAGACCCAGCTGGCCCCAGCCCACGACCTTGGTGTCGACCTTGAAGAGCTCGAGCAGCCCGGCGCCGGTCAGGGCCGGGATCGCGAGGAAGAACGACAGCCGGGTGGCGGTGACCCGGTCGACGCCCTGCAGCAGGCCGGCCGAGATGGTGGCGCCGGAGCGGGAGACACCGGGCACCAGGGCGGCGCACTGCGCCACCCCGATGAGCAGGACGGTGCGCAGGGTGAGCTGGCGCTCGCCGACGTCCTGGCGGGGGTGGCGCTCGGCGAACCACATCACCGCGCTCCAGAGCACCAGCGCGGCGGCGACCACCCAGAGGTTGCGCAGCGGCCCCTCGATGACCTTGCGCAGCGCCAGGCCGACCACGGCCACCGGCAGTGAGCCCGCGATCACGTACCAGGCGAAGCGGTAGTCGGGGTTCTGGCGCTGCGGGGCGCTGACGACGCCGCGGCCCCAGGCCGCCGCGAGCCGCACGATGTCGTGCCGGAAGTACAGGAACGTGGCCGCGATCGCCCCCACCTGGATGATCGCGGTGTAGGCGGTCACCGCCGGGTCGTCGATCGGCAGGTCGAGCAGCTTCTCGGCGACCGTGAGGTGCCCGGTGCTCGAGACCGGGAGGAACTCGGTCAGCCCCTCGACGATGCCGAGGATCAGCGAGTCGAGGTAGCTGAGGCCGCTGCTCACGGCGTCCGTGACCAAGGGGCTCACGAGGCCACCCCGGCGGCCTCGACGGCCTCGACCAGGGTGCGCAGCATCGCGATCCGGACCGGCAGCGGGCCCTGCGCCGGGGAGACGCTGAGGGTGGTGACCCCTGCCTGGGCGTAGGCCTGCACCCGGTCGCGCACCTTCGCGGCCGGACCCACCAGGCACGTGGCCTCGATGAGGTCGAGCGGGACGGCCGCCATGGCGTCCCGGTGCTTGCGGTCCAGATACAGGTCCTGCACGGTCTGCGCCGCCTCCTCGTAGCCCATGCGCCTGACGAGCGCGTTGTAGAAGTTCTGCTGCCGGCTGCCCATGCCGCCGACGTAGAGCGCCGTGTAGGCCCGCAGCGGCGCCGCGGCGGCCTCGACGTCCTCGCCCACGCTGAGCGGCACGGTGGGGCAGACGTCGAACCCGGTCATCGGGTTGTCACCGGGCCCCGGCCCGCGGCGGCGCGGGCGGTCCGGATGGGTGCCAGGGACAGCTCGGCGTGCTCGGGGGCGAAGAAGACGCCCAGCCACCCGTCGGCGATCTCACCGGCCAGGGCCAGGTTGCGGGGGCCCACGGCGGCCAGGTAGACCGGGATCGCCTCGCGCAACGGCCGAAGCGTCAGCGACAGGGCCTTGCCCGGGCCGTCCGGCAGCGGCAGCGTCCAGTGCGTGCCCTCGTGACGCACCACCTCGCGGCGCAGCGCCTGCTGCACGATCTCGACGTACTCGCGGGTGCGGCCGAGCGGGGAGTCGAAGCGGACCCCGTGCCAGCCCTCCGAGACCTGGGGGCCGCTGACGCCCAGCCCCAGCCGGAAGCGACCGCCCGACAGGGCGTCCAGGGTCGCGGCCGTCATCGCCGTCATCGTCGGCGTGCGGGCGGGGATCTGCATGACGGCGGCACCGACGTCGATCCGGGACGTCTGGGCAGCCACCCAGGCGAGCACGGTGGGGGCGTCCGAGCCGTAGGCCTCGGCGGCCCAACAGACCCGGTAGCCGAGCCGGTCGGCCTCCTGCGCCAGGGCGAGGTTGTCCGTCTCGGCGGCGCCGTCGGCGCCCCAGTAGCCCAGGTTCAGTCCCAGCTGCACGAGGGTGGAGCCTAGCTGGCCGTTGTGGGTGTTCTGTGCCGACGCCCCGTCCCCCGGACGGTCACCACCGAGTCGTCCTGCGCGCGGCGTGCCGACACGACGGCGATCCATTGGGTAGGTTCCGGGCCGTGGAAGAGCGCGTGGTGGGGCGCAGCGGGCTGCGTGTGTCACGGCTGGGGCTGGGGACCCTGACCTGGGGTCGAGACACCGACGAGCACGAGGCTGCCGACCAGATGGAGGCCTTCGTCGACGCCGGGGGCACCCTCGTCGACACCGCGGCCTCGTACGGGGACGGCGCGGCCGAGGAGCTGCTGGGCTCGCTGGTGGGCACCGTCGTGCCGCGCAACGAGATCGTCCTGTGCACGAAGGGCGGCGTGTCGCGGCGGGACGGCGTGTTGCGGCTGGACACCTCGCGCCGGGCCGATGCTGGCCGACCTGGACGCCTCGCTGCGCCGGTTGCGCACCGACCACGTGGACCTCTGGCTGGTACGGGCCTGGAGCGACGCCGTGCCGCTGGAGGAGACCCTGTCGGCGATGGCGGCCGCCGTCCACGCGGGCAAGGCCCGCTACGTCGGCCTGTCGAACTACACGGGCTGGCAGTCGGCCTGGGCGGCCAGCACCGCGGCGACCGGGTCGGCCGCGGCCGCGGGTGGCCTGCCGCTGGTGGCCCACGAGGTCGAGTACTCGCTCGTGCACCGCACCCCGGAGCACGACGTGGTTCCCGCCGCCCATGCCCTGGGACTGGGACTGCTCGCCTGGTCGCCGCTCGGGCGGGGCGTGCTGACCGGCAAGTACCGGCACGGCACGCCGTCCGACTCGCGCGCCGCCTCGCCCCATCTGTCGGGCTTCGTGGGGGCCTACCTCGACCCGCGCTCGCGGCGGATCGTCGACGCCGCCGTGACGGCGGCCGAAGGGTTGGGGTGCTCCCCCATCGAGGTCGCGTTGGCGTGGCTGCGGGACCGTCCCGGGGTGTCCTCGGTACTGCTGGGGGCCCGGACGGCGGCGCAGCTGCGAGCGGCGCTGCTCAGCGAGGACGTCGACCTGCCGGCCGAGATCGGCAACGTGCTCGACGAAGTGTCGGCGATGGACTGAGGGCGGTCAGCCCCCGACGTCACGAGCTGACGTCAACTCGTGACGTCACGCCTTGACGTCGACGGACTCGTCCGCCTCGTCGAGGTCGTCGTCCTCTTCGTCGTCGTCCTCTTCGTCGTCGTCCTCTTCGTCGTCGTCCTCGTCCTCGTCATCCTCGTCGTCCTCGTCCTCGTCCGACTCGTCGGAGTCGTCGTAGAGGACGAACGGGGTGACCTCGTCGTAAGCCGTGTAGAGGGCCTCGTCGTAGGTCTCGAAGGCATCGGCCAGGATCTGGTAGGCGGCGACGACAGCCGGGTCGGCCTCACCGGAGCGGCGGCCGGCCGCCTGCAGGTGGGCTTCGAGGGCGGCAACCAGGCGGTCGAGGGCAGCGCGCGGGTCCGTCGTCATGGCACGACGGTAGCGCCTCGTGGTGACATTGGTGTCGATGAGTGAGCCGACGTTGCGTCCCGCGCCTCCCATTCCGGGCAACCTGCCCGCCGGAGCCGGAGACTACGAGTACCGCGTGCTCCACCTGCCGCGGTCGCTGAGCCGTGGCCAGGTACGGGTCATGCTGACCGACCTGGCCGAGCAGGGGCACTGGGAGCTGGCCTTCGTGCGGTTGCACGAGGGCGGCTCACGGCGGGTCTGGCTGCGGCGCCGGATCATCAGGGTCGTCCGGACCGGGTGAGCTCAGCTGGCCGCCACGAAACGGTCCAGCACCCGCACCCCGAACCGCAGTCCGTCGAGCGGCACCCGCTCGTCCACCCCGTGGAACATGCCGGCGAAGTCGACCCCGGCGGGCAGCCGCAGCGGGGCGAACCCGTAGCCCGTGATGCCCAGCTCGGCGAAGGACTTGTTGTCGGTGCCGCCCGACAGGCAGTAGGGCAGGACGGCGGCGCCGGGGTCCTCGGCCAGCAGCGACCCGGTCATGGCCGCCACCAGGTCGCCGGTGAACGGCACCTCCAGGCTGATCGCCCGGTGCAGCACCTCGACGTCCACCGGGGGCCGGCGAGCTCACGCAGGGTGTCGAGCATGGCCTGCTCCTGACCGGGCACGAAGCGGCAGTCGATGAGGGCGCTGGCCTGCCCCGGGATCACGTTGTGCTTGTACCCGGCCTGCAGCCCGGTCGGGTTGGAGGTGTTGCGCACGGTGGCGCCCACGAACACGGCGGCGGTACCGATGGCGCGGTACATGGCCCCGAAGTCCTCGGCGGGCAACGGCTCCCCGATGATCTCGGACAGTCCGGCCAGCAGCTGCCCGACGGCGTCGGTCATCGCGATCGGCCACTGGTGGCTCCCGATCCGGGCGACGGCTGCGGCCAGCCGGGTGACGGCGTTGTCGCCGTTCAGGACCGATCCGTGACCGGCGCGGCCGTGAGCCACGAGCCGGACCCAGGCGATCCCCTTCTCCGCCGTCTGCAGCAGGTAGGCGCGCTGCGAACCGCCCTGCCTGGTGGCGAGGTCCACCGAGAACCCGCCCACCTCGCTGACCGCCTCACTGACCCCGTCGAACAGCTCGGGGCGGTGCGTGACCAACCAGCCGGCGCCGTGGTCGCCGCCGGCCTCCTCGTCGGCCAGGAAGGCCAGCACCAGGTCGCGCGGCGGTCGTCGTCCGCTTCGTGCCAGGTCGCGGCCGAGGGCCAGGATCATCGCGACCATGTCCTTCATGTCGACCGCGCCTCTGCCCCAGAGGAAGTCGTCGCGGATCTCCCCCGCGAACGGGTCGATCTGCCAGTCGGCGGCTAGGGCCGGGACGACGTCGAGATGGCCGTGCAGCAGCAGTGCCGGCCGGCTCGGGTCGGCCCCCGCGATCCGGGTGATGACGTTGGTGCGGCCCGGGGTGCCCTCGACGACGGTGGCGGGCAGCCCGACGTCCTCGAGCTGGGCGGCCACGTACTCGGCGGCCTTGCGCTCCCCCGGTCCGGAGCCGTCGCCGAAGTTGGAGGTGTCGATCCGCAGCAGGTCGCGACAGAGGTCGACGACCTCCTGCTGGGCCAGGGCGAGGTGCTCGGACGGCGGCTCGGGGAATGCGGGCGTCACGGACGACATCGGTACCTCCGGTGGGTGGCCTACCCGAGCACCGTAGCCCGCGGCGCGGGCTCGCCGCTGCGGCCGGGGGGTGGCTCGCCGTGCTAGTCTGCCTGCGCTGCAGCGGGCCCTGAGTGGTCCGCTGGAGCCACTCGTCCGGGTGGCGGAATAGGCAGACGCGCTAGCTTGAGGTGCTAGTGCCCGAAAGGGCATGGGGGTTCAAGTCCCCCCTCGGACACCCAGCGACCCCCCCACCGGGGTTCAAGTAACGGCAGAAGACACCGTCGACTGCCGGAGGACCCCGATGCGGTTCGAACCGCTTATCCCTACCCACCAGGCCGCAGACCGGCTGGCCGTGGAGCAGCCGATCTCGCGGGCGATGCTCACCGAGGCCTTGGCGGACGACAGCCTCCTCCTCGGCTGGACGAGGCGGCGCCTGGACTCGCTATGGATCCGTGAGCGCCGAGCACTCCCCAGGGCCGACGAGGTGGGTGTGTCGAGCCACTGGTTGCGGCACGAGAACACTCCGGTCATCGTGGACAACGTGGTCCGAGACATCGACGCGATCGCCAAGCAGGTCCGCTACAGCGGCTGGAGCGAGAACCAGGAAGGCGACCGCAAGGTGCGACCGAAGATCCGGATCGTCCTCAGGCGCTTCAGGCTGCCTCTGACCGGCCCCCTGTGCGACCGCGCGTACGCCTATATCCGCGAGAACTACTGATGACTTCCTACTACCGAGTCATGCTCGGCAAGAAGACGCGCCTTCGTCAACGAGTGCATTGAGGGCGGGTATGTCGGGGCCGACTTCGACATCCACGAAGATCTCACCGGCAGCCTGCCGGATCGTTGGAGGGACTTTAACGACAAGTACATCCCGGTGTTCATGGCCAACCTGCCCGACAAGACCAAGGTTGCTGCAGGACTCGCCTGCGGGATGCTCTGGACCGTCTGCAAGGGCATGCAAGAGGGTGATGTCATTCTCGCTCCGACGGGGAGCGGCTCGTATCACGTGGGTCAGATCACGGGGCCGTACTACTACGTTCCTGATGGCAACCTCGTCCACCGTCGCCCGGTGAAGTGGACTGAGCATCTAGTCGGCCGCGCTGAGATGAGCGAGTCCCTAAAGCGGTCCTCCGGCAGTGTCGGAACGGTCGCCAACATGACACCGTTCGCGGCCGAGATCGAGGCGCTCATCAGGGTTCCGACCGCGCCCGAGCTGGTCGCGGCAGACCCGACGGTGGAGGACGTCTCCACATTCGCGCTGGAGAAGCATCTTGAGGACTTTCTCGTTGCGAACTGGGGGTCAACTGAACTCGGTAAGAGGTACAAGATCTACGAGGTCGATGGCGAACGCGTCGGCCAGCAGTACCAGACGGACACCGGACTCATCGACATTCTCGCCCTGAGCCACGACGGCACTGAGCTCCTCGTCGTAGAACTTAAGCGCGGGAGAGCAAGCGACTCCGTGGTGGGTCAGATCCAGCGCTACATGGGGTATGTGGCTCAGGACCTGGCGGAGCCCGACCAGCACGTTCGCGGTGTGATCATCGCCCTGAGAGACGACCTGAAGATCCGACGGGCCCTAGCAGTTGCCCCTAACATCGACTTCTACCGCTACGAGGTCACGTTCCGGCTGAGGAAGGCCTGACTGCCCGGTGCGGCGCAGCATCTAGTCTGTTGATCATGGACGTCACAGGTGCCTAGGGACATTTGGTCCCTGTCGGGTTGAGAGTTGGGCCAAGTTTCATGCGGCCATTCGGGCGTTGGCGATGTAGTCGTCGACGGCACGGTCGAGGGTGCGTAGCGCCTGCCGGACGGGGAGCGGCGCGGGTGGTCGGTCGGCGGCGAGCAGCGGTCGTAGGAGCCGGTCGTGGACCTTGGTGTAGAAGACGGCGACCGCGGAGCCCGTCGGGGGTGAGGAGGTAGCGTGTTGGTGTGGTCGAGGCGGGCGATGAGGCCCGTTGAGGCGCAGCCGGCGCAGGTCGTAGCTGGTCTGGTCGATGGTGTAGGCGACGCCGAGCAGGCCGGTCATCAGGGCGCGCAGGCTCTTGTTGGTGATGCCGGTGACGGCGAGACGGTGGTCGCAGAGGGCGCCGGCCAGGGCCATGACCCGAGGGTCGCCGAACCGTAGGGCCGGGGCCCTCCGCCCGTCCGCGTGACGGGTGGGTTGCGCGATCCGCTCAAAGGCTGGACTCGCAAGGACACAGCCCTGGCCGACACGTTCAGTATCCAGCAGGCGGCGGTTGACGGCACGGGCCTTGGCCTGCAGCTCGTCGAGGTGTTCCAGGCGGCGTTGCAGCCCAGGTCGCCGGGGTCGTTGATGACGGTCTCGATCCGCAGCGCCCGGCCGTCCTTGAGGTACTGCTTGATCCGGGAGTGCTTGTAGAAGGCGTTGACGGTGACCTCGACCGCCGTCGGGCGGTCGATCGCGGGTGCGGAAGGTGCCCGGCGTGTCGCGGCGGTGACCTTGCGGCCGAAGATGATCTCGACGTTGTCCGGGCGGCCGATGTCGAGGTTGTCGGCGACCAGGGCCTCGAAGAACGCCCGGGCCCGGCGCGGGTGCGTCGAACACCAGGGTGCGGGAGACCTCGACCTGGCGCATCGACAGCTCCCACCAGTAGCCGGCGGCCCGGTCCGCCGCCGTCAGCGGCAGCGGCAGCCGCGACCACCAGCGCTGCGCAGAACACCTCGATCGTGCCCGGGCCGAGCCGGTCGCAGATCGCCTGCAGCGCGGCCGGGTCGTCGCAGGCGGCGAACCCGTTGGACAGCTCGGTGAACCCGATCCCGGCCTTGGTGGCCTGCCGCTTGGCCCACTCGTGCCCGTTGACCCAGATCTTGATCGGGTACGGGAAGTAGGCAGCAGACCTTGATGAACGCCGGCCCGAAGTCGTCGTCCCACAGGTAGAAGTAGTAGCAGGTCACCCGCCGGTCGGCCTTGGCGAAGGAGAACCGCGGCGCCCCACCGTTCTCGCCCCTCACGCCGGTCGCGCTGAAGACCTCGCTGGAACTCCTGCGCCACCCCGATCGCGGCCACCCCCGACCCCGCCCGTGGCGGCCTGCCTGCCAGATGCGGGCGCCATCACCTCGATCTTGCGGTCGTCCTTGCCGAACCGGACCACCGGGATCTGCGTTGTCCTCGGCGAACGCGGCCACCGCCCGGCGGAACCGAGTCCCGATCTTCTCGAAGATCGCCGGCGACGGGATCGGGAAGCCCAGATGCGCGGTCAGGAACGCCACCACCTGCCCGCCCACCTGCAGGTTCGGCACATAGCCGTTGAGATAGATCCGGTCCAGGCACTCCAGATCCAGCGCCACATGCCCGTCGAGCACGTCGTTGACCGTGACCGGCCTGCTCACCATGGCACACCTCCACGGCCACCCGGCCGTCGCGCACCACCCTGCACCCCAACCCGGACGACGTCACCCACCCAGCCGACCACCCCACCTCGGCGGTCAGAGGCGGTGAGTGTCATTGGCTGAAGGTGGCTCGGAGGTTGCCCCGAAGTTCCACGAACTTCGGGGCAACCTCCCTCAACTTCCACGACGTCCGGGGCAACCTCGGTGCCTCGGGCTCGTACCCACTTGGAGGATTCCAGTGGCAGGTGAGTAAGTGGTTGGTAGAGGCCGGGCGATCCCGCTTCGACGCGGAGATTCAGGACGGCGGTCGGACCTACATCTACCGACTCGTTGACGTGCCGACGACTCCGGTCGAGTGGTCGCTCATCATGGGCGATGCGGTGCACAACCTGCGGTCGGCGCTCGACCTCCTCGCGTGGCAGGCGGTCATAGCCGGTGTTGGGACGCCAAGCCGGAGCACCTGCTCCCCCATCTACAAGAAGCAAGAGGACCGCAAGTTCTCCTTGGCGCTCAAGGGTGCGCCGAGCCATTTCATCGACGCCGTACGTCAGATGCAGCCATACATCGACGCGCCGATGGCCGAGGCTTGGAGAGGTGGGCGGTTGTGGCTGCTTTACAGGCTCGACATCGAGGACAAGCACCACCTGCTGGTCACTTGCCCTGGGGTCGTCAACGAGATGAGTTCCAACCGTCCACCCGAGGTGGACGGTTGTGAGTTCATCGGCACCTGGCAGCCAGCAGCGGAGGGCGTCGAGGTCATGAGGTTCTCCGGACGCAATCAAGGACGCCCTCACCGGCACACCCTGGATGCCACCAACCACAGCTTGATCAACTTAAGGCTACCCGTGACTGGTTACCGCAGGCCAGCCGCGACGAATAGGAGGTCGAGCACCCCAAGAAGGTCGGGACAGCGCTCACGGAACTGACAGACGCGTTGATCTCGCTGGGAGCGCTGGCCACGGTCTCCAAGCCTTCGCGGCGTTCCACGAAGGCCGAGATGCGTGCATCAGTCGCGAGGAATCAGGTCGTGATCCTCGTGGGCAGCGCGCCGGACGACCTTCCCAGCGAATCCCTGAACCGTCCTTCACGCTGGCAGATGTGATGACGGATCGCGACCAGGCGAAGTGAAAGAGTGTGATCGACGCGATGCGTGACCTGGCCGTCGAGTGCACCGACGGTGTCCGCGTCAAGTACCGACACGAGAAACGTAGGCGCGCCCCTCCCAGTTGCTGTGTGGCGTTGTGAGGCAGCGCCCGGAAGTAGGCTTAGCGATCGTGACGAGCACGAACGAAGGCCCCAACAACCCAGCCGGGAAGATCCTTCACATCGCGCCGCTGATATGCCGAGCCTTGACGAGTGAGGTGAACGCTCACTACCACATGAGCCTGCGGTTGGCGGCGATGTCCTTGCCAGGCCAACTGCTGGCGGCCATGTCGGCGTGCGACCATGTGGATCCTCAACAAGTGGCAACCGTGGCCAGCGACGTCTCACGAGTCTTCACGGTGCAACTCATCAACCCCCCTGCGAACGTACAACTGAGCGGCGAGTCTCAGATCTTGCTGCGCTCATGGGACTACATGCTGGGAAAGACGGCGCCAGGCCCCAGTGTCTCCGACGACGCGCTGGAGGACTACCAACGGCAGGTGTCTGACCTTCTGGCTGAGGTGACGGGCGACACGTCCCTCCCCCAGGAACTCCGCGCCTTCATCGCTCATCATCTGGGCCGGATCTTCCAAGCGATCGTTAAGGCGCGCGTGCTCGGTCCCGAGGTGCTCCAGTCCATCGTGGACGAAGCGCTAGGCGGTCTTGCACGCGACCGGCCGAACCGGGAGACCTGGGATCACCCGCTAGTCCGGCGTTGGCGGGGCCTCATTGAGGTCGCGGCGGACCTCTGCCAGATCGGGTCGGTGGCCGTACCCCTCGCACTGGTGGCTGCGTCGGGGCTGGGTATCGGCGGAACCGCCGAGCCCGTGCCGACCACACCTCCGGCGGTTCATGCACCCACAGCCCCAGGCCCCTCCCCGACCCAGAACGGCAAGGCTTCGCGGACGCCGGTAGCGCCGACCGATCTCCCACTCGGCACGGTCGTCACAGACGCCACTGATCCGCCCGAGCACCCGTAGCCGCTCGCGGTCACGGCAACTTTGTAGCGTTGAGTGATGACGCTGTCACAGGCACCTCGGCTCGACAGTCGCCGACTCGGCCCGCTCGACGGCGTCTTCGAAGGCGTCGTCGACGCCGAGTCGGCCCGACCACCGCTGCAGTACTGCCGCCACGGCGTGACCGTTGGCGCGCGGGGCCGGAACGAGGACGGCGACCCGCCGGCCGCCACGTGTGATCACGATCGTATCGCCGTTCTCGGCGCCGTCCAGCACGGACGAGAAGCTGCGGGCCACCTCTGAGGCAGTCATCTCCTTCATCGAATCAGATTGTCAGATTCACTTGGTCAGACTCCCCCTCTCCTATCGTCCGGCCCCCGGTCTGGCACGGTAGATGTGGGGACCATGTGCCCGGGACCGGGGCGGGATCGTGGCCCAGGCTGGTGGTGAGCATCTCGTGGAGGAGGCGATCGCCGTGGTGGCGACGGCACAGGCAGCAGCGGAGTTCCTGACGGCACGGCGGATCGCGGTGACGGGGGTGTCCCGGACCCCTGCGGGCCACGGCGGCAACGCCGTCCTGCAGGGCCTGCGTACCCGAGGTTTCGACGTCGTGCCGGTCAACCCGAACGCCGACGAGATCGAAGGCGTGCCCTGCTACCGCAGTCTGGCCGACGTCCCCGGTCCCCTCGACGCCGTGGTGGTGGCGACCCGGCCCGAGCTGGCCGAAGCCGCAATGCGCGAATGCGAACGGCTGGGGGTCAAGCAGGTGTGGCTGCACCGCTCGTTCGGGGCCGGCAGCATGTCGCAGGCGGCAGCGGACTACGGCACCGCTCACGGGATCCGAGTGATCCCCGGGGGCTGCCCGCTGATGTTCGGCGACACTGCCGACGCCGCCCACCGCTTCCTCAAGCATGTCTGCCGGCTCACCGGCGCCGTCCCGCGTCAGGTGACCTGACCCATGACCGCCTGACCGGCCCGGGACGTCCTGCGTTCAGTGGTCGGGGCGGGCATCCAGCTCGGCCAGCAGCCGCGTGCCGGCCGTCAGGCGGTAGGAGGTGTCGACGAGCTCGGCCACCTCGGTCCAGTCCGTGTCGTCATCCAGATCGAGCCCGACCCAACCGCTCGGAGCGAGGTAGGCAGGCAGGTAGCTGCGCGGGTCCTCGACCAGGGCCTGTCGTTCGATGGCATCGGGCAGCACCAACAACGAGGTCCGGTGCTGCACCCACGCGCCGTCGACCCTGGTCGATCCGCCGTAGTAGGCGAACACCTTGGAGGTGAAGAACGTCGGGCGCCCGTGGGAGATCTTCTCTGCAGCCCCCGGCAGCCCCAGGGCCACCCCGCGCAGCCGACCCAGCAGGGGGTCGGCGTCGTCGAACATCAACGGATGCGCCATGCTCCCCGACCTTAAGGGGCGGCGGCCGCAGCGGGAGGGGCGGGACCGGGTGGGACTGGACGGACGGACGGCGACGGTCAGGTCGGCATGGGTCGGATCGTCAGGGACTGCTCGGCCCGGCCGACCGCGCCGGCCTCGTCGAAGAGCCAGGACGACGTGACGCCGAGGCCGTCGGGGCCGAGGACGACGGTGGTGTCCAGCCCCACCCACGGGCCGAGCGGCTGCCGGAACAGGTGAACGGTCAGGTCAACGTTGGGGAAGAGCCACTGCCGGGGGTCGGCCCGTACGGCGATGCCGTTCGCGGTGTCGACCAGGCGCAGGTAGTGCGCCGTCGGCGAGACCGGCTCCCCTGCCACCAGGTCGACGTCGCTACGCATCCAGACCCGGCCTCGGCCGGATGGCGCGCCGGCCACCTTCCTGATCTGCAGCGAGGCGATGTAGCCGCCCTCCCAGTGGGCGGTGCCCGACCAGGGCGGCACGTCGTCCGGCTCGGGCAACGGCGGGGGCCCGCCGCCGGCGACGGCCCGGGTGTCCTGGCGGAGCAGTCGCCAGGCGGTGGCCCGGACCACCGTGCGGCCGGCCACCTGCATCGTCGCCTCGACCAGCTCGACGGTGCGCCCGGCCCGCAGGGTGCACACCTGGATCACGCTCTCCTGCAGGGGGATCAGACCCAGGATCTCGTAGCCGACCCTCGCCAGCTGCAGCTCGGGGCGCGGTTCGTGCCGTTCGATCGCGTGCACGAGCAGTCCCGAGACCGGGCCCATGTGCTGCTCGTCGTCGTTCCAGGCGCCCTGCACGTGCCGGGTCGGTCGGTACCGGCCGGCCCCCTGGGGCTCGTAGTAGTACGACTCGGTCACGGCCCCACCCTAGGAGCCGGCCGGGGTCATGGTTGGAAGCGGTACCCCATACCGGGTTCGGTGACGAGGTGACGGGGCCGGGCCGGGTCGTCCTCGAGCTTGCGGCGCAGATGCTTCAGGTACTGGCGCAGGTAGTGGCTCTCGTTGACGTACGTCGGTCCCCAGACCTCGACCAGCAGCTGACGCTGGCTGACCAGGCGCCCGGGGTTGGTGGCCAGGACGGTCAGCAGGTGCCACTCGGTCGGCGTCAGGTGCACCCCCTCCGTCGAGGTCGGCGCATCGTCGGGACCGGCGGTGGTCGTGGTGGTGGTGGCGGTCGCGGCGGCGGCGGGGTGCAGCCTCACCCGGCGGTCCACGAGGTCGACCTCGTACCGGCCGATCCGCACCGGGGCCGGCGGTTCACTGGCCGGCACCCGACGCGCGACCGCACGGACCCGGGCCAGCAGCTCGTCGATGCTGAAGGGCTTGGTCACGTAGTCGTCGGCCCCGGCGTCGAGGGCCTCGACCTTGTCGCTGCTGTGCATGCGACCCGAGAGGATCACGATCGGCACCTGGGTCCAGGTGCGCAGCCTGCGGATCACCTCTACCCCGTCCAGGTCGGGCAGGCCCAGGTCGAGCAGCACCAGGTCGGGGTGCTCGGCGGCCACCAGCCGCAACGCCTGGGCCCCGCCGGCGGCGGTCACGACATCGTACTCCCTGGCCTGCAGGGTCACTCGCAGAGCCCGCAGGATCTGCGGCTCGTCGTCCACGATCAGCACCTTGGTCATCGAGCCTCGCCGAGACTCGTTCGGCCCTCGTCGGGACTCGTTCGGCCCTCGCCGAGCGGGGGCGGCGCCGGTGGCGAGGCAGAGGGCACGGCGGGCTCGAGGCGCTCGGCCGACGCCGGCAGGCTGACGGTCATGGTCAGCCCGCCGCCCGGGGTGTGCTCGGGCGTCAGGGCCCCCTGCATCGCCTCGACCAGCCCGCGGGACAGTGCCAGCCCCAGGCCGACACCGGTGGAGTTGTCACGGTCGCCCAACCGTTGGAACGGCAGGAAGATGCGGTCCCACTCGGTCGACGGCACTCCCGGGCCGAAGTCGACCACCCGGATCTCGACGGTGCCCGCATGGTCGCTGACGGCCACGATCGGGGGCCGGTCCGGCGGGCTGAAGCGCAGGCCGTTGGCCAGCAGGTTGACCAGGATGCGTTGCAGCAGGGCCGGATCGGCGACCACGTCCGGCGTCTCGTCGTGCAGCTGCACCCGGACGCCGCGGCCCGGCAGCCCCAGCTCGTCGATGACACCGGGCAGCACGTCGGCCACGCTGGTCGGTTGCGGCGACATCGCCAGGGCGCCGGCCTGCAGTCGGCTCATGTCGAGCAGGTTCTCGACCAGGCCCGACAGCCGCTCGAGCGACTCGTCGGCGGTGGCCAGCAGCTCGTCGTGGTCCGCCTCGCTCAGGGACACGTCGTTGCTGCGCAGGGCTCCGACGGCCGCCCGTGCCGACGCCAGCGGGCTGCGCAGGTCGTGGCTGACCGCACTGAGCAGCGCCGTCCGCGACCGGTCGACCTCGGCGAGGGGGCCGGCGGTCGCGGCCTGCTCGGCCAGACGCTGCTGCCGCAGCGCCACGGCGGCCTGGGCGGCGAACGCCTCGACGACCCGGCGGTCGGCCGCCGGCAGGGCCCGCCCAGTCAGCACCAGGGCCGGCCCGTCGTCCCCCTGGCCCCCCACCTGGACGACGGCGTCACCGTCGGCCGGCTCGGTGGCAGGCCGGTCACCCACTGCGGCGACGACCTGCCACCGTGGCGCCGACGTACTTGCCCCGGGACCGTACTCCCCTGCTCCGGCCGGCACTCGCTCGAGCAGGGTCACCCCGGACAGCTGGAAGGTCTCCCGCACCTGGTCGAGAAGGGCGGGGAGGGGACGGCTGCCACGCAGCACGCTGCCCGCCAGGGTCGAGAGGGTCTCGGCCTCGGCCCGGGCGCGCGAGGCGTCGGCGGTGCGTCGGGCGGCGAGGTCGACCACGACGCTCACCGCCACGGCCACGATCACGAAGGCGATCAACGCCAACAGGTTGTCGCGCTGGTCGATCGTGAACTGGCGCATCGGCGGGGTGAAGAAGTAGTTGAGCAGCAGGAACGCCGCCGTGGCCGCGAACAGGGCCACCGCCAACCCGCCCACCAGCGCGACGACCACGACCGCCACCAGGAAGGCGAGGATGTCGCTGGGCAGCGCCAGCTCCGGACGCAGCCGGTCGAGCAGCACGGTGAGGGCCGGCAGCCCCACCACGGCCAGCACCAGGCCGGTGAGGCGGCGGGCCGGGCTCAACGCCGACCTCGGACGGCGAGCCGCCCGGGGTGGGTGGGTGCCCTCGCCGTGGGTCACCAGGTGCACGTCGATCGCCCCCGACTCGGCCGTCGTCGCGACCGCCACGCCCGATCGCAGGAGCTGGGCCAGGCGACCGCGGCGCGAGACGCCCAGCACCAGCTGGGTGGCGTTGACGCCACGGGCGAAGTCGAGCAGGGCACGCGGCACGTCGGCACCGACCACCTGGTGGTAGCTGCCTCCCAGACTCTCGACCAGGATCCGCTGCCGGGCCAGGTGGGCAGGTGAGCTGTCGGCCAGCCCGTCGTTGCGGGCCACATGGACGGCGAGCAGGTCGGCGCCCCTGGTGCGGGCCGTGATCCGGGCGGCGCGACGGACCAGCGAGTCGCCCTCGGGGCCGCCCGCCAGGGCCACCACCACCTTCTCGCGGGCCTCCCAGGTGGCCTCGATGTGGTTGTCGGCACGGTACCGGTCGAGCTGGTCGTCGACCTTGTCGGCCACCCACAGCAGGGCCAGCTCGCGCAGCGCCGTGAGGTTGCCGACCCTGAAGTAGTTGCCCAGCGCGGCGTCGACGCGGTCGGCCGGGTAGACGTTCCCGTGGGCCATCCGCCGGCGCAGGGCCTCGGGCGCCATGTCGACCAGCTCGATCTGGTCGGCCGCTCGCACCGCGGCGTCCGGCACGGTCTCCTGCTGGGTCACCCCGGTGATCTGGCGGACGACGTCGTTCAATGAGGTCAGGTGTTGGATGTTGACGGTCGTGATCACCGTGATCCCGGCGTCCAGCAGCTGGTGCACGTCCTGCCAGCGCTTGGCGTGGCGGGACCCCGGCACGTTCGTGTGGGCCAGCTCGTCGACCAGCACCACCTCGGGGGCCCGGGCCAGCACGGCGTCGACGTCCAGCTCGGTGAGCTCGACCCCGCGGTGCACCAGGCGGGCCCGGGGCACCAGCTCGAGTCCGGCGACCAGGCTGTCGGTGTGCTCCCGGCCGTGGGTCTCGACGTAGCCGATCACGACGTCGGTACCGCGGTCTACGCGGCGGTGGCCCTCCTCGAGCATGCGGAAGGTCTTGCCGACCCCGGGGGCCGCCCCGAGGTAGACACGCAGCTGGCCGGTCGTCATCCGCCGTCGTCATCTCCTCGCGCACCTGCCGCTCGGTCGCACCGGCGGGCGAGGACAGGTGCCAGTCCTGGTCCCACTGTGGCTCACCCACGGCGGCCGCGGGTCGCGAACCCTGTCCCCGCGCCGTATCGATCGCGTGAAGAAGCGGGCCGCGGCGTATCGAAGGCGTGAAGACCTCGTGACCGCCCCGGCGGGGCGGCTTTGACTGGTGATGCGTCCTTCCTGGGCGCGACATGGCGAAGGAGTCGTGGGCTCGATGGTCGACATGAGGCACGGAACGGCCGGAGGCGGGCACCTGACACCGGTCGCGCCGTTGGGGATCAGCGTCGGGCTGGGCACGGTGGCTGTGCTCGTGACGGTCTTCGTCGGAGCACTGGTCCCGGTCCACCTGGCGGGCGTGACCTGGGCACTGCTGGCCGCCGTGGTGGCCGGGTTCGCCGCCTGGGCGGCCGACGTCGCGGCGGCGGTGCTGGTCGCCGCGCTGACGTTCCTGGTGGCGAACGGGTTCCTGGTGAACCGCCAGGGTGAGCTGAGCTGGCACGGCGCGGCCGACCTCCACCGAGGGGCGCTGCTGCTGACGGCGGCGGCGGTGGGGCTCGTCGTGGCACGGGTGAGGGCGCGATGAGCGACGTCCTGGTCCTGCTCTCGACCGTGGCGCTGTTCGCGATCCTGGCCCTGGTCGTGCGCGCGGCGGAACGGCTGTGAGCGCCGAGAACCTCGCAGCCCTGGTGCTGGCGGTCGTCCTGGTGGTCCTCATGGTCGTGGCCCTGCTGATGCCGGAGCGGTTCTGACATGACCCCTGACGCAGCCGCCGCGCTGTTCGTCGCCTCGCTGGTGGTCGCACTGGTGGCCGTCTACCGGCCCTTCGGCGACTACCTGTACCGGGCCGCCGCCGGCACCTCCTGCCTGCGGGTCGAGCGGCTGCTCTACCGGATCATCGGGGCCGACCCGGACGCCGAGCAGACCTGGGCCGTCTACGCCCGCAGCGTGCTGGCCTTCTCCGCGGTGTCGGTGCTGTTCCTGTACGGGCTGCAGCGGGTGCAGGACCACCTCTGGCTGAGCCTGGGCCGCTCGGCGGTCGAGCCCGCGCAGGCATGGAACACCGCAGTCAGCTTCGTGACCAACACGAACTGGCAGTCCTACTCGGGTGAGTCGACGATGGGGCACCTGGTGCAGGCGAGCGGCCTGGCGGTGCAGAACTTCGCCTCCGCCGCAGTCGGGATCGCCGTCGCGGTCGCCCTGGTGCGGGGCTTCGCCCGGCGCCGCAGCGATCGGATCGGCAACTTCTGGGTCGACCTGGTCCGGATCACGCTGCGGGTCCTGCTGCCGATCTGCGTCCTCGGAGCGCTGGTCTTCATCGCTGCCGGCATGGTTCAGAACCTCTCCGCCGCAACCGACGTCACGACCGTGGCCGGAGCCACGCAGCACCTGACCGGCGGCCCGGTCGCCAGCCAGGAGATCATCAAGGAGCTGGGCACCAACGGGGGCGGGTTCTACAACGCCAACAGCGCGCACCCCTTCGAGAACCCGACGGGCTGGACGAACTGGCTGCAGGTGTTCCTGCTGCTGGTGATCCCGTTCAGCCTGCCGCGGCTGTTCGGCCGCATGGTCGGTGACGACCGGCAGGGGTACGCGATCGTCGCCGTGATGGCGGGCCTGGCCCTGCTGAGCGCGGTGGCTCTGAACCTGGCCCAGCTGCAGCATGCGGGAACCGTGCCACAGGCCGTCGGCTCGGCCACCGAGGGCACCGAGTCGCGGTTCGGGGTCGCTCAGTCGGCGACCTTCGCGGCGGCGACGACCCTGACCTCGACCGGTGCGGTCGACTCCTTCCACGACTCCTACACTGCCGTCGGCGGGGGGATCGCGACGCTGGACATGATGCTCGGTGAGGTCGCCCCCGGAGGCACCGGCTCGGGCCTGTACGGCATGCTCGTGCTGGCTGTGATCACCGTCTTCGTGGCCGGGCTCATGGTGGGGCGCACCCCCGAGTACCTGGGCAAGAAGATCGGCGCCCGCGAGATGAAGCTCGCCTCGCTCTACCTCCTCACCACCCCGACGGTCGTGCTGGTGGGCACCGGGGCCGCCATGGCCTCGGCGTCCGCCCGCGCGTCGATGCTGAACCCGGGGGCGCACGGGCTGTCCGAGGTGCTCTACGCCTACACCTCGGCCGGCAACAACAACGGGTCGGCATTCGCCGGGATCAGCGCCAACACCCCCTGGTACAACGCCAGCCTCGGCGTCGCCATGCTGCTCGGGCGGTTCCTGCCGATCGTGTTCGTGCTCGCCCTGGCCGGCTCGCTGGCCAGGCAGAACCCGGTCCCGGCCTCGGCCGGAACCCTGCCCACCCACCAGCCCCTGTTCGTCGGCATGCTCGCGGGCATCGCCGTCGTGCTGGTGGCGCTGACGTACCTGCCCGCCCTGGCGCTGGGGCCGTTGGCGGAAGGCCTGCGATGACGACCGTCGAGACACTTGTGGCTCCCCCGCGCGGGAGCGGCCCGGGCCGGGTCTCCCCCGGCCTGCTCGACCCCGTGCAGCTGCTGCGATCGACGCCGGCCGCGCTGCACAAGCTCGACCCGCGCACCCTGTGGCGCAACCCCGTGATGCTCGTCGTCGAGGTCGGCTCGGCCTACACCACGGTGCTCGCCGTCCTGCACCCGAACGGCTTCGCCTGGAGCGTCACGGCGTGGCTGTGGCTGACGGTGGTCTTCGCCAATCTCGCCGAAGCCGTCGCCGAAGGGCGCGGCAAGGCCCAGGCCGCCACGTTGCGGCGTGCCAAGCAGGACACCGTGGCGCGCCGGCTGGTCCAGTGGCGGCCGGGCCAGGCCGATGTCGTCGAGCATCCGGTCGCCGGCGCCGTCCTGCAGCAGGGCGACATCGTCCTGGTCGAGGCGGGCCAGACGATCCCCGGCGACGGCGACGTGGTCGAGGGGATCGCCAGCGTCGACGAGTCGGCCGTCACCGGGGAGTCCGCGCCGGTGATCCGTGAGTCCGGCGGCGACCGTTCGGCGGTGACCGGGGGTACCACGGTGCTCTCGGACCGGATCGTCGTCCGGATCACCCAGCTGCCGGGGCAGAGCTTCGTCGACCGCATGATCGCCCTGGTCGAGGGTGCGAACCGGCAGAAGACGCCGAACGAGATCGCGCTGAACATCCTGCTCTCGGCGCTGACCATCGTCTTCCTGCTCGCGGTGGCCACGCTGCAGCCCTTGGCGATCGTCGCCAAGGCTCAGCAGGCGGCGGCCCCGGACACCCAGGCCCTCGACGGGAACGGGGTCACCGGCGTGGTGCTGGTTTCCCTCCTGGTCTGCCTGATCCCGACCACGATCGGCGCCCTGCTGTCCGCCATCGGCATCGCCGGGATGGACCGGCTCGTGCAGCGCAACGTGCTCGCCATGTCCGGTCGGGCGGTCGAGGCCGCGGGTGACGTCGACACGCTGCTGCTCGACAAGACCGGCACCATCACCCTGGGCAACCGTCAGGCCGACGACCTTCTCGCCGTCCGGGGCATCGAGATCGCCCGGCTCGCTGATGCGGCGCAGCTGTCGAGCCTGGCCGACGAGACACCGGAAGGGCGCTCGGTGGTCGTGCTGGCCAAGGAGGGGTACGGGCTGCGCGAACGGGCCGCCGGTGAGCTGAGGGGCGCGACCTGGGTGCCGTTCACCGCCGTGACCCGGATGTCCGGGGTCGACCTCCACGAGGGCGCTGCCGTCGTGCGGACCCGCAAGGGTGCGGCGGCCGCGGTCCTGCAGTGGGTGCGCGACAACGGCGGCGAGGTGCCGAGCGACCTCGGCGCCCTCGTGGACGCCGTGAGCGCCGGCGGCGGCACCCCGCTCGTGGTCGCCCAGCAGCGGGACGGCGACCCGGCCCGGGCGCTCGGGGTGATCCATCTCAAGGACGTCGTCAAGGCGGGGATGCGGGAGCGGTTCGACGAGATGCGCCGGATGGGCATCCGGACCGTCATGATCACCGGCGACAACCCGCTGACGGCAGCGGCGATCGCCGCCGAGGCGGGCGTCGACGAGTTCCTCGCCGAGGCCACGCCCGAGGACAAGATGGCCCTGATCAGGGAGGAGCAGGTCGGCGGCCGGCTGGTCGCGATGACGGGTGACGGCACCAACGACGCCCCGGCCCTGGCCCTGGCCGACGTGGGCGTGGCGATGAACACCGGCACGTCGGCGGCCAAGGAGGCCGGCAACATGGTCGACCTCGACTCCGATCCCACCAAGCTCATCGAGATCGTCGAGATCGGCAAGCAATTGTTGATCACCCGGGGTGCCCTGACGACGTTCTCGATCGCCAACGACATCGCCAAGTACTTCGCCATCATCCCGGCCATGTTCACCGGTCTGTATCCCGGCCTGGACGCCCTCGACGTGATGCGATTGCACAGCCCGACCTCCGCGATCCTCGCCGCCGTCGTCTTCAACGCGCTGGTCATCCTGGCGCTGATCCCGCTGGCGCTGCGCGGGGTGCACTACACGCCCAGCAGCGCGTCACAGATGCTGCGCCGCAACCTCGTTCGCTACGGGCTCGGTGGAGTCGTCGCGCCCTTCGTCGGCATCAAGCTCATCGACCTGATCATCACCTACGTCCCCGGGATCTCATGATGCGCCTCGCCGGCTCCCTCGCCCAGCACCTGGCCGCCGTCCGCGCCCTGCTGGTGCTGACGGTTCTCACCGGAGTCCTCTACCCGCTCGGCGTGACCGCCCTCGCCCAGCTGCCGGGACTGCAGGACAAGGCGAACGGGTCGTTGATCACGGTTCGCGGCAGCGCCGTCGGCAGCTCGCTGATCGGCCAGTCGTTCGCCGACGCGAGCGGCCGGCCGCTGGTGCAGTACCTGCAGGGCCGTCCGTCGGCGGCCGGTGCCGCCGGCTACGACCCCCTGGCCACCGGGGCGTCCAACCTCGGGCCGGAGAGCGTCGTCGACGTGCCGCCCGACCCGACCGTCCCCGGGGACACCGGACACCTGAGCCTGCTCACCCAGGTCTGTGCCCGCAGCAGGGCAGTGGGTTCCCTCGAGGGCGTGTACGGCGCCAGGCCGTACTGCACCCCGGACGGCGTGGGGGCGGTGCTCGGGGTGTTCCGGGCCGGAGGGCTCGTGGGTCCCCTCACCCGGGTCGTCAGCCTCGACCAGCCGTGCCCGGCGACGCCGTTCGTGGCCGAGTACCAAGGGGTCAGGGTGGAGTGCGCGACGCGGGGCGAGGACTACTCCCGCGGCGTCGTCACCCCGATCCGGGGCACGGCTCCCGACCCGCCGGCGGTGCCCCCGGATGCGGTCACGGCCGGCGGCAGTGGGCTGGATCCCGGCATCAGCCCTGACTACGCCCGGCTCCAGGCGCCCCGCGTCGCCGCTGCCCGGGGGGTGAGCCCGGCGGCGGTGCTCGCCCTCGTGCAGGCGCACACGACGCCACGACTCCTGGGCTTCCTCGGCGAACCGACCGTCGACGTGCTCGGGCTCAACCTGGACCTGGACCGCCGCTACCCCTACGGCGGATGAGTCCGATGTCGGCCCGGCTCCGCACCGGTTGTCGGGGTGAGGCAGGGGGCAAGATCGCCGCCGAGCCGCCGAGCCGGTGCTCAGGTGAGGGCGGCGCCCAGCTGCCAGCCCGCGACGCAGGCCAGCAGACCCACCAGCAGGCTCGCCGTCACCGAGGCGACCGCGGCCTCGAGGCGGCCCCGCTCGATCAGGTTGACCGTCTCGATGCCGAAGGTCGAGAACGTGGTCAGGGCCCCGCAGAACCCGGTGCCGACGCCGGTCAGCAGCCAGCCCGGGGCGCCGCCGGCGACCAGGGCGGCCACCAGCCCCAGCACGAGGCTGCCGACCATGTTGACGGCGAAGGTGCCCCAGGGCATCCCTCCGAACCGGCGGTGCCGCACCCGGTTCGTGACCCACAGCCCGACAAGGTGGCGGGCCGGGGCCCCGACCGCGCCGCCCAGCAGCACGAGCAGTGCGGTGGTCACGAGGCCCCGGCCGCCCTGCTGCTCGGCAGCGACCGCGCCAGCTGCATGCCGGTGACCACCGCCGCCAGCCCCACCACGATGCTGGCCACCAGGTAGAGCAGGGCCGCCCCGCCCCGGCCCGAGACGAGCAGGCCACGGGCCTCGAGCATCAGGGTCGAGAAGGTGGTGTACCCGCCGAGGACCCCTACCCCCAGGAACGGCCGCAGGTGGCGTGACGTGGGGTGGCGCTCGGCGAGCACCACCGTCAGTGCCCCGAGCAGCAGGCAGCCCGTGACGTTGGCCGTGAACGTGGCCCACGGGATCGCCGGGGTCGTCCCGCGCCTGGGGTCCAGGACCTGACCCAGTCCCCATCGGGCCAGGCTGCCGACAGCACCTCCGGCGGCGATGGTCGACAGCAGGGCCAGCCGGTCACGGACCAGCGGGCCGACGGTGGGGGTCGTGGCGGCGGGGACGTCGTCCATCACCGCAGCACGCTACGGCACCGGTACGGCGCCGAGCTGGTTGAGGCTCTGACGGGTGCGCCCCTCGATCGTCTCGGGAGTCAGGGCCAGCCGGTCCAGCTGCAACAGGTAGCGCACCCCGGAGCGCAGACCTGAGACCGTGGCGCTCACCTCGCCGCAGGCGCTCGAGGGCGTGAAAGTGGTCCACTGCGGGGTGCCTCGTTCGGCGACGGTGCCGGACCGCGCCCACGCCCCGACGAAGTAGTCGAGGGTCGCGGGGTCGCCGTTGTGGTACCAGCGCACGGTGATCGAACCCTTGGCCGTGCTGACGTTCATCGGCACGGTGTACCCCGGTCCGTACAACGGCCAGCACGGACCGGGGACCGCACTCGGGGTGGTGGTCGCGGCCGCCGCGACACTGGGCAGCACCAGCGGCGACGGCGAGTAGGTGTAGGCGACACCGGGGGGTCGCGACGGCGACGGCACCCGCCTGCCCACGAGTGAGGCCGCCGTCCACGGGGCGAAGGTGCCGCCGCCCGATGTGGTCGTGGTGGTCGTGGCGGCGCCGCACCCGGTCGCCAGCAGGACGACGGAGGCCGCGCAGGCGGCGGCCGCGACGGTGTTCCCACGGGTGGATGGGACCCGGCTCGGGCGGGACACGCAGCCTCCTTCGACCCCCTCGGGCGTTCGACGGGTGGGGTCCTCTCGTCCTGTCGGCCGTTTCGTCCGGTTACTGGAGGGCGGGACGGTGATCGGCACCAGATCGTCCGTTTCCACGACAGACAATTACGGCGCGTCGTCACATGTGAACCGGGAGTAACCGTCAGGATCGACGAGTAGACCAGAGGAGCCGCCGCGGTGGCGGGCATGTCGACGACAGGGGGACGCAGTGGACGAGGCGAACAGCGCCGGTGCCAGACGGTTGGCGGAGCGGCTGCGGGTGCTGGGGGTCCTCACCGTCGCGGGCCCGGAGCTGACCCGCGCCCGACCCACCGGCACCGACCTGGTGGCCGTGCTCGGCGTGCTCGCCGGCGAGCTGGCCCGCGAGTGGCGCACGGTCGCCGACGCCCTGCCGGTGCTGGACGGGGACCGGCTGCAGCTGCAGTCGGCGGCAGGACTGCTGGCCAGGGCGGACTCCGCCGAGCCCCCTGCCGAGTTCGGGTCCGACACCGCCGCCCCGGTGGTGGCGCGCGCCGTCGCGCTCTACGACGCCGTCCGGGCCCCCGAGGACGGCCGCACCCTCGACGAAGGCACCGACCTGCTCGATCGCACCTGGGGGGTGCTGCACGACATCAGAAGCTTCGCCGCGCCCGACGCGCCCGTCGCGGACACGGTGGCCGGCCTGGTGCCCAGCTCGGTCGCCGCACCGCAGGTCGACCTGACGGCTCTGCCGCCCCGTCTGGACTCCGCGGCGGTGACCGGCGCCCTGGTGGGCCGACTCGGGCTGTGGCTACCCGCTCCTCGCGAGCCGGCGACCCCTCGGATCGACGACCTGATGGCGTTGGTCGCCCTGCTGGCCCGCAGCCCCCAGGACGAGCCCTGGTGGTTCGCCATGACCACCTTGGGGCGCAACGCGGCGGCGGTCGCCGTCGCTGCCGCGTTCGCCGACGCCGCGGCCCACGGACCCTCGCCGCGGCAGCTGTCGCTGCTGCTGACCGACCAGGTGATGGGTGGCCTGCTCGACCAGGCCCTGGCTGCCGCCCGCCGGTTCACCCGTGAGCACGAGGTGCTGCCGGCCGTCGAGGGGGGTCGGGGACCCCAGGCCTCGCCTGCACAGCAGGCCCGGGCAGCGGCCGAACGTGCCGCCGCCGAACGCGAGGAGACCCAGCGCGCGTTCATGGAGCGCAACGCCGCGCGGGTGGCCCGGGGGACGACTCCCCCGCTGGGCATCGCCCGTCCTGCTGCCTCGGAGCGGATCCCCGGCTCGGAAGGCACCGCTGTCCCGGACGCCGACGGCGTCCTTGTCGAAGCACTGATCCCCAGGCAGGGGCAACGCCACGAGGTCGCGGAGGCCGGGCCGGTGCAGCCCGCCGACTCGGTTCTGCCCGAAGCGGGCCCGCCCTCAGCCGACCCGCACGAGGCCGACCTCACCGAGGCGACCGACCTCACCGATACGACCATCGTCGACGACGTGTCGGGGACGACCGGTGCCGGCGAGGTCGGCGCCGTGCCACGCCCGAGCGGCCCACGTTCGACACGTGCCGGCGGGCGCAGCAAGGGACGACGGGTGCCGACCCCGACCGACGGCGCGCGGGCGCAGGTGCCGGCCGTGACCCCGACCCCCCTGTCGGCCGAGGGCACAGGCTCCAGCGTCTGGCAGACCTTGATGCGTCCCCGCTGAGGCCGGCCCGCACCAGGCATCCTCTCGCCACGCACCAGGGGCGGTGACCCGAGTCGACCTCGGTGTCACGGCCCCTCGTGCGTTCTGCCGGTACCACTTCAGTGTTCGTGGGCGCGGCGTACCCCGTACCGACTCACCACGTGCCGACTCACCACGTGCCGACTCACCACGTGCCGGCTCACCGGCGGCGGGGCAACGAGCCGCCGACCTGCCAGCGCAGCGCTCGGGTCTCGGCGTCGTCCAGGTCGAGCAGCAGCCGCTCCCCGCGGGGTCGCACCATCATGGGTTCCCACCCGGCGCCGCGGCCGGTGGCGACGACGACGAAACCGGGGGCGCCGGTGTCGGCCACCGGCATCGTGGTGATGCTGAGATGGACGGCGTGAGAACGCCCTTCGCTGCCGATCAAGGTCCAGCCCTGCCGGTTGGGCAGCCCGGCGCGGGCCAGCTCGAGCAGCGGGTCGGCCTCGCCGGACAGGCCCAGCTCGGTCCGCACCGCATCGAGGTCCTCCGGGTGGCTCAGCAGGCTCAGGGGTCGGCCCACCAGCTCGGCGGCCCGCCGTCCCAGCAGCTTCTCGGCGGCCCGGTTGACCTCGGTGAGGTACCCCTGCGGGTCGACCAGCAGCACGGCCCGGTCGGCGACGGCGGCCAGCACGGCGCTCACCTGGCCGCGCAGGGCGTGGATCTCGTGTCGCTGGCTGCGATGGGCGGCCTCGATCGCCCGGTCGTGGCCCTGGTCCTGCAGGGTCAGCACCTCGCTGATGCGGCTCGCGACGACCGGACTGCGCCACAGCCGCACCGGCACAGCCGATCCGTCGGTGCGACGGGCGGTGCTCTGGTCCCCCGCCCCGGAGCGGCCGGTGGCGCTCGCCGACGACGGCGAGCCCGGGATCGACGGTGCGTCCGTGCGTGAGGACAGGGTCGTGGGCGACGGCAGGGGCGTGGGCGACGACAGGTCGAGCACGTGGCCGACCGGCAGACCGGTCACGTCGCCGCCGAACAGCTGACCGGCCGCCTGGTTGGCCACGACGATCCGCCCCTGCCGGTCGATGCCGAGCTGGGGGTCGGGGGTCACCTCGAACAACGCCTTCGCGTCGTCCGGGTGCAGTCGGGCGTAGCCCGACCGTCGACCCGCGGGCGGCCACCACCGACCTCGACCGAGGTCCGACCACCGCCGACCTCGACCGAGGTCCGAGACAGACAGATGCATGGGCCAGCCCTCCGATCCGGCGACGGACGCCGCAGCCAACCATGGCGTCCGACGAGGACTACGTTACCGCAGGTATGTGATCCACTACGGCGAGTAGTGGTTTCGATGGTGACCAATCCGGAATCACGACGAACGGTCCGTGGTTTGCCGTTACCCCTGCGTAGACCTGGCGTCACCGGTTGAATACGACGGTGGTTGTGTCGGCGGAGTCGGGACCGGTGGCGGCCGAGCCGGACCCCTCGTCCCCGGCCGAGGTCGCCCAGCTGCTTCGCCATCCCGAGTCGCTGCGCTGCGTCTACCAACCGGTGGTCGACCTGCGTACCGGTGAGTGCGTCGGCTACGAGGCGTTGACCCGGGTGGCCGGATGGCCGGGACGGTCCCCGCAACCCTGGTTCACCGCCGCCGCCCGCAGTGGCCTGGCGGCCCCGCTCGAGGCAGCCGCGCTCGGCAATGCCATCGCCGGCAGCGCCGAGCGCACCAGTGGGCAGTTCCTGGCGGTCAACGTGACCGCCTCGCTGCTCGGCGACCCCGCCGTCCACGACGTCCTGGCCGCCAGCGGCTCGCCGTCCACGCTGGTGGTCGAGCCGAGCTGGCCGGCCGACGCGCTGGCCGACGCGGACCCCGGCCCCGCTCTGGGACGGCTGCGCGCGCGCGGCGTGCTGGTCTCGTGCGACGTGCGGGACGGCGGTCGGGCCGACCTCGACCGGCTGCACCGCTGGAACCCCGACGTGATCACCCTGGACACGACCCTGGTGTCGGGCTGCCACGAGGACCCGGTCCGCGACCGGGTGATCCGGCTCATGGTGCAGGTGGCCGACGAGATGGGTGCCGTGGTCCTGGCGGAGGGGCTCGAAGGGCTGGACGACGCCCGGCACCTGCAGCGGGTGGGCGTGCGGCTGGCTCAGGGCTGGCTGGTCGGCCGGCCGCGGCCGTCGCTGACCCCGCCCCCCGGCCAGGTGGCCACCTGGTTGCAGGCCACGTGGCAGGACACCGTTGCCGCCACCCGGCTGGGCCGACTGATGACCACCCTGCCCACGGTGGACTCGCGGGGTCCCGGGGCTGCGTGGGCGGTCGAGCTGACCGACGACGGCGTGCTGGTGGCCCTGGTCGGGCAAGCCGGGGAACGGGTGGCGGCCGCCAGCCTGATGCGGTTCCGGGCCGCTCAGGACGTCCGCTCGGCGGCGATCCGGATCCTGGCCGCCCGCGCCGACCGGCGGGTGCACGGGCTGGTCGCGATCGCCGACGACGACGGCCGGTTCGTCGGGGTCGCCGACTGCGACCACATTCTGCGTGAGGTGCTGGCGGGCGCCGACCGGGGCATGCCGCTAGGGCGCAGCAGCGGGACCTAGGCCCCGCTGCCCACCAGGTCGCGACTGCCTACGGTTTGCTCGACCGGTCCAGCCCGTCCCCGGAGGTAGACATGAGCTCCACCGTGTCCCTCAGCGACGGTGCCGTCACGGCGATGGCCGAGGCTGCCCGGCTGGCCCCCTCCATCCACAACAGCCAGCCCTGGAGCTTCGAGCGCCGGACCGACGGTCTGGCCGTCCGCGAGGACCTGTCCCGCTCCCTGCCGGTGATCGACCCGCACGGTCGCGAGCGCGCCATCTCCTGCGGTGCTGCCCTGCTCAACGCCGCCGTCGCGATGCAGGCCGGCGGCTGGTCGCCGTCGGTGTCGATCTGCCCCGACCCTGCCGACGCCACGCTGCTCGGGGTGGTCCGGGCGCTGCAGCCACGCCCGGCCGACCCTGATGCGGGTGAGCTCATGGCGGCAATCCCGCGTCGGCGCACCCATCGCCGGGTCTACCGCTCGCACGTCGTCGCCGAGGCCGACCTGCTGGCCCTGCGGGAGGCGGTCAGCGCCCAGGGAGCCCGCCTCGACGTGGCCGACGTCGCCGCCCGCCGGCACCTGGCGCACCTGATGCGCCGGGCGCTGCGCGAGCAGCTGGCCGACAGCGAGCTGCGCAACGAGGCGGAGGGCTGGGTACGTCGGACCGGCAGCGCGACCCCGGCCGGGCATCAGGACGTCGACGGCATCCCGGCCTCGTCCCTGGGCAACTTCGGCTTCCCGGTGGACTCCCTGGCCCATGCCGGCAACCGCGGGGACGGCGACGCCGGCGTGGTCGAGGAGGAGTTGGCCCGCAGCACCGTGCTGGTGATCGCCACCCGAGGGGACAGCCCGGCGGACTGGGTGATCGCCGGGATGGCCATGGAGCGGCTGCTGCTGGTCGCCACCGTCAAGGAGCTGGTGGCCTCGTTCGCCGAGCAGGCGCTGCAGCGCGAGGACACCCGCCAGGAGGTGGCCCAGATCCTCGGGCAGTGGGGCCGACCCCAGGTGCTGCTGCGCATCGGCCGAGCACTGGTGGACACCCCGCCCACGCCGCGTCGTCCGCTGGCCGACCTGCTACGCCGGTGACCCACGTCCGTTCGGTGACCCTGGTTCCGCCGACGACCCGGGTCGTGCCGGTGACCCCGGCTGCAGGGCCCACAGGGCGACGGCGGCGGCCGCCGCCACGTTGAGGGAGTCCACTCCCCCGGCCATCGGGATCCGGACCGTGACGTCGGCGGCCGCCAGGGTCTGTCGTCCCAACCCGTCGCCCTCGGTCCCGAGCACCAGGGCCACTCGGTCCAGGCGGCGGTCCGCCAGCTCGGTCAGGGTGAGGGAGTCGGGGGTCAGCGCCAGGGCTGCCACGGTGAAACCGTTGCGCTGCAACACCTCCAACCCGTCCGGCCAGGGCTCGAGACGGGCCCAGGGCACCTGGAAGACGGTGCCCATCGAGACCCGGACCGAGCGCCGGTAGAGCGGGTCCGCGCAGCGCGGGCTCACCAGCACGGCGTCCGCGCCGATGCCGGCGGCCGACCTGAAGATCGCACCGACGTTGGTGTGGTCGACGACGTCCTCGAGGACGACGAGCCGGCGCGCCCCCGGCAGCAGCGACCGGAACGGCACCGGCTCCGGGCGGTGCATGGCCGCCAGGGCCCCCCGGTGCAGGTGGAAGCCGGTCAGCTGCTGCAGCAGCTCGTCGTCGGCGACGAACACCGGGGCGCCGGTCGCGAGCACCTGGGCCACCAGGTCGGCATGCGGCTCGAGCCAGCGCGTGGCCAGCACCATCGAGCGGGGACGGTGCCCCACCGCCAGGGCGCGCCGGATCACCTTGGCGCTCTCGGCCATGTACAGGCCCTCGGGACCCTCGCGCCGGGAACGCAGCGCGACGTCGGTGAGGCCGACGTAGTCGCCCATGCGGGGGTCCTGCACCTCGGTGAGCTCGACGACGCCGCGCGGCAGGTGCTCCGGGCGGCGGACCTGCGGCGGGGTGCTCATGAGGTCGCCAGCAGTCGCGCGACGGCCACCACCCCGACGACGGCGACCGTCACCCGCAGGCCGGACGGCGACAGCCGCCGCGCGAAGCGCGCCCCGAGCAGACCGCCCGCCCAGGAGCCGGCCGCGACCGCCAGCACCACCATCGGGTCGACGGCCGACGGTCGCACCACGACGAAGACGACCCCCGCCAGCACGTTCACCGCCAGGGTGAGCAGGTTCTTCAGGGCGTTGAGCCGCGGCAACGGCTCGGCAGCCGTCAGTCCCAGGGTGGCGAGCAGCATCACCCCCTGGGCGGCCCCGAAGTAGCCGCCGTACAGGCCCGCCAGCCCCACCCCGACCTGGGCGGCGAGCGGCTGCTCGGCCGGCACCTGACGGGCCGCGAGGCGGCGCGTCAGGACGGGCTGCAGCACCACGAGCACCACGGCCAGCAGGATCAGGGCCGGCACCACGCGGCGGAAGGTCTGCGCCGGCAGGGTCAGCAGCAGCACGGCGCCGCCCACGCCGCACACCGCGCTCACCGGCAGCAGCCGCAGCACGCGGTGTCGTTGCCCGGTCAGTCCGTCGCGCAGCGCCCAGGTGCCGGTGATGTTGCCCACGACCAGGCCCAGGTTGTTCGAGACGTTGGCGGTGACCGCCGGCACCCCGAGCGCCAGCAGGGTCGGGAACGTCACCAGCGTGCCGCCGCCGACCACCGCGTTCACCGCGCCCGCCACCAGGCCGGCCCCGGCGACCAGCACGGCACTCGGTAGGTCCACCGGCATATCATGCCGCCTGACAGGTGTTACCCGAACGGCCTCGTCAAGGGGGCTGCGGCCGCTGCCGATGTCGTCGGGGTGACTGGGGCCCGTCGAGTGCGACTGGTGGTGGCCGCCGCCGTGACGGCGGTGGCGGCTTCGGGCTGGGCCGGCGGCAGCGCTCCGGCCCCGGCGGTGGCGGCGAACCGGCCGCCGTCGGTGCAGGTGACGTCCGCCGAGGCGCTGCGGGCCCAGGCCGACGCGACGGCCGTCGAGCTCGGCCGGCTCACCCGGGAGTACCGGCAGGCGGTCGAGGCCACGAACGCCGCCCGGACCGACCTGGCCGACGCCTTCGGGGCCAGCCAGGACAGCGAGCAGCAGCAGTCCGACGCCGACGCGGCGCTGCGGGCGGCGCTGCTGCGCCAGTCGCTGCGGATCCGACGGCTCTACACCCAGGGCAGCCTGGGGATCTCGCTGACCGTGCTGGACGCCGACAACACCGATGACGCCCTGTGGCGGATGTCGACCCTGCGCTGGGTGGGTCAGGCCCTGCTGCGCCAGGACGGCGACGTCACCGCCGACGCCCACCGTCGCGCCCAGGTGGCGGCCACCCTGTCCCAGACCACGGCAGCGACCCAGACCCGTCTCGAGCTGGCCCTGGGCCGGCTCCAGGACCAGTCCGCCGTAGCCGCCCAGCGGCTGCAGCAGGCGCAGCAGCAGCTGGCCACCCTGCGGGCTGTCGCCGGTGCCGCCCAGCTGGCCGAACAGGCCGCCCGCGACCTGGCGGCCGCCCAGGCTCAGGCCTCCCCGGCGGCGATCGGACCCGTTGCGGCACTGGCGATCCCGGGGCAGTACCTGTCGGCCTACCAGGCCGCCGCCCTGACCTGCCCGGGCATGCGCTGGACCCTGCTCGCCGGGGTGGGCCAGGTCGAGAGCGGCCACGGCCGCAACAACGGCCCGTCGTCCGCCGGGGCCATCGGCCCCATGCAGTTCATGCCGCAGACGTTCGCGAGCTACGGGGTGGACGGCGACCACGACGGGCGCACCGACCCGTGGGACCCGCAGGACGCCATCTTCACGGCAGCCCGCTACCTGTGCGTGAGCGGGGTCGGTGCCGGCGGCCCGGACGGGGTGCACCGGGCGTTGCTCGCCTACAACCATGCCGAGTGGTACGTCGACCTGGTGCTCGCCGCCGAGCGCTCGATCGTCGCCCAGGGCTCAGGTGTGGCGGGCCGGTGAGTCGCCGCCCCCGCCCAGGGCGGACCCGATGCCCTTGAGGGCCTGGGTCAGTTCGGTCGGGATCACCCACAGCGTGTTCGAGGTGCCGTTGGCCAGCTGGGGCAGCATCTGCAGGTACTGGTAGGCCAGCAGCTTGTCGTCCGGGTTGCCGGCGTGGATGGCGTCGAAGACCCGCTGGATGGCCTGCGCCTCGCCGTCCGCCTTCAGGACGGCGGCCTGGGCCTGGCCCTCGGCCCGCAGGATCGAGGACTGCCGGTCGCCCTCGGCGGTGAGGATCTGCGACTGCTTGACGCCCTCGGCGGTCAGGATCGCCGCCCGCCGGTCGCGTTCGGCCCGCATCTGCTTCTCCATGGAGTCCTGCACGCTGTGCGGCGGGTCGATCGCCTTGATCTCGACCCGGTTCACCCGGATCCCCCAGCGGCCGGTGGCATCGTCGAGCACCCCGCGCAGCTGGGCGTTGATGTTGTCGCGGCTCGTCAGGGTCTGTTCGAGGTCGAGCGAGCCGATCACGTTCCGCAGGGTGGTCACCGTGAGCTGCTCGATGCCCTGGATGTAGTTGGCGATCTCGTAGACCGCGGACCGAGGGTCGGTGGGCTGGTAGTAGATCACCGTGTCGATGCTGACCACGAGGTTGTCCGAGGTGATCACCGGCTGCGGCGGGAAGCTCACCACCTGCTCCCGCAGGTCGACGATGGCGCGCACCCGGTCGATGAACGGCAGCAGGAAGTGCAGCCCGGGCTCCAGGGTGCGCGAGTAGCGCCCGAGCCGCTCGACGATGACCGCGGTGGCCTGCGGCACCACCCGGACGGTTCGGGCCAACGTGGTCAGGACGAAGGCCGCCAGCAGCAGCAGGACCACCAGCGTGGTCAGCTGACCGGGTGTCATGAGTCCTCCCCAGGACGAGTTGATGGGACGGGCGTGAGGGTCATGGTGGGGGCTCGCCGTGGTCGACGACCGGCGCGACGACAGCGGTGGCACCGTCGATGCGCAGCACCCGTACCCGGCTCTCGACCTCGATCGGCAGGTCGACACCCGCCTCGGTGTGGGCGCTCCACAGCTCGCCGCCCAGGCGGACCGTGCCGCCGTCGCCGCTGACCGGGGTCAGGACCACGGCGGTCTGGCCGACCAGGGCGTCCAGGTGCATCGGGACCGACGGGGTGGTCCGGGCCAGGTAGCGCAGCAGCGGAGGTCGCGCCACCCCCAGCAGAGCGGCGCTGGCCACGGCGAAGACCAGGCCGGAGGTCAGGCCCGACGCTCCGAGGAACACCGAGAGGGCGGCCACGAGGGCACCCCCGGCGACCATCGCGAAGACCAGGTTGAGGGTCGCCACCTCGGCGATGCCGGCCACGATGGCGATGGCCACCCAGGCCCAGGCTGCTGCGGTGCTCATGATGGGCCCTCCTGCGAAAGCCGCGCCGTCCAGCGGTTGCCGTCCTGCTCCACGACCAGAGGAACGTCGAAGGTCGCCGAAAGGTTCTCGTCCGTCAGGGTCCGGGCGATCGGGCCGGACGCCACGACCCGGCCCTGCCGCAGCAGCAGGGCGTGGTCGAAGCCCGGCGGGATCTCCTCGACGTGGTGGGTGACCAGGATCAGCACCGGGCTGCGCCGGTCACCGGCGAGCTCGGCGAGGTCGCGGACCAGGGTCTCGCGCCCGCCCAGGTCGAGCCCGGCGCCGGGCTCGTCGAGCAGCAGCAGCTCGGGGTCGCTCATCAGCGAGCGGGCCAGCTGCACCCGCTTGCGCTCGCCCTCGCTGAGGGTGCCGAAGGTGCGGTCGGCCAGGTGGCCCACGCCGAAGGCGGCCAGCAGGTCGCCCCCGCGGGACAGGTCGGGGTCCTCGTAACGCTCGTTCCAGCGGCCGGCCACCGCGTAGGCGCCGGTGAGCACGACGTCGCGCACCGACTCCGAGGCCGGCAGCGACTCGGCGAAGGCGGCGCTCGAGATGCCGATCCGGGGGCGCAGCTCGAAGACGTCAACGGCGCCCAGGCGCTCACCGAGCAGGGTGACCTCACCCCGGGTCGGGTGCATCCGGGCGGCCACGATCTGCAGCAGGGTGGTCTTGCCGGCACCGTTGGGGCCCAGCACCACCCAGCGTTGACCCTCGTCGACCGACCAGTCGACGCCGTCGAGCAGGGTGGCGCCGTCGCGCATCACCCCGACCCCGACCAGGTTCAGCACCTCACCCATAGCGGCGACCCTAGGGGATGGCCGCCGCTTCGGCGGCCCTACCCTGGGTGACGTGCTCGACGTGCCTCGCAGTGCCCGGCTCGCGGCCTGGGGAACCGCGCTGCTGCGCGACCAGGTGAGCCTGCCCGACGTCGTCCGGGTGGTGACCGGTGAGGACGAGCCCCACGAGGTGACCACGGACGACGTCCCGGTGGCTGGGCACGACCTGGCGACCCTCGTCACGGCCCTGGCGGCCCTGGGGGCGACCGAGCTGCGGCTCGTGCTGCCGGTGCCGGGCGACCTGGTGGGTCTGGGCGGCCCCCGCGCCTTCAACGAGCGGGCGGTGACGGCCGGCGAGTGCGTGGTGGTGGCGGCGGCGGGCGGTTCGTGGGGCCTGGTGCCCACTGTCACCCCGTTCGGCTCCGAGCTCGAGCCCGGTCACCTGGTCGGCTGGCAGGTGACGGCCGCCGACCCGGCGCCGCTCGCGGGCCGGATCGGGCTGGCCGAGGCCGAGCAGACATTGCGACAGGCCCTGCTCGAGGCGACGAGGGCACTGACGGACCTCGACGTCGCCCGCTGGCGGGAGGACCACGCCGACGCCATCGTCGCGGTGCGCGACGGTGTCCTCGCCCCGGACGCGCTGCCCCCGTCCCTGCCCCCGCGGGCGCACCGCGCTGCCGCCGTGGCGGCGCGGGTGCGGGCCATCGTCGAGCTCGCCGAGCTGGACGACGGCGCCGCCATCAGCAGCCATCAGGCCGACCAGCGCCGACAGGCGTTGCGAGCGGTGGACGCAGTCGCACGGCGCGGTCTGGTGGCAGCGGTCAACGCGGGGCTGGAACCGGCTCTGTGACCGGATCGGCACCCGGGCCGGTGCCTGTTCGTCCCGACGCCGGGCGCAGGACGGCGATCGCCACCGCCACCAGCACCACCAGCCCCCCGGCCAGCTCGAGCCGTCCCGGCACCTCGTGCAGGAACACCCAGGCCGCGAACATGCCGAAGATCGGGACGCCGAGGGCGAACGGGGTCACCCGCGACGCCGGGTGGCGGGCCAGCAACGTGTTCCAGACCCCGTAGCCGAAGACCGACGACAGGTAGGCGGTGTAGGCGGTCGAGGCCACCACCTGCCAGGTCAGGTGGGTCAGCAGCCAGCCGGCCGCGCCCGGTCCCTCGACCCACAACGAGAGCAGGTACACCGGCAGCGGCACCACCGTGGCCGACCAGATGGTCAGCGACAGCCCGGAGCCGACCCGCAGCCGCCGGGTGGCCACGTTGCCGCAGGCCCAGGCCAGGGCGGCACCGATGCACAGCATCAGGGCCGCCAGCGGCGTCGCCGCGCTGCGCCCCAGACCGACCACCGCCAGACCGATGCCGCCCAGCAGCACGGCGGCCAGCCCACGGCGGTCCGGCCGCTCCCCCAGCACCACGGCCGAGACCAGCAGGGTCAGCAGCACCTGGGCCTGCAGCACCAGCGAGGCGAGCCCGGCCGGCATGCCGGCCGCCAGGGCGAGGTAGAGCATCGTGAACTGCCCCACCGAGGTCAGCAGCCCCACCAGCGCCAGCTGCCGGAACGGCACCTTCGGCCGGGGCACCAGGAAGAGCGCCGGCACCAGGACGGCGACGAACCGCACCGTGAGCAGCAGCAGCGGCGGGGCACCGCCCAGGCCCACGTGGATGACGACGAAGTTGGTGCCCCACACCACCGTGACGAGCAGGGCCAGCAGGACGTCGCGCAGCGGCATCGTCAGGAGGAGGTGACGCTGCGGTACACGTCCATGGTGCGGTCGGCGATCGCCTGCCACGAGAAGTGGTCCTCGGCGCGGCGGCGACCGGCCACCCCCATCTCGCGGGCCCGGGCGGGGTCGGCGGTGACCCGGGTGAGGGTCTCGGCCAGGTCGGCCACAAACTGCTCCGGGTCGCGCGGGGTCCCGGTGCCGTCGGCCACCTGGTCGATGGGCACGAGCGCGCCCGTGACGCCGTCGTCGACCACCTCGGGGATGCCGCCGGTGGCCGTGCCCACCACCGCCACCTCGCAGGCCATGGCCTCGAGGTTGACGATGCCCAGCGGTTCGTACACCGACGGGCACACGAAGGTCGTGGCCGCCGACAACAGGTGGCACAGCTCGTCGCGGGGCAGCATCCGGTCGATCCAGACCACGCCGGTGCGCCTTGTCTGCAGCCCCTCGACCAGGCCGGTCACCTCGGCCATGATCTCGGGGGTGTCCGGCGCGCCGGCGCACAGCACCAGCTGGACGTCGTCCGGCAGCCGCTCGGCGGCCCGCAGCAGATAGGGCAGCCCCTTCTGGCGGGTGATGCGGCCGACGAAGACGATGCTGGGGCGGCTCGGGTCGATGCCGAGCGAGCGGGTGACGTCGTCGTCCACGGCCCGGACCCAGCCGCTGAGGTCGATGCCGTTGTGCACCACCTGCACCCGGGCCGGGTCGACCAGCGGGTAGCTGCGCAGGATGTCGTTGCGCATGCCGTCGCTGACCGCGATCACGGCGGCGGCGGCCTCGTAGGCGGTCCTCTCGGCCCAGGACGACACGGCGTAGCCGCCGCCCAGCTGCTCGGCCTTCCACGGACGCAGCGGCTCGAGGCTGTGGGCCGACAGCACGTGCGGCATGCCGTGCAGCAGGCTCGCCAGGTGGCCGGCCATGTTGGCGTACCAGGTGTGGGAGTGCACCACGTCGGCGCCGCCGCAGTCGGCGGCCATCGCCAGGTCGACGCCGAGGGTCTTCAGCGCGGGGTTGGCGGCGGCCAGCTCGGCGAGGTCGGCGTACCCGCTCACCCCCGGTTCGTCGCGCGGCGGGCCGAAGGCGCGGACCCGCACCTCGGCGCGCTCCCGCAGGACGGCGGCCAGGTTCTCGACATGAACTCCGGCCCCCCCGTAGACGTGGGGCGGGTACTCACGGGTCAACAGGTCGATACGCACGATCGACACCGTAGTGCGAGAGGGCATCAACCCCCTAGGGTCTGCTGCATGCCTAGTTCGAAGGTCATGGCGATCGTGCTCGCGGGCGGCGAGGGCAAGCGGCTGATGCCGTTGACGGCGGACCGTGCCAAACCCGCCGTCCCCTTCGGTGGGGTCTACCGGCTGGTCGACTTCGCGCTGAGCAACCTGGTCAATGCGCGCTACCTGCGTATCGTCGTGCTCACGCAGTACAAGTCGCACAGCCTCGACCGCCACATCTCGCAGGCGTGGCGGATGTCCACGCTGCTGGGCAACTACATCGCCCCGGTCCCCGCGCAGCAGCGGGTGGGCAAGCGGTGGTACCTGGGCAGTGCCGACGCGATCTTCCAGAGCCTGAACCTGGTGCGCGACGAGAAGCCCGACATCGTCGTCGTGGTCGGAGCCGACCACGTCTACCGCATGGACTTCGCGCAGATGGTCCGGGCGCACGAGGAGTCCGGGGCGGCCTGCACGGTGGCCGCGATCCGGCAGCCGATCTCGATGGCCGACCAGTTCGGCGTCATCGAGACCGAACCGAGCGACCCGCACCGGATCGCGCGGTTCCGCGAGAAGCCGACCGATGCCGTCGGCCTGGCCGACGCCCCCGACCAGGTACTCGCCTCGATGGGCAACTACGTCTTCAACGCCGACGCCCTCGTGGACGCGGTCACCCGGGACGCCGAGAACGAGGAGTCCCGCCACGACATGGGCGGCGACATCGTTCCCGCGTTCGTCGAGCGTGGCGAGGCCGCCGTCTACGACTTCAAGGACAACGACGTGCCCGGGGCGGCCGAGCGCGACCGCGACTACTGGCGCGACGTCGGAACGATGGACGCCTACTTCGACGCCCAGATGGACCTGGTCTCGATCCACCCGGTCTTCAACCTCTACAACTACGAGTGGCCCATCTACACCCACCTCGGGCCCTGGCCGCCCGCCAAGTTCGTGCACGGCTGGCACGGCCGGATCGGGCACGCCGTCAACTCGATCGTCTCCCCCGGGTGCGTGGTGTCGGGGTCCTTCGTCGAGACGTCGGTGCTGTCGCCCAACGTCAGCGTCCACTCGTGGGCGACGGTCAGCGACAGCGTGCTGCTCGACAACGTCGAGATCGGCCGGCACGCCGTGGTGCGACGGGCCGTCCTCGACAAGAACGTGGTGGTCCCCGAGGGCGCCCGGGTCGGCATGGACGCCGACGAGGACCGGGAGCGCGGGTTCCTGGTGACCGAGTCCGGCATCACCATCGTCGCCAAGGGCATGACCGTCCCAGTCTGAATCGGGCCGGTCTGAGTCCGGACCGGTCTGAGTCCGTCCTGGTCTGAGTCCGTCCTGGTCTGAGTCGTCCTGCTGTTCAGCCCCACCTGCGAAAGGTCATGATGACTCGCCCCGTCCGGATCGGTGTCCAGATCCAGCCCCAGCACGCCGACTACGCCGAGATCCGCCGGGCGGTCGCCGCCGCCGAGGAGGCGGGCGCCGACGTGGTCTTCAACTGGGACCACTTCTTCCCCCTCTACGGCCCGGCCGACGGCGCCCACTTCGAGTGCTGGACCATGCTGGGCGCCTGGGCCGAGGCCACCTCGCGGGTCGAGATCGGTGCCCTGGTCACCTGCAACACCTACCGCAACCCCGAGCTGCTGGCCGACATGGCCCGCACCGTCGACCACATCAGCGGCGGCCGGCTCATCCTGGGCATCGGGGCCGGCTGGTTCGAGCGCGACTACGACGAGTACGGCTACGAGTTCGGAACCGCCGGGTCCCGACTGGCCGAGCTCGAGCAGGCCCTGCCCCGGATCGAGAAGCGCTGGGCCGCGCTGAACCCGGCACCGGTCCGCGACATCCCGGTGCTGATCGGGGGTGGCGGTGAGAAGAAGACCCTGCGCTACACGGCCCGGCACGCCGACATCTGGCACGGTTTCGGCGACGCCGAGACGATCATCCGCAAGGGGGCGATCCTCGACGAGTGGTGCGCCACCGAGGGGCGTGACCCCGCCGCGATCGAACGCTCCACCGGCGTCGAAGGGGAGCCCGACACCCTCGCGCAGCCGCTGCTGGACGCCGGCGTCACGTTGTTCACCATCGGCCTGACCGGCCCGCACTACGACCTGGGCCGGACCCGCGCCTGGCTCGACTGGCGCGACGAGGTCACCAAGGGCTGAGCCGTCAGGCCCTGGGGACGGCGAAGCGCTCGAGGACCGCGGTCCCCGGCCGTAGCGAGGCCCAGCCGTCGCTCAGGCGGAGCACGGCGACAGCGCTGGTCGCGAACTTGCGCTGGACCTGGTCCAGCGCGGGGGGTCCGAGCCGACCGCCGGCCAGCTGCAGGGTCAGCTCCGACAGCGTCGGCTCGTGACCGACCACGACCAGGGTGCGCACCTCGTCGGCGACTGCCGCAGCAGGTCGACCAGGTCGTCGGCTCGGCGTAGTACAGCTCGGGCGCGAGCCCGACCTCGGGGGCCGGGCGCAGGCTGCGGTGATGATCTCCCAGGTGTGACGGGCGCGGATGGCGTCCGAGCAGAGCACCAGGTCGACCGCGGGCCCTCCGGCGCAGCCACTCCCCGGTCGCCTTGGCGTTCGACGGCCCTTGCCGGCCAGCGGGCGCTCGTGGTCGGGACCCCGGCCGGCTAGGCGCGACTTGGCGTGCCGGAGCAGGACCAGCCGGGCGGATCACTTGCGCATTCTGACCTGTTCCGGGCGCCTGGTCGCAGGGACCTCAGCCACCCATCGCGTGGAAGCCGCCGTCGACGTGCACGATCTCGCCGGTGGTCGCCGGGAACCAGTCGGACAGCAGCGCCACGCAGGCCCGGGCGGTCGGCTCGGCGTCGTTCACGTCCCAGCCGAGCGGCGAGCGGCCGCCCCAGGCCTCCTCGAACGCCTTGAAGCCCGGGGATCGACTTCGCCGCGGTGGTCCGCAGCGGGCCGGCGGCGACCAGGTTGACCCGGACCTTCTGCGGGCCGAGGTCGCGGGCCAGGTACCGGGCGGTGGACTCGAACGCGGCCTTGGCCACGCCCATCCAGTCGTAGACCGGCCAGGCGACTTGGCGCGTCGAAGGTGAGGCCGACCAGGCTGCCGCCGTTCGGCATCAGCGGCAGCGCCGCCACGGCCGAGCGCCTTGAGCGAGTAGGCCGAGACGTGCACCGCGGTCGCGACGTCCTCCCAGGGGCGTCGAGGAAGTTGCCGCCGAGGGCGCCTGCGGGGCGAACCCGATCGAGTGCAGCACGCCGTCCAGCCCGTCGACGTGCTCCTTGACCCGGTCGGCCAGCGCGTCCAGGTCGTCCTGGTTCGTCACGTCCAGCTCGACCACCGGGGCGGGCTCGGCAGCCGGCGGGCGATCGCCTGGGTGAGCGTCATCTGCCGCCCGAACGAGGTGAGCACCACCTCGGCGCCCTCCTGCTGGGCGAGCCGGGCCACGTGGAAGGCGATCGAGGAGTCCGTCAGGACCCCGGTGACCAGCAACCGCTTGCCCTCGAGCAGCCCATCCGTCAGTCCTCCCACGAGACCGTCCCGCCGAGTCGACGGGCGGTCTTGCCGAGTGACGGGCGTACCGGGCAGATACTGCCAGCTGCTGTCGATCGGCGGCTGCGTCAGTGCCCCATGCCCGGCGCCGCCGTCCACCGGGATCACCGCGCCGCTGATGTACCCGGCGGCGTCCGAGGCGACGAACCGGACCACGGCTGCGATCTCCTCCGGCTGGGCGAACCGGCCGGCCGGGATCGCCCGGGCGTAGGCCTCCTTGAGCTCGGCCGACAGCTCCGCGGTCATGTCGGTCTCGACGAAGCCCGGAGCGATCACGTTGGCGGTGATCCCGCGGCCGCCGACCTCCCGGGTCAGCGACCGGGCCAGCCCGACCAGCCCGGCCTTGCTGGCCGCGTAGTTGGTCTGGCCCGGCGCGCCGAGCAGGCCGACCACGCTGGAGATCAGCACCACCCGGCCGCGGCGCAGCCGGATCATCCCCTTGCTGGCCCGCCGGACGCAGCGGAAGGCGCCCGACCAGGTTGGTGTCCAGCACGGTCATCAGGTCGTCGTCCGACATCCGCAGCAGCAGGGTGTCCCGGGTGATCCCGGCGTTGCCGACCAGCACCTCGACCGGGCCCTGGTGCTCCTCGACCTCGGCTGAACGCGGCGTCCACCGACGCGGTGTCGGTCATCTCGCAGGTCACCCCGAACAGGCCCGTCCGGCGGCTCACCGGTGCGGTAGGTGACGGCGACGGCGTCGCCGTCCGCGGCCATCGCCCGCGCGATCGCCAGCCCGATCCCCCGGTTGCCGCCGGTCACCAGCACGCTGCGAGCCATCAGACCTCCGTCGTCCACCGGCGGCCCCGCGGGGAGGGTCCCCGTCCGCCCCGGCGACGCTAAGGCCTGGACGCGCCGGCTCAGAGGCGCCGCCGTGACCGATACGGTTCCAGGATGCGTGCCGTCCAGATCGAAGAGTTCGGCGGGCCCGAGGTGCTGCAGGTGGTCGACCTGCCGGACCTGGCTCCCTCGAACGGTCAGGTCCTCGTCGACGTCGAGTCGGCCGGGGTCAACTACGCCGACACCCACCAGACCGAGAACTCCTACCTGGCCCCGCAGCAGCTGCCGCTGGTGCCGGGCGCCGAGGTGGTCGGCCGGGCCCGCGGCGGCGAGCTGGACGGCGAGCGGGTGGTCGCGCTGCTGGCCGGGGGCGGCGGCTACGCCGAGCAGGCCCTGGCCCACCCGTCGGTCACCTTCCCGATCCCGGACGGGATGGACGACGCGGCCGCGCTGGCGCTGGTCCTGCAGGGCACCACCGCCTGGTTCCTGCTGCCGGACCTGCACCCGGATGTCGCTCGGCGAGAGCGTCGTGGTGCACGCCGGCGCCGGCGGGGTCGGCAGCCTGGCGGTCCAGCTGGCCCGGCAGTGGGGTGCCGGCCGGGTGATCGCCACCGCCTCCTCGCGCGGCCAAGCTCGACCTGGCCCGCGAGCTCGGCGCGCACGCGACCGTCGACGTCAGCGGGCTGACCGACGCCGACTCGGTGGCCAAGGCCCTGGTCGAGGCGAACGAGGGCCGCCCGGTCGACGTGGTGCTGGAGATGACCGGTGGCCCGGTCTTCGACGGCTCGCTCGCCGCGCTCGCCCCGCTCGGCCGGATCGCGACCTACGGGATGGCCTCCCGGACCCCGCCGAGCCCGGTCAACCCGGCCGCGCTGATGGCCACCTCCCGGACCGTCACCGGGTTCTGGCTGGTGCACGCGCTGCGCCGCCCGGAGGGGCTCGGCCCGGCGATGACCGAGCTGCTCTCCCTGGTCCGGGCCGGCCGGCTGGAGCCGGTCTGCGGGGCCGCTACCCGCTGGACCGCGCGGCGGACGCGCACCGCGACCTGCTGGCCAGGCGCAGCACCGGCAAGCTGGTCCTGACCGTCTCGTCGTGAGAGTGCGGACCTGACGTACCGTGGCGGTATGACCGGGACTGTGCCGAGACGTGGCGCCGCATCGCCGGCGGTCCACGGCATCACCTCGGCCCGCTCGTCCCAGACCGAGGACGCGGCCGCCCGTACCTACAAGTACCTGATCTCGATGGCGATCCGGACCGTCTGCTTCGTGCTGGTCATCGTCGTGCCCAGTCCGTGGCGTTGGTTCTTCGCCGTCGGGGCGGTCGTGCTGCCCTACGTCGCCGTCGTCGTCGCCAACGTCGGCGGCACCCCTCGCTCCCCCGGTCCGGAGGTCGTCGGGTCGACGCCGTTGGTGCTCGACGGCCCGCCGCCGCGCGAGGGCACCCGCACCCGGGTCGTCGTGGTCGACGACCCCTCGCCGGACGAGCCGCCCGGGGCCCGCGAGTCGTGACGACGCGGATCGGGGCCGCACTGCGGCTGCTGCCGGAGCGGGGTTGGGCCCTGGGGCTGGTGGCGGTACTGGCCTTCGGTCTGGGGTGCCTCGGCCTGGGTCAGTGGCAGTTCGGCAGGCACCAGGACAAGGTGCTGCGCAACCAGCGGATCGACGACAACTACGCCTCGTCGCCGGTGGCACTGCCCGAGGTCCTGGCGGGACCGACCACCTCGCTGAGCCCGGACCGGCTCTGGCGGCCGGTCCGGCTGCAGGGTCGCTATCTGGTCGGCGACACCGTGGTGGTACGCAACCGGCCGTTCCACGGCGCCTTCGGGTACGAGGTGCTGGTGCCGCTGCAGCTGGCGGACGGTACGGCGGTCATGGTCGACCGGGGCTGGATCCCCAACGGGGACAAGGGATCCGCGCCCGACTCCGTCCCGGCGGCGCCGACCGGACCCGTCGAGCTGGTGGCGCGGCTGCGCCTGGGCGAGCCCGACCTCGGGCGGGCACCGATCCCCGGGCAGGCCTCGAGCATCGACCTGACCGAGCTGGCGCAGCGGCTGCACCTGACCCTCTACCAGGCCTACGGGGTGCTGGCGCAGGAGAGCCCGGCCCCGTCGCCCGCGCCGGTGCTGCTGGCCCGCCCCGACGAGGACCTGGGCCCGCATCTCGCCTACGCCGTGCAGTGGTGGGCCTTCGCGCTGGCAGGACCGGTGCTGTTCGGCAGGGCCCTCGACCGCGAGGCCGGCCTGCGAGCAGGCCCGGGCGGATCGGGCTCGGGCGGATCGCAATCGGGCGGATCGGACCCGCGTGGCCCGACCTCGGGAGGGCTTCGACCCGCGACCGGGTCCCGGCGCCGTCGTCCCAGCGACGAGGAGTACGAGGACGCCCTCACCGGCGGGTGAGGTCAGACGGTGAGGTCAGACGGTGGGGTCGGACGGTGGGGTCGGACGGTGAGGTCAGACGGTGGCGAACTGGGTGCGGTACAGGTCGGCGTAGAGGCCGCCGGCGTTCACCAGGGTGTCGTGGGTGCCGGTCTCGACGATGCGCCCGTCGCTGACCACTGCGATCAGGTCGGCCGCCCTGATGGTCGACAACCGGTGGGCCACGACGATCGCCGTCCGGCCGTGCAGCGCCTCGTCCAGGGCCCGCTGGACGGCGAGCTCGGACTCGGAGTCCAGATGCGCCGTGGCCTCGTCGAGGATCACCACGCCCGGTCCCTTGAGCAGCAGGCGGGCCAAGGCGATCCGCTGCTTCTCGCCGCCCGACAGTCGGTGCCCCCGGTCGCCGACGACCGTGTCGAGCCCCTCGGGCAGGCCCGCCACCAGGTCCCAGACCTGGGCCGCCTTCAGAGCCTGCACCAGGTCGGTCTCGTCGGCGGTCGGGGCCGCGTACAGCAGGTTGGCGCGGACCGTGTCGTGGAAGAGATGGGCCTCCTGGGTGACCACCCCGACGGCGCGGTGCAGCGAGGCCAGGGTCACCTCGCGCACGTCGTGACCACCCAGCTGCAGGGACCCGGAGCTGACGTCGTACAGGCGCGCGACCAACGCGGTGATGGTGGTCTTGCCGGCACCACTGGGCCCGACCAGGGCCAGCATGCTGCCGGCGGGGACGTGCAGGTCGATGCCGCTGAGCACCTCGCCGGAGCCACCCCGGTCGGCCACCGCCACCTGCTCGAGGCTGGCCAGCGATACCTGCTCGGCCGAGGGGTAGGTGAAGTGCACATCGGTCAGGTCGACCGGCAACGGGCCCCGGGGCAGCTCGGTCGCGGTCGGCGAGTCGGCCACCAGCGGCTGCAGGTCGAGCACCTCGAACACCCGCTCGAAGCTGACCAGCGCCGTCATCACGTCGACCCGCACGTTCGACAGCGCGGTCAGCGGGCCGTAGAGCCGGCTCAGCAGGGCCGCCAGGGCCAGCAGGGTGCCCACCGTCAGGCCGCCCGTGATGGTGAGCAGTCCGCCGACGCCGTAGACCAGCGCCGTGGCCAGGGACGCCACCAGGGTCATGCCGGTGAAGAAGAACCGGTTGCTCATGGCGATCCGGATGCCGATGTCGCGCACCCGCCCCGCTCGTTGGGAGTACTCGCCGTCCTCCTGCTCGGGGCGCCCGAACAGGGTGACCAGCAGGGCGCCGGCGACGTTGAACCGTTCGGTCATGCGGGCACCCAGCTCGGCGTTCAGCTGCATCGACTCGCGCGTCAACCTCTGCAGGCGGGCGCCGAGCCGCCGGGCCGGGATCAGGAACACCGGCAGCATCACCAGGGCGGCAAGGGTGATCGGCCAGCTGAGCACCAGCATCGCGGCGACGACCAGGACCAGGGACACCACGTTGGAGACCACGCCCGCCAGGGTCGAGGTGAACGCCTGCTGGGCACCGATGACGTCGGAGTTCAGGCGCGACACCAGGGCACCGGTCTGGGTGCGGGTGAAGAAGGCGATGGGCTGGCGCAGCACGTGCGAGAAGACCTGGGTGCGCAGGTCGAAGATCAGACCCTCGCCGATCCTCGAGGAGTACCAGCGCATGGCCAGCCCCGAGAGGGCGTCCAGCACGGCCAGGACGGCGACGCCGAGCGCCAGGGTGACCACGACGCCTCGGTCGCCCGGGGTCACGCCGTCGTCGATCAGCCGCTTGAACAGCAGCGGGGTCGCGACCACGATCATCGCGTCGACCACCACCAGCGTCAGGAACGCGGTCAGCTGGCGGCGGTAGGGGCCGGCGTAGCCGAGCACCCGACGCCAGGTCTCGGGCGCCAGTCGCTGCTGGGCCACCGAGGTGTCACGGGTGAACGAACGCATCGTGGACCAGGCAGCATGACCCGACATCACGGTCCTCCTGATCTGGGTCCCGTCGACCCGGTTCGTCCGGATCGGACGATGGCAACCGGCCGACAGTCGACCGTGGGCGGCAACAGCGTGGCGGACGGTGGCATTCCGGCGCGGTCCCCGGTCAGGGCGACAAGGCTCGTAGCCGCAGCCGCTGGGCGGCTCGCTCCGCGGCGAGCTGGGAGTCCGGGTCGGCGGTGACGGCCTGCTGCAGCAGGGCCCGGGTGGCTCGGACCGCAGCCGCCGGGGCGCTCGTCAGGGCGGTGACCCAGCGGGCCACCGCCTGGTCGACGTCCTCCGTCGGGACGACCTCCTGGACCAGTCCCCAGTCCAGCGCCTGGGCAGCGGTGACCGACCGTCCGGTGGCGCAGATCTGCAGGGCGCGGGGGTAGCCGACGGCGGCGACCAGCGGTCCGGTACCCCCCAGGTCGGGCACCAGGCCGAGCTGCGGCTCACGCATCTCGAAGACGGCGTCCTCGCAGGCCAGGCGCAGGTCGCAGGCCAGTGCCAGCTGGAAGCCGGCGCCGATGGCCTGTCCCTGCACCACGGCGACGCTGACGAATTCGGCCTCGCGCCAGCAGCGGAACCCTTGCTGGAAACCGGCGATCGCAGCGTCCACGGCCTCGTCGGTCCGGCCGGCCAGCTCGGTCAGGCTCAGCTCGCCGGGGATGCCGGCCGGGGTGAAGGCGCGGCGGTCGAGGCCGGCCGAGAACGTCGGTCCTTCGGCCCGCAGCACGACCACGTCGACGCGGTCCTGCAGCCAGTGGCAGGCCTGCGCCAGGGCTCGCCAGGTGAGGGGGGTCTGGGCGTTGCGCCGGGCGGGGCCGGCCAACCAGAGCTCGGCCGTGCGAGCGCGCAGTCGCAGGTGAAGGTCGGCCTCACGCAGCAGCCGGCCGAGCTCGTCGGGCAGGGCCTGCTCGACGACGGTCTCGACCGGCTGGGGGTGGTGGGCGGGGTCCGAGGGACCTGACCGGCCGGACCGCCGGTCAGGTCCCTCGAGCGGGCCCTGCTCGTCCGTGGGTGCGGGCGAGGTCAGCGCTTCGCCTTGCCGCGGGTGGCGCCACCACGGCTGCGCAGCTTGACCTCGTTCTCGGTCAGGATGCGGTGGACGAAACCGTACGAGCGTCCGGTCTCCTCCGCGAGGGCGCGAATGCTCGCGCCGCCCGAGTACTTCTTCATGAGATCGTTCGCCAGCTTCGTCCGGTCGGAACCGGTGATGCGGGCGCCCTTCTTCACGGTGTCGCTCACTAGGTACTCCTCCTCGATGGTCCTGCCGGACCAGTTCGTTGCTGCGTCACCCGACCGGGCCGGAGGGCGACGGAAGAACAGGTGGTGCGCCTTCTGTCTCTGGCAAGGGTCGTGCTGTGGGCGGGATGCCTGGCGGGGGCGGATCACATCGCAGGTCGGGCGCAGCACTGCGTCCGCTGTGAGGAGATGTGGCGACCGAGGCAGGGGCGTCCCGGTCCGGCGCGCCGATCCGTCGGCCTGGCCGGTCAGCCCGGTGTCGCTGTCGTCACATTTCGTCCCGTGCGATCGAACCTTTTCGCGGGCTTTCGTCCGGAGTGCGACTCACTGACTGTGTTGCCTTCAGCACACTAGTGGATTCGACCAGTGTGTTGTCCCGGTCGATCTGGATGATCGACTTGAATCGGGATTATGCCACTCGATCATAAGTCTTCTTACTCAGATCACGAAGGTCGATGGTCCGGTTCAGGCCAGGGCGACCAGATCCCGGTAGTCGGGGCGCCACAGGTCCTCGACGCCGTCGGGCAGCAGCAGGACCCGTTCCGGTGCAGGGCGTCGACGGCGCCCTCGTCGTGGGTGACCAGCACGACCGCGCCCGCGTAACGCGCGCAGCGCGTCGAGGACCTCGGCCCGGCTGGCCGGGTCGAGGTTGTTGGTCGGCTCGTCGAGCAGCAGCACGTTGGCGCCGGAGACGACCAGCGTCGCCAGCGCCAGCCGGGTCTTCTCGCCGCCGGAGAGCACCCCCGCCGGCTTGTCGACGTCGTCGCCGGAGAACAGGAACGACCCGAGCACGCTGCGGGCCTCGGTGTCGTTGAGCTCGCGGCGCGGCGGAGCGCATGTTCTCCAGCACGCTGCGATCGACGTCCAGGGTCTCGTGCTCCTGCGCGTAGTAGCCCAGCTGCAGCCCGTGACCGGGCTGCACCTCGCCGGTGTCGGGCTTCTCGACCCCCGCCAGCAGGCGCAGCAGCGTGGTCTTGCCGGCGCCGTTGAGACCCAGGACGACGACCCGGCTGCCCCGGTCGATGGCCAGGTCGACGTCGGTGAACACCTCGAGCGAGCCGTAGGACTTGGACAGCCCCTCGCGGTCAGCGGGGTCTTGCCGCACGGCGCCGGGGTCGGGGAAGCGCGAGCTTGGCCACCCGGTCGGCGCGCCGGCTCGGCCTCGAGCCCGGCCAGCAGCCGCTCGGCCCGCTTGGCCATGTTCTGCGCGGCGGTGGCCTTGGTGGCCTTGGCGCGCATCTTGTCGGCCTGGGCGCAGCAGCGCGGCGGCCTTCTTCTCGGCGTTCGCGCGCTCCCGGCGGCGGCGCTGCTCGTCGGTCTCGCGCTGCTGCGAGGTAGCGCTTCCAGCCCACGTTGTAGACGTCGATCTCGGCGCGGTTGGCGTCCAGGTGGAAGCACCTTGTTGACGGTCGCCTCGAGCAGGCCGACGTCGTGGCTGATCACGACGCAGCCCGCCGCTCGTAGGTCCTGCAGGAAGTCGCGCAGCCAGACGATCGAGTCGGCGTCGAGGTGGTTGGTGGGCTCGTCGAGCAGCAGGGTCTCGGCGCCGGAGAACAGGATGCGGGCCAGCTCGACCCGGCGCCGCTGACCGCCGGACAGGGTGCCGCAGCGGCTGGGCCAGCACCCGGTCGGGCAGGCCGAGGCTGGCCGCGATCGGGCCGCCTCGCTCTCGGCGGCGTAGCCGCCGAGGGCGGCGAACTCGGCCTCGAGCCGGCCGTAGCGCCGCCATCGCCGCGTCGCGTGCGGCGTCGTCGGCGCTGGCCATCGCGCCCTCGGTGTCCCGCATCCGGCGGACGCACCTCGTCGAGCCCGCGGGCCGAGAGGACGCGGTCGCGCGCCAGCACGTCGAGGTCGCCGGTGCGCGGGTCCTGCGGCAGGTAGCCGACCTCGCCGGAGCGGGTGACCGTGCCGGCGGCCGGCGCCGCCTCGCCGGCCAGGACCTTGGTCAGCGTGGTCTTGCCGGCGCCGTTGCGGCCGACCAGGCCGACCCGGTCGCCGGGGCCGATCCGGAAGCGGCGCGCCGTCGAGAGCAGGCGCGCGCCGGCGCGGAGCTCGAGGTCCTGGGCGACGATCATGGCGCGTGACTCCCGGCACGCTCGGGACGGCGCCTCGGCCCAGGCAGGAGCCTCCGCGCCGCGCGGGGCCGTGCGGCCGCTACCCGTCGGGCGGGCGCCGTCGGGCCAGGCGATACCGTGTGGGCGCCACGGGTGGTGGCAGTCCGAGGAGGACGGCCATGCCGATCGAGTTCCAGGACAGAAGATGTCGACGTCAGTGGCGTCGACGACCGCCGCAGCGGTGGCGGCGGCGGCGGCGGGCGCGGGCGGCGGCATCGTCGGCGGTGGCGCGGGCATCCTCGGGTCTCTGATCATCTGCATCCTGTTCTTCAGCTGTTCGGGGGCGGCCCGGCGGTGCGGCGAACGGCACCTACCCTGCCCGACACCAGCGAACCGGTCGGGGCCAGTCCGGAGCAACCAGCAGCTCGGAGCGGTGCAACAGCCGGGGCGCTGCAGAAGTACACGGACTGCAAGCTGATCAAGGAGTTCGACCATCACCGACACGGTCTGGGAGGACGAGTTCACCCGGCTGGGCAGGCCGGCGACTACTTCCCGCCCGAGCTGGCGTTCTTCTCGAGCCGCACGAACACCGGGTGCGGTCCCGCCGACCCGAGGTCGGTCCGTTCTACTGCCCCGCCGACCAGGAGATCTACATCGAGCTGGGCTTCCTCGAGCAGCTGCAGCAGCAGTTCGGGGTCCAGGGCGACTACGCGCAGGCCTACATCGTGGCCCACGAGTACGGCCACCACCTGCAGACGCTGCTGGGCATCGAGCGAAGGTCGTCAGGCCCAGGACCAGAACCCGCAGCTGGCCAACCAGTACTCGGTGGCGATGGAGCTGCAGGCCGACTGCTTCGCCGGGGTCTGGGGCAAGCTCTCCCGGGCCACGGCGACGTCCACCACGGCATCATCGCTCACCCAGGAGAACATCACCGAGGCGCTGAACGCGGCCGGGGCCGTCGGCGACGACCGGATCCAGGCCAAGACCCAGGGCCGGGTGACCCCCGAGTACTTCACCCACGGCGTCGGCCCAGCGCCAGCAGTGGTTCGCCACCGGTCTCAACAGCGGCGACATCAACAGCTGCAACACCTTCAAGTCGGCCGGCCAGTGACCGGTCGACGGTCCGGGGTGCGTGACCTGGCGCTGGTCGCCAGCTCGCGGCCCTGATCGCCGCACTGGGGCTCGTCCCGGCCTGGTACCCGTTCGGGGCAGCGGTGCCGGTGACTGCTCAGACCCTGGGAGTCATGCTGGCCGGCCTGGCGTTGGGATCACGTCGGGCCGTCCTGGCCGTGCTGACCTTCCTGGTGCTGGTCGCCGCGGGGTTGCCCCTGCTGAGCGGGTTCCGCGGCGGGCTGGGGGTCTTCGCCGGCCCGAGCGTGGGTTTCCTGCTGGGTTGGCTGCCGGGTGCCTGGTTCACCGGCGCCCTGGCCGAGGAACCGGCCGGTCCGGCTGCCCCGGCGCGCGCTGCTCGCCTGGTTCGCCGTCGCCGCCGCGGTGGGCGGGATCGGGGTGGTCTACCTGCTCGGGGTCCCGCTCATGGCCTGGCGGTTGCACGCGAGCATCGGGCACGCCCTGGCGCTCTCGGCGATCTACCTCCCGGGTGACCTCGTCAAGGTGGCCGTCGCCGCTGCCGCTGCCGCCGGGCTGCACCGCGGTACCCGTCGCTGCTGCCACGGCGCGCCGCTGCCGTTCCGAGACCGTGGTCGGCTGACCCACCGCATGGCCACCTCGGCCGACCCTTTCATCCTCGACGTCCTGGACGCCTGGCGCCGTGCGGCCCACGAGCGGCCCGGCGCACCCGCGGTCAGCACGGACGGCGAGCAGTGGTGGTCCCGCGCCGAGCTGCTCGAGCGGGTCGCCGCCGTCCCGCGGATCCCCGACCCTTTGACCGGCGACCCTGTTCCTGCCGGGGGCGCTCGGCCGACGGGGGTGCGGGTGGTGCCCGTCGACGACCCGGCGACCGCCCTGGTGACCCTGCTGGCGGCCATGGCGCACGACGAGGTCGCGGTCGTCGCCGGCCCGTCGACCCTGCCGGCGGTGCTGGACGCCGTCGTGTCGGCCGCCTCGGACGGTCGGATCGGGACCGGTCGGTTGGTGGTGGCGACCTCGGGGACCACGGGCAGGCCGCGGGCGGTGGTGCGCACCTGGCCGTCGTGGACGTCGTCCTTCGCCGCCTTCGACGCCGCCCTGCGACCGGGCGCCGACGACGTGGTGTGGCTGCCCGGCCCGGTGCCGGCGACGCTGACCCTCTTCGGGCTCTGCCACGCCGCGCTCACCGGCCTGCCGGTGGCCGCGACCGGTCGGTGGCGGGCCGGGGCGGTGGTGCCCGAGGGGATCACCCTGGTGCACGCACTGCCCGCCGTCCTGGCGGACGTGCTCGATCGTCGGTGGCGCCCCGGCTGCGCCGGGCCCTGGTGGCGGGGGCCACGGGCACGGTGCGGCTTCGGCCGGCGGCCTCGGCCCGGGGCATCGAGGTCGTCGAGTACTACGGCGCCGCCGAGCTGTCGTTCGTCGGCGTGGACGACGACGGCACCGGCTTCACCCCGTTCCCGCAGGTGGGCGTCGAGCTGCGGGGCGAGCAGGTCTGGGTGCGCTCCGCCTTCACCTCCCTGGGGTACCTGCCGTCGCCCGGCCTGGACCCGGCTGCCCCGCTGCGCCACGACGACCACGGCTGGGCGAGTGTCGGGGACCGCGCGCGCCCCACCGCCGATCGGCAGCGGTTCGTGCTGCTGGGGCGGCCCGAGGCGGCCGTGGTGGGTGGGGTCACGGTGGTGCTCGCCGACGTCGAGGCGGTGCTCGCCGAGGTGCCCGGGGTGAGCGACGTCGCCTGCCTGGCGGCACCGGACGCCGTGCTCGGCGAACAGGTGGTGGCCGTGCTCGCCCTGGATCCGGCCGTCGAGCTGCTGGACCGCCACGACCTGCGTCGTCGATCCGGGGCGCCGTCCGCGCGCAGCTGCCCCAGGCCCGTGCACTACGGCTGCACCTGGTCCCGACTTGCCCCGCACCGCGGCCGGCAAGGTCGATCGGGTGGCCCTGAGCGAGCTGGCCTCCCCGACGGCCGGGACCGACCTACCCTGACGCGTGTGAGCCTCGACCGACCCGCGGGACGCCGTCGATCGTCGCGGCCCGTCGTACCCGGTGTCCGGCATGGGGCGGGCGCTGTCGGCCGTCGATGTCGTGGGGCTCGCGGCCCCGGTGCTGGCCACGCTGCGGGACGACGTCGTCGCGGCGTGCGGGTGGCGCAGCGACGTGAGGGTGGCCGAGGTGCTGCTGGGCAACTGCTGCGGGCCGGGGGGCAACGTGGCCCGCTCCGCGGCGCTGGCGGCCGGGCTGGGCCTCGAGGTGCGCCGCCTCGACCGTGGACCGGCAGTGCGGGTTCCGGCCTCGAGGCGGTGCGGGTGGCGGCGGCGCTGGTCGCGCCGAGCACGCCGGGCCTGGTGCTGGCCGGTGGCGTCGAGAGCGCCAGCACCTCCCCGTGGCGCACCGCCGGGCGACGCCGGGTTCGGGCGGGCGCCGGTTCACCCCCGCGCCGTTCCCCGATCCCGACATGGGGCCGGCCGCCGACGACCTCGCGCGCCGATGCTCGGTGTCCCGGGAGCGGCAGGACGCCTATGCGGCCGGCTCCCACCGGCGGGCCGTCGCGCGCCGCGGCAAGGCCTCTTCGACGCCGAGATGGTTCGGTGTGGCAGGGGTTCTCGCCGACACCCGGCCCAGGGCGGGGCTCAGCGAGGCGACACTGGGGCGCTTCCGTCCGGCCTTCGCCGCCGACGGCACCGTCACCGTCGGGCAACGCCTGCGGCATCGACGACGGCGCCGCCGCGGTCGCCGTGGTCGACGAGGCGACCCGGGCCGTCTGGGGGCTGCCGGGGCTGCGGGTGGTGGGCTCGGCCGTCTGCGGCGTCGACCCGGCGGTGCCGGGCTGGGGTGCGGTCCCGGCAGCCCGAGCCGTCCTCGACCGGGCAGGGCTGACCATCGACGACCTCGAGCTGGTCGAGGTCACCGAGGCCTTCGCCGCCCAGGTGCTGGCGGCCACCGACGCCCTGGGCCTGGACCCGCTCGGCGCCGACGCCGACCGGGTTGCCCGGACGGCGGCGCGATCGCCCTGGGCCACCCGTGGGGCGCCTCGGGAGCCCTGCTGCTGGTGCGGCTGTTCTCGCGCCTGGTGCGCCGGCCTCGCGTGCCTGCCGCGGTGTCGCCGGCCGCCAGGCGCTACGGGTTGGCCGTCTGCGCCGTCGGCGGCGGACAGGGCATCGCCCTGCTCGTGGAGCGGGTCGGCTGATGGCCCGGATCCAGCTGCAGGGGGTGAGCCACCGGTTCGACTCCCCGGTGCCGACTGGGTGCTGCGTGACCTCGACCTCGAGCTCGACCCAGTCTCGGATCGGGGTGGTCGGCGGCAACGGGTCGGGCAAGTCGACCCTGGCCCGGCTGCTGAACGGGCTCGTCCACCCTTACGCCGGAACCGTGTCTGGTCGACGGGCAGGACACGGTCAAGGACGGGCCGCGGGTGCGCCGCGCGGTGGGGTTCGTGTTCACCGACCCCGATGCCCAGATCGTGATGCCGACGGTGGCCGAGGACGTGGCCTTCTCGCTGCGGCGCCGACGGCTGTCGAAGCCGCAGGTGGCCGAGGCGGTCGCGCAGGCCCTCGCCCAGGTGGGCCTCGACGGCCTGGGCGAGCGGCCGGCACATCTGCTGTCCGGCGGGCAGAAGCAGCTGCTGGCGATCGCCAGCGTGCTCGCCGTCCAGCCGCAGGTGCTGGTCTGCGACGAGCCCACCACGTTGCTCGACGCCCGCAACTCCCGGAGGGTGGCGCAGCTGCTCGCCGGGCTGGACCAGCAGGTGGTGCTGGTCACTCACGACCTGGACAGCCTGTCCGGCTTCGACCGGGTGCTGGTCGTCGACGGCGGCCGGGTGGTGGCCGACGACTCCCCCGCCCCGGCCCTGGACTGGTACCGCCGGTTGGTGGGGTGATGCTCGGTCTCTACTGGCCCGGCCGCTCGGTGCTGCACCGGGCGCCGGCCGGGCTGAAGCTGCTGCTGCTCACGGTGATCGTGGTGCCGGTGGCCGTGCGGCCGTCCGTCCCGGTGGTTGTCGCCGTCCTCGTCGCGCTGCTGCTCGGGACGGCGGCGGCGCGGGTTCCGTTGCGGGTGCTGGTCTCTCAGCTGCGACCCGTGGTCCCGCTGGTGGCCCTGGCGGCGGCACTGCAGGGCCTGAGCGGCAGCTGGCCGGCGGCGGCGGCCCTGGCGGCCTCGGTGCTGGCCGGGGTCTGGGCGGCGGCACTGGTGACCCTGACGACGACCACGACGCAGCTGCTCGACACCGTCGCCCGGGTGGTGCGCCCGGCGCGACACCTGGGCGTCGACCCCGAGCGGGTGGCCCTGGTGCTGGCGTTGACGATCCGCACGATCCCGGTACTGGCCCGACTGGTCGAGGAGGTGCGTCAGGCGCAGGCCGCCCGCGGCACCCGCTCGCTGCGAGCCTTCGCGGTGCCGACCCTGGTGCGCACGGTGCGCCATGCCGAGCGGATGGCCGAGGCCCTGGCGGCGCGCGGCCTGGACGACTGAGACCGACGCGTCGCGCCGTGGCAGGCCAGGGGCTCCCTCGCGGGGCGCCGCCGGCGGCCCGGTGTGATCAGAGCGCCGGGTCGGGGTCGAGCAGCCCGATCCGCAACCGGCGCAGGTCGTGGCCGACCTGGGCCACCACCGCGGCCCGCGGGTCGGCCACGGTCAGCGGGGCCGCACGGGGCAGCCGGTTCAGGGCGGCCAGCCGCGGGTCGGCCAGGGCCCGGTCGACGAGCGGGGCATCGCCGCCGGTGACCAGCCACGCCGCAGCGGTGGCCGGTACCGGGGACGACGCCGGCACCAGCAGCCGGACCGCGACCTCGGCGGCCCGGCCGACGAGGTCGGTGACCTGGTTGTCGCGCCGCCGGGCGAAGCGCTGCTGCGACCAGCCGCCGGCCGCGGTCCGCCCCTGCACGTACGCGCCACCGACCTTGCTGGCCAGGACGTCGTCCGCGCCGGCCCCGACCCGCAGGACGCCCACGCCGTAGCCGCCCCGGCGCACCAGCAGCACGAGCAGGGTGCGGTCACCCCTGACGTGGGCGACCGCCGCCGCGGCCAGGGTCGACGCCCCGGCCGGGTCCGGCGCAGGGGTGTCCGTCGGGGGGTTCGTCGAGGAGTCCTCCGAGGGGTCCGCCGAGGCCTGGTCGGGCGCCACCCAGGGCAGGAAGGGCAGCTCCACCTCCGCGGTCGCCCCGTCGGCGCCCGACAGGGCGAGACCGGACGCCGTGGCGTGCACCCTGGCGCCGCCGTGGCGGGTGACGAACCCGTCGACCCAGCCCGTCAGGCGGTCGGCGTCGACCTGGACGAACCGGCGCTGCCCCGCCGGTGGGCGTCGCCCTACCCGACTGTGGGGCGTGCCCGATCCGGCGTGGCCGGCTGCCGGCTCAGACGTTGAACCCGAGGGCGCGCAGCTGGTCCCGGCCGTCGTCGGTGATCTTGTCGGGACCCCACGGCGGCATCCAGACCCAGTTGATGCGGACGCCTGACACGAGGTTGGCCAGTGCCTGGTGGGCCTGGTCCTCGATGACGTCGGTCAGCGGGCAGGCCGCCGACGTGAGGGTCATGTCGATGATCGCCTGGTTGTGCTGGTCGACCTGGACGCCGTAGACCAGCCCCAGGTCGACGACGTTGATCCCCAGCTCGGGGTCGACGACGTCGCGCAGCGCCTCTTCGACGTCTGCCGCATCGGCCGGGGTGACGGCCGTGGTCTCGCTCATCGAGCCTCCAAGCTCTGGTCGTTGCTCAGTTCGCTCCGGTCGCTCAGCTGCGCCTCGCGCAACGCGACCTCGAACGCCGTCCAGCCCAACATCGCGCACTTGACGCGGTTGGCGTGACGGCCCACCCCGGCGAACGCCGAGGCGTCGCCGAGTACCTCCTCGTCCGGGACGACGGTGCCCCGCGAACGCACCATCTCGCGGAAGGCGGCGACGACGGTGCCCGCCTGGTCGAGGGTGCCGCCCACCACCAGGTCGTACAACGTCGAGGTCGGCGGCCTGGCTGATCGAGCAGCCGTCACCGGTCCACGACAGGTCGCGCACCAGGTCGGACCCGGTGAGGCCGGTGAGGTCGACCCGCAGGGTGACCTCGTCCCCGCAGAGCGGGTTCAGCTGGTGGCACTGCCCGGTGTGGCCGCCGGGGCCCGGCTCTCGCAGGCCGAACCCGTGCCGCTCCTTGGCGTGGTCGAGGATGATCTGCTGGTACAGCTGGTCGAGAGAGCTCATCATGTCCTCCCGAAGTAGCCGCGCACCTCACCGAGGGCCTCGACACAGCGGTCGACCTCGGACTCGGTGGTGTAGAAGTAGAGGCTGGCGCGGGTGCTGGCGTTGACCCCGAAGCGACGGTGCAACGGCTGGGCGCAGTGGTGGCCCACCCGCACCGCGACCCCCCGGCTGTCCAGGTACTGGCCGACGTCGTGCGGGTGCACCCCGTCGACCACGACCGCCACGGCACCGGCCCGCTCGTGCGCCTGGGTGGGGCCCAGCACCCGGACCCCGGGCAGTCCCGCCACGCCGGCCAGCAGCCGTTCGGTCAGAGCATGCTCGTGGGCCTGCACCCGCTCCATGCCCAGGGCCGACAGGTACCGGACGGCGGCATGCCAGGCGACGGCCTGGCTGACCGGCGGCGTGCCGGCCTCGAAGCGCTGCGGCGGCGGCCGGAAGGTGGCGGTCTCCATGGTGACCAGCTCGACCATCGACCCGCCGGTCAGCAACGGCGGCAGCTGCTCGAGCACCTCGCGGCGACCGGCCAGGGCGCCGATCCCGGTGGGCCCCACCATCTTGTGGGCCGAGAAGGCCGCCAGGTCGACGCCGAGGGCCGACAGGTCGACCGGGGTGTGCGGCACCGACTGGCAGGCGTCGAGCACCGTGACGGCGCCGACGGCCTTCGCCCGCGCGACGAGCTCGGCCACGGGGTTGACGGTGCCGAGCACGTTGGAGACGTGGGTGAAGGCCAGCACCCTGGTGCGGTCGGTGATCAGCGCGTCGACGTCGGTCAGGTCGAGCCGCCCGTCGTCGGTCAACGGCAGCCAGCGCAGGGTGGCGCCGCTGCGCCGGCAGGCCTGCTGCCAGGGCACCAGGTTGGCGTGGTGCTCCATCTCGGTGACGACCACCTCGTCCCCCGGGCGCAGCGCCAGCTCGCCGTCTCCGCTGCCGAAGCCGGCGGCGACCAGGTTGAGGGCCTCGGTGGCGTTGCGGGTCCACACCAGCTCGTCGGGGTCACGACCCACGAACGCGGCCACGGCGGCGCGGGCCTCCTCGTAGGCGTCGGTCGCCTCCTCGGCCAGCGTGTGGGCACCGCGATGGACGGCGGCGTTGTGGTGCCGGACGAAGTCCGCCTCGGCCGCGATCACCGCGTCCGGCCGTTGCGACGTCGCCCCCGAGTCGAGGTAGGCCAGGGGCAGGTCGGCGACCTTGCGGTTGAGCACCCGGAAGCCCGGGCGGATCGCGGCGAGCTCCTTGGCCGAGAACGGCTGCGCCGCAGCCGTGGGCGAGGAGGAGTCGACCGTGGTCGCAGCACTCATGTCGTCGTCCGGCTCGCGTCGCCGGCTCAGTTGCTCGCCGCAGCGGCTGCGGCGTCCGCGCCGGTGAACCGGTCGTAGCCCTCGGCCTCGAGGCGCTCGGCCAGCTCGGGCCCGCCCTCCTCGACGATGCGCCCGTCGACGAACACGTGCACGAAGTCGGGCCTGATGTAGTTGAGGATGCGGGTGTAGTGCGTGATCAGCAGCACTCCCACCTCACCCGTGGACCGCACCCGGTTGACGCCCTCGGAGACGACGCGCAGCGCGTCGACGTCCAGGCCCGAGTCGGTCTCGTCGAGGATCGCGATCTTCGGCCTGAGCAGCTCGAGCTGCAGGATCTCGTGGCGCTTCTTCTCCCCGCCCGAGAACCCCTCGTTGACGTTGCGCTCGGCGAAGCTGGGGTCCATCCGCAGCTGCTCCATGGCGCCGCGCATGTCCTTGACCCAGTGCCGCAGGTTGGGGGCCTTGCCGTCGATCGCGGTCTTGGCGGTCCGCAGGAAGTTCGAGACCGTGACGCCCGGAACCTCCACGGGGTACTGCATCGCCAGGAACAGGCCGGCCCGGGCGCGCTCGTCGACGGTCATGGCCAGCACGTCCTCGCCGTCGAGGGTGACGGTGCCGCTGGTGATCGTGTACTTGGGGTGCCCGGCGATCGAGTACGCCAGGGTCGACTTGCCGGACCCGTTGGGGCCCATGATCGCGTGGGTCTCGCCGGCGCGCACGGTCAGGTCGACGCCGCGCAGGATCGGCTTGGTGGTGCCGTCGGCGTCGACACTCACGTTCAGGTCGCGGATCTCGAGGGTGGCCATGCGGATTCAGCTCTCCTTGACGGGGGTGGCGACGTGGGCGTCGCCGACGGTGGTGGTGACGTCGACGTAGACCTGACCGGCCTCGATCGTCACGGGGTAGACCGGGATCGGCTTGATGGCCGGCAGGCTCAACGGCCGCCCGGTCCGCAGGTCGAACTGCGAGCCGTGCAACCAGCACTCGATGGCGCAGTCGGTGACATCGCCCTCGGACAGCGAGACGTCGGCGTGGGTGCAGACGTCGCCGACGGCGTGCACCTCGCCGTCCTCGTCGCGGACGACGGCGACGGCCACCTCCCCCACCAGCACCCGGACCGCACCGAGGTCGGGCAGGTCGGTCAGGGCCAGCACCCGCGCCGCCCCTACGGTCACGGGGCCGGTGGCCAGATCAGGGGCGGTCTCGGGGCTCACCGGGCACCCTGCGCGGCACCGCGCTCCAGCCGGGCCTCGATCGCGGTTCCCAGCCGCTCGGCCAGGTCGGGCAGGTCGATCCGCTGCAGCAGCTCGTGGAAGAAGCCGCGCACCACCAGCCGCCGGGCCTCGGCCTGCGGGATACCGCGGGCCTGCAGGTAGAAGAGCTGCTCGTCGTCGAAGCGGCCGGTCGCGCTGGCGTGGCCGGCCCCCCGGATCTCACCGGTCTCGATCTCGAGGTTGGGCACCGAGTCGGCCCGGGCACCTGCGGTCAGCACCAGGTTGCGGTTGATCTCGTAGGTCTGGGTGCCCTCGGCCTCGGCCCGGATCAGCACGTCGCCGACCCAGACCGTGTGGGCCCCCTCGCCCTGCAGGGCGCCCTTGTAGACCACGTTGCTGGTGCAGTGGGGCACCGCGTGGTCGACGAAGAGGCGCTGCTCCTGGTGCTGGCCGGCGTCGGCGAAGTACAGCCCGAGCATCTCGACCTCACCGCCCGGGGCGGTGAACCGCGCGGACGGCGTGAAGCGCACCACGTCGCCGCCGAGGGTGACCAGCACGTGCTTGAGGCGGGCGTCCCGACCGAGCCGGGCGTGGTGGGCACTGACGTGGACGGCGCCGCCGTCCCAGTCCTGCACCGACACCAGGGTCAGCGCAGCGCCGTCGGCCAGGTCGATCTCGACGTTGTCGGCGAAGGTGGCGCTGCCGCGGAAGTCGACGACGACGGTCGCGCTGGCCCCGGCCTCGACCGCGAACAGGGCGTGACCGTACTCGAGCCCGCCCTGGCCGGTGAGGGTGACCTGTACCGGCTGCGAGACCTGGTGCCCCGCAGGCACGGTCACGACCAGGGCGCGGCCGAAGCTGCTCCAGGCCTGGGCGGCGACCCGGTCCTCGGGGGTGCCGGCGCGTCCCAGCCGGGGGTCGTCCCGTCCGACCGTCTCGACCCGGACGCCCTCCGGTGCCCGGACGTCGACCTGCGCCGGCGTGCCGGTGGCCTCGGCGCCGGACTGCAGCCCGTGCAGGCGGCCCATCGGCGTGAAGCGCCACTCCTCCTCACGTCCGTTGGGGACGGCGAAGTCGGCGACCTCGAAGCTGGCGGGGCGCTCGGCCCGGGACTGCACCGGGACCGGGTCGACACCCCCCGCCGCCGAGGCCCCGTAGTCCTTCGGACCGTGGGAGTGCGGGGTGACCGTGGTGGCTGTCATCAGCCGACTGCCCCTTCCATCTGGAGCTCGATGAGGCGGTTCAGTTCGAGGGCGTACTCCATGGGCAGCTCGCGGGCGATGGGCTCGATGAACCCGCGCACGATCATCGCCATGGCCTCCTCCTCGGTCATGCCACGGGACATGAGGTAGAAGAGCTGGTCGTCGCTCACCTTCGAGACCGTGGCCTCGTGGCCCATGCGCACGTCGTCCTCACGGACGTCGACGTAGGGGTAGGTGTCGGAGCGGCTGATGGTGTCGACCAGCAGCGCGTCGCAGCGCACGGTCGACGCCGCGTGGTGGGCGCCCTCGAGCACCTGCACCAGACCGCGGTAGGAGGTACGACCGCCGCCGCGGGCCACCGACTTCGACACGATGGTCGAGCTGGTGTACGGCGCCGCGTGGATCATCTTGGCGCCGGCGTCCTGGTGCTGCCCCTCGCCCGCGAAGGCGATCGACAGGGTCTCGCCCTTGGCGTGCTCGCCGAGCATGACGATCGCCGGGTACTTCATGGTGACCTTGGAGCCGATGTTGCCGTCGACCCACTCCATGGTCGCGCCCTCGTGGGCGACGGCCCGCTTGGTCACCAGGTTGTAGACGTTGTTCGACCAGTTCTGGATGGTCGTGTAGCGCACCCGGGCGTTCTTCTTCACGACGATCTCGACGACAGCCGAGTGCAGCGAGTCCGACTTGTAGATCGGCGCGGTGCAGCCCTCGACGTAGTGCACGTACGAGTCCTCGTCGGCGATGATCAGCGTGCGCTCGAACTGGCCCATGTTCTCGGTGTTGATCCGGAAGTACGCCTGCAGCGGGATGTCGATGTGCACGCCCTTGGGCACGTAGATGAACGACCCGCCCGACCAGACCGAGGTGTTCAGCGCGGCGAACTTGTTGTCGCCCACCGGGATCACGGTGCCGAAGTACTCCTTGAAGAGCTCCTCGTGCTCGCGCAGGCCGGTGTCGGTGTCGACGAAGATGACACCCTTCTGCTCCAGGTCCTCGCGGATCTGGTGGTAGACGACCTCGCTCTCGTACTGGGCCGCCACCCCGCCGACCAGGCGCTGCTTCTCGGCCTCGGGGATGCCGAGGCGGTCGTAGGTGTTCTTGATGTCCTCGGGCAGGTCCTCCCAGGTGGTGGCCTGCTTCTCGGTGGAGCGCACGAAGTACTTGATGGTGTCGAAGTGGATGCCCGACAGGTCGGACCCCCAGGTCGGCATCGGTTTGCGGTCGAACAGCCGCAGCCCCTTGAGCCGGTTCGCGAGCATCCACTCCGGCTCGTTCTTCAGGGCCGAGATGTTGCGCACGACCTCTTCGGACAGGCCACGCCGGGCCGAGGCGCCGGCGACGTCGGAGTCGGACCATCCGTACTCGTAAGTGCCGAGCCCTTCGAGCTCGGGGCGGGTGCTGGTCATCGCGACTGCCTCTCGGTGGGAAGCGGGACGTGCGTGGTGGGGATGTGGGTGGTCGGGATGTGCGTGGTGCAGACGTGCTCACCGTGGGCCAGGGTCGCCAGCCGCTGGACGTGGACGCCGAGCAGCCGCGAGAAGGCGTCGGTCTCGGCCTCGCACAGCTCGGGGAACTCCCGGGCGACCCGGTGCACCGGGCAGTGCCCCTGGCAGAGCTGGACGCCGATGGGGGTGTCCCCCAGCCTCAGCGGCCGGGAGCTGGCCGCGTAGCCGTCGTCCGACAGGGCGTCGGCCAGTGCGTGGGCCCGGCGTTCGGGGTCGGGACCCGCCGCCTCGACCGCGGGGCGCAGGCGTTGCTCGAGGCCCGCACTGCGCTGGTCGGCGAACCGTCGGACCGCCTCGGCCCCGCCGGTGCTGCTGAGGTAGCGCAGCGCCTCGGCGGCCAGGTCGCCGTACTCGGTGCCGATCGCCGCGTGCCCGCTGTCGGTGGCGACGAACTGCCGCGCCGGTCGGCCGCGGCCCCGTTGCGCCGGCGGTGCCGCCCGCCAGGTGTCGACGAGCCCGTCGGCCGCCAGTGCGTCGAGGTGCTTGCGGACGGCGGCGGCCGTCAACGACAGTCGCTGCGCCAGGTCGGAGGCCGTGACCGGACCCTCTTCGACGACCGCCTGACAGACCCGGTCCCGGGTCCTGGAGTCGTCGTCGATTTTCACACCCTAAGTATTGCGTTATTCGCCCCCGGGCTCAACTCGCCTGGATCCGCCCCCTGCGCCAGGCCCCGACGGGACGCCCCACTCGAGCGGGGCGGACCCCTGGCCGGCCGGCGTGCCAGACTCCCCCGCGTGGCCCGTACCGCTGTCGAAGCGCCTGCCGTCCTGGTGGCCGGGCTCGTCAAGAGCTACGGCGGACGCCGGGTGGTCGACGACGTCAGCTGGACGGCCGCCCCCGGGCAGGTCACCGCGGTGCTGGGTCCCAACGGGGCCGGCAAGACGACCACGATGGAGTGCTGCGAGGGCCTGCGCCGTCCGGACGCCGGCCTGGTGCGCGTCGCCGGCCTCGACCCGGTGGCCGACGCGGCCCGGGTCCGTCCCCTGATCGGGGTGATGATCCAGGACGGCGGTCTGCCCAGCGGCGCCGGCGCCGGCCGGCTGCTGGCGCACGTGGCCGCGATGCACGCCCGTCCGGTGCCGACCGCAGCGCTGCTCGACGTCCTCGGGCTGTCGGCGGTGGCCGGCACCCGGGTGCGACGGTTGTCGGGCGGCCAGCGGCAGCGGCTGGCCCTGGCCCTGGCCGTGGTGGGGCGCCCGGCCGTGGTCTTCCTGGACGAGCCGACCGCGGGACTCGACCCGCAGGCCCGGCAGGTGGTGGGCCGGGTGGTCCGGCGGCTGCGTGACGACGGGGTGGCGGTCCTGGTCACCACCCACCTGATCGACGACGTCGAGCAGCTGGCCGACCACGTCGTGGTCATGGACGACGGCCGCGTCGTCGCCCAGGGCGCTCCCGGTGACCTGACCGGGGACGACGACGTGCTGACCTTCGACAGCGTCGGGCTCGACCCGGCCGCGGTGGCCACGGCCGTCGGTGAGTCGGTGACGGTGTCGGTCGGGGCCGGTGGCGGGTTCGAGCTGCGCAACCGTGGCGGTGGCCGGCTCGACCCGGCGGTGATGCCCCGGCTCCTCAGCTGGCTGGCCGCGCAGGGGCGTACCCCGCAGCGGCTGCAGCTGGGCCGGCCCAGCCTGGAGGACGTCTTCCTGGACCTGACCGGACGGAGCCTGCGATGACCGCCGAGCCCCTGGACCTGGGGACCGCAGGTCTGCTGGCCGCCGATCCCGCCCCGGCACCCCGGTGGCGTCGGGTGCTCTCCCAGGCCCGCTTCGACGCCGCGGTGTGGCTGGCCAACGGTGAGCAGCTGCTGCTGACGATGGTGCTGCCGGCGATCGTGATGGTCGGGCTGACCCGCTGGCTGGCCGTCGACCTGGGCGCCGGACCCAGGATCGACGTGGTGGCCCCGGGGGTGCTGGCTCTAGCGGTGATGTCGACGGCGTTCACCGGCCAGGCGATCGGGACCGCGTTCGACCGCCGCCAGGGGGCGCTGCGGCTGCTGGCGACCACGCCGCTGGGCCCGGACGGTCTGGCGCTCGGCCGGATCCTCGCGGTGCTGCTGGTCGAAGCCGTCCAGGGGGTCGTGCTCGGCGGCCTGGGGCTCGCCCTGGGCTGGCGCCCCACCCCGGTGGGCTGCCTGCTCGGGGCTGTCGTGCTGGTCCTGGGGACGGCGACCTTCGTGGCCCTGGGGCTGCTGCTGGCGGGGACCCTGCGCAGCGAGGCGGTGCTGGCGGCGGCCAACCTGCTCTGGGTGCTGCTGCTGGTCGGTGGCGGGGTGGTGGTGCCGGCGCAGCGGATGGGCGGTCTCGGGGCCGCGGCCGCGGCCCTGCCGTCGGGCGCCCTGGGCACCGCGGTCCGGGCGGCCTTCCAGCAGAGCCGGCTCGACCTGGCCGCGGTCGTGGTGCTGGTGGTCTGGACCGGGCTCGCCCTGCTGGCGGTGCGCCGCTGGTTCCGCTGGGACTGACCCCTCGGTCAGCCCTCGGGCTCGACGGCCTCGGACTGGACGGCCTCGGACTGGAAGGCCTCGTGCCCGAGCTCGGCCAGCCAGCGCCGGAACAGGTGGTGCAGGGCCTCGGCCCCCAGCAGCGGTGACGGCGGGCGGGACAGGTCGGACGGGTACAGCAGGAACGCCCGGCTCTGCTCACCCCCCAGGCCGCCGTGCGAGCCGATCTGCTCCTCGAAGGCGGCGACCTCGCCGGTCTCGGCGTCCCACATCGAGTTCACCATCAGGTCGGCGCAGTGCGGGAAGGTACTCGTGCGGGCGACCACCGCCGCCGCACCGGGCCCGAAGGGCGCCAGCGGGTCGCGACCCAGCACCCGACCGTCGCCCAGCCGGCGGCTGCCGCCGGCCCCCAGCACGACGTCGCCGTCCGACTCGGTGCGCACGAGCACGAACCCGATGCCGGGGTGGCCCACCAGGGTGGCCACCAGCCCCGGGTAGAGCTGTTCGATCCGCTCCAGGGTGAGCCGGTCGGGCTCGGCCGTCAGGTGAACCAGGCCCAGGTTGCCCGAGGCCAGCACCACGACCGGCTGGTCGGTCGCAGGGGCGCTGCGCCGATCCGGCCCGAGCATCAGCTCGCCGGTGGCGTCCACCCGGTTCCTCGTCGCCCCCCGCACCGCCCGGGCACCGAGGCCGGTGCCGGCCGCCACGTCCTGCGCGGCACCACCCAGATAGCCCCAGCCCTCCTGCCCTGTCCCCACCCGAACTCGCGTCGGCACCGGGGCCACCTCGTCGGGGGCGGCCCGTCCGGCACGACCCACCGCGGTCCGGACGACGTCCTCCAGGCTCTGGCCGTAGCGGGTGCGGAACGGGGCGCCCTGGCTCTGGCCGTGGTCCGAGAGCACCACCAGCCGATAGGGCCGTTCGACGGTGGCGGCGGCCCGCGCCAGCCGACCCAGCTGGCGGTCGAGGCGGCGCAGGGTTCCCAGGGAGTCGGGCCGTTCGACGCCGCTGTGGTGGGCGACCTCGTCGTAGCCGACGAAGTCGGCGTAGACCACCGAGCGACCGGCCTGCAGGTCCTCGATCAGGGTGGCGACGATGACGTCGCGGCTGACGACCGTGGTGAAGGCCCGCAACAACGGGTACAGCCCGGTACGGCCCACCCGCGGGGTGACCCGGCGCCGGCGTTCCAGGAAGGCCTCGACGAGCTCGCGCACCACCTCGGCCACCGCCAGCACCAGGGTGCGAGAGGTGTTGTAGGGCACCGCGAAGTAGGCGTAGTAGCCGGCGCCGGTGCGTCCCCGGCGGCGACCCGCGACGCTCATGGTCATGACGGCGTCGGCGGCGTCGCCGGTGAAGATGTTGCCGCGGCTCGCGCCGTCCGCGTGCAGCAGACCCCGGCCCGTGGAGCGGCGGCGTTCGATCTCGGCGGCCGAGCCCGGGTGGTTCGAGACCAGCATCCGGCCGGTCTCCTTCTCGAGCCATCGGAACGCCGGCAGGTCGTGGTTCGACCCGAAAAGGATGCCGGCCTGGCTGGCGGCGGTCTGGGACGACCAGTCGGTCTGCCAGGGCACCAGGTGATGGCTGCCGGAGGCCAGCCATGCCGCCAGGTTCGGGACGTCGCCGCCCCGCACCGCTCGCTGCAGCACGTCGTGGCCGAGGCCGTCGAGCTGCAGGAAGAGCACCCCGGGCACCGTCGTGGGAGGGACGGCGGGGGCCGCCCAACGCCGGCGCAGGGTCCGGAAGAAGAGGTCGTCGTCGTCGACCGCCGACAGGCCGGAGGCCAGCATCGCGATCGGCGTCAGCCCGACGGTCACCAGCAGGCCGGTATCCAGGCCGTGCACCGTGATGCCCGGCAGGGCCCAGTCGACCGCCAGCACCAGGGCGCCGTTGAGCAGCAGCGGCCCGATCCCCAGGGTGAGCACGGTCAACGGCAGCGCCAGTCTCGTCACCACCGGCCACACCAGGGCGTTGCACAGCCCGATGAGGGCCGCTGTGCTGGCCGCGGCCGGGAAGTCCTGGACGGTCAGGCCGGGCAGGACCGCGGCCAGCAGCATCAGCGCCAGGCGGTGAGCAGCCAGACCGAGCGCACCTGCACCACCTTCGGGCGGCTGGCCCGGACCGCCGGGGTGACTCGGGTGTCGACCGCGTGGCTCCGGCAGCGCAACCCGGTCACCGAGCTCGCTGACCAGGACCTGCACGTCGGGCGCGAGCTCGGCGGCGTGCTCGGCGAACTCGGTACCAGGGGTGTGGAACAGGTGCGGCCGGCTGCGCCACACCACCGGCACCCGCAGCCCGCCCCAGTGGATCGGCAGGGCTGCGGCCGGCTGCAGCAGCTGCAGTGCCTGGGCGGCGCGACGGGCGTCAGGTGGCCTGTGCCCAGCGTCACACCCCAGCCCCCGACCGGCAGCAGCGCCATCGACAGGCGGTGCCGGGCGAGCTCGGCCATCTGGCGGGTAGACGTCGGTGTCGCCGGCGAAGTAGACACAGGGCAGGGTCGCGACCGCCCCCGTCGACGGTGGCGCCGCTGGTGACGGGCCCGGTGCCGCACCGGGTCTGGCCGGTCCGGTGAGCAGGTAGCCCAGGGCGGCCACCGCCGGGCCGAGCGGCCAGCGCCGGCCGTCGTGCTCTGCGTGGACCGCCCGGACCGTGACCTCCCCGATCCGCACCTGGTCGCCCTCGGTGACCTCGACGACGTCGGCCCGGACGTGCCGGCCGACGTACCGCGCTCCCCCTGCCGGCACCACCACCGGCACCCCGGCGGGCACCGAGGCCAGTGACGGCAGGTCGAGGTGGTCATGGTGCAGGTGCGAGATCAGGACGGCGGACGCCTGGCGCGCCAGACCGTGCGGCGGCCGGGCGTGCGCCCAGCGCAGCGGCCAGGGCCCGACCCCCGGGCCGCAGCAGCGGGTCGGTCAGCAGGGTCTGGCCGCCCAGTTCGACGACCGTGGTGGCGTGCCCCCACCAGGTGACCGCGGCCCGACCGGACCCCCGGTGACGAACTCCGGTCGGCGGGGTGGGCAGAGCCTGGGCGGCCATGGCCCCAGTGTCTCGGGTGGGTCCTGGCGCCGGTGCGCCAATGGTCCTTTCGGTCCGCAGGTCGGGCAGGAATAGGCTCCTGGCGTGAGCACAGTGGCGGCCGACGGCCGAGCGGACCAGCACATCGACGGTACCGGTCGACCGGTGGTGGCCCCGGTGCGACGTGGATCAACCTGGTCGCCCAGGTGGGCATCGTGGTGACCGGTGGCGTGGTGCGGGTCTCGAAGTCCGGGCTCGGATGCCCCACCTGGCCACGCTGCGTGCCCGAGTCGCTGACGCCGGTGGCGACCCAGGCGGAGGGGTTCCACAAGTACATCGAGTTCGGCAACCGACTGCTCACGAGCGTGGTCTCGGCGACCGCGCTGGCGGTGCTGGTGGTGACCGTGCTGACGGTCCGGGCGACCGGTGCCTCGCGGCGCTGGATTGTGGTGGGGCGCGTTACCGCTGCTACTGGTGGTCTGCCAGGCGGTGCTCGGCGGTGTCACGGTGCTGACCGGTCTGTCGCCGCAGGCGATCGTCGGACATTTCCTGCTGTCCGAGGTGCTGGTCGCCGCCTCGGCCTGGTTGCTGCTGGCGGGACCGCCGTCCGGGACCGGGTGGGGCCACGACGACCCCGTCTCGCCCTACGGCGTGGGCGCGTCCGCCGCGGTCGCCGCGCCCCCGACGCGTCGCGAGATCAAGGTGCTCGCCGACCCTGCTGGCCGCCGCGGCGGCAGCGGTGCTGGTGATGGGCACCGTGGTCACGGGCAGCGGGCCGCACTCCGGCGACGCGGGACTCACCGGGCGGTTCAACCTCGACCCGCAACTGGTCAGCTGGCTGCATGCCGACCTGGTCCTGGTGCTGCCTGGGGCTGGTCGTGGCCACCGCTGGTCGCCGTGCGGGTGACCGACCAGGGGCGATGCTGCGCCGCCGTGTGAGCTGCTGCTGGCGGTGACACTCGGCGCAGGGCATGCTCGGGTACGTGCAGTACTTCACCGGGCTGCCCGAGGCGTTGGTCGTGGCGCACATGCTCGGGGCCAGCCTGCTCGTGGTCGCGGTGACCGCCGTGGTCGGTGTGCGTCGTTCCGCCCGCAGCCGGCCGTCCTCCGGCCCCTGAGGTAGCTGTCAGAAGAGGCGCAGGGGGACGAACGGGTCGACGGCGATCGCGACGAAGAGCAACGTCAGGTACGTGATCGACAGGTGGAACATGCGCATCGGGGCCAGCGCGCTCTCGTGACGACGGGCGCGCCCCGAGCAACCGATGTCCCTCCAGCACGAAGGCGCCGCCGGCGAGCAGGGCCACGACGGGGTAGACGACACCGGTGGCCGGCACCAGCAGCAGCGACCATGCCACCAGCGCCCACGAGTAGCGCACCACCTGCTGTGCCACCTGCACCGCCTCGGCCACGACCGGCAGCATCGGCACCCCGGCAGCGGCGTAGTCCTCGCGGTAGCGCAGCGACAGCGGCCAGTAGTGCGGCGGCGTCCAGAGGAAGACCACGCCGAACAGCACGAACGGGCTGCCAGCGACAGCCCCCGGTGACTGCGGACCAGCCGATCAGCACCGGCATGCAGCCCGGCGGCCCCGCCCCAGACGATGTTCTGCGGGGTCCGGCGCTTCAGGAGCAGGGTGTAGACGACGACGTAGAACAGGATCGCCGTCAGCGCCAGCGCGGCGGCGAGAACGTTCACCGTCGCGGCCAGCAGCGCGACCGAGACGACTCCGAGCACGACGGCGAAGATCACCGACCCCCTGGGCGAGACCTCGCCGGTGACCAACGGACGGCGGGAGGTGCGGTGCATCACCCGGTCGATGTCGCGGTCGAAGTAGCAGTTGAGGGCGTTGGCGCTGCCGGCCGCCAGGCTGCCCCCGACGAGGGTCGCCGCCACCAGAGCAAGGTCGGGCAGGCCCTGTGCGGCCAGGATCATGGTCGGGACCGTGGTCACCAGGAGCAGCTCGATGATCCGAGGCTTGGTGAGTGCCACGTAGGCGCCGACCGTGCGACGCAGCCCCGGTCCGGACGCACCGGGTCGCGTGGCGGCTGTCACGGACGGCGGGTGTGGGTCGAGGGTGGTCACGACTTCCTCGGTGGCCGACGACAGGTCGGGGTCACTCTACGCGGGCCACGCCCAGCGCCTTGCGGCACGCCCAAGTACGTGAGAGGTACGCTCTCGAATCGGGGTCGCTCGGCACTCGAACGGCCGAACTCCTATCCAGTCGGTGACGTCGGACGACGGTGCCTGCCGAGGCGCTCACCGTCCGGAGAGGACCTCAGGAATCTCGTGAGCTCAACCACAACTTCCTCCCTCGACAGCGGCATCCTCGACTGGAGCGACGTCGACCGCCGCACCGTCGACACCGTGCGCGCCCTGGCCATGGACGCCGTCCAGAAGGTGGGCAACGGTCACCCCGGAACCGCGATGAGCCTGGCACCGGCCGCCTTCCTGCTGTACCGGCACGTGATGCGGCACGACCCGAGCGACCCGCACTGGGCGGGACGGGACCGGTTCGTGCTCTCGTGCGGGCACTCCAGCCTGACCCAGTACATCCAGCTGTACCTGGCCGGGTACGGTCTCGAGCTGTCCGACCTGCAGGCTCTGCGCACCTGGGGGTCGTTGACCCCCGGTCACCCCGAGGTGAACCACACCGCCGGCGTCGAGATCACCACCGGCCCGCTGGGTCAGGGGTTGGCCAGCGCCGTGGGCATGGCCTACGCGGCTCGCCGACAGCGCTACCAGTTCGACCCCGACGCCGCTCCGGGCACGAGCCCGTTCGACCACACCGTCTGGGTGCTCGCCTCCGAGGGCGACATCGAGGAGGGCGTGACCGGCGAGGCCGGCTCCCTGGCCGGGGTCCAGCAGCTGGGCAACCTGGTGGTCGTCCTGGACCGCAACCACATCTCCATCGAGGACGACACCGCGATCGCTCTGAGCGAGGACATCACCGCTCGCTACGCGGCCTACGGCTGGCATGTGCAGACCGTCGACTGGACCGGGGGCGCCGGCCCCGGTGCCGGCAAGGCCGGCACCTACCACGAGGACGTCGAGGCCCTGCACGCCGCACTCGCCGCGGCGGCCGCCGTCACCGACCGGCCCTCGCTGATCGAGCTGCGGACCGTCATCGCCTGGCCCTCGCCCCAGCTGATGAACACCGGCAAGTCGCACGGCTCCGCCCTGGGGGCCGACGAGATCGCTGCCACCAAAACCGTCATGGGCCTCGACCCGACAGCCACGTTCGCTGTGGCCGACGACGTGCTGGCCCACGCGCGTGGCGCCCAGGCCCGCGGCGCCGACGTCCACGCCGCCTGGCAGCAGCACTTCGACGCGTGGCGGGCGGCGAACCCGGACGCCGCGGCCCTGTGGGACCGCATCCAGTCCGGGTCGCTGCCTCAGGGTTGGACGCAGGCACTGCCGACGTTCCCTGCCGGTGACATGGCGACCCGCAAGGCCTCCGGCCTGGTCCTGAACGCCGTCAAGGACGTGCTGCCCGAGCTCTGGGGCGGTTCGGCCGACCTGGCAGAGAGCAACAACACCACCCTCGAGGGCGAGGCCTCGTTCCTGCCGGCCGCCATCAGCACCTCGGCGTGGGGCCAGGGCAGCCCGGGCGGGCGGGTGCTGCACTTCGGCATCCGCGAGCACGCCATGGGATCGATCATGAACGGCATCGCGCTGCACGGTCCCAGCCGGGTCTTCGGCGGCACCTTCCTGGTATTCAGCGACTACATGCGGCCGGCGGTGCGCTTGGCCGCACTGATGAAGCTGCCCGTCACCTACGTCTGGACCCACGACTCGATCGGCCTCGGCGAGGACGGTCCGACCCACCAGCCGGTCGAGCACCTCGCCGCCCTGCGCGCGATCCCGGGCCTGGACGTCGTGCGGCCCGCCGACGCCAACGAGACGGCCTGGGCCTGGCGGACCATCCTCGAGCACGACGACCGGCCGGCGGGCATCTGTCTGAGCCGGCAGAACCTGCCCACCGTCGACCGCTCCGATGCGGGCGGGTTCGCCGCCGCCGACGGCGTGGCCAAGGGGGGCTACGTGCTGCAGGAGGCCAGCGGCGGGGCGCCGTCGGTGATCCTGGTCGGCACCGGCTCGGAGGTGCAGCTGGCGGTCGCGGCCCGCGCCGTCCTCGAGGCGGCCGGCGTGCCCACCAGGGTCGTCTCGATGCCCTGCCGAGAGTGGTTCGACGCCCAGGACGCCGGGTACCGCGAGTCGGTGCTGCCGCGCTCGGTGCGGGCCCGGGTCTCGGTCGAGGCAGGGATCGGCCAGGGCTGGCGCGACATCGTCGGTGACGCCGGACGGATCATCTCGATCGAGCATTTCGGCGCCTCGGCCGACGCCGCCCGCCTGTTCCGCGAGTTCGGGATCACCAGCGAGGCTGTGGTCGCCGCGGCCCGCGACAGCCTCGCCGAGGCGAGTTCCTGACCGGCTCGGGCGTCCCCGCCCCATCCCTTCGCTCGCCCCGCCCCCGCGAGATCCGCGTCGACGCGCGACCTCCGCCACGAAAGGTTGACCACCATGAACGAGGCTCTGGCTCAGCTGTCCGACCAGGGAGTGTCCCTCTGGCTCGACGATCTCAGTCGCGAGCTGCTGGCCGGCGGCCTGGCGGCCTTCGTGGCCGACAAGCACGTCGTCGGGGTCACCTCCAACCCGACGATCTTCGCGGCGGCCCTGTCGAAGGGTGACCGTTACCGGGAGCAGATGCGGGCCCTGGCGCTGCGCGGGGCCACCGTCGACGATGCGGTCTTCGAGGCGACGACGGACGACGTCCGCGCCGCCTGCGACCTGCTTCGTCCGGTCGCCGACCGTACCGACGGTCTGGACGGCCGGGTGTCGATCGAGGTCGACCCGCGGCTGGCCCGGGACACCGATGGCGACGGTCGCCGCGGCCCGGACACTGTGGGCGACCGTCGGCCGCCCGAACGCGATGATCAAGATCCCGGCCACGGTCGAGGGGCTGCCGGCGATCACGACCGTGCTGGGCGAAGGGATCAGCGTCAACGTCACTCTGATCTTCAGCCTGCAGCGCTACCGCGCCGTGATGGACGCCTGGCTGGCCGGGCTCGAGGCGGCGCAGGCCGCCGGGCACGACCTGAGCCGGATCGACTCGGTGGCCTCCTTCTTCGTCTCCCGGGTCGACACCGAGATCGACGCCCGGCTCGACCGGGATCGGCTCGGCCGAGGCCCTCGCGCTCAAGGGCAAGGCGGCGGTCGCCAACGCCCGACTGGCCTACGAGGCCTTCGAGGAGGTCGTGGCCGGTGCACGTTGGCAGGCGCTGGCCGCGGCCGGGGCGCGCCCGCAGCGCCCGCTGTGGGCCTCGACCGGGGTCAAGGACCCCGCCTACCGGGACACGATGTACGTCGTCGACCTGGTCGCTCCGGGCACGGTCAACACCATGCCCGGCAAGACGCTGGACGCCGTCGCCGACCACGGCGAGGTCGTGGGCGACACGGTGCGCCCGCACTACGCCGACGCCGCCGCGGTGATGGCACAGCTGGCCGCCGTGGGCATCGACTACGACGACGTGGTCGACACCCTGGAGCTCGAGGGCGTCTCGAAGTTCGACAAGAGCTGGAGCGAGCTGCTGACCACCGTCGGCGACGAGCTGGCCCGCCTCTCGGCCTTCGACGACGCCGACGCTGGTCAGTGACCTCATCCACCCCTGGAGTGGTTGGTGGCCTGGGCGGGCGACGAGCAGTCGGCCGTGCTCGAGGTCGCTGCTGCGGGTGAGGCTGCGGCGGCCGTGGGGGCGCACGTGGCGGCGCTGGTCGACGTCCAGGCGGCCAGTCGGCTTGCCGCCCGGGACGTCTCGCTGTGGGGTGCGGCGAACCGGACGGCGGTGGCAGGGTCGCCTCGGGTGGGTCGACCTGCCGGAGTCGTCGTGGTCGACGGTCGAGCGGCTGGACGCGCTGCGCGCCGACCTGGCGGCCGAGGGCCGGTCGCGACCGGTGGTCCACGACGCCGGCGGGGCGACCTGGCCGCCGGTGGCTGCCGGGCACCTGCTGACCACCGACCAGCTGGTCACCGAGCATCAGCTCGGGCCGGTGGTCGCCGACGGCCGCAGCGTGATCGTGCTGCTGGCCGGGTCCGTGGCCGGCCGTCGCCTCGATCGGCTCGCCTCGCTGCTGGACCCGGCCCTCGGTCGGCTGGTGGTGGTGGCCGCCCTGGGTGGCCGAGCTGGTGGCCACCACCACCGGGCTGACGGCGGTCGTCCTCGCCGCCGGCAGCAACGGCGGCGCGACGGACGACGTCCTGGTGGTCAGCTTCAGGTCGGCGAGTGAGGAGGTCTCGACCGACGGGCACTCGGACGACGGGGCCGCCACCCTCGTGGGCGGGCCGAGCGCGTCGGTCGGCGTGGCCGGTCCGCTCGGCGCCCAGATCCTGCTCTGGCAGTATGCGACGGCCGATCGCGGCCCGGCTGCTGGGCCGCTCCCCCTTCGGTTCGCCGCCACGGCCGAACCTGCCAGGGTGAGGCCCACCATCGCTCAGGTCGACGAGACACCGGGCGCCGAGCAAGGCACGGAGGACGAATGAGCCCGGCACGAATCCCGGCGTGGGCAACCCGTTGCGCGACGACCGTGACAAGCGGCTGCCCCGGATCGCCGGGCCCTGCGGACTGGTCATCTTCGGGGTCACCGGGGACCTGTCGCGCAAGAAGCTGATGCCCGCGGTCTACGACCTGTTCCACCGGGGGCTGCTGCCGCCGGGCTTCTCGCTGGTCGGCTTCGCCCGGCGCGACTGGGCCACCCAGGACTTCGGCCAGGTCGTGCACGACGCCGTCCGCAGTACGCCCGCACCCCGTTCCTGGAGTCGGTGTGGGAGCAGCTCGCCCAGGGCTTCCGGTTCGTGCCCGGAGACTTCTCCGACGACGCCGCGTTCGACACCCTGGCCGCCACGGTGGCCGACCTCGACCTGACCCGTGGCACCGGCGGCAACCACGCCTTCTACATGTCGGTGCCGCCACGGTTCTTCCCGGTCGTGACCCAGCAGCTGGCCAGGGCGGGCCTGTCGACGCCGCGCGCGGGCACCTGGCGGCGGGTGGTCATCGAGAAGCCGTTCGGTCACGACCTGCGCGTCGGCCCGAGCCCTCAACGACGTGGTCGAGTCGGTGTTCACCCGCCGACTCGGTGTTCCGCATCGACCACTACCTCGGCAAGGAGACGGTGCAGAACCTGCTGGCGATGCGCTTCGCCAACCAGATGTTCGAGCCGATCTGGAACTCCAACTACGTCGACCACGTGCAGATCACCATGGCCGAGGACATCGGCATCGGTGGCCGCGCCGGGTACTACGACGGCATCGGCGCCGCCCGCGACGTGATCCAGAACCACCTGCTGCAGCTGCTGGCCCTGACGGCGATGGAGGAGCCGGTCTCGTTCGACGCCGCCGACCTGCGGGCCGAGAAGGAGAAGGTGCTCTCCGCCGTCCGGCTGCCCGAGGACCTGGCCAGGCACACGGCCCGCGGCCAGTACGCCGCCGGCTGGCAGGGCGACAAGTCGGTGATCGGCTACCTGAACGAGGAGGGCATCCCGCCCGGCCTCGACGACCGAGACCTACGCCGCGATCCGGCTCGACATCGACACCCGCCGCTGGGCAGGGGTGCCGTTCTACCTGCGCACCGGCAAGCGGCTGGGCCGGCGGGTGACCGAGATCGCGGTGGTCTTCAAGCGGGCCCCGCACCTGCCGTTCGAGCGGACGGCGACCGAGGAGCTCGGGCAGAACGCGATCGTGATCCGGGTGCAGCCGGACGAGGGCATCACGATCCGGTTCGGCTCGAAGGTGCCGGGCACCCAGATGGAGGTGCGCGACGTCACGATGGACTTCGGCTACGGCAACTCCTTCACCGAGTCCTCGCCCGGAGGCCTACGAGCGGCTCATCCTCGACGTGCTGCTCGGCGACCCGCCGCTGTTCCCCCGGCACGAGGAGGTCGAGCTGTCGTGGCAGATCCTCGACCCGATCACCGCGTACTGGGCCTCGCAAGGGCGCCCCGGAGCAGTACCGGTCCGGCACCTGGGGGCCGGCAGCGGCCGACGCGATGATGGCCCGCGACGGGCGTACCTGGAGGCGGCCATGATCATCGACCTGCCGGACACCACTGCTGCGGCGATCTCCAAGAAGCTGGTCTCGCTGCGCGCGACCGGGTGGTGGTGTCACCCTCGGCCGGGTGCTCACCCTGGTCGATCAGTACCGAGGACGTCGAGGCCGAGTCGGCGATCCGCGCGGCCAACGAGGCCAGCCGCGAGCACCCGTGCCGGGTGGTTGCCGTCGTCCGGGGCCACCGACGCGGCGCCAACCGGCTCGACGCCCAGATCCGGGTCGGCGGCGACGCCGGCGCCAGCGAGGTCATCGTGCTGCGCCTGTACGGGCAGCTCGCCGACCACGGCGACAGCGTGCTGGTGCCGTTCCTGCTGCCCGACGCGCCGATCGTGGCCTGGTGGCCGGGCGTCGGCGCCGGCCAATCCCGAGCGCCGACCCGATCGGACGGCATGGCCCAGCGCCGGGTCACCGACGCGGCAGCGGCCTCTCGGCCGATCAAGGCCCTCGAGCAGCGGACGCAGTTCCACGTCCCCGGCGACACCGACCTGGCCTGGAGCCGGATCACGCTGTGGCGCGGGCTGCTGGCGGCCGCGCTCGACCAGCCGCCCTTCGAGCCGGTCCGTTCGGCCACCGTCACCGCCGGGTCCGACAGCCCGAGCGGTGAGCTGCTGGCGGCCTGGCTGGCCTGGGCGCTGGGCTGCCCGGTGCGCCAGGTGCGGGTCAAGGCCGGGCGCGGGCTGGTCAGCGTGGCGCTGGACCGGGCGACCGGCCCGATCGTGCTGTCCCGGCCGGACGGGACGCATCGCCACCCTCACCCAGCCGGGTCAGCCGGACCGCCGGATCTCGCTGGCCCCCGCGGTCGACCGCGACTGCATCGCCGAGGAGCTGCGCCGGCTCGACCCCGACGACATCTTCACCGCCGTCGTCACCAAGGGCCTGACGTTGCTCGACGGTCCCGCGGCGCCCGTGACGAAGGCGGCGGCACCGAAGAAGACGGCGGCACCGAAGCAGGCCAAGCCGTCACGTGGGGACGACATCGTGAGCGCGCCCCGGACCGTCGTCGTCCACGCCGACGCCGGCCTGCTGGCCGCGGCGGCCGCCGCGCGGCTGGTGACCCGGCTGGTCGACGCGCAGGCCGCCCGCGGGCATGCCCACGTGGTGCTCACCGGCGGCGGCGCCGGGATCGCCGCGCTGTCGGCGCTGGCCGCCAGCCCGGCCCGGGACGCCGTCGACTGGGCGCGGCTGCGACGTCTGGTGGGGCGACGAGCGGTTCCTGCCGGCCGGGCACCCGGACCGCAACGAGACCCAGGCCCGGGCGGCCCTGCTCGACCAGGTGCGGCGTGCCCGAGCGGAGCGGGTGCACCCGATGCCCGCCGACGACGACCGCTGGGGCCCGGACGTCGACGCCGCGGCTGCCGGGTACGCCGACGAGCTGGCAGCCGCTGCGGGCGGCGGCGAGCACGGCGGCGTACCGGCGTTCGACGTGCTGATGCTCGGCGTCGGGCCCGGACGGGCACGTGGCCTCGCTGTTCCCGGGACAGCCCGCGCTGTACGAGCAGGAGCGCACCGTGGTCGGGGTGCACGGCTCCCCCAAGCCGCCGCCGGTGCGGGTCTCGCTGACGTTCCCGGCGATCGGGCGCGCCCACGAGGTGTGGTTCCTCGCGGCCGGGACCCGAGAAGGCGGCCGCGGTGGCGATGGCGCTGGGCGACGCCGGCCCGTACGCGATCCCGGCGGTCGGGGCCCAGGGCACCGCCGGCACGCTGTGGCTGCTCGACCGGGCAGCGGCCTCGCAGGTGCCGCCGGCGATCACCCGGATCGCCAGCCCCTGACCCAGAGATCGTCAGGCAGGCACGTCGATGCCCGAAGCCGGTGACGGCGGGGCAACGACGAACCTCGCGACCTTGGACCTCGGGTCAGCGGATGATCCGGCGCTGCCGCAGGGCGTCGAGCGCCTCCTGCAGGATGGCCTCACCGTCGGCGTCGCTGCGCCGCTCCTTCACGTAGGCCAGGTGGGTCTTGTAGGGCTCGTTGCGCGGTGCGGACGGCGGGCTGGTCTGGTCCTGGCCCGGCCGGGAAGCCGCAGCGCGGGCAGTCCCACAGCTCCGGAGGCTGCACGCCGGCCTCCTCGGAGAAGCTGGGCCGCGTCTCGTGACCGTTGGTGCACCAGTACGACACCCGGAACCGGGGGGCGCTGTCGCCACGTTCGGCCTCGCCCATGGGGCCGGCCCCGACACGACTACCCCGAATGGCGTTGCCACTGGCCACCGCTGACTCCTCCTACTGCCTCTGACGCACTGTCTGACGATTGTCGGCCTGGACTGCTGGTCGAACCGCTGGTCGGACTGCTGCTCTGGACGGCTGCGGTGCTTGTCGAGCGCTGCCTCAGTAGTCGAACCGTTGCAGGATCCCCAGCACCACGATCACGAAGGCCCACACGAGAGCCGTCGCGATACGGTGAACCGGTTGAGGTTGCGCTCGGCGACACCCGACGACCCCATGGTCCCGGCGCCGCCGCCGAACATGTCGGACAGGCCGCCACCACGGCCCTTGTGCAGCAGGATCAGCAGGGTCAGGATCAGGCTCGTCAGCAGCAGCAGACCCTGCATGGTCCAGCGAAGGATGGTCACGTCGTCCTCGGTCTCGGCGGTGGTCCACGGCGGCTCGCGCCGGGTCGTCGGGCAACGGCGGTCCGGCTGCCCGATCCCCAGCGTAAGCGATCGTGCGGGCTGCGTAGGCCACCCCGCGAAACGTGGCGCTGCGGTCCCGCGCGCCGGCGGGCGTCGTGACGGCGAGCGGCGTCAGGCCGTTACGTGGGCGCGGTACCGCGCGATCGAGGCGAACTCCGCGGGGTCGATGCTGGCTCCGCCGACCAGGGCGCCGTCGACGTCCGGCTGGGCCATGATCCCGGCGATGTTGTTCGGCCTTGACCGAGCCGCCGTAGAGCACCCGGACCCCGTCGGCGACCGCCTGGCTGTAGAGCTCGGCCAGCCGGCCCCGGACGGCCGCGCAGACCTCCTGGGCGTCCTCGGGCGTGGCCACCTCGCCGGTGCCGATCGCCCAGACCGGCTCGTAGGCGATCACGACGGCTCGCCGCCTGCTCGGCCGGCAGACCCGCCAGGACGCCGTCCAGCTGGGCGAGGGTGTGCTCGACGTGGTTGCCGGCCTGGCGGATCTCCAGCGGCTCGCCGACGCACAGGATCGGGGTCAGGCCGTGCCGGTAGGCGGCCTGCGACCTTGGCGGCCACGCGCGCGTCGGTCTCGGCGTGGTACTGGCGCCGCTCGCAGTGGCCGACGGTGACGTAGCTGCAGCCCAGCTTGGCCAGGAACGCCCCGAGATCTCACCGGTGTAGGCGCCGGAGTCGTGCGCGGACAGGTCCTGGGCGCCGTAGCCCAGCTGCAGCTTGTCGCCGTCGACCAGGGTCTGCACGCGAGCGGATGTCGGTGAACGGCGGCAGCACCGCGACCTCGACGTCGTCGTAGTCGTGCTTGGCGTCGGTCAGCGTCCAGGCGAGCTTCTGCACCAGGTGCGTCGCCTCGAGGTGGTCGAGGTTCATCTTCCAGTTGCCCGCCATCAGCGGGGTGCGGCTCGTTGCCATCAGTCAGCTCTCCAGAACGCGAGATGCCGGGGAGGGTCTTGCCCTCCAGGTACTCCAGCGACGCGCCGCCGCCGGTCGAGATGTGGCCGAACGCCGTCTCGTCGAAGCCCAGCCGGCGCACGGCCGCGGCGGAGTCGCCACCGCCGACCACGGTGAGGCCGTCGACCTCGGTGAGGGCCTGCGCGACGCGCGCGGGTGCCGTCGCTGAACGCCGCGATCTCGAAGACGCCCATCGGGCCGTTCCAGAACACCGTCCTGGCGTCGGCGACCTTGCTGGCGAACAGCTTCGCCGACTCGGGGCCGATGTCCAGGCCCATCCGGTCGGCCGGGATCGCGTCGGCGGCGGACGACGTCGTGCTCGGCGTCGGCGGCGAACGCGGTCGCGGCGACGATGTCGACGGGCAGCACGATCTCGACGCCCGTCTCGCTGCGCCAGGCTCAGGTAGCCCTTGACGGTCTCGACCTGGTCCGCCTCGAGCAGGCTCGACCCGACCTCGTAGCCCCTGCGCGGCAAGGAAGGTGAAGACCATGCCGCCGCCGATGAGCGAGCCGGTCGGCCTTGGTCAGCAGGTTGGCGATGACGCCGAGCTTGTCGGACGACCTTGGAGCCGCCGAGGACGACGACGTAGGGCCGCTCGGACGTTCTCGGTGAGGCGCTTGAGCACCTCGACCTCGGCCAGCACCAGGCCGCCGGCCGCGTGCGGCAGCAGCTGGGCGACGTCGTAGACGCTGGCCTGCTTGCGGTGCACGACGCCGAAGCCGTCGCCGACGAACGACGTCGGCCAGGGCGGCGAGCTCGGTCGGCGAACGCGCCGCGCTCGGCGTCGTCCTTGCTCGTCTCGCCGGCGTCGAACCGGATGTTCTCCAGCATCGCGACGTCGCCGTCGCTGCAGCGCCGGCGACGGTCGCCTGCGCCGAGTCGCCGACGGTGTCGGTGGCGAAGGCGACGTCGGCTTGCCGAGCAGCTCGGCCAGCCGGGCCGCGACCGGGCGCAGCGAGTACTTCGCCTCCGGGGCGCCCTTGGGGCGGCCGAGGTGGGCGACGACGACCACCCGGGCACCGGCGTCGGCCAGGCGCGTGATGGTCGGCAGCGACGCGCGGATCCGGCCGTCGTCGGTGATGCGTGGTGCCGTCGAGCGGCACGTTGAGGTCGGAGCGGACCAGGACGCGCTTGCCGCGAGGTCGCCCAGCGATGTCAGGTCGTCTGATGCGATCGGCTTGACCGATCGGCGTCGACCGGACGTGACGGTGGCCCGCACGAGCGCCGGTACATCCGTCACGCGGGTCGTGTCGCGGAGGTCGGCGACTGCGGTCAGAGCGACGCGCCGACGACGAGCGTCAGGTCGACGAGGCGGTTGGAGTAGCCCCACTCGTTGTCGTACCAGCCGACCACCTTGACCTGGTCGCCCAGGACCATGGTCAGCCGGCGTCGAAGATGCACGACGCCGGCGACGGTGACGATGTCGGTGGAGACGATCGGGTCCTCGGTGTACTCGAGGTTGCCCTTAGCGGGCCCTCGGCCGCCTCCTTGAACGCGGCGTTGATCTCGTCCTGGTGGTCTCGCGGCCCAGCGTCGACGGTCAGGTCGGTGGCCGAGCCGGTGGGCACCGGCACGCGCATGGCGTAGCCGTCGAGCTTGCCCTTGAGCTCGGGCAGGACCAGCGCGATCGCCTTGGCGGCGCCGGTGGTGGTCGGGATGATGTTGATGCGCGGCGGCGCGGGCCCGGCGCAGGTCCTTGTGCGGGCCGTCGCAGGATACTGGTCGTTGGTGTAGGCGTGGATCGTGGTCATCAGGCCCTTGACGATGCCGAACTCGTCGTAGCAGCACCTTGGCCATCGGGGCCAGGCAGTTGGTGGTGCAGGAGGCGTTGGAGATGATGTGGTGCTTGGCCGGGTCGTACTCGTCGTCGTTGACGCCCATGACGATCGGTGATGTCCTCGTCCTTGGCCGGGGCGGAGATGATGACCTTCTTGGCGCCGGCCGTCGAGGTGCGCCTTGGCCTTGGCGGCGTCGGTGAAGATGCCGGTGGACTCGATGACGACGTCGGCGCCGAGCTCGCCCCACGGCAGCGCGGCCGGGTCCCGCTCGGCGAGGGCCTTGAAGCTCTTGCCGCCGACGGTGATCGAGTCGTCGTCGGAGGCTGACCTCACGGCCGAGACGGCCCAGGATCGAGTCGTACTTCAGCAGGTGCGCGAGCGTGGCGTTGTCGGTGAGGTCGTTGACCCCGACGATCTCGATGTCCGCGCCGGACGCGAGCAGCGGCGCGGAAGAAGTTGCGGCCGATGCGGCCGAAGCCGTTGATGCCAACCCGTACCGTCACGGAGGGACCCTCCCTGGACAGCCGGGGGTCGCCCGGCGTGAATCGGATGTCGAATGCGTACGCCGTCGTACGACACTGGAACCCTATGGGTTACCGAGGGGTAGCTTCCACCCGCACGGTCATCCCGGACCGTTCGGACGCCGACGACCACGCCCGTCGACGCCGGTCGGGCCGAGGTCCCGGATCCTCTGCAAAGGTTTGCCGAGTCGCCGCGGACGATCTCGGCGTCGAGTCTCAGGCGTCGAGCATGTCCGGGGTGAGGTTGGCCTCGGTGCCCGGGATGCCGAGGTCGAGCGCCTGCTTGTCGGCCATCGCCAGCAGCCGCCGGATCCGGCCGGCGACGGCGTCCTTGGTCATCGGCGGGTCGGCCAGCGCGCCCAGCTCCTCCAGGCTGGCCTGCTTGTGCGCCAGGCGCAGCGTGCCGGCCGCCCGCAGGTGGTCGGGCACCTCCTCGCCGAGGATCTCGAGCGCGCGCTCGACCCGGGCGCCGGCGGCCACCGCGGCCCGTGCCGAGCGGCGCAGGTTGGCGTCGTCGAAGTTGGCCAGCCGGTTGGCGGTCGCCCGCACCTCGCGGCGCATCCGCCGCTCCTCCCAGGCCAGCACCGCGTCGTGGGCGCCGAGCCGGGTGAGCATGCGGCGATGGCGTCGCCGTCCCGGATCACGACCCGGTCGACCCCGCGCACCTCGCGGGCCTTGGACTGGACGCCGAGCCGGCGGGCTGCGCCCACCAGGGCCAAGCGCGGCCTCGGGGCCGGGGCAGGTGACCTCGAGGGAGCAGGAGCGACCCGGTTCGGTGAGCGAGCCGTGGGCCAGGAAGGCGCCGCGCCAGGCGGACTCCGCGTCGCAGGTGGCCCCCGAGACGACCTGCGGCGGCAGGCCGCGCACCGGTCGGCCGCGGGTGTCGAGCAGGCCGGTCTGGCGGGCCAGCGACTCGCCGTCGCGCACCACCCGCACGACGTACCGGCTGCCCCGACGCAGCCCGGCCGGGGCCAGCACGATCACCTCGCTGGCGTGCCCGTACACCTCGGCGATGTCACGCCGGAGCCGCCGGGCCGCATTGCCGGTGTCGAGCTCGGCCTCGACCACGATCCGTCCGCTCACGATGTGCAGGCCGCCGGCGAAGCGCAACGTCGCCGAGACCTCCGCCTTGCGGCAGCACGGTTTGGTCACCGGCAGTCGACTCAGCTCGTCCTTCACCAGGGCCGTCAACGCCATGTCGGACATCCTGCCACCGTCGTCGGTCCCCCGCCCCCGGCTCCGTCCCTCGGTTGCGGGAGACGACTCATCGTCCGTTCGGCCCTAACTGGCCCTGGTCGGCGGCTTCGACCCCCGCGAAGACGTCGCGGTAGGCAGCGGCAAGTTGCAGCGGGTCGTGTCGAGCCGTGCCCCGGAAGGCGACCGGGCGCAGGTACAGCCGGGCTCCCATGGCCTGGCCGACCCGGGCCAGCCGGTCCGGGTCCTCGACTGCCGCAGGGTCGGCGAGGACGGCGTCCCAGTGCAGGTCAGGGGCGTGGCGCGGCGAGGACCTCGAGGTGGGTCTCGGCCCGGAACCCCTCGGTCTCGCCGGGCTGGGCCGACAGGTTGAGGGTCAGGCACCGTCGCGCCGACGTGCGTCTGCAGCGCCGCCGCCAGGTCGGGCACCAGCAGGTGCGGCAGCACGCTGGTGAACCACGAGCCGGGGCCCAGGACCACCCAGTCCGCCGCCCGGACCGCGCTGACGGCCTCGGGGCAGGCCGGCGGGTCGTGCGGCAGCAGCTGCACCGACTCCACCCGCCCCGGGGTGGTGGCCACGGCGGCCTGCCCGCGCACGGTGTCGAGCCGTGCCCGGTCGTCGGGGTCGATGCCCCGCACCCGTGCCTCGATGTCGAGCGGCACGGCGGCCATCGGCAGCACCCGGCCGCGGGCGCTGCAGCAGCCGGCCCACCCAGTCGAGCCCGGCGACGGGGTCGCCGAGCTGCTCCCACAGGGCGACGATCAGCAGGTTGCCGAGCGAGTGGTTGTTCAGAGCACCGGCCGAGGCGAACCGGTGCTGCAGCACGTCGCGCCACTGCCGGCCCCAGGCACTGTCGTCGCACAGGGCGGCCAGGGCCATCCGCAGGTCACCGGGGGGCAGCACCCCGAGCTCGCGGCGCAGCCGGCCCGACGAGCCGCCGTCGTCGGCCACGGTGACGACGGCGGTGAGGCGGTCGGTCAGGTGGCGCAGGGCCGAGAGCGAGGCGGACAGCCCGTGACCACCGCCCAGGGCGACGACCGCCGGCTCGCGACCCAGGGCCGAGCGCGCCGTCGCCGGCCGGGTCCGCCGTGTCGTCGTCCACGTCACTCCCGTCCGAGGTCCCGGTGCACGGTGACCGTCGAGACGTCGGCTGCCCGCAGCAGTCCGGCCAGCGCCTCGCACATCGCGACCGACCGGTGCTTGCCGCCGGTGCAGCCGACGGCCACGGTGACGTACCGCTTGTTCTCGCGGACGTAGCCCGACAGCACCGGAGCCAGGGCCGCGGCGTAGGCACCGAGGAAGCCCTCGGCGCCCTCCTGGGTCAGTACGTAGTCGCGGACGGCGGGGTCGAGGCCGGTGTGGGAACGCAGCTCGGGCACCCAGAACGGGTTGGGCAGGAACCGGACGTCGACGACGTGGTCGGCGTCCATGGGCAGGCCGTACTTGAAGCCGAACGACATGACGGTCAGGCGCAGCGTCGGTGCCGCGGTGTCACCGAACGCCTGGGCCACCTTGGTGGCGAGCTGGTGCACGTTGAGGTAGGAGGTGTCGATCACGGCGTCGGCGTGCTCGCGCAGCTCGGCCAGCAGCTCACGCTCGCTGGCGATGCCGTCGAGCAGCCGGCCCTCGCCCTGCAGCGGGTGGGGCCGGCGGTTGGACTCGAAACGGCGCACCAGGGTCTCGTCGCCGGCGTCCAGGAACAGCAGCCGGGTGACCCACTGCCGCGGGCGTCGAGCTCGGCCAGCGCCGCCCGCAGCGCCGGAAGAACGAGCGGCCCCGAACGTCGACGGCGACCGCCAACCGCGCCAGGTCGGGACCGGCGGTGGCGGTGAGGTCGACCAGCGAGCCGATCAGGGCGGGCGGCAGGTTGTCGACCAGGAACCAGCCCAGGTCCTCCAGGACCTTGCCCGCGGTGGACCGGCCGGCGCCCGACATGCCGGTCACCACCAGGATCTCGCGGGATGCGGGGTCGGCGACCGAGAACGGCTCACCTGCTGCGGCCACCACGTGCTCCTCCAAGTTGCTCCTTCGCGCTGGTCGACCCCCGTCGGCCCGGGCGCCCGGGCCGACACCGGCCCTGGTTCAGTCGAGGATCTCACCCGTGGCGACGTCGACGGCCTCGCCGGGCCCGTGTCCGGCCAGATGGCCGACGACCGAGGCCGCCAGTGACGGCCCGAACCCGCTGACCGCGGCCACCTCCTCGACGCTCGCGCGGCGAAGTCCGGCGACGGACCCGAAGGCGGCCAGCAGCGCCTTGCGCCGGCTCGGCCCCAGCCCCGGGACGTCGTCGAGCACGCTGGTGGTCATGGCCTTGGCCCGACGCTGCCGGTGATGGGTGATGGCGAACCGGTGAGCCTCGTCCCGGACCCGCTGCAGCAGGTACAGCCCTTCACTGGTGCGAGGCAGCACCAGGGGGTAGTCCTCGCCGGGCAGCCAGACCTCCTCCAGACGCTTGGCCAACCCGCACAGGGCCACGTCGCTCACCCCGAGGGCTGCCATGGCGGCGGCGGCCGCCGCGACCTGCGGGGCACCGCCGTCGACGACCACCAGGTTGGGCGGGTAGGCGAAACGACGCTGCCGGCCCTGGTCGTCCTCCCGGCCGTCGTCCCGAGCGTCCTCGCCGGCCCCGAGCTCAAGGTCGCCGCCGTCGCTCTCGTCGAGGTAGCGCCGGAACCGGCGGGTGAGGGTCTCGTGGATCGCGGCGGTGTCGTCGACCCT
>CAVTWW010000013.1:0-200574 GCA_963738495.1 uncultured Actinomycetota bacterium
GGTCACCACGGATCGTGAACCGCCGGTACTCGGGTTTGCGGGCGAGGCCGTCCTCGAAGACCACCATCGAGGCCACCACGTGGGTGCCCTGGATGTTGGAGACGTCGAAGCACTCGATCCGCAGCGGCGCCTCGGACATGCCGAGGCTGTCCTGGATCTCCTGCAGTGCCTTGCTGCGGGTGGTCATGTCCCCGGCCCGGCGGGTCTTGTGCAGGGCCAGGGACTGCTGGGCGTTGCGGGTCACGGTCTCGGCCAGCGCTCGCTTGTCGCCGCGCTGCGGGGTGCGGATGACGACCTTGCTGCCGCGGTGCCCGCTCAGCCACAGCTGCAGCTGGTCGAGCTCGGTGGGCAGCTGCGGCACCAGCACCTCGCGCGGGACGGCGTCGGCCGCCACGTCGCCGTAGACCTGGCGCAGCAGCTGCTCGATGAGCTCGGCGGTGGTGAGAGCTCCTCGACCTTCTCGACCACCCACCCGCGCTGGCCGCGGACCCGGCCGTCGCGGACGTGGAACACCTGGACGGCGGCCTCGAGCTCGTCCTGCGCCAGCCCGAAGACGTCGGCGTCGGTGCCGTCCGGCAGCACGACGGCGCTGCGCTCCAGGGCCCGGGTCAGGGCGGCGATGTCGTCGCGGCGGCGGGCTGCCTCCCTCGTACTGCTGGACGGCGGACGCCTCGCGCATGGCCGTCTCGAGCCGTTTGACGAAGCGCTGCGTCTGGCCCGACATGAAGGCGCAGAAGTCGTCGGCGAGGGCACGATGCTGGTCGGCGTCGACCGAGCCGACGCACGGTGCCGAGCACTTCTCGATGTAGCCGAGCAGGCAGGGCCGGCCCACCTGCCGGGCCCGTGCGAAGACACCGTTGCTGCAGGTGCGGACCGGGAAGACCCGCAGCAGCAGGTCGACCGTCTCGCGGATGGCCCAGGCGTGGGCGTAGGGGCCGAAGTACCGGGTGCCCTTGCGCTTGGCCCCCCGCATCACCTGCACCCGCGGGTAGACCTCGCCCATGGTGACGGCCAGGTAGGGGTAGGACTTGTCGTCGCGGTACTTGACGTTGAACCGGGGGTCGTACTCCTTGATCCAGGCGTACTCGAGCTGGAGGGCCTCGACCTCGGTCGCCACCACGGTCCAGTCCACCGAACAGGCCGTGGTGACCATGCTCAGGGTGCGTGGGTGCAGCGACGCCGGGTCGGCGAAGTAGGAGTTCAGCCGGCTGCGCAGGCTCTTGGCCTTGCCGACGTAGATCACCCGGCCGTGGCCGTCCCGGAACCGGTACACCCCCGGCGAGTCGGGGATCTCCCCCGATCGGGGGCGGTACGTCGTCGGATCGGCCACCGCCCTAACCTACGTTCCCGCGCCGACTTCCCTCGGCGACGACCTTCCTGCTGCCTGGGGCCGCCGCCTTGGCCACGGTCTTGGCCGTTGGCCTGGCCACGGTCTTGGCCGTGGGCTTCGCCACGGTCTTGGCCGTGGGCTTGGCCACCGTCTTGGCCGTGGGCTTGGCCACCGTCTTGGTCGTCGCCTTGGCCACCGTCTTGGCCACCGGCTTCGCCACCGTGCCGGTGACCCGCTTCGACGCAGGCTGGGCGGTCGCGCTCCCCACGTGGGAGCGGGCAGTAGCGGCCAGGTGACCGCGTCCCTGCAGGATCGGCGCCAGGAACCGCCCGGTGTGGCTGCCGGACACGGTGGCGATGTGCTCGGGCGTCCCCTCGGCGATCACGGTGCCGCCACCGGAGCCCCCCTCCGGGCCCATGTCGACGACCCAGTCCGCACTCTTGATGACGTCGAGGTTGTGCTCGATGACGATGACGGTGTTGCCCTTGTCGACCAGGCCCTGCAGCACTCCCAGCAGCTTGCGGATGTCCTCGAAGTGCAGGCCCGTGGTGGGCTCGTCGAGGACGTAGACAGTGCGCCCGGTGGAGCGCTTCTGCAGCTCGCTGGCCAGCTTGACTCGCTGGGCCTCGCCCCCGGACAGGGTCGGTGCGGGCTGCCCGAGCCGCACGTACCCCAGACCCACCTGTGCCAGCGTCTGCATGTGCCGGGCGATCGCCGGGATGGCGGCGAAGAACTCGGCGGCCTCCTCGATCGGCATGTCGAGGACGTCGGCGATCGTCCTGCCCTTGAAGTGCACCTCGAGGGTCTCGCGGTTGTAGCGGGCACCGTGGCAGACCTCGCACGGCACGTAGACGTCCGGGAGGAAGTTCATCTCGATCTTGATCGTGCCGTCGCCCGAGCAGGCCTCGCAGCGACCGCCCTTGACGTTGAACGAGAACCGGCCGGGCTGGTAGCCCCGCACCTTGGCCTCGGTGGTCTCGGCGAACAGCCGCCGGATGCTGTCGAAGACCCCGGTGTAGGTGGCCGGGTTGGATCGTGGGGTGCGGCCGATGGGGCTCTGGTCGACGTGGACGACCTTGTCGAGGTTCTCGAGCCCGACCACGGACTTGTGCCGCCCCGGCACCTGCCGGGCGCCGTTGAGCTTGTTGGCCAGCACCGTGTAGAGGATGTCGTTGACCAGGGTCGACTTGCCCGAGCCGCTGACCCCGGTGACGGCGACCAGGCACCCCAGGGGGAACGAGACGTCGACACCTTGCAGGTTGTGCTCCCGGGCGCCGACGACGGTCACCCGACGTGCGGGGTCGGCCGGGCGCCGGATCGCCGGCATCACGATCTCGCGCCGTCCGGACAGGTACTGCCCGGTCAGGGAGTCGGGGTGGGTCAGCAGGTCGGCCACGCTGCCGGAGTGCACGACCTGACCGCCGTGCTCGCCCGCACCCGGGCCGATGTCGACGGCCCAGTCGCTCGCCCGGATGGTGTCCTCGTCGTGCTCGACGACGATCAAGGTGTTACCCAGGTCGCGCAGCCGGGTCAGGGTCTCGATCAACCGGTGGTTGTCGCGCTGGTGCAGCCCGATGCTGGGCTCGTCGAGCACGTAGAGCACCCCCACCAGGCCCGAACCGATCTGGGTCGCGAGGCGGATCCGCTGGGCCTCTCCCCCGGACAGCGTGCCGGCGCCGCGGTCGAGGGACAGGTACTCCAGCCCGACGTCCAGCAGGAAGCCGAGGCGGGCCTGGATCTCCTTCAGGACCCGCTCGGCGATCTGACGCTCCCGCGCCGACAGCTCGAGGTCGCCGAGGAACTCCGCGGCCTGCCGGATCGGCAGCGCGCAGACCTGCGCGATGGAATGGCCCCCGACCGTCACCGCCAGCGACTCCGGCTTCAGGCGGGCCCCCTGACAGGCAGGACAGGGGACCTCGCGCATGTAGCCCTCGTAGCGATCCCGGCTCCACTCCGACTCGGTCTCGGTGTGACGGCGCTGCACGAAGACGACGACGCCCTCGAAACCCGTGGAGTACGACCGGTCCCGGCCGTAGCGGTTGCGGAACTTCACGTGGACCTTGTGGTCCTGCCCGTGCAGCAGGGCGTCCTTGGCACGCTGCGGCAGGGCACGCCACGGTGTGTCGATCGAGAACCCGAGATCCTCGCCGAGGGCCTTCATCAGGCGCAGGAAGTAGTCGGCGGACGCCGCGGCCCACGGCGCGATCGCCCCCTGGGCCAGGGTCAGGTCCTCGTCCGGCACCAGCAGCTCGGGGTCGACCTCGAGCTTGGTGCCGATGCCCGTGCACTCGGCACAGGCGCCGAACGGGTTGTTGAACGAGAAGCTGCGGGGCTCGACCTCGAAGCTGGCCAGCGGATGGTCGTTGGGGCAGGCCATCTTCTCGCTGAACCGGCGCTCCCGCTCGGGGGAGCCGTCCGCCTCGTCGACGAGGTCGACGGTCAGCACTCCCCCGGTCAGACCCAGCGCGGTCTCGACGGAGTCGGTCAGTCGCTGCTTGGCGGAGGTCTTCACCACCAGCCGGTCGACCACCACGTCGATGGTGTGCTTCAGCTTCTTCTCGAGCTGGGGGGCTCGGTGAGGCTGATCGTCTCGCCGTCCACCCGGGCCCGGGCGAAGCCCTTGCCCTGCAGCTCACGGAACAGGTCGGCGTACTCGCCCTTGCGGTCGCGCACCACGGGCGCCAGGACCTGGAAGCGGGTGCCCTCGGGCAGCTCGAGCAGCCGGTCGACGATCTGCTGCGGGGTCTGGCGCTGGATCGGCTCGCCGCAGGTGGGGCAGTGCGCCCGGCCGGCTCGGGCCCACAGCAGCCGCAGGTAGTCGTAGACCTCGGTGATGGTGCCCACCGTCGAACGGGGGTTGCGGTTGGTCGACTTCTGGTCGATCGACACGGCCGGCGACAGGCCTTCGATGAAGTCGACGTCCGGCTTGTCCATCTGGCCCAGGAACTGGCGCGCATAGGCCGACAGCGACTCGACGTACCGTCGCTGCCCCTCGGCGAAGATGGTGTCGAAGGCCAGGGACGACTTGCCCGAGCCGGACAGCCCGGTGAAGACGATCAGCGCCTCACGCGGCAGGTCGAGGGAGATGTCCTTCAGGTTGTGCTCTCGGGCACCACGGACGATCAGACGGTCGGTCACAGTTCCTCATGCTAAGTGGGGCCACCGACATTCACCGATCCCGGCGAGGGTGCCGCTGCCGATCCGGGGGCAGTGCTGCCACAGTGGTACGGCCGCCGTCCACCGTTCTGCCGAGGAGAGCCCCATGACCTACACCGGAGTCGTCACCACCGGTGGCCCCAGCCAGGTACGCCGGCTGCCCGACCTGGTGATCCGCAAGGCCAACGTCTCGCCGCAGGGCAACAACGCCTACCTGGTCACCTGCCTGGCCAGCGGCGAGCAGCTGCTGGTCGACGCCGCCGACGACGCGCCGCGGCTGCTGGCCCTGCTCGACGAGGCGGCCGCCGACGGCGGGCGCGGCCTGGCGCAGGTCGTCACCACCCACCAGCACTGGGACCACCACCGCGCCCTCGCCGAGGTGGTCGAGGCGACCGGGGCGACCACGAGTGCCGGGGCGGACGACGCCGACGCACTGCCGGTGGCCCCGGCCCGGCGACTGGTCCACGGCGACCGGGTCACTGTCGGTGCCCTCAGCCTGGACGTGGTCCACCTGCGGGGGCACACCCCCGGCTCGGTGGCCCTGGTGCTGCGGTCGGGCGACGGCAGCACCCACGTCTTCACCGGGGACAGCCTGTTCCCGGGCGGCGTGGGCAACACCTGGCAGGACGCCGCCAAGTTCGCGTCCCTCATCGACGACGTGGAGCAGCGGATCTTCGCTGTGCTCCCGGACGACGCCTGGGTCTACCCGGGCCACGGTGACGACACCACGGTCGGCGCGGAGCGACCGCAGCTCGGTGAGTGGCGCGCCCGGGGCTGGTAGCCCGCCGGCTCAGGGCTGGTAGCCCGCCGGCTCAGTGCTGGTTCCGGGAGGACCTCACCGGAACCGGGACCGGGACCTGGGGCGGCGCCAGCCGCTCCAGGTGACGGGTGCGCAGCAGGCTGGCCACGGCGGTGACCATGAGCACCAGCAGCACCACGCTCAACGACACCCAGATCGGTACCACGGGGGCCCAGCTCACCGAGTCGCCGTCGTTGATCCAGGCGAGCTGGTTGGTGTGCAGCGCCTCGAGCACCAGCTTCACCCCGATGAAGGCCAGGATCACCGCCAGTCCCACCGACAGGTAGACGAGTCGGCGCAGCAGCGTGCCCAGCAGGAAGTAGAGCTGGCGCAGTCCCATGAGGGCCAGCAGCGTCGCCGTGAAGACCAGGAACGGGTCGGTGGTCAGGCCGAAGATGGCCGGGATGGAGTCGAAGGCGAACAGCAGGTCGGTGGTGCCGATCGCCAGCAGCACGATCATCAGCGGGGTGACCAGCCAGCGTCTGCCGCGACGGACCATCAGGCTGCCCGCCTCGTAGGTCTCGGTCACCGGCAGTGCCCGACGGACCGCACGGATGACGATGTTCTCCTTGTAGTCGCCCTCGTCGTCCTCGCCGTGGCGCAGCAGGCCGACGGCGGTGTAGATCAGGAAGAGGCCGAACAGGTAGAAGATCCAGCTGAAGCGCTCGATGGCGGCCACACCCAGCAGGATGCACCCGCCCCGCAGCACCAGGGACAGCAGGATGCCCACCATCAGCACCCGCTGCTGCAGCTCGCGGGGCACGGCGAACCGGCTCATGATGATCACGAAGACGAACAGGTTGTCGACCGAGAGGCTGTACTCGGTCAGCCAGCCGGCCAGCAGCTGCCCCGCCGGGCCCGGCCCCCGCTGCACCAGCAGCAGTCCGCTGATCCCCAGGGCCAGGACGGCGTAGCCGGACACCCACCACGCGCTCTCGCGCACCGACGGCTCGTGGGGACGGCGGGAGACCAGCACCAGGTCCAGGAGCAGCAAGGTGCCCAACCCACCGAGCACTGCCAGCTCGAGGCTCATCAGGCGCTTCCTGCGGCTCGCATCTGGCGTAGCTCCTTCTTCAGCTCGGACACCTCGTCGCGCAGTCGCGCGGCCAGCTCAAAGCGTAGCTCGGCCGCCGCGTTGTGCATCTGTTCCGACAGCTGCTGGATGAGGTCGGCCAGGTCGGTGGCCGGCAGTCCGGCCGCCATCGGGGTGCGGGAGCTGTCGCCGGTCGACCGCATGCCCGGCACCGGGGCCTTGCCCCGGCTGCGCTGCCGCCCACCCCCGCCGATCAGCTCCTCGGTGTCGTCGTCCTCCTTGGCGATCAGGTCGGTGATGTCGGCGATCCGCTTGCGCAGCGGCTGCGGGTCGAGGCCGTGGGCGGTGTTGTAGGCCACCTGCTTCTCCCGTCGCCGGTTGGTCTCGTCGATCGCCTGGCTCATGGACGGCGTGATGCGTGTCGGCGTACATGTGCACCTCGCCGCTGACGTTGCGGGCGGCCCGGCCGATGGTCTGGATCAGCGACTTGGCCGACCGCAGGAAGCCCTCCTTGTCGGCGTCGAGGATGCTGACCAGCGACACCTCGGGCAGGTCGAGACCCTCGCGCAGCAGGTTGATGCCGACCAGGACGTCGAACTCGCCCTGCCGCAGCTCACGCAGCAGCTCGACCCGCCGCAGGGTGTCGACCTCGGAGTGCAGGTAGCGCACCCGCACCCCGTGCTCGAGCAGGTAGTCGGTGAGGTCCTCGGCCATCTTCTTGGTCAACGTCGTGACCAGCACCCGCTCGTGCTTGCCGGCCCGGGTGCGGATCTGCGTCGAGCAGGTCGTCGATCTGGCCCTTGGTCGGCTTGACCACGATCTTGGGGTCGATCAGTCCGGTCGGGCGGATGATCTGCTCGACCACCCCGTCCCCCTTGGCCAGCTCGTAGTTGCCCGGGGTCGCCGACAGGTAGACGGTCTGACCGATCCGGTCGAGGAACTCCTCCCACTTCAGCGGGCGGTTGTCCATGGCGCTCGGCAGCCGGAAGCCGTGGTCGACCAGGGTGCGCTTGCGGGACATGTCGCCCTCGTACATCGCCCCGATCTGAGGCACCGTGACGTGAGACTCGTCGATCACCAGCAGGAAGTCCTCGGGGAAGTAGTCGATCAGGGTGTTCGGCGCCGTCCCCGGCCCGCGGCCGTCGATGTGGCGGGAGTAGTTCTCGATGCCCGCGCACGAGCCGACCTGGCGCATCATCTCGATGTCGTGCCCGGTGCGCAGCCGCAGCCGCTGGGCCTCGAGCAGCTTGCCCTGGCGCTCGAGCTGGGCGAGCCGGTCGGCCAGCTCGGACTCGATGCCGCCCAGCGCCCGCTCCATGCGCTCGGGCCCGGCGACGTAGTGCGTCGCCGGGAAGACGTACATCTCCTCCTCCTCGCGCACGATCTCGCCGGTCAGCGGATGCAGGGTGTAGATCCGGTCGATCTCGTCGCCGAACATCTCGATCCGCAGCGCCAGCTCCTCGTAGACCGGGATGATCTCGACCGTGTCCCCCCGCACCCGGAAGGTGCCACGGGTGAACGCGAGGTCGTTGCGGGTGTACTGCATCTGCACGAAGCGCCGCAGCAGCTGCGTCGCGCTCGATCTGCAGGCCGACCTTGAGCCGGCCATGCGGTCGACGTACTCCTGCGGGGTGCCCAGGCCGTAGATGCACGAGACCGAGGCCACCACGATGACGTCGCGCCGGGTGAGCAGCGAGTTCGTCGCCGAGTGCCGCAGCCGCTCGACCTCGTCGTTGATCGAGGAGTCCTTCTCGATGTAGGTGTCCGTCTGCGGGACGTACGCCTCGGGCTGGTAGTAGTCGTAGTACGAGACGAAGTACTCGACGGCGTTGTTGGGCAGCAGCTCGCGGAACTCGTTGGCCAGCTGGGCGGCCAGGGTCTTGTTCGGGGCCATCACCAGGGTCGGACGCTGCAGCTTCTCGATCAGCCAGGCGGTGGTCGCCGACTTGCCGGTGCCGGTGGCACCGAGCAGGACGACGTCCTGCTCGCCCGCGTCGACCCGCCGGGTCAGGTCGTCGATGGCCTGCGGCTGGTCGCCGGCCGGCGCGAAGTCCGAGATCACCTGGAACGGAGCGACCCGGCGCTGCAGGTCGGTGGTGGGACGCATGCCTCCACCGTATGCGGCACCACAGACACCGACCGCCTCAGCCCCTCCCTCAGGCGTCGGCCAGCAGGATTCGCACCGGGGTGCCCGGGTCGGCGCTGCCGTGCAGGTGCGTGCCGGACGGCGGGAAGCCGGCACGGCCGAGCGCCCGCCGCACGTCCTGCCGGTCGGTCCCGCCGAGGGTCGCCCAGATCCGTGGCACCGCCAGCACCAGGGTCGCGTCGTCGTCCCAGTGGCCCGCGACGGTCGCGCCGCAGGCCCGCCGCACCCGGTCCAGCAGCCGGCGCCGGACCCCGAGGTCGGCCGGCTGGCCGGGGGCCACCGCCTCGGGTGGGGTCGCGCACCGGCCCGCGAGCAGGTTGCGGTGGAAAGGCAGCAGCCGGGAGTGCCACAGCCGGTCGACGGCGGTGAGGACGTCGTCCTCGGGGCCGGCGTTGTCGAGCCACACGTCGGCGCTGCGGCGTCGGGCGTCGTCGTCCGCCTGGGCGGTCATCCGCGCGCGGGCGTCGTCCGCGCCGATCCCCCGGTCCGCCAGCCGTGCCACCCGGACGTCGACCGGTGCGTCGACCACCACGACGAGGTGGTACTGGGCCGCCATCGACTTCTCGACCAGCAACGGCATGTCATGGACGACGACGGTGTCGTCGGGCAGCGCCGCGACGGTGGCGGCGGTCAGGGCGGCCAGCCGCGGGTGCACCACGGCCTCCAGGCGCACCCGGGCGGTCGGGTCGGAGAACACCACCGCGGCCATCGCGGCCCGGTCGAGCCGACCGTCGGCCGTCAGCACCGCCGGCCCGAACACCTCGGCGATCTGCGCCAGCCCGGGGGTGCCGGGCTCGACGACGGCTCGGGCCAGCTGGTCGGCGTCCACCACGACGGCACCCAGCCCCGCCAGACGGCGGGCCACCGTCGACTTGCCGGCGCCGATCCCGCCGGTCAGTCCCACCGTCAGCACACCGGCATCCTGCCAGCAGACGGTGACTCAGTAGGCGCCGCGGCTGGCCAGGACGGCGGCGACGGTCCGGGCGATGATCGACAGGTCGAGTCCGAGCGACCAGTTCTCGACGTAGGACAGGTCGAGGCGCACCGACTCCTCCCAGCTGAGGTCGGAGCGGCCCGAGACCTGCCACAGCCCGGTGATCCCTGGCTTGACCAGCAGCCGGCGATGCACGTCCTGCTCGTAGCTGGCGACCTCGCGGGGCAGCGGCGGCCGCGGGCCGACCACCGACATGGTGCGCGCGAGCACGTCGAACAGCTGCGGCAGCTCGTCCAGGGAGAACCGGCGGATGAAGCGACCGACCGGAGTGACGCCGGGATCCTGCTTCATCTTGAACAGCGGTCCGCCGCCGTGCTCGTTGCTGTCGGTCAGGTCGGCGAGCCGCTGTCGGCGTCGGGGTACATGCTGCGGAACTTGGTCATGCGGAACGTCGTGCCACGTCTGCCCACCCGTTCCTGGCGGAACAACACCGGGCCCGGGGAGCAGGGCTTGACGGCGACCGCGACGGCCAGCATCACCGGTCCCAGCAGCAGCAGTGCCGTGAGCGCGATCAGGTAGTCCAGCGCGGCCTTGGCGAGCCGGCGGACGCCGGTGAACTCGGGTTCGTGCACCATCAGCAGGGCCTGCCCGCCGATGGTGTGCAGATGGAGCGGGGAACGGCGACCTCGGCCAGCCGAGGGGCCACGATCAGCTGCAAGCCGGCTGCCCTCCAGGGCCCAGGCCAGACGGCGCAGGTCCTTCTCGCTGATCGTGGGACCAGGCGGTCAGCAGCATGGTGTCGGCGCAGGACGCCGTGATCGCTGCCGCGGCCTCGGCCGGGGTGCCCAGCACCGGCAGGCCCGCGACCGTGTCCGGTCCGGTTGATGCAGGCCGCCACCGGCTGCATCCCGGCCTGCGGTGCCTGGCCAGGGGGCGTGCGAGCTCGGCGACGGACCGTTCGAGGCCGATCAGCAGCACCCGATGACCGCAGCGTCCGCGGCGCGCAGCGAGCTGAGGACGTGACGGGCCAGCAGGTGGCCGACCAGGCATGCCAGCCCCGCCAGCGGGGCGGCCACCAGGACCAGACCCCGGGCAGGGTCACCCACCGCGGCCACCAGGACGCCGGTGGCGGCGAGGACGACGACGATGGCGGTGCTCAGCCGTCGGAACTCCTGCCCGCCGTGCTCGACGAACCGGTACTCGTAGACCCTGCCCAGCGTCAACGTCGCGACGAAGACCGCGGCGAAGGCGGCCGCCGGCACCGCGTTCGTGAGCCCGCGCCCGAGCCCCAGCCCCAGCCCCAGCTGGGCCGCGGCGTCGGCGACCGCCAGGTCGAGGGCCACCACGACGGCGGTGTACCAGCGCCGCCAGGCCGCGGTGGCCAGCGGTCGTAGCGGGGCGCCGTAGTCGCCGCGTCGCAGTCGGGCGGCTCCGGGCCTGCGCTCGGCACCGGGCAGTCGCTGGCGCAGCGGGCCGTTGTGCTCGCTGCGGTCCTCGCGCTCGACCACGGCCGCGAGGGCGTAGACCGAGGCCTCGTGCCCGCTCACGGGCCCCTGGGTCGGCACCTGGCGTCGCCGACCTGCTCCCGGGCACGGCGGCGCGCAGGCTCGCCGTGGCCGGTCGACCCGGACCCCGACACCGGTCGCTCGCCCGGCCTGGCTCGCGCCGCCTCCGGTCGACGGCGCCCACGCCGGAGCTGCCGCTACCGGGCAAGGTCGGCCCCCGACGGCCGAACATGAGGGGTTCGCCCGGCAGGTTCACGGTGGCGTTCGGGGCATGGCGACGAAGCGAGGTGCTCCCGGCCGGTTCGGCCGGGAGCACCTCGTCGATCAGGTGGAGCAGCTCAGTTGCCGGTGAGCTTCTCGCGCAGGGCGGCCAGTGCCTCGTCCGTGGCCAGGGTGCCCTCCCGCGACCGGAGCCGCCGAGCTGTAGGACGAGGCCGACGAGGCAGCGGCACCGCCACCGTCCTCGCCCTCGGTGCGGGCCTCGGCGTCGGCCTTGGCGGCCTCGTCGATCTGCTTCTTGTGGGCCTCCCAGCGGGCGTGGGCCTCGGCGTACTGCTTCTCCCACTCCTCGCGCTGCTTCTCGTAGCCCTCGAGCCACTCGTTGGTCTCGGGGTCGAAGCCCTCGGGGTACATGTAGTTGCCGGCCTCGTCGTACTCGGTCGGCCATGCCGTACAGCGAGGGGTCGAAGTCGCCACCGGTGGCGACGTGCACCCTCGTTGGCCTGCTTGAGCGACAGCGAGATCCGGCGACGCTCCAGGTCGATGTCGATGACCTTGACGAAGATCGCGTCGCCGACCTGGACGACCTGCTCCGGGATCTCGACGTGGCGCTCGGCCAGCTCGGAGATGTGGACCAGGCCCTCGATGCCCTCGTCGACGCGCACGAACGCACCGAACGGCACCAGCTTGGTGACCTTGCCGGGCACGACCTGGCCGATCTGCGTGGGTGCGGGCGAACTGCTGCCACGGGTCTTCCTGGGTCGCCTTGAGCGACAGCGAGACCCGCTCGCGGTCCATGTCGACGTCCAGCACCTCGACGGTGACCTCCTGGCCGACCTCGACGACCTCGCCCGGGTGGTCGATGTGCTTCCAGGACAGCTCGGAGACGTGCACCAGGCCGTCGACGCCGCCGAGGTCGACGAAGGCGCCGAAGTTGACGATCGAGCGAGACCACGCCCGTGCGGACCTGGCCCTTCTGCAGGGTCTGCAGGAAGGTCTGGCGCACCTCGGACTGGGTCTGCTCGAGCCAGGCACGGCGGGACAGCACCACGTTGTTGCGGTTCTTGTCCAGCTCGATGATCTTGGCCTCGATCTCCTTGCCGACGTACGGCTGCAGGTCGCGGACCCGACGCATCTCGACCAGCGAGGCGGGCAGGAAGCCGCGCAGGCCGATGTCGAGGATCAGGCCGCCCTTGACGACCTCGATCACGGTGCCGGTGACGATGCCGTCCTCTTCCTTGATCTTCTCGATCGTGCCCCAGGCGCGCTCGTACTGGGCGCGCTTCTTGGACAGGATCAGGCGGCCTTCCTTGTCCTCCTTCTGGAGGACCAGGGCCTCGATCTCGTCGCCGACGGTGACGACCTCGTTGGGGTCGACGTCGTGCTTGATCGACAGCTCGCGGGAGGGGATGACGCCCTCGGTCTTGTAGCCGATGTCGAGCAGGACCTCGTCGCGGTCGACCTTGACGATGGTGCCGTCGACGATGTCGCCGTCGTTGAAGTACTTGATCGTCTCGTCGATGGCGGCGAGGAAGTCCTCGGCGGAGCCGATGTCGTTGACCGCGACCTGGGGGCGTGGTGACGTCGGTGCATGTCGATGTAGGGGACTCCGATGTGGGCAGGGGTAGACGTGGACAGGTATCGAGATGGGTTCGCGCTGAGTGCACAATGACGTGCACCGTGACAGGCTGACCGGTGGCGCAGACCAGCGGTGTCAAAGCGGGGTCTCGCAGCCGCGTCATCGTCGACCGTGGCCCCGTACGGGTTGCCGGGTGAGCTCACCCCTGCGGCCAGGGCCGACGGCCGCTGCAGGCTATGCCCCGGCGGGTGCCGCCGACTCGGTGCGCGCCAACCGGTGGTGGTGGGACGACGAGGCCCCCGCCTACTTGGCCGAGCACGGCGCGTTCCTCGGGCACGCCCGTTTCGTGTGGGGCCCGGAGGGCCTGGACGAGGCCGAGGCGCGACCTGCTCGGCGACGTCGTCGGCACGCAGGGTGCTCGAGGTCGGCAGTGGGGCCGCCCAGTGCGGGGCGCTGGCTGGCCGGCCAGGGCGCCGAGGTGGTGGCCATCGACCTGTCGGGCCGGCATGCTCGCGTGCCGCCGGTGATGCGCGACCGCGGCCTGGCGCCGGTCCAGGCCGATGCCCGCGCGGCTGCCCCTGGCGAGCGCCAGCGTCGACCTGGCCTGCTCGGCCTACGGGGCGCTGCCCTTCGTGGCCGACGTCGGGCCGGTGCTGCGCCGAGGTGGCTCGGGTGCTGCGGCCCGGCGGGCCGGTGGGTCTTCTCGGTGACCCATCCGATCCGGTGGGCGTTCCCGGACGACCCCGGTCCCGACGGACTGACCGCCGTCCGCCCGTACTTCGACCGCACCCCCTACAGCGAGCGGGACGCCGACGGCCACTTGGTCTACGCCGAGCACCACCGCACCCTGGGCGACTGGGTGCGCGAGCTCACCGGTGCCGGCTTCCGGCTGCTCGACCTGGTCGAGCCCGAGTGGCCGGACTCGAACGAGAACATCTGGGGCGGCTGGAGCAGGCTGCGCGGCGAGCTCATCCCCGGCACCGCCGTCTTCGTCGCCCGGCTCGCCCAGTAGGGCGGATGCGGGAGCGGTGACCCGGCACCGACCCTAGTGACCGGCGTCGTGCCAGCTCTGGCCGACACCGACCGAGACGTCGAGCGGGACGGCGAGCTCGGCGGCCCCGCCCATCGCCTCGCGGACCAGCGCCTCGACCTGGTCCCGCTCCCCCGGCGCGACCTCGAGCACCAGCTCGTCGTGCACCTGCAGCAGCATCCGGCTGGAGAGCCCGGCGTGCGGCCAGACCCTGGTCGACCCGCAGCATGGCGACCTTGATCATGTCGGCGGCCGATCCCTGGATCGGGGCGTTGAGCGCCATCCGCTCGGCCATCTCGCGGCGCTGGCGGTTGTCGCTGGTCAGGTCGGGCAGGTAGCGACGCCGTCCCAGGATGGTCTCGGTGTACCCGGTGCGGCGGGCCTCGGCGACGATGCTCTGCAGGTAGTCGCGCACCCCGCCGAACCGGTCGAAGTACTCGTCCATGAGAGTCGCGCGCCTCGTCGACGGCGATGCCGAGCTGGCGGGAGAGCCCGAAGGCCGACAGCCCGTAGGCCAGGCCGTACGACATCGCCTTGATCTTGGAGCGCATGCCGGAGGTGACGTCCTCGGTGGCCACGCCGAAGACCCGGGAGCCGACGAAGCGGTGCAGGTCCTCGCCGGAACGGAAGGCCTCGATCAGGCCCTCGTCACCGGACAGGTGCGCCATGATCCGCATCTCGACCTGGGAGTAGTCCGCCGTCAGCAGGCACTCGTAGCCCTGCGCCGACGACGAAGGTCTCGCGGATCCGGCGGCCCTCCTCGGTGCGGATCGGGATGTTCTGCAGGTTGGGGTCGGTGCTCGACAGCCGTCCGGTGGCGGCGAACGTCTGGCTGGTAGGTGGTGTGGATCCGGCCGTCGTCGCTGACCGAGCGCAGCAGCCCCTCGACCGTCACCCGCAGCTTCGAGGCGTCGCGGTGGCGCAGCAGATGCAGCAGGAACGGGTGCTCGGTCTGGGCGTAGAGGTCCTGCAGCGCCTCGGCGTCGGTGGTGTAGCCGGTCTTGGTGCGCTTGGTCTTGGGCATGCTCGAGCTCGTCGAACAGCACGACCTGCAGCTGCTTGGGCGAGCCCAGGTTGATCTCGGCTGCCGATGACCCCGAAGGCGAGCTCGGCGGCGGTCTCGACCTCACGGGCGAAGTAGGCCTCCAAGGCCGACAGCGCCGGGACGTCGACCGCGACCCCGGCCTGCTCCATGCCGACCAGCACCCGATGCAGCGGCAGCTCGAGGTCCGCGAGCAGGGCGCTGCCGCCACGGGCGGCGAGCTCGCCGTCCAGCACCTCGGCCAGCTCGAGGACGGCACGGGAGCGCACCATCGCCTGCTCGGCCTCGTCGGGGCCGTCGCCGGTGTCGAGGGTGAGCTGCTCGACCGCCGGAGCAGGACCGTCCTCGGCCCGCAGCTCGCGGCCCAGATGACGCACCGCCAGGTCGGCCAGGTCGAAGCTGCGCTGGTCCGGGTAGCAGAGGTAGGCCGCCAGCGCGGTGTCGCTGGTGAGCCCGGCCAGCGGCAGGCCGCGGGCGCCCAGCATCAGCAGCGCCGGCTTGGCGTCGTGCATCACCTTGGGTCGCTGCGGGTCGGCGAGCCACTCGGCCAGGGCGGTCAGGCCGACCGGTGCCACGGACACCAGGTCGACCCAGGCTGCGCTGCCGTCGCCGGTGGCCAGGGCGATCCCACGGGCGTCCCCGCTGCCGCGCGCCGCGTGACCGGTGACCTGGACGCCGGTGGTGGTCTGGGCGTGAGCGGTCAGCCACTCGGCCACGGCGGCGCCGTCCAGCCTGGTGGTGGCGAGGTCGAAGCCCCCCTCCCCCTCGGGCTCGGGCGTGCTCAGGGTGGCGAACAGCCGGTCCCGCAGCACCCGGAACTCGAGGCCGTCGAAGACCTGGTGCACCTCGTCACGGTCCCAGCCGCGCAGCTGCAGGTCGTCCAGGGTGACCGGCAGCTCGAGGTCGTCGACCAGACGGTTCAGCCGGCGGTTGCGGATCACGTCCTCGAGGTGCTCACGCAGGCTCTCGCCGGCCTTGCCCTTGATCGAACCGGCCTGGGCGATGACGCCGTCGAGGCCGCCGTAGGCGTCCAGCCACTTCGCCGCCGTCTTGGCACCGACCCCTGGGACGCCGGGCAGGTTGTCGCTGGTCTCCCCCACCAACGCCGCGAGCTCGGGGTAGACCGCCGGCACGACCCCGTAGCGCTCGAGCACGACCTCGGGCGTCATCCGGATCAGCTCGGAGACACCGCGCAGGGGGTACAGCAAGGTGACGTCGGTGACCGACCAGCTGCACCGAGTCGCGGTCCCCGCTGCTCACCAGCACCTGCCACCCCTGCTCGCGGGCCTGGCGGGCCAAGGTGGCGATGATGTCGTCGGCCTCGTAGCCGGGCAGCTCGACATGCTGGATCCGCAGCGCCGCCAGGACCTCCTTCACCAGGGCCACCTGGCCCGAGAACTCGGTCGGCGAGGTCGAGCGGTTCGCCTTGTACTGGTCGTACTCGGTGGTGCGGAAGGTCTGGCGCGAGACGTCGAAGGCGACCGCGACGTGGTCGGGCTGCTCGTCGCGCAGCACGTTGATCAGCATCGACGTGAACCCGTAGACGGCGTTCGTCGGCTGCCCGGTACTGGTCGAGAAGTTCTCGACCGGCAGGGCGTAGAAGGCGCGGTAGGCCATCGAGTGACCGTCGACCAGCAGCAGTCGCGGGCGAGGGGCACCGGGTTCGGCGGTCGGCGGGCGCACCCCCGCCGTCGGGGACTGGGTCACGCCTGACACCCTATGGGGCATGACCGACACCGCCGACGACGCGCCGTCCGGGCTCGAGGGGCCGCCGACCCCCGAGGGGCCGCCGACCCCCGAGGCGGCGCCGACCCGGGAGGCGGTGCTCGCCGGGGTTCGGGCCATGGGCGCGGGAACCCTCGTCGAACGGATGGGCATCGAGTTCGTCGAGGCCTCGCCGCAGCGGCTCGTGGCCACCATGCCGGTGGCGGGCAACACCCAGCCCTACGGCCTGCTGCACGGCGGCGCCTCGGTCGTGCTCGCCGAGACCCTCGGCTCGGTCGGCGCCGCGCTGCACGGTGCGTCGGTCGGTCGGATCTCGTTGGGTGTCGAGATCAACGCGACCCACCATCGAGCGGCGTCGTCCGGGGTGGTGACCGGGGTGGCCACCCCGATCCACCTGGGCAGCACCCTGGCCAGCTACGAGATCGTGGTCAGCGACGACCAGGGCCGACGGATCTGTACGTCGAGGTTGACCTGCCTGCTGCGCCAGGCGCCACCGGGCTGACGGTCCTGCACCGGCTGAAGGCCACGCCGGGGTGCCGTCCTACACCGGGCTGACGTGGACCTGGACGCCGCTGACCGGGACCGGGGTCGAGTCCGACGTCACCGCCGTGGCGAGCTGCTCGGGCAGGGCCTGCGCGGCGTCCTCGAGCGCGAGGGCGTCCAGGTCGACGAGCTCCACCCGCGGCTGGTCGCCGTCGATGCGTCGAGCCCGGCGGGCCTCGAGCCGCAGCCGGGCGGCGATGCCCTCCCGCGGGGTGATCTCACCGCTCAGGTCGACCGTCGGCTCGCTGCGCTCGGTGCGCGCCCGTAGGGAGCGCCGACGCGACAACAGGTCCTCCAGACCGTTGCGCCGGTTATCGCCCGCCAGGTGGCGTCGCAGGGTGGCCGTCGAGGCGAGCCGGCGCACCACCAGCGGGGTGAACCCGAGCCTGGCCAGGAACCGGTTGGCGTCCCGCGAGCCGGGTGGCGCATTGACGACGACCTGCTCGATGCCGTGTCGCTCGGCCAGTGCGGCGACCGCCGACAGCAGCGCCTTGGCGACCCCGCGGCGGCGCAGCTCGGGGTCGACGTAGAGGTTCTCGACGTGCATGGTCGACTCGTCGACCACCGGCATCAGCGGCGCCCGCCGGACGACGGCGTAGCCCGCGGCGACGCCGTCAACCCGGGCGACCAGCAGCACCACGCCGGGGACGTTCACGGCCTCCTGCAGGCGGCTGCGCACCTGCTCGGCGGAGCCGCCCGCGAGGGCTCGGGTGGCGCCCCCGGCCTCGTCGCGGGAGCAGATCCACAGCCGCACCAGGTCGTCGACGTCGTCCAGGGTGGCGTGGCGGACATCGGGCGACGGACGGGACACCCGAACCTCCTCGACGGCGAGTGCAACGAAGACATGCCGTACCCCCCGGTCGACGTCAGCGAGCGTACGACGCCAGGGGGTACGGGAGGAACTGAGCTGCGGTTTTCGTACCCCTTCGGCGTGGCGTGGATCACGACCGTGGCCACCGTGTCACCGAGAGGTGCGGGAGCTAGCCGCCGAGGTAGGCCCTGGTGACCTCGTCGTCCTGCGCCAGCCGGGAGGCCTGGCCCTCGAGCTTGAGGGCGCCGGACTCGAGGACGTAGGCGTAGTCGGCGATTCCCAGCGCGGCCAGGGCGTTCTGCTCGACCAGCAGGATCGTGGTGCCCTGGTCCCGGATCACCTGGATGGTGTCGAAGATCAGGTCGACCAGGACCGGCGCCAGGCCCATCGAGGGCTCGTCGAGCAGCAGCAGGGACGGGCGGCCCATCATGGCGCGCGCCACGGCGAGCATCTGCTGCTCACCGCCCGACATGGTGCCGGCCTTCTGGGCGATCCTCTCCTTCAGGCGCGGGAACAGGTCGAGCACCCGTTCCTTGTCGGCGGCGATCTCGGCCTTGTCGTCGCGCAGGAACGCGCCCAGGTCGAGGTTCTCGTCGACGGTCATCCGGGGGAAGATCCGTCGCCCTTCGGGCGAGTGGCAGATGCCGCCGGCGACGATGTCGTGGCCGGCCATCTTGGCCAGGTCCTTGCCCTGGAACATCAGGCTGCCCTTGCGGGGCCGGATCAGGCCGGAGATCGTGCGCAGGGTCGTCGACTTGCCGGCCCCGTTCGAGCCGATCAGGGTGACGATCTCGCCCTTGCGGACCTCGAGGCTGATCCCCTTCACGGCAGCGATGCTGCCGTAGTAGACCTCGATGTTCTTGATCGACAGCAGGACGTCGCCGGAGCCGCGGGTGTCCCCGGCCGCCGGGCTGGTGGCGTTGGCCGTCATTTGTCGCTCCTGTAGCCGTCGGTGCCGGTCTTGCCCAGGTAGGCCTCCACCACGTTCTGGTCGTTCTTGATCTCGTCGGGGGTACCCTCGGCGATCTTGCGGCCGCGGTCCAGGACGGTGATCCGCTCGCTGACCTTCATCACGACGCTCATGTCGTGCTCGATGAGCAGCACCGAAACGTCCATCTCGTCGCGGATGTGGTGCACGAACTCGACGAACCGGGCCGACTCCTGCGGGTTCATGCCGGCGGTGGGCTCGTCGAGCAGCAGCACCTTGGGCTTGAGCGCCAGGGCCCGGGCCACCTCGAGCCGGCGCTGGTCACCGTAGGAGAGGTTGCGGGCGTACTCGTCCCCCACCCCACCGATGTCGACGAAGGTGAGCAGCTCGTGGGCCCGCTCCCGGGCCTCGCGCTCCTCGCGGCGCTGCCTCGGGGTCTTCAGGACCGTCTCGACGATGCCGGACTTCATGTGCGAGTGCATCGCCACCATGACGTTCTCCTCGGCCGTCATCAGGTTGAAGAGCCGGATGTTCTGGAACGTCCGCGCCAGGCCCTTGTGCGCCACCAGGTGCGGCGACAGGCCGGTGACGTCCTCGTCGCCCAGGTACACCCGGCCCGACGTCGGGTGGTACAGCCCGGTCAGGACGTTGAAGTACGTCGTCTTGCCGGCGCCGTTGGGCCCGATCAGGCTGACCACGGACCCGTGCGGGATGGTGAACGAGACGTCGTCGACGGCGACCAGACCACCGAACTTGATGGTGATGTTGTCGGCGTGCAGGTCGAGCGTGCTCGACAGGGTGGCGGCTGCGGCGGTCATACCGACTCTCCTTCCAGGTCGGCCCCGACGGACTCGAGCTCGCCCCGCTCCGGCTCCTGCAGTACCTGACGGGTTCGGGTCTCGGGGATGAGGCCCTCGCGACGGAACAGCATCATGAACACCAGGATCAGACCGAAGATCAGGTACTGGTAGTTCTTGAAGTTGACGCTGGTGCCGAGCGTCGAGTTCACGGTGTTGCCGAACTGCTCGAGACCGGTCGCGTTGATCCAGGCCAGGACCAGGGCGCCGACGGTCACACCCCAGACGTTGCCCATGCCGCCGAGCACCACCATCGCGAGCAGGATGATCGAGATCGCGAAGTCGAACCGGCTGGAGTAGACCCCGCCGACATGTGTCGCGAAGGCGACGCCGCCCACGCCGCCGGCGAAGGCGCCGACGGCGTAGGCCGCCAGCTTGGTGCGCATCAGGGGCACGCCCATCATCGACGCGGCCAGCTCGTCCTCCCGAATGGCCAGCCAGGCCCGGCCCAGCCGGCCCTCCCGGATCCGGATCGAGAGGAAGATGACGGCCGCCGCCAGCAGGCAGAAGACCAGGAACTTGAACGGCAGGTCGGTGGCGCGCAGCCCCAGCTGAGCGGGGACGCCGGGGATGTAGCCGAACGGCCAGGTGGGGATCGTGTCCATCGGGGTGATGCCCTTGTCGCCGTTCGACACGTTGATCGAGCCGTTCGGGCCGATGAACTCACCGTTGCGGAACACCTGCGGGATGATCTCGCCGAACCCCAGCGTGACCAGCGCCAGGTAGTCGCTCTTGAGGCGCAGAGTGGGGGCACCGATGAGGATGCCCCAGAAGGCGCAGTAGAGGCCCGCCAACGGCAGCACCAACCAGAAGTTCAGGTGGATGCCGGTGTCCAGGCCCGCGATGTCAGGCGGATTGCCCAGCAGGCTGAACTTCAGGTTCTTGAACGCCGGGGTCATCTGCGAGGCGAACGGGGACATGAACCAGCCGGCGAAGTAGCCGCCCAGTGCCCAGAACGCCACATACCCCAGGTCGAGGAGGCCGGCGTAGCCGACCACGATGTTCAGCCCGAGGGCGAAGATCACCCAGAGGACCATCTCGCTGGCGACCGAGACCGACAACCAGGTGCGGAAGACGACCGCGGTCTGGCCCCCGATGCCGGGGAGGATCTTCCAGTAGAGGAGGAACAGCACGACCGTCACGAGAGTCAGCGCGATCGACCACTTGCGGTTGGATCGGCGGGCATGCTCGGCGGCTTCCCGGACCGAGATGCTCGTGGCAACGGTGTTCGCCATGGTCACACCTTCTCCGTGGTCGGCTTGCCGAGGATGCCTTCGGGCTTGAAGACCATCAGCAGGATGAGGATGGTGAACACGACGGTCTGCGACCAGGCGGAGCCGAGCAGGAACGCGTCGTTGAGGTTCTGGATGACCCCGATGATGAACCCGCCGAGGACGGCGCCGTTGAGGTTGCCGATACCGCCCAGCACCGCGGAGGTGAAGGCGATCAGGCCCAGCTGGAAGCCGAGGTCGTAGCGGGTGGTCCCCGAGCTCTGCAGCCAGAGCATGCCTGCCGCGCCGGCCAGCCCGCCGCCGAGGGCGAAGGTGTAGGCGATGGTGCGGTCGACGTTGATCCCCATCAGCCGTGAGGCGTCCTGGTCCTGGGCGGTGGCGCGCATGGCCTTGCCCTGCCGGGTGTGGTTGACCAGGTAGGTCATCAGCAGGAGCAGCGGGACGGTGATCGCCAGGACCACGATGATCGTCCACTCGATCTTGACCTGGCCGACGGTGAAGCCTCGGTTGCCGAGCATGGTCTGCCAGTTGCGCGGACCTGACCCGTTGGCCTGGATGCCGACCGCCTGGTACATGAAGCTCAGGCCGACCGCGGTGATCAACGGTGCCAGCTTGGGGGCACGACGCAGCCGACGGTAGGCGAACCTCTCGGCCAGGGTGTTGATCCCCGCCGCCATCACCATCACGACCAGCATGGCCCCGATCATGAGGGCGATCCCTGAGACGCTCGGGCTGGTCCTGCCGAGGACCGAGACCATAATGAAGCCGCTCGCGACCGTCGAGAGCATGAACAGGTCACCGTGCGAGAAATTGATCAGCTCGATGATGCCGTACACCATCGTGTAGCCGAGGGCCACCAGGGCGTACAGCGCTCCGAGCTTGAGCCCTAGGAACAGGACGGTCGTGAACTCGGCCGGGTGTGAGACCGCTCGCGTGAGCACCCAGATTCCGACCAGGGCCAGCAGGACGTACGACACGATGCGGACCGTGAACTCACGGTTCTCGACCCGCGTGCGCGGCGGTCGTGCCGCCACGGTGGCTTGGCTCATGGGCGATGCCCTTCAGGATCGACGGCTCGGGGCTCCCCGGCCGGGCGTCGTGGACAGCGAGAATTCGGTGGGGCAGGAGCAGGACCTCAGAGGCGCAGGACGACAACCGGTTCGTGCACAACGAGATCAGGCCGCTGGGCGGGGAGCGCAGGTGCTCTCCCCGCCCAGCGGTCATCGATCGGTCAGCTGATCGGCTGAGCCTTCAGGAAGGTCTCGGCCCCACCGGTCATCGTCAGGATCGAGATGTCCTGCGACGTGAGGTCACCGGTCTTCGGGTCGAGCTTGATCTCCTTGCCCGTGAGCGACTTGTCGGCCGGGATCACGATGCCGGAGCCGCCGAAGACCTGGTCGGTGACGCCCTTGCGAGTGCCGTCCGACTTCTCGATCGCCTGCAGGATCACCTGGAAGGCGGTCACGCCGTACAGCGCGAAGCTGGACGTCAGGTCCTTGCCGTACTTGGTCTTGTAGGACTCGAGCAGCTTGGCCGCAGTACCGCCGGCCGCCTTCAGCTGGTCGACCGTCAGACCGGTGAAGCTGAGGTACAGACCCTCGGCCTCGGGCAGCTTCTGCAGGTCCGGGTAGCCGGTGAAGCCGTCCGGAGCCATCATCGGCGTGGTCTTCTGGTCACCGAGGACCGAGACCTTGTCCTTGACCAGCTGGCCACCGTTGTTGTCGTAGATGCCGGCCAGGTAGATCGCGCCCGGGTTCATGGCCTTGATCTTGTTGAACAGCGCGGCGTAGCTGGTCTGCTTGGCGTCCCAGGCCTCGTTGCCGAGCACCTTCAGGCCCACCTTGGCGGCACCGGCCTCGAACGACTTGCCGACACCCTGACCGTAGGTCTGGTTGTCGTTGAGGATGTAGACCGAGCTGATGCCCTTCTCCTTGAGGAAGGCGGCAGCCGCTGCACCCTGGTAGTCGTCGGTGGTGATGACGCGGGCGTAGTTGCGGGTCTTGGTCGGGTAGTACTTGTCGGGCTCGCCCGGGTCCCAGGTCTTGGTCAGGCCGGGGTTGGTGTTGGCGTGCGAGACCATCAGCATCGGGCCGTTCGGGTCCTGGTTCAGGACCGGGACCTCGATCTTGGCGCAGCCCGAGTTGTAGGTACCCATGACCGCGACCTCGCCGGCGTTCGCGACGTGGGCGGTGGCGTTCTGCTGGCACTGCGCGTCGTCCCACGAGCCCTTGGCTGCCGTGGAGTCGTCGTACAGCTTGAGCTTGACCGTGTAGTCGCCGGCCTTGCCGCCGATCGACTCCAGGTAGAGCGCGAGCAGGTTGTTGGTCGAGTCCGACGCGTCCTTCGACGCACCCTGCAGCGGCATGTCGGTGCCGACGATCAGTTCCTTGCCGCCGGAACCGGACCCGCCGCACGCGGCAAGAGCCAACGAGGCGATGGCGAGACCCGCGACCACCCGAAGGGGCTTCCTCATGTGTTTCCCTCTTCCCTCAGTGCCCTCGTTCGGGGCTGCCGATGGGCGGGAAGTTATCACCAAGAACGAGTCGCCGAGCGCCCTCCGGTGTTTCAGGCTGGTCAAGGCTCGACAACGATTTCAGTCGACGGTCCCCAAGACCCCACAAACGGGACATATTTCCTGCTAGGTCAGGTCATAGGATGAATGTTCGGGGTACTAGTCGACTTCCGGTTGCACACGCTTGCAGCCACAAGGTCTGCGGTCGTCAGGGGGTTGCGTCGGCGATCTTCGGGTCGGCGGCGGACGACGCGACGACCGTGGCCGCCACCTCGCGCATCGAGAGGCGCTTGTCCATGGACGCCTTCTGGATCCACCGGAACGCCTCGGGCTCGGTCATGCCGAAGCTCGTCTGCAGCAGCCCCTTGGCGCGGTCGACGAGCTTGCGGGTCTCGAGCCGCTCGTGCAGGTCGGCCACCTCCGACTCCAGGGCGGTGATCTGCTGGTGCCGGCTGACGGCGATCTCGAGCGCCGGCAGCAGGTCGGCCGAGGTGAACGGCTTGACGACGTAGGCCATGGCGCCGGCGTCCCGGGCCCGCTCGACCAGCTCGCGCTGGGAGAAGGCGGTGAGCAGGACGACGGGGGCCACCCGGGCGGCGGCGATCCGCTCCGCGGCCGAGATGCCGTCGAGCACCGGCATCTTGACGTCCATCACCACCAGGTCCGGGCGGTGCAGCTCGGCCAGGGTGACGGCCTGCTCGCCGTCCCCGGCCTCGCCGACGACGTCGTAGCCGGCCTCGCGCAGCATCTCGACGATGTCGAGGCGGATCAGGGCCTCGTCCTCGGCCACCACGACGCGGCGGGCCTTGCTTCCGGCGGCCACCAGGGCAGGTGTGTCGTCGTCACTCATGGGTGGGCTCGTTCTCCGCTCGGGCTAGAGTTCGTACAGCAGGGCTCGTGCCTGCAGGACGTGGCAGCCCACCAGGGGTGGCCCGTCCGGCCGGGTTGGTGGAATCGGCAGACACAGCGCACTCAAAATGCGCCGCCGAAAGGCATGGGGGTTCGAGTCCCCCACCCGGCACCGAACCACCGTGGCGCGCAGGCGCCCCGGTCGCCCGGACGCCGGGTGAGGGCCGTCATCAGCGGTCGGTCGCAGACGCCCGGGCGACAGCGTCGCCCATCCGGTGGATCCGCATCGCGTTCAGCGATCCCGGGGTCCCGGGGGGTGAGCCCGCGACGATCACGACCTGCTCCCCCGGCTCGCACCGGCCGGCCGCCAGCAGCTGCTCGTCGACCTGGCGCACCATCTCGTCGGTGTCGGCGACGTCCTCGATCAGGAACGTCTCGACGCCCCAGGTGAGGGCCAGCTGCGAACGCACCGCCGCGTGCGGGGTGAACACCAGCAGCGGGATGCGCGAGCGCAGCCGCGCCATCCGCCGCGCCGAGTCGCCGCTGGTGGTGAACGCCACCAGATGGCTCACGTCGAGCAGCTCGCCCACCGAGGCCGCGGCGTAGGTGATGGCCCCGCCCTTGGTGGAGGGGCGGGTCCCCAGAGCGGGAATCCGGTCGAGACCGACGCTCTCGACCTTCTCGATGATGCGGGCCATGGTGCGGACCGCCTCGAACGGGTACTTGCCCACGCTGGTCTCGCCGCTGAGCATGATGGCGTCGGCGCCGTCCAGCACCGCGTTGGCGCAGTCCGAGGCCTCGGCTCGGGTGGGCCGCGGCATCGTGATCATCGAGTCCAGCACCTGGGTGGCGACGATGACCGGCTTGGCGGCCCGGCGGGCCAGCTCGACGGCCTGCTTCTGCACCATGGGCACGTCCTCGAGCGGCAGCTCGACGCCCAGGTCGCCGCGGGCGACCATGATGCCGTCGAAGGCCCGCACGATCTCCTCGAGGTTCTCGACCGCCTGCGGCTTCTCGATCTTGGCGATGACGGGCAGCCGGACACCCTCCTCGTCCATGATCTTGTGGACCAGGTCGATGTCCGAGGCGCTGCGAACGAACGACAGCGCGATCATGTCGGCCCGCAGGCCCAGCGCGAAGCGCAGGTCGGCCTCGTCCTTGTCGGACAGCGCAGGCACCCCGACGGCGACGCCGGGCAGGTTGAGCCCCTTGTTGTTCGACACCTGGCCCGGAACCTCGACCGCGGTGACCACCCGGGTGGCGTCGACCTCGGTGACCCGCAGGGCCACCTTGCCGTCGTCCACCAGGATGACGTCGCCCGGGCGGCAGTCGCCCGGCAGGCCCTTGTAGGTGGTCGAGGCCAGCTCGGCGTCCCCCATCACGTCGTCGACGGTGATGGTGAAGGTCCTGCCGAGCTCGAGCTCGACGGGACCGTCGGCGAACAGCCCCAGACGGATCTTGGGACCCTGCAGGTCGACCAGCACGGCGACGGCCCGATGGGTGGCGTCACTGGCCCGCCGGACCTCGTCGTAGCGAGCCTGGTGCTCGGCGTAGCCGCCGTGGCTCAGGTTGAGGCGGGCGACGTCCATGCCCGCCCGGACCAGCTCCTCGAGGCGGCCGTCCACGGCCGGACCCAACGTACAGACAATCTTCGCTCGGCGCATCGGCCGTGCTCTCCTTCGAGTTGTGAGGCGGGCCGAGCCGGGTGGCTCGTCGACCATGAGATACGACCGTCCGGTTGTCCCCCGACCGGCCGAAAGGAATGTCAGACCACCAACGGCCGCGCAGTGGGCGCAATCGGCGATGGCAGCACGGTACTCCCGCTGAGCCAACGGTCGACCGATGCCGCGCACGACCTGCCCTCGGCGATGGCCCACACGATCAGCGACTGGCCGCGTCCGGCGTCACCGGCGACGAACACCCCGGGCACCGAGGTGGCGTAGTCGCCGTCCCGCGCGATGGCACCGCGGGGGTCGAGCGGCAGGGCGAGCTGGTCGACGACGCCGTCGGTGCGCGGCCCCACGAAACCCATGGCCAGCAGCACCAGCTGGGCCGGGATCTCGTGCTCCGACCCCTCGACCGGCTGGAACCGGCCGTCGCTCAGGCGCACCTCGACGAGCCGCAGCGCCCTGTACCCGGCCCTCGTCGTCGCCCAGGAAGGCCTGGGTGCTGACCGAGAACAGCCGCTCGCCACCCTCCTCGTGGGCGCTCGAGATGCGGTAGACCATGGGGTAGGTCGGCCACGGCTGGCCGGTCGGCCGGTCGGCGGTCGGCTCGGGAAGGATCTCGAGCTGGGTCACCGAACGGGCCTGCTGGCGCAGCGCGGTGCCGAGGCAGTCGGCGCCGGTGTCGCCGCCACCGATGATCACGACGTCCTTGCCGGTGGCCACGACCTGGTCGGCCACGGCCTCGCCGCGCGCGACCCGGTTGGCGGGAGGCAGGTACTCCATGGCCTGCAGGACGCCGTCCAGCTCGCGCCCCGGCACCTCGAGGTCGCGCCAGGCGGTCGCCCCGATGGCCAGCACGATCGCGTCGTAGCGGTCCCGCAGGGCCGGACCGGTGATGTCGGTCCCCACCGCGACCCCCGGGCGGAACCGGGTGCCCTCGGCCTCCATCTGCGCCAGGCGGCGGTCGAGGTGGCGCTTCTCCATCTTGAACTCGGGGATGCCGTAGCGCAGCAGTCCACCGATGGCGTCGGCCTGCTCGTAGACCGCCACGGTGTGACCGGCCCGGGTCAGCTGCTGGGCCGCGGCCAGTCCGGCCGGTCCCGAGCCCACCACGGCCACCGTCTTGCCGGTGAGCCGGTCCGGCGCCTTGGGCGTCACCCAGCCGGCCTCGAAGGCGGCGTCGACGATGCTGACCTCGACCTGCTTGATGGTCACCGCCGGCTGGTTGATGCCCAGCACGCAGGCCGTCTCGCACGGCGCCGGGCAGAGCCGGCCGGTGAACTCCGGGAAAGTTGTTCGTGGCGTGCAGCCGCTCGATGGCCTCCCGCCCCTGACCTCGCCAGGTGAGGTCGTTCCACTCGGGGATCAGGTTCCCGAGCGGGCATCCGTTGTGGCAGAACGGGATTCCGCAGTCCATGCACCGGCCCGCCTGCCGCGCCAGGACGGCCGCGTCGCCGGCCTCGTAGACCTCGCTCCAGTCCATCAGGCGCACCGGCACCGGACGGCGGGGCGGCAGCAGGCGCTCCCGGTCGGTCAGGAAACCCTTGGGGTCAGCCATTCGAGGCCTCCATGATGCGGTTCCAGACCTCGGAGCCGTCGGGGTCGATCCCCTCGGTCTGGGCCTGCTGACGGATCGCGACGACTCGGGCGTAGTCGCGCGGCATGACGGTCGTGAACCTCTGCCGGGCCTGGTCCCACTCCTGCAGCAGCCGCTTGGCCACCGCCGAGTCGGTCTGCTCCCGGTGCCTGGTCACCACGGTGTGCAGCAGCTCGAGGTCGGCCTCGGTCGGTGGCAGCAGGTCGACGAGCTCGGGGTTGACGCGCTGGTGGCGCAGGTCGAGCACGTAGGCGACCCCACCGGACATGCCGGCCGCGAAGTTGCGCCCGGTTCGCCCGAGCACCACCACCACGCCGCCGGTCATGTACTCGCAGCCGTGGTCGCCGACCCCCTCGACGACGGCCGTGGCGCCGGAGTTGCGCACGCAGAAGCGCTCCCCCACCTGGCCGCGGATCAGCAGCTCGCCGCTGGTGGCGCCGTAGCCGACCACGTTGCCGGCGATGATGTTCTGCTCCGCGGCGAAGGCGGCCGCCCGGTCCGGCCGGACCACCACCCGGCCGCCCGACAGGCCCTTGCCCAGGTAGTCGTTGGCATCACCCACCAGGCGCAGGGTGACCCCGTGGGGCAGGAAGGCGCCGAGCGACTGCCCGGCCGAGCCGGTCAGGGTGATGTCGATCGTGTCGTCGGGCAGTCCCGCCTCGCCCCAGCGTTTGGTCAGCTCGTGACCGAGCATGGTGCCGACGGTGCGGTTGACGTTGCGGATCGGCAGGCTCAGCCGCACCGCCTCGCCACTGGCGAGGGCGTCGCCGGCCTGGGCGATGAGGGTGTGGTCGAGCGCCTTGTCGAGGCCGTGGTCCTGCACCGTGGTGCATCGCAGGGCGGTCCCGGCCGGCACGTCGGGCACGACCAGCAGCGGCGACAGGTCGAGGCCCGCGGCCTTCCAGTGCTGGACGGCGGCCTTCGCATCGATCAGCTCGGCGTGCCCGACGGCCTCCTCGATGCTGCGAAAACCCAACGCCGCCAGGTGCTCTCGCACCTCCTCGGCGATGAACTCGAAGAACGTCACCACGAACTCGGGCCTGCCGGTGAACCGCTTGCGCAGCTCGGGGTTCTGGGTCGCGACCCCCACGGGGCAGGTGTCGAGGTGGCAGACCCGCATCATGACGCAGCCCGAGACCACCAGCGGCGCCGTGGCGAAACCGAACTCCTCCGCCCCGAGCAGGGCGGCGATGACGACGTCCCGCCCGGTCTTGAGCTGGCCGTCGGTCTGCACCACGATCCGGTCCCGCAGCCCGTTCAGCACCAGGGTCTGCTGGGTCTCGGCCAGGCCGAGCTCCCAGGGGCCGCCCGCGTGCTTCAGCGAGGTGAGGGGGCTGGCGCCGGTGCCACCGTCGTGGCCCGAGATCAGGACGACGTCCGCGTGGGCCTTGCTGACGCCCGCGGCGACGGTGCCCACCCCCACCTCGGCGACCAGCTTGACGTGCACCCGGGCCGAGGGGTTGGCGTTCTTGAGGTCGTGGATCAGCTGGGCCAGGTCCTCGATCGAGTAGATGTCGTGGTGCGGGGGCGGCGAGATCAGCCCCACCCCGGCCGTCGAGTGCCGGGTGCGGGCCACCCACGGGTAGACCTTGTGGCCCGGCAGCTGGCCGCCCTCGCCGGGCTTGGCGCCCTGGGCCATCTTGATCTGCAGGTCGTCGGCGTGGGTCAGGTACAGGCTGGTCACCCCGAACCGCCCCGAGGCGACCTGCTTGATCGAGCTGCGACGGGCCGGGTCGAGCAGCCGGTCCGAGTCCTCGCCGCCCTCACCGGTGTTCGACTTGGCGCCGATCGAGTTCATGGCCCTGGCCAGGGTCTCGTGCGCCTCGAGCGAGATCGACCCGTAGGACATGGCCCCGGTCGAGAACCGCTTGACGATCTGCGAGACCGGCTCGACCTCCTCGATCGGCACCGGCGGGCGTACCCCCGCGCGCAGCTCGAACAGACCGCGCAGGGTCATCAGCCGCTGCGACTGCTCGTCGACGCGGCTGGTGTACTGCCGGAAGACGTCGTAGCGGCGTTCTCGGGTGGCGTGCTGCAGCCGGAACACCGTCTCGGGGTCGAACAGGTGCGGCTCACCGTCCCGCCGCCACTGGTACTCCCCACCCACGTCGAGGCGACGGTGCGGGTCGCGCAGGCCGTCCGCCGGGTAGGCGTGGGCGTGCCGGCGGGCCACCTCGTCGGCAAGGACGTCGAGGTCGATGCCGCCCAGCCGCGAGACGGTGCCGGTGAAGTACTGCTCGACCAGCTCGCGCCCCAGGCCGATGGCCTCGAACACCTGGGCACCGCGGTAGGAGCCCACCGTCGAGATACCCATCTTGCTCATGACCTTCAGGACCCCCTTGCCGAGGGCCTTGATCAGGTTCTTGACCGCCTTGTCGGGGGTGACGTCGGTGATCACCCCGCGCCGGACCAGGTCCTCGACGCTCTCCATGGCCAGGTAGGGGTTGACCGCGGCCGCGCCGTACCCGATCAGGAGCGCGACGTGGTGCACCTCGCGGACGTCGCCGGCCTCGACCAGAAGGCCCACGTGGGTGCGGGTCTTCTCGCGGATCAGGTGGTGGTGGACCGCACTGGTGAGCAGCAACGACGGGATCGGCGCCAGGTCGGCCGTGGAGTCCCGGTCGGACAGGACGACGAACCGGGCACCGGCCACGATCGCCGCCGAGACCTCGGCGCAGATCGCCTCGAGGCGGCGCGCGAGCCCCGCCCCGCCGTCGTCCACGCGGTAGGTGCCCTTGACGGTGACCGTGGCGTAGCCGGGCAGGTTGCCGTCGGCGTTGACGTGCACGATCTTGGCGAGCTCGTCGTTGTCGATCACCGGGAAGTCGAGCACGAGCTGGCGGCAGTGCGCGGGGCTCGCCGACAGGGCGTTGCGCTCCGGTCCGATGGTGGTCGCCAGCGAGGTCACGAGCTCCTCGCGGATGGCGTCCAGTGGGGGGTTGGTGACCTGGGCGAACAGCTGGGCGAAGTAGTCGAACAACAGCCGGGGCCGCTGCGACAGGACGGCGACCGGGGTGTCGGTCCCCATCGACCCGAGCGGCTCGCCACCGGTGCGGGCCATCGGGGCCAGCAGCACCCGCAGCTCCTCCTCGGTGTACCCGAAGGTCTGCTGACGGCGGGTCACCGAGGACGGGGTGTGCACGACGTGCTCACGCTCGGGCAGCGCCGCCAGCCGGATCCGGCCGGCGTGCAGCCACTCGTCGTAGGGGTGCTGGCCCGCCAGCTCGCTCTTGATCTCCTCGTCGTCGACGATGCGGCCGTGGTCGGTGTCGACCAGGAACATGCGTCCGGGCTGCAGGCGACCCTTGCGGACCACCCTGGCGGGGTCGATGTCGAGGACGCCGACCTCGCTGGCCATGACGACCAGACCGTCGTCGGTGACCCAGTAGCGGGCGGGGCGCAGGCCGTTGCGGTCGAGCACGGCCCCGATCAGGGTGCCGTCGGTGAAGGTGACGCAGGCCGGCCCGTCCCAGGGCTCCATGAACATGGAGTGGAACTCGTAGAAGGCGCGGCGGGCCGGGTCCATCTCGGCGTGGTTCTCCCACGCCTCGGGGATCATCATCAGGACGGCGTGCGGCAGGGAGCGCCCACCCAGGTGCAGCAGCTCGAGCGCCTCGTCGAAGCTGGCCGAGTCGCTTCCGCCGGGGGTGCAGATCGGGAACAGCCGCTCGAGGTCGCCCGGGATCACGTCGCTCTCGAGCATGCTCTCGCGGGCCCGCATCCAGTTGCGGTTGCCCTTGACCGTGTTGATCTCACCGTTGTGGGCGATCAGCCGGAACGGGTGGGACAGCGGCCAGGACGGGAACGTGTTGGTCGAGAACCGGGAGTGGACGACGGCCAGCTCGGTGGCGAAGCGTCGGTCGGACAGGTCGGGGAAGAACAGCTCGAGCTGCCCGGTGGTCAACATCCCCTTGTAGACCAGGGTGCGACACGACAGCGACGGGAAGTAGACCTGGGCCTCGTGCTCGGCCCGCTTGCGCAGGCAGAAGGCCATCCGCTCCAGGGCCATGCCGACCACGTGACCGCGCGCAGAAGTGACGAAGATCTGGCGGAACCGGGGCTGGCAGGCCCGCGCGGTCGCACCGACGAGGCCGTCGGTGACCGGCACGTCGCGCCAGCCCAGCACGGTCAGACCCTCGTCGGCGGCCAGTCGCTCGATGTGCGCCTGGGCCTGGGCCTCGCCCTCGTCGTCGTCCGGCAGGAAGGCGACGCCGACGGCGTAGCTGCCGTGCCCCGGCAGGTCGAAGTCGACCACCTCGCGCAGGAACGCGTGCGGCACCTGGGTCAGGATGCCAGCGCCGTCGCCGGTGTCGACCTCGGCGCCGACGGCTCCCCGGTGCTCCAGGTTGCGCAGGGCCGTCAGGGCCAGCTCGACGATGTCGTGGCCACCTTCGCCGCGCATGGTGGCCACGAAAGCCACGCCGCAGGCATCGTGCTCGTGGGCACCGTCGTAGAGCCCCGTGGGGGCCGGCCTGGTCCCGAAGCGCTGAAGGGCTGAGGTCACTGCTGAACCCACTTCGTCGTCGGCGCCCGTGGAGCGGCGCATGGCGGCATCTGTTGGCTGGCAGCCGGGACGACGAAGCGGGCAGCGTCGTACCGGGTCGGCAGCCGACCCGTGGGACGACAGCGGCCCGCGTGTGCCGCCACTGTAGCCGCTGGACTCAGCTGGTCGTAGTGTCCGAGCTCGAGATCGCCCCACCGGCGGCGCCCTGGTGGGCCTCGGCGGGGTCGTCGTCCGACCCCTCGCCGTCCGCAGGGTCGTCGTGCGTGGGGTCGTCGTGCGTGGGGTCGTCGTCCGTGGGGTCGTCGTCCGTGGGGTCGCCGTCCGCAACGTCGGCGTCCGCAACGTCGTCGGCCTCGACGTCGTCGTCCGAGGTCTCGAGGTCGGCGACCTGGGGGGCGCGCAGCAGGGTGGTGTCCCGACCCGGGTGTCGCCGGGCCGAGACGAGCAGGAACACCAGCGCCCCGAGCCCGACCAGCAGGCTGGTCCACAGGTTGAGCCGCAGTCCGAGGATCGTGTTGGCCTCGTCGATGCGTAGCGCCTCGATCCAGAAGCGGCCGATCGTGTACAGCAGCACGTAGAGGGCGAAGACCCGGCCGTACCCCAGCTTGCGGCGACGGTCGAGCACGACCAGCACCACAGCCACCCCGACGTCCCAGAGCGACTCGTAGAGGAAGGTGGGGTGGTACAGGTCCGGCTTCAGCAGGGATCCGTCGACCGCGACCGCGTGACCCAGGTTCTGGTCCCAGTTGTGCACCTGCAGGCCCCAAGGCAGGGTCGTCGTGCTGCCGTAGAGCTCGTTGTTGAACCAGTTGCCCCATCGTCCGATGCCCTGGGCGAGGACCACCGCGGGCGCCAGGGCGTCGGCGAGCGGAGCGAACCGCAGTCCCCGGCGTCGTACCGCGATCCAGCCGCCGAGGGCTCCCAGGGCCACGGCGCCCCAGATGCCCAGGCCGCCCTCCCAGATCAGGAACGCGCGCCAGGGGTCTCGTCCGGGGCTGAAGTAGAGCTCGGGCGAGGTGACGACGTGGTAGATCCGGCCGCCGACGATGCCGAACGGCACCATCCAGGCCGAGACGTCGAGCACGAGACCGGGCTCGCCGCCGCGCTGCTGCCAGCGGCGGTCGCCCCACCAGACGGCGACCACGATGCCGACCAGGATGATCAGGGCATAGGCGCGGATCGGCACCGGGCCGAGATGCCACACCCCCTGGCTGGGGCTGGGGATGCTCGCCAGGGGCAACGAGCCGGTCATGCCCCGGCGGGCCGGTCGCCCGCGGCCGCGTCGGCGATCCCGGCGGCCAGCTGCTCGGCCAGCCGGCCGACCGCGGCCACGCCCTCGGCGGCGGTGCCGGCGTCGGTGAGGGCGCGGACGAACGCAGAGCCGACGATCACGCCGTCCGCGAAGCCGGCGACCAGGCGGGCGTGCTCACGGGTGGAGACACCCACCCCGACGCAGACCCGCTGGGCCCCGGCGGCCCGGGTGTCCGCCACGAGCTGCTCGGCCCGGGCCCCCAGGCTGGTGCGCTCACCGGTGACGCCCATCGTCGAGGCGGCGTAGACCCAGCCCCGGCACGCGGCGGCGGTGGCCGCCAGCCGGGCCGGCGTGGACGACGGCGCCACCAGGAAGACCCGCTCCAGGTCGTGGGTCTGGCTGGCCGCCAACCACTCGGCGGCCTCGTCGGGGATCAGGTCGGGGGTGATCAGCCCGGCGCCGCCGGCAGCGGCCAGGTCGCGGGCGAAGGCGTCGACGCCGTACCGCTCGACCGGGTTCCAGTAGGTCATCACCAACGCCGGGGCGCCGGCGCTGCGCACCTGCTCGACGGCGGTGAACAGGTCCCGGGTGCGGGTACCGCCGCGCAGCGCCAGCTCGACGGCGTGCTGGATCACCGGGCCGTCCATCAGCGGGTCGGAGTACGGCATGCCCAGCTCGAGGACGTCGGCGCCACCGGCGACCGCCGCCTTCGCGGCCGCCACGGACGTGGCGAGGTCGGGGAAGCCGATCGGCAGGTAAGCGACCAGGGCGCTGCGCCCCTGGGCCTTGGCGGCGTCCAGGGCCGGCGCACTGGCGCGCGCGGTGACCACGACGCTGGTCATGCGTCGGTCTCCTTCTCGAGTGCCTCGGCGTCGTCCAGGGCGAACCAGCGGGCCGCGACCTCGACGTCCTTGTCGCCCCGACCGGACAGGTTGACCAGGATCACCGCGCCGGGCCCGAGCGAGCGGCCCTCGCGCAGGGCACCGGCCAGAGCATGGGCACTCTCGATCGCCGGGATGATCCCCTCGGTGCGGCACAGCAGCCGGAAGGCCATCATGGCGTCGGAGTCGGTCACCGGCTCGTAGCGCACCCGACCGGTGTCGGCCAACCAGGCGTGCTCGGGGCCGACGCCCGGGTAGTCGAGCCCGGCCGAGATGGAGTGGCTCTCGACGGTCTGGCCGTCCTCGTCCTGCAGCACGTAGGTGCGGCTGCCGTGCAGCACGCCGACGGCGCCGCCGGTGATCGACGAGGCGTGCCGTCCGGTCTCGACCCCGTCACCGCCGGCCTCGAGCCCGAGCAGGGCCACCTCGGGGTCGTCGAGGAAGGCGTTGAAGATGCCGATGGCGTTGGAGCCGCCGCCGACGCAGGCGCACACGAGGTCGGGCAGCCGGCCCACCTTGGCCGACACCTGGGCCTTGGCCTCGTCGCCGATCACCGCATGGAAGTCGCGGACCATGGTCGGGAACGGGTGCGGTCCCGCGACGGTGCCGATCAGGTAGTGGGTGTTCTCGACGTTGGTGACCCAGTCCCGCATCGCCTCGTTCATGGCGTCCTTGAGGGTGCGCGAGCCGGTGGTCACCGGGACCACGGTGGCGCCGAGCAGCCGCATCCGGGCGACGTTGAGCGACTGCCGCCTGGTGTCCTCCTCGCCCATGTAGACCACGCACTCGAGGTCGAGCAGCGCGGCGGCGGTGGCCGTGGCGACCCCGTGCTGTCCGGCGCCGGTCTCGGCGATGACGCGGGTCTTGCCCATGCGCTTGGTGAGCAGCGCCTGCCCCAGCACATTGTTGATCTTGTGCGACCCGGTGTGGTTGAGGTCCTCCCGCTTGAGCAGGATCGTCGCGCCACCGGCGTGCTCGGCGAACCGGGCCGCCTCGGTGAGGATGCTGGGGCGCCCGGAGTAGTCGCGGTGCAGGTCGGCCAACCGCTGTTGGAACGCCGGGTCCGCGGCGGCCTCGTGGTAGGCGGCCTCGAGCTCGTCGAGGGCCGCGACCAGGGCCTCGGGCACGAACCGGCCGCCGAAGCGGCCGAAGTAGGGCCCGCTGCGGTGCGCGAGGTCGCTCTCCACCGCGGCACGGGTCTCGTCGGTAGTGGTCACGTCGGTGGTGGTCACGTCGGTCAGCTCACCCTGAGGTCGAAGGTCGTCGCGGTCATCGTCGTCCCGTTCGGACGGCGGGGTGCTGGCCCGCGGCGACCAGGTCGGCCACTGCGGCGCGGGGGTCCTTGCCGGTCACCAGGCTCTCGCCGACCAGCACCGCGTGGGCTCCGGCGCGGGCGAACTCCAGCACGTCGTGCGGCCCGCGGACCCCGGACTCGGCGATCCGTACGATCCCGGACGGGATCCTGGGTGCCACCCGGGCGAACTGGGTGCGGTCGACCTCGAGGGTGCGCAGGTCGCGGCAGTTGACGCCGATCACCTGGGCACCGGCGTCGACCGCCCGGGCGACCTCGTCCTCGTCGTGCACCTCGACCAGGGCCGTCATGCCGAGCGAGTGCACCCGTTCGACGAGGGAGACCAGGGCCGGCTGCTCGAGCGCCGCGACGATCAGCAGCACGACGTCCGCGCCGTAGGCGCGGGCCTCCCAGACCTGGTAGCTGCTGACGATGAAGTCCTTGCGCAGCACCGGGACGTCGACCGCACGGCGGACCGCCTCGAGGTCGGCCAGGCTGCCCCCGAAACGACGCGGCTCGGTGAGCACGCTGATGACGCTGGCACCGCCCGACTCGTAGTCGCGGGCCAGCGCGGCCGGGTCGGCGATCGCCGCGAGGGCGCCCTTGCTCGGACTGGACCGCTTGACCTCGGCGATCACCTGGATCGCGTCGTCCTCCTTGAGGATCGACAGCGCCGGCAGTGCCGAGGTGCGCCGCTCGGCCAGCGACTGCAGGTCCGACAGGGCCGTCGTGGCCTGGCGTTCGACGAGGTCCTCGCGGACGCCGGCGATGATGTCGTCCAGGACGGTCACGTAACCCCCTGTTGGCGGTGGCGAGATGGTCTCGATGGTAGCGACTGGGGCCGGTGGCCCGTTCGCCTCGTGGGTCCCGGCGGACCCGGTCGGGTCAGTGGGACGTCCGGCCCCCGGCGCCGTAGCCCATCGAGCTGAGCACCTTGGCGAGCACTCCCCCGAGGACCGCGACGACCGCTCCGACGACGAAACCAGGCGTGGAGTTCATCACCATGGCCACCGCCATCACGAGGGATCCGAGGGTGATCACCGTCACCGCCGTCCAGGCGGCCACGGAGTGGCCGTGTCCGGAGTGCTCGACGGAGGGGTGCTGCGAGTGCCGGATGTCGGCCATGGGACTCCCTTCTCGGTGACCTCATTGTGGCAGGTCGCCGCGGCCCTGCTCGACGCCGACGCCCCCGGCCGGGCCGCCGTCCGGGTTGGTGTCGTCCGATCCGGCCACGGTCGGGTCCTCACCCCGGTCGAGGGCCTGCCAGGCGTCCCGGACGTCGGCGGTCGTGGTAACGGCGTTCTCGTAGCGACCGGAGGGTGTCGCCCAGCGGCCCGCCGACCGCCACGTGGCGACCGCCGCCGTCCCGACCAGCACGGCGCCCACGAGCGCCAGCCAGGGCCACCCGGTCGCGGTGACCCCGCTCAGCTCGGCGGTGGTGGTTCCGGTGGCCGAGGTCACCGCCGGGTGCAGGGCGGCGGCAGGGTCGACGAGCACGGCCGCAGTGGCGACCGCACCGCCGAGGGCCGCGGCCAGCACCACCAGGGCGAGCGGACGACGTGCCCGCGGCCGCGCCAGGGTGAGCGCGACCGCGCCGGCGGCCACCACCCAGGCCAGTGCGGCGACCACGCCGGCCGCGGTGCTGCCGGACACCGCCACGTCGCCGGCCCCGCTCACCCGCGCCCGCGCCCAGTCCTGCGTCACGGCGAACACCATCGCCCCGGCCCCCAGCAGGGCCAGCGCGACGGTCCGGCCTCTGCTCACGGCGCCGTCAGGCTCGAGGCGGCGGCCACGGCGCGCAGCACGGCCGCCGCCTTGCGGTGGCACTCCTCGTCCTCGCGCTCGGGCACCGAGTCGGCCACGATGCCGGCGCCGGCCTGCACGTGGGCGACGCCCTCGCGGATCAGCGCGGTCCGGATCGCGATCGCCAGGTCCATGTCGCCGGCAACGTCCAGGTAGCCCACCACGCCGCCGTAGAGCCCGCGCCGTACCGGCTCGAGCTCGTCGATCAGCTCCATCGCCCGCGGCTTCGGCGCCCCCGACAGGGTGCCGGCCGGGAAGGTCGAGGCCAGCACGTCGTAGGCGGTGCGGCCCGGGGCCAGGTCGCCCTCGACCACCGAGACCAGGTGCATCACGTGGCTGTAGCGCTCCACCGTCATGAACTCGACCACCTCGACCGACCCGGGCAGGCAGACCCGGCCCAGGTCGTTGCGAGCGAGGTCGACCAGCATCAGGTGCTCGGCGCGCTCCTTCTCGTCGGCCAGCAGCTCGGCGGCGAAGGCGTTGTCCTCGGCCGGGGTGGCCCCCCGCCACCGGGTGCCGGCGATCGGATGGGTGATCACCCGACCGTTGCTCACCTTGACCAGGGCCTCGGGGCTGGAGCCCACCACCTCCAGCGTCCGCCCCTGGGCGTCCTGGGTGCGGTAGAGGTACATGTACGGGCTGGGGTTGGCCGCCCGCAGCACCCGGTAGACGTCGAGAGCCGGTGCGGGACAGTCGATGTCGAACCGCTGGGCCAGTACCACCTGGAAGACCTCGCCGTCCCGGATCGCCTGCTTGCCGATGCGGACGGCGGCCAGGTACTCCTCGCGGGTGCTGCGGGAGCGGGTCGGTGGCACCTGGTCGCCGTGGACGGCGACGGTGCTGGGCGCCGGGGCCGCCAGCTCGGCGGTCATGCGGTCCAGCCGGGCGACCGCATCGGCCCAGGCCTCGTCGACGCGCTCGTCGGTGCCGTCGTAGTTGATGGCGTTGGCCACCAGCAGCACCGACCCGTCGCTGTGGTCGAGCACGGCCAGGTCGCTCGCCAGGCTCATCGACAGCTCGGGCACCTCGAGCTCGTCGAGGGTGGTCTCGGGCAGCCGCTCCCAGCGGCGCACTGCGTCCCAGCTGACGTAGCCCACCATGCCGCCGGTCAGCGGCGGCAGCCCGGGCAGGCGGGGGGTGCGCAGCGCCGCCATGGTGTCCCGCAGCGCGCTGAGCGGGTCCCCCTCGGTGGGAACGCCCACCGGCGGCTCGCCGAGCCAGGCGACGACGCCGTCCTTGCTGGTCAGGGTGGCACGGCTGGCGGCACCGACGATGCTCCAGCGCGACCAGACCCCACCGGTCTCTGCCGACTCCAGCAGGAAGGTGCCCACCCGGTCCCCGGCCAGCTTGCGGTACAGGCCGGTGGGCGTCTCGCCGTCGGCCAGGAACCGGCGCACCACCGGGACCACCCGCCGGTCGCGGGCCAGCTCGCGGAAGGTGCCGAGGTCGGGCCAGGTGGTTCCCAGGCTCAGGTCCGGGACGGCGGGGGTGACGGTGGTGCCGGCGTTCACGACTCTCCCTGGACGACTGGCGGCTGGACGACGGGCGGCTGGACGACGGGCGGCTGGACGACGGGCAGCTCGGTGGCGAAACAGGTGCGGGAGCCGGTGTGGCAGGCCGCGCCCTCCTGGTCGACGGTCACCAGCAGGGCGTCGCCGTCGCAGTCGACCGCGACCGCCTTGACCCACTGGCGGTGCCCGCTGGTGTCGCCCTTGCGCCAGTACTGCCGGCGGCTGCGGCTGTAGAACGTGACCCGACCCTCGGTGAGGGTGCGACGCAACGCCTCGTCGTCCATCCAGCCGACCATCAGCACCTGGCCGCTGTCGTGCTGCTGGACGACGGCGGCGACCAGACCCTGGCCGTCACGGCGCAGCAGCTCGGCGACGGCCGGGTCCAGGGGCGAGGCGGGGTGGGGCGAGGCGGGGTGGAGGGGCGAGGCGGGGTCGAGGTCCGAGGCGGGGGCCGGGCCGTCGGGGGTCATGCCTCGATCCTGCCATCGCCGTCGTCCCGGCCGCGCCCGGCTTTCCCGCCGGGCGGCAGGTCGATACCGGAGCGGCGCATCCACCCCTGGTAGAGGTGCTGGTAGACGGCGCAGCGACCCACGAGCTCGTCGTGGGAGCCGGTGTCCACCACCCGACCGGCGTCGACGACGACCACCAGGTCAGCGGCGATCGCCGTGCTCAACCGGTGCGCGATCGTCACCGAGGTGCGGCCGGCGGTGGCCACCTCGAGAGCCCGCTGCAGCATCACCTCGGTGCCCGGGTCGACCGAGGATGTGGCCTCGTCGAGCACCAGCAGGTCGGGGTCGACGTGGCAGGCGCGCGCCAGGGCCACCAGCTGCCGCTCCCCCGCCGACAGCGACCCGCCGCGTTGACCCACCCGGGTCGCCAGCCCGAGCGGCAGCCCGGCCACCCACCCGGTGAGGTCCAACCGCTCGACGGTGGCTGCAGCCCTGGCCGCCGCGTCCCCCGTCGTGGCGGCGCCCGTCCCGGCCGGCAGGTCGGCCCCCGCCAGCACGTCGTCCGACTCGCCGAACAGGATGTTGGCCTGCACGGTGTCGTCGAACAGGAAGCCCTCCTGCGGCACCAGCACCAGGCGTCGGGCCAGGCTCTGCTGGGCCAGACGGCGCAGGTCGACCCCGCCGACCAGCACCCGACCGGAGTCGGGGTCGACCTGGCGGGTCAGCAACCGGGCCAGGGTGGTCTTGCCCGAGCCGGTCTCGCCGACGATCGCCACCCGGGTGCCCACCGGTACGTCCAGGCTCACCCCGTCGAGCACCCGCGGCCCGCCGGGGTAGGCGTAGCCCACCGCGTCGAATCGCACCGACAGGCCCCCTGGGGGCAGGGCGACCGGCTGCTCGGGCTCGACGACGGTGACCGGGGTGTCGATGAGGTCGATCACGCGCCGCCAGCCGGCGGCCGCGTTCTGCAGCTCGTTGAGCACCTCGGTGCCCAGCTGCACCGGGGTGGTGAACAGCTGCACGAGGAACAGGAACGCCACCAACCGGCCCAGGGTCAGCCCGCCGCCCACCCCGGTGGCGGTGCCGACCCCCACCACCAGCGCCACCACCAGCCCCGAGGCCAGGACGCCGGCGCTGAACGACAGGGCCACCAGCACCTGGGCCCGGGCCGCCGACCGGGCGTGCGCGCCCACGGCGTCGTCGAGCCGGGTGCGGGCGCGGTCCTGCACCGCGTAGCTGCGGATCGTCGCGGCGCCCAGCACCGACTCGCTGACGGCCGAGTAGACGACGGCGATCCGTTGCCGCACCACGGTGTAGGCCCCACTCACCCGCCGCTGCAGCCGGGGCAGGGTGAGGAACAGGGGGGTGAACCACACCCAGACCAGCAGGGCCAGCGGCCAGGAGTACCAGGCCATCGCCGCCGTCGCCAGCAGCAGCTGGCCGGCCGAGATGACCGAGATCAGGCCGCCGAACTGCACGAACGTCGAGATCGTGTCGACGTCGGTGGTGACCCGGGCCACCAGGGTCGCCCGGCGCTCGGCGTCCTGGGTGAGCGTGGTCAGGGCATGCACGTGGTCGAAGGCCCGGGTGCGCAGCGAGGCCAGGCCATGCTCGGTGGCGCGGTAGACCCGCAGGTTGGTCAGGTAGGTGCACCACCCGGTCAGGGCCAGCACCAGCGCCCCGGCCACGGCCACGCCGGCCACGAGCGCCAGGTCGGCCCCGGCCGTGCCCCGCAGGCCGTGGTCGACGGTCTGCTGCACCGCGATCGGCACCGCCAGCCGGCCCACGGTGGCCAGCAGGCTCAGGGCCAGGGTGAGGCCGAGGCCGTCGGTGATCTGCGGGGCCAGCCGCAGCCCCCGGCGTACGGTCTGCCAGCTGGACGGCGGGGCCGCGGCCGGCCCGCCGGGCGTGGCGGTCGCGTCGGTGCGCGCCCGGGTGAGGGCCGTCATGCCGGCTCCTCCTGCTGGTCGTAGGCGCTGACCAGGTCGCGGTAGTCGGGGTGCGCCGCCATCAGGTCGACGTGGCGGCCGGTGGCCCGCACCCGGCCGTCCGCCAGCCAGACCACGTCGTCGGCCGTGGCCATGGTGGCCACCCGGTGGGTGACCACCAGCATCGTGGGCACCTGGCCCTGCGGGCCGCCGCGGCGCAGGTCGGCCAGCACGGCCGCCTCGACCGGCGGGTCCAGGGCCGAGGTGGCGTCGTCGAGCAGCAGCAGCCGCGGGTGGCGGAACAGGGCCCGGGCCAGGGCGATCCGCTGCCGCTGGCCGCCCGACAGGCTGGCCCCCCGCTCCCCCACCATGGTGTCGAGCCCGTCGGTGAGCTCGTCGACGAAGTCGGCCTGGGCGCGCCGCAGCGCGAGCCGGACGGCGTCGTCGTCGCCGCGGTCGGTGCCCTGGGCCGTCGCCAGGGCCACGTTGGCCCGCACCGTGTCGTCGAACAGGAACGCGCTCTGGCCCACGTAGGCCAGCGCCCCGGCCCGCGAGTCGGGGGCCAGCCCGGCCAGGTCGACGTCGTCCAGCGCGATCGTGCCGGTGTCGGGCTCGGCGAGCTGGCCGATCAGGTCGAGCAGGGTGGTCTTGCCCGAGCCTGTGGCCCCCACCAGGACGGTGAAGGTGCCGGCAGCGACGTCCAGACTGACGTCGCTGAGCGCGACCACGGGGTCGGCGCCCTCGACGGCGAAGGCGCGGCCGACATGGCGCACCTGCAGCCGCAGCGGCCCGGTGCCGTCGAGGCGGTCGGTGCCGGGAGCGGGCCCTCGAGGGGCGTCCAGCACCTCGCGGGTGCGGCGCCAGCCGACCGCGGCCCGCGGCAGCTCGCCCAGCACCCAGCCGAGGGCCCGCACCGGGAACGAGACCAGGGTCAGCACGTAGGCCACCTGGACGACGTCCCCGGTGGCGGCCGCCCCGGAGCGCACCCGCCAGGCGCCGAGCACCAGCACCAGCAGGGTCCCCAGGGCCGGCAGCGCCTCGATCGCCGGGTCGAAGACCCCGCGCACCCGGCCGACCTCGATGTTGGCCCGGGCCAGCGTGTCGGCCGCGGAGCCGAAGCGCGCCGCCTCGTGGGTGCGCCGGCCGAGGGTGCGCACCACGAGCGCCCCTTCGAAGCTCTCGTGGGCGATGCCGCTGACCTCGGCACGGGCCACCTGCACCGCCGAGACGAGCGGTGCGGTGCGGCGCTGGTAGACCGCATTGGCCAGCGCCAGTGCGGGCAGCACCAGCAGCCCGACGGCGGCCAGCACCGGGTCGGCGGCCACCATGGCGACCGCCGCCACCACGATCATCACGAAGACGCCGAGCGACATCGGCAGCGGCGCGAACACGTTCCAGGTGGCCTCGACGTCGCTGGTGGCGCGGGCGAGCAGGGTGCCGGTGGCGTGGCGCTGGTGCCAGGCCAGGGGCACCTCGAGGTAGGCCCGGGTCACGGCCCGGCGGTCCCTGGCCTGCAGTCGGAACATCGTGGTGCCGCCGACCGCTCGACGTGCGACGACCCCGACGGCGGTGAGCAGGGCGACGCCCGCCAGCGGCAGCAGCGCCGACCACAGGTCGGCCGTCGCGATCCGACCGGCACCGAAGGCCGGCGCCAGCACCTGGTCGGTGACCCGGCCGAGCACCCAGCCGGCACCGACCGTGCCGATCCCGTAGGCGGCGCTGCCCAGCACCGAGAGGGCGAACAGGCGAGGCTCGGCCCGGATCCCCCGGCCGATCACCCGCAGGCCGCCCTGCCACACCCGGGTGTCGTCGTCGGTCACGACCGCCCAGCCTCTCACGGAGTCGGTGATCGGCCTCGCGGGGGCCTGGGCGCACCGGCTCGCGCGCACCGGATCACCGGGCAGGCGCCGGACGGGGCGGCGGGACGACGTGACAGGATCGTCAGGTGAGCAGATGGGCGCAGCGAGAGCGCCGCGAGTTGGTCGACGCCCTCGAGGCGGCGGGGCCGCAGGCCCCCACCATGTGCGAGGGCTGGACGGCGCACGACCTGGTCGCCCACGTCGTCGTCCGGGAACGACGGCCGGACTCGTTGCCCGGACTCATGGTGGCCGCCCTGGGTGGGTTGACCGAGCGGGTCCGCCGAGGGGCCGCTCGCCGCTCCTTCCCTCACCTGGTCGGTGAGCTGGCCGAGGGCCCGCCCTGGTTCAGCCCGTTCGCCCTGCCCGGCGCCGACGAGGCCGCCAACGTGGGTGAGTTCTTCGTGCACACCGAGGACGTGCGCCGCGGCGCGCCCGGCTGGACGCCACGGGACCTGCCGGCGGGCCTGCGCGACCAGCTGTGGGCCGCGATCGCCCGCCGTGGTGGCATGTTCTTCGCCAGGAGCCCGGTCAGCCTGGTGCTGCGGCGCACCGACGATGGCGAGCACCGTCCGGCGGCCGAGTTCGAGCCCGCCCGGTTCGGGACCGGCGACGAGGTGACCGTCACCGGTCCGGCGCCCGAGCTGGTGCTGTTCGCCTTCGGACGCCGCGAGGCGCAGGTCGAGATCGACGGCCCCTCCGCGGCGGTCACCCGGCTGCGCGAGACCCGCTTCGGCATCTAGGGCGCCCGGGCATCCAGAGCGTCCGGCATCCAGAGCGTCCGGCACACCGAGGGCCGCTCCCTCATCCGGTGCGCCCGGAGCCGAATGCCGGGTAGCCTGCCCCGGGCGCGGCCCCCCTTTGGGCTCTCGTGACCGTCTCGAAGCTGCTCCCTCGCCGAGTGGTCGCAGTTGGCCGCCATTCGACACCCTTGCTTCGCCGAGTGGTCGCAGTTGGTCGCCTACCCGCACGAGAGGCGGGCAATTGCGACCACTCGGCGTGGCCGAGCTCCACCCAAGCGGGCAATTGCGACCACTCGGCGTGGCCGAGCTCCACCCAAGCGGGCAATTGCGACCACTCGGCGTGGCCGAGACCCGTAGGTCAGCGGACCGGGACGCCGGCCTCGCGCAGGCCGTCCTTGACCTGACCGATGGTCAGCTGCCCGAAGTGGAAGACACTCGCGGCGAGCACCGCGTCGGCACCCGCGGCCACTGCCGGCGCGAAGTGCTCGACCGTGCCGGCACCGCCGCTGGCGATCAGCGGGACGCCGACCTCGGCGCGCACCGCGCGGATCAGGGCCAGGTCGAACCCGTCCTTGGTGCCGTCGGCGTCCATCGAGTTGAGCAGGATCTCACCGGCCCCCAGCAGAGCGGCCCGAGCCGCCCAGGCCACGGCGTCCAGGCCGGTGCCCCGACGGCCGCCGTGGGTGGTGACCTCGAACCCCGAGGCGGTGACCGTGCCGGGCGGGCAGCGTCGGGCGTCCACCGACAGCACCAGCACCTGAGCCCCGAACCGGTCGGCCACCTCGGCCAGCAGCTCGGGCCGGGCGATCGCCGCGGTGTTGACGCCGACCTTGTCGGCGCCGGCCCGCAGCAGCTTGTCGACGTCGTCCACGGTGCGCACCCCGCCCCCGACGGTGAGCGGGATGAACACCTGCTCGGCCGTGCGCGAGACCACCTCGTAGGTGGTCGCCCGACTGTCGCTGGAGGCGGTCACGTCGAGGAAGGTCAGCTCGTCGGCGCCCTGGGCGTCGTAGCGGGCCGCGAGCTCGACCGGGTCACCCGCATCACGCAGGTCGACGAAGTTGACACCCTTGACCACCCGGCCGGCATCGACGTCGAGACAGGGGATCACACGGACGGCCAGGCTCACGCCGTCCAGCCTATCGGCGGCTCACGACCGGCCGACGAAACCCGCGTGACGGCGGGCACGGCGGCCCCTAGCGTCAGGGCATGACCCTCGTCACCCGGCTCGTCGACGTCGACGACCCGATCTTCGAGCGCTGGCTCACCACCGTCGGTGCCGTCTTCAAGGACCGGCCCTCGCAGGACGCCGAGACGATGGCGGCCCGACGACCTCGCATGGTGGGCGACCGGATCCGGGCGGTGACCGCGCCCGCCGACCCGTTGCGGCAGCCGGGCGGCGACCTGGACGAGGTCGTGGCCTGCTTCCAGTCCTGGGACGGCGACCTCACGGTGCCCGGTGGCAGTGCCCGCGTCGACCTGATCAGCGCGGTGACCGTGCTGCCGACCCATCGGCGGCAGGGCGCCCTGTCGATGCTGATGCACGAGGACCTGGGCCAGGCCAAGGCCGACGGCACCTGCGCCGCCGTCCTGATCGCCAGCGAGGGCGGCATCTACGGACGGTTCGGCTTCGGGCCGGTCACCGCTGCCGCCTCCTACCGGGTCGACGCCCGTCGGGCGCGACTACGCCCCCAGCTCGCCGGTCCCCCGCCGTCCGGGCGGACGGCCGTCGTGCCGGTGACCTCGCTGCGTGAGGTCGCCCCACTGGTCTACCAGCGGGCCCGGCGCGCGGGCGCGGTCGACCGCGACCGGTTCTGGTGGGACCACATGTGCTGCGTCGAGGTGTTCCCCGGCTCGGACCGCAAGCCACCGTTCGCCGTCGTCCACCGCGACGGGTCGGGCGAGGTGGACGGCTACCTCTGGTACCGCCCCAAGGAGGAGCACGGCGTGGGGCACCTGCGCCGCACCACCTTCGGCACGGTGACGGTCGAGGACCTGCAGGCCACCTCCGACGAGGCCTACCGAGACCTGTGGGGCTACCTGCTGGCCCTCGACCTGGTCGACGAGGTGCTCTGGGACGACGCCGCCCTGGACGAGCCGCTGGCCTGGCTGCTCAGCGACCCCCGGGCGCTGCGGCTGACCACCCGCGACGACTTCCTGTGGGCCCGTCTGCTCGACCCGGCGGCGGCCCTGGGGGCCCGGCGCTACGAGTCCGGTGCCGGCCAGGTGGTGCTGCAGGTCGACGACCCGTTCGGGTGGGCGGCCGGTGTCCACACCCTGACCGTTTCGCACGACGGGGTCGGCCGGGCGGTGCCGACCCCGGACGCCGAGGTGCAGGCGCGCCTGGACGTCGACGTCCTGTCCGCACTGTGGCTGGGTGGCGACGGTCTGGCGGGCGGCCTGGTCGGGGCGGCGCTGGCCGGACGGGCGCACGACCTGGAGCCCGGAGCGCTGGCCCGGTTGGCGCTGCTGCTGCGCACCCACCGGCAACCGCTGTGCACGACCTGGTTCTGAGACTGTTCGTCCGCCGCCCACCGTCCGCGATGTGTTCGCGGCTCGCGGCAGGTGGCAGCCAGCGTTCTGCCAGCCTCGGCCCGTAAGGTAGGACTTCGTGACCGCACTGACTGCGCAGGTGAACCAGCGGCTCGACCGGTGGCAGCAGCAGCTGCCCTGGGTGGCGACCGCGATCCGGCTCGTCCTTGCCGGGGTGTTCCTCACCTCGGGCTGGCCCAAGTTCGTCGACTCCGCCGGCACCATCCGCAGTGTGCGGGCCTTCCAGCTGGTCCCCGAGGTGTTCGTCCCTGCCTTCGGTTACGCCCTGCCGGTGGTCGAGCTGCTGCTCGGGGTACTGCTGCTGGTCGGCCTGGTGACCAGGGTCTCGGCGGCGATCACGGCAGGGCTCATGGTGATGTTCCTGTTCGGGATCGTCATGGCCTGGGCCCGGGGGCTGGAGATCGACTGCGGGTGCTTCGGCTCGGGTGACGTGGTGAAGGACGCCGTTGCGGGCTACATCCGCGACATCCTGCGCGACGTCGGGTTCCTGGTCCTGGCGGCACTGTTGTGGCTGCGCCCGCGCAGCGCCCTGTCCCTCGACGGCGTGCTCGGACTGACCCCCACCGACGACGGTGCGGTCCGGGCCGGCGTCTGACGTGCGTCACACTTCTTCCTTCGCGCCGGCACCGACCGGCTGAGCCCGAAACGGAGCACGTCCCGATGACCAACGCCCGCACCGCCAAGTCCGCGCGCGAGAAGGCCGCCGAGCTGCGCGCCGAGGCCGCCAAGCAGGAGGCCCGCCGCAAGCGCACCATGATCACCGCCGCCGTCCTGGCGGTGGCGGTCGCACTGATCGGGGTCTTCGTCCTGATCAAGGTGGCCGGCGACAACAAGGCGGCCGACGAGGCCAAGGCGAAGCAGCCGCCCGCCAACCTGGTCGACGGCGGCATCGGGATCGGTCAGTCGACCGCCAAGGTCAAGATCGATCTGTACGAGGACTTCCAGTGCCCCATCTGCCAGCAGTTCGAGACGGCGAACGACCCGCAGATCGAGGCCTGGGTCAAGGCCGGCACGGCCCGGGTGGTCTACCACCCGGTGTCGATCCTCGACCGCATGTCGACCACGAGCTACTCGACCCGGTCGGCGAACGCCTCGGCCGCGGTCATCAACAGCTCGCCCAGCAACTGGCCCGCCTTCCACAAGGCGCTGTACGCCAACCAGCCGGCGGAGAACTCGGCCGGCCTGACCGACGAGAAGCTGATCGAGCTGGCCGCCGCGGCCGGGGTCGACAAGAACGCCATCACCACCGCGATCACCAAGCAGCAGTTCGCCAGCTGGGTGACCACGGTGACCGACGAGTTCTCCAAGGCCGGCTACACCGGTACCCCCACCGTGGTCGTCAACGGCAAGAAGCTCGACACCATCGACCCGGCCGCGGTCAAGACCGCCGTGGACGCCGCACTCAAGGGCTGAGCCGACTCAGGGCTGAGCCGACTCAGGGCTGAGCCGACTCAGGGCTGAGCCGACTTGGGGCAGCCCGGCCCGGGTGAGGGCTCAGCCGCGGGTGGTCCGGCTGTGCAGCGCGACCAGCGTTGCCAGCCGGGTCGCCTCGGCCCGGCCGAAGGCGCCGTCCGCACGCTGCACCGCCATCACCGCCAGCGTGTCGCCGTCGGCGAGGTCGAGCAGCACCCAGGGGCCACCGCCGCCGAAGGTGACCGAGACGATCTCGGCCCACGCCAGCTCCCGCCCCGTGAGCAGGTTGCGTACCCGCAGTCCGCTCTCGCTCGGCCGGGCCGCGACGCTGCCCAGGCGCCAGAGCAGCCAGGCGGCGGCGGCGGCGATCGTGATGATGCCCAGGCGGTCGGCCCAGCCCACCGTCCCGGGACCGTCGTAGGGCAGCACGAACAGCGCACCGCCACCCAGCACCGCCAGCTCGACGCCGGCCACCCCCAGCGCCACCGGCCGGGCCCGCCGGGGTCGGAACACCGCGTGCAGCTGCTCGCGCTCGGTCACAGCCGGCACGCGTGGATGCTGGTCACCAGGATCGCGCGGGCCCCCAGGGCGTACAGCTCGTCCATCACCAGGTTGGTGCGCTCGCTCGGCACCATGGCGCGGACGGCGTACCAGCGGGCGTCGTGCAGCGGAGCCACCGTCGGCGACTCCAGGCCCGGGGTGATCGCGCAGGCCTTCTCGACCAGGTCGGCGGGCACGTCGTAGTCCATGAGCACGTAGCGGCGGGCCACCAGCACCCCGTTGAGCCGCCGTCCCAGTACCTCGGCGCCCGGCGTGGGGCTGGCACCGGCGCGCTGGATCAGCACCGCCTCGGACTGCAGGATCGGCTCGCCGAAGACGGCCAGGCCGGCGTTGCGCAGCGTGGTGCCGGTCTCGACGACGTCGGCGATCAGGTCGGCCACGCCCAGCTGGACGGCGGTCTCGACGGCGCCGTCCAGCCGCACCACCGAGGCGTCCAGGTTCCGTTCGGCCAGCCAGCGCGCCACCAGACCGGCATAGCTGGTCGCGATCCGCAGGCCGGCCACCTGGTCGACCGAGGTGACCGTGCTGGTGGGGGCGGCGAACCGGAAGGTGGAGTGACCGAAGCCGAGCGCCACCACCTCCTCGGCGGCGGCGCCGGAGTCGAGCAGCAGGTCCCGGCCGGTGATGCCGACGTCCAGGGTGCCGGCCCCGACGTAGACGGCGATGTCACGGGGCCGCAGGAAGAAGAACTCGACGTCGTTGTCGGCGTCGGTCAGCACCAGCTCCCGGCTGTCGCGGCGCTGGCGGTACCCGGCCTCGCGCAGTATCTCGGCGGCCTCGAGGGACAGCGACCCCTTGTTGGGGACGGCGACGCGTAGCACGGTGCTCCTGGGGTCAGAGGTGGGTGTAGACGTCGTCCAGGCCGATGCCCTTGGCGATCATCAGCACCTGCACGTGGTAGAGCAGCTGCGAGATCTCCTCGGCGGCGCGGTCGGCGCTCTCGTGCTCGGCTGCCATCCAGGACTCGGCGGCCTCCTCGACGACCTTCTTGCCGATGGCATGGACGCCGGCGTCCAGCTCGGCCACGGTCCCGGACCCGGCGGGCCGGGTGCGGGCCTTGTCGGTCAGCTCGGCGAACAGCGCCTCGAAGGTCTTCACGAGGTTCGAGCCTAGACGAGGCGCCGCCGCCGAGTCGTCGCTCCCCTCAGGCTGTGGCGGTCGCCACGTCGCGTCCGGCGCCGCCGGCGGACTCCTCCCGGCTGATCCGCACCCACTGCACGAAGCCGTAGATCACGAAGACGCCGTAGAAGGTGTAGAGGACCGCGGTGGGCACGTAGTCGGTGGCGAACCCGAACGGCACCCCGACCAGGTCGACCCCGATCCAGGCCAGCCAGAACTCGTTCCAGCCGCGAGCCATCGCGTAGGTGGCAACGATCGAGCCGACGAAGATCCAGGCGTCGCACCAGTAGAACCACCACTGCGGGGTGAAGTACGGGTTGGGCGCCAGGTCCCACAGCTTCACGAAGACCTGGTGGACGACGACCGTTCCCACCAGCCAGAAGGCGGCGATCGCGAGACGTTCGCGACCCGCCATCCAGCGCGGCACGACGGCCGGGGCGCTCCCGCCGCCGGCGCGCTTGCGGTGCTGGCTCCAGGCCCACCAGCCGTACAGACTGGTGACGATGAAGAACACCTGCCGGCCGGCCTGGCCGAACAGCGGGATCCGGGTGCCGGCACCGAAGGCCGCACCGGTGTAGACGAAGAACAGCATGACGTTGGCCACGATGCCGACCGGCCAGGCCCAGACCCGGCGCTTCATGCCGTACCAGGCCGAGGCCACTCCGATCAGGACGCCGATCAGCTCGAGCCAGTGCAGCTGGTACTTGCCCATCGGGATCGCGGCGTCGAGCAGCTGCTGGAAGAAGTTCGGCGACGTCTGTGCCGCCGCGACGATCGGTGTCATGTGGGTGTCCGTCCTGGGTTCGATGGGCCGGGTCAGTATGCCCCATCCCCCAGCGTCGGCCTTCTCACCCGAGAACAGCCGTCTCACCCGAGGGCGCTGAGCAGCGCCCCCAGGGCGACGAGGGCGGCACCGACCCAGACCACCGGGCGGCGGCGCTGCGCCGACAGCGCGACCGCGACCAGCACCGACGACTCCCGCAGCGTCGACACCCGGCCCGCCGGGGCCAGCTGGAACGCGATCACCACGGCCAGGTAGGCGGTCACCACCCCGAGCGAGACCCCCAGCCCGGAACGTCCCCCGCCCTTGAGCCGGCGCACCCCGCGGCGGCCCGTGAGCAGCAGCGGCGCCGTCAGCAGCAGCCCCTGGACGCCCATCCCGGCGCCGATGTAGCCGGCCGCGGCCAACGGCCCGGGCAGCCGGGTGACGGCGCCGGCGTCGATGACCGAGTACGTGGCGATCGCGACCCCGGTCGCCACCGCCCAGGCCACCGCCGGCAGCTGCTGCCAGCGACGGGCCGCCGAGGCCACCACGACCAGCCCACTGCCGACGGCGACGGCCCCGAGGACCGCTCCCGGGGACGGCCGCTGCTGCAGCGCCACCCAGCCGCCCAGGGTGACCAGCAGCGGCGCCGTTCCCCTGCCCACTGGGTAGGCGACGGCGATCGACCCTCGGGCGTAGGCCCCGGCCAGCAGCACTGCGTACACCGCCTCGACCGCCCCCGAGGCCAGCACGAACGGCCAGACCTGGGTCGGCGGAGCCAGGGCGAGCGCCGGGGACAGCAGCACCCCGGCGCCGAGGCTGCTGACGGCCATCACCGCGACCCGGTCGTCACCGGCGTGCACGCTGCGGTTCCACAGGGCATGGACGACGGCAGCCGCCAGCACCAGCAGAACGGCGGGCAGGCTCACCCGATGAACGGACCCGGCGGGTGGGGGGCCCTACGGCGCGGCAGGTGTGGCAGCAACGGCAGCTCGTCGTCGGTGTCGGCCGAGCTGACCGGCAGCACCGCGGTCACCGCCGCCGGCGACAGCGGCCCGTAGAGATGGGGGTAGCCGTCCTCGACGACGATCGCCGCGTCGACCAGCAGCGGGTCCACCACCAGCAGCACCAGCGCCTCACGGACCCCCCGGTAGTGCCGCTCGGCCACCCCGGGCAGTTGGGCGGCTCGGCTCGCGTGCAGGTAGCCGACGTCATCCAGGCTCTGTCCCAGGGTCGAGATCCGGTAGCTGCCGGCCTGCTGGGCGGCCCGCCAGTCCCGCCGCAGGGCCAAGACGAAGATCAGCTCGGGCTCTGCGTGGGTCGAGGCAGGCCCGGTGGGGTCAGTGGACACAGGACGCCTCCGCGAGCTCACGCAGCCGGGCGATGCTGGCCGCGGAGTCGGCGGCGTTGTAGACGGCCGAACCCGCGACGAACACGTCGGCCCCGGCTGCGGCGCAGGCCTCGATGGTGGCCTCGCCGACGCCGCCGTCCACCTGCACCCAGATGTCGCCGCCCTGCTTGTTGACGGCCTCACGCACCCGCCGGATCTTGGGCAGGCAGACGTCGAGGAACGACTGGCCGCCGAAGCCGGGCTCCACGGTCATCAGCAGCACCATGTCGAACTCGGCCAGCAGCTCGAGGTAGGCCTCGACCGGGGTCGCCGGCTTGAGCGCGATCCCGGCCCGAGCCCCCTGGGCCCGCAGCCGGCGCGCCAGCCGCACCGGCGCCGCGGCGGCCTCGGCGTGGAAGGTGACGCTGCCCGCACCGGCCTCGACGTAGCCGGGGGCCCAACGATCGGGGTCCTCGATCATCAGATGGCAGTCGATCGGCAGCCGGGTCGACCGGGCGACCGCCTCGACGACCGCCGGGCCCAGGGTCAGGTTGGGCACGAAGTGGTTGTCCATCACGTCGACGTGCACCCAGTCCGCGGTGGCGATCCGGTCGAGCTCGTCGGCCAGATGGGCGAAGTCGCAGGTGAGGATGGACGGAGCGATCTGCAGGGCCACGGCCGTCAGCCTAGAGGCTCGACCCGAGCCGTCAGCGACGGCCGTGCTCCCCCACGCCGGCCCAGCGCTCCCACGCCGTCAGCCACACGGCCTCGGTGGCCGCGAACTCCCGGTGCCGCTCCTTGGCCTGCTGCGGGTCGTCGGGCAGTCTCGTCGTGGTCAGGGTCCAGACCCGGCCCCACCACTCCTGCGCCCGGCGGCTGTGCACGTCGGAGTCGAAGACGGTGAACCGGGCCATCTCTTCCAGGGCCCGGCTCAGCTTCCCGGCGTCCGCCGCCCAGGCGGCCCGCTCCGCCAGGCGCAACGCCTGGTTGACCATGCTGGCGACCGCGGCGTCGGCCTCTCCCTCGAGCTGGCCGGCGTAGTGGCACTGGGTGCTCATCGCGGCGTCCCAGAGCGCCTCGTGGTCGGGCTGGCTGCCGCGACGCAGCACGGTCGCATCGACGCCGGCCGCGCGGGCCGCGGCCCGGCGGACCAGCATCGAGCGCAGCAGCTCGACATGGGCCTCGAGCCCCTGACCCACGGCCCGTGAGGCGTCGTCCGGGGTCGGGCCCATGAAGGCGGCGGCGGCGACCGCCTTGAACTGGTGCTCCTCCCAGGCGGCGACATAGGGCCGCAGCTCGCTGACCACGCTCAGCTGCAGGGTGCCGGGGTCGACGCCGCGGGCGATCACCGTCACCACCCGGCCCGGGCTGACGGTGACGTGGCCGGCCCAGACGCGACCCTGGCGGCGCAGATGGGTGGGGACCGGCAGACCGTCCACCACGATCAGTCCGTCGGCCTCCATCGGCACGTTGAGCTGCAGTCCGCCCGCCGGGGTGAGCTCGGGGGCCATCGGCGGCGCCTGGGTGATCTCCTGGCCGACTCGGTCCGCCTCGGCGGCCAGCAGTCCGGCCAGGTCGTCGAGCTCGCGGTCCGGCAGCCCCGAGCTGACCAGCACGAACCGGCCGGCCGAGCTGTCGGCCTCGCCGTAGCCCACCGACAGCGCCAGGATGCGGCCGTGGTCGGTCACCAGGTCGACCAGTCGTGAGGGCGTCAAAGCCGGGTGGCTGACACCGATCACCGGGAACGAGGGGCGCACCTGGAGGCTGACGCGCACCTGCTCGACCAGTGCGGCGCGGGCAAGCGGGTCGCGGGACGCGCCCACCTCGTCGGTCAGCCTCATGCCAGGGACCGTGACACGCCGACGCCTCGGTGCACAACCCCGATGCGAAACCTTGCGGAAACCTTCTCGGCGTCTGCCTCAGGCACTGCGGGCAATGTCACACCGCCCGATGTCACACCGCCCGATGTCACACCGCCCGATGTCACACCGCACGCAGCAGGGCCAGGTACATGGCGTCGCCGCCGTGGCGGTGCGGCCACAGCATCAGGTCGGGACCGGGCCCGAACCGGCCCGGATCGCCCCCGAGCAGGGTCGTGGCCGCCTCGGCGGCGTCCAGCTGCTGCAGCTGCGGGTGGGCGCGCAGCACGTCGGCCACCACCTGTCGGGTCTCGGCCGGATGCGGTGAGCAGGTCACGTAGCCGACCACCCCCCCTGGTCGGACGGCGACGACGGCCGCGGTCAGCAGGGCCCGCTGCAGCGGCCCGAGGGTGGCCAGGTCGGCAGGCGTCCGGCGCCACCGGGCCTCCGGACGACGACGCAGGGCGCCCAGGCCGGTGCACGGCGCGTCGACCAGCACCCGGTCGAAGCCGTCCCCGGGCACCTCGGTGAGCTCACGACCGTCGCCGTGCTGCACCTGCACCAGGTCGGGGTGGGCGCGCCGGACACCGGCCAGGCTGCGCCGCACCAGGTCGACCCGGTGCGCCGCCGACTCGTTCGCCAGCAGCTGTGCCGTCGCCGGCACCTGTCCGCTCGCGCGCAGCTGACCCAGCTGCGCGGCCAGCAACGCCGCCTTGCCGCCGGGCCCGGCGCACAGGTCGAGCCAACGACCCTGGTCCGGCCCCACCACCGCGGCCGCCGTCAGCAGCAGGGTGACCACCTGGCTGGCCTCGTCCTGCACCCGCGCCGCCCCGGACCGGACCGCCTCGACGGCCTCGAGCGGACCCCGGACCAGGACGGCACGGGGCGACAGGGTGCCGGCCCGAAGGTCGGGGCCGTCGACGTCGCTGCGCGCGGCGGCGATCAGCTCGTCGGGTTCCGCCAGGCCCGGCAGCGCGGCCAGAGCCACTGCCGCGGGCACGTTGTCGGCCGCCAGCAGCGCGTCCAGGTCGTCCTCGAGGCCGGCCTGGCGCAGGGAGTCGCGCAGCGCCCGCACGACCCAGCGCGGGTGCGACGTCGTCACCGACAGGTAGCCGTCGACGTCGGCGGACCGAGCCGGGGCCACCTGCTCGAACCACTGACCGAGGTCACGGGCGGCCACCTTGCGCAGCACCGCGTTGGCGAAGCCGGCCGCTCCCTGACCGACCTCCGCGCGCACCAGGTCGACGGTGGCGTCGACGGCGGCGTGGGCCGGCACCCGCATCGCCAGCAGCTGGTGGGTCCCCAGCCGCAGCGCGTCGAGCAGCGCCGGGTCGACCTGCTCCAGCGGGCGGTCGACGCAGGCCGCCAGGACGGCGTCGTAGCTGCCACGACCACGCAGGCTGCCGTAGGCCAGCTCGGTGGCGAAGGCCGCGTCCCGACCGGTCAGGCCGGCGTCGCGCAGCAGGCGCGGCAGCGCCAGGTTGGCGTAGGCGTCGTCCTCGGTGACCGCCCGCAGCAGCAGCCAGGCCACCAGGCGGGGCGGGTCGAGCAGCCGCCGGGCGACGTTGCGGGTGCGGGTGGGCCGGTGGTTGCCGGTGCTCCGGGTCATGACAGCAGCTCCCCTGGTTGCGGTCGGGCGCCGCGGGCCCAGTCCAGCGCGGGCATGGTGCGCCGGCCCGCCGGTCGCACCGCGGTCAGCCGGACGACGCCGTCGCCGGTCCCCACCAGCACCGCGCGCCGTTGCACCACGAGCTCGCCCGGCCCGGCGTCGGCGTCCGGGTCGGGCGCGGCCGCTGTCGGTTCGAGGCCCTCCAGCCCCAGCCGCTCACCGCGGAAGGTGGTCCAGGCACCGGGGTCGGGAGTGCAGCCGCGTACCAGTCGGTCGATGCGGGCGGTGGGCGCGGTCCAGTCGACCCGGGCCTCGGCGACCTCGATCTTCGGGGCCAGGCTGACGCCGTCCGTCACCTGCGGCCGGGCCTCGAGCGCGCCCGCCGCGATCCCGTCGAGGGTGGCCAGCATCAGCGGTGCCCCGGCCTCGGCCAGCCGCTCGAGCAGCTCACCGGCGGTGTCGCGGGGCCGGATCCGCTCGGTGAGCACGCCGTAGACCGGTCCGGTGTCCAGCCCCGCCTCGATCAGGAACGTGGTGGCGCCGGTGAGCTCGTCCCCGGCCATGATCGCGCGCTGCACCGGGGCGGCCCCCCGCCAGGCCGGCAGCAGCGAGAAGTGCAGGTTCACCCAGCCGAACCGAGGCACCGCCAGCGCGGACGGCGGCAGCAGCGCGCCGTAGGCGACCACCGGGCAGCAGTCGACCTGCAGGTCGCCCAGCTGCTGCAGGAACTGCGGGTCGCCGGGTCGCTGCGGCTGCAGCAGGGCCACCTCGTGCTCGTCGGCCCACTGCGCGACCGGTGAGCGGGTGGCGCGCCGTCCCCGACCTGCTCGGGGGTCGGGTCGGGTCAGCACCGCGACCACCTCGTGGGGCGAGGCGGCGAGGGCGTCCAGGGTGGGGACGGCGACCTGCGGGGTGCCGGCGACGACGAGGCGCACCGGTCAGCGAGCCGTGCCGAAGGTGGCGTGGGGGCTGACCTTGACGACGGGGGCGTGGCCGTTCCAGTCGGCCTCGCGGATCGCCTTCAGCGCCAGCTTGCGCAGCCCGCGGTCCATGCGGTCGATGAACAGGATGCCGTCGAGGTGGTCGGTCTCGTGCTGGATGGCCCGGGCCAGCAGCTCGCTGCCCTCGACGGTCACCGGCTCGCCGTGCTGGTCGAAGCCCTTGGCGACCACCCGCAGCGCCCGCGGGGTGTCGTAGACCAGGCCGGGGAACGACAGGCACCCCTCCTCGCCGTCCTGCAGGTCGCTCGAGAGGTCGAGGCCGGGGTTGACCAGGTGTCCGAGCACGCCGTCGACGTAGTAGGTGAACACCCGCAGGCTGACGCCGATCTGCGGCGCGGCCAGCCCCGCTCCGGGGGCGTCCATCATGGTCTCCTCGAGGTCCTTGACCAGACCACGCAGCTCCTTGTCGAAGTCGGTCACCTCGGCCGCCGGGGTGCGCAGCACGGGGTCGCCGAACAGTCGGATGGGCTGGATCACTCGGGCCTCGCAAGCAGGGGTCGAAGGGGTTCGGACTGCCACCGGCGGCAGGCTCGTCGTCCGAGTCTAGGCGGCGGGCCCGCCCGGAGGCCGCCGCCGACGCTCAGCCCAGGTCACGGGGGTCGACCTGGATCCGGACGACGCCCTCGCGGCGGGCACTGCGGGCCGCGGCCACCGCGGCGAGCCGGTGGGCGAGCTCGCCGGCCCCGGCGGGGGGCACCCGGACGACGGCACGCCACAGCTCCTCGTCGCTGCCGGGATCGGTGCGTCCGGGGTGGGGGCGACCAGGCTCTGCCGGCTCGAGGGGCACCGGACCGTTGACCACGACGGCGGGGGGCAGCTGCAACGCCTGCAGCACCGCCGTGACCGCGGTCAGCGCCCCGGTGATGCTCGCGGCGGTCACCGCCGGCGGCAGGCCGATGGCGCTGCGTTCGGCCAGCTCGCGGGCGGCGTACCCGGCCGGGTCGCCCCGCACCAGGGCCTGGACCGCGGGGGCGCCGGGGTCGGCGCAGACCACGACCCGGCCGCCCTCGCCGGCGGGCACGACCAGGGCCGCCGCGGCTCGCCAGCGGCGCAGGGCCTCATCCCCCGCGCGCAGGTCGGGCCGGGCCAGCATCAGGTCGCCGTCCAGCAGCACGGCCGCGGCGTACCCGGCCGCGGCCACCGGCTCGATGCCGGGGGTGGCAAGCACGATCGACGCCGTGGTGCCGACGGCGGGCAGCAGGCGGTCCGGGCGGGACACCACGACGGCAGCGTTCGGGAAGGCCCGTCCCAGCTCCTCCGCGGTGCGGTGCACGCCCACCTGCAGCGCGCGCAGCACCCGGCCTTCGCAATGGGGGCAGGTCCAGCTGGGCACCGGTCGCGCACACCAGCCGCAGGTCGGGCTGGCCGGGCGACCGTCGGTGGCCGCCGCCAGGCGCAGCGGCCCGGCGCAGGCGGCGCACCGTCCGGCCCGTCGGCAGGTCTGGCAGGCCAACGCGGGCAGGTAGCCGGCCCGGGGCACCTGCACCAGCACCGGGCCCCGGGTCAGCCCCTGCTGCAGCACCCGCCAGGCGCTCGCGGGGATCCGCGCCCGAGCGGCGGCGCCGTCGTCCGGCTTGGTCACGTCGTCGGCGACCTCGACCCGGGGCCAGTCGTCGCGCCGGGCGCGGCGGTCGACGGCGACGGGCCGGGCCCAGCCGGCGGCGATCAGGGCCGCCGACTCGACGCTGACCGACCAGCCGCCCACCACGAAGGCGGCACCGCTCTGCTCGGCGCGCAGCGCCAGCACCACCCGGCTGTGCGGGTAGGGCGCCCGCGGCTCGTCGTGCTGGTCGTCGCCGTCGTCCCACAGCAGCACCAGCCCCAGGTCGGCCACCGGGGCGTAGGCGGCCGCACGCGTACCGATCGCGATTCGCACGGTGCCCCGCAGGCAGGCCAGGAAGGCGCGGTACCGCTGGGCCGGGCCCAGGTCGGCCTCGAGGCGCACGTGGTGACCGGCGCCGACCAGGGCCAGGACGGCGGCCTCGACGGCGTCGACGTCGCGGCGGTCGGGCAGCACCACCACCACGCCGCGGCCCTGGGCGGCGGCCGTCAGCGCGACGACGGCGACGGCATTCGCCCAGGAGGGTCCGGCGGTGGCCGTCCACACCGCGCGCGGAGACCCGCCGGACGCGATCCTGCCCAGCAGCGCCGGGCCGGCCGCGTAGGGCGCCCACGGTGACGGGGTCGGCGGCTGCCACCCCCTCAGCGAGCCCGGGGCACCGTCGGCGACGGGTTGCGGCGGCTGCTTCTCGGTGGCGGCGACCGGTGGCGTCGGCTGCTTCTCGGTGGCCGCGTGCCGCGGCGGGATCGCCAGGCGCAGGACGTCGGCGAGGCTGCCGGCGTAGCGGTCGGCGAGCGCCCGGGCCAGAGCCAGCGTCTGCGGCGTCAGCACCGGCTCGGGCGAGACCAGCCGGCGCAGCGGGCTGAGCCTGCCGACGTGGTCGCTGGTCGCCAGTCGCTCGACGACGAAGCCGTCGACGTCGCGACCGGCGAAACGCACCCGGACTCGCACGCCGGGACGGGCACCCGTCGACATCGACTCGGGAACCTGGTAGTCGAAGGGACGGTCCAGGTGCGGCAACGGCAGGTCGACCACCACCCGCGCGACGGGCAGCTCGGTGGCCGTCACCGGTGGCGGGGTGCGCCGGGTGCGGGCAGCGGAGCGCAGCAGCTCGAGCTGCTGGGGCGCCGCCGGCACCGTCGGGTCGGCCGGGGGCGGCTCGGTCGCGTTCAGGGCAACCGGGCCGGGTCAGCCGAGGGCGTGCTGCAGGGCCTCGACCCGGTCGGTCCGCTCCCAGGTGAACCCGGCGAGGTCGCGACCGAAGTGACCGTAGGCCGCCGAGGCCTGGTAGACCGGCCGCAGCAGGTCGAGGTCGCGGATGATCGCCGCCGGGCGCAGGTCGAACACCTCGCGGATGGCACCCTCGAGCCGCATCGGGTCGACCGTGGCGGTGCCGAAGGTCTCGACGTACAGGCCGACCGGCTGCGCCTTGCCGATGGCGTAGGCGACCTGCACCTCGCAGCGGCGGGCCAGCCCCGCCGCGACGACGTTCTTGGCCACCCAGCGCATGGCGTAGGCGGCGGAGCGGTCCACCTTCGACGGGTCCTTGCCGGAGAAGGCGCCGCCACCGTGGCGGGCCATGCCGCCGTAGGTGTCGACGATGATCTTGCGGCCGGTCAGGCCGGCGTCGCCCATCGGGCCGCCGATCTCGAACCGGCCGGTCGGGTTGACCAGCAGCCGGTAGCTCGAGGTGTCCAGCCCGACCTCGTCGAGCACCGGCTTGACCACGTGGGTCGGCCACGTCGGGCTGCAGCAGGTTCTCGAGCGAGACGTCGGCCGCGTGCTGGCTCGAGACGACGACCGTGTCGAGCCGCACCGGACGGTCACCCTCGTAGGCGATCGTCACCTGGGTCTTGCCGTCCGGGCGCAGGTAGGGCACCTCGCCGCTCTTGCGCACCTGGGCCAGCCGCTCGGCCAGCCGGTGGGCCAGCCAGATCGGCAGCGGCATCAGCTGCGGGGTCTCGTCGCAGGCGTAGCCGAACATCAGGCCCTGGTCACCGGCGCCCTGCAGGTCGAGCGGGTCGGTGCCCTCCTCGACCCGCGACTCGTACGCGCCGGTCGACACCCTGGGCGATGTCGGGTGACTGCGACCCGATCGAGACCTCGACGCCGCAGGAGTTGCCGTCGAACCCCTTGGTCGAGGAGTCGTAGCCGATCCCGATGACCGTCTGCCGCACGATGGTGGGGATGTCGACGTAGGCCTTGGTGGTGACCTCGCCGGCCACGTGGACCAGGCCGGTGGTGACCATGGTCTCGACCGCCACCCGGCTGTGCGGGTCGGCCTCGAGCAGCGCGTCGAGGACGGCGTCGCTGATCTGGTCGCAGATCTTGTCCGGGTGCCCCTCGGTCACGGACTCCGAGGTGAACAGGCGCTGGTTGACGGTCGAGGTGCTGGTCACGATGATCCTGTCGCGGTCGACGGGCGGGATGGTCCCACTGTAATGCGCAGCTGTGCCTGGACGACGTCCCAGATCGCCCGTGCCGCGTCGTGCTTGCTGCCGGCGGGCAGGTCGACCTGACCGCCCCCCGCCACCAGAACCGTCACCTGGGTCTCGGTACGGCCGAACACCTTGCCGCCCGAGACGTCGTTGACGACGAGCAGGTCGCAGCCCTTGCGCCGCAGCTTCGCCCGGGCGTGGTCGAGGACCCCGGCGTGGTCGTCGCCGGTCTCGGCGGCGAAGCCCACGATCAGCTGCCGGGCGTCGCGCACCTCGCGGGTGGCCACCAGCTCGGCGAGCACGTCGGGGGTGCGCTCCAGCTCCAGGGTCAGGCCGGTGTCGTCGCCGTCCGTCTTCTTGATCTTGTGGTGGGCGGCGGCGACCGGGCGGAAGTCGGCGACCGCGGCGGCCATCACCAGGACGTCGGCCGTGGCCGCCTGGGCGAGCATCTGCTGCCGCAACTCCTCGGCGGTGCCGACCGGCACCACGGTGACGCCGGCCGCGGCGGCCGGGGCGAGGTGGGCGTCCTCGACGTTGGCGGCGACCAGGGTCACGGCGGCGCCTCGGGCGGCCGCGTCGGCGGCCAGGGCCACGCCCATCAACCCGCTCGACCGGTTGCCGAGGAAGCGCACCGGGTCGAGCGGCTCGCGGGTGCCACCGGCCGACACGACCACGCGGTGGCCGCCCAAGTCACCCGGGTCACCCGGGTCACCCAGGTCACCCAGGTCACCCGGGACGCCGTCCGTCGGCGGCCGCCGGCCGGGGGCGACGGCGGCGAGCAGGCGCAGGCAGTGCTCGAACAGGTCCTCGGGCTCGGGCAGCCGGCCGGGGCCGGTGTCGACGCCGGTCAGCCGGCCCGAGGCCGGCTCGACCACCTCGACCCCCCGGGAACGCAGCGTCGCCACGTTCGCGACGGTAGCGGGGTGCTGCCACATCTCGGTGTGCATCGCCGGCGCCAGCAGCACCGGGCAGCGCGCCGTCAGCAGGGTGGCGGTGAGCAGGTCGTCGGCCAGCCCGTTCGCGGCGCGGGCGAGCAGGTCAGCGGTGGCCGGGGCCACCACGACGAGGTCGGCCTGGCGGCCGAGCCGGACGTGGGGCACCTCGTGCACGTCCTGCCACACCGTCGTGTGCACCGGGTTGCCCGACAGCGCCGCCCAGGTCGCCTCGCCCACGAACTGCAGGGCACCCGCGGTCGGCACGACGTGCACGTCGGCGCCGGACTCGGTGAGCAGGCGCAACAGGCTGCACACCTTGTAGGCGGCGATCCCCCCGCTGACGCCGAGGACGACGTGAGGTCGCCCGGACGTCGAGGTCACCCCTCGGTGGGCTCGGCGGTGAGCAGACCCTCGTTGATCTCACGCAGGGCCACCGAGAGCGGTTTCTCCTGGACGTGGGTCTCGACGAGCGGGCCGACGTACTCCAGCAGGCCCTCGCTCAGCTGGGAGTAGTAGGCGTTGATCTGGCGGGCCCGCTTGGCGGCGTAGATCACCAGTGCGTACTTGGAGTCGGCGGCCTGCAGCAGGTCGTCGATCGGGGGGTTGGTGATGCCCTCGGGCGTCGCGATGATGCCAGACACGCAATGTCTCCCTGTTGCCGGTGGCGGGCCGCCCGACGATCGGGCGACAGCCGGGTGAGCGGGCCGAACGGCGATCAGTCGTCGCCGGCCAGCATCCAGTGTACGAGTTCGTCGCAGGCCCGCGGGACGTCGTCGTTGACGATGGTCACGTCGAACTCCGCCTCGGCCGCCAGCTCGAGCCGGGCGGTGCTCAGCCGACGCTCGCGCTCCTCGGCGTCCTCGGTACCGCGACCGACGAGGCGGCGCACCATCTCGTCCCAGCTGGGGGGTGCGAGGAAGACGAACCGGGCGTCCGGCATGGTGCGCCGCACCTGGCGGGCGCCCTGCAGGTCGATCTCGAGCAGCACCGGTCGCCCGGCGGCCAGCGCCTGCTCGACGGGGGCGCGCAACGTGCCGTAGCGGTGGCGCCCGTGGACCACGGCCCACTCGAGCAGCTCGCCGCCGGCGACCATCTCGTCGAACCGGGTCTCGTCGACGAAGTGGTAGTGCACGTGGTCGACCTCGCCGGGCCGCGGGGACCGGGTGGTGGCCGAGACCGACAGCCAGACGTGGGGGACGTTCTCGCGGATGTAGGCCGACACGGTGCCCTTGCCCACCGCGGTGGGCCCGGCCAGCACCGTCAGCCGCGCCGGTGGCACCTTCACGTCGACCGCCGAACCCCGTGCCCCCTGGCCCGGGACGGCGGCGGTCGCGGTGTCGCCTGCCGGCTGACCGTCGCTCACCTGGTCAGTCTCGCGCACCGAGAAGGGTCCGACCACCGGTTCAGCGGCTGAACCGCTCGACCAGAGCAGCGATCTGGTTCGAGCCCAGGCCCCGCACCCGGCGCGACTCCGAGATCCCGATCTCTTCCATGATCTGGCGGGCCCGCACCTTGCCGACCCCGGGCAGGGCCTCGAGCAGCGCCGAGACCTTCATCTTGCCGACGATGTCGCTGGTCTGACCCTCGGTGATGACCTCACCCAGGGAACCCTGCGAGTACTTGAGCCGGTTCTTCACCTCGGCGCGTGCCCGTCGTGCGGCAGCAGCCTTCTCAAGGGCTGCTGTGCGCTGCTCGGGGGTCAGAGGGGGCAATGCCACAAGGTCACCTCGGGGAGAGTCGTGCGGTCCGCTGCGGCGAACCTATCCAGTCCCTGACCTGCGGGGCAACGCGGGCGGTCGGGGAGCGGGCAGGGTGAGCCGGGCGGTCAGTGCGACGAGCCGGTCAGGGCCTGGCCCACCTGGGCGAGGCTCGACCGCGCCGCCGCCCTCAGTCCCGCCACCGACGGGCCGCCGCCGAGCACCTCTCGGCTGGTGCTCGGCAGCACCGCGTGGCGGACGTCGCCGAACAGTGCGGCCAGCTCGCGCGGGCCACCCCCTTGGGCGCCCACCCCGGGAGCCAGGATCGGACCCTGGACGGCGAGGTCGGCATCGCCGCCGCCACCCCGGACCACGGCCGGGTCGACGGTCGCCCCCACCACGACGCCGATCGACCCCAGCGCGCTCGTCGATCCCGGTGCGCTCGGCGACGCAAGCGCCGCCGGTGCGGCGGTGTCGGTGACCCGCGCCGCCGGCGCGGCGCCGTCGGTGACCCGCACCGCCGGCGCGGCGGTGTCGGTGACCTGCGCCGCCAGCTCGGCGGCGTTGCGGGCGGCCACCGCCGCCAGCACGGCCCCGGCGACCGTCCGGCCGGTCGTGTCGCGGGCATGCTGGACGGCGGCGCCCTCGGGGTTCGAGGTCAGCGCCAGCACGAACGCGCCCCGGCCGGTGGTCAGCGCGAGGTCGAGCAGCGGGGCCAGGGCCCCGACGCCCAGGTACGGCGAGACCGTCACCGCGTCGGCGGCCAACGACGAGCCCTCCCCCACGAAGGCGTCGGCGTAGGCGGCCATCGTCGAGCCGATGTCGCCACGCTTGGCGTCGGCGATCGTCAGGGCCCCGGCGGCCGCGGCCTCGACCAGCACCCGTTCCAGGACGGCGATCCCCCGCGAGCCGTGACGCTCGAAGAACGCCACCTGCGGCTTGAGGACGGCGACCCGGTCGGCCAGCGCCTCGACCACGGTCAGGCTGAAACGTTCGAGCCCCGCGACGTCGTCGTCCAGGCCCCACTGCCGCAGCAGCGCGGCGTGCGGGTCGATCCCGACGCACAGCGGCCCCCTGGCGGCCATGGCGGCGGCCAGACGCTGCCCGAAGGGGGCACGGACGGTGGTCATGGCAGCTCCTGACGGGCCGCCAGGGCCGCGGCCGGGTCGTTCTCGTGGGCCAGCCCCACGGCGTGCCGGACGGCGGCGATGCCGCGCGCGGCCAGGGCCGCGGCGAGCTCGTCGGCGACCCGGGCCGGGGCCGTGGGGTCGTGGAAGGTCGAGGTGCCCACCTGGACGGCGCACGCTCCGGCGAGCACCAGCTGCAGGGCGTCCAGACCGGTGAGCACGCCGCCGATCCCGACGATGGGCGCGGTGCGCAGCCGGCCGTCGCGCATCGCGGCGTGCACCTGCCAGAGGCACCGCACCGCGATCGGGCGGATGGCCGGGCCCGACAGACCCCCGGTGACCCCCGCCAGGGCGGGGCGCATCCGGTCGGTATCGACGACCATGCCCAGGGTGGTGTTCACCATGGCCAGGCCGTCGATGCCGGTGGCCAGCGCGGCGTCCGCGATGGCCACGATGTCGGTCACGTCGGGGCTCAGCTTGGCCAGCACCGGCACCCGGCCGGCGACCACGGCGACGACACCGGCCAGCACCTCGGTGGTCGAGCCGCGGTCGCAGGCGAACACCAGGCCCCGGTTGGCCACGTTCGGGCACGAGATGTTGACCTCGAGCGCCCCGACCCCGCCGCCGGGGCCGAGGTCGGCCAGCCGGCCCGCCAGCTCGGCGAACTCGGCGGCGTCGTTGCCGGCGATCGAGACGACGGTCGTCACGCCCGCCTCGTGCAGCCAGGGCAGGTCGTGGGCCAGGAAGGCGTCGATGCCCGGACCCTGCAGGCCGATCGAGTTGAGCATGCCGGACGGCGTCTCGGCCATCCGCGGGGTGGGCCGCCCGGAGCGCGCGTCCCGCAGGATCGACTTGGTGACCACGCCGCCGAGGCGGCGCAGGTCGAGGAAGGGGGCCAGCTCCCGACCGGCGGCGGCACAGCCACTGGCGGTGAGCGTCGGTCCGACGAGCCGCAGCCCGGCCAGGTCGACGCTGAGGTCGACGCTGAGGCCGACGGCGCTTTCGACCGCGTGGTCGACGGTCATCAGTGTCCTTCGGGTCGAGGGGCGCCCAGACAGTCCTCGGGCACCCGGCTGCGGGCACCGCGGGCGTCGATGTCCACGGCGTCCCAGCGGATCGCCCCTGCCTCGAAGGTGGGGCCGTCGGTGCAGCTGCGGGCCATGCGGGTGACGCCGTCCGGGCCGGTGACCGGCAGCACGCAGGTCATGCAGACCCCGATGCCGCACGCCATCGACTCCTCGACGGCCACCCAGACCGGGGGCGGCTCGGCGCCGGCGCCGGCGACCTGGGTGATCGCGCGCAGCATCGCCATCGGTCCACAGCCGTACACCCCGGCCACCGGCGTCGGTCCCGCCAGCAGGTCGGGCAGCACGTCGGTGACCCGGCCCCGGGTGCCGGCGCTGCCGTCGTCGGTGGTCACGTGCACGGTGGCTCCGGCGGCGACCGCGAGCTCGGTGCCGAACAGCCGGTCCCGGGTTGCGGCACCGAGCACCACGTGCACCTCGTGCCCGGCGGCTGCCAGCTCACGGGCCCACCAGGTCATCGGGGCCGACCCGTAGCCGCCGCCGACCAGGACGCACCGCCCCCGGGCCCCGGCCGAACCGGCGGGCCGCGGGTCCGGGAACGGTCGGCCCAACGGCCCCACGAGTGAGAGGGGCTGACCCGCTCGACGGCGGGTGACCCAGGTGCTGCCGGGACCGTCGGCCGCGACCACCAGCTGCAGCGTGCCGGTCGCGGGGTCGGCGTCGTGGATCGAGAACGCCCGGCGCAGCAGCATCGCCGTCGGGGCGTCGCCGACCGCGACGGCCACGAACTGGCCCGGCCGGGCCCACGCGGCCGGCTCCGCCGCGGCCAGCACCAGCCGGGTGTACGCGGCCGCCGGCACGTTCTCGAGCACCTGGGCGGTGACCGTCACCGCGCTCGCCCGGTCCGCCGTCGTCACCGGGGTCACCGGTCACCCCCCTCAGCGTCCGCAGCGGCTGCCTGGGCTGCGTGGTGAGCGGCGTCCTGGGCGGCCCGGCCGGCGTTGATGGCCGCGGTGTGCACCTGCAGGCTGGTGACCTGCACCGGCTCGTCCCGGGCGGCCTCGATCGCCTGCACCGCAGCGGCCAGCTGTTGCACGGTGGTCAGGATCGGCCGGTCCGCGGTCACCGTGGCGGCGCGGATCTCGTAGCCGTCGTGGCGCGCCAGCGCCCCGCTCGGGGTGTTCACCACGATGTCGACCTCACCGGCGATGATGCGCTCGACGATGGTCGGCTCACCGTCGGGCCCTCGACCCGAGCTGTGCTTTCGCACCACGGTGCTGGCGATCCCGTTGCGGCGCAGCACGTGCGCCGTGCCCTCGGTGGCGAGCAGGGTGAAGCCCAGGTCGACCAGCCGCTTGACCGGGAAGATGATCGCCCGTTTGTCGTCGTCGCTGACCGAGACGAACACGGTGCCGCGGTCGGGCAGGCCGCCGTAGGCCGCGGTCTGCGACTTGGCGAAGGCGGGGGAAGTCGCCGCGATCCCCATCACCTCACCGGTGGAGCGCATCTCGGGCCCGAGCAGGTTGTCGACCGACTTGCCGTCCGGGGTGCGGAAGCGCTGGAACGGCAGCACGGCCTCCTTCACCGATACCGGTGAGTCCTCGGGCAGGGTGCCGCCGTCCCCCGCGGCCGGCAGCAGCCCCTCGACCCGCAGCTCGGCGATGGTGGCGCCCAGCATGATCCGGGCCGCGGCCTTGGCCATCGGCACCCCGGTGGCCTTGGAGACGAACGGCGCGGTGCGACGGCCCGGGGGTTGGCCTCGAGCACGTAGAGGGTGCCGGCGGCCAGGGCGAACTGCACGTTCAGCAGCCCCAGCACCCCGACGCCGCGGGCGATGGCCTCGGTGCTGGCCCGCACCCGCTCCAGCTCGCGGGCCCAGGGTCGCCGGCGGCAGCACGCAGGCCGAGTCGCCGGAGTGGATGCCGGCCTCCTCGATGTGCTCCATGATGCCGCCGAGGTACATCTCGTGGCCGTCGAACAGGGCGTCGACGTCGATCTCGATGGCGTCGTCGAGGAACCGGTCGACCAGCACGGGGTGGTCCGGGCTGACCTGGGTGGCCCGGTCGATGTAGCCGGCCAGCTGCTCCTCGTCGTAGACGATCTCCATGCCGCGACCGCCCAGCACGAACGAGGGGCGCACCAGCACCGGGTAGCCGATCTCGTCGGCGATCGCCTGTGCCTCGACGAAGCTGCTCGCCGTCCCGTGCTCGGGGGCCGGCAGGCCCGCCTTGGCCAGCACCCGTCCGAAGGCGCCGCGCTCCTCCGCCAGATGGATCGCCTCGGGCGAGGTGCCCACGATCGGCACCCCGGCGGCCTGCAGCCGGGCTGCCAGCCCGAGCGGGGTCTGCCCGCCCAGCTGCACGATCACCCCGACCAGCTCCACCGCTGCGCTGCTCGACGTGCACGACCTCGAGCACGTCCTCGAGCGTGAGCGGCTCGAAGTAGAGCCGGTCCGAGGTGTCGTAGTCGGTCGAGACGGTCTCGGGGTTGCAGTTGACCATCACGGTCTCGAAACCGGCGTCGCGCAACGCGAACGAGGCGTGCACGCACGAGTAGTCGAACTCGACGCCCTGGCCGATCCGGTTCGGCCCGGACCCCAGGATGATCACCTTGCGGCGCATCGACGGCGCGACCTCGTCCTCCTCGTCGTAGCTGGAGTAGTGGTAGGGCGTCGAGGCGGCGAACTCGGCGGCGCAGGTGTCGACGGTCTTGTAGACCGGTCGCACCCCGAGCGCGTGGCGCACCCCCCGTACGACGTCCTCGGGCATGCTGCGCAGCGCGCCGAGCTGGACGTCGGAGAAGCCGTGGCGCTTGGCCAGGCGCAGCAGGTCGGGGGTGAGCGAGGGGGCCTCACGCACCTGGGTGGCGACCTCGTCGATCAGCAGCAGCTGGTCGAGGAACCACGGGTCGATCCTGGTGGCCTCGAACAGCCGCTCGACGCTCGCGCCACCGCGGATCGCCTGCTGCACCTGGATCAGCCGGTTCTCGGTGGGACGACGGGCCGCCTCGACGAGCGCCGTGACGGCCTCGGCGTCCGGCACCGGCCCGTCCCAGTGGAAGCTGCCGCCACGGCGCTCCAGCGAACGCAGCGCCTTCTGCAGCGCCTCGGTGAAGCAGCGGCCGATCGCCATCGCCTCGCCGACGCTCTTCATGGTGGTGGTCAGGGTGTCCTCGGCCGCCGGGAACTTCTCGAACGCGAACCGCGGCACCTTGACCACGATGTAGTCGAGGGTGGGCTCGAACGAGGCCGGCGTCTTCTTCGTGATGTCGTTGGGGATCTCGTCGAGGGTGTACCCGACCGCCAGCCGGGCCGCGATCTTGGCGATCGGGAAGCCGGTCGCCTTGCTGGCCAGGGCCGAGGACCGCGAGACCCGGGGGTTCATCTCGATGACGATGATCCGGCCGTCCTGCGGGTTGACCGCGAACTGGATGTTGCAGCCACCGGTGTCGACGCCGACCTCGCGGATCACCGCGATGCCGATGTCGCGCAACCGCTGGTACTCCCGGTCGGTCAGGGTCAGCGCCGGGGCGACGGTGATCGAGTCACCGGTGTGCACGCCCATCGGGTCGAGGTTCTCGATCGAGCAGACCACCACGACGTTGTCGTGGCGGTCGCGCATCAGCTCGAGCTCGTACTCCTTCCAGCCGATGATCGACTCCTCGAGCAGCACCTCGGTGGTCGGCGAGTGCTGCAGCCCGGCGCCGGCGATCCGGTGCAGGTCGGTCTCGTCGTAGGCGATGCCCGAGCCGAGCCCGCCCATGGTGAACGACGGGCGGACCACCAACGGGTAGCCGAACTCCTCGGCCACGGCCAGCGCCTCGGACATGGTGTGGGCGATCCAGGACCGGGCCACCTCGGCGCCGCAGCGCTCGACGACCCCCTTGAACTGCCGGCGGTCCTCACCGGCCTCGATGGCCGCGACGTTGGCGCCGATCAGCTCGACGTTGTACTTCTCGAGCACCCCGGCCGCGTGCAGCGCCATCGCCGTGTTGAGCGCGGTCTGCCCGCCCAGGGTCGGCAGCAGGGCGTCGGGCCGTTCCTTGGCGATGATCGCCTCGACCACCTCGGGGGTGATGGGCTCGATGTAGGTGGCGTCGGCGAACTGCGGGTCGGTCATGATCGTGGCGGGGTTCGAGTTGACCAGCACCACCCGCAGGCCCTCGTCGAGCAGCACCCGGCACGCCTGGGTGCCGGAGTAGTCGAACTCGCAGGCCTGGCCGATGACGATCGGGCCGGACCCGATCACCATGACGCTGCGCAGATCCTGGCGGCGGGGCATCAGCGACCTTCCGAGGGGGGCGAGAGCCGGGACGGCGACATCAGCTCGGCGAAACGGTCGAACAGGTAGTCGGCGTCGTGCGGCCCGGCGGCCGCCTCGGGGTGGTACTGCACCGAGAAGGCCGGCACGTCGAGGCAGGCCAGGCCTTCGACCACCCCGTCATTGAGGCACACGTGGCTCACCTCGACGCGGCCGAACGGGGTCTGGACGACGCCCTCGACCGGGACGTCGACGGCGAAGCCGTGGTTGTGGGCCGTCACCTCGACCTTGCCGGTGCGGCGGTCGAGCACCGGCTGGTTGATGCCGCGGTGGCCGTAGCCCAGCTTGTAGGTGCCCAGGCCGAGCGCCCGCCCCAGCAGCTGGTTGCCGAAGCAGATGCCGAAGAACGGGATCCGATGCCTCAGCACGGCCTGCAGCAGGGCGACCGGGGCGTCGGCGGCGGCCGGGTCCCCGGGGCCGTTGCTGAAGAACACCCCGTCCGGGGCGAGTGCGAGCAGCTGCTCCGCGGTGGTGGCGGCGGGCAGCACGTGCACCTCGACACCCCGCTGGGCCATGCGGTGCGGGGTCATCGACTTGATACCGAGGTCGACGGCGGCCACCGTGAACCGGCGCTCCCCCAGGGCGGCGACGACGTAGGGCTCGACGGTGCTCACCTCGCCGTACAGGTCCGCCCCGGCCATCGGCGCACCGGCGCAGACCTGGGCGACCAGCGCCTCGACGGTGGCGCGGGCGGCCCTACCGCTGAAGATGCCCGCCCGCATCGCGCCCCGCTCCCGCAGGTGACGGGTAACGGCGCGGGTGTCGATGTCGCGGATCCCGACCACCCCCTGGGTGACCAGCTCGTCGGCCAGCTCACGCGTGGCGCGCCAGTTGGACGCCCGCCGGGCGGGGTCGCGCACCACGTAGCCGGCGACCCAGATCCGGGCCGACTCGTCGTCCTCGTCGTTGATGCCGGTGTTGCCGATGTGCGGCGCAGTCTGGACCACGATCTGGCGGTGGTACGACGGGTCGGTCAGGGTCTCCTGGTAGCCGGTCATGCCGGTCGAGAAGACGGCCTCGCCCAGGCACCGGCCCACGGCCCCGTAGCTGCGACCGCTCCAGCTGCGGCCGTCCTCCAGGACCAGCACCGCCACGTCGTCGGCGAGGTTCGGGTCGGTGATCATCGCGCGGGCTCCACTGTGAGGTCGAGGTGGTCGCGGTCGGCAGGCTCGACGCGGGGGTCGACGGCGAGCTCGCCGTCCAGCACCGTGGCCCGGCCGCCGAAGAAGGTCGCCACCACCCGCCCCGGCAGCTGGGTGCCCCGCCACGGGCTGTTGCGGCCCCGGGTCGCCTGGGCCGCCGGGTCGACGGTCCAGCGGGCTGCGGGGTCGAGCAGCGTCAGGTGCGCCGGCTCGCCGACCGCGATCGGGCGGCCCTGCTCGCCCACCCGGCCGATGGCCGCAGGGGTGCTCGACATGCGGGTGGCCACCCCGGCCCAGTCCAGCAGCCCGGTGTCGACCATGGCGTGCTGCACCACCGACAGGGCCGTCTCGAGGCCGGTCATGCCCATGGCTGCGGCCGCCCACTCGCAGTCCTTGTCCTCGACCGGGTGCGGGGCGTGGTCGGTGGCCACGACGTCGATCGTGCCGTCCGCCAGGGCCTGCCGCAGCGCCTGCACGTCGTCGGCGGTGCGCAGCGGCGGGTTCACCTTGTAGACCGGGTCGTAGCTGCGCACCAGCTCGTCGGTGAGCATCAGGTGGTGCGGGGTCACCTCGGCGGTGACCGCGATCCCCCGCTGCTTGGCCCACCTCACGATCTCGACCGATCCCGCCGTCGAGACGTGGCAGACGTGCAGCCGCGAGCCGACGTGCTCGGCCAGCAGCACGTCGCGGGCGATGATCGCCTCCTCGGCGACCGCCGGCCAGCCCGCCAGGCCCAGGACGGCGGACACCTCGCCCTCGTGCATCTGCGCCCCGCGGGTCAGGGCCGGCTCCTGGGCGTGCTGGGCCACGACCCCGTCGAAGGCCTTGACGTACTCCAGGGCGCGACGCATCAGCAGCGGGTCGGACACGCAGTGGCCGTCGTCCGAGAAGACCCGCACCCGGGCCGCGGACGAGGCCATCGCGGCCAGCTCGGCGAGCTGCTCCCCCTTCAGCCCCACCGTGACCGCACCCACCGGCCGGACGTCGACCAGCCCGGCCTGACGACCGAGCCGCCAGACCTGCTCGACGACACCGGCGGTGTCGGCCACCGGGGTGGTGTTGGCCATGGCGTGCACGCAGGTGAAGCCGCCCCGGGCCGCGGCCCGGGTGCCGGACCCGACGGTCTCGGCGTCCTCGCGGCCGGGCTCGCGCAGGTGGGAGTGCAGGTCGACCAGCCCGGGCAGCGCCACCAGCCCGTCGGCGTCGACGATCCGGGCGTCGCGGGCGTCCAGGCCGCTGCCTATTGCCGCGATCCGGCCCTCGCGCAACAGCAGGTCGGTGGCCGGTCCGCCGAGCGGGCGGGCACCGCGGATCAGGAAGCCGCTCATGACTGGGTGTTCCCTTCTTCGGTCGGTGGGCGCACCGGTTCGACATGAGCCGCGTCGTCGCCGGTCGGGTCGTCCTGGCCGGCGAGCAGCAGGTAGAGCACGGCCATGCGGACGGCGACCCCGTTGGCCACCTGTTCGACGATCGTCGACCGGGGCCCGTCGGCGGCGTCGGCCGAGATCTCCAGGCCCCGGTTCATCGGGCCCGGGTGCATCACCAGGGCATGGTCCGGCAGCAGCGTGAGGCGGGCGGCGTCCAGGCCGTAGCGTCGGCTGTACTCGCGGGTGCTGGGGAAGAACGCCGCGTTCATGCGCTCGGCCTGCACCCGCAGCATCATCACCGCGTCGAGGTCGCCGTGGCCGCCCCGCAGCGTGTCGTCCAGGTCGTAGGAGACCGTGACCGGCCACGCCCGCACGCCCACCGGCAGCAGCGTCGGCGGGGCGACCAGCACCACCTCGGCGCCGAGGGTGGCCAGCAGCAGCACGTTGGAGCGGGCGACCCGGCTGTGCAGCACGTCGCCGACGATCGCGATCCGCCGTCCCTGCAGGTTGGCGCCGCGGGCCGAGCCGCCGTCGCCGACCAGGTGCCGTCGCAGGGTGTAGGCGTCCAGGAGCGCCTGGGTGGGGTGCTCGTGGGTGCCGTCACCGGCGTTGATCACCGCGCCCCTGCTCCAGCCGGCATGGGCCAGCCGGTGCGGGGCCCCGGACGCCGGGTGCCTGATGACGACGGCGTCGGCGCCCATGGCCTGCAGGGTCAGCGCGGTGTCCTTGAGGCTCTCACCCTTCGAGACGCTCGAGCCCTTGGCCGAGAAGTTGATGACGTCGGCCGACAGCCGCTTGGCGGCGGCCTCGAAGGAGATCCGGGTGCGGGTGGAGTCCTCGTAGAACAGGTTGACGACGGTGCGCCCGCGCAACGTGGGCAGCTTCTTGATCTCGCGCTGCTGGGTGGCGGCCATCTGCTCGGTGACGTCGAGCACCTCGACGGCGCCGGCGGTGTCGAGGTCGGCCGCGCTGAGCAGGTGCCTCATGAGGGCCGCCCCGGGGTCGGTGCCGGGCCGGCGGCACCGGGGAGCGGTGGCGCCGTGGCGCCGGTGATGACGACCTCGTCCCTGCCGTCGACCTCGGTCAGGGCCACCAGCACCCGCTCGGCCTGGGAGGTGGGCAGGTTCTTGCCGACGTAGTCGGCCCGGATCGGCAGCTCGCGATGCCCCCGGTCCACCAGCACCGCCAGTCGGACCGCGCGGGGGCGGCCCAGGTCGGACAGCGCGTCCAGGGCGGCCCTGATGGTGCGCCCGGAGTAGAGGACGTCGTCGACGAGCACCACGACCTGCTCGTCGATCCCGCCCGGCGGCAGCTGGGTGGGCGCCGGAGCGCGGGTCGGCTGTCGGCGCAGGTCGTCGCGGTACATGGTGATGTCGAGCCGGCCCTGCGGCACCGGGACGCCCTCGATCTCGGCGAGCCGGGCCCCCAGCCGTTCGGCGAGGGCCACTCCCCGGGTGGGGATGCCCATCAGCACCAGGCGCTCGGCGCCCTTGTTGCGTTCGAGGATCTCGTGCGCGATGCGGGTCAACGCCCGGTGGACGTCATGACCTTCCATCACCACGCGGCCGGCGGGCCCCTGCGGGCGTGCCTGATCCATGGCGACCTCCTTCCCCGCCTCGCCGGACGGGTCGTTAAAGGGGTGGTCGAATCGCTGCGAACGCTACCAGTCCCGGCTGCCGGCCAGGCCGACCGGTACGGGTTGTCACCCCTTCGGACACCAGCGGTCCCGGTTCGGTGACCGTTCGTCGCCGGCACCTGACGCGCCGACCACCCTGCGTACGGACCGGCCGGGACGACAGCTCCATCCGGAAGCAACGGGGTGTCGTCGCCCGCTCGGCAGGCGGGACTCTCTGCATCGGACCGTGACACGTTCGGTGTAACGCAAAGCGGGGCAAACACCCGTATCGGCAACAGATTGTCGTTTCGTGGTTACTGATTCGGCGATCCTGCTTGACGAGACAGGTAACGCTCCGTGACCATCACCGCATGGCCTCTGATTACGCACGGGCGTTAGGCGCCCGTCTCCGCGCGATCCGCACGCAGCAGGGTCTGTCGCTGCACGGTGTGGAAGAGAAGTCCGAGGGCCGCTGGAAGGCGGTCGTCGTGGGTTCCTACGAGCGGGGTGACCGCGCCGTCACGGTTCAGCGGCTCGCCGAGCTCGCGGACTTCTACGGCGTGCCGGTGCAGGCACTGCTGCCCGACGCCGCACCCACGGGCAGCAGCGAGCCGCCGCCCAAGCTGGTGCTCGACCTCGAGCGCCTGCAGTCGGTGCCGGCCGAGAAGGCCGGCCCGCTCGCGCGCTACGCGGCCACCATCCAGGGCCAGCGCGGCGACTACAACGGCAAGGTGCTCTCGATCCGCACCGACGACCTGCGCACCCTGGCCGTCATCTACGACGTGCCGCCGGCGGTGCTGGCCGACCAGCTCATCGCCTGGGGGGTGCTGAACGCCGACGCGCGCCGTGCGGTGGCTCCCGAGAGCTGATCCCGCACCGGGTCGCCGAACGCGGACCGAACGACCTGACGGGGCCGGCAGCGAGTACGTCGCTGCCGGCCCCGTCGTCGTGTCGTCCGGCGCATGCCGTCCGGCTCGTCGTGCTGTGTGGCTCGTCGTGCTGTGTGGCTCGTCGTGCTGTGTGGCTCGTCGTGCTGTGTGGCTCGTCGTCGCTCAGTCCGGCGTGCTCGGGACCGCCACCGCTACCCCCACCGCCACCGGCGGCAGCGAGGCCACGGCCGCGTCGACGTCCAGCCCGGTCACCTGCAGCAGGTCGACCACGACCGAACGGATCTGGGCCAGCACCACCTCGACCGAGAGCTGACCGGTGCGCGGCAGCCCGGCGGTCGCGGCGCCGACGGCGAGCAGCGGTGGCCGGGCCACCTCGGGCGAGGCGTTGTCGCTGAGCACGTGCGAGACCACCTCGGCGGCGGCGGCAAGATCGTCGATCGCCTTCAGATAGGTGGCCGGCAGGCGCTCACCCTCGGACGTCGCCACCACCACCCGCCGCACCAGCACCCGGGTGCTGCGCAGCGCCCGGTCGAGCGGTTCGATCAGGTCGGCGACCCGGCGCACCTGCCCCGACCGATGGCGCAGGAACGGGGACGTCGCGATGACGTCCAGCCCCTCGTCGGCAGCCGCCTCGAGCTCGCGGACCAGGCCTTCGGTGGCGCGCGCCCGACCCAGTACCTCGGCGACGCGGGCCACGTCGCCGTCCCGGGCCGCGACGCCGGTCTGGCGCAGCAGCAGCGCCACCGCGGCCGCCACCTTGGCCGCCTGGACGCGCGGTCGGCGCAGGGGCGCGGCCGGCACGACCGCGGCCGCGAGCAGCGCCACCGCTCCCCCCACCACCGCATCGAGCCAGCGGCTGAACAGCTGGCCGGGCGGGGGTGCCAGGGTCACCACGAAGATGCTCTGGATGGCGGCCTCGGTCACCAGCATGCCGCCGGCCTCGACGAACAGGGCGATCGCCATCGACGCCGCGACGACGGCGGTGATCTGCCAGGCGCCGTAGCCGGCGAACGCCACGAACACGTCCGCCACCAGCACGCCGAGGGCGGCCCCGAGAGTGACCACCGCCACGCGGTGCAGCCGTTGGCCGTAGCTCATGCCCAGGCAGACGACCGCGACGATCGGCGCGAAGATCGGCTGCTCGTGGTGCAGCACGTCCAGCGCCACCACCCAGGCGACGCCGGCCGCGATCGAGGCCTGGCCGATGTGCCACCCCTTGGCCCAGATCCGCCCCACGCGGGCCCGGGTCGAGCGCACGGCGCGCAGCCGGGCCCGTTCGGTGAGCTCGTCGAACCGGCGGTCGAGCTCCTGCAGCCGTTCGACGAGCTGTTCGCGGGCGGCCTGTTCGCGGGCCGCGAGCTCACGGATCGGGCCGTCGCCGAGACCGCCGCTCATACCGCCGGCTTGACCTCCAGCAACCGCGAGAGCAGGCCGTTCACGAAGGCCGGCGACTCGTCGGTCGACAGCGAGGCCGCCAGCTCGACGGCCTCGTCGATCGCCACCGCCGGGGGCACCTCGGGGTTGTAGAGCAGCTCCCAGACCCCGATCCGCAGCACCGCACGATCCACGGCGGGCATGCGGTCGAGGGTCCAGCCCTGCGAGTAGGTGCTCAGCAGCTCGTCGATCCGTTCCCGGTGCGCCAGTACGCCTTCGACGATCTCGACGGCATACTGCGGCATCGGCGACAACGCCGTCGTGACCTGGGTCGCCAACAGGGCGGCAGCGTCGGTGTCACGCTGGTCGGCCTCGAAGAGGGTGTCGAGGGCACGTTTGCGGGCCTTGCTGCGGGCAGACACGTCTCAGTCGTTGACGCGGCCGAGGTAGTCCCCGGTCCGAGTATCGATCTTGACTCGGGTGCCGGTCTCGAGGAAAAGCGGGACGGCGATCTCGTACCCGGTCTCGACCGTGGCCGGCTTGGTGCCCCCGGTGGAGCGGTCACCCTGCAGCCCCGGCTCGGTGTAGGTGATCTCGAGGACCACCGAGGTCGGCAGCTCGACGTACAGCGGCGAGCCTTCGTGGACCGCGACGATGGCCTGCTGGTTCTCGAGCATGAAGTTCGCCGCGTCACCGACGGTGGCCGCCGGGATCGTCATCTGGTCGTAGGTGTTGCTGTCCATGAAGACGAAGTCGTCGCCGTCCTTGTACAGGTACTGCATGTCGCGCTTGTCGACCGTGGCGGTCTCGACCTTGACGCCGGCGTTGAAGGTCTTGTCGACCACCTTGCCCGAGAGCACGTTCTTGAGCTTGGTCCGCACGAACGCCGGGCCCTTGCCGGGCTTGACGTGCTGAAACTCCACCACCGACCAGAGCTGGTTGTCGATGCTGAGTACCAGGCCGTTCTTGAGGTCGTTCGTCGATGCCACGGTGTCGCCTTCGTCATCAGAGCGGGCAGGTCGTGCCCGCGTTTCCTTGGGTCGCGCAGGCACAGTCGTGCCCGGGTACGTACTACGGATCGGCCGCCATGGTAGCGGGAGGGCAGGCCCTCGGCTCATTCCTGACCCGCGCCCGGGCCCAACTGCGTGGGCCCGGAGAGGGTCAACTGCGGCTGACCTCGGCGTAGGCGGCGGTCAGCAGGGCCGGGTCGGGGCCCTCGAGCCGCACCGGGCGGGCGACGTCCTCGAGCACGACGAACCGCAGCAGGTCACCGCGGGTCTTCTTGTCGCGGCGCATCGCCGTGAGCAGCTCGGGCCAGCGACCGGACGGGTAGCCCAGCGGCAGGCCGAGCGAGCCGAGCACGGCCGTGTGGCGCGCGGCCAGGTCGGACGACGTCCGCCCCGCCAGGCGGCCCAGCTCGGCGGCGAAGCGCATCCCGACCGACACCGCGTCCCCGTGCCGCCACCGGTACTGCTCGACCTGCTCGACGGCGTGCGCGAAGGTGTGCCCGTAGTTGAGGATCTCGCGCAGCGACGACTCCGTCAGGTCCTTGGTGACCACCTCGGCCTTCACCGCGATGCTGCGCTCGACCACCTCCCGCAGGGCGGCGCCGGCGGGGTCGCTCACCGCGGCCGGGTCGGCCTCGACGACCTCCAGGATGCGGGGGTCGGCGATGAAGCCGCACTTGACCACCTCGGCGAGGCCGGCCACCAGGTCGGTGCGGGGCAGGGTCTGCAGGGTCGACAGGTCGCAGAGCACCCCTGCCGGCGGGTGGAAGGCGCCCACGAGGTTCTTGCCCTCAGCGGTGTTGATGCCGGTCTTGCCGCCGACCGCCGCGTCGACCATGGCCAGCAGCGTGGTGGGCAGCTGCACGACCCGGACCCCCCGCAGCCAGGTGGCGGCGACGAACCCGGCCAGGTCGGTGACGGCGCCGCCGCCCAGCCCGACGACGGCGTCGGTGCGGGTGAAGCCGGCCTGGCCCAGCACCTGCCAGCAGGTCTGCAGGACGGCCCCGGTCTTGGCCTGCTCGGCGTCCGGCACCTCGGCGAGCAGGGTCTCGAACCCGGCCTCACGCAGGGCGCGCTGCACCGCCTGGGCGCCGGCGAGCAGCGTCGGTGCGTGGACGACGAGCACCTGCCTGGCGCCGCCGAGCAGGCCCGGCAGGTGCCCCAGCAGCTCGCGCCCCACGAGCACGTCGTAGGCCCCACCACCGGCGGCCTGACCGGGCAGGCCCCCGCCCACCCGGATCCGGGTGGTGCCGTCGACGCAGTCCGTCGCCGCCCCGGACCCGAGTCGCCCGTCCTCGCCCACGCTCACGCCTGCCGCCTCTCGCCGGGGTCCAGGCCCAGCCCGGCAGCCACCTCGGCGGCCACGTCGGCGGGGTCACGGTCGTCCGCGGTCACCACGATCCGGGCCAGCGCGGTGTAGCGGGGCCGGCGACCGGTCATCAGGTGCATCCAGGTCGACCGCGGGGTGCCGAGGGCGGCCGGCCGTTGCTCGTTGAAGCCCAGCAGCCGGGCGGCGTGGGCGATGCCCACCTCGACGAAGGCGACCGGTGCACCGACCAGGGCGGTGGCGACCTCGCCGTCCAGCACGGCCCCGCCCTCGAGGACGAGGACGCCGGGGTGCTCGGCCAGGGCGGTCAGCGCGCAGTCACGTTCGAGCTCGCGGAACCGGGTCTCGCCCAGGTCGACGAAGGTCTCGGCGACCGGTTGCCCGGACCGGGCCTCCAGGTCACGGTCGACGCTGCGCAGCGTCACCACCAGCCAGGCGGCGAGGGCGGCCCCGACGGCCTCGCACCCCGACCCGGGGGCTCCGATCAGGACGGCCACGGGAGCTGCGGGGTGAGGTGCAGCGGGCACCGTCATCGTCCCTGGCTGCGCAGCAGCTCGGGCAGGCTCGCCAGGTAGCCCTCGACGTTGCGTCGGGTCTCGGGGACGCTGTCGCCGCCGAACTTCTCGAGCACGGCGTCGGCCAGGACCAGGGCCACCATCGCCTCGGCGACCACGCCGGCGGCCGGCACGGCGCAGACGTCGGAGCGTTGGTTGATCGCCACCGCCGCCTCGCCGGTGGCGACGTCGACCGTGTCGAGGGCCCGGGGCACCGTCGAGATCGGCTTCATGGCCGCCCGCACCCGCAGCACGTCACCGGTCGTCATGCCGCCCTCGGTGCCACCGGCCCGACCGGTGCGCCGCCGCAGCAGGCCGTCGCCGTTGCGCTCGATCTCGTCGTGGGCCGCCGAACCGCGTCGGCGGGCGGTGGTGAACCCGTCGCCGACCTCGACCCCCTTGATGGCCTGCACGCCCATCAGGGCGCCGGCGAGCCGGGCGTCCAGGCGGCGGTCCCAGTGCACGTGGCTCCCCAACCCGGGCGGCAGGCCGTAGGCCAGCACCTCGACCACTCCCCCGACGGTGTCACCGGCCCGTCGGCAGTCGTCGATCTCGGCGACCATCGCGGCACTGGTGGGTCCGTGCCAGCACCGCACCGGGTCGGCGTCGAGGGCGGCCACGTCGTCCGGGCCGGGCAGCTCGGCGTCCTCGGGGCTCATGACCGGGCCGATCCCGACGGTGTGCGAGACCAGCCGGACGCCGGCGGCCTGCTGCAGGAAGGCCGCCGCGACGGCTCCCAGAGCCACGCGGGCCGCGGTCTCGCGGGCCGACGAGCGCTCGAGCACCGGCCGGGCGTCGTCGAAGCCGTATTTCTGCATGCCGACCAGGTCGGCGTGCCCGGGTCGGGGCCGGGTCAAGGGTGCGTTGCGCGCCTGCGCGGCCAGCACGTCGGCGGGCACCGGGTCGGCGGACATGACGGTCTGCCACTTGGGCCACTCGGTGTTCCCGACCTCGATCGCCACCGGCCCGCCCATGGTCAGCCCGTGCCGGACGCCGCCCACCAGGCGCACCTCGTCCTGCTCGAAGGCCATGCGGGCGCCGCGGCCGTGGCCGAGCCGGCGCCGCACCAGAGCGGCCTGCACCTGGTCGGTCGTGATCTCGACTCCGGCGGGCAGCCCTTCGAGCATGCCCACCAGCAGGGGTCCGTGCGACTCACCCGCGGTCAACCAGCGCAGCATGCCGGAATCCTTTCACGAGCGCGAGGCCGCCCCCTCCCACCAGACAGGGGGCGGCCCCGGCGGAGCATCGTCCCGGTCGCTGCCGGTCGTGTCGGTACAGGTCTTGTCGGTGCCGGTCCTGGTCGTCGGGCCGGTCAGCCCAGCGCGACCGAGGTGCCGGGACAGACCGTGGCCGTGAGCTTGGCGTTGGTCACCGAGACGATCTTGGCGCAGACCTGGCCGGTGGTGTCCGGTGGCAGCTGCGACACCAGCTTGACGCCCTCGGCCGACGAACCGACCGACAGCGGCTGGTGCTTGGCGTTGATCCACAGATCCGCCATCGGGCCGCTCATCCACCCGACGAGGGACACGTAGACGGCAGCGGGCGCTGTGGCGGTCGCCGTCGGGGTCGCCGTCGAGGTGCCGGTGGCGGTCGCCGTCGAGGTGGCGGTCCCGGTGCCGGTCCCAGTCCCAGTCCCGGTGGTACCTGTCCCGATGCCGGTGCCGGTGCCGGTGTCCCCGGTCGGGACGGTGCCGTTGCCGTAGAACGGGTCGTAGGTGGCGTGCGGCGTGGCCTTGGCGACCGTCGGCGAGGGGGCCTTCGTCGGCTTGGTCGTCGCGGCCGCCGGTGACCGCTTGACCGGGGCCGACGGCGCGGCGCCCGGCTGGGGGTCCGACGAACCGCTGAGCAGCACCCACCCGCCGCCGGCGCCGGCGACCAGCACCAGCACCCCCGCCGCGGCGGCCAGCAGTCCCTTGCGGCCACCGAGCCGGGATCGACCGGTGGCGGCGGCGACGGGAGTGGCGTCGCCGTGGGGGCCTGCCTGGCGCGGCACCCCACCGAATGTGGTCGGAGCCTGGGTCACGACGTCACCTGCCCATGAGAGTCGGTGTTTCCGATGCGGGAGACCGGCGGCGCGGCCGGGGCCCCGTCCCGTCCCAGCGCGATAGCCGGCGTGCTGCCGGACGACGCAGTGGTGGTGGAGCCGGTGCCGGTCCCGGTGGTGCCGCCGGTCCCGGTCGTGCCGCGCCCGGCGCTGGAGGTGGCGGTGTCGTCGGTGGGCAGGGAGAAGACCCGACCGCTGATGACCATGCGCACCTGGCGAGGCTTGGTGCTGTCCGGCGAGACCTGCAGGCCCACGATCAGGAAGGCCCGGGGTGCCTGGGTCTGCAACTTCTGCAGGTAGGTGACCGTCTGCAGGAACTCACCGGTCACGGTGACGACGATCGGCGTCAGGATCACCCTGCTGGGGGTGGTCGCCGCAGGGGTCGTCCCGGTGGTCGCGGCTGCGGCTGCCGGACTCGTCCCGCTGGCCGCGCCGGCCGAGCCGGCGCTGACCGCGGCCACGCCGGCCGCGGTCGGCGCCACCGCGAGGTAGGTCGGCGAGGACGGCGCCACGCTGACGAGGTCGACCCCCGCAGCCTCGCTCAGGGTGGTGAGCGAACGCAGCAGGTCGGGCATCTGGCTGGTGGGGGGCATCTGCTTGAGGATCCCGGCCAGCTCGGCCTTGCGCAGCGGCAGCTCGGCGTACTGCGCCTTGAGCTGAGCGATCTTCACCTGCAGCTGCTGAGCCTCGACCTGTGCCGAGACCGCCTGGGCCCGAACGGCATCGGCCTCCTCACGCCGTGGGGTGATCAGGGCGAACCAGGCCGCAACCATGATCATCACGCAGGCGAGGGCGGTCCCGACCGTCCAGCGGGCCGAACGTGTCGCGAGCATGTCAGCCCACCTTCCTGTCGTATCGGTGGGAGAGGCCCGCCTGCGTCAGCACCACGCGGCTGGAGAAGTCGACCACCGGCTTGCCCGTCGTCGTCTGCTCGGCCGCGTTGCTCAGCTGCGAGACGTCCATGCCATGCACCGCGCTCACCGAGGTCAGCCACTTGGCCACCTCGGGGAAGGACGTCGTCCTGCCCGAGAACGTGACGGTCCCCAGCCCGGTCGCCTCCAGGGGGTTGGACGGCGGCGACAGGGCGTCGGTGACGGTGGCGCTGAAGCTGCCCAGGGTCACCGAGGTGGGGGTGGCCAACGCCAGGTCGTCGAGGTAGCGGTACCAGAGCACGTCGTGCTCGAGGGCAGTGGCTCGGGCCGCACGCGCCGCGTCGAGCTGGTTGAGCACCTTGGGGACCTCGGCGAACTGGGTCTGCTGCGACTTCAGGTGCGTCACCTGCGACTGCGCCGCCTCGAGGTCGGTCTGGGCCGCGTCCACGGTGGTCTGGGCCCATGCCGTGGCTCCGGCCGCGGCGACCAGGGTCAGCGCGATCGCGGCCCCGAGCCGGCGCTGGGTGTTGCGGAACCGCCGGGCCGCACGGATCTCGGGGGGCAGCAGGTCGACCCGCGGCACCGGGGCCCACTCGACACGGGCCCGGTAGACCGGTTCGTCGGACTGCTGGGCCGCAGCTGGGGCGGACCCGAACGTCGTCGACTGCGTCATCAGATCGCTCCCAGGGCCAGGCCGACCGGAACCGCGGCCAGCGGGCGGACGAACTCGAGCTGGTCGGCGTCCAGACCGGTGTTGCCGATCCGCAGGTTCGCCATGGGGTCCCCGGAACGTACCGGTAGCCGGGTGGCCGCACTGAGCCGTTCGGCCAGCCCCGCCAGGCGAGAACCACCGCCCGAGACCAGGATCCGCTCCACCGGGGCACCTGCCCCGGAGACGGCGTAGTAGTCCAGCGACTGCCGGATCTCGTCGATGAAGTCGCCCACCGGGTGGCCGATCGCCTGGCGCACCAGGGTGTCCGGGTCCGGTGCGACCCCGGGGCCTCCCCACTGGTTGGGCAACGGCGGCGGCGTCGACGACTCGGCGCCGACCTTGTACTTGAGCAGCTCGGCCTCACCGGGCGACAGGCCGGTGCTGCCGGCGACCGCGTCGGTGATGTCCTGGCCGCCCATGAGCACGATCCGCACGAACCGGGGCACGCCACCGGAGTGGATGACGACGTTGGTGACACGGGCGCCGATGTCGATCAGGGCCTCGGTGTCGACCTCGGCCTGGGTCTGCTTGCCCAGGGCCCGCAGTACCGCGAACGAGGTCAGGTCGACGGAGGTGGTCGTCAGACCGGCGGCCTGCACGCACGTGATGTTGGCCAGCACGCTCTCGCGGGCGGCGGCGACCAGCAGCCCGTGCAGCGAGCGGACGCCGGAGGCGTCGGCGGTCTCCTCGATCGGGTAGAAGTCGAGCAGGGCCTGGTCCAACGGGATCGGCAGGAACTGCTCGACGTGGTAGGGCAGCGAGGCGCGCAGCTCGTCGCGCTCCAGCCAGGGCAGGGTCAGCTTGCGCACGATCACGCGTTGGTTGGCGACTCCCAGGACGACCCGCTTGTGCGAGAACCCGGTGGCCGCCCAGAGCTGGCGCAGGGCGCCGGTGACCGGCTCGGGGTCGACGACCTCGCCGTCCCGGATGACCCCCTCGGGCAGCACCACCTGGCCGAAACGTTCGAGCGTGATGCCTCCGCGCCCGAACGACAGCTCGACGGCTCGGACCACTGATGTCCCGATGTCGAGCCCGATGGCCGTGCGTCCTGCCATTGAGCACTCCCCTCCTGGTGCGCGGCGACAACTGTGCCGCGAGGGGAAAATCGGTCCGCCCGGGGGGACCCTTGAGGCGAACCGCCACCTTGGTGTCCCCCGGGGCCGCACTTCGCCCGGACGGCGCAACCGCCACGGTCCGACGGGTACCTGTGGTCCGGTGAGACCCCGCAGGTCAGGCCGGTCAGGTCAGGCCGGTCAGGTCAGGCCGGTCAGGTCAGGCCGGTCAGGCGCAGGTAGGCCGACATGACGGGCTGCCCCACGAGCAGCCCGAGCCACGCGCCGGTCAGCATGTAGGGGCCGTAGGGGATGTGGGCCCGCAGGCTGGAGCGCTTGACGAGGATCAGCACGACGCCGACCACGCCGCCGACCAGGAAGCCCAGGAAGGCCCCGGCCAGCAGCACCTGCCAGCTGAAGAAGGCCAGGTAGCCGCCGATCAGACCTGCCAGCCGCACGTCGCCGTACCCCATGCCGGCCGGGTAGATCAGGTGCAGCAGCCGGTACAGCGACCACAGCGCCACCCCGCCCGCGACGGTCCGGACGGCGGCCTGGGGCTGCCCCGACAGCAGCGCGGCCCCGCTCAGGGTCACGGCGCCGACCGCCCACGAGATCCACACGATCACGGCGGGCAGCCGGAAGGTGTCGATGTCGATCATAGCCAGGGCGATCGAGACGGCGGCGAAGTAGAGCAGCCCGACCAGAGCCACCCAGTCGCCCGGCGAGGTCATCCCCACGGCCGGGGAGGCGCCGGCGTTCAGCGGCCAGCCGTCGCCGTCGGCCAGCCCCAGCACCCACCCCGTGACGCCGGCGAGGGCCAGCCCGGTGGCGGCCTCGACCAACGGGTAGCGCAGGCTCACCGGGTCGCCGCAGCAGCGGGCCCGGCCGCGCAGCAGCAGCCACGACAGCACCGGCAGGTTGTCCCGGGGCGCCACCGCGGCACCGCAGCCACGACAGTGGCTGGGCGGTCGGACGACGGACTCCCCCGCCGGCACCCGGTAGATCACCACGTTGAGGAACGACCCCACGGCCAGGCCGAACAGCCCGACGAGCAGCACCAGGAGTGTCATGTCGACATCACAGGGTGACGGTACCGCGCGGCGGGAACGCTCGGATCACCCCAGGTTGGACTGGCGGTCGGTGATGCTGGTGGCCTTCCAGGGGTTGCCCACCGGCTGCAGGAAGTGCGGCGGCTGGTTCACCGGCAGTCGGGCGTCGTAGACGTAGTTCTTGTAGTAGCCGGTGTGGCCACCGCCACCGCTGCTGGTACCCACCGGTCCCCGGTAGTTCTGGGCGATGGCCCCGGTGACGTTGAGGTACGTCGAGAGCGTGCCCGAGGTCGACAGGGCCGCCCCGCTGCCGTGGTTCTGGACCACGAAGCTGCCGTTGACCGCCAGGATCGCGGCGTCGATGTTGTGCACCTCGTACGGCCCGGTCGGGGTACCGGCCGGCTTGGTCGCCGGCAGCAGGTTGGTCCCCGAGTTGTTGACCGGGTGGTAGACCCACACGTAGTTGTTGGCCACCAGGCCGATCACGTCGGTGCCGCTCGGTGCGCCGCTGGTGGTCTCGAGGTTGCCGGTCACCACGATGTCGTTTCCGGCGGCGACCGTCACCTGGTCGTTGACGTCCCCCTGGACGAAGGCGGTGCCCCGCGAGCACGCCTCGTTCAGACTGCTGGCCACCTCGTTCGCGATCGGGAACCCCACGGTGGCGCAGGCACCCGCCGTGGGCTGCACGTAGATCACCGACGGGATCGGCGAGATCACCTGCCAGCTGGCCCGGTTGGTGACGTTCAGGCACCGGGTGGGGGTGGCCGCATCGCTGGTGCCCGGGCTGAGGATCCGCATCGAGGTGCCCTCGAAGATGATGCGGGTGGCCCCGCTGTACATGCACCCGTGGGTGGTCGGGTCCGCAGCCGTCACCGGGTTGGGGTCGACCCAGTTGGTGATGGTGCCGTTGCTCGCGGGCAGGGCCAGAACCTGTCCTTTCGTCACCGCGACGCTGCCCGCGGCCGGGCTGCCCGAGCCCCACCACAGGTTGGGTGAGGCCATGTCGATGGCGGTCTCGGTCGGGGTGCCCTGGAACAGCACCGTCCCGTTGATCTGGAGCGCGTCGTTGCTGTGCAACGGACCCTGGACGACGTCACCGGTGGCCCACTGGATCTCCAGGCAGGCACCGGAGCCCAGGGCGGCCCGTGCCGGGCGGTAGTTGCCGGTGCACCCGGGGTTCTGGACGGCGAGGTTGAGGCCCGGGTCGATCACCTCGAAGTTGCTGAAGTAGACGAAGTTCAAGAACCCCGACGGCGTCAGGGTCGCCGTGATGGTCGACTTGGTCAGGTGGGCGCTGTCCGGGCCGGACAGCCCGGTCACCTGCATCCGGATCGAGCGGCCGGCCACGGTCGAGGCCATGCTCGAGACCTGCTGGTAGCGGAACCGCGCCCGGCCGCTGGTGCCGGGGACCTCGACCCCGAGCCCGGTGGCGGTCAGGGCGGGGTTGGCGGCGTCGGTGTTGCCCACCTGCCAGTAGTTGCTGTCGGCATTGAGGCGGGCGATGTACTCCTCCAGGCCCGCCTCTGCGGCGGCGTAGGCGGCCTTGGCGTCCTGGTCCCGACGGCTGGCGGGCACGTTGTTGAGCACGTAGGTCAGACCGGTCAACAAGAAGATCATGAGCACCGACATGATTCCGGTGACCATGACCATGGCCATGCCCGACTCCTCGGGCCGCCCGGATCGGCGACGGCACCGGGGCCGCAGGATGTTCAGGCTCAACCGGGGCAGGCTCATCCGATGACTCCGTTCAGCACGTTGCTCAGACTCACCCTGGTGCGCAGCGGGGTGGCGGCGACCGCGCCGCTGGTGGTCGGGTCGTTGGCCGTGACGGTGAGCTCGATGCTGCGTACCGCGATCCACTGGACCGAGGTCAGCGGGGCCGCGATCTGCCCGCCGCCGGTGATCGCGCCGGTGCTGTAGTAGCCGAACTGCGGTGCCACCGTGGTGCGCAGCAGGCACTTGGGCGTGCTCGCGGCGCCGACGACCCAGGCGGTGCTGCCGGCATTGAGCGCCATCGCGTTGTAGGTCACCCAGATGCAGTTGTTGTTGTACGTGTAGGTCACCTTGGTCGGCGCCACGTCGGCGTCCGCCGCTCTGCTGGCCCCGGTGCGGTCGAGCAGGGCGTAGAACGTGATCTCGCTCGCGGTCGCGTTCGCCAGGGCCGCCACGTTGTTGCGCAGTGGCACCGCGACCCGCAGCTCCCGGGTCATCTCGTTCACGGCGATGCGCATGTCGGCGGTCTGGGCAGTACGGACCGTCACTCCGCGCAGGGTGCGGACCGAGGCCGTGAAGACCCCGATGGTCGCCGCGGCGACGACCACGCCGAGGCTTCCGGCCAGCATCACCTCGGTGAGGGTCGTGCCGCGGTCGTCCCGCCGTCCGCGCCTGGGATGCAGTCGACGCAGCACGCCCCGAGGGCGCTCGTCGGGCACAGGAGGCGTCATGAGGTCACCGTCACGGTGGGGGTCGAGCCCGCAGCCAGGGTCGCCGAGGCGGCGCCGGGCAGCGGGACTGCGGTCGAGGAGAACGTCCAGGAGCCGTAGGGCAGCCGGACGTCGACCGCCCCGGCCGTCACCGGAAAGCTGAAGGTCTCACCGGCCGTGCACCCTCCGCTGGCCACCGGGTCGGCGGCGTGGACGGCGTAGACCGTGGTCGCCAGGGCCGCGGCACCGCTCAGCTGCAGGTGGGCCGAGCCGGTGGTCAGCGTGGCGGTCGAGCCGTCGGAGCTGGACGGCCGCAGGTCGACCGCAAGGGCCGGCGAGGCCACCGAAGTGGCATCCAGACATGTGCCGGCCCAGATCTGGTAGACGTCGGGGAACAGGTAGTCGGCCCGCCCCGGCAGCGCGGTCAGGCAGCCGTTCGTCCCGGAGCACCAGGGGGCGGTCTGCGTGACGTAGGTGCCCCGCCAGCTGACCCGCAGCCCGGTCGGCAGCAGCCCGGTGCCGGGCGTGGTGAGGGTGACCGAACGGTTCTCGTCGTAGGTCAGGGTGGCCCTGGTGATGGTGCCCGCGGTCACGGTCTGGGTCGGGGCGGTCGAGGACTGGTGGTTCTGGGTGTCGACGTAGCCCGTCATCGACACCGACGCGGTGTAGCTGCCCGGGTTGAGCGCCGGGATGACCGCGCAGCCGTCGGTGCCGGTGGTGACCGCCGTCCCGTTGCTGAAGGTGACCGGGATGCCCGAGACCGGCACCCCCGCGGCGGTGGCGACCTGGACGGCGAGGGTGCCCTGAGTGGTGCTGGGGCCCTGGCCCACCCCGAGGGCGACCAGGGTGTCCTGACGCACGGGCGGGATGGTGCCCTGGTCGGGCCAGGTGACCGTGACCGTCACGAGCTTGTAGGCGAGGGTGTTGCCGGTGCTGGTGCAGACCGTGGCCACACCGTTGGTGGTGACGAAGTTGGCCGTCTGGTTGACGGTGTAGAGCACGTTGCCGACGGTCTCGGTGGTGATCTGGGCGCCGTCCGGGATCAGGGTGGCCTGCAGGCTGCGGGCGGACTCGATCTGGCGGGCCGCCAGCCCTGCCGCCACCACGCGCCGACTGTTGCCGGCAGCGGCCCCCGCGGTGCGCACCACGACGCCGAGGGCCACCGTCACCACGATCGTGAAGATCGCCATGGCGAAGAGCACCTCGATCAGCGAGAACCCCGCCTCACGGTCGGACGGTTCGGGCCGAGTTGTCGGCATGGTCGACTGCCTCCCTTCCACGGTCTCGAGACCTTCTTCGACGCGCCGGTCACCGTTCTTGACCGTCGCTGCCGTCACGTCCGATGGGGCGGCCCCGGACCGGGACCGCCCCACGGGACGTAGCAGGCGGTGCAGCAGCTACCGCAGGGTCACGGAGCCGTGATGCTGGTGCACTGACCGGCCTCGAGGCCGTTCTGCGCGGAGTACTTGAACGTCTTCTGCGAGCCGTTCGGGTTGTAGAGCGTCACGCACCAGGCGCTGGAGGTCCAGCCGGTGGTCGGGATCGTGGTGACCGAGACCGCGGCGGCCGAGCCCGTGGCGCTGTCGCCGGTGACACCGTTGCTGGCGCGGCCGGCGTCGTTGCTGGCCACGACGTAGCGGCCCGACGTGATGGTGATGGTCGGCGCGGCGGTGTTGTCGACGAAGTAGGTCGCGATCTCCTTGCCCAGGGTGGACACGTCGGCCTTGACGGCGGTGTCCTGCGCCTTGGCGCGCTGGCTGAGGAAGACCGGGATCGCGATCGCGGCGAGGATACCGATGATGATCATGACGACGAGGAGCTCGATGAGCGTGAAGCCCTCGTCCTCCTGGGACTTGCGCAGACGTGCGAGCATCGAGGCTCTCCTTGGATGTTGAGTGCAGTGTTCGGTGCGCCTGGGCTGGTCGCCCGGTGCGGGATGACACCTGGGATATCGGGCTCCCCGAGCGCCGACTTGAGCCGACGTCCCTCTGTCGGCCCAATGCCGGGCCGACCGGGAGGTCAGGGGGCGTTGCCCGTGGAGCAGGTGCCGTTCTCGAGGCCGTTCTGGGCCGAGTACCGGATCGGCGTCGACCCGCCGCTGTTGGTCAACGTGAAGCACCAGGCGCTCGCCGTCCACGTCGTCGTGGTGACGGTGGTGGCGGCGGCCGGCAGCATCACGCCCGGGCTCATGGCCCCGCCGTCGTCGTTGCCGACCAGGTAGCGGCCCGTGGCGACCGAGAAGGTCGGCGGCGCCGAGTTCTCCATGAACCAGCCGGTCACCGTCTTGGCCACCTTGACGGCGTCCTGACGGGTGGCGGCGTCCTGGGCCTTCTGGCGCTGGTCGATGATCGTCGGGACGGCGATCGCCGCCAGGATGGCGATGATGATCATCACGACGAGCAGCTCGATGAGGGTGAACCCCCGGTCGTCACGCTCCCGAGGCGCCATGGGTGTCGTCCTCACTTGATCAGGTCGAAGACCGAGAAGATGGGCATGTAGAGGGCGATGATCATGGCTCCGATCAGGCCACCGAGGACGGCGATCATCAGCGGCTCGATCAGGCTCGTCAGGGCCTCGGCCGTGGCCTCGACCTCCTGGTCGTAGAAGTCCGAGACCTTGTGCAGCATCGTGTCGAGGGCGCCGGTGTCCTCACCGACAGCGAGCATCTGCACCACCATCGGCGGGAACACCGAGTGCTGGGTCAGGGGTGAGCTCAGGCTCTCGCCCCGGCGCACGCTCTCCTCGATGTCGCGGGCGGCGTTGCTCAGCACGACGTTGCCCGCGGTGGCCCCGACGATCTCCAGGCTCTGCAGGATCGGGACGCCGGAGCGGACCATGGTGCCCAGGTTGCGGGTGAACCGGCTGATGGCGATCTTCTGGAACAGCGGCCCGAAGACCGGCACCTTGAGCTTGAGCGGGTCGACCACCTGACGCACCCGGTCCTGGTCCTTGACCCGACCCCAGACCACCGACGCCCCGATGCCGAGACCGAGCAGTGGCAGGGCCCCGATCCGCAGCGCGTCCGACAGCCACACCAGCACCCGGGTCGGCGCCGGCAGGGTGCCACCGAGGTCGGCGAACATCTTGGCGAACACCGGCACGATGAACAGCAGCATCCCGACCACGGCCAGGATCGCGATCACGAACACGACCACCGGGTAGGTCATCGCCGACTTGATCTTGGACCGCAGCTTGACCTCGGCCTCGAAGTTCTCGGCGATCTGCAGCAGGACGGCGTCCAGGAAGCCGCCGACCTCACCGGCCCGCGTCATGTTGAGCATCAGCGGCGGGAAGACCCGCGGGTGGCGGGCCATGGCACTCGACAGCGACTGACCGGCCTCCACCCCGGAGCGGACGTCGTCCAGGGCCTTGGCCAGCACCGCGTTCTCGGTCTGGTCCGCCAGGATGTTCAGCGCCCGCAGCAGGGAGAGCCCGGAGCCGATCATGGTGGCGAACTGCCGGCTCATCACCGCGAGGTCCTTGAGCTTGACCCCGCCCCCGAACGGCAGCTTGAGGTCGCGGTTCATGCCGCTGCCGCTCTCGCGGACCGTCACCGGGGTGTAGCCCATGCCGCGCAGCTTGGTGACCAGAGCGGCCTGGCTGGCGGCCTCGAGCCTGCCGTTGACCAGCTGGCCCTTGCGGTCGCGGACCGAGTACTCGAACGTCTTGGTTGCGCTCATCGCCGTCCTCACCCCCGCCCGAGCAGGCGTTCGAAGTCCTCGGCGTGGTGGCACTTGTCGAGGCCGTGCTCACGGGTGATCTGGCGGGTGCGCACCAGCTGCGCCAGGTGCTGGTCGAGGGTGTGCATGCCGTGCTGGCCGCCGGCCTGCAGCGCCGAGTAGATCTGGTGGGTCTTGCCCTCGCGGATCAGGTTGCGGATGGCCGGCGTGGCGACCATGACCTCGGTGGCGGCCACCCGGCCGCGCCCCTCGACGGTCTTGCACAGCGTCTGGCAGACCACCCCCTGGATCGCCCCGGCCAGCTGGGTGCGCACCTGGTCCTGCTGGTGGGAGGGGAAGACGTCGATGATGCGGTCGATCGTCTGGCCGGCGTCCTGGGTGTGCAGGGTCGCGAAGACCAGGTGACCGGTCTCGGCCGCGGTCAGCGCCACCGAGATCGTCTCGAGGTCACGCATCTCACCGACCAGGATGATGTCGGGGTCCTGGCGCAGCACGTGCTTGAGCGCGTTGGCGAACGAGTGGGTGTCCTCGCCGACCTCGCGCTGGTTGACCATGCAGCTCTTGTGGCGGTGCAGGAACTCGATCGGGTCCTCGACGGTCATGATGTGGTCGCGCCGGGTGCGGTTGGCCAGGTCCACGACCGCCGCCAGGGTGGTCGACTTGCCCGAGCCGGTGGGACCGGTGACCAGCACCAGGCCACGGGGCAGCGAGGCGAAGTTGTTGACCACCGGGGGCAGCCGGAGCTCCTCGACCGAGCGGATCTCGTACGGGATCCGGCGGAAGGCGGCGCCCACGGCCTCCCGCTGGCGGTAGATGTTGACCCGGAACCGGGCCTGACCCGGGACGGCGTAGGCGAAGTCGAGCTCGAGCTCGGTCTCGAAGCGCTCGCGCTGGCGCTGGGTGAGGATCGCGTACAGGGTGCGGCGCAGCACGTCCGAGGCCAGCGGGGCCGCGTCCGGCACCGCCTGCAGGTCACCGTCGATCCGCAGCAGCGGCGGCGTGCCGATGGTCAGGTGGACGTCGCTGGCCCCGATCTGCACCGCCCGGGCCAGGATCGCGGTCAGGTCGAGGTCGTCGGCCCCCGCGCGCTCCTCGGTACCGGGACGCTCGTAGCCGGCGGTCGGCCCGGCCGAGGGCGCGGGCCGCGGCGAGGGGGGCGCCATGGACGGCGTCGCCGCTGGTGCCATGGACGGCGTCGCCGCTGGAGCGATCCCGGGTGACGGCAGCGCAGCGGCGGGCACGACCGCGGGAGCCAACGGGACGGCGGACGGTGCACCTGTGGGTGTCAACGGTGCAGCCGGCTGGCCACTCGGGTACGGCTGCTGCGTCGTGCTGTCCACAGATGCTCCTTCTGGGCGAGGCCTACGAGTGGTTGTCGGCCGCAAGGTGCTCCTGCTTGAGTCAGCCGGCGACGCGCTGCACCTCTTCGAGGGTGGTCAGGCCGTCCCGCACCTTGACCATGCCGTCCTCGCGCAGGCGGTGCATGCCCTGGCTGACGGCCACCTCGGCGAGCCTGCTGGCAGCGGCCCGTTCGACGGCCAGCCGCTCGATCTGCTCGCTCACGGTCATCACCTCGTGCAACGCCAACCGACCCTGGTACCCGGTGCGGGCACAGGTGGTGCACCCCACGGCCCGGTTGAAGGTCGGCAGCGGCTCGCCCGGCTGCCACGGGTACCCGGCCAGGAGCAGCTCGTCCTCGGTGGGCCGGTAGGGCTCCTTGCAGCGGCTGCACAGGCGCCGGGCCAGCCGCTGGGCCAGGACGCACTCCAGGGCGCTGCCCACCAGGAACGGCTCGATCCCCATCTCACCCAGCCGGGTCACCGCGGACGGCGCGTCGTTGGTGTGCAGCGTGCTCAGCACCAGGTGTCCGGTCAGCGCCGCCTCGACCGCGATCTGAGCCGTCTCGGCGTCGCGCACCTCGCCGATCAGCACGACGTCCGGGTCGGGGCGCAGGATCGAGCGCAGTGCGGCGGCGAAGGTCAGCCCGGCCTTGGCATGCACCTGCACCTGGTTGATGCCCGTCACCCGGTACTCGACCGGGTCCTCGACGGTGATCACGTTGATCTCGTCGCGGACGATCCGGTTGAGGGCGGCGTACAGGGTGGTCGACTTGCCCGAGCCGGTGGGCCCGGTGACCAGCACCATGCCGTGGGGGCGCGTGAAGCCGGCGGTGAAGCGGGCCAGGTTGCGCGGCTCGAACCCCAGCTCGGCCAGGCTCAGCCGGACGGCGTTGTTGTCGAGGATCCGCATGACGACCTTCTCGCCCCACACCGTGGGCAGGGTCGCCAGCCGCAGGTCGATCTTGCCGCCGTCCACGGTGACCGACAGCCGCCCGTCCTGCGGGATCCGGCGGGTGGCGATGTCGAGCTCGGCCATCACCTTCAGGCGCGAGATCACCCCGGACTGGATCGAGCGGGGCGAGCGGAGCACCTCGTGCAGCACGCCGTCGATGCGGTAGCGCACCCGCATCTCGTGCTCGCCGGGCTCGATGTGGATGTCGGAGGCGCGGTCCTGCACCGCCTGCGCGATCAGCAGGTTGACGTACTTGACGATCGGGGCGTCGTCGATCACCTCGGTGAGCCGGGCCAGCTCGTCGTCCTCGGTGCCACCCAGGGCGCCCAGGTCGGTGAGGTCGTTGTCGGTGCGCAGGTGGCGGTTGATCGCGGTGGCCAGGTCGCTGCGGGTGGCGACGACCAACTGCAGCTCGAGGCCGCTGGCCGACCGGACGTCGTCGGTGGCGAACACGTTGGCGGGGTCGCAGGTCGCCAGGACCAGCCGGCCCGCCTCGACCCGCAGCGGCAGCACCGTGTACTGGCGGCAGAGCGGGGCCGGTACCAGGGCCACCGCCGCCGGGTCGACCGTCACCTCGGTGAGCTCGACGAACGGCAGCCCGGCCTGGTCGGCCAACAGGGCCACCAGCTGGGTCTCCGGGACGACGCCCTGGTCGACGAGCACCCGCCCGAAGCTGCGCCCGCCACGGCCGAACTCGGCGTAGGCATCGGCCAGCTGACCCTCGTCGACGAGGTGGCGCGCCAGCAGCAGGTCGGCGAGCGACCTCACCGCAGACCCCACCCCGTCATGCCCGTGGTCTCGGGACGCACCGGGCGCGCCTTGACGGTGGGTCAGCCGTACAGCTCAAACCACGCGGTGCCACCGAGGTGCCGCCGGGGCGTCGCCGCCGGGGCGTGGCCGGCAGCACGCGGTTCAGTCGGTCGAGGCAGCCTGCGGCCGGGAGCGCGCGGTCAGCTCGGCGAGGCCGGCCCGGCGCATCACCTCGATCGGGGCCCGGCAGCCGGTCATCAGTCGCACCTGGCCCTCGGCCTGGTGCACCAGCATGTCGAGTCCGCCGACGACCCGACCACCGGCCGCGGCCCAGCGGGCCGCCAGCGTCGTCGGCCACGGGTCGTAGACGACGTCGAGCAGGGCCGGCCCGGGGGGCCCCGACGGTGCCGACCCGGACGGTGCCGACCCGGACGGTGCCGACCCGGACGGTGCCGACCCGGACGGTGCCGACCCGGACGGTGCCGACCCCGTCAAGACCGCGACCAGGTCGGCGGCGTAGCCGTCGGCCGCACCCGAGGGCAGGGTCGAGACCAGCACCCCCTTGTCGTTGCCGTGCAGCTCGTCGACCGCCCCGGCCAGACCGGCGCCGTCGAGTACCTGGACCCTGGGGTGGACGCCGAGCCGGCCCGCGGCGGCCAGCAGGTCGAGGGCCCGCCGCGGGTTGCGCACCAGCACCAGCGGCTCGGGGCTGCCGAGGTCACGCAGTGCCGCCAGCGCCGAGGCCGCGGTGGCGCCGCCCCCCAGCACGACCGCCGGGCCGACGGCGATGACCCCGACCTCGGACAGCGCCTGGATCATGCCGTGGACGTCGGTGTTGTAGCCGTGCAGGCCGGCAGGGGTCACCACCAGGGTGTTCACCGAGCCCACCTGTCGGCTCAGCTCGCTCTCGTCCTGCAGGAAGGCCCGGATGGCGCGTTTGTGGGGCATCGTCACCGACACCCCGGTCCAGGTGCTGTCCAGACCGGCGACGAAGTCCGTGAGGTCGGCCTCGGCCACCGCGACCGCCTCGTAGGTGTGGTCGGTCAGACCGAGGGCACGGTAGGCGGCGCGGTGCATCACCGGTGACAGCGAGTGCCTCACCGGCAGCCCGATCACGGCAGCACGGGTGGCCGAGGCAGCGGGTAACGGGTAGGGGTGCACCCCCTGCGAGGGCACGTCCGACCCGGCAGGTGCGTTCACTCCCCCGGGTGCGCCTTCAGCCAGATGTTCAACTCGTTCTGCAGGCGGGTGAAGTCGTCGACGGTGACGCCGAACTTCGTGACCTTGTTCGTCGGGTCCACGGCCACGAAGTACATCCACTTGCCGGGCGCCGGGCGCAGGACCGCTTCGATGGCCGCCGCCCCGGGGCTGCAGATCGCGCCCGGGGGCAGCCCGAGGTGCAGGTAGGTGTTGTACGGCGACTTGAACTTGGTCTGCTTGTCGTAGACCTTGATCTTGAAGGAGTTCATCGCGTAGTGCAGCGTCGTGTCCAGCTGCAGCGCCCGCTTCGCAGCGATCCGGTTCTCGAGCACTCGAGCGATCTTGGGCATGTCGTCCTGCTTGCCGGCCTCGGCCTCGATCAGGCTGGCCTCGATGATCGTCGGGCCCCACTTGGCCGGTGGCACCTGCAGGTCGGTGAGCTCCTTCTCGGTTCGCTTGACCATCTCTGCCAGCAGCTCGTTGGCCGTCGTGCTCGGATTGATGTCGTAGGTGGCGGGGAACAGCCAGCCCTCGACCTTGCCGTTCGCCTGGGCCGGCAGCCCGAACCCGGCCGGGTTCTTCAGCTCGGCCAGGACGTCGGCCTTGGGGATCTTGGTCTTGGTGGCGATGATCTCGATCATCTCGGCCATCCGCTTGCCCTCGGGGAAGGTCACCGCCACGGACTGCCGGTTCGCCGGGTCGAGCAGGGCGACCAGCGCGGCGGCGGCCGACATCTGCTTGTGCAGCGTGTAGACGCCCGGCTGGATCGAGGCCGACGCCGGGTCGGCGTTGGCTGCGGCGATGAAGACCGACGCCGACTTCACGACGTCCGCGTCCTTGAGGACGGAGGCGATCTTGGAGCCGCTGGCACCCGCCGGGACCACGACGGTGACCGTTGCGGTACCGGCACCGACGTAGTCGTCGGGAGTGTTCCAGCCGGCCACGATCGGGCGCACCGTGAACCAGACGACGGCGGCCCCACCGACCAACAGGCCCAACCCCAGCAGGACCAGCCAGACAGTGTGCTTGCCACGCTGCTTGCGCCGGCGGTCGCTGCCGCGGGCGCCCCGACCGCCACCCGGGGCAGCTCCGATGTCGACGAGGCTCAGGTCGTTCATCGCGATCCAGCCTCCGGGTGACTCACGACGGCACCGGACCCTCCGGCGCCGTCCCGGGAACGACCAGCTGTCCCGGTGGCCGCCCCGACGCCCGTTCGGCGTCGAGAGCGCTCTGCAGGATCACCACCGCCGCCACTTGGTCGACGACCGGGCGATGCCTGCGCTGCTTCACTCCAGCATCGCGCAGGGCTCGGGTGGCTGTCACGGTGCTCAGTCGCTCGTCGACCAAGCGCACCGGGACGGGTGCCACCTGCTGCGCAATCCGCTCAGCGTAACCGCGCGCGAGGGCTGCCGCCGCTCCGGCGTTTCCGGACAGCCCCAGGGGCAGCCCCACGACGACCTCGAGCGCCTCGTGCTCCCGTACCACCGCCGCCACCTCGGACAGGCCGTCGTCCCCCTTCGGTCGACCGTCCGTATCGACCTCACGACGCACGGTCGTCACCGGGGTCGCCAACAGTCCAGAGGGGTCGCTGCGGGCCACCCCGACCCGCACCGAACCGACATCGATGCCGACCCGGACGCCGTGCCGCATCAGGGTCGGGTGACGGTCTCGCCGATCACGTGCTCGACCCGGCGCAGGGCCTCGGCCAGCTTCGTGGGGTCGGTGCCGCCGCCCTGGGCGACGTCCGGCTTGCCGCCGCCGCCGCCACCGAGCACCCCCGCCGCCTCCCGGACCAGGTCGCCGGCGGCGATCCGCCAGCTGCGCGCCATCTCGTTGGTGGCCACGACCACCATGGGCCGGCCCTTGGCGACAGCGCCGACCGCCACGACGACCGGACGGTCGGCGCCGAGGCGGCCACGCACGTCGAGGGCCAAGGACCGCAGGTCGTCGGCGCCGACCTCGCCGGCCTCGTGGGTCACCACACTCACCCCGAAGACGTCGGTGGGCGTCGCGGCCAACGCCCCGGCCGCCGCCAGCACCTGCTGGCCGCGGTACTTGTCGATCTCCTTCTGGGCGTCGCGCAGCTGTGCGACCAGGGCCCCGACGCGGTCGGGCAGCTCGTCGGAGCGCACCTTCAGCAGGTCGCTCAGCCGGTTGACCAGCACGTGCTCGCGCGCACCGTAGGCGTAGGCGTCCGAACCGACCAGGGCCTCGACCCGGCGCACTCCCGAGCCGATCGACCCCTCACCGAGCAGGGTCACCAGGCCCAGCTGCCCCGAGCGCTGGGCATGGGTGCCGCCGCAGAGCTCACGCGCCCAGTCCCCGACCGAGATCACCCGCACCGTGTCGCCGTACTTCTCGCCGAACAGCGCCATCGCGCCGGCGGCGCGGGCCTGCTCCTGCGTCATCAGCTCGGCGTGCACCTCGAGGTCCTCGATCAGCAGCGAGTTCACCCGGGCCTCGACATCGCGCAGCAGGCTGGCGGGGAAGGCCGCCGAGGCGTGGACGTCGAACCGGAACCGGCCCGGGGAGTTCTCGGACCCCGCCTGGGTGGCGCCGTCGCCGAGGGCCTCACGGATCGCCTTGTGCACCATGTGGGTCGCGGTGTGTGAGCGGCTGATCGCCTTGCGGCGCTCGATGTCGACCAACGCCTGCACCGGGGTGCCGAGGCGCACCTCGCCCGAGACCACCCGGGCGCGGTGGATCACCAGTCCCGGGAACGGCGACTGGACGTCGTCGACGACCAGCTCGGCGCCGTCCAGCACCAGCCGCCCGGCGTCGGCCAGCTGGCCACCGCCCTCGGCGTAGAACGGGGTGCGCTCGAGCACCACCTCGACGCTCTGCCCGGCGCTGACGGTCGCGGCCGCCTCGCCGTCCACGATCAGGGCACGCACGCTCGCCTCGCTGACGACCTCCTCGTAGCCGGTGAACGCCACCGGCCCGCCCAGCAGGTCGGCGACGTCGCGGTAGATGCTGGTGTCGACGTGCCCGATCTTCTTGGCCCGCGCGTCGGCCTTGGCCCGGTTGCGCTGCTCGTCCATGAGCCGCCGGAACTCGCCCTCGTCGACCGCCAGGCCCTGCTCGGCCGCCATCTCCAGGGTCAGGTCGATCGGGAACCCGTACGTGTCGTGCAGCTGGAACGCCTGCGCCCCGGCCAGGGTGGTGGCACCCGAGGCCTTGGTGGTGCGCACCGCGGTGTCGAGGATCGTCGTGCCGGCCGTGAGGGTCTGGCGGAACGACTCCTCCTCGGCGGCGACGATCTCGCTGATCCGCGCGAAGCCCGTCTCGAGCTCGGGGTAGGACGCCTTCATCCGGTCCTTCGAGACCGTCACCAGGTCGACCAGGGTGGGGTCCTCGACCCCCAGCAGCCGGACGGCGCGCACCACCCGGCGCAGGATCCGGCGAAGCACGTAGCCGCGCGCCTCGTTGGACGGCGTGACACCGTCACCGATCAGCATCAGGGCGCTGCGCACATGGTCGGCGATCACCCGCATCCGCACGTCGGCGTCGTGGGCGGCGCCGTAGCGGCGGCCCGACAGCTGCTCGACCCGCTGGACCACCGGGAACATCTCGTCGATCTCGTACATGTTGTCGACGCCCTGCAGCAGGAACGCGACCCGCTCCAGGCCCATGCCGGTGTCGATGTTCTTGGCCGGCAGCTCACCCAGGATCGGGTAGCCCTCCTTGCCGGGGCCCTCGCCGCGCAGGTTCTGCATGAAGACGAGGTTCCAGAACTCCAGGTACCGGTCGCCGGCGTCCCAGTCGCGGTCGGCGCCGAAGGCCGGTCCGCGGTCGATGAGGATCTCGCTGCAGGGCCCGCACGGCCCGGGCACCCCCATCGACCAGTAGTTGTCCTTCATGCCGAGCCGCACGATGCGGTCGTCGGACAGTCCGGCGATCTTCTTCCAGAGGCCGATGGCCTCCTCGTCCTCGTGGTAGACCGAGGCGTACAGGTCCTTCTCGTCGAAGCCGTAGCCGCCGTCCGCCTGGGGCCGGGTGACCAGCTCCCAGGCCAACTCGATGGCGCCTTCCTTGAAGTAGTCGCCGAAGGAGAAGTTGCCGTTCATCTGGAAGAACGTGCCGTGCCGGGTGGTCTTGCCGACCTCGTCGATGTCGAGAGTGCGCACGCACTTCTGGACGCTCGTGGCCCGCTTGTAGGGCGGGGTCTGCTGTCCCAGGAAGAACGGCTTGAACGGCACCATGCCGGCGTTGACGAACAACAGGGTGGGGTCGTCGTACAGCAGCGGTGCACTCGGGACGACGGTGTGTCCGCGGTCGGCGAAGAACGCCAGCCACCGCCGTCGGATCTCGGCCGTTTCCATGCTGCTCGGTGTCCCTTCGAAGTGATCTGACTCAGGTGTCGCGGTGCTCCGCGTCGGCGGCCAGCGCCGCACGCAGCTCGGCCTCGCGCTCGGCCATGCCCTCACGGACGGTGTCCGCGAGCTCGCGCAGTCCGGCCCACCCCGAGCCGAGGTTGTCGCTGATCCCCGCCGGCCCCAGGGACCGGGCCAACCGGGTGACCCGGTGCACGAAGAAGGCCCCCAGGGCCACGCCCAGGCCCAGCCAGAAGAGTCGCCTCATCGCCGTCACCGCCGCCGACGGCCGGAGCCCTTGCCGGCCATGGCCTGGCGCACGCCGTAGCTGAAGGCGGCGACCTTCACCACGGGTGAGCCCACGGTGGCCGAGAACAGCGCGGTCAGGGCCGAGACGTTGGTCGAGACCTGGGCGACGTTGGTGGTGATGGTGTCGACCTTGGCCAGCTGCTGGTTGGTCGAGGCCACCGTGGTGGTCACCTCGGTCAGCAGCGGCACCGTCCCCTCGGACAGCCCGCGCACGGTGAGCCTGGTCTCGTCGAGCACCCGGCCCAGCTTGACGAGCGGGATCCCCAGGAACCCCACGAGCACCAGGAAGCCCCCCGCGAAGATCAGCATCGCGATGTCGCCGACGGTCATCCGGCCCTCCTCGTCAGTCCTCGGTCCTGCAGGCCAGACCCTACCCGCTCCCCCGCTCGACCCCGCTCACCGACGACGCAGCAGCGCCCGCAACCGCTCCAGCCGGGTCCTGATCTCACGCTCGGCGCCGCGGTCGCTGGGCTGGTAGTAGTCGCGTCCCAGCAGCGTGTCCGGCGGGTACTGCTGCTCGACGACCCCGCGCGGGTCGTCGTGGGAGTAGCGGTACCCCTTGCCGTGCCCCATCCGGGCCGCACCCGGGTAGTGGCCGTCGCGCAGGTGGGCGGGCACCACTCCGGCCCGCCCGGCCCGGACGTCGGCGAGGGCGGCGTCGACGCCCAGGTAGACCGCGTTCGACTTGGGGGCGGTCGCTAGATGGACGACGGCCTGCGCCAGCACGATCCGGGCCTCCGGCATGCCGATCATGGCCACCGCCTGGGCGGCTGCCACCGCGGTCTGCAGTGCCGTGGGGTCGGCCATGCCGACGTCCTCACTGGCCGCGACGATCAGGCGCCGGGCGATGAACCGGGGGTCCTCCCCCGCCTCGATCATGCGGGCCAGGTAGTGCAGGGCCGCATCGACGTCGGAGCCGCGCATCGACTTGATGAAGGCACTGATGACGTCGTAGTGCTGGTCGCCGTCGCGGTCGTAACGCACCGCCGCCACGTCGACGGCCTGCTCCGCGGCCGGCAGGTCGAGCACCACCGGCACCGGTCCGCCGGCGTCCGGCTCGGCGGTCGGCACGACCGACAGGACGGCGCCCGCCGCGGCCTCGAGATAGGTCAGGGCCCGCCGGGCGTCGCCACCACTGGTGCGCACCAGGTGGTCACGGGCCTCGGGGGTCAGCTGCACCGCGCCGTCCAGCCCGCGGTGGTCGGCGGCGGCCCGCTCGAGCAGCCCCGCCAGGTCGGCGTCCGACAACGGCCGCAGGGTCAGCAGCAGCGATCGGGACAGCAACGGGGACACCACGCTGAACGAGGGGTTCTCGGTGGTCGCCGCCACCAGGATCACCCAGCGGTTCTCGACACCGGGCAGCAGAGCGTCCTGCTGAGCCTTGGTGAACCGGTGGATCTCGTCGAGGAACAGCACGGTCTCGCGCTGGTGCAGGTCCCGGGCGTCCCGCGCCTCCTCCATCACCCGGCGCACGTCCTTGACCCCGGCGGTCACCGCCGACAGCTCGACGAATCGGCGCCCCGTGGCGTGGGAGAGCACGTGGGCCAGCGTGGTCTTGCCGGTGCCCGGCGGCCCCCACAGGATCACCGAGGCGGCCCCGGCCCGACCGCCCTGCCCCTGCGCCAGCCGGCTCAGCGGCGACCCCGGCGAGAGCAGGTGGTCCTGGCCCACCAGGTCCTCGAGGGAGCGCGGTCGCATCCGCACGGCCAGCGGCGCCAGCGCACGCAGCGGGCTGCCGTCCCCTGGATCGGCGTCCAGATCGGCCATGTCGTGCGAGAAGAGATCGCTCACCCCTGTCAGGCTATGCCACGTGCTGTTCCGACTGGGCCGCCTCATCCATCGCCGAGCGCGGTGGTTCGTTCTCGGCTGGGCGGTCGTGGTCCTCGTCGGCTTCTCGGCGGCCACCGGCCTGGTGGGAGGGGAGGGCCTGTTCGCCCGCCTCAAGGCCGGCGACGAGCCGTCGGTCTCGGGCGAGTCCAAGCAGGGCTACGACCTGTTGCTGGCCACCGCCCCGAAGGGGCCCGCCGTCCAGCTGCTGCTCGACGGTGTCGACCCCCAGGCCGCCGCCACCCGGACCGGCCTGACGACCCTGCACCAGCAGCTGGCGGTGCTCAACGGCGTCGCCTCGGTCCTCGACCCGAGCACGACCCCCGCCGGTGTCCCGTCGCCCTTCGTGAGCACCGACGGCAAGGCGGTGCTGGTGACAGTGCTGCTCGAGGCCCACCTGGCCGACGTCCAGCAGAAGGCGGTCTCGGCCGCCGTCACGAGCAAGCTGACGACGGCGGCCACCGCCTTCACCGGCGCCACCGCCACCGTCGGGGGCAACCAGGCCCTGGTCGACGAGATCAACGACCACGTCGAGAACGACCTGCGGATCGGCGAGGCGGTCGCGCTGCCGCTCAGCCTGGTCATCATGGTGGTGGTGTTCGGTGGGCTGTTGGCCGCGGGGCTGCCCATCGCCGGGGCCGTCGCCTCGATCGCCGGTGGCCTGACGGTGCTGCTGGGCTTCTCGTACGTGATCGAGCTGGACTCCAGCGTCCCCTCGGTGGTCTCGATCCTGGGGCTGGGCCTGTGCATCGACTACGGGTTGCTGCTCGTCAGCCGCTACCGCGAAGAGCTGCGCCACATCGGCACCCTGCCGGTGGGCACCCGCAAGGAACGCCGCAGCGCCTCCAGCGAGTACGCCCTGGGACACACCATGGGCACCGCCGGGCGCACCGTCATGTTCAGCGGGGTCACGGTGGCCATCAGCCTGACCGGTCTGTTCTTCTTCGACGCCTCGATCCTGCGGGCCGTGGGGGCCGCCGGCGTCAGCGTCGTGGTGGTCGCCCTGCTGGTCGCCCTGACCCTGGTGCCGGCGCTGCTGGCGCTGGCCGGGGACCGGATGATCCGGCCGGGGATCACCCGGCGCATCCCCGGCCTGGCCCAGCTGGCCCGCCGACTGGGCGACGTGGCGCCGAGCGAGGGAGCCTTCTCGCGGCTGGCGAGCGGGGTGCAGCGCCGTCCGCTCCTGGTCGCCCTGGGCACGCTGTCCGTGCTGCTGGTCCTGGCCTGGCCGGTGCTGGGGCTTCGCCTGGTCAGCTCGGGCGTGACCCTGCTACCGGCCTCCTCCCCGCAGCGCCAGCTGGTCGAGGACCTCGCGACCCGGTTCCCGGCCACCCGGCCGGCCCCGGTCGTCGTGGTCGCCCGCACCGACGCCGCCCGGCTGACGGCCCTGGGGCAGCAGGTGAGCACGCTGAAGGGCGTCACCGGGGTCGACCCGGTGGTCCTGCAGGGCAGCGGGGCCGACACCGTCGCCGTCCTGGGGGTGCGCACGGCCGACACCGCCCAGGGGGACGGCGCACGGGCGGTGGTCGGTGAGGTCCGCGCGCTGCCCGTCGACTACCCCCGATGGGTGACCGGCGAGAGCGCCACGGTGCGCGACTTCGTGGCCTCCGTCGGGGCCAAGGCCCCGTACGCGGTGGGGGTGGTGGTGCTGGCCACCTGCGCCCTGCTGTTCCTGATGACCGGCTCGGTCCTGGTGCCGATCAAGGCCCTGGTCATGAACGTGCTGTCCCTCGGGGCGGCCTTCGGCGTCCTGGTGTGGATCTTCCAACAGGGGCACCTCGAGGGGCTCATCGACTTCACGAGCAACCACGGGCTCGACGAGCTGATGCCGGCCCTGGCACTGGCGTTCGCCTTCGGCCTGTCCATGGACTACGAGGTGTTCCTGCTGTCGGGCATCGTCGAGCTGCACCGCACCGGGCTCAGCACCGACGAGGCGGTCAAGCGGGGCCTGCAGCGCTCCGGACGGATCATCACCTCGGCCGCGGTCATCATCGTGCTGGTGTTCGCCGGCTTCGTCACCGGCAAGCTCCTGGTCATCAAGGAGATCGGCGTCGCGCTGGCGGTCGCGGTCATCATCGACGCCACCCTGGTGCGGATGCTGCTGGTGCCCGCCACCATGACCTTGCTCGGCGACTGGAACTGGTGGGCCCCGGCCCCGCTGCGCCGCCTCTACGAGAAGTACGGCCTGCGCGACGTCTGAACCGGTCTCAGGCGTCGGCGGTGGGAACAGCGGCGGCCGGCTTGGCGTCCACTCCGGCCTCCTTGCGCTGCTCGGCCGTGATCGGGGCCGGAGCGCCGGTCAGCGGGTCGAAGCCGCCGCCGGACTTGGGGAAGGCGATGACGTCGCGGATCGAGTCCGAACCGGTCAGCAGCATCACCACGCGGTCCCAGCCGAAGGCGATCCCGCCGTGCGGCGGCGCCCCGAACTTGAACGCCTCGAGCAGGAACCCGAACTTCTGCTGGGCCTCCTCGGGGGTGATCCCCATCAGGGCGAACACCCGCTCCTGCACGTCGCGGCGGTGGATACGGATCGACCCCCCGCCGATCTCGTTGCCGTTGCAGACGATGTCGTAGGCGTAGGCCAGTGCGCTGCCGGGGTCGGACTCGAAGGTGTCGAGCCACTCGGGCTTCGGTGAGGTGAAGGCGTGGTGGACGGCGGTCCAGGCGCCCGAACCCACGGCGACGTCGCCGCTCTCGGTGGCCTTGGCGCTCGGCTCGAACAGGGGGGCGTCGACCACCCAGACGAACCTCCACGCCGCCTCGTCGATCAGCCCGAGCCGCCGTCCGACCTCGAGCCGAGCGGCGCCGAGCAGGGCCCGGGAGGTCGAGGCCGCCCCCGCGGCGAAGAAGACGCAGTCCCCCGGCTTCGCGCCGACCTGTGCGGCCAGCCCGGCACGCTCGGCCTCGCCGAGGTTCTTGGCGACGGGGCCGCCGAGCTCGCCGTCCTCGCCGATCAGCACGTAGGCCAGGCCGCGGGCGCCGCGCTGCTTGGCCCACTCCTGCCAGGCGTCGAGGGTCTTGCGGGGCTGGCTCGCGCCGCCGGGCATGACCACGGCACCGACGTACTCGGCCTGGAAGACCCGGAAATCGGTGCTCGCGAAGTAGTCGGTGCACTCGACCAGCTCGAGGTCGAACCTCAGGTCGGGCTTGTCGCTGCCGTAGCGGCGCATCGCGTCGGCGTAGGTCATGCGCGGGATCGGCAGCGACACCTCGTGCCCGATCAGCCGCCACAGGGCGAAGACGACCTGCTCGGCCAGGGCGATGACGTCGTCCTGCTCGACGAAGCTCATCTCGAGGTCGAGCTGGGTGAACTCCGGCTGCCGGTCGGCCCGGAAGTCCTCGTCGCGGTAGCAGCGGGCGATCTGGTAGTAGCGCTCCATGCCGGCGACCATGAGCAGCTGCTTGAACAGCTGCGGGCTCTGCGGCAGGGCGTACCAGGACCCGGGCGCCATCCGGGCCGGGACGACGAAGTCGCGGGCGCCCTCGGGGGTGGAGCGGGTCAGCGTCGGGGTCTCGATCTCGACGAAGTTGTTGGCGTGCAGCACCTCTCGGGCCGCGCGGTTGACTTCGCTGCGCAACCGCAGGGCCGCACTCTGGTGCGGGCGCCGCAGGTCGAGGTAGCGGTGCCGCAGTCGCGCCTCCTCACCGACCTCGACGTGCTCGTCGATCTGGAACGGCAGCGGCGACGCCTCGTTGAGGACCGTGACCTCCTTGGCGACGACCTCGATCGCCCCGGTGGCCAACGCCTCGTTCTCGTTGCCGGCCGGACGACGGGTGACCTCGCCCACCACCTGCAGGCAGTACTCGTTGCGCAGCCCCTGCGCCACGGCCTCCTCACGGATCACGACCTGGGCCACGCCCGAGGCGTCCCGCAGGTCGATGAACGCCACGCCACCGTGATCGCGCCGCCGGGCCACCCACCCGGTGAGGGTGACGGTCTGTCCGGCGTGGTCGGCTCGCAGTGAGCCGGCCTCGTGGGTGCGCAGCACGGCGGTCCTTTCGGGAGGATCGGGACGCCGGCCGCGGATCAGGGCACCGGCCGGACGACGGGGTGCCCCCGATCCTAGTCGCCGTGGCCGAGCACCCCCCGAAGCATTGCCGCGCCCGATGACAGTCACCCCGCGGCCGCGGCGAGGTCGACCCTCAGAGCAGGGTGAGCTGGTCGGGCTGCGCAGGGCCCGGGCCGCCGGCGGCCGACGGGGCCGGCATCGCGCCGTCCGGGAAGGCCTCGTCGCCGATCCGCACGTCCTTGGGCTCGCCACTGCCCAGCCCGTGACGGCGCAGCAGCGGGGCCAGCCGGGCCGCCAGCCACACCCGGTAGTCGGCCGGCACGTAGGCGCCGCGACCGTAGAGCCGCCGGTAGCCCGACTCCAAGGCGGGGTGGTGCTCGGTGAGCCAGGACCAGAACCACTCCCGCGACCCCGGGCGCAGGTAGAGCGGCTGCACCGAGACCCCGGTGGCGCCGCTGGCCGCCACGGCGGCGAGGCCGGCGTCCAGGTGCTCGACGGTGTCGGTGAGCCAGGGCAGCACCGGCGTCATGAAGACTCCGCACGGCAGTCCCGCCTCACGCGCGGCCTGGACGACGGCCAACCGGGCCTTGGCCGTCGGGGTACCGGGCTCGAGGGCACGCTGCAGCTCGACGTCGTGGACGGCGACCGAGACCGCCAGCCCCACCGGCACGTCGCTGGCGGCGGCCACCAGCTCGGCCAGGTCGCGGCGCAGCAGGCTTCCCTTGGTCACGATCGAGAACGGGGTGCCCGACCGGGCGAGGGCGGCGATCACCCCCGGCATCAGCCGGTAGCGCCCCTCGGCCCGCTGGTACGGGTCGGTGTTGGTGCCCAGAGCCACGTGCTCGCGGCGCCAGGAGGGCCGGGCCAGCTCTCGGGTGAGCACCTCGACCAGGTTGACCTTGACCACGATCTCGCGGTCGAAGTCCTCGCCGGCGTTCATCTCGAGCCAGGTGTGCGTCGAGCGGGCGTAGCAGTACCGGCAGGCGTGCTCGCACCCTCGGTAGGGGTTGACGGTCCACCGGAAGGGCATCAGCGACCCGGCCGGGACGGCGTTCAGGGCGCTGCGGGCGGCCACCTCGTGCAGCCGCATGCCGGGGAACTCCTCGGCCGTCACGGTGCGCAGCAGCCCGGCGAGGGTGTCCAGCCGGGGCAGCGCTCCCTCGTCGGTCGTCGTCAAGCTCTGCCCGGCCCAGCGCATGGCCCAGTCGAACACATGTACGACTCGAAAGCAACGACCGGCCCGGCGAGACCGGCGACCTCAGTGGGAGGCGGTCACCTGGGGCCGCAGGTCGGCGTCGGGCGGTCGCCAGCCGGTCGGGTCGGCGGCGACCTGCTCGCCGGAGCGGATGTCCTTGACCTCGTGCCGGACGCCGTCCTCGCCCTGCTGCACGAACCACACGAAGGGGATCCCCCGTCGGTCGGCGTGGCGGATCTGCTTGCCGAACTTGGCCGCCGAGGGCGCCACCTCGACCGGGATCCCCCGCGCCCGCAGCGATCCGGCCACGGCGGCACTGACGGCCCGGTCGGCCTCGTCGTTGACCGCCACCAGGACGCAGCTGGGCACGCTGCGGCTGGCGGTCAGCAACCCGCGCGACAGCAGCGGCGCCAGGGTGCGGGTGACCCCGAACGAGATGCCGACGCCCGGGTAGGTCACCTTGCCGTCGCCGGCCAGGCTCTCGTAGCGGCCGCCCGAGCAGACCGAGCCGAGCGACTCCAGACCGGCCATCCGGGTCTCGTACACGGTGCCGGTGTAGTAGTCGAGGCCGCGGGCGATGCGCAGGTCGGCCCGGACGACGACGCGTGGGCCGGCCAGCGGCGCCGTCCCCTCGACGACGGCGACCAGCTCGGCCAGGCCCTGGTCGAGCAGCGGGTTGCTGACCCCGAGCGCGGCGACCTCGTCGGCGAAGCCGGCGTCGGTGCCGCTGATGTCCGTCAGGCGCAGGCACGCCTCGGCCTGGGCCCGGCTCAGCCCCGCAGTCGTGGTCAGCAGGTCGGCCACCGTCGTCCGGGGCAGTTTGTCGATCTTGTCGATGGCGCGCATCACGGCCGGCACGTCCTCGGCACCGACGCCGCGGTAGTAGCCCTCGATGAGCCGGCGGTTGTTGAGCTGCAGCGTCAGCGGTGGCAGCGGCAGCCGGCTGAGCGCCTCGACCATCACCTGGGCCACCTCGACGTCGTGGTGGAACGGCAGGTCGCCCTCACCGACGACGTCGATGTCGGCCTGGCAGAACTCGCGGTAGCGACCCTCCTGCGGTCGCTCGCCGCGCCAGACCTTCTGGATCTGGTAGCGCCGGAACGGGAATGCCAGGGCCGCCGAGCGCTCGAGCACGTAGCGGGCGAACGGCACCGTCAGGTCGAAGTGCAGACCGAGCTCCCGGCCGCCCTCGTCGTCGGGGTCGGCGTGCAGGCGGCGCAGCAGGTAGACCTCCTTGTCGATCTCCCCCTTGCGCAGCAGGTCGGCGGTGGGCTCGGCCGCCCGGGTCTCGATCGAGGCGAAGCCCCAGGACTCGAACGTCGCCCGCAGCGAGTCGAGCACGTGCTGCTCGACGATCCGCTCGGTCGGGGTGAACTCCGGGAACCCGGACAACGGGGTGGGACGGGCCATCAGCTCTGCTCCGGCTTCGACTGAACTGCCTTCGTCTGAGCTGCCTTCGACCGGGCGGCTTCGGCGAGGTAGGGGTTTGTCGCCCGTTCCTGGGCGATGGTGGTGGCCGGTCCGTGCCCCGGCAGGACCAGGGTGTCGTCGGTCAGGGTGAGCACCCGGTCCCGCAGCGAGGCGAGCATGGCCTGGCTGCTGCCGCCGGGCAGGTCGGTGCGCCCGATGCTGCCCTGGAACAGCACGTCCCCCGAGAGCACCGTCGCCGAGAAGCCGGACGCCGATCCCGGCCCGCTGTCACGGACGGCCTCGGGCGAGCCGTCGAGGGCGAACATCACCGACCCCTCGGTGTGGCCCGGGGCGTGCACCACCCGGACGGCGAGCCCCGCGACGTCCAGGGTCTCGCCGTGCACCAGCGGACGCACGTCGTCCGGCTCGTCCCAGGTGGCCGACCGGCCGAACTGCTGCTCGAGCATCGCCACGAGCGCAGGGTCCAGGGTGGCGAAGGGGTCGACGAGCCGATAACGGTCGGCGCCGTGCACCAGTGCCGGCACGCCGTGGGCGCCGCACACCGGCGTGACGGAGTAGACGTGGTCGACGTGGCCGTGGGTCAGCAGGACGGCGGCGGGACGCAGCCGCCCCTCGGTCAGCACCTGCTGCAACCGGTCCAGCACTGCGATGCCCGGGTCGACGACGACACACTCCTCACCCTCGCCCGGTGCCACGACGTAACAGTTGGTGCCGAAAGCGGCAGCCGCGAAACTCCTCACCCACACAGTCGCCGAGCCTAGCGATCCGGCTCACCTAGACTGACCGCTGGCCCGGCTGCGGGCCGTCGCAGTGGACCGGCCCGGCTGCGGGCCCGTCGGACCTTGGCGGAAGGACGGCAGTGTCGCCGAACAAGCGCGAGCGTGAGTACGCACGGCGTCGCTACGAGAAGTGGCAGCAGGAGAAGGCCCTTCGCGAGCAGAACCTGCGGCAGGCACGCCGCAACGCCTACATCGCCGTCGGCACCGTCGCGGCGGTCTTCGCCGCGGTGGGCATCGGCTTCTACGTCGCCTCCAACCGCAGCAGCTCGGCCGCCACCGCCGCGGCCGCTGCCGCCGCCTCCGCCGCGGCCGCCTCGGCCGCTGCCGCCGCGCCCTCGGCGGTGGCCACCGGGGCCTCGGCACCGGCCAGCCAGGCGGCGAGCGCCTGCCCGCCCCCGCCAGCCACCCCGAGCGGCACCCCGGCGTCCTGGCCGGCGCCCCCCGACAAGGGCCTTGCCGGCGGTCACGCCTGGACGCTGAAGATCGAGACCAGCTGCGGCCCGGTCACCGTGACCCTCGACGGGGCGAAGGCGCCGCAGGCGGTGGCCAGCACGGTCTTCCTCGCCCAGAAGGGCTTCTGGGACAAGACCCCCTGCCATCGCCTGACGACGTCCGGCATCTACGTGCTGCAGTGCGGCGACCCGACCGGTACCGGCACCGGCGGGCCGGGCTACAGCTACGGCCCGGTCGAGAACGCCCCGGCCGGCGACGTCTACCCTGCCGGCACCCTGGCCATGGCCCGCCAGGGCGGCAACGGCTCGAGCATGGGCAGCCAGTTCTTCCTGGTCTACAAGGACTCGACGATCCCGTCGGACGCCGCGGGCGGTTACACCATCCTCGGGCGCATCACCTCGGGGCTGGATACCGTGACCAAGGTGGCGGCCGGTGGCACCGGGGCCGGCAGCGACGGCGCACCGGTCAACGCGGTGTCGATCCTGTCGACGACGGTGACGTCAGGCTGAGCACGACCGGGACCAAAGGCGAAAGCGGAGGCACACGGTGGGCGAACAGTGGGGCCGGGTCGACGACGACGGCACCGTCTATCTGAGGACCGAGGACGGCGAACGCGTCGTCGGGCAGTACCCCGGTGCGACCCCCGAGGCCGCCCTGGCCTACTTCGTCCGCAAGTACGACGACCTGGCGGCCCAGGTGGGCCTGCTCGAGCAGCGGGTCGCCGCCGGTCACGTCAACGCCGGTCAGGCCGAGACCTCGGTGGCCAGGCTGACCGAGACGATCGCCCAGGCGAACGCCGTCGGCGACCTGGGCGCCCTGACGGCCCGTCTCGCCGCGGTCACCGGGGTGGCCCGTCAGAAGCAGGCGCTGACCGACACCGCGGCGGCGCAGCGTCGTGACCGGGCCAAGGTCGAACGTGAGGCCCTGGTGGTCGAGGCCGAGAAGATCGCCGAGCAGGACCCCGAACGGATCCACTGGAAGCATGCGGGCGACCGCCTCGGCGAGCTGTTCGAGACCTGGAAGGCCGCCCAGCGTCAGTCCCGGTTGGCCAAGTCCGACGAGGACTCCCTGTGGCACCGGTTCAGCCACGCCCGCACCACCTTCGACCGCAAGCGCCGCCACCACTTCGCCGCTCTGGAGGAGCAGCGCGAGGGGGCTCGCGTGGTCAAGGAGAAGCTGGTCTCCCAGGCCGAGGCGTTGGCGGCCAGCACCGACTGGGCCGCCGGCTCGGGAGCCTTCCGTGACCTGATGGCCTCGTGGAAGGCGGCCGGCCGAGCCAGCGCGGACGAGGCCCTGTGGGCACGCTTCAAGACCGCTCAGGACGCCTTCTTCGCCGCCCGGTCGGCCGCCAACACCGAGCAGGACGAGCAGCTGCGCGGCAACCTGGCCGTCAAGGAGGTCCTGCTCGCCCAGGCCGAACGGCTGGTCCCGGTCACCGACCTGACAGCCGCGCGCCAGGCACTGCGCGACCTGCAGGACAAGTGGGAGGCAGCCGGCAAGGTGCCGCGGGCCGACCTGGACCGCGTCGATGCGCGGTTGCGGGCCGTCGAGCAGGCGGTGCGCGACGCCGAGCAGGAGCGCTGGGCGCGTAGCAACCCGCAGGCCCGCGGCCGGGCCCAGGACGCCGTCGAGAAGCTCGAGGCCGCTCTGGCCGGCCACGAGTCAGACCTTCGCAGGGCGAGCGAGAAGGGTGACGCCCGCGCGGTGTCCGAGGCAGAGCAGTCGATCGCGTCCCGCCGCCTCTGGCTCGAGCAGGCCCGCCAGGTGCTCGAGGACTTCGACGCCTGACGGCATGCCGTCGTTGTTCCGTCCCCCTGGGGGCCGGGGGCTCGGGCTGTGGACGACGACGACGTCCGGATCCGGAGAACCTGCAGGCTGGCGGCATGACCCTTCTCATCGACCTGCCGACCCTGCCCGCGCTGCCCGCCCTGCCCTCGCTACCCGGCATGCCCGCACTGCCCTCGCTACCCGGCATGTCCGCCCTGCCCGCGACCAGCGCCCGCCGCAGCGGGGACGGCGAGCAGGACCTCGCCGAGACCACCCGCCGGCTGCTGCGGGTCCCGCCGCACGAGGCGCAAGGGCTGATGGCCGACGGCATGGTCCGGCACCTCGTCGCCGACGTCCACACCGACCTCGACTGCCCCGACTCGGCGGCGGTGCGGGCCAGCGCCGTGCGGCTGGCCCTGTCGCCGGTGCTGCAGCGCCGCTCGGCGAACGACGCCACCTCCCTCGACCCGGTGATCGGCCATCGCACCGCGGCCTGGGTGCACACCGGCGGTCCGGCCCCCCACCGGATCGACCTCGTGAGTCCCCCAGGTCGGGCCCGCTGGCGTGACCCGCTGCTGGTGACGCACGAGCACCGGCTGGCCGCCACCGACGTCGCGACCATCGCCGGGGTCCGGGTCACCAGCCCGGCTCGCACCGCCGCCGACCTGGCGCGCACCCTGCCGGGCGGTCAGGTCATCCCGCTGCTGGTGCGGCTGCACGGCCGGTGCGGGCTGCGACCCACCGCCGTCCTGACCCAGCTCGACGGCATGGCGCACGGGCGCGGCGTGCGTCAGGCCCGCGAGCTCGTGCAGCGCTGGGCGGCCGCCCTGGCCGAGGCCGGGGTCAGTGTCCCGGCGTGAAGGCGACGGGAAACCGGACCGGTCCGGTGTTGCCCGACACCGGCAGCCACTGGCCGGCGCCGTCCGGGCGCGCGTCGGGCAGGCGCCGCGCCAGCAGCGGCAGCGCGACCGCCATGTCGGTGCGGGCCACCCAGTGCCCCAGACAGTGGTGCACCCCACCCCCGAAGCCGAGCTGCGGCACCCGCTCGGCGGTGATGTCGAAGCTCGGGTCGGGCATCGCGCGCGGGTCGGTGCCGGCGGCGTGCGAGAGCAGCTGCACGATGCCGCCCCGAGGGATGTCGACACCCTGGAAGGTCAGGTCCGTGACCGCCTCACGGGTGACCCAGGTGACGGTGGGGTTCACCCTCATCACCTCCTCGACCGCGTTGCGGCCCAGGTCGGGCCGCTGCGCCAGCAACGCCCACTGGTCGGGGTGGGCGAGCAGGGTCTGCAGGGCCAGACCCAGCTGGTTGCGAGTGGTCTCCATCCCGGCGAAGGCCAGGAACACCAGGGCCGTGGCGAGCTCGTCGTGGCTGAGGCGCCCCTCCTCGCGCTGCGCGTGCACCAGGGCGGTGACCAGGTCGTCGCGGGGGTGGGCGCCACGGTCGGCGATCACGGTCTCGCAGTAGCCGAACAAGCCCTCCAGCGCCGCCTCGATCCGGGGCAGGTCCTCGGCGATGCGCACCCCGAACGACTTGCCGAGGTCGTCGGCCCACCGGGCGACCTGGTGCCACTGCTCGTCCGGCAGCCCCAGCAGCAGGCACAGGATGCGGGCCGAGTACGGCTCGGCGAACCGGCTCACGAACTCCACCCGACCCGAGGGGGCGAAGTCGTCGATCAGGGCGTCGGCGAGGGCGGTGAACGCAGGCGCCATCGCGGCGACGACGCCCTGCTTGAACGCCGGGTTGAGCAACCTGCGCAGCCGGGCGTGGTCCTGCCCCTCCAGGCTGAGCAGCGTCTTCTTCCACCAGCCGCTGAACAGGCCGGAGTGGATGCCGTTCTGCTCGGGCCACCTGGCGTTTCCCTGGATGAACCGTCGGTCCTTCAGCAGCGCGCTGACCTCGTCGTAGCGCAGCACCGCGATCCCGAAGTTGGTGGGCACGTACCAGTCCTGCTCCCGGGCACGGTGCACCCGCTCGCCGGTGACGTCGAAGGTGGGGTCGGACAGGTCGAACCAGTCCTGGGGGCCGGCGGGCTGACTCGTCATGCGGTCAGGGTGCCATGCGCGTCGGTCGCAGCGCCGGGCGGGCGGCGAGGTCGCTCAGTCCTGGCGTTTGCCGGTCATGCGGTAGGCGTCGAAGACCCCTTCGACCCGCCGGACGGCGGCCAGCACGTGGTCCATGTGCGCCGGGTCGGCCATCTCGAAGGTGAAGCGCGACAACGCGACCCGGTCCCTCGAGGTCTGCACGGTGGCCGCCAGGATGTTGACGTGGTGGTCGGACAGCACCCGGGTGATGTCCGACAGCAGCCGGTTGCGGTCGAGGGCCTCGACCTGGATCTGCACCAGGAAGACGCTGCCGGCGCTCGGCGCCCACTCGACCTCGAGGATGCGGTCCGGCTGGTTCTGCAGGTCGGCGATGTTGCTGCAGTCGGTGCGGTGCACCGAGACCCCGCTGCCCCGGGTGACGAACCCGACCACCGGGTCGCCGGGCACCGGGGTGCAGCACTTGGCCAGCTTGACCCAGACGTCGTCGACGCCGCGGACCACGACCCCGGACTCGCCCGACCCGCGACCGCCGGGCGCTGTTGGGGATGGTCGCCTCGGCCATGTCCTCCTCGGCGCTGTCCTCCCCGCCGATCGAGGCCACCAGGCGCTGGACGACGGTGGCGGCAGCGACGTGGCCGTCACCGACCGCTGCGTACAGGGCCGAGACGTCGGCGTACCGCATCTCCTGCGCCAGGGCCACCAACGACTCGTGCGACATCAGCCGCTGCAGCGGCAGGTGCTGCTTGCGCATCGCCTTGGCGATGGACTCCTTGCCCTGCTCGACGGCCTCCTCGCGACGCTCCTTGCTGAACCACTGCCGGATCTTGTTGCGGGCGCGCGGGCTGCGCACGAACGTGATCCAGTCCCGGCTCGGCCCGGCCCCGTCCGCCTTCGAGGTGAAGATCTCGATGACGTCGCCGTTGTCGAGGGTGCTCTCGAGCGGCACCAGCCGCCCGTTGACCCGGGCTCCCATGCAGCGGTGACCGACCTCGGTGTGGACCGCGTAGGCGAAGTCGACCGGCGTCGAGTCGGCGGGCAGCGCCACGACGTCACCCTTGGGGGTGAAGACGTAGACCTCCTGGGCGCTGATCTCGAACCGCAGCGAGTCGAGGAACTCCCCCGGGTCGGCGGTCTCCCGCTGCCAGTCCAACAGCTGGCGCAGCCAGGTCATGTCGCCGGCGCCGGCGTCCGCCTCGCGGCCGCCGCTACGGTTCGGGTCGTCCTTGTACTTCCAGTGGGCGGCGACGCCGTACTCGGCGCGATCAAGGCCCTCGCTCTTGCCCTTGTAGGCGAGCCCCGACACGTTCTCGAGCAGGAAGGTTTTCGGTTGCGTGTCGCGCAGCACCCGCAGATAGGCGGTCAGCGTGTCGGCGCGCGGATCGTCCAACCGCAACGCGTCGCCGCGGGCCCAATAGCCGGATTTGGAGAACGGCTGGCAGGGCGGTCCGCCGATCAACACATCGGCCTCGCCGGCATTCAGGTTGGCGGTCGCAAGGATTTCCTTGGAGGTGACGGCGTGGATGTCGCGCTCGATCACCGGCCACGGCCGATTGAGGCGCAGGGTGCGGCAGCTGACGGCGTCCATTTCCACGGCGCACGCGGTCTCAAAGCCAGCGGCCTCGAAGCCGAAATCCAGGCCGCCGGCACCGGTGTAAAGGCTCAGCGCCTTCAGCATTCGAGGCTCCCCACGTCGCTCGCATCGTCACGAACAAAAATAGAACGCACCGTCATATCCGTCAACGCCGGAAAGGCACGCCGATGCGTCGAATCGGTGCATCCAGAGGCACTTATAGCGGTCGCGATCCGATACGCACGACGGCGCTGGCGCGACTGTCCACGGGGGAATGATGGCGAAGCGAACCCAAGCCGCGAGCGACGGCCGCGATGCGCTGCTCACCTGGCTGCGCGTCGGCGGCACAGCGCTATCAGCTTGGAGCCGGTCGCGGTGTACCGGGCCGGACGGACGCCAAAATTCCCGCTGACCGCCAAGGACGAAGCCGACCTGCAAGCAAAGCTGAAGGCCGGCGGCCACTTCCTGCCGCTGCCCAAGGAGCCGGCGTCCCTCGCCAACGTGCTGGAGGTGTCGCTGATCGAATTCCTGTTGCAGGAGATCGCCAAGACCAAAGGCGCCACGGCACAACGCGGCACCGAGCGGGGCTATCCCGGATATTGAGATCACCGGTCCGGCATTCGGCGACGTGCCGCACGCCATCGACATCAAGGCGGCGCGGCGCAAGGTCGGCAAGTCGGGCAAGAGCACGCAGACGCAGAGCCGGATCACGCTCTACACCGGCAACACCTATTTCCGATATCCGCAGCTGCACTGGCCGGCGACGATCCGGCCGTTCCAGGACTACGGCTCGCACCTGTCGCTGATCGCCATCTACACGCTCAACGAGGCGAGCGACGGCCGCATCGAAGACCTGGAACTGATCGTGCACGAAACCTGGCGCATCGGCTCGAAGCAGCGCTCGTCGACGACGCGCGAATATCTCGGCGCCGTGCAGAAACTCGACGACCTGCGCGCCGGCAAAGGCGAGTTCGACACCGAGGCCGCGTTCTACGCCTACTGGCGCAAGTACCCCTTCACCATCGGCCGCGCCGTGCAGCAGCAGCTGGATAAGTTGTTGAAAGGCAAGGTGTGACGGCGCTTGGATTTTCTTCATTTCCAGCGTTCCAAGTTCGATTTGCTTTCAAGGCGTCATTCCGTACAATGAGTCCAAATATTTTTGCAATGAAACCAGTATTGAAATACAGAGGCTGAAAGGTGAGGGAGATACCCCGCATCCTCAAGCACATTCCACAATTTTCCGGACGTTACATCGAACCGTTTTTTTGAGGCGGCGCACTCTACTTCTATCTCGAACCACGCTCTGCCATTATCAATGACATCAACGGCAAGCTCATGGGCTTCTACGAAGGAGTACGAAGCGACTTCCCAGCCCTTCGCCGCGAACTCGATCAGCTCGAACGTACGTACGCGAAGAACCGATTGATCTATGTCGCTCGCAAGGCAAAGACACCCGAAGTACGCGTCGATGATCCAAATGAGCTACTCTATTACCGCATTCGCGACATGTACAACGGCGCCCGCCGCCCTCGCTACTCTGACGCGTTGCTCTATTTTTTCCTCAATAAGACGGCTTACTCGGGCATGATACGCTACAACGCCAACGGTGAGTTCAATGTGCCGTTCGGGCATTATCCTGGACTCAATACAATTGGAGTAACAGCCGGTCACCATGACTTGCTGGCTACTGCAACGCTCTGCAATCTCGACTATCGCGACGTGTTCGCCCAGGCTGGTCCTGAGGACTTCATGTTCCTCGATCCGCCGTACGACTGTGTCTTCAGCGATTACGGCAACGCCGAGCACAAGGACGGTTTCAACGAGAAGAACCACCGCGACCTCGCGGCGGCTTTCAGGGTGCTCCCGTGCAACGCACTGATGGTCATTGGTAAGACGCCGCTCACCCAGGAACTCTACTCCGACGCTATCATCGATTCCTACGACAAGGCCTATGCTGTCAATATCCGCAATAGGTTCAAATCGACGGCGACCCATTTGGTGGTGGCCAACTACGCGAAGTCGTCGAAGCGAGCCAATAAGAAATAAACTCTATGTCGCATATCAATAGCAAGACGCTTTTCGTCACCACATCCCCGCGAACGCCAGCCAAGATGATTCCCGAGATCGACCTCCTTGCGAGGCACTTCTCAGGCCAGTCTTGGAACACCGATACACAGCGCCGCTTTATGGAGCTACTCAGAGAAGAGCAGTTCTTCAAGGGGAAATGAGGTGCAGATCCAGCATTCAGCGCTCGCGACCGTATCAACAGGGCACCGAAATCGCTCGGCTTCGTGAGGCTCTCGCCGGTTATTCAGTTGACGCCGGCGTGAGAGAGGTTGCTGACGGCGAGAAGGACCGAAGACATCTTTCTCAGACAACTGCTCAAATTCCAACTTCCCTCACCCTATCATCGCCCTGGAAGCGAATCCGCTGATTTTCACGTGAGACCCTATCTGGAGCTGATCAGATTGATCCGAACGCTCGGAATGCTTCGTTTCGACGAGTTGATGCTGTTCGGCCTCCAGCTCACCGACCGGCGCCGCTTCGACGAGACGGTTAAACGCATTGATATCTTCAGAGCCGGCCAAGCTCTGCGCAAGGGACGCTACAAGGCCTACCTCAAATCCTGCATCGATACCGAGCTTGCTGCCATCTATGCCGACGACCTTGCCTCCTGACAAGTCAAGACGCGCGAAACTCAAACGGCCAGTGCTGCCAAGTTCCTGCGCACCAAGGCCGCCAACCTCCGCGACTACACTGACGCCTGCGTTCGATATTTGCGAGCCACGGGTCTTGTTGAAGTTTCCCACCTCGGCCACTCCCTCTCAATAGCGCCTGGAAAGACCGACGACGTCGATTTCATCCTCACGAATACAGAGCGCTCACCTGTCCTCGTCGATGACGAACAGGCCTATGTCGCATACCTGGGAAACGCCGACAGTCCTCTGCTTCTCACCGATAACCGCCAAGAACTGCTCAAGAAATTCGACACCGAATTCGCAACAGCTCCGATTGATCGAAATCTGCCCCTCCCGGAACTTCAGGACGTTTTGACGGAGTTATTTGAGGACAGAAAAGCCGACCACATTGCGTCCGAGATCAAGGCCATCAAAGACTTTCGCCGTTTCGATGATATACTTACGATATTCACGCAAATCGAGGACAATAGCCTCTATGATGCGCCGCTCATGCTTGAATGGAACACCTGGCGCGCCATGACAATGCTCGACGGTGGCGACATTCGTGCCAACCTCAAGAGCGATGACCAGGGATACCCCATCTCTACTGCTCAGGGAAACATGGCCGACATAGTCTGTGACTATGGTTCTTTCGCGCTTACGGTGGAAGTTACACTCCAGCGCTGACAGCGACAATACGAAACGGAAGGCGAGCCGGTCGCCCGTCATCTAGCGAAACTCAAACGCGACTGTCAGAAACCGGCGTTCTGCTTGTTCGTAGCACCCGCTATCAACGACGCGGTTGTTGCGCATTTCTATGCACTACAGCGCATGAATATTGCCTATTATGGGTGAGCCTCAACGATCGTGCCGCTACCCCTTGCCGTCTTTCGCAAGATGGTCGTCGATGCTCGACACTCAAGTTATACTCCTGGCCCCGCTCACGTCCGCCGTTTCTTCGAACTCGCTCAAACTATGGCTCTGGCGTCCTGAAGCGAAAAGGAGCGGTACGAGCAAGTAACCAAGCTCGCGCTCGACCGGTTGTCACCGGCAATAGCCAGCGTAACTCTTTCAACTCAGGCGTCCTGACGTTCTCTCAGTCAACTGACCCACACCACCACGTCACACAGCACCCCGCCAACAAGGGCGGGGTGCCAAGTCTTTGTGCCAAGTCATCGGGTGTTGTTATTTGCCTGCGCCGTCCTTCTTCTTCCGGAGCCGGACATCAAGCCATTTGTTCTTCCAACCTTCTCTGCGCGACCGATCAATTACCTCCTGCTTCCAGGCGACAATATCAGGAACCAGCCAGAATGATTGGATGCCGAGTTTAATCGGCGGTGGGAACCTCCCCTTATTGATGAGGCCGTAAATCGTGGCGGGCGATAGCTTCACCAGTTTACGAACCTCTGTCATCTTCACCCATTCAACTTCGCCGCCACCTTTGGCTGGTGGCTCTGAGTTTTCACTCTTGCGAAGGGCTGCTTCCATCAATGTCACCTCGTGATTTTGCTCTGTCCGTTTCTGCTTCGAGCGGTAAATCAGCGCAGCGGCTTATCTCCTTCGTTGGTCCACCGGGCGGAATGCCCGGCCGACACCAAGAAGGCTGACACGAGGGTGGTAAATGAGAAGTTACCACGGTCCGCGCACGGCCGTGGTTTAGCCCCCATCCTGTGGGGCGAGCGGGTCGATAAACATCGCGACTCTCGCTTATCTGTCCGCGAAGATGGCACGGGGTTCTTACCAGACCGTTAACTCCTATGGTCCAGTTGAGACGAGCGGCCCAAAACAACGGCGTTACAGCAACGGTCACGCCGCATTTGCGCGGCCTTCTGCCATATTCCGGCCCTTACACTCTCCCTCCGAGACCAATGTCACGTTACATTACGGGAGTTGTTCAGCCTCGTCAGATGCTCCGCCCACCGTTCCAGGGCGTCGCGTTTTTCCTTGTCGAAGGCGTATTTCACATAGACCGCGCTGGTGACGCTGCTTTTGGTGGTCGAGATGTGGTCGAGCACCAGGGCGATGGTATGCGGATTGACGCCGAGGGCGGCCATGCCCGAGGCGCAGGTGCGGCGCAAATCGTGAATACGGAACTCCTGCACGGTCAGACCGCCCCGCATCCTGCTCATGGCGCGGGTGGCGGCGTGTCCTGTTATCGGGCCATCCCCTCGTGGGCTTGGAAAGACGAACTCGCTGTCGCCCGACAGTCCAATAGCTTCGTCGATCAGCGCCACCGCCAAGCCTGACAAGGGGACGCGGGTTAGTTCGCTGTTTTTGGTGCGCCGGCCCGGCACGGTCCACATGGCGGCACCGGGCGAGAGATCGAGTTCGCTCTTGGTCATGCCCTCCAGCATGCCGATGCGTTGGCCGGTGACCAGCGCCAGTTTTATGGCCAGCTGCAACCCCCTGGTCATTGGCGCGGCGTCGAGTTCCCGCCACAGGGTGGCGACCTCGGTATCCGACAACACCCTATCTCGCGGACGCTCCGCCGTGCGCGGCTTAATGCCAAGGGTAGGATCGTGCTGGATGAGGTCCTCGGCGATACCCCAGCGGAAAATGCTGCGCACCAGGGTAATGGCGCGGTTGCAGCGAATTTTCGCACCGCGATCCGCCATGGCGTCAGCAATGTCGATGATATCGCGCTTTTGCACTTCCTCGACCCGCATCCGGCCGATGGCGGGACGGATGTCCTTGGTCAGCATCAAGGTATCGTCGTAGACGGCGGCCGCCACCTTGCTCGACCGGGCGTACCGTTCCAGCCAGCGATCCGCGAGCTTATCGAAGGTGAAGAACTCGGCCCGAGGCTTCACGACCGCCGTCGGGTCCTCGCCGCGCGAGACCTTTGCCACGATGGCGTGCGCCTCGGTCCGTGCCTGATCGAGACTATAGGCGGGATATTCGCCGATAGTGGCGCGCCGCTTCCGGCCGTCGGACTTGCGGACGAACTGCACCGACCACGATTTGGCGCCACCCGGTGCCACACGCAGGATCAGCCCCTTTACCTGACCATCGCGAAACTCGGCCCGCCCGTCCGTAGCTTTGACGGTCTCGACGAAACGAGCCGTAAGCGTCTTAACCATCCTGGCCCCCCCAGTATTCCAAAAACGGCAGGACCCCCGCAGACCCCCATCTTATTTGTTCCGCATCAATGCCTTGTCTGGCCAAACTTGTGCATTTTACCATGATCAGGCCGGGATTTGCGAAACTTAAGCGTCTTAACCATCCGACCCCCAGTATTCCCCTGAACACCAATTCCCTCATTATTCACGCCACATCAATGAGTTGGGCGACCTTGTCGATCCGTCTGCGTTGTTTTTCTTGGGGGTCCGGTGGGGGTCCGGAAAAACGAGGCTTGACGTGGAGTTGGAGATACACGCTTGGACACAACAAGGCGATTAACATGCGGTACTACAATGTGTTAGTGTCGTCCATGGCTGTTCGCTGACATACGTACAAATCCGCCAGGTAAGAGACTACGAATCTGGGGGTCAGGGGTTCGAATCCCTTCGGGCGCGCCATTTATTTCAACGGGTTAGCGGTAAACGCCTGTACACAGACGACGTTTGCACCCCACAGTTACCCCACTGGAACGGAATATTCCTCACCCCTCGCATACCCTTCGCAAATCCGTGACACGCTAGACGCGTCAGGATGCGAACACCGAGGCGTGCATGCCACCCGCTGGAAAAGTCCAATTAATTCAAGCGCCTGCGCTGTTGGGAATCAGCATGTCCACGCTCGTTCGCTACATGAAGAGTAAGGGCTTCCCCTGTACACCTCAGCACAATGGCGCTCGCGACAAAGAACGGTCGCGTTACTGGATAAGAGCAAGTCAGGGTCTTTTGCACTGCCGCCCGTGAGCGTCGAAAACGGCCCGTGGCGGTCATTACCCCACAGAGGAACGGCGTTACCCCACAGAAGGGCAGCCCTACCCCACAACCCGGCACCTGGGGCTATGGCATCAAACCGACGCCAACACCGGTCATCCCGCAGATGACTCGAACCATTGGATGTCTGGGGTCGAGTGTCAGGGACGAAGTGGGTCGGACCTGGACCACGGCGTGGTCAGGTGACCTGCTACGCGCCGTAGAGGTCGCTGAGCGCCTTGGTGAGCCTGTATTGGTCAACACAACATGCCGGGCTCACGTCGCCTGCGAAGTGCCGTTCGTGCTGACCAAAGAGCCAGGACGGCCACCGGAGATGGAGCAGCTTCCGTGGCGGCTGGAGATTGGGGAAAACCAAGCACCGCCGTCGAAACTCGACGGGACGGAGAATCGCTGCTGCCAACCGGCGGCAGGCTACTGCTTCTGCGGTTTGAGGGTGGCATCCGTGCCGAACAGCGCCTTGATCAGGCCGTTGCAGCTCGCACCCTCTTGTTGCTTGGCGGGCTTGTTTGCTTGCTCCTTGCAGCGCTTCTCTTCCGCCAGCTGCTCTTCCTCAGCTTGACGGGCGGCCAGCAATTTCGGATCGTTCGGCAGCTGCTGCTCGACCGCGGCGGCGACTTCAGCGCCGGAACCCGGCACCGGCAAGGCAGCCTGCTTCGGTGGCAGCACGATGCCGTTGCGCCGCTCAGCCACCGGATCTGTCTTGTTGCCGCCGATGGAGCTCACGCCCATGGCGTCAAATATCTTGCCGTTGAACTCAATGCCGTCGCCAGCGCAGCCGCCGAGTGCTGCGGCCACCAGCGCAATCGCCGCCAGACCCCCATGGCCTTTAGCTCCCAGCGTGCGCATCGGCTTTCCCTTCGCCCGTGGCCCCCCGGCCATGCCGCATATCGATGGTGCCAATCAGCCCATCATGGCGGATCAACGGCTTGCTCGCGATTCTCCGAGCGGTGAGTCATACAGGAGGCCGACCACCCCAGCAACAATGGCAACGTCGGCGATGTTAAACACGTACCAGGAGTAGCCAAAGGCGTGCAGCGCGAAGAAATCCGCCACGCCGCCAAGGAACGGCCGGTCCAGCGCGTTGGCCAGCGCGCCGCCCATGATCAGCCCCAGGGACGATGGCTGCCCAGCCGGGACGCCATGTCGGGCCATCCAGACGAGGATGCCGACGGAAACCGCGACGGCGAACAGCGACAGCAGCGGCTTGCCCGACGGGGCCGCGCATCTCGATGAGGCTGTAACTGACGCCGGGATTGATCAGGTAGACGAGGTCCAGGAACGGCAGCACGGCGACCCGGCCGCGGGCGGCGATGTCATAAGACGTGGATGCATCCACCCTTTGTGCGCTGGTCGACGCACAAAGGTGGCCAGCGCCGTCAGCGCCCCGAGCCGGCTGAGCGGCCCCCAAAACCGCAGATCGGCAAGCCACTGGTTCATGGGGCACCCGGTCCGTTTGGGATCGGTGAGCACGACGCCCACAGCGTAGGGGCGAGGCATGCCTCGCCCTCCTAGCCACTGGCTCCACCGTCTGCGATTGCGGCACCGAGGGCGAGGCATGCCTCGCCCCCACGCTGTGGGCGCTGTGCCTCATGCCACGGCCAGCTGTTCGCGCACCGCCGCCGCGTCGCGGGCCGACAGCGCCGGGTACTCCGGGTCGCTGCCGACGTCGTGCGTGAACCGCCACGACCGCTCGCAGCCTTGCCCTGGCCTTCTTCGGCACCACGCCGACGTGGCGGACATCGTCCGCCCGCACCGCATCCTCCGGGATCTCGCCGACCACCAGCGTCGCGTCCGGACGTGATGCACAGTTCGCGCCAAGTCGACGCCGTCCAACAGCGCCGCCAGCTCCGGATCGTCAATGTGGATCACCGGCGCCGCCTCCAGGCTCGAGCCGATGCGTTTGGCCGCCCGTTCCAGCTCCAGCGCGCCCGTCACCGCCCGGCGCACATCGCGGAGATAGCCCCAGCGCTTCAGCAGCTCTTCATCGCGCCCACGACTTCGGGATTTTCGGAAACGTGCTGCAGGTGCACAGAGCCGTCCTGCGCCGCATCGCCATGCCGGGCCAGCCATGCCTCCTCCGCCGTAAAGCACAGCATCGGCGCCAGCCACGTCGTCAGGCACTCGAACACGTGCTCCAGCACCGTGAGGGAGGCGCGGCGGCGCAGCGAGGAGGGGCCGTCGCAATACAGCGCGTCCTTGCGGATATCAAAGTAGAACGCCGACAGATCGAGGATGCAGAAGTTGGACACCGCCTGCAGCACCCGGCGGAAATCGAAAGTCCGCATAGGCCTCGCGCACCAGCGGATCGAGTTCCGCCAGCCGCGCCAGCATCAGCCGCTCCAACTCCGGCATGTCCTTTTCGCGCACCTTGTCCTTGGGGTTGGCGTGCGCCAGCGTGCCGAGCAGCCACCTGAGGGTGTTGCGCAGTTTGCGGTAGCTCTCCGCCACCGATTTCATGATCTCCGGGCCGATGCGCAGGTCGTCGGAATAGTCCGCGCTCATCACCCACAGCCGCAGCACGTCGGCGCCCGACGATTTGATGACGTCCTGCGGCGCCACCACGTTGTTCAGCGATTTCGACATCTTGCGGCCGTCCTCGGCCATGACAAAGCCGTGCGTCAGCACCTTTTCGAACGGCGCGCGGCCGCGGGTGCCGCAGCCTCCAGCAGGGAGGAATGGAACCAGCCGCGGTGCTGATCCGAGCCTTCCAGATACAGGTCGGCCGGCCATTTCAGTTCCGGGCCGGTCCTCCAGCACAAAGGCGTGCGTGCAGCCGCTCTCGAACCAGACGTCGAGGATGTCGTCGACCTTGTCCCATTCGTCGGGCTTGTCACCAGACCCTTGAGCAAGCGGTCTTTGCGCCCGGCTTGTACCAGGCGTCGGCGCCTTCCGCCGTAAACGCCGAGACGATGCGCTCCATCAGCTCGGCCGACTTGCCAAACTCCGCCGACGGGATGACCTCGCTGGTTTCGCGTTGCACGAACACGGTGATCGGCACGCCCCAGGCGCGCTGACGCGAGATCACCCAGTCCGGGCGCTCGGCAATCATCGCATGCAGCCGGTTGCGGCCAGCGGGCGGGAAAAACTCGGTCTTCTCGATGGACGGCGAGCGCCAGCTGCCGGATGGTCTTTTTCGTCTTGTGCCCCGGCGCCGTGATCGGCCGGTCCATGGCGATGAACCACTGCGGCGTGTTGCGATAGATCACCGGCTTCTTCGACCGCCACGAGTGCGGATACTGATGCTTCAGCCGCCCGCGCGAGATCAGCGCGCTGCGCCTCCGACAGCGCCTTGATCACGGCATCGTTGGCATCGCCCTTGTCGCCGTTCTCCTTCAGCACGCGTTTGCCGGTGAAGCCCGGCGCGTCCTTGGTCAGCACGCCGTCGGCATCCACCGTGAACGGGATGGTGGTGTCCATGCCGCTTTTGGCCAGCGCTTTTTCGTTGGCCATCCAGACATCGTAGTCGTCGGCGCCATGGCTCGGCGCCGTGTGCACAAAGCCGGTGCCGGTGTCATCGGTGACGTGATCGCCGGCCAGCAGCGGCACGTCAAAGTCGTAGCCGCCCTCGGGAACGCGCCGCGCAACGGATGCGCCAGCACGGCACTTTCCAGCGCGTCGGCTGAATCGGCCTCGCGGCGCTCGAACGCCTCCACCTTGGCCGCCTTCATGATGTCGGCCGCCAGCTTGTCGGCCAGCACATACATGTCGCCCGCCTTGGCCCAGTTGCCCTCGGGCGCGCCTGTCACCTCGTACAGGCCGTACTCGATCTTCGGCGAGTAGCTGACGGCGCGGTTGCCCGGGATGGTCCACGGCGTGGTCGTCCAGATCACGACGTTCGCGCCCTTCGAGCACCCGCGCGCCGGAAACCACGTGGAACTTCACCCAAATCGTGTCGGACTGGTAGTCGTGGTACTCCACCTCGGCCTCCGCCAGGGCGGTCTTCTCCACCACCGACCACATCACCGGCTTTGAGCCGCGATAGAGCGCGCCGTTCATGGCGAACTTCATCAGCTCGCCGGCGATGCGCGCCTCCGAGGCAAAGTCCATGGTGGCGTAGCGCTCGGCCCAGTTGCCCTCCACGCCCAGCCGCTTGAACTCCGTCCCGCTGCACATCCAGCCAGTGGTTGGCGAACTCCCGGCACTCCGGCCCGGAATTCCACGATCGGCACATCGTCCTTGTTCTTGTTCTTGGCGCGGTACTGCTCCTCCACCTTCCACTCGATCGGCAGCCCATGGCAGTCCCAGCCGGGGATGTAGTTGGCGTCATGCCCCAGCATCTGCTGCGACCGCACCACCACGTCCTTCAGCACCTTGTTCAGCCCTGTGCCGATGTGGATGTTGCCATTGGCATACGGCGGGCCGTCGTGCAGCAGGAACGGCGTTCTGCCCTTTGCCGCGGCGCGCAAGCGGGCGAACAGGTCCAGCTCCTTCCACCGCTCCAGCAGCAGCGGCTCGCGCTCGGGCAGCCCGGCCCGCATCGGGAACTCGGTCTTGGGCAGGTAGAGCGTGTCCGACCAGTCCCGCTCACCTGATGCGAGGGCGGCTTTGGTGCTGCAGGCGGTCCTCGCAGCCGCGTCCTTTGCTGGCGCGGCCTTGGACCCAGCGCCTTTGCTTTCCGTCTTTGCCATCACCCGTCCGCCGCTCGATGTGTTTGGCGGCCGGTGTAGCAACGGGGGCGCTGGAAGGTCCAGCCTGACTTGATGGCGGGCCTGATGGGGTATCGACGCCGCACACGTCGGAGGCACTCATGCGGTAGTTTGCCAGCCGGGAGTTCAACCAAGACATGAGAGCCAGCAAGCGGGCTGCCGAACGGGACCTGGCGGCTCAGCAAGAAAGTCCCAAATCGATCCGCCCGTTCAGGGTTGCTTTACCTCGTTCCGTCAAGGTGTCCGGAGAGAGCAATTTAGCTCGCGTCGCAGTGCCCGCGTCGGCGTTTCCCTCCACCACCGCACGAGGCCACGATGGTACACCGTTCCGGCCGCGCCCTGGCGGCGCCCGCCCTCGCATTCGCGCTTGCCGCGCTTTCCGCCATGCCAGCCGCTGCTGGCGACCTTGGCCTGAAGGAGGGCGTGTTCTGGGATCCGAACTTCGTGCCCAAGATCTCCATGGGCGCCGCGTTCGGCCAGATGGACGCCACCGGCCGCGAATACGTCTATGACAAGGCCGGCAACCGCATCAGCCAGCTGCACTACCTGTCGCATCAGGTCGGCACGATTGGCGTCCACCTCGGACTCCAGGTAAGCCCGTGGCTCAGCGCCAAGCTGGAAGGCAACGTCGCGCTCGATGGCGACAGCGAGTCCGACGATTGGGATTGGCTTGATCCGCTGTCCTATGAATTCCGGCGACTGGACGCACTACTCGTACGCCGGCGACACCAGCATCGACGGCATGCATCAGGTCAGCGCCACCGGCCGCCTCGACCTGTTCCGGCACCCAAACTTCGAGGTGGGGCTGCTGGCCGGCTACCGTTGGGACCACTTCGCCTGGTCCGCACGCGGCGGCAACTACACCTACTCGAGCATGGCCGAAGACGGCACGCGCGAAGGCTACCGCGACCTCAAGGGCGCATTCAGCCCAGGCACCAAGGGCCTCAGCTACGAGATGGACTACCTGACGCCGTTCGTCGGCCTGGCCGCCGGGGGCAGCATCGGCAAGTTGCGCATAACAGGCGAGTACAAGTTCTCGCAGTGGGGCGAACTGGATGTCACCGACAAGCACTATCTGCGTTACTTCGCGGCCCGCAACTCGATGACCGGCATCGATGTGCGCGACTGGCGGGTGGGCGCCTCCTACGAGATCAAGCCGGGCCTGCATCTCAACGGCACGTTTGAAGCGCAGACCTTTGGCGAGGCTTCGGAGACCCAGCGCCGCTACTGCCTCGACAGCGCCGGCAACCAGTTCGCTGGCAACGGCAATTGCCCGCACGTCGTGCTGACGGACAGCAAGCAGGGTGCCGACGCGGCATCACACAAATACCTCGTTGGCCTGTCATACGACCTGAATTGATTTCTGACGGCGGCGGCAATCGCCAAAATTACCCCGCCCCGAAGGGAGCAGCCCAGCGCTGCTCCCTTCTGCGTTTTGGCGGCCCCGCTCCGCTGATGATTGCATCCGCCGTCAGCTGCGGTAAGACGCTGCCCCATGAACACCATCGACCATCTGTTGCCGGCGCGGCGCGAGGCCAAGGTGCGGTACGGCGACAACAGCTTCGAGGTCGTCCGGCCGGGCGACTTCGTGCGCTGCGCCGTATCGGGCGAGCCTATTGCCCTGCAAAACCTGCGCTATTGGAACGTGCGGCTGCAGGAAGCGTACAAGGACGCCGAGACCTCGCTCAAGCGTTACCTGGAGCTCAACGGCCTGGACGCTGGGGGGCGGCCGCGCTGACGGCATCTGGACACTGCCGGGGCAGCGTCCGCCACGTTCCAAGCTTAAGTTCGTTGCCCTCTGGCAGCAGCGCCCGGGCCCGCTTCAGTCCGGCGGCGGACGTGCCGCTGCCCGTATTGGCGGCCACGCGATGGACGGTGTTTCCCTTGAACTCCACCCAGGTCGGGAGCCAACCCGCCGCCGTCACCTTGGCCTTTGCCCCCGGGCCAGCAGCCTTGGTCAGTTCCATCACCACGGCCAGGCCCGTGCGCTGCGCCGGGCGCCGCTGGTTGGAAATGAAGTTGCCCGTGGAGTAGACGACCAGCCCTTCGTGGCCGCCGGCCCCTTGCATCTTGGCCCAGCCCTGCACCACATGCGGATGCGTGCCGATGACTGCGGACGCACCGGCGATAATCAGCTCCGCCGCGAGTTCGCGATCACGCCGGATGGGGTCGCGATCACCCTCCTCGCCCCAGTGCGGCGTCACGACAACGGCATCCACCGCCGGATCGGCCACCAGCCGGCGAACCTCCGCGAGCACCGTATCCTTCTGCCCATGGCACAACAGCACCTGTCCCTTGCGATCCGGGTTGCCATTGGTGTCAAAAGTGCACGCCAGCCACGCCACCGTGAACCCTTTGGCGCGGGTCAGCGTGCTCCAGGGGCGGCTGGTTTCGCCGGCCTTGCGGGTCCCGGTGAACGGCAGTTGCCGCCGGTCCAGGTTGTCGACGGTCCGGTCGGCACCCAGTGAAAAGCGGTCCATGGCATGGTTGTTGGCGGTCGACACCACGTCAAAGCCGCTGCCTTGCAAGTCGTCGATCAGGCTGGGGTGATAGTTGTAGTAGAGCGCCCCAGGCCGTGCACCGTAGACGCGGCCGTCAAAGCGCCGGCCCGGATCCTTGGCCGGGTCACCGCCGCCGGCCACGCCATCGGCCACCGTCCCCTCCAGGTTGGCGTAGGCGAGATCCGCGCCTCCGATGATGCCGTCGAGCGGCTTCCAGAACTGGCGGTAGGTGTTGCCCTTGGCCAGCGCGATGATCTGGATGGGGCGGTGGAACAGCAGGTCGCCCACGGCCACGACGGTGAGGCGATCCGCTGGAGCGCAGGCGTTGTCGAACAGCATCGTGCTGGCGAGGGCCGGCACCGTCATGATGGCGGCAGCGACACCGGCCAGCGCGGCCAACAACCAGCCGCGCGCGCTCCGCACCGCGACAACAGGACCGCAATACCTCGTCATCCCCATGGACCCACCCGCCGCTAGCAAAACCGGACTATGCGGGCGGCGGCCGGTTGCGCAACGCGCCGGACCACTTCGTGGTTTACGACACTACTGCGGCGGTGGAAGGCCTGGCTCGGCGTTTGCGGTGCCGGCGGCGACGGCGGCACGGCCATTCGAGACCGTGAGCTCGCCGAGGAACTCGACGTAGAGGCGCAGCGCGGTCCGCCCGGGCTCGGCCGTACGGACCTTCCAGCCAGTGAGCAGGCCCTTCAAATGCAGCCCCTCGGCGATCTGGCGGTCGGCGGCGGCATTGACCAGCGCCATCGCCTGGCTCATCGCTGGGCCAAGATCATAGGTCGTGGCGAGTTCCACCCGCTCCGCGAACTTTTTCTGCAGCAGCGGCGCCACCCGGTCACGGTGCGCGTCGGGGATCGCCGCCGGCTCGAACAGGCTCGCCTTGGTCAGCCGCAGCAACGTATCACCTTCGCGGACTTCGGGCGTGCAGAGGTAGTAGGCGTAGCCACGCAGACTGCGCATGGACCCCGGCATCGCCAGGGCCAAATCGACACCCACCGCGACGCGCACACCCGCAGGCTGCACCCGGAAGCTCTTGATGGTGTAGGTCACCGGCTGCAACCGGCTCCTTGGTGACCGAGGGTTGGCCGGGGAGAGCACCCGAGGCAACCGCGGAATCAAGCGTGCCGCTCAGTTGATCGTAACCAATGTCGACCGGCAGGATTACGCCGCCAACCGCATTGGACGGGGCAACCGAGAGCTGAACCATCGGCCGCGGCCACATCGGCGTCGGCCGCTGCCCCACCACGGTCCGCAACCGGGTCACCACCGCCGAGCGGATTTCCACAGCGCGCCGGTCCGGCCGCACCCGGAAGCCGCCGAAGCGCACGTCAACCGGTTCACCAAACAGCCAGATATCCGGGCGCTCCGCGATCTGCACCGGTGTCTGCAGCGCCCGCCACGTCGCTTGGGTCATCCCCTTGAGTTCGCGCGGCTGGAGCGCCGACTTCAAAACGTCAGCGACCGAGCCAAACCGCCGGCGCAGCAGGCCGGTGACATCGTCGGCAAAGTTGTACTTGCCCTCAAAGACCTTGACCTCCGGCGGCTGCACCCAAGTCAGCCGGCCATCATAGACCATGGAGGCCACCCAGCCCTCGTCAAGGCCACCAGAGATCGTCGCCTTGACGCTGGTACGGTGGACAATCTCTTCCGTCCGCTCACCCTTGGATTCGCGGGCCTTGAACTGAACCCGGATCGGCACTTCGATCTCAAAGCCGGTTGGAGTGCCCGTCAGCTTCAGGTCGCCGTCACGCTGCAGGCTGCCGACGATGACCGCATCGCGGCAAATCTTGTCACCATCAGCGTCGGTCCGGCACGACGCCTTGCGGACCCGATCAGAAACCTCAGCGAGCTGTGCTGGCACACTGCGTGGTCAGCGTCGTCTCCAGCGCATCCATTTCGATGCGTTCAGCGACATAGACCGGCGTGAGTTGCGCCTGCGCGCTGACCGCGCCGACCTCCTCCCGGGGCTGACCGGAGAAATCTACGATCTCCTCGCAGCCCGCGGACAAAAGGCGGGGCAGGCAACGGCCAACACAGGGGCTAGCCGCCAACCGGCGGCGCGTACAAGGGTGAGGAAAGACAAGGGGCAGGCTCCAGGATCGCAAACACCGACCGCAACCAACACGACGTCCCCGTTACAGGGACGATACCATGCTCGTGGTCTGACGGGCAGGAAATGTGCCAAAGGCGAGATCCAATCTCGCGGTGGGATGTGACAGCTGATGCGGCGGCGGATCAACGACTTTTCCACGCAGCTTGGTAAACAGGATCGCTTCCTGGCCCACGCCCGTGCTGACAGCGTTGTCAGTCACTTGACGCGTATCCCCTTGCTTCGCCAAGCGACGGAGCCCCAGCCATGCCGGCCGGCACGGGTTGCATGACCATCAGGCCCGCGATCCCTGCATCGGTGCCCTCCGGCGAACGCTGATCAGCCCGCCGGCGGTTCCTCAAGCATAGATCACCCGCCGTTCAGACCACCGGCAGCGTCTGTCGTGGTTCCAACCCGGTCCAATACGCCGGTGCGAATATCAAACCGGAACCCCGCCACCGCCAGTCGCCCTTCGGCGACGGCATCGGCAATCCAAGGAAACGTCATGAGATTTCCGACTGACAGTCGCACGACGCCAATTTCATAGGGGGCCAACGCGTCAGCACCGTCCGCGGAAAGCGGCCCCTCTGGGGCTGCGAGCTCTGGCGTTACCAATTCCGACGCTGCAAGCTTGGCTGGCCGGGCCAGTTCCAGCCATGGCCCAACGAAATCGCGGGCCTCTGGCGGCACGCCCTCGACCATGGCCCGCACACCACCGCACAGCGCATGGCCGAGCACCACGATGCGGTCCACCTCCAGCACACGCACGGCGTACTCCACGGCGGCGCTGGTGCCGTGATAGCCAGCGTCGGGCGCGAACGGCGGCACCAGCCCGGCAACGTTGCGGATGACAAACAGCTCGCCGGGCCCAGCGCCAAACACTGTCTGCGGATCGACCCGCGAGTCGGAGCAGCCGATCACCAGCGTGCGCGGTTTTTGCCCGCGCTCGGCCAGCGCCTGGTAGCGCTTGCGCTCGGTTGGCCAGGTGTCCTGGCGGAACCGCCGATAGCCTTCGATGAGGTCGTCCATGCGGGAGTATCGCAGCCCTGTTCCTGAATGAGAGCAGGGACATAGCATGGCGCCGCTGCAGAAAAAGCGGCGATTGGGAGCCCGGCCGCCCAGCGACCATTCGGGCCAATCGCTCGCGCAACGGAGGGGCGCGCGGCGCGCGCCCGTCCGTTACGCACCTGTTTATGCTTGGTGTTTTTGCGTGAGAGCAAGCCCTTAGCAAGCGGCGACGCCTGATCGCCCTCATAGTGAACTGCTGTGGCAAACTCCCCACGTATACCCGGTCTGCCCGCCACCCGGCTTGAGCCCGCGACCCGGCCGCGCTAGTCCCAGTGTATGAGCAAGCCACCGATTCGCCTCCCTGCCGATCCGCCGCCGCCGGATACGCCGGTTGAGCCGGTCAAACTGCGTGACGCGCTGGAAGAGCGCTACCTCACCTATGCGCTCTCGACCATCATGGGGCGGGCGCTGCCGGACGTGCGCGACGGCCTGAAGCCGGTGCACCGGCGGCTGATCTACGCCATGCGCGAGCTGAAGATGAACCCGACCGAGGCGTACAAGAAGTGCGCCCGCGTGGTCGGCGACGTCATCGGCAAGTACCATCCGCACGGCGACCAGGCGGTCTACGACGCCATGGTGCGGCTCGCCCAGGATTTCGCCGTCCGCTATCCGCTGATCGATGGCCAGGGCAACTTTGGCAATATCGACGGCGATAACGCCGCCGCCTACCGGTATACGGAAGCCCGGCTCACCACCATTTCCGAAGCTCTGTTGGAAGGGCTGGACGAGGATTGCGTCGACTTCCGGCCGAACTTTGATGGCTCGGAACACGAGCCGATTGTGCTGCCGTCCAATTTCCCGCATCTGCTGGCCAATGGGTCGTCCGGCATCGCGGTGGGCATGGCCACCAGCATTCCGCCGCACAACGTGGATGAGCTGTGCCTGGCCATCTTGCACCTCATCAAGCACCCGATGCCAGCATCGAAAAGCTGATGGAGTTTGTGCCCGGCCCGGATTTCCCGACCGGCGGCATTCTCGTCGAGACCGCGCGCAGTCCATGCTGGAGGCCTATACGACCGGCCGCGGCGGGTTCCGCCTGCGCGCCAAATGGCACAAGGAAGAGACCGGCCGCGGCACCTATTTGATCGTCGTCACGGAAATTCCCTACGGCGTGCAGAAGAGCCGGCTGGTGGAAAAGCTGGCGGAACTGCTGACCAACAAGAAGCTGCCGCTGGTGGAAGATGTGCGCGATGAATCGGCGGAGGATATCCGCCTGGTCATCGAGCCGAAGAACCGCACGGTGGATGCGATGGTGCTGATGGAGGGGCTGTTCCGCTCCTCCGAGCTGGAAGTGCGCTTCCCGCTCAACATGAACGTGCTGTCGCGCGGGCAAATTCCCAACGTGCTGTCGCTGGGCCAGGCGCTGCAGGAGTGGCTCGATCACCGCAAGGTCGTGCTCAACCGGCGCACGCAGAACCGCCTGAAGCAGATCGCGCACCGGCTGGAGGTCCTGGAAGGCTACCTGATTGCCTATCTCAACCTGGACGAGGTGATCCGCATCATCCGCTTCGGCGAGGAGCCAAAGCCGGAACTGATGGCGGCGTTTCGCGCTGACGGAAACGCAGACCGACGCCATCCTCAACATGCGCCTGCGCTCCCTGCACAAGCTGCAGGAAATCGAGATCCGGCGCGAGCATGCCGAGCTGACCGAGCCGAGCGCGGCGAGCTGATGGACCTGCTGGCGTCCGACGAAAAGCAATGGGACCGCATCTCCGACGAAGTGAAGGGCATCCGCGAAAAGTTCGGCAAGGGCCACCCGTTGGCAAGCGCCGTTCCACGCTGGCCGACGCGCCAGAGATTGAAGTGGATATCGCCGAAAGCATGATCGAGCGCGAGCCGATCACCATTGTCGTGACCGACAAGGGCTGGATCCGCGCGCTCAAAGGTCATGTCGATGATCTCGGCGCCCTGCAATTCAAGCAGGGCGACGAACTGAAATGGTCGATCAAGGCGCAGACCACCGACAAGCTGGTGCTGTTCACCTCCAACGGCAAGTTCTTCACCGTCGGCTGTGACAAGCTGCCGGGCGGCCGTGGCCACGGCGAGCCGATGCGGCTGATGATCGACCTGGAGGAGGACCACTCCTTCGTGGAAGTGTTCGTGCATCAGCCCGGGCCGAAAAGCTGCTGGTGGCCTCCAGCGTCGGCAACGGTTTTGTCGTGCCCGAGGACGAGGTGGTGGCGCTGACCCGCAAGGGCAAGCAGGTGCTGAACCTGGTCGACGACGAGACGGCGGTGGTGTGCGTGCCCTGCTTCGGCGACACGCGTGGCGGTGATCGGCGACAACCGCAAACTGCTGGTGTTCCCGCTCGCCGAGGTCAACGAGATGACCCGCGGCAAGGGCGTGCGGCTGCAGAAGTACGCCCAAGGCGGCATCGCCGACGCCCGCGTGTTCGCGGCCGCGGACGGCCTGACCTGGCTGGACACGCGCCGGCCGCACGTTCACGCTGGCGATGGCGGATCTCGCCGAGTGGCAGGGCGTGCGCGCCCAGGCCGGCACGGCGGCGCCCAAAGGGTTCCCGAGGTCGAACAAGTTCGGCCGGGGGTTCTGATGGGTTCTGATAGCCTGCGCCGCACGCGCGCGACCATTATGAGGCGAACCGGTCTTGGCCGCGCCGGCAAATTCGGCCCGGCATAATCCGTTTTGGCAAACCACTTTCATGGACGGTGCCTGGCTGAACCGTCCGGCGAACTTTTCCGCCGGTCGCATTTCGCCAGCCCGTAACGGCAAATAAGACGGCGTTATAACTTTTTGGAGCATCGGTAAATGCGGGGCGGGACGTTTGTCGATTGACTAGATTGCTGGCTGTTTGTTATATTAATCTTCACCGTATCCCGTACCGGGGACGCGGCCTCCCGCGGGCTCCGCAATCACCGCCGAAGTGCGGCTGCTGTACCGGCATGTGCAGCGAAGTGCACGGATGTGCAAATCTGGCGGTTCAGCGGGGCCTTGGCGCACCTCCCCCCGGCTCCGGTGCCTGAAACCGCCGAGCGATACCGCTTTACCTTCTCCGATGGGGAGAAGGGATACGGCGGCTCGCGGAGCGACCTGTCGATTATTTCACCTGCCTGTATGACACCGAGGACCAGCCGGCAAAGGAAAGCGCCATGACCGAGCGCCTTGAGCCATCCATCGCGATCCACCGGCTCGGCACCGATCAGCCAGCGAGCGCGCCGCAACAGATCACTTGCGGGCCGCTGAGCCTGCTGCTCGACGGCGGGCAGCTGCGGGACATCCGGTTTCGCGGCACCGAGGTGCTGCGGGGCATCAGCTATCTGGTGCGGGACAAGGACTGGGGCACCTGCCCGGCCATCATCAGCGGCTTGACGCTTCAGCACGGCGAGGCCACCACCACCGTCAGCTACGCCGGCCGCTGTCAGAACGGGACCGAGGCGCTGAGCTACACCTGCGAGATTGTGGCGGCGCCCGACGGCACGCTGACCGTCACCGCGACCGGCACGCCGGAAACGGATTTTCTCACCTGCCGCACCGGCTTTGCCGTGTTGCATCCGCTCGCCAACACCGTGGGGCGGCCACTGACGGTGACGCACACCGATGGCACCGTAACCCAGGGCACGTTCCCGGAATTTGTCAACCCCGGTCAGCCGTTCTTCAAGATCCGGGCACTGAGCCATGAGGCGCTGCCCGGTGTCATGGCGACCGTGACGCTGGGCGGCAATGTCTTCGAGATGGAAGACCAGCGCAATTGGATGGATGCGTCCTATAAGACCTACGCCGGCTCGCTGCTCGATCCCTGGCCGTACACGCTCAAACGCGGCCAGCCGTTCCGGCAGCGCATCACCCTGTCGTTCGCTGGGCCGGCCGAGGCGTCGGCAGGGTCGGCGGCAACGAGCGCGGTGACGGTGTCGCTCGGTCAGACACTCGGGCCCCTGCCAAGGCTGGCGCTCGGCGTCTCCATGGCCGAGGCGGGAAACGCGCTGGCACAGGCAGCGGCCATCACGGCCCTGCGGCCCGATCATCTGCTGATCCAGATCAACCCGTTGCTCGCCAGCGTCGCCGTCACCGCGCGGATCGCCGCCGCCCTGAAGGCCGCCACGGACATCCCGCTGTGCGCGGAAATCGTACTGCCGGCGGAGCGACCGGCCCAAGCCGAGATGGCCGCCATCCGCGCCGCGTTCGACGCCCATGGATTTGCGCCGGACATGATCGTCGTGACGCAGCGCCATGACCTGAAATCGTTCCAGCCGGGGAGCCCAAGGCCCTGGGGTCCAAGCTACGAGGAGATGGCTAGCGCGGCGGCCGCTCAGTTTCCCGGTACCCGCATCGGCGGCGGCATGATCTCGACCTTCACCGAGCTCAACCGCAAGCAGCCGCCGCCCGGCCTGTTCGATTTCTTCACCCACACCGTCTGCCCGATCGTGCACGCGGCGGACGATTTTGCCGTCATGCAATGCCTGGAAACCCTGCCACACATCTTCGCGTCGGCCCGGGCTTTCATGGGCGACACGCCCTATCACCTCGGCCCCAGCGGCATCGCCGCCCGCGACAACCCCTATGGCAGTTCTACCGCGCCCAACCCGGACGGCGGGCGCGTGTGCCTCGCTGACCAGGATCCTCGCCAAGCCGGGCTGTTCGGCGCCGCCTGGACGCTTGGACTTATCGCCGCCGCCGCGCGCGCCAGCCTGACCAGCGTCGCGCTGCTGGACGTGACCGGCCCGCGCGGGCTGCTGGCGGGGGACAGGCTCGCTCCGGCGTTCCACGTGTTCGCGGGGCTAACCGGCAGCCGGGGCGACGTGGTCGGTTCCACGGTGTCGTCACCGGCAGTAATTGCAAGCCTTGCCGTGCGCGACCGTGAGGGAACAACGGGTTTGGCTGGCGAACCTCACCGCCAGCACTCAGTCAGTGCACGTCATGGACATGCCGCCCGATAGCTCGGCCGTGGTCTTGGACGATGGCACCGTGGCCGCCGCAGCGGCCAACCAGGGTTGGCTTGCGTCCGCGGCGCGGCAGCCGATCACGGGCGGCCGCCTCCAGCTTGCGCCTTATGCTGTCGCACTTATTGTTTTCAGTTGAAGGGGTTGCGCCGCATCAACATGCTGGCGGGCGGCCGCGAACACCGCGTCAAACATGGCGGCCGTGAGCACCCCCGTGTTGGTGTTGTAGCGGCTGCAATGATAGCTATCGAACACCGTCAGTGGGCCAATGGTGTGCACGGCGCCGTGGCCAAAGGGGTGAGCGGCGCGGCGGCCCCCGAGTGCCGGGATCAGGCTGTCGTGGGCGATGCGGCCGAGCGCGACCACCGCCACCAGCCGCGGCATGGCAGCGATGGTGGCGCTGAGAAAACCCCGGCAGGTCTTGATTTCCTGGGGCACCGGCTTGTTGGCCGGCGGCACGCAGCGCACGGCGTTGGTGATGCGGCAATCGGTCAGCGCCAAGCCATCGTCGGGGCGCTGCGCGTAGATGCCCTCGGCAAAGCCATGGGTGATCAGGGTGGCATACAGCAGGTCGCCGGCATAGTCGCCGGTGAACGGCCGGCCGGTGCGATTGGCCCCCTTTAAACCCGGCGCCAGCCCGACCACCAGCATGCGCGCGGTGGCATCGCCAAAGGACGGTACCGGACCGTTGAAAAAGCCGGGGTAGCCGGCGCGGTTGGCGTCGCGGAACTCAGCCAAGCGGGGACAGAGCCGGCAATCGTGCCCCGGCTCGTCCGGCGATGAAGGGACGGCGGCGGCGTGGTTCGATTCTGTCTGGCGCATTGCCCTGGATTGCATCAGCGCACGGCGAAATCAACCTGCCTGCGGATGCCATCCCGGGGCAGGGAAACCCCTCACGTCGTCCTTTGCAGCCGGCGACAGGGGTGATCACCTGAGCAGGGCCACGGTGGCAGCGAGAATGGTTTCGATGATCGTTACCCGCCGGCTGCCTTGATGCTGTCCGCAGGCAAGCGATAAAAACGCAGCGCATTGCCGACGAAGATGTCTGCCCGTTCGTCGGCTGAGCAGCCCGAAAGCAGTTTTCGCGAGAGTTCGATCCATCGCGGCAAACCGGAGCCCATATCCGTCACCGGCCAATCCCCACCCCAAATGACGCGGCTCGTGCCGAATTGTTCCATGACGTGATGGACCCAAGGCCTGAGCCCAGCTTCATTCAGCTGCTCCGGCCGGCAGTAGGGTGTGATGCCACTCATCTTGACATGAACATGCGGTAGCGCCGCCAACGCCGTGATGTTTCCGGCCCAGGACTTAAACGCGCCAGACGCGATGTCGGGTAGGCCACAATGATCCAGCATCAGCGGCTGATCAGTCAGCCGGGCCAGTTCCACCGCCAACGGCAATTGACGGCCGAGAAAGCACATATCAAACGTCCAGCCACGTTGGCCAATCTTGCGCACGTTGGTCCGGAACGTTTCAGACACGGATACGTCGTCCGGCACCACATGCAAGACCCGGCGAAACCCCACGACCTTCAGGCCCGCGGCCTCGTCAAGCCACGCCTCAAATCCATCATTGCTCTCGGGGCGGCACGATGGGATTTGCGCGAGAATGCCATCCCGGCCGATCAAACCAGCGACATAGCGCGCTTCCGCCTGGTAATCCGCGTCGTCAACGGCCGTTTCCATAAAGATGGACGCCGATTTTACGCCGGGCTCCAGCAGGCTTTGGTAGCCGGCAAGCGTGAAATCGCCCTGCAGCACCGGGATGGTGTCGGTCCAGCCATAGCCAAAACGGTTGCGCAGGATGAGGTGCAGGTGCGTGTCAATGATGTCCATTGGCATTGTCCATTGAGAAGCGTGGGTATTCCCGATGGCCTCCGCAGAACCATTGTCATCCCGGCCTTGAGCCGGGATCCAGCGTCCAGCGGGTCGGAACGCAGCTGGCGGTCTCACCGGTGCAGCACATGAGTCGGTGCGACTCGCCGGCACGCTGGATCCCGGCCCAAGGCCGGGATGACAATGGTTGCGATATCGTGTGCGGTACCGGCAGTCAGGTGGGGTCAGTTGGGTATTGGCTGAGCTGCCGCACTCAATCACTGCCGGCATGAGCGGTGCCCTTGCCGATCCCTTCGGGCCCCATGGCGAGATACCCGCCATCGATTGCCAAGTCGGTCGCGGTGATGAACGAGGCTTCGTCGCTCAGCAGAAAGGCGATGGGCGCCGCGACTTCGCTCGATTCCCCGCAGCGCCGCAGCATATGATAGTCACCCCAAATGGGTCCCCACTTCGCGCGGCCGCCGCCATCCATATCGGCGGTCTTTACCACCTCGCGCGTCCAAATCCACGCCGGGCTCACCGAGTTGATCCGGATTTTTTGGGCGCCGAGATCAAGCGCCGCGGCCTTCGTCAGCTGCAGGACCGCACCCTTTGCCGCGCAATAGGTCCACCGGTCTTTTGTCACAATATGCGCCATGGTACTCGCGACATTGACGATGGAGCCGCCGCCCGCCTTGATCATGCTCGGCGCCACGCATTGGATCATGCGGGCAAAACCAATAACGCCCACATCCAGCGAGCGGCGCCAATGCTTCAACTCCCCGTCCATACCCTTGGCGGTAAAGGCGTAGGCATTGTTGACGAGATAATCGAGCCGGCCAAACTGTTTTATGGTTGCATCAACGATCTCTTGCGCGAAAGCTTCCACTTCCATGTCGCCGGCAATGAACCCGACGTTGGCCCGGTGTGCGCCGAACTCCGCGAGCACGGCATCGCCAGCGGGATCATTGTCGGCGATCATAACCTGCGCGCCTTGCGCCAGCAGAAGATCCACCGTCGCCCGGCCAATGCCATGAACCCCGCCGGTCACGATCGCGACGCGACCGGAAAAACGGGTAGTGGTGATATCGGCTGACATGGGTGCCCCTCGCTGGTGCTGTTGGTTGTTGCCGAACTTGTCGAACTGCGCCTCGATACGGTCTCGACCCCACTGGTCACTTGTAGTGATTACGGCACTGCACGATTTCCAGAACCGCGTCATCGCCTTGGCCACGACCCGGTACACTAGGCGGTGCTCTTCCGTGATCCGCCGGGACCACCAGCCGGACCAGTCATGCTTGAGTGCCTCGGGCTTGCCGATCGCACGGCTGGCCGGCGTGGCATCGGCCGGCCAATTCCCGGATGTCGCTCGATAAGGTCTATCGTATCAAATGATTTCGCGGATGACGCGGATCGACTTTCCAGGACTTTTTGCTTCGATGTAGGCTTCAATCGCTTCCAGGTCCGCCAGCGCGATGGCGCTGTAGGCCACGGTCATCGCCCGAACCGGGCCAGGAACGCCTATAGCCGCGCTGGATCGGCAAGGTCCCGTCGCTCGACCTGCGCCAGAGCCCGGTCGATCACGGCCAACGTCTCGTCATCGTCGTCGAGCGGATCCCGCTCCACATCGTCCAACGCCAACAGCAGTTCGGCCGCCTCGCGGCGGCGCGCCGGCGTCCAGCTTTGTGCCCGCTCAAGGGCAGTGTCCAGAAGGTCAGACATTCAACTTCCTCCAGGCCTTGCCGTGACTTCAAGCATCTTACCACCCCGGATGCGCGTCAGCACGTCCTGCTGGACCATCCTCATTCGCCAGCCCGGCGATCGGCCGCCAGCCCCGGCTAATGCTCGTCGACTAGGTCTTTCGAGATATCGCGGGCGCTGTGCAGAATGCGCACCACGAAGACACATTTTGCCGTGATGCGATAGATCGCGATGTACGGGCCGACAAGGATGGCTCGTTTCCCGGACCCGAGTTCTGGGCGCTCGCGATAGCGGAGCGCGTTGTTGGCGAGCTTGTCGATCTGTGTCTCGATGCGGAGCACGACACGCTCGGCGGTGACCTTGCCGACGTTTTCAATCAGGTACTCGGCAATCTCGGCCAAGTCTTGCCGGGCCGTGACGGTGAGCCGGACCAAGCGCACGTCTCAGCTTTCCCGGATCCGCTTGAGGACAGCCGCAAAGGCCTCCTTGGCGTCCACGGTGGCCCCCGCTTCCACTTCGCCGTCCGCAGCATCCACCAGCGGCTTCGCCCATGACAAGTCCTGGTCGGGGGCGATGTCCAAGGGCGCGCCGAAGACGGCGGCGCGCAGGGCTTCTTCGACACTGGAGAACGCGCCCGAAGCGACTTGGGCCTGCAGGATCGCCGCGACTTCGGTGTCGATGTCGATCTTCATCGGTCAACCCTTACTTCTTAGAACAGGTCATAGCACTCGATAGCAGGCTGCTCAATTTCCTGATGTTAGTCGAGAATTGGTGGCGGTCAGAACCAACTGATGACGTCAAGGAGGCTGCGCGCCACTCCACGGAAATGTTTCTCCGGAACCCCCTTACTTTGTTCACCATCGCATCCTAGATATTCGGCATGATCAGAGGGGTGACCGACTATGCTTTCTCCCATGGAGTGGTTTGGACTGATTTCGAATGCTGTGTCACTAGTGGTCGGAACGTTGGCTATCTGGTTGTCGTGGCAGTTGCTACCTTCAGGCAAATAATACTGAACGACAGGTGACGCAGTCACAAACAAAGATTGAGGCCCAAACCAAATCCCTGCAAACGCTGAGCGCCAAATGGCTCGACAAGCTGACTAACTATGTCACCACCGAACGGGCTCAACCAAATGATGTAGTGGTAACTCAATTGGTTGACGCGTCTCGCAACTGCCTCATGTTCTCCTCGCTCAGATACGAAGTCCTGACCAGCAGGACCGGCAGGCATCACGAAGAGCTGATCACTGAGAATATAAACACGTACATCTGTCTCGACTAGATGCGGCTCAGGCCAATTTTTGGGCTCGAGTCCTCGCTACCGACCCTGGGAGATTTCGACATCACGAACGAGATCATTCCCTTGTAAAAAGGGTGGTGGACGGGAGTTATTTGGATTTTCAACATATGGCTCATGTTCTAACATATTGACCAAGCTCGTGTTGCAAATGCTCAAACGGCCGGTGTTAAGCGCGAAACTCAAGAATTCTGGCGGTTCCACGTGCGAAATACCAGCCAAGTCTATCGAAACCGCGAAGAGCCATCACAGGTTCCTGAGCCAAGCAATACTTGAGATGCCGTTTCTGTATCCTTGATCAATTCTCATCCATCTTCAGCGCGGCGATAAACGCCTCCTGCGGGATCTCCACCTTGCCGAACTCGCGCATCTTCTTCTTACCCGCCTTCTGCTTGTCCAGCAGTTTGCGCTTGCGCGAGATATCGCCACCATAACACTTCGCCAGCACGTCCTTGCGCAACGCCCGGATGGTTTCCCGCGCGATAATCTTCGCGCCAATGGCCGCCTGTACCGGGATGACGAACATGTGCGGCGGGATCAGGTCCTTCAGTTTTTCGCACATGGCGCGGCCGCGCTGGTCGGCGCGGGTTTTGTGGACCATGATGGACAGCGCATCCACCGGCTCGGAATTGACCAGGATGTTCAGCTTTACCAGGTCTTCTTCCTCGTAGCCGATCTGCTGGTAGTCGAAGGAGGCGTAGCCGCGGCTGACGCTTTTCAGGCGGTCATAAAAGTCGAACACCACTTCGTTCAGCGGCAGTTCGTAGATCAGCATGGCGCGGTTGCCGGCGTAGGTCAGTTCCTTCTGCCGGCCGCGGCGGTCCTGGCACAATTTTAGAACCGCACCGAGGTAGTCGTCGGGCACCAGAATGGTCGCCTTGATCCACGGCTCTTCAATGTGTTTGATCTTCACCACATCCGGCATGTCGGCCGGATTGTGCATTTCCATCATCTCGCCGTCGTTTTTGTAGACGTGATAGATCACCGACGGCGCGGTGGTGATGAGATCGAGATCAAACTCGCGCATCAAGCCGCTCGGTGATGATCTCCAGATGCAGCAATCCGAGAAAGCCGCAGCGGAAACCAAAGCCCAAGAGCCGCTGACGTTTCCATTTCATAGGTGAAACTGGCATCGTTCAGCCGGAGTTTTCCGACTGCCGCGCGCAGTTCCTCGAATTCCGCGGCGTCCACCGGGAACAGGCCGCAGAACACCACCGGTTGCACCGGCTTGAAACCCGGCAGCGGCTCGGCCGTCGGGTTCTTTTCGTCGGTCACCGTGTCGCCGACGCGGGTGTCGGCCACTTCCTTGATCGCGGCCGTGAAGAACCCGACTTCGCCGGGCCCCAGCTGATCCAGCATTTCCTGCTTCGGCCGGAAGATGCCGAGGCGCTCGATCTGATAGCTGCCGCCGGTCAGCATCAGCTTGACCTTTTGGCCCTTTTTCATCACGCCATCGACCACGCGCACCAGCACGATGACGCCGAGATAGGCGTCGTACCAGCTGTCAATCAGCAGCGCCTTTAACGGGACGGTGGCATCCCCTTGGGCGCCGGCAACCGCGTGACGATGGCCTCCAGCACGTCCGGGATGCCGATGCCGGTCTTGGCCGAGATCATCACCGCATTGGACGCGTCCAGGCCGATCACGTCCTCAATCTGCTGTTTTATCGCGCTCGGGCTCGGCGGCCGGCAGGTCGATCTTGTTGAGGATCGGCACGACTTCCAGTTTTGCATCGAGCGCGGTGTAGACGTTGGCGAGCGTCTGCGCCTCCACGCCTTGGCTGGCGTCGACCACCAGCAGCGCGCCCTCGCAGGCGGCGAGCGAGCGCGACACCTCGTAGGCAAAGTCGACGTGGCCGGGCGTATCCATCAGATTTAGCTGATAAAGTTCGCCGTCCTTGGCCTTGTAGTCGAGGCGCACGGTCTGCGCCTTGATGGTGATGCCGCGCTCGCGCTCGATGTCCATCGAGTTGAGGATTTGGTCCTTCATATCGCGATCGGCGACGTTGCCGCACGCCTGGATCAGCCGATCCGCAAGCGTGGACTTGCCATGATCGATGTGCGCGATGATGGAGAAATTCCGGATTTTTGTGATGTCGGTCATGTCACGGATGTAGCAGGGCGTTTGGCACGTGCCAACGGGCTGCGCGGGCCCGAGGGACGGTTGCGTCAAACTATCGTGCCAGGCTTGGCCAAGTCGCGTGACTACGGCCGTGCCGGCGCCCGGTGTCTGGCACGTCTCGTGCCTGACACCCAGTCCGCGCTTGCGCAGTACGCGCTTGCCGGGACAGTCCGCACTCGCACGCACTGGGTGTCGGGCACGAGACGTGCCAGACACCGTAGGGAGAGTATCCGGCAGAAGTCCATCCTCACCCGCCCAAAGTACGCGGAATGCAGCAGCCCCTTGTCCTCAACCAGCGCGCGGGCGGGGCCGCCGTACCGCATCTTGCCGTTGCGCAGGACCACGGCGGTATCCGCGATGCCCAACGCCAAGTCGGTGAACTGCTCGATGAGCAGGATGCCGGCGCCCTCGGCTTTTAGCGCCGTCACCACGCCAAGCAGCCGCTTGACGATGAGGGGCGCAAGGCCGAGCGACATCTCGTCGATCAGCAGATAGCTCGGCGCGGCCATCAGGGCGTGGCCGAGCGCCAGCATCTGCTGCTGGCCGCCGGACAGGGTGCCGGCGATCTGCCCCTTTCGCTCGGCCAGTTCCGGGAAAATGCCGTAGACCTTGGCCAACTGGGCGGCTGCGGCTTGGCGCGTGAGCAGGTGCCGGCGGCCCGCAGGTTGTCGTCGACGGTGAGCTGGGTGAGCACGCGGTGGCCCTCCGGCACGGCTGCGACCCCTGCCCGGCGGATCGCTCCGGGCCCATGCCCCGCGAGCGGCGCGGCCGTCCAGCAGCACGGTGCCAGCGGAGACCGGCAGCACACCCGCCAGCCCCAGCACCAACTCGGACTTGCCCGCGCCATTGGCCCCGATCACCGCCGTGACGCTGCCCGGTTCCACGACAGGTCGACGCCCGCCACCAGGCGTGCGCGTGCCCGTCTTGTCGGTCACGAAGACGCCTTTGACTTCCAGCGCCATGATCAGACCTCCGCCGTGCCGAGGTAGGCGGCCTTGACCTTGGCGTCGGCCAGCACGTCGGCCGTCGGGCCGAAGGCGATGCGGCGGCCGAAATCGAGCACCAGCGTTTCCGCGCACACCCGGGCAATCAGGTCGACGTCGTGGTCGATCACCAGGGTCTGCGCGCCGGTAAAGCCGTGGATGCGCGAGGATGAGGTCGCCGAGCTTATGCGTTTCTTCCACCGTGAGGCCGCCGGCCGGCTCATCGAACAGGATCAGTTTTGGCCGGCCGGCCATGCAGCGGGCGACGTCGGTGAGGCGGCGCTCGTAGCCGGTCAGCTCCGCGCCGATCTTTTGCGCCCGGCTCGACGAGCCCGACCATCTCCAGCATCTTCGGCGGCCTCGGCGCGCTTGGCACCGCCGGTGCCGGGGACATGGTCAAGCTGCACCAGCACGTTGGCGAACACCGTCAGGTCGTCGGCGATCTGCTCCTTTTGGAAGGAGCGGCGCAGGCCCTGTTGCGAGCGCTTGTGCGGCGGCAGCGTCGAGCAGGTCGCGGCCATCCATCAGCACGCGGCCGCTGGGGCGCGCGACAAAGCCGGAGATCACGTTCATCAGCGTGGTCTTGCCGGCGCCGTTCGGGCCGATGATGCCGCCGACCGGCGCGGTGAAGGTGGCCGACACATCGTTCAGCGCGACGACGCCGCCGTAGCGGACCCCCACTCCGTCAATGGCGATCACTGGGCCACCTCCCCACTCCGCCCAGCTTTCGGCGATGCCGCCGAACGAGATCAAAAATCTGCCCGGCGATGCCGTTGGGCGCGGTGATCAGCGCATGCAGCAGGCCGGCGCCAAAAATGACGTAGGCCAGGTTGGTGTTCAGCCCCCAGTCCGACAGGAACGCTGGCAGCACCCGGAACAGCAACGCAGCGATGATGGCGCCGAGCCAGACATTGGCGCCGCCGACCACGGCGAGCGCGAACAGCATGATGCTTTCCGACGACCGGAACGTGCCGTCGTCCAGCAGCCCGAGGCTGCCCGCCAGCAGCGCGCCGGCAGCGCCCGCCAGCAGCCCGGCGATGCCGAACGCCCAGGCCTTGTACAGCGTGACGTTGACGCCGGCCGCCATCGCCGCCGCTTCCGACCGGCGGATCAGCGCCCAGGCGCGGCCAGGCGCGAGCCGGCGGTGCGCCTCCATCATCAGGAAGCCGAGCGTCACCAGCACGATGACATAGCGCAGGTAGTTTTGCGGGCTCTCGCCCAGCACCGGACGGCGGAAGGTGCCGACCGAACCGATGTTGACGCCCCAAAAGCCGGTGCCGCCGTTGGGGAACTGGAAGGTCGCGAACATGATCTCCAGCCCGCCCGCCGCCATCAGCGTGACCAGCGCCAGGTGCAGGCCGCGCAATCTGCAGCGCCGGCAGCGCCAGGATCCAGCCGAACACCATGGTGCCGAGCGCGGCGAGCACGCAGGTTCGCCTCAAACGGCAGCGGCAGCGCGTAGTTGAGCCGGAGCGCGATCCAGCCGCCGATGCCCATCAGGCCGACCTGCGTCAGGCTAGACCATGCCGAGCCGCGCATACATGAACGCCACGCCCGACGCCGCCATCGCGAAGCAGGCGGCCGAGGTGCAGACGGACAGCCAGAACGAGCCGGCGATCTCCGGCAGCACCGCGAAAGCGAGCGCGGCGACGGCAAGGCCGATGGCGCCGGACCAGGTGACGTGAAACAGGGAGCGGTCCATCAGCGGGCACCGGAAGCAGGACGGCGAAGTGTTCCCGTGGAAAGGTGCTTCAATCGCACTCCGCTGTCATCCTGGACCTTGTGCCCAGGATCCATCGCGACGCACACGCAGCGGTTGCGTGAGGCTCCTGCGGTGCCGCGCGCTCCGCTGCACCTAGCGGGCCGGCCGGGCGCGGCCCCGGCAGCGCCACGCTCGCGCCGCCGTCGATGCGGCCCGATGGTCCGGGCACAAGTGCCCAGGATGACAGTCGTGGTTGTGGAACCGCCGCCATATCAGCCGCCCCCCGCGAAGACGAGGCGGGTGCCGCGCTGGTTGTACAGGAGCACCAGCGCGGCGATGACGAACGGCGCGATCGGCCGGACGCCCTTGAGCATCGGCGAGAGTGTCAGCATGCTCTCGATCACCCCCATCGACAAGCCACCGATCAGCACCAGCGCGGTGTTGTTGAGGCGCCCCGCCAGCGCCGCCGCGATGGACGGGATGACCATGAAGGTGATGACCACCGGTTCCAGCCGGATCAGGTTGCCGAACATCAGTCCGGTAAACCCGGCGACCAGCCCAGCGATCGTCCAAGCCACCGTCTCCACCTTGAGGATGGGGATGCCGAGCAGCGCCGACAGGTCGCGGTCGTTGGCGACCGAGCGCATCTGCAAGCCGATGGTGGTGCGGCCGAGGAACAGCCAGATGCCGAGCGCAATGAGGACGCAGGCGGCGAGCGCGACCAGCCGGGTGGCGGTGACGCGCAGGCCCAAGAACTGGATGCCGATGGCGTCGGTGGGCAGGGTCAGCGAGCGCGGGTCGTCGGGCCACAGGAAGGAGACCAGCCCGAGGATGATCAGCGCAAAGCCGAGCGTGGCGACGGCCTTCACCACCGTCTCGCGATAGGCGAGCAGCGGCGCGATGTAGCGGCCGTAGGCGAGCGTGAGGATCAGCGCCACCAGGATGCAGGTGGCCCAGGCGAGCGGCGCGGGCGCGCCCCACTGGCCAACTTGCCAGGCCATCATGGCGCCTGCGGCACCGGCGGCGCCGGCGGAAAAATTCAGCACGCCGGTGGCGCGGTAGAGCACCACCATGCCGATGCCGCCCAGCGCATAGAGCGAGCCAACGGCCAGCCCCGCCGTGATGAACATGCCGCTGATGGCAAACGGTTTTCCCCATGCCAGCCACAGCATGGCCGCGCCCATGACGGCGAGATAGAGCAGCCAATTGCCGGCGCTGGCCAGGGGGAATGCGCGGCGCGGGCGGGCTGGGGCTATGTCAGGGGCCGGGGCCGCTATTGCGGTCATCGACGCAAACTTTCCATCGCACGCCCACCCAGCACAACCACTACCGTCATCCTCGACCAAGTGAGCGCAGCGAAGGCCGCGTCGGGGAACCAGCGTAAAACTCCGCGCGAGGCGCGTCCGCACTTTCTTGGCAACGTGGAAGAAGAATTCGGTCGCGGTTCGCCGCGCCTTCTTGTGCTCGGATCCCCGAGTTCGCTGCGGGCCAGTGGCCCTCGCCGCTCGAGGATGCCGGATACAAGCACCGGGCCGCGCGTTGACGCGGACCCGGTTTCAACTGCACCTACTGCCGCAGGCCGAGTTTCTTCTCTTCCTCGTAGATGCGGGTGAAGTAGTCGCTTTCGAACTCGTAGCACTTGCGGACGACGTCAAAGCCGCCCTTGACGACCTTCACCATGTAGCCGGCGTGGTTCGGCATGTGGAAGGCCGCGTCACCGACGTAGTAGGGGCCGCACATCAGGTCCGACGTATAGCCTTTGATCGACTTGATCTTCGCCGTCACCTTGGCGCGGTCATCGAGATCCTTCGGGTCCATTTCCAGCATGGCTTTGACGAAGAACTGGGCGGAGAGATAGCCGGACTGACCGAACGTATCGCGCGGATCGTCTTTCTTGCCATGGGCGTCCAACACGGCGATCCAGTTCTTGGCATCCGGACCGTTCTCGCTCAGCGGTGCCAGCTCGGCATTCACATAGACGTGGCCGTGCCAATATTCGCCAACCGCATCCGGAATGGACAGGTCATACAACGGCGTCGGCGCGATCCACTTGTACTTGTCGCGCATATCCTGCTCTTGCGCCGACTTCAGCACCGCCAGCGCCAAGCCAGCCGGCAGGTTCATCAGGATGGTGTCGGCGCCGGAGGCCACGGCTTCCAGCAGTGCGGCGTTGACGTCAGGCGCGCCCGGATTGAGCAGCGCCATCGAGCCGGTGCCACCCTTCTTCTTCATGTATTCAATGACGGCGTTGCACGACCAGATGCCGTTGTTGGGGATGTTCAGGCCGATGCAGGCGATGTTTTTTGAACCGAGTTCTTCCTGCGCGTACATGCTGGCGCCGAGGTCGGACGGCAGCGGGCCCTGGTTGGTGGAGACGATGTTCGGGCTCTCGAAGCACTCGGAAATGGCGCAGGCCGACGCCATCGCCATGATGCCGGCGTCGGCGTAGGTCTTGGCGTTCACGGCCATTTCGATGAAGGAACCATTGCCAACCATGGCGACGGCCTTCTTGTCATTCACCAGCTTCGCGGCGGCCTGGGCGGCAGCCTCCGGATTCCACTGATCGTCTTCCACCAGATATTGGATCGGCCGGCCATTGAGGCCGCCATTGGCATTGACGCAATCAAAGTATGCCTTGGCGCTGTCGGTGGACGACGACCAGTCGCCCGGCGCGCCGTTGGCATAAATGCCGCCGACGATAACCGGGGCGCCATCGGCTGCCTTGCCGGTGTTGAGACCGCAGTTGACCGCGGCCTGCGCCGTGCCGCCACTCATCAAAATCCCGGCCGCGGCGAGCGCCGCGAGGCCAAACTTGTACTTCATCGTGTTTCCTCCCACCTTGCTTCTTATTACCCCCGCCGGTTTGCCCAACGGGAATTCCGATTACGCCGCCTGAGCCGCCTTGGCCCGCTCCGCGAGAATAATGTCAGCCGCCTTCTCCGCGATCATGATGGCCGGCGCATTGGTATTGCCACTCACGATTGTCGGCATGATGGAGGCATCCACCACGCGCAAGGCCTCGACACCATGCACGGCCAGCCGATGGTTAACCACGGCGTCCGCGCCCGTGCCCATCGCGCACGTTCCGACCGGATGATAAACCGTCCGCGCGTTGGCTCGGATGAAGCCGCGCAGTTCCTCGTCGGACCGCACGTCCACGCCGGGTATCACTTCCGTCAGACTATGCCGGGCCATCGGCTCCTGCGCCAGAATGCTGCGCGCAAGTTTCACCCCGTGCAACAGCCGCTCCAGATCGCCCGGCTCGCGCAGCAGGCCAAGGTCGATTTCTGGCGGCCCGGTCAGTGATTTCCGGCTCACGCTTCCCCGGCTTTCTGGCCGCAGCACGCAGGTGTGCAGGCTGACGCCGTGGCCATACTCAAACATCCGGCCCCGGTGGCTCTTCTTGGCGGGGATGATGTGAAATTGCAGGTCCGGCCGTGGCTCGGAGCTTTGCGACCGCACGAAGCCGCCCGCCTCCACCATGTTGGACGACAGCATGCCACGCCCGCCGAAAAGCCCAACGAAGGCCGTCCAACGCCAGCCGGGGCAGTGCGCCCACGGAAATGCCATAGGGCGTGATGGACCGGCTGGCGGCGATGACCATCACGTCGACATGGTCCTGCAGGTTCTTGCCGACGCCCGGCAGATCATGCACCACCGCGCCGCCGAACGCCTTGATCTGACCGCCAGGACCAATGCCGGAGCGCAGCAGCAGGTCCGGCGACCCGATGGCGCCCGCGCACAGGATCACCTCGCGCGTGGCTGTCACCGTCGCCCGCTGGCCCCGCGCCGAAGCAACACGCCGCGCGCCCGCCGCCCGGCAATGTCGACGCGGAGCACCTCGGCGCCGGTGAGGATGGTGAGGTTCTTCCGGCCGGCGATGCCCGCGAGGAAGGCGCGGGCGGATGACTGGCGCACGCCGTCGCGCTGCGTCACCGGATAGATGCCGACGCCTTCCGGTTCTGGCGCGTTAAAGTCGGCACAGGGACGGATCTGCAAACGCCCAGCCGCCTCGATAAAATCGTGGTCGATGGGGTTGGGGTCGCGCAAGTCGCTGACGGTCAAGGGACCATCAACGGCATGGTGGCGGCCGCTGGCGCCGGTGCGGTTGTCCTCGGACTTCAAGAAATACGGCAGCACATCATCATACGCCCAGCCCGTGCAGCCAGCAGCGGCCCAGCCATCGTAATCAGCGCGGTGGCCGCGAATATAGATCATGCCGTTGATGGCTGACGATCCGCCCAGCACTTTTCCGCGCGGCACCGACACCGTGCGGCCGCCCAGGCCCTCCTGCGGCGTCGAGGCGTAGAGCCAGTTGTGCTTCTTGTCCTTGCTCAGCCAGACCAGCCCCAGCGGCACACCGATCAGCGGGCTGGTGTCGCGCGGCCCGGCCTCGATGAGGCAAACGCGGTGCGTGGGATCGGCACTCAACCGGTTCGCCAGCACGGCTCCCGAGGAGCCCGCGCCGACGATCACGGTATCGAACACGCCGATGTCGGCTGCCGCGTCCATGCCGCTTCCCAAAAGGCTCGCTCCTGGTGCCGGAGCTTTTCCGGAAGCTATCGCGGCGGCTTTGGTTTTTCTTTGGCTTTGCTAGTCATGGGGGCGTCGGGTCCCAAACAAAGCGGTGCTGGCCATCCGGCCCCGTACCATCGGCACGGTGAGGGCGGTGCTGGCCACCGCCATCAGCAGCAGCGCGGTGAACGTCGCTGATGATGATGACGCCTTGTCCAGCAGGATATTGGCAAAGATGATCATGATCAGCGCCTTGGTCTGCAGCAGCCAGCCGATGACACGAAGCCTCGCCCGTTGGGCCAGCTCGAGCCAGCGGCCGGCGAGGCTGCACGCCAGCCAGTTTCCCAGCGACGGATGCGAACAGCAGCAGCGGCCGCGGCGACGAACACCGCTGCGCCGCCCGCCTCCCAGATGGTGCGCAACCCGGTCGACTAGAAAGAACACCGGCATCAGCCATACCAGCACGGTGTGGCGCACGCAGATCCAGCTTTTCCTGGTCGAACCATTCGCGCGTCGATGCATGGCGCCCGCCAGGAACGCGCCGACCATGAAGTGCAGGCCGGACCAGTCGGCGCCAGGAAACTGCAGGGCGACCAGCCAGATGAGCGCGGCGTACCAGCGGTCCGCTTCGGGCAGCCGGGGCATCAGCCCGCGAATGGCAAACCCGGCACGACGAAGGCGAGCAGGAACACGCCCTGACGGCCAAGCCGCTGCCAGTCCATCAGAATGAGAGCGAGCACTGCCCAGATGGCGATGTCGTCGAGGCTGGCGTAGCGCAGCATGCGCTGGCCAAACGGCTGTGCGCAGGATCGTCGAGCTTCTCCATCAGCAGGATCAGGATGGGCAGAGCGGTGACCGCGCAGGACATGCCAACGCCCAGCACGGATTGCCACGGTGCCGCCCCCGCGCCGACCCAGCCCCGCCAGTCGAGACCAGGACGAGCGCGGCAAGCGTTCCGGCGGCGAGCGGCCCACCAGCGCCAAGGCCGGCCGTGATGCCGGTGTCGCGCCGATGCTCCCAAGCTTCAGCGAGGTCGAGCTCCAGCCCCGCCAGGAACACGAAGATGGTGACCGCCCACCAGGCGAGCCCGGTGAGTGCCGGCCATCACCGCCGGCTGAAAGAAAGCAGCGTGCACCTCAGGCAGGGCCACGCCCGCGATGCCGGGCCCGAGCACGATGCCGCCAACGATCTGCACGATGGCCAGCGGCGCGACACCGTCGAGCCGCAGCACCCGCCACACCAGATAGGGCACCGCGAAGATGATCAGCATCGCGATGAGGAACAGTTCGGCAGTGGACATGGTTGGTCAAACTCAACGGCGTGGGTATGCGTTACGGTACCTTACGAGCAAGGGCACGCCATTGCGAAAGCGATCAGAAGCCCTTACTCCGCCCCACCCACGGCGACCGGCTCATGGCCAGCACCGCGCCCTGACGGTCATTCACTGGAGTTTATCGCTGTACTGCCCGAGCCCGCCCGGCCGGACCTCGCAAGGCGCAGTTCAAGGCTTCGCTGGAAAATCCGGCAGACTGAGCCGCAAAACGATGGCGTCTATCCGTAGCGGTCGCGATAGCGCACCCAGGACATCGAGAAGTCGAGGTCCTGCTCGTCGCGGCCCTTGGGCGTGAGATCGAGGTAGTGATACGCCGTGTTCAGCATGTCGAGGCCGCGCGAGTAGCACGAATAGGTGTGGTAGACCTTCTCGTCCTTTCCCCTTGCGAAGACGCTGACTCCCGGCAACTCGTCCATCGCTTCGATCTTCTTGCCGAAGTTGTAGTCGAGTGGCTTTCCTGGATGCGGCGAGACGCCAAAATCCTGGTTGAAGGTGGTGCCAGCGCTCGACAGCCAAGTAAACTGCCAATCCAAGCGCTCACGAAACCGCTTCAGCATCGGGTACGGCGCCGAAGATATGGCGACGAAGGCCGTGTCGCGCGCGGCGAGGTGGGGTGCGAGCCGATCAAAATTGTCCGCCCAGAACGAGCACAGCGGGCATGGCTCCTCCCACTCAGGGCCGTACATGAAGTGATAGACGATCAGTTGGTTCGACGGCCCGAACACCTCGGTCAACGTCTGACGGCCGTTTGGGCCTTCCAGGGTGTACGTCTTCTCGACCTCGACCCACGGCAGCGTGCGGCGCCTGGCGGAGAGGGCGTCGCGCGCGCTGGTGAATGCCTTCTCCTCGGCGAGCAGCGCCTTGCGGGCCTCAAGCCACTCGGCACGGGTGGCGATCCGGGGCTGGTTCATGACGGGCCTCCATCGGAGTTGATGCGGTCGGGCGTGTGGCGATCATCCTGCCGGCCATGCCAGCGCCGCCGCGAGATCCCCCGCCGCCACCACACCATCAGGCCACCACGCGGGGCCGCGGCCACCGTGAACGGAGCACCAAGCTCCAGGTGATGATCGGAAAACACCCACAAGCGCATGGATCATCCCTTGGTTGGTCAGCACGCCCGTGTGCCAGCGACGCCGCTTAATCTGGTCGGGGCGAGACAATGTCTCCCCCGCCGTGCCACACGTCCAACGACTCTTGTCCTGGCGCTTGCAGGCCGAGGCAGGCCTCACGCCCGTCGACGCCTTGGAGCCCCCCGACTGCAAACACCGAGTGCCCGTCCGTTGAAGCCCAACACTCCCCTTATACCGATCGCTGCCCTGCTGGCGGCGATGGTTTCCATTCAGGCCGGCGCGGCGAGTGCCACCGGGCTGATGGCGGCCGTTGGTGTGGAGGGCGCCACCGTGCTCAGGCTGGCGATCTCGGCGCTGCTGCTGGCCGTGGTGCTCAGGCCCTGGCAGGCGACGCTGACCCCCGCCAACCTCCGGCCGCTGATCCTCTACGGCGTGGCGATGGCGGCGATGAACCTGCTGTTCTACGCCGCCATCGTCCGTATCCCGCTCGGCGTCGCGGCGGCGGTGGAGTTTCTTGGCCCCCTGGCGGTGGCCCTGTATGCCTCGCGCCGCGCCACCGACGTCGGGCTGGCGCTGCTCGCCGCTGCCGGGCTGGCCTTGCTGCTGCTGGCCGGCTGGACAGGTGCCCCTCTCGACCCGCTCGGCGTCGTCTTCGCGCTGGCGGCGGCGGCCTGCTGGGCGGTCTACATCGTGTGCGGCCAGACGGCCGGCGCCGCCCACGGCCGCCACACCGTCAGCCTCGGCATGATCATCGCGGCGCTGGCCGTGCTGCCGCTCGGCGCGGGCCAAGCCGCTCCAGCGCTGTGGTCACCCGCCCTGCTGCCAGTGGCGTTCGGCGTGGCGCTGCTGTCCAGCGCGGTCCCGTTCGCGCTGGAAATGTTCGCGCTGCGCAACCTGTCCAAGCCAACGTACGGCACGCTGATCTCCGCCGAACCGGCCATCGGCGCGGTGGCCGGCTACCTGATGCTCAGCCAGTCCCTCAGCCTGCAACAGTGCGCCGCCATCGGCTTGATCATGTGCGCCTCGGTGGGGGCGGTGTGGCGGGCGGGAGGCTCATGACGGGGTCATCAGTGTCGCCGCCTTCAGCGTCGCCAAAGGCAGCATCAGCGTCAGTGGGGCATCATCCAGCGGCACAGCGCCGAATTCGGCGTACCAGCGCCGCTGCCCGTCCTGACTTCGCGTCGATCACCAGCGCCACGCCGCCCACCAATTCGGCCGCCGCGCTGCAACGCTCGCCCGCCGCAGCCAATAGCTGGCCGCCGAGGCCCTGGCCTTGGGCGCTCCGGTCAACGGCAAGGGCCGCTCATGACTGTCGATGCGCCGGCCGCGTACTCCCTCCTGGAAAGTGCTGCTGAATCCGCACCTGCCCATCACCTTCTATCCACCTTGGTGCTCAGCACCACCGCCGACTCCGTATTTATCACCCCCTTTAGTTCCGACACGCGGTCCAGCAGCTTGTCCAGCGCGGCGGCGTCGGGCGCGCGCACCAGCGCCACCAGGTCGACCTTGCCGCTGACCGAGAACAGCGCTTCCACCTCCGGGTGGCGGGCCAGGGACTTGGCCACCTCGGCCGTCGCCCGCGGCTCCACCTCCACCGTCACCACCGCCTGAATCCCGGCTTTTGCCGCGCGCTCCGTCAGCCGGACGTCGTAGCCGGCGATCACGCCGTTGTCCTCCAGGCGCTGCAGGCGGTCGTGCACGGTGGAGCGGGACACGCCCAGTTTGCGCGCGAGCGAGGACACCGGCTCGCGGGCGTTGGTCCGCAGCAGGGCAATCAGCTGTTCGTCCTTGTCGGTCAGGCTCTTCGTCATTGGAGTCTTTGCTGGCGCCTTCCGACTCCCCTCCGGGGAGCCGGCCGGAAGGCGCGTTGGCTGTTGCCCGCGCGGCGCAAAAAGCACGGTTCGCTTCACATTGCACCTCATTCCGGCAATTTGCCGGTCAGGAGGGCTGATAGCGTCACATTGAGGGATATCAACACCCCGCAAATACAGGCACACCCTGCGTCCCGTGGGATTGGCCACGCCCGAGCGTCCTGGAGGATGCCATGCGCGAGCTGGTAAAACTGATCGACACCGACCTCTCTGCCGGTTCCGCCGCCACGTCATCCCACGTGCTCTTGGAAGGCCCGAGCTCCCGCGCCGCCTTCGCCGATGCCCGCGATGTGGCGGTGCGGCTGCGTCCGGAAGAGCCGATGCACCTGTTCTCGGAGGCCGCGCTCATCCGTCAGCTGGCCGTGTTCACCGACGGTTTTCCCGGCACCACCAGCTATGCGGTCAAATGCAACGACGGGCCGGAAGTGCTGGCCGCGCTCGGCCGCGCTGGCCTGAAGCACTGGGACGTCGCCTCGGTGCACGAGATGGAGGCCGTCTCCGCCCAGGTGGAGGGCGCGCATTTCCATTACCACAACCCGGTCAAATCCCGCGAGGAGATCGGCCGCGCCTACTGGCGTCATGGCGTCCGCCGCTTCGCCGTGGATGACATCCGCGAGCTGACCAAGGTTTTCGAGGTGCTGCCGACGACGGCCGGCGTGGAAATCGCCGTGCGCTTTCGTCTGCCCAAGCTGGTTGCGGCGAACGAAGGCGGCGCCGTGGCCCCGCAGGCCGCGCACGACTTCACCAGCAAGTTCGGCTGCTCCGAGGCGGAAGCCGTTGAGTTGCTGACGGAAGCGGTGGCGCTCGGCTTTGCGCCGGTGCTGACGTTTCACCCGGGTTCGCAGTGCATGGACCCCGGCGCCTACCGCCGGCACATTCTCGCCGCCGGCCGCATCGCCAAGGCTGCCGATGTGACGCTCGCCGCGCTCAACGTCGGCGGCGGTTTCCCGGCCTCTTACGAGGGCCTCGTGCCGGTCGAGCTGTCGCGCTACTTCGCCGTGATTGGCGAGGCGGTGCCGTTGCGTTCGGCCGGACGGTTCCGCCGCTGGAGTGCGAGCCCGGCCGCGCGCTGGTGGCCAGCTGCATGTCGGTTCTGACGCGGGTGAAGGCGGTTCGTCCGCCGCACCGGAGAGGTGTTCCTCAACGACGGCATCTACGGCTCGCTGATGGAAGTGTGGCAAGTGCCGGTGCTGAAGCCGATGCACCGCACGCTGCGTGACGGCGCCGAGCTGGTGGAGAACTTGACGCCGCACACGGTGTACGGCCCGACCTGCGACCCGCTCGACAAGCTGCCGCACCTGCTGCTGCTGCCGGCTGACGTGGAAGACGACGACTACGTCGAGTTCGGCGGCCTCGGTGCCTATGGCCGCGCCACCTCCACCCGGTTCAACGGCTATGGCGGCGCGACCGTCGTGCCGGTGGAGAAGGTGCTGTAGCTTGAGAGAACGGAGGGGCGACCGGCGGTCGCTCCTCCGAGACCCTCCCCGTTCCCAGAGCGAACCCCCGAAACGCGCTATCGCGATCCATCGAGCGTGGCATCCGCTTTTGCGGCGGAAGTCCCCGTTCAGAGGGCTGACGCTGGGGTGCTGAGCAAGAGCCGTAGCAGGGCGTTCAGGCGCGCGCCGACGTCAATCGGCTTGATGGCGACCATCGCCTGCAGGCCGAGGAAGCCGCTGTAAAACAGCTCCGCCCGCTGCAGCGCATCGGCCGATGCAAAGCCGCTCTCGACAAACAGTGTCGTGACGTAGTCGATCCGCGCATCATCGACCTTCCGCATGGCGGTGGCGGCCAGCGGCTCAACCCGCGCCCACTCCCGGATGGCAGGTTCGGCCCGGAGTCCGCCGTACTCATTGTCCGCATTCATCCTGGCAACGATCTCGGCCAAGGCGCGCAGGCGATCCGCGCCGGGCGGCGCTGACGCCGTGACCACCGCAATGATGGCTCGCGTCGCCTCCGCCTCCCACAAAGTCAGCATCTCGGCCTTGAACGCCGGCACGTCCGTGAAGTGCCAATAAAATGAGCCTTTGGTCGTCTTGAGCTGCTTGGCCAGCACCTCTGCCTTGATGGCATGCACGCCGTACAAGGCGAGGGTTTGGAAGGCGGCGCGCAGCCAGTCTGTTGGCGTCAGGGGTGAGGGCATGATGTCACGCCATACGCTGCCGTATTGACCAGAGCAAGCCAGACGCGCACCATACGTTAGCGTATGGAGGCGCACAGCTATGGTTCGCTCATTTCGTTTCTGGTGTTTTCTGGCCGGTGCCCTGTCGCTGGCAACTGCCGCCCTGCATGTCTTCGGCGGAGGTCCGGAGTTCCATCAACCCGCCTTGGACAGCGCCTTGCCGGCACCCTGGAAAGCCGCCTTCTCGACGATCTGGCACGCCATCACCGCCATGCTGGCGTTCGCTGGTTTGTTCCTGATCTTTGCTGGGCTGGCGTTGCACAAGAACCGGCTCCTGCTCTGGCTCATACTGTCGCTAAACTTAGCTTTTGCCGCGCTCTTTGTTGGCTACGGATGGGTCCGCCTCGGCACCCTCTGGGACCTGCCGCAATGGACCATTTTCGCGGCCATCAGCATCTTTGTGGTCCTCGCGCTGTGGCTGCGCGACCCGGTGGAAGCCGTTGCAGAGGTGGCCACCCGGCCCAGCCACTACACAGAGTTGCCGGCTGCCACTTTCGCTGACACCTACGTCGTCCACGGCACGGAGTTTGCGTCGGCCATCGATGCAGCCCGCAGCGCCTTTGGCGTCGCACCGCCATGGATTTCAAGGCTCATGCAGCTGCGTCATGCCTTGGTGGCACCGTTCGGCCTCGTGCACGAACCGCCGCCGCCCAATCGGGCCGCGATTGGCATCTTCCCCGTGCTGCTGGAAACCCGCGACCACGTGGTCCTTGGCCTTGACGACAAGCATCTCGACTTCCGGGTCGTCGTGGAGCTGCTGAATGGCGGCAGCAGCGTCTCCCTCACCACGTTGGTCCAGCCACACCACATCTTCGGCAAGGCCTATCTGGCCGCGATCATGCCCTTCCACCGCATCATCGCCGCAACGGTCCTGACACAAGCTGCCGCAGCCAAACCGTGACGTCAATGGGGTGCCCAATCCGGTGCATGGCGGCCGGGGAATCCGGCGGATGGTGGCCACGGAATCCGGAGCATGGCGGCCACCGGATCCGGGCCATGGCGGCCAGGTTGTGGACGGGTGAGATGAGCGCGGTGAACAGGGCCGCCATCAAACCCGCCATCACCGTATTATCGGTCGTCTGATTATCGGCTGACACCATCGGCGTCTGGGGTGTCGCGGCCGTTGGTCTGCCGGGTCATGTCGGTCAGCAAGGCTGGGGCGTCTTGCATCTCGGCTTCGGTGCGGCCGGGGATCGGATAGGTTGTCGCGCCCGACAGCATGGCGTTCTGGTTGCGGTCTTTTCGTGCCCAGGCGCTGACACGGATGATGGCGCCGCCGTTGCCGGGATTGTAGGCGCCCCAATAGTCGGGACGCTCTTTGTCCGGCGCTTCGGCCTTGAAACGGTTGGGAAACAGCACCAACTGGCGCGGATTGAGGGACAAATTGCCAAAGCTGGCGACCTCGTCGCTGCCGTTGATCAGAGCGGCCACCTGCGCCATCGGGGCGTCGGTATGGGAAACCGCCTGCACTTCGCCGTTGAACGGGGTTTCTTGTCGCGTTGAGAGAGGCATTTGCGGCGCGGATGACATTAATCGCCATCAGCAAAAACGGGATGCTCGTTCTTCTGATACAGCTTGAGCTGTTGGTCAATAAAATTGATTGACGTTTGCGGCGGAACAAAATAGATCCCTTTCGACGTGCAGGGTTCTAGTTGTTTCTGAGAAATGCGATCAATGATGTCTTTTTCTTGTGTTTTAGATCTAGTTGAGTTTGATCCGGAGTATGACTTGCTTTCGTCAGAGTACGCCCCACACTCGAAATTCTGATTATACAAGCAATATGTGAGAAAATAATTTTCGGGCGTCGACAGCGGATAGGCGCCGGGGGCGCTGCGCCAGGCGTCGGCATAAGTGAAGGCGAGGCGGCCGCGCTCGTGACGAACGATGCCAACTTCTTTCCCGTTCAGCAGGGCCACCAGCTCGTTCATCGCCGGTCCCCGCGGCGCGCCGCGTCGATGATGGCGTTGATGTCCGGGGTGATCACCGGTTCTCCGCCAGATGGGTCGGTTGCGCTCGTCTCGCCGGAAGCGCCAGTTGCCAACTCCGTTGCCAATTCGGCGCCAACGGCGGCGAGGGCGCGCAGCACGAGGCCCAGACCGGCGCCGGGTTTTCCGCGCTCGACCTGGTTGACCCAAAGGCGGCTGACACCAATGCGTTCCGCGAGTTCGGCCTGGTCAAGTCCCAACGCGCGGCGGCGGTCCTTGATCAGGGCTCCGACGTCGGCGGGCGTTCTGAGAGCTATGCGCATGATGTAAGCGATCGCTTTCTTCTACCAAAGTAAGCGATAGCATACAACCTGAGAAGTATGCAATAGATTACATGCGCTAACGCGCGCACGATGGCAAATGCACCGGACGGGGCACCGCCCCCCGGAGCAGTCAGCCGCCTTAGGACACCTGCAAGAACAAGTAAATCGTGTGCGGTGAAGCGATCCGCGGCGGACATCCCCCACCCCAACCCCTCCCCTAAAGGGGAGGGGCTTAGAGGAGGCCACTTCTAGCCCCTCCCCTTTAGGGGAGGGGTTGGGGTGGGGGATGTCCGGTACTGCAAGAATCGAAGCGGTTATTGCTGCGAGTTGCCTTAGGCGCTCACGACGACGTCGAGTTCGGCGGCCTCGGCACCTACGGCCTCGGCACCTAGGGCCGCGCCACCTCCACCCGGTTCAACGTCTCTGGCGGCGCGACCGTCGTTCCGGTGGCGAAGGAGTTGCAGGCCCGCTGGCAGCCTACGGTCGTGCCATCGACACGATGGCGTGAGGGCGTGCCCTCGCTCCATCGCATGGGCGATCAGTGACCTGCTATTCCTCGGCGGACCCGCTGGCATCGTCGTCATCGTCGTTCGTCAGCAGGTGCAGGCAGATCTCAAGTTCGCGGCGTGCCTGGCGGAGGCGTCGGGTTTGCTCGGGAGAAAGTGACGGGGCTGCCTCCTCGACGCTGGCGCGAGGGGGAGCAGCCGGCTCCGCTCGTTCCGCCGGAGCGCGCCGCGCGGCGGCTTTCCCCGGCTTGGCGATTGTTGCAGCTGCTGGCGCCACTTCCGCACTGGGGCGGGCTCGCGCGGCGCGGGGTGTTGCCCGCGCTGGCTCTGCCACCTCCGGCGGCGCTGACGGCGCATCGACATCGCCCGTCTGGACCGGCGTCTCAGTGCTGCCGGGCACGCCGCCGACCGAGGTCTTGACGAACTCCAGGCCACTGTCGCGGATGACCTTTTGCACACCCTTGATGGTGTAGCCTTCGTCGTACAGCAGCCGGCGGATGCCCTTGAGCAGCACCACGTCGTCGGGCCGGTAGTAGCGGCGGCCACCGCCGCGCTTCATCGGCTTGATTTGCGGGAACTTGCCTTCCCAGAAGCGGAGCACGTGCTTGGGCACGTCCAATTCCTCCGCCACCTCGCTGATGGTGCGGAAGGCTTCTACGGCCTTTTCCATGCTCGCCTCCCGTCGTCAGGGCCTGATTCCGCTCGGGCGCCGCGCCCCTCGCGGCCCCAGGTCTTACGCGCAGGCCCTCAGCGTGTCTTCTTCGGCTTGCTCAGCCCGCGATTGATCCGGTCTTTCATGGTGGTGCTGGCACGGAACACCAGCACCCGGCGCGGCGTAATCGGTACTTCCTGGCCGGTCTTGGGGTTGCGCCCGACGCGCTCACCCTTTTCCCGCAGGCTGAACGAGCCGAACGACGACAGCTTTACCGACTCGCCCTTCTCCAGGCTGGCGCTGATCTCGCCCAACACCATTTCCACCAGACCTTGCGACTCATTGCGGGGCAACCCCACCTTTTTCACGATGGCCTCGGCCAGATCGGCCCGTGTCAAGGTTTGCCCGCTCATTATCCGCCTCTTCCAGGTGCGTTCATGTTCTAAACTCGTGAGCCCGGCACGTCGTCACGCCGGGGGCTGACTTGCCCGCCTCGGCCCATTCACGGCTTCACGATTTCGCGTCCAATCCAACTGGTAGCCATCCTCCGCCAGCCGGTCAATCCGCACAATGCGCGCAATGCTGCCCAAGCGATTGAAGCCGCAGCTAATTTACCATGATCGGAAAGCTTGCCGCCGCCATCAGCCCGGCCGGTGGATACCCGCCGCCCGCTTATTGCCGCTGAGCGCGCCGTTCAACCGGCTCCTTCGCGTCACGGCTGCGGCGGCTGGCCGGCGTCCGCGGACTGCTGCTGGCGGGCGCTCGCCAGTTCGGCGGCGGCGGCCAGACGCAGCACCTGCTCCTCCGGAACGTTGCGGGCGCCGGGGCAGTCGGGGCCGCGCAGCCGCGCCAGCAGCGGGCGGACATCGCCCTTGAAGCTCGGCGCCAGTTCGCGGCGGATCAAGCCGGCGGCGACCGCGCCGTCGGCATGGCGGGCGGCGCAGCCCAGGCGCGCGAGATATTCGCTGAGCTCGATGAGATAGCCACCCTGGTCGAGGCCGGCGCTGCGCGCCTTCAGCTCGCATCCAGGCCTTACCTTCCGGCGTGTCCTGCCAGCCAGCGGTGCCGTTGGCGTCAAACAGCCGGCCCACCGTGCGGTCCAGCCGCGACCGCAGTTTTGGCCGGTTAAGCCCCTCCATCAGCGCCTGCAGCGTGTTCATCTCGGTCAGCTCCAGCGGCTTGACCTTGATCTGCGACAGCTCGGCCATCGCCACCTTGTCGGCCTTGCGGCGGTTGCGTCAGCCAGAAGCTGGACGCGCCGAAATCGGCACCTGACAGCGACGCCTCGGAGAAGTCCGCGCCTTGGAATTTTGCGGCGTTCATCAGCGCGCCATCGAGCTCGGCACTCTGGAAACTGGTGCCGTAGGCCTGCACAAAGCTCATCTGCGCGCCTTGCAGGCCGGCACCGGAGAAGTCGGCGCCGTGCATCTTGGCGCCGGTCAGGTCCGCGCCCTGCAGCTGGGCACCGAGGAAGTTGGCGCCGATCAGCAGCGCACCGCCGGACAACGCCGCCCGCCGCATCTGCGCGCCGGAGAAGTCGACGTCGACCAGCTCCGTGTAGCGCAGGTCGGCGTCGTTCAGGTCGGCGCCATCCAGCTTGGCGCCGGGCATCACGGCGCCACGCAGGTCGGCCCGCGTCAGGATGGCGCCGCTCATGCTGACGCGGTCCAGCTTGGTGCAGGCGCGTGTCCTTGGACCTGGTCTTCTTCAGAACGGCGTCCAGATCAGCGCAGGACAGCCGGGCGCCGCTCAGGTCGGTGCGCAGCAGGCTTGCGCCCTCAAGATTGGCGCCGGTGAAGTCCACATCATGCAGCACCGAACGGTCGAGCACCGCATACCGCAGGTCGCGGCCGCGCAGGCTGACGCGCTGCACATCCTGCCGGCTGCGCCGGCTTGGCCGCTGCTCGCGCGGCCGCGCCAGCCTGACGCTCGACAATGTTCTCGTCGGTGCACCACCAGGTTGCGGCGGAACAGCCGCTGCAGGCCGCCCTGCGACCGGAGCCGGAGTCGAAAAACAGGGCGGTGACGCCCCACACCGTGCGGCCACCGCGAGCCGCTGGCATCGGCCTCGCGCTCGATGGTGACGCCCGGCAGCGACCGGGCAAAGCGGTCCATCGACTCATCCGGGATGGTGGCGACGAACAGCGAGAACAGCACCACGCCGACGAGCAGGCAACCGGTGAGTGAAGAAGCTCACGGGCTGGAAGCGGGCGGTGCGGCCAAACGCGCGCGTAAAACTGGTGGAGCGGCTGCCGAGGAACACGCCGATGACCAGCAGCAGTCCAGCATCGGCCAGCACGGCCGTGCGCTGCATCCAGGTGGTGGTGACGTCGTGGTACGGCAGAAACACGAGTTGAATGTACAGGATGACCGAGATCGGCAGGCCAATGGCGGTAAGCCAGAACATGCCGTGCAGGAAGCCGCCGAGCACCGGGCTGCGGTCCGGCCCCGCCAATTGCTGGGTGAAGTAGTAGGAGTGCAGCTCCAGCCGCAAGGGATGGGTGCGCCGGTCCGTCGCCTCCAGCTGGCGCACCGCGGCATCAAACTCCAGCACCTTCCGGGCGAGCATGACGTGCTGCACCAGCAGGCCAAAGTGCAGGAACACCAAGAGGATCGGCGCGAACAGGAAGAAGCGGGTGAGGTCAATGGACACCTGCATCACCGGCATGTGGGAAAAGGGCGAGGGTGAAGTACTGCGGGATGATCAGGACGAGATTGAGGAATTTTGCGTATGCGGCATCTCATAGATGCCCACTTCGGCGGCACCGCGTGCAGGTTGGAGGACGAAGATATCGACGCGAAGAAGAGCCCCGCGAGGAGGTTGTTGAGGAAGAGCGGGGAGGTATCGAATCAGGTAGGCGGCGTGCTCGTGGGCCAGGAAGGGTCCACTTGGCACGGACGCCGAGTCGCCGTAAGAGCCAGACGAATAACCCGGCAGTAACAAGATGGTTAGCAGCGCGGTGACCGCCAGCCCGCCGCACCCCAGCCAGCCGACAGGAGGGCGAGGCCATCACAACTTTGAGGAAGTTTTTCACTAGCGTTAGAACTGCCGGATTCTCCATTCGCTCAAAAGCATTGAAGATGGCGTTGGCGGCATCGCTATAGCTGTCCGGAATGATCCCAGAGTGATAGAAAAAGATTGCCAGCACACTGGCGGTAGCGAGGTTCGCATATTCGCGGTAGATGAAGGTAAACCCGCCGACGAGCGGCACGGTGATCAGCCAAAGGATTAAGCGGAGGGCTGTTGTCAGCCCGAGGTATTGATTCGCGAGGGTTCGGTCTCTCGCCACATCGCGTGTCGCCAGGACGCCCAGACCAAAATCGGTGAATGTCTTCGCATAAAGCCAAACCGCAACGGCAAATGCATACTCGCCGTTGCCGACGTCGCCGAGCAACCGCAGCACGATCAGCGAGCGAAACCGAGGTCCACGACCTTATTGATCAGTTGTGCGGCGATGGCGGCGCTATTGCGGGCGACTCGTTGGATGGGATCATCTGCTCGCCTCCCTCGCTTGGCAAATGAGGCGTAGCCGATACGAGCACATACGCTAATACAATCTTCGTGGCCCTGACGCAGCGTTGTGGCGTGCGCGCTGTCGAGTACTACCGCTGACAAGCGGGGTAGGGACGGGCCAGCGATATCCCATCGAGCTTAGTAGCGCCGTTTGATCTGCCAGACACGCCAATACGCCTCAACGGCGATTTGGTAACAACTTCGAGGACCCACGCTCGCGGTCCACGAACCGGATCGGCACTTCTTTCACGCGCAAACCGGCACGCTGGCAGGCGTAACTCATTTCAGATCTGGAACGTGTAACCCTCGGATCGGATGCGGCTCAGGTCAAGCTGGCGCAAGGCACTGGCGCAGAAAACATTTTGAAGCCCCCTGTTGGGTCGTGGATCCGCAGCCCGAGGATGAGGCGCGAGTAGATGCTGCCGCCCCGGCTAAGAAATTCGCGGACGATACTCCAGCTTTCCTCGACGCTGCCACCGGGGATATACCGGCTGCCGACGACGACATCGTACTCCTCGATCAGTGCCGGAATTCGGGATAGTTTTTCGATCGTGCTGAAAGTCGGCGTCCATTTCGACGACATAATCCGCACCGAGTGCCAGTGCGCGCCCGAAACCATCGATGTTGTCGCCGGGCCAAGCCCATCTTCTGCGGGCGATGCGCGACGTGGATCGCGATCCTGTCGGCATACTCTTCGCGGAATGCCGACCTCGTGTCTTTTGGCGGTGCCATTTCCGGCAGGTCGCGGCGGGAGCATTCGAGATCCGGCGTCAGTCAGGCGACGGAGATCGTTCCCCCAACACGAACGTGCGTTTCCTCGGCTTCCTACCCGACGAGCTGAGTTGGACGTGTCTATGGTGTAGCACGCGCGCCAGCGGAGCCCGCAGCCGCTGAATTTCTGGGCCTGCTGAGCGGTCCCGCCGGTACGGGTCTTCGCAAAGGTCGGCTCCGCCTTCATTCAGCGTAGCGCCCCTGAACGCCAGCTGAACAGCGCGCTCAAGCGCCGTTGAAGGTTGCGCGACTACGAACCGCTCCACCTTCTGCTCCTTGGGAGGACGCCCTTATGATGATAGCCAACTCCCTATCCCCTGTTTTCGAAGAGGCACCACCCATGAGCGACGTCAATCCGAAGGCCATTTACTCGGCAATGAAAGCCCGGACGAAAAACAGGGACCGCTCGCCAAACGATGTGATCGCACGCGCCATCGCCATCGTCGCCGCTGTTGGCGGCGCCGTCCCGACGGCCGTCAACCTTTATCATTCCTGGCGCACGGCATCCCCTATACGCAGGTATCCCACCGCCTCACCCAATACGAACATGAATGAGAGAACCTCGACTGCAAGGTGGATTATCGTGTCGATGTCAGCCAGGACACGCGTCGATGTCGGCGCCTGCCAGAAGAGCGGCGACATCGACGCAGTTGAGCGGTCTGAATGCGACCGACATCGGCGAGTTGGCGGCAACGCAGTTCGGCGGCTTGAGCTCGACGCAGGTCGGCGCTCTGTCGGCAACCGCGTTCTCGGCGCTGGATGCGACGACGGTGTCGGCGTTGACGACGACCCAGCTGCGCGGCGTGAATGCGACGCAGATCGGAGGTCTGAGCACGACCGATATCGGCGAGTTCACCGAGACCCAGGTGGGTGCTTTGGCGAACACTCAGATCGCGGCGTTGTCGACGACGAACATCAACACGTTGAGCACGACGCAGATCGGCGGATTGACGGCGACGCAGGTCGGCGGGCTTGAACGCCACGAACCTGTCGGCGCTCGATACGACCCAGGTCCAGGCGCTGGCTCGACCCAGGTTGCGGCTCTGACGACGACGCAGTTGCGCAATCTGAGCGTCACCGACTTTGGCGAACTGAGCTCGACGCAGATCGGCGGCTTCTCGGCGATCCAGATCGGCGTCTTGTCGGCGACCAACTTCTCGGCGATCGACGCGACGACGATGGGCGCCCTCGCCACGACGCAGCTGATCGCGGTGACGGCAACGCAAATCGCGGGTCTGTCGACCACCGATATCGGCGAGTTGCTCGACACCCAGATCGGCGCTTTGAGTGCGACGCAGCTCAGGGCCCTGTCGGTGACGAACTTGTCGGCGCTGGAGGCGACACAAGTTGCCGGCTTGACGTCGACGCAGCTGACCCAGCTGACGACGACGCAGATGGGCGGGTTCAACACGACCGACATCGGCGAATTCGCCGACACCCAGGTCGCGGCCTTTACCTCTACCCAGGTCGGCGCCTTGTCGACGACGATCATCAACGAGCTGACGACGACGACGATCGCCGCGCTGACGTCGACGCAGATCTCCGGCTTGACGGTGACGCAGATCGACAATCTGACGGCGACGAACATGTACGAAATGACGTCGACGCAGGTCGCCGGCTTCACCTCGACGCAGATCGCGAGCATGGACAACGACCAGGTCGCCGCCTACGTGGTGGTCAGCGCCTAATTCCAGAGCGCAGCGTTTCAGAACTCGGCCGGGCGCGTTCCCACGCGTCCGGCCGAAGCGTTTTTGGCGCCTTTCCGCCCGGGGTTCGTTAGCGGATTTGTAAGGTAAATCATTCAAATTGTTCGCATCTGGATCGAAAGGTCCCGTGAAACCGCCTGCGTTTCCGGCTTTCTAGCGCGATTAGAGCGAACATGACTGAGAACTTGTATTTGACCGGCTTGCAGAAGATTGCGTCGGGTTCGTTGACACTGGCAGAGCTGATCGACGCGGCAGGACGGCTGACGGCCGCCGGACAAGTCCGATGCGACGCGGCAACTCTATAAAGCGTGGATCAGCGCCAACGGCGAACATCCGCTGCTCTATGTCGCTTATTTCAACTGTTCGGCTTTGGACGGGCAGGCGGGCGATGCCGCGGCGGCGACCGAGGCGCTGCAGAAGGCGATCGCGCTCAATGCGGACTTCATGCCGGCCTACATCAATTTGGGCGGGTTTTTGGAGCGATCGGGCAAGGCCGACAAGGCCGTCGAGCTGTGGCGCTCGGCCGTCAACCGGCCGGCGGCGTTGAGCGGCAATGCGGTGTCTTACGGCACCACGGCGCTTCAAGCAGATCGCGCGCGTGCTGTCGGATCATCAGCAGGTCGAGGCTGCCGAAGCCACCGTTCAGCAATGCTTGGAAATCAATCCGCAGCAGACGGACATTATCGAACAATATGTGGCGCTGCGTCTGACGCAGTGCAAATGGCCGGTCGTCGTGCCGTCCGAACGCCTGAGCCGCAAGGCGCTGATGAAGGGCATTCATCCGCTGTCGACGGCGGTGTACACGGACGATCCGTTGCTGCAACTGGCGTCGGCGGAGCGTTATGTCAAGACAGCGGAAGCCGAAGGCGTTGCCGCCGCGGGCGTTCGACCGCCGGCACGCGCCGATCGATCTTGCGTCGCGCCGGCTCCGCGTCGGCTACATTTCCTCCGACCTGCGCGATCATGCGATCGGCTATTTGATGATCGAGTTTTTCGAACTTCATGCGCAGTCCGACGTCGACGTGTTCGTCTATTATTGCGGGCCGGAGTCCAACAGCGCCGATGCAGGCGCGCTATAAGGCGGCCGTCGAGAATTGGACGGATATCCGCAAACTGAGCGACGACGAGGCCGCGCAAAAGATCGCCGCCGACGGCATCGACATTCTGGTCGACGTCAACGGCCACACGCGCGATTCGCGCAACGGCGTCTTCGCGCGCAGGCCCGCGCCGATTCAGGTGAACTGGCTGGGCTATCCCGGCTCGATGGGATCGCCCTATCACCACTATATCGTCGCCGACGATTGGATCATCCCGCCCGGGTCGGAGATGTATTACTCCGAAAACGTCTTGCGCCTGCCCTGCTATCAGCCGAACGATCGCAAGCGGATCGTGGCGGAGACGCGCCCGACGCGCGCCGAGCGTCGGATTGCCGGACGATGCGTTCGTGTTCTGCTGCTTCAACGGCACGCAGAAGATTTCGAAGTTCACCTTCGAACGCTGGATGGAAATCTTGGGCCGCGTGCCCGACAGCGTGCTGTGGCTGCTCGATGCGTCGAAGGAGACCAAAGAGCGCTTGCTGGGCTATGCCGAGCAGCACGGCATTGCGCGGACGCGGTTGGTGTTTGCGCCAAAGCTCGCCGAATCCGCATCACTTGGCGCGCTATCCGCTGGCCGATCTGTTTTTGGACACGACGCCCTACGGCGCGCATACGACGGCGTCGGATGCGTTGTGGATGGGCGTTCCGGTTCTGACGTTGTCGGGGCGCAGCTTTGCCTCGCGCGTGTGCGGAAGTTTGGTGCGCTCGGCCGGGTTGACCGATTTGGTCGTGATGAACGCCAAGGATTATGTCGAACGCGCGGTAGCGCTCGGGGCACGACCGGGCGGCGATCGAGGCCTACAAAACGAAATTGAACAGCGATCGTCTGACCTGTCAGCTTTTCGATACGCAAAAACTGGTCGATCGGTTGGAAGATTTGTATCGCTTCATGTGCAGCGAGTACACCCAAGGCCGCATGAAGCAGCCGGACTTGACCAATCTCGAGCGCTATCTCGATGCCGGGATCGAGCACGATCACGAAGCCAGCGAGATGCTTTCCGTCGGCGACTATCACGGCTTGTACAAGTCAAAGCTTGCGCAGATGCATCTGGCGCGGCCGATTCTCGTCGACAATCGTTTGTGGACACAGGCCGATATCGATGCGGCCGAACGCGAATGGGCAGCGGCAAATCAAAATTCAGACGTACTTGAAACGCATGCGCCCTTGAAGCGGCGCGCTGCCGGTTGACGATGGACAAGGTGCACTCGACGCAACAAAGCGGACATCACTTCCCGCCCTTAAGGAGCTAAAGAATGTCCGCCACGCCTAGCGACGCGCCCGACCTGTTGGGCCCTGCCGTCACCGCCTTGGTCGCGCGAAATCCCAATCCGTTCTTCGTGCAGGTCGGCGGTTTCGACGGCGTGAGCTTCGATCCATTGCGCGCCATGATCGTGGACAAGAATCTCTCCGGCATCATCGTCGAGCCCATTCCGCAATATTTCGAGAAGTTGAAGTCGCTCTATACGCACGCGCCCAACATCACGGCGGTCAATTGCGCAATCACCGAGCAAGACGGCGAGCGGACGATTTGGCGTTTCAATCCCGAGGCGGTCGAGCGCGGATTGCTGCCGCCGCATTTCGCCGGGATTTCGTCGTTTCTGATGGAAGACTTGCTGAAAGAAACCGGCGTTTTGGGCCGGTCGAGCCCCAACGCGGAGACGACGGCCGCGCTGCGTACGCTGTTGCAGGCGGTCAGCGTGCAATGCCGCACGATGGATAGTCTGCTGCGCGAGCACGGGGTCGAGCGGGTCGATATTCTGCAGATCGACACCGAAGGCTACGACTACAACGTTTTGAAACTGTTCGACTTCGCGCGCTTCAAGCCCGGCGTCGTGCATTACGAGCACCAGCATCTGAACGCGGCCGATCGCGCGGCGGCGGAGGCGTTGTTGCGCGGACACGGCTATCAGATTCAGCGCAACGTGTTCGACACGCTGGCGGTGATCGCCGAGGCGCCGAGTGCGGCATTGGGGCAAATCGCGAAGCTGCGCGGGCTTGGCGTTTCGCTGTATGGCGAAGGCCGCAGCAAGGACGCGCTGTTGGTGCTGGAGCATCTCGACGCGTTGCAGCCGGGCGATGCGCAGACGCTTGCGCGCGCTGGTGAATGCGTTGGCGTCGGAGGGGCGCATCCTCGAGCGTCATGGAGCGTTTGGTCGCGCTGAAGGCGGTGGCGAGCGACGCCGAGGTTTTGGTCGAGGATATTCGCGCGCAAATGCCGGCGGCGATCGAACGCTTTAACGCGCATCTGGCCGAAGGCAACGTCGCAGCAGGCCGAGAAATATGCGGCGGCGCTGGCGTCGCTGGTGCCGGGCAGCGTTGCGATGTTGAACTCGGCGCTGTCGTGCAACGTGGCGCTGGGACGAAAGGCCGAAGCGGAAAAATATGCAGGCTTGCTTTTGCGGCTGGATGCGGCGCACGAAGGCGCGCGGGCGGCGTTGGCCGGTGCGGAGAAGGCAAATGCCGACGCCGACATCGAGCAACGCATCGCCGTCGCGCTGACCGGCAAGCCGGGCGTTCATCCGCTGCTTCAGCTTCGCGACATTCACGACGTGGCCAGCGAAATTCTGTGCCGGCCTTTGACCGATCGCAGTGCGGCGCAGGTTACGCAATTGGTGCAGGCCGCGCGCGGCGTCGTGATCGAGGTCGAGAAAGGGTCGGAGTGGGAAGGTTGGGCTAAGCACTATCGTCTGGCGATCGAGGCGCTCGATCTGTCGATGGTGTTGCAGGCGACGCCGAACAATTTCAAGGACAGCGCGGTCAGTTTTGCGACCGCGACGGGTGCGCCGCTCGACTGGACGGGATTGCAGGCGACCGCTAAGCGGCTCGGCGCCGAGACCGTGTTTTTCGCGGCGGCCGATCGCGGTTATGTCGATCTCTATGCGCGCTGGTACATCAAGTCGATTCTGAAGTACTCCGACGTGAAGTGTCTCGTCGTCGTTCACGTGATCGGCGGCGCGGACCAGTTGAAGAGTGTCGCCGAGTCGCTTGCCATTGCCGACGAACGGTTGGTTTTCGCGGGCGACCGGTTCGACGCGGCAAGCGTCACGACAAAGTGCTACGACACGCCGCCGAAGGGTTTGATCGCGCTACCCGTCGCGCATTTCCAATCGGTGCGGTTTCTGCGGCTCGGCGCGTTGCTGAGAAATCTGAAGCTGCCGGTGTTCGTGTCCGACATCGATCTGCTGTTGCAACGCGGCGTCAAGGATTTGCTGCAGCGTTGCGCCGGCGACGACGTCGTGTTCAACGAGAATACGGGCAACACGAATGCGGGTTCGCGTCTGACCGCCAATCTTTTGCTCGTCAATCCGACGGACAACGCGGATCAGTTCCTGCGCTTCTTGCGAGGATATTTGGAACGCGCGCTGGGCGGGGCGGAGGTTTCGCGCTGGATCGACCAGTTCGGTCTCCTCATGGCGCGGCATCATTTTACGCGCCAGGCGATCAACCCGCGCATCGGATATTTCGACACGAACTCGCGACATCAACAACGTGATGTACCGGTCGTATCAGAACCATCCGTTCCGCTTTCTGTCGCTTTATCACGGGTTCGACACGTCGACGCTTGAAGGCAATCCGCGCGTGCACGGAGAGCCGGACGTCAAGGCGGCGTGATGCGTTCGCAACACTTCTCGGCAATCAGTTCGGGAGATCAGATAACATGGCCCTCGACAATCGCGTCATGGTGACGGGCGGCGCCGGCTTCATCGGTTCGTATCTGTGCGAACGCTTGATCGCGCAAGGTCACGACGTTCTGTGCGTGGACAATTTCTTCACCGGCTCGCGGCGCAACATCGCCGCCTTGCACGGCAATCCGCGTTTCGAGGTGATGCGCCACGACATTACGTTCCCGCTCTATGTCGAGGTCGACCGCATCTTCAATCTGGCGTGCCCGGCCAGTCCCATTCACTATCAATTCGATCCGGTGCAGACGACGAAGGTCAGCGTGCACGGCGCGATCAACATGCTGGGCCTGGCCAAGCGCGTGAAGGCCAAAATCCTTCAAGCCTCGACGTCAGAGGTCTACGGCGACCCGCACGTTCATCCGCAGACGGAGGATTACTGGGGCAACGTCAATCCGATCGGACCGCGCTCGTGCTACGACGAAGGCAAGCGTTGCGCGGAGACGTTGTTCTTCGACTATTGGCGCCAGCACAAGCTCGGGCATCAAGGTGGCGCGGATTTTCAACACCTATGGGCCGCGCATGCATCCGAACGACGGGCGCGTGGTTTCCAATTTCGTCATGCAGGCGTTGCGCGGCGAGGCGATTACGCTTTACGGCGAAGGCACGCAGACGCGCTCGTTCTGCTACGTCGACGATCTGGTCGACGGCTTGATCCGTCTGATGGAGTTGCCCGCCGAGGTGACCGGTCCGATCAATCTGGGCAATCCGTCGGAAATCACGATCCGGGAACTTGGCCGAAACCATCATCGAGATGACGGGAAGCCGGTCGAAAATCGAATTCCGCCCGTTGCCGACGGACGATCCGCGCCAGCGCCAGCCCGACATCACGCGCGCCAAGACCGTTTTGGGTTGGCGGCCCTATACGCCGTTGCGCGCGGGGCTGGCGAAGACGATCGCGTATTTCGAGGGCTTCCTGTCGGCGGAGACCGCCCAGGCGAGTTGAGTTTTGGGGCCGCATTGGGTCTAACACTGGCCCGGATGTTGCGACTAACCGAAGTTAAGCTGCCGCTCGATCACACGGACGAGGATCTGCGTGCGGCGGTGCTCAAGCGATTGCGCGTCGGCGCTGCCGACGTCGTCGAGCTTTCGGTGTTTCGCCGCGCCGTCGACGCGCGCAAGCCCAAGGCCATCGTGTTCATCTATACGGTCGACGTCGCGGTGAAGGACGAGGCGGCGGTGCTGAAGCGCGTGCAGGGCGAGCGTCACGTCGCGTTGCGCCGGACACGGGCTATCGCGTCGCGACAAGTCGCGGCGCCGCCGCGGCTACGGCCCGTCGTGATCGGCGCGGGGCCGTGCGGGCTTTTTGCGGCGCTGATTCTGGCGCAGATGGGATTGCGTCCCTTGATCCTGGAGCGCGGCAAGGTGGTGCGCGAGCGCACGAAGGATACGTTCGGGTTTTGGCGGAAGCGCGCTCTCAATCCGGAATCGAATGCGCAGTTCGGCGAGGGCGGGGCGGGCACGTTTTCCGACGGCAAGCTCTACAGCCAGGTCAAGGATCCGCGCTTTCTCGGGCGCAAAGTGCTGAGCGAGTTCGTCAAGGCCGGCGCGCCGCCGGAAATTCTCTATGTGTCCAAGCCGCATATCGGCACGTTTCGGCTGGTCACGGTGGTCGAGCATATGCGCGCGACGATCGAGGCGCTGGGCGGCGAGTTTCGCTTTCAAACGCGCGTCGAGCGCATCGTCATCGACAAGTCGGCGACGGGCGAGCGGCGGGTCGCGGGGCTGGTGCTTGCCGACGGATCGACGCTCGAGGCCGAGCACGTGGTGCTGGCCGTGGGTCACAGCGCGCGCGACACGTTTCAGATGCTCTATGACGAGGGCGTTTACATCGAGGCGAAGCCGTTTTCGATCGGCTTTCGCATCGAGCATCCGCAATCGCTGATCGACCGCGCGCGCTTCGGGCCACAACGCCGGGCAACAAGCTGCTGGGCGCGGCCGACTACAAGATCGTGCATCACTGCGCGAATGGGCGCTCGGTCTATAGTTTTTGCATGTGTCCGGGCGGCACGGTGGTGGCGGCGGCCTCGGAGCCGGGGCGCGTCGTCACCAACGGCATGAGCCAATATTCGCGCAACGAGCGCAATGCCAATGCGGGCATCGTGGTGGGCATCACGCCCGACGGATTATCCCGGCCATCCGCTGGCCGGCATCGCGTTTCAGCGCCATTGGGAAGAGCGCGCGTTCGAAGCGGGCGGGCGCGATTATTCGCGCGCCCGGTCAGCGCGTCGGCGATTTTCATCGCGGGGCGCGCCTCGGCGGCGCTGGGCGAGGTGGTGCCGTCGTATAAGCCGTCGGTGCTGCCGACCGATCTTGTCGACCTGTTTGCCGGACTATGCGATCGAAGCGATCCGCGAGGCGTTGCCCGCGTTCGAGCGGCAGATCAAAGGCTTTGCGATGGACGACGCGGTGCTGACCGGCGTGGAAACGCGCACCTCGTCGCCGATCTCGATCAAGCGCGGCGAGGATTTTCAGAGCCTGAACACGCGCGGGCTGTATCCGGCGGGCGAGGGCGCGGGTTATGCCGGCGGCATTCTGTCGGCGGCGATCGACGGGATCAAAGTGGCGGAGGCGGTGGCTAGGGAGAGTTTAGCAATTGATCGCGTTGAAGGAGCCGTCGCATAGTCGGCTGAACCTCGGGAGTTTTGAGATGAACGCAACCCACGCCTTTGCCATTGCCGCCGCCGTCTTATCCGCCAGTGCTGCTCTCGCGGCCGACGATTGGTATCCCTCGAAATATGGCGCCGCCGATACGGTCGGGGCTGCGAACAATCTTTCGCCGGCGGGCGCGCTTGCGGCGGCGAAACTGGTCAAGACGGGCAAGGTCTATGCGCTGGGCATCGTGACAGGGCGCGATACGCCGGCCTATCCGCCGCGCACCTATCAGATTGTGGTGACGCAATCGAATGACGGTACCGGGGGCACGCTCGGCTCGAACTTGGCGACCGGCAACGACGATATTTTGATGTCCTATATGGGCATCGGGTCGCAGCTCGACGGGCTCGGCCATTTGGGGATCGGGCATCGCTACTACAACGGCAATCATGCAAAAGATTTTGTCGCGGCCGACGGTTTGAAGAAGCTCGGCACCGAAAACGTGCCGCCGATGGCGACGCGCGGCGTGCTGCTCGATATGGCGAAGCATTTCAAGACGAAGGTGGTGCCCGCAGGGCGTGCGTTCAACCGCGCCGAGATCGAGGCGGCGGAGAAGGCGGCTGGGGTCACGATCGGAAAAGGCGATGTGGTGATCTTCCATACCGGCTGGCTGTCGCATCGCCGAAGGACAAGGCGAAGTTCATGGGCGGTGAGCCGGGCTTGGGCAAGGAAGGCGCTGCCTTGCTCGCCGCGCGTGGCGTCGTGGCCGTCGGCGCCGACACGTGGGGCGTCGAGGCCGTGCCCTTCGAAGTCAAGACCGAGGCTTTTCCGGTGCATCAAATCCTTCTGGCGAAAAACGGCGTCTACATCTTGGAGACGCTGAACACGGCAGCGTTGGCGGCGGACGGCGCGACGGAGTTTCTGTTCGTGCTCGGCCAGCCGCGGTTTCAGGGCGCGGTGCAGGCGGTGATCAATCCGGTGGCGATCAGGTAGCGGCCTATCGCGTTCGATCGACCGGAACAGAGCCGCGGAGGTGCGAGAGTGAGAATGCGTGGAACTTAAGACAAGCCGGTTGACGCTGCGGCGGGCACGCGAAGACGATCTCGTCGAAATCAACGCGATCATGGCCGATCCTGCCGCCATGCGGTATTGGTCGACGGCGCCCCATCGCGACCTAGAGCAGACCCGCGCCTGGCTCAGCCGAAGGATCGAGGCATCGGCCGAGACGAGCGAGGATTTTTTGATCGAGCTCGATGGTTGCGTCATCGGCGAAGTGGGGGCCGATCCGCTGCCCGAGTTCGGGCTTATTCTTCACCCGGATCATTGGCGGCGCGGATTGGGTTACGAGGCCTCATCCGCGGTGATCGGGCATATTTTTGCGACGCGCGCGGTGGAGTCGCTGATGGCGGATGTCGATCCGCGCAACGAGGGCTCCATCGCGTTGATGCAAAAACTCGGATTTCGAAAGTCGGGCGAAGCGGTTGGTACGTACTGCATCGCCGGCGAGTGGGTCGACAGCGTGTATTTCACCTTGGATCGCCCGAGCGGCGCGTAAGCTATTTTCCCACTTGCATCTCGTCCAGCAGACGATGGGCGCCGTCGACTTTGTCCATGACCCAGCGCATGTAGCGCGCGTCGACGTGGATGGTGCGGGTCAGCGTGTCGTCGAACCACCAGTCGGAGATCACGCCTTCGATCGTGCCGTCGAAAGCGAGGCCGACGAGTTCGCCGTTCGCGTTCAGGGTCGCCGAGCCCGAATTGCCGCCGGTGATGTCGACGGTCGAGAGGAAGTTGACGGGCAGGGTGTTGAGCGCGGGCGCGGTGTAGGGGCCGAAGTCCTTGGCGCGGATCAGGTCGAGCTGTTTCGCGGGTGCGTCGAACGGGTCGCGGCCGGTGTATTTTTCCAGGATGCCTTTGGCGGTGGTGAAGGGTTGATAGCTCATGCCGTCGCGGGTGCGGCCGGTCACCTTGCCCCAGGTTAGGCGCAAACTGCCGTTCGCGTCGGGATAGACGGCGCGGCCCTTGGTTTTGGCGAAGTCGATATAGGCCGAGATATAGGCGCTGCGCGCGGCCTGCAGGCGGCCGTCGCGGTCCTTGGTTTTGTTTTCGCGGGCGATGTCTTCGTCGAACATGGCGACCGCCAGTTTCAGGAACGGATCGTTCGAGGCTGCGATGTCGGCCGACGACTTGTCGAGCCAGGCAAGGCGCGTGGGCGTATCGGCAAGTTTGGTGTCGGCGTAGAGGCGGTCGAGGCCGAGTCTTGGCGAGCATGGCATCGAAGGCCTGGTTGTGTTCGGCGGCAGGGAGCATGCGGTATTGAACGAGTGCCAGCTTCGAACAGGCGGCGGTCGACGCTGGCGTCGAAGCGGCGCTCGATTTGGGTTAGGCGCTCGCCAACCAAGCGGCGGTCGCGGTCTTGGAAGCCGGGTTCGCGTTCGGCGTCCGGCTTTTGCGCGTTCTTTCGACCAGCGATAGAGCGTGCGCGCGGCGCTCAGCAATTGTCCGCGGTTGAGCAAGTGCCGTAACGCAGCGCCGCGAGGCGGGCGGCGTTCGCTTCGTCGATCGTGGCGTCGAGCGCGGCGATGACGGGTTCCATGCGTGCTTTGCGGCCGGCGTCGAGCGCCCAGGCGCGGAACTCTTTTTCTTGCGCCGTTTTCTTGGCGATCAGATCGATCGCGTCGGCGCCGGCCAGTTGGCCTTGGAGTTTCTTCTTGAAGTTGTCGGCGCCGCGCACCGTGTTGGCATAGGTGATGCGCGCCTTGTCGTCGCCTTCGGTCGCTGCGTTGATTTGATCCGAATAGTCGGCGAGCAGGCGCTGCTGCAGCGGATAGGCGTCGGTGTAGAAATGCTTCGGTCTCGCCCGCCGTGCGGTAGCGGTCGGTGGCGCCGGGGAAGCCCGCCAGCATGACGAAGTCGCCGTCGGCGACGCCTTTGGCGGCGAGCTTCAGCCACGATTTCGGTTTGTAGGGGACGTTGTCCTTGGCGAACGGCTTCGACGATCCGTCGGCCGCCACATAGGCGCGGTAGAAGCCGAAGTCGCCGGTGTGGCGCGGCCATTGCCAGTTGTCGATCTCGCCGCCGAAATTGCCGATCGCGCCCGCCGGCACGTAGACCAGGCGCACGTCTTGGATTTCCAATTGCTGCTGCAGGAAATAGGTGGCGCCGCCGTAATAGGCGCGCACGTCGCAGCGGCGGCTCGGTTGCTTTTCGCAGGTTGCGATCAGCGCCTTTTGGTTGGCCTCGATCTTGTCGAAGCGCGCCTTGCCGGTGAGCGTCGTCGGCGCCCGTCATGACGTCGGCGGTGACGTTGCGCAGGTCTTCGATGACGAAGATGCGCGATGCCGGGCGCGGCTTGAAGTTCGTCGGCGAGCGTCGCGGCGAGGAAGCCGTTCTTCAGATAGTCCGCTTCGGGCTTCGAATTGTATTGGATCGAGCCGTAGACGCAGTGATGGTTGGTGACGACGAGACCTTGCGGGCTGACGAAGCTTGCCGAACAGCCGCCCAGCGAGGCGATCGCGTTCATCGGCGCGGTCTGCAAGTTCGCCAGCGTGTTGGCGTCGAGCTTTAGGCCGTCGGCTTTCATTTGCTTGGCGATGTCGGGCGCCTGGCTGGGCAACCACATGCCTTCGCCGGCGAGGGCCGTGGTGGCGAGCGCGAGCGTGGATGCCGCAATAGAAGTGAGAACGCGCTGCGCATGAATGCCCCCGACCAGTTTGTCGAACTTCACCGACCCAGGTAGCTAGACGAGCCGGCGCCCGTCCGCAACCGGTGTGCGGATTTCGTGCAAGGGTTGCGTGAATCGCGGTTGTGCGCTCGCGCTGTCAATGAGGTTGGCGCGCAGATGGACGAGGGAGATGCGTGCGGTTACTGCATGTGATAGGTGCGCGGGCCAGTATTGTCGGCGTATCTGCAACATGTGCGCCCATAATTCGGCCGCGTCGAGTTCATAGACCAGCGCTTTCGGGGTAGCCTTTGACGCCGCGACGCGTGGTCCACGTTGCCTTGCGTGACGACGCGCTCGTCTGCGCGGCACGTCAACAAGGCCAACCCATTGGGTCAAGCGCGCTTTCGTCCTTGCGTTTTGATAAAGCACCAAACTGACTTTTGAGCGTTCGGCAACTCAGTTCGCAAGCCGCGCCACCACCAGGTCCAGCATCGCGCGCAGGCGGGCGAGGCGGCGCATGTCGCGGTGATAGCCGATCCACATGTCGCGGCCGGGCGGGTCTTCGCCGAGGTCGATGCGCTCGATGTCTTTGATCGCGTCGCCGAGGGGAATGGGCAGGATGGCGGCGCCGACGCCTTGGGCGCACATTCTGGCTTGCACGTCGCGGCTGTTGCTGCGAAAGACCGTGCGCGCGTGCGGCAGTTTGTTTTGCAGCCAACTGTCGTCGGGTGTGCCGGCAAAGGCCTGGTCGAGCGCCAGCAGCGTGCTGCCCGTGCCGTCGCCGCGCGATAGGATGGGTGCGTCCCTTGCGCACGTAGACGCCGTAGCGGATGTGCGCCAGTTTTCGCGAGACGACATCGGGTTCGTCGAACGGCCCGATGCGAAAGGCCAAGTCCGCTTCGCGCCGCGAGAGATTGAGAAAGCGCGTGTCGGTCAGAAGTTCGACGGTCACGCGCGGATGGGCGCGGGAAAATTCCGCGAGCACGGGCGTGAGCATGCGCGCCGCGAACCAGTCGAACGACGTCACGCGCAGCGTGCCTTCGAGGTGTTGAGTTTGGCCGGCGATTTGCCGTTCGATGGCGAGCGCTTCCTCCTCCATGCGTTCGGCATGGGCCAGCATCGCGGCGCCTTCGTCGGTGAGCGTGAAGCCTTCCGACGTGCGCTGGAAAAGTTTGTGGCCGACCGCGTCTTCCAACGCGCGCAGGCGGCGGCCCATCGTCGGCTGGGTTTGGCCGAGCTTGCGGCCGGCGGCGATCAGCGTGCCTTCGCGGGCGATCGCCAGAAACACGCGTATGTCGCTCCATTCCATGGATTTCGGCCCTTTTGCGTCATCAGTCATGCAATAATGCATGAGTGTCATACGAAATATCACGTTTTCATGCGAATTTAGGTTGATATGGTCCTTGCGTTGCCGCTTGCCGGCCGATCCGAGGGAACCGCCTTTGTCCAAGTTGCCTGTCGCTCGCTCAAGCGTTTTTGAAGCTCTGCTGGCGGGCGGAGCCTTGTTCGGCGCGATGCAGTTGTTTCGGCTGGTGCTGCTGCCGGAACTGCAATCCGCGTTTCAGCTTGATGCAACGGCGACCAGCGTGGTGCGCCGGATGGGCATCTTGCTGTCGGTGTTGCTCGCCTATTGGGCCTATGTGCGGTTGATCGAGGGGCGCCCGGTCAGGCGAACTCTATTTTGCACCGGCGGGCATCGGAACGGCGTTTTGTCGGGCGTGGTGCTGATCTCGATCACGTCGGTCTCGCTGTTTGCGCTTGGGATCTACGAGGTGACGGCGGTGCGCGGTCTGCAAGCGGATTGCCGGGTGTTGCCGGCTTGATTTTTGTCGCGGCGATATTGGAAGAAATCGCGTTCCGCGGCGTGTTGTTCCAAATCCTCGAAAGCGCTTGGGGCACCGTGCCCGCGTTGTGGTTGCAGTCGTTGATTTTCGCGGTCTTGCATCTTGCCAATATCGAGGACACGGCGAGTCTTCAGGAAATGATCACGACGGTTGTTTCGGGGACGCTGATCGGCGCGTTCTGGACCGTGATGTTCGTGTACTCGCGCAATCTATGGGTCGTGGGGACGCATCATGCGGCGTGGAATTTTTCGATCATCCTGACCGGATTGCCGCTCTCGGGCATCGAGACGTTGGCGCGCGGTGGCGCCGGTCGAAAGCCGATACAACGGGCCGGCGTGGCTGACCGGCGGCGTGTTCGGGCCGGAGGATTCTGTCATTACGATTGTCGTGGTCGCGGTTGGTACCGCGGTGCTTTTCTACTTGGCGAAAGAAAACGGCCGGATGATCGATCCCCTGACGCGCAGCATGGACTAATTTGGTCAGCCGAACTTCCTCTCGACGTGACGGAAGTAGGCGGCTGTATCGAGGCCTTTGCCGGTGACTCGTGTGACGAGGTCTTCGGCGGGAGGCGGTCGCCTGCGTTGTAGACTGGTCGCTTGAGCCAGGTGCGCAGGGGTGTGAAGTCGCCGTGCGCGATTTCGTCGTCCAGTTTGCGGTCGCGTTCGTAGGTCTCGGTCATCTGGGCCGCGTAGAGGCTGCCCAGCGTGTAGGTCGGGAAATAACCGAACATGCCGGAGGCCCAATGGCCGTCTTGCAGGACGCCTTCGCGGTCGGTGGTGGGCGTGATGCCGATCAGGGTCTGTGCTGCGCTCGTTCCAGGCGGCGGGCAGGTCTTTGACTGCGAGGTCGCCTGAGATCAGTCGCGACTTCCAGTTCGTATCGGAGCACAATGTGCAGATGATAGGAGATCTCGTCGGCGCTGGCGCGGATGAGGCTGGGCGCGACGCGGTTTGCGCTTGAGGAATTTCTCGGCGTCGAGGCCCATGACGCGTCGCCCAAGGTCGTCGCGCATTTTGGGGAAAAGAACGTCCAGAACGCGCTTGCTGCGGCCGACGTGGTTTTCCCAGAGGCGCGCTTGGGCTTCGTGCATGCCCATCGATGGGGCTTGCGCGAGTAGGGTGCGCGCGGTCCTGCGGCGAAGCCTTGGTCGTAGAGGCCGTGGCCGCCTTCGTGCAGCGTGGTGAGGATCGCTTCGAGCAGGTCGTCGTCGTTCGGGCGCAGGGCGAGGCGAACGTCGTCGAAGCCCGACGGCCGTCGTGCCCGGATGGGTGGCGCGGTCGAGGTGGCCGCGTGTGAAGTCGAAGCCGATGGTTTCGAGCACGTCGGTGCAGAGGTCCCAAGCTGGCCTCGGGGAATTTCCGCGCGTGCGTGCAGCTTCTGGCCAGGAGGCCGTCTTCTCTGCCGCCGCTTGAACCATCGGCACGAGGCGCGCGCGCAGATCGTTCAGCACGGGCTCCATGCGTCCGCGCGTCATGCCGGGTTCGTATTCGTCGAGCAGGACGTCATAGGGGTCGGCGTCGGGGTCGAGCGCCTTCGACGTTTCGCGCAGCAGCTGCGACGAGTTTCGGCGAGCGCGGGCGCGAGCAGCTTGAAATCGTTGCTGTCGCGCGCGTCTTCCCAGGCGGCGGTCGAGCGCGAGCGCGGCGCTGGCGTAGGCGCGCACCAGATCGGCGGGCATGGCGAGGTCGCTTGCGCGCAGGTCGCGCAAGAGTTCGATTTCGCGGCGCCAGCGTTCGTCGCCTTCGCGCTCGACGGCGACCTCTTCGATCAGGTCGCCGAGATGATCGGAGGTCAGCAAGCGCGTGGCGCGCGCCTTCGAGCGTGGCGAGTTGTTCGCCGCGTTCGTCGCGCCCGCCGTCGGGCAGGATGGTTTCTTCGTCCCATTCGAGGAGCGCGATGGCGTTATCGAAGTGCTGGAATTCGGCGATCTTCTTGCGCAGCGCTTCTTCGGCGCCGTCGCTGCGGCCGCCATGCGAGCGTTTCGGGCACGCGCAGTTCGCGCGGCGGGTGGGCGACGAGAACCGCCGCCATGCCGCCGTGCTGGGCGACGTTGACGACTTGCTTTTGGCTGACGCGGCACATGATGCCGAGGCCGTTCTCGGTGGGCGCAAAACCCATGACGGAATAGAACGGTTCGCTGAAGACGCGGCCGTCTTTGCCCACGATCGGGAAACTCGTGCGACGGGCAGGCGCGTCGCCGATCTGCACGACCCAGTCAGCTTCGGATCGTCGGCGTTCGGCACGGCTTCGTTCGATCAGGCGTCTCCCATTCGGCTGGTCGACGGTCGAGGCGCCGATCGTGACGCCGTCGCCGCCGTAGGAGCGGTTCGGTTTCAGCACGAGCTGCTCGCGGTGGGTGCGCATGAATTCGAGCAGATCGCCTTCGACATTGTGCGGCAGCGTCGTCTTGCGGTCGGCGACGACGCGCGTCCACAGCACGTGGCGGCGGAACAGGCGGCATTCTTCGGCGCTGAAGTATTTTTCGGCGATGGCGGGGTCGGTGAGGATTTCCCAGCAGCTCTTGTGGTCGAAGTCGCCGACGAGGGAGGAGATGATGCGGTTCTGCTTGAAGAGCAGGCGCATGGCGTCGAGCGGTTTGCCTTGTTCGGCTTCGAGTTCGATCAGGTCGCGGGTTTCGTAGTCGCGATAGGCGACGTCGACGCAGTCGTCGCCGTAATAGACGTCGCCGTCCTTGATGCGCAGTTCGACCGGGTCGGCGTGGGTGATCGTGAGGTTGTGGCGCTTGGCGAGATAGCCGCTCAGCACCGACTGCTCGTTGATGCCGTCTTCGGCGTATTTCGGCTCGATGAAGCAGAGGCGGCAGGCGTCGCGGCCGAGCGCGCGGGCGTGGTCGATCAGCACTTGGATGAACAGGTCGCGCTGGTCGCGCGGCAGTTCGATGCGCAAGGCCGGGTCGTGGGCAAGCAGCGTGGGCACGATGTCGCGCATGACCAGGTTTTCGGCGAGCGGCGAGTAGTTGATGCCGCCGACGCCGGAGAGGTTGGCCTCCATGAAATGCAGCGTGTCTTGCCAGCCGGCGGCGGTGAAATCGCACACCGCATCGAGGCGGCCATAGACGGTGTTGTTGCGTTGGTGCGCGGCCGTCCAGGTGTCGCGCAGCCAGGCTTCTTCGCCCGGCGTGATGGCGATGACGCGCCGGACGTTCTGCGTCGTTCGAGGTAGAGCGAGGGCAGGCGTTTCAGCGCTTCGGTCAGGCGCTGGCAGACGTAGTGGACGTAAGCCAGCTGCTCGTTCATGGCGAGCAGCGGGCGCAGCATGATGGGGATCGGCTCGAATTTGCCGTCGCGTTCGTAGGTGAGTTCGTTGGTCAGCGCGTCTTGGTGCAAGCGTTCGGCGATGCGTGCGAAGGTCAGGTCGCTGACGTGGCCCGCGGCGCGGCGCACGCGGCTGTCGAGGGCGGCGCCGGCAAGGCCTAGGATTTGCTTGGGCTAAGGATCGACGGCATGTGGGTTCCCCGGATTCGCGATGTGTGCGGCAAGGAGTTAGCACAAACGGCGGCGGGTGCGCGCGGCCTTGGGGCAGGTATTCAACAGTCGGTGATAGCGGCTGGGGACACCGGATTTTACTGGAAAACTTGGTCCGCCTTCGGTCCAATCCGCCGTAGGACTTTGAGACGGGGCGGGGAACGCGATGGCGTCGGTGCGGATATTGGGCTTGGCGTTGGTGGTGGCGCTGACGGTTGCAATCGGATGGACGGTACCTCTGGCTGCGCCAGCGCGGGAGAAAGCGCCGCGGTCAGCGTGCCGCGGCTGTCTTACACCACCCGGCAGCTGAAGAACGGTTTGAAGATCTATCTGCTGCAAGACCGATCCACACCGAACGTTACGGTGCAGATGTGGTACAGGTCGGTTCAAGCACGATCCGGAGGGGCGGTCGGGCTTTGCTCATTTGTTCGAGCACATCTTGTCGCGCAAGACGCGCAACATGCCGCTCAACATGGTCAATCAGCTGACGGAAGACGTCGGCGGTGTGCGCAATGCGTCGACGGGCGATGATCGCACCAACTATTTCGAGATCGTTCCGGCAGCCTATCTCGAGACGATGCTGTGGACGCATGCGGAGCGCATGGCGCGTCCGGTGGTCGACTCAGAGGTGTTCGAGACCGAGCGCGGCGTCGTGAAGGAGGAGTTGCGCCAGCGTTATCTTGCGCCGCCTTACGGCCGCTTCTTCGGCTTTATGATGCCGGAGCAGTGCTATGACACGTTGCCCAATCGGCGGCCGGGGATCGGCAATATCGACGAGCTGAATTCTGCGACGCTGGACGACGCGCGCTCTTTTCATGAGGCATTCTATGGGCCCGATACGGCGTCGTTGGTCGTTTCCGGTAATTTCGATCAAGCGCGGGTCGATCAATTGATCGACAAGTATTTCGCGCCGATCCCAAAGCGCAAATATCCGGCGTCGCTTGCCATCGACGCGAAGCAGGCGCCGCGACAGGGTGCGCGGGCCGTCACGATGTATGCGCCGAACGTGCCGCTGCCGGCGGTTGCCAGCGTGTGGCCGCTACCGTCGATTAATCACGCGGATACGCCGGCGTTGATGGTGCTCGACGCGATCTTGGCGCGCGGAGAATCTTCGCGATTGAAGCGTTCGTTGGTCAACGGCTCGGGCGTTGCCACGGATGCGGCAAGTTACGACGAGCACCAAGAAGACGGCGGCTGCTTGGCCACGTGGGCCATGGTCGCGAGCGGGAAAACCGTCGAAGAAGCGGAGGGGGCTTTACGTGCCGAGATCGTGCGCTTGCGCGATCAGGGCGTCACATCGGAGGAGCTTTCTGAGGCGAAAATCGAGCTGCTTTCGGAAGACTTGCGGCAACGGGAAACGTTTGCGGGGCGTGCTTTCTTGTTGGGCGAGGCGCTGGTTTCGACGGGCGATCCGAAGTGGCCGGATAAGTTGCTCGCGGCCATTCAGAACTTGACGCCGGCCGACATCCAGCGTGCGGCACGGACTTACCTTGGCGACGCCTCTCGCGTCGACGTGCGCTATCTCGATGAGGCGAAGAGGCCGGCGGGCGAAGCGGACAATTGGCGCAATCCGGTCGCAATGCCCAAGTTCAAACCGCTGCCGAACGCCAAAGCGACGCCGAACGAAGTCGCGCCCGAGTCGGAGCGCGAACACCGCCCGCGCCTTCCGCCGATGTGCCGGTTGTGCCGCCCGCAATCGCGGAGCGGACGCTTCCCAACGGCATGAAGGTGATCGCCGCGAAGACAGGCGACGTGCCGTTCGCCGCGTTGACCTTGGTGGTCGGCGGCGGGACGTCGACCGATCCTGCGGACCAGGCGGGGCTTGCATCGCTTACGGCGCAAGTGATGGTGAAAGGTACCGCGACGTGGTCGGCCGATCAGATCGCGGTTGGCATCGAGTCTCTGGGCGCTACGATCAATCCTCAGGCGAGCGCGGACGGCGCGTCGATGAGTGTTGTCGCGCCACTTGCGACGCTCGATGGGGCGGCAGGGGTGTTGGCCGACGTGGCGCGCAACGCCTCGTTCCCGCAGGCCGAGTTCGAGCGCGAGCGCAGCCGTTCGCTCGACGGCTGGTCGGTGACTTTGAAGGACCCAGGCGCGCTGGCCGGTCTTGCTTCGCAGCGTCTGATGTACGGCGCCGCGCCCTATGGTTCACCGGCCGGGGGCGTCGAGGCGTCGCTTAAGCGTCTCACGCGAGACGATCTTGCGCGCGCGCATGAAGCCTATTGGCGGCCGGAAAATGCGACGCTGGTGGTAACCGGAGGCGTCGAGCAGGCGGAGGCCTTTGCGCTGGCCACGCGCGTCTTCGGCGACTGGCAGGCGAAGGGTCAAGGCGGAGCGCTTCCGATTGGGCGCGCGGGCACAGCGGAGCGCGTGCAGACGGTGGTGATCGATCTGCCCGGCGCGGGGCAGGCGGCGGTCGTGGCTTCGCTGCGCGCGTTGAAGAGGTCCGATCCGGATTACTATGCGCTCGCTGCGGCGAACGCCGTATTGGGCGCAGGCAGTAACGGGCGTCTGTTCCAAGAGATTCGTGTCAAGCGCGCGCTGAGCTACGGCTCCTATTCGAGCTTGCCGCAGCGACTGGACGTAGCCGTGATCTCTGCGGCTGCGCAGACGAAGAACGAGTCCGCGGCCGATGTGGCGAAAGTCATGCTGGGCGAACTCGATCGATTGAAGAACGAGCCGCTGACTGAGGTTGCGGTCGGCAAGCGCAAGACATTCTTGACGGGCGGGTTCAATCGGCAAGCCGGACGGCCGGCGGACTCGGTGGGACGATCGCCGGGCTTCGCGCTCCAAGGCATGCCCGCCGGCGAGGCGGTGGCGTTCAACGGCAAGCTTGCGGCGGGGTGACGGCGGAAGCTGCGTCTTCTGCGGCGCGCCGCTAGCGCCGGCGCGGAGCAAGCGACGCTGGTCGTGGTGGGCGATGCGGCGAAGTTTCTTGAGGCGTTGAAGGCCGTGCGGCCGAACCTCGAGGTGATCAAGATCGACGATCTCGACTTGGAAAGTCCGACGTTGCGCAGGAAGAGTAGCGAGTCCGCGCGCATGCAATTTTCGCGGTAAATTGTAAAAGATGTTTGACACAGGCGTCGAGCCTCGCCTATATGTCAAACATGTTTTACATCTCACGGAGACGCCGATCATGCCGCAAGCCGAACGTTATGCTTGGATTTCTCTCGCCGCTTGGGCCGCGATTCTGTTTTCCTGCTGACGCGGTTCACCGCCGGACTTGAGGTGTTGGGTCAATCGTTCGGGTTGACCATCGTCGAACAATCGGCGGGGCGGTTGTTGTGGACCTATGTGACGCTCGCCGTGATCGCGATCGTGGCGGAGAGCGTGATCGCGGGCGTTTTGTCGGCGCGCGCGGGCAAGACCGACATCGAGAAGGACGAGCGCGATCTGGCGATCGAGGTCAAGGCGAACCTCGCTTCGTATTGGTTCACGGCGGCGGCTTTGAACGTGATCGTCATCCACGTGTTGGCGAACGCGGCCTATGGCGGGCACGATTTGCCGAAGCTGAACTTGACGAGCCTGACGGGCGTGGCGTTCGCGTTGTTGCTCGTGCTGACTTTGGCCGAGATCGTCAAGCGCGTCGCCGTCATCTGGAACTACCGCGCTCGCATGAGCCCGCGAAAGGGGCGTGTGGCGAACCATATCCGGACTTGCGCAATCGCGCGGGGCTTGAGCCAGGGCGCGCTCGCCGAACAGGTGGGCGCGACGCGCCAGACGATCAACGCCATCGAGCAGGAGAAATACGCGCCGTCGCTGGAACTCGCGTTCCGGATTGCGCTGGCGTTCGAGGTGGGAGTTCGAGGAAGTTTGGGAGTTCGAAGGATAGCGTGACGCGGTGCGATCGCTTTACTCAAGCTGCCCATGGAGAAACGTGCGATGAGTTTGGATACGCAATCCCAAGCCGTGGTCAACGGGTTGAACGCCAGCGGCGTGCTGCCGTTTCGTCAGCACAGTCCGGCGGTCGTGCGCGCGAAGGTGCTGTCGCTGCGGGCGGCAAGGCCCACCGTCTCGGCGCATGAGATGGCAAGCGTCAGCGAAGAGTGGGTCACAACGCCCGACGGCCGTTTTGTGGTGCGCATCCTTCGCCCGCGCCTGGCGCGCGCGGGGGAAGCGATGCCGGTCGTGATCTATTTTCACGGCGGAGGGTTTTTCGCCGGAGGGCTGGACGAAACCGACGAGCTTGCGCGGACGATCGCCAAGAGAACGGATGCGGTGGTCGTAAATGTCGATTACCACTTGTCGCCCGAGGCGAAATTTCCGGTGGCGGTCAACGATGCCTATGCCGCGTTGTGTTGGGTCGCGGCGAACGCATCGCGGCTTGGCATCGATGCGCAGCGGATTGTTGTCGCGGGCGATAGCGCCGGCGGAAACCTGACCGTCGTGACTTGTCTGATGGCGCGCGAACGGGGTGGGCCTTCGATCAGGTTCCAGGTGCCGATCTATCCCAGCCTCGATATGCGCGCGCGACCGAATTACGGTTCTCGCGCGCGGTGGGGCGGGGGCGGGTATATCCTGGACAACGACGACATCGAGTGGATGCTGGACCATTATCTTTCGCTGCGCGAGGAGGCGAGCGACTGGCGCGCGTCGCCGATTTTGGCGAAGACTTATGCGGGGCTTCCGCCGGCCCTGGTGGTGACGGCCGATCACGATCCCTTGGCCGACGAAGGCAAGCTGTACGCGGAGCGCCTGACGGCGGACGGGGTCGACGTCGAGCATGCGTATTTTGGGGGCACGTTCCACGGCTTCGTGGGCTATGCGAGCCTGATCGACGTCGGCGCGCGCGGCGTGAATTTGATCTGCGAGCGGATCGAGCGCGCGGTTTGGAAGTGAAGTTCCACGTCTTGGCTGTTCACCCCTTCGCGCGCATCAGCATGCCGTAGAGGTCGCGCGGGTCGTCGGGGTCGGCGATCATGTCTAGGTTTTGGACGAAGGATGTGCCCTTCACGCGGGCGTGCACATAGCGCAGGGCGGCAAAGTCTTCGATCGCAAAGCCGACGCCGTCGAACAGCGTGATTTGTTTTGCGCTCGTGCGGCCGGGCGCTTGGCCCGCGATCACTTGCCAAAGTTCCGTCACCGGATGGTCGGGCGCGAGCTGTTGGATTTCGCCTTCGATGCGCGTTTGCGGCGTGTATTCGACGAAGATGTCGGAGCGCAAAAGGATGTCGCGGTGGAGCTCGGTCTTGCCCGGGCAGTCGCCGCCGATGGCGTTGATGTGCACGCCCGAGCCCACCATGTTGTCGGTCAGGATCGTCGCGTACTGCTTGTCGGCGGTGCAGGTGGTGATGATTTGCGCGCCTTCCATCGAGGCTTCCGCGCTTTTGCACGGCGTCACGCGCAGGCCGGTGCCTGCGAGGTTGGCGGCGCATTTGCGGGTTGCGGCCGGATCGATGTCGTAGAGGCGCACGTGTTCGATGCCGCAGAGCGCGCGAAAGGCGAGCGCCTGAAACTCCGACTGCGCGCCGTTGCCGATCATCGCCATCGTGGTCGCGCCCTTGGGCGCCAGATGTTTGGCAACCATCGCCGATGTCGCCGCCGTGCGCAGCGCGGTCAAGATCGTCATCTCGGACAGCAGCAACGGATAGCCGGTCGCCACGTCGGCGAGCACGCCGAACGCCGTCACCGTTTGCAGGCCGGCCGCCATGTTCTTGGGGTGGCCGTTGACGTATTTGAAGCCGTAAAATTCGCCGTCCGAGGTCGGCATCAGTTCGATGACGCCGACGGCGGAATGGCTGGCCACGCGCGGGGTCTTGTCGAAAGCTTTCCCAGCGGCGTGAAGTCGGCTTCGATTTCGCCGGCCAGTTCGGTCAAGATGCGTTCGAGCCCGACATGCAGGACGAAGCGCATCATGTTGTCGACGCTGATGAAGGGAACGAGCGCGAGGTTCGAGGGGGCGGGCATGGGCGTTTCCTATCCGAGGCCGCGGGTCGGGCGGTCGAAGACTTTGCGCCCCATGAGGCTTGCCACCAGATCGACCATCAGTCGTGCGGTGCGTCCGCCTTCGTCGAGAAACGGGTTCAGCTCCGCAAGGTCGAGCGAGGTGACAAGCGTTGTGTTCGCACAATAATTCCATCACGAGATGGGCTTCGCGAAACGTCGCGCCGCCGGGAACCGTGGTGCCGACGCCGGGCGCAATCGCGGGATCGAGAAAATCGACGTCGAGCGAGACGTGCAGCATGCCTTTGGCGGCGTCGACCTTTTGCAGAAACTCGCGCAAGGGGGCGACGATGCCGCGTTCGTCCAAGGCGCGCATGTCGTTGATGGCGAGGTCGCGTCCCTGGAGTGCGGCGTGCTCGGCCGGATCGACGGAGCGGATGCCGAACAGGCAAATGTTCTGCGCCGGCACGGGCGCGGGAAACGGGGGCAGGGCGTCGAACCCTTCGCGCCCTGCGAGATAGGCGACCGGCATGCCGTGATAGTTGCCGCTGACGGTCGTCGTGGGCGTGTGAAAGTCGGAATGGGCGTCGAGCCAGAGCACGAAGAGGGGGCGGCCCTTGGCCTTGGCGTGCGCGGCAACGCCCGCGACGGTGCCCAGAGACATCGCATGATCGCCGCCGAGGAAGATGGGAAAGCCTGCGTCCATCGCTTTGCGCGACACGTCGGACAGCGCCGTCGTCCAGGCCACGACTTCGGCTTCGTGATGAATGTTCGGGTTCGCGCTCGGGCGCGCGAGCTTGGACGCCGGCTGAGGGCGCGGTGTCCCCCCAATCGGCGACGCGATGGCCGAGGTCGACCAAGGTCGCGGCCAAACCGGCAACGCGATAGGCCGAGGGGCCCATCATGCAACCCGGCGTCCTCTGCCCGGAATCCACCGGCGCCCCGACGAGGATGCAGTTTCTAGACACGCAGGCGACTCCTATTAACGAATGAGGAGGCAGCGTATCAGGGTTGGCGGGGCGAAGCGAAGTGGGGCGGATGTTCGGGGTGCGCCGCACGGGCTGGCGGCCTGTGGCCGCAACAATCAATTCTTGCAATTTGCCGTACTTCCTTGTATCCTTTTTCCTTACAGTAAGGAGGGCGGAGTCATGGGGATCGTTGCCAGCAAAATCACGGCCAAGGGTCAAACCACAATTCCCGCGGAAGTGCGCGCGAAGCTGGGTCTGAAGCCCGGCGATGCGGTCGTCTATCGCCAAACCAAGGCAGGCGTCGTCATCCGAAAAGCCGGTGTGCTCGACGCCGAGTTCTTGAAGTTGCAGGAGCACGCGCTCAGCGATTGGCTGTCGCCCGAAGCTGATGAGGCGTTCCGTGACCTATAAACGGTGGGACATCGTCCGCCTAACATTTCCCTATCTTGAGGGGCACGACGCAAAAAAGCGCCCGGCGCTGATCGTATCGACCGAAGCGCTGGCAGCAAACCATCGCGTGTTCTGGGCCGTGATGATCACCACCGCCAAGGGCGGCACGTTGCCGGAAGACATCCCCGTCACCGATGCGCAGGACGTAGGCCTGATCGAGGATTGCGTCATCCGCCCATCGCGCTTGTTCACGATTTCGGCCGACTTGCTCGACCGCAAGCTTGGCGCAATCAAACCCCGAGATCGGAACGCCGTGACCGCCTTCATGAAGAAACACCTGCCGTAGCGCTCAGCGTGTTCGCTGCCGGACTTCCGCCGGTGCAACGGATGCTGTGAGGCTTTCCTTGCCCCTGGCGTTCGCATTAGTGTGGCCCCCGAACACGGGCGAAGCAGGAGAGGGATTGCGCGGGGAATGCCTACCTATATCGACATTCACGACGTTACCGGGCTTTCGCCGGCCGACATCGCCAAGGCCCACGAAAGCGATCTGAACGCGCAGGGACAACACGGGGTCGACTACGTCAAATACTGGGTTAACCAGAAGCAGGGAAAGCTCTACTGCCTTTGCCACGCGCCGAGCGCGGAAGCGGCCGACCGCGTGCATCGCGAGGCGCATGGGTTTCGCGCGACGCGAATCCTGGAAGTGACCGACGACATCGCCGATGCGTTCATGGGCGACGCGCCCACGGATGTGGCCGGCGCGGCGCTTGTTCCCGGTAGCCACGAGCACGATCCCGGTACGCGCACGATCCTATTCACCGACATCGTCGAATCGACCAACATGACGCAGCGCCTGGGCGACGAACTCGCTTTCGCCATGCTCGAAGTACACGACCGCATCGTGCGCACGAGCCTGGGAACGGCGGGCGGACGCGAAGTGAAACACACGGGCGACGGCATTATGGGCGTGTTCTCGTCCGCTTCCGCGGGCGTGCGCTGTGCGATGGAGGTGCAGCAGACGCTCGCCCGTCACCGCCGCGAGACCCCGGACCAACCGCTGTTCGTGCGCATCGGCCTGGCATCGGGCGAACCGATCGAGCGCGCGAATGATCTCTTCGGCTCGACAGTCCAGCTCGCGGCGCGTCTGTGTTCTCACGCAGCACCCGGGCAAATCCTCGTCTCCAACGCGGTCGCCGAACTGTGTATCGGCAAGGTGCTGGCAATGACGGATATGGGTTTGCTCGCGCTCAAAGGTTTCGAGCAGCCGGTGCGAGCCCACGCCGTGCTGGTGGCAGTTTAGGTTTTCGTTGAGGAGGCTATCGTGACGTTAAGCGTGATCGGCACCGGCTTCGGCCGCACGGGGACTATGTCTTTGAAGGCGGCGCTCGAACAGCTCGGCTTCGGCCCCTGTTATCACATGATGGAAGTGTTTCCGCGGCCCGCGCACGTTCCGCTGTGGGCCGACGCGGCGAACGGGAAGACCGTCGACTGGGAGCACCTGTTCGAGGGTTTCAAATCCACGGTCGATTGGCCCTCGACCTATGTTTGGCGCGAGCTCGTCGCGCGGTATCCCAACGCGAAAATCATCCACACGGAACGCGACGCCGAAGTTTGGTGGACGAGTTTCTCGCAAACGATCAAGGAGCGTTTGGAAGGCGACGCGCCACCCGAAATGCGCGCCTGGTCCGACATGGTCAACCGCCTCATCACCGACCAGACATTCGGCGGCGACATGAGCAAAGCGAACGTGCTGAAGATCTACGCCGCGCACAACGCTGAAGTGAAACGCACAATCCCGCCCTCGCGCTGCCTCGACTTCGACGTGGTGCAAGGCTGGGCGCCGCTGTGCAACTTTCTGCGCGTCCCCATCCCCGAAACCCCATTCCCCAAAACCAACACCACCGCCGACTTCCGTGCCCGATCCGCCGCAAGCGGCCAATCCCATAAACCCTCATGAGCGGCAAGTCGCCGAAACCCGACTTCCGCGGCATGACGAAGAAAGCGCGCTCTGGACGACACGCGCTGGCAGCGCATCGGCCTACTGCGGCCGGCGCAGCATGGGTGTCATGACCGGCGCGTCGCCGCTTCGGATTTCGCCCATGATGCGGAAACCGTGGCGTTCGTAGAGCGAGATGTTGCGCGGATTCGAACTTTCGAGATAGGCGACGGCGCCGTCTTGGTCGCAGCGCGCGAGCACGTGCTTCATGAGCGCCGCGCCGAGGCCCTGCCCGATCCAGTTCGGATCGGCCGCGATCAGCGGCAGGTACCAATGCGGTTCGTGCGGGTGATATTTCGCCATGCCTTCGAAGAGGCCTGCCGCCGCCTCGGCGATGTCGGGGCGCAGCGCGATCTCTTCTTCGCTAATGGCGCCCATCGTCTCCTCGTCGGGTGAGACGCCGGGCGGCAGCCAGAGTGCGACCGCACGGCAGTCGTCGATGACAAAGGCCGTGCCGTGATCGAAGGCGCACCCGCCAAATGCATCCATGAAGCGCCGGCCTGCACTCAACCAGCGCGCAGGATCGGCGAAGAGGAAGCGCGCAATCGGATCGGCGGCGAAGCCGAGTACGAGCGTGCTCATCGCTTTCTCGCGAACGTCCTTCGAAGCCGCTTTCACCTTGGGCATGAGCATGGGTTCGATCCTTCGCGCCGGTTTCGACGGCGTTTTAGTGAACGGCGCCAGCGGGCGCAACGGCGCGCCTGCCGATGCTGAATGCAGCCTTGTGGCTAGTGCTTGCGGCGGACGCGCATGCGTCGCAATCATGGGAAGGGGTGTCGTGGCGTTTCGCCTCGTTGGTGTAACTTCGAAGCCGGCTGGCGGCCGGTGGAATGAGCGTAATGACGGAATCCCGAGGTAGCGGAAGCGGTTGGGGGGCGACCCTCATCTTGCTGCCTTTTGCATCGGCCAAGTTGCGCTCTTGCCTTGCGTGCAACAGTTTGTGCTGGCTATCGCGCTTGTGGCGGGGGCGTTCCGTGCGATGTTGCTAGCCCCTCGGTCACGGATTCGGAATTCGGTCTTTCATGTATCGCTCTCTGCTCTCGGTCGGCGGGTTTACGCTTTTGAGCCGCGCGACGGGCTTCATGCGCGATATCGTGATGGCCGCGGTCATGGGGTCGGGGCCGCTGTCGGACGCGTTCTTTATCGCGTTTCGCTTGCCCAACCATTTTCGCACGATCTTCGCCGAGGGCGCGTACAACGCGGCGTTCGTGCCGCTCTATACGAGTTTGCGCGCCGGCGGCGGCGATGCGGCGCGGGCGTTCTCGCGCAACATGCTGGGCTGGCAGATTGCGATTCAGCTGGTGCTTCTGGCCGTCGCGTTCGCGGCCATGCCGTGGATCGTGACGGTCCTTGCGCCGGGCATTGCGGACCAGCCGGAGCAGTTGGCGCTCGCGGTCGATCTGACGCGGATCACGTTTTCTTATCTGCTCTGCGTGACGGTCGTGACGCATTTGGGCGGCGTGTTGAACGCGGAAGGGAGTTTTTGGGCCGCGGCGGCGGCGCCCGTTCTGCTCAATATCGTGATGGCACTCGCGCTCGGTATCACGTTTCTCTTCCCGAGCGCAGGGCACGCGGCGGCATGGGGTGTGCTTGCCGGCGGAATTGCCGAGGTGGCTTTGTTGGTCGTCGCAGCGCGGCTGGGAAAACTCCCGGTGTTGCCGTTGCGGCCGACGTTGACCGGCGACGTGCGGCAGTTCTTCGCGCGCTTTGCACCGGCGACGGTGGGGGCCGCGGGTGTGCAGTTGGCGATGTTTGTCGACACGATCCTGGCGAGCTATCTGGGCACCGGCGCGTACACGTCACTTTACTACGCGGACCGGGTGAACCAGCTGCCGATGGGCGTCATCGCCATCGCGTTGGGTACCGTTTTGCTGCCCGAAATCTCGCGTTCGATCGCCGCGGGCGATACCGCGAAGGCGGGACACTCGTTCAACCGCGCCACGGAAGTCGGCTTGCTTTTGACGTTGCCCTGCACGGTGGCGTTCGTCGTATTTCCGGACGCAATCATGCAGGGTCTGTTTGCGCGCGGCGCTTTCGATGCGCGGCGGCGTCGGCTGCGGGATCGGTGTTGCTCGCCTATGCGGCGGGGTTGCCGGCGTTCGTGCTCCTGCGCACCGTGACGCCGTTGTTCCATGCGCGCGGCGATACGCGTACGCCGGTTATTGCTACGGGGATCGGCATCGCGGGCAATTTGGCGTTGAAGTTTTTGCTGATCGTGGGTCTTTCGTTCGGCGTCGAAGGATTGGCGCTGGGAACGGCGCTTGGCACGTGGATCAATATGCTGTGCTTGGCAGGCATTGCTTGGACGCGCGGTTTCCTGAAGATTGACGCGCGTTTGACGACCGGCGGCTTGCGTATGTTAGGCGCTGCGGCCGTGGCGGCGGGCGTGACCTGGTTTGCCGCTTCGCCGCTCAGCGAGGCGCTTGCGAAGGTCACGTTCTTGCGCGCGGAGATTTATCTCGTGGCGCTCAGCGTTCTGGCATTCGCAAGCTACGGCGCGGCGCTGCTGGGACTCGGCTGGAAGAAGCCGTAGCGCACTTCATGCCGAAATCAGTGGCAAGTAAGAATTCACCACGAAGGCACGAAGGATCACCAAGGTTCACAAAGAAGGACTTCAGGGCGCGTTCCGCGCCCGATCTTGATGCTGTTTGCCGGCATTGCAACAGCGTCCAGGCTTGGTGCTGCCACTTCGTGAACCTTCGAGAAACTTCGTGCCTTCGTGGTGAACCTTACTTGCACCAGCAAGACGCGCGGGCGTTTTGTTTAGCGCCCCGTCAATGCGCCGCCTGCATCCAGCGTTTGATCTTCGCTTCCAAGATGTCCATCGGCAGCGCGCCCGTGTTCAACACTTGGGCGTGGAAGTCGCGGATGTTGAAGCGCTTGCCCATCGCTTGTTCAGCTTCCGCGCGCAGGCGGCGGATCACGAGTTGGCCGATCTTGTAGCCGAGCGCTTGGCCGGGGTTGGCGATGTAGCGATCGACCTCTTGCGTCGTTTCGGTGAGACTGAGGGCGGAATTGTCTTGCATGAACCTGATCGCCTGTTCGCGGCTCCAACCTTTTGCGTGCAGGCCCGTGTCGACGACGAGGCGCATGGCGCGCAGTTGTTCGTCGTTCAAGTGCCCGAACAATTGGTAGGGGTCTTTGAACATGCCGAGTTCGCGCCCGAGCCATTCGGCGTAGAGCGCCCAGCCTTCGACATAGGCGGTGTTACCGCCGAAGCGCATGAACTTGGGCAGCGACTCGTTTTCCTGCGCGAGTGAAATCTGGAAGTGGTGGCCGGGCGTCGCCTCATGCAGGAACAGGGTTTCCATGCCCCACATTTTGCGCGACGGCAGGTCGTATTTGTTGAAGAAGAAGACGCCAGCGCGCGACCCGTCCGGCGTGCCGGGATTGTAGTAACCGCCCGCTTGGCTTTGCTCCAAGTAGTCGGGCACCGGGCGGACTTCGAGTTTGGTCTTCGGGACCAGCGAAAAATCTTGCGGCACGGCGGCGTCGATGCGCTTTTGAATTTCGGCGTATCCGTTCTGAATGTCGGCGGGCGATTTCGGTTCGAATGCGCGCGCCGTGCGCAGATGCTGGAAGAAGGCGTGGAGCGAGCCTTTGAATTTCACCGTGTTGCGAACCGCGTCCATCTCGGTCTTGATGCGGTCGACTTCGGCCAGCCCGATTTTGTGGATTTCATCGGGCGAAAGTTTCGTCGTCGTTTGTTGTTCGACGAGATAGGCATAGTATGCCGCGCCGCCGGGTAGGCTGCCGACGCCGACCTCCGGGCGCGCGGCGGGTAGGTAATCCGTCTTCAAGAATTCGCGCAGGCGTTTGAATGCGGGGATGATCTTGGTCTCGATCGCGCCGCGATAGGCCTTCGACAGGCGGTCGCGGTCGGCCGGCGGGACGGCGTCGGGCATCGCGGCTACGGGCAACCAGAACGGGCTTTTGTCGACGCCTTGTCCGATCAACTCGTCGAGCTGGGGGATCATCAGGCTCACGGTCAGTCTGGATTCGACGACGTGCGCCTTGAGACCTTGGCGCATGCGTTCGATAGCGCGGTCGAGATAGAGCACGAAGCCGTCGATGCGCTTCAAGCCGTTGTCGAAGTCGGCCACTGTCTGAAAGCGTGCGGCGGACTTGCCGGAACTGATGTCGGGATACTGAATATGCAAGCCGCCCAAATGATTGATCGGCCGAACGACTGTGAGCGCGACGAATTCCGGCGAGAGACCGGCTTGGTTCTGCAGCGTCTGATATTCGAAGACGTCGTAGGCGAGTTGGTCTTGCGGGGTGAGGCTTGCGCGGTCGATGGCGTGCAATCGCTTGAGGTCGGAGGCCGCGTCGCTTCGTTGTTGTTCGATGAATTCGTCGCTGATGTAGTCGCCGAACTGGTCCGCATAACGTTGGTCGCCGCGAAACAAAGCGCCGATGGGGCTGAGCTTGAGCGAGGCCTCGTCGCTGTCGGCAAAAAGCATCTTAAGCTCATCGGCCGGCGTTCGAGCGGCCGCCGTAGTTTGCGTGTTCGCCGGCTTGACCGGCGGGGCTTCTCCGCAAGCGGCGAGCGCGAATGAGGCCGCGAGGGCACAAATGATGAGGCTTGGTCTTGTGAGGGACATGAAACGCTCGCGGTCGGATGTTCGTTCACGTGTCCAATAGCACAAGGGCCGTGGGCGGCAAGGCCGCGGGGCGGGCCCATTCTCACATTTGCTTGATCATGCGGGCGGCATCGACGGGATAGCACAATCCGTGGCACCAATGGCGGTCGGGCAATTCAAACTGATGGATCGGCGCGCGATGAAGCTCATGTTGCATGGTGGCGCACTGCGCCGGGTTGACGAGAGGCTTCGCGGCTTGAAGTTGCCGCTTGAGCTTTATGTGGTCGATCCGGACGGCACAATTCGGATCGACGGGGTTGCGGTGGAACAGGCGGGGGTTCGGGCGGAGATCGTTTGGGCCAGTCTCGATACTTTTTCGGGCGCGCAGTTCCGGCCGTTCTTTGGCGTGGCGATGGAAAATCCCGGCGTGAAGTGGGTGCAGACGTTCAATGCCGGTCTCGACCTGCCGATCTTCCGCGAGATCGTGCGCAGGGGCGTGAGGCTTTCCAACAGTAGCGCGCAAGCCGTGCGATGGCCGAATTCGTCATGGGGCAGGTGATGGCCGAATGGTATCCGACGGCGCAGTACCGCGCGGCGCAGGCGGCGCACGAGTGGCGGCGCATCGGCTTTCGCGAGCTGTCGCAGAGCCAATGGCTGACGTGGGCTACGGCAATATCGGACGCGAGATTGCGCGGCGGGCGAAAGCGTTCGGCGCGCAAGTCGCCGGCATCCGGCGTTCGCCGAAGGCGGATGAGTTCGCTGACGAGGTGGTCACGCCGTCCGATTTGGAGCGCTTGCTGCCCGCGGCCGATGTGGTTGTGCTCGCCTGTTCTTTGACCGACGAGACGCGCGACATGGCGGGGCCTGCTTTTTTGGGCGGATGAAGGCGGGGCGATGCTGGTCAATATCGGACGCGGCGGGTTGGTGGACGAAAGCGCGCTGGTTGCGGCCCTGGACAAGGGCACACCATCGGTCGCGATCCTGGACGTTTTTCGCGAAGAGCCGTTGCCGGCGTCGAGTGCGCTTTGGGATCACCCTAAAATCCGCATTTCCGCCCATACCTCGGCCGCGGGTGGCGGCACGCTGGCGCGCGGCGATGCGCTGTTCCTCGACAACCTTGCGCTTTACGCGCGCGGGGCCAAACTGATCAACGAGGTTGACGAGTCGTTCTTTTGATCCGGCCCTCGAGGGCGCGTGATGGGTGCGGTTTACGAAACGGATGTGGCGATCGTGGGCGGCGGCATCGCGGGCGTGGTGGCGGCGCTCGAATTGCTCGACGCCGGCAAATCGGTCGCGATTTTCGAGCGCGAGAGCGAGGCGCGCTTCGGCGGCTCGGCGCTGGAAGCATTCGGCGGCATGTTCTTCGTCGACAGTCCCGAACAGCGGCGGATGAAGATCGCCGATACGGTCGAGCAAGCCTATACCGATTGGAAAAACTTCGCCGAGTTCGAGACCGGCGAGATTTGGCCGGATCCTGTGGGCCAAGCATTTGGTCGAACGCGCGACACCCGATGGGCGCGGATGCTGGTTGAAGCGGTTCGGCATCAGCTCGCTGCCGGTGGTGTTGTGGGTCGAGCGGGGCGTGCGGCCGCGTGCGGTAACTCTGTGCCGCGCTTTCATCTGACGTGGGGAGCGCGCCGGCATTTGATTACGCGGTTGATCAAGGCGCTGCGGAGCCACGCCAACGCGAAGAAGTTGGCGCTGCATTTCGGGCATCGCGTCGATTGGCTCGATCGCAACGGAAATAAAGTCGAGGGCTGCGGCGGGGTGTTCGAAGTACGGCGAGTTTCGCGCCGAAGCCGACGCCGTGGATTATCGCCGCGGGCGGGATCGGCGGCGATCTGGATCGGGTGCGAAAATATTGGTCGCCGGGGGCGGGGATCGCGCCGCCGCATACGATCCTGCTCGGCACGCACCCCGAGCGCCGACGGGCGCGCGGTTGACGGCAGCGGTGGCGGCCGGTGCGAAGATCGCCAATGTCGGGCGGATGTGGAACTACGCCGCCGGCGTGCACCATCCGCGGCCGGCGTGGGAGGGGCACGGCGTCAGTCTCATTCCGCCGAAGTCAGCGTTGTGGGCGAACGCGCACGGCAAGCGCTTGATGCCGCCTCTGGTGTCGGGCTTCGACACGGTACGATTTGGTGCGCCGGGTCAGTGCTGCGCCGCTCGGCTTTTCCCTGGCAGATTTTAAATCGGCGCATTGCGCTGAAAGAGTTGGCGGCGTCGGGGGCCGATTGGAACCCGGCGCTGCGCGAGCGGCGGATGATCCGCTTTGCGCTCGACATGTTGTTCGGCAATCGATGGATCGTCGACGATCTGACGGGCGAACTGTCCCGATGTGGTGACGGGGGCAACGGTCGAGGAATTGGCTTCGAAGATGAATGCGCTGTCGCCCGCGGCCGAGATCGATGCCGCCGTTCTAAAGGACGAGATTGCGCGTTTCGATGCGACGCTGAAGGGTCCGTCCGGCGCCGACGAGCAGCGCCAGTCAATCGAGGCGCTGCGCGCCTATCGCGGCGACAGGATGCGGCTCGCCAAGGGGCAACGCATTCTCGATCCCAAGGCGGGGCCGTTGATCGCCATTCGCGAGCATGTGGTGACGCGCAAATCGCTGGGCGGGATCGTGACGGATCTGCGTAGCCGGGCGTTGAACGTTTCGGAAAAGCCGATCGCGGGGCTTTACGCGGTGGGCGAGGCGGCGGGCTTCGGCGGTGGCGGCAGCCACGGCTATCGCGCGCTGGAAGGCACGTTCTTGATGTCGTGCGTGATCACGGCGCGCCGCGCGGCGGAAGCGATCGTGAAATTGCGCCGGCAGAGAGACTTGGCGACGAGCTGTGGGCGAGTCTCGAAACACGATGAGTAGGCCGCGCGTCACGGCACCGGGAAAGATGCTTTCGTGCGTTTCGCCTTGGCGCACGTAGAGCGTCACCTCAAAGTTGACGTTGCGCTGCGCTTTCAGCTTTTCCGCGAAGTGCGTGAGTTCTTGCACCATTGGCGCGCCGGTCGCGGCCTTGGTTTCCAGCGAACCGACGGCGAAAAACGCGCGTGCGTGTATCGCCCGGCGCAAAACTTGCTGATTTTCCAACTTCATGATCGAGCCATTGTCGAACCAAAGCGAGGGGCTGATGATGACGTAACGGCCGAACAAATCGGGTTGCGTCAGTAGAATAAAGGTTAGAAAACGGCAGCCGGGGAGTGGCCGATGAAGGTGCGGTCGTTCGACACCGGATATTTCCCCGCTACGAACGGGATGACTTCATCGGCGATGAAGGAGCGGAATTTGCCGGCACCGCCTTGCCCGTTTTGCCCGTCAGAATTGGCGGGCGAGTATTCAACGGCGACCGACGCGCCGGGCGTGTAATCGCGCTTCCCGGTTACTGTAATAAACTTCCATGTCGTCCGCCGCGCCAGGATAGGCGATGGCGATCAAGATCATCTCCGGCAGCTTGCCGCGCTCGACGAAATGTTGAACCACGTTGCGGGTCAGGGCGAAGGAATAGTCCGCGTCGAGCATGTAGACCACAGGATACGTCTTGCCCGATGTCGCGTAGTCCGGCGGCGTGGCAATGAATTGGCGATAGAAAGCGTGATTGGCGGTCGACTGAATTTCTCGGACTTGCGTATTGGGCAGCGCATAAGCAGCGGGGACGCCTGCGGATGACGGCAGGCTCAACGCGTCAGCTGCGTTCACCGCGCCGCATAAGACGAGGTTAATCAGCAAATAACTCAAAGCGATCGCACGCATGACCCACCAGTCGCAGCGGTTTCCCGGCTGGAATTAGCCAGCATTGGTTATAAGTAAAACGCGCGGCGCGACCGTGTGTTCCGCCGGGTCGCGGGTTGTGCGAAATTAATCCGGGCCTGGGCCGCATTGCGCGAACATGTGGTGACGCGCAAATCGCTGGGCGGGATCGTGACGGATTTGCGCAGCCGGGCGCTGAACGTTTCGGAGAAGCCGATCGCGGGGCTTTATGCGGTTGGCGAGGCGGCGGGCTTCGGCGGTGGCGGCAGCTCGGCTACCGCGCGCTGGAGGGCACGTTCCTGATGTCGTGCGTGATCACCGCGCGGCGCGCGGCGGAGGCGATCGTGAAGGGATGAGGGGCGGCGTATTGACGTTTGTTGAAGCGTTTGCGGTGCAAAGAAGGAAAGCACGCGGAGGCGCGGAGGTCGCGGAGAAAGAAGTAAGAAGAGGTTGAAACACGAAGGCCACCAAGAACACTTAGTGGTGACCGTTCGCCGCATCATCTGAATTCCATGTCCGGTCGGGCGCGAAGCGCCCATAGTACTCATGCGGTTGTTTCAACGTGCAGCGATGACGACTGGCCGGAGCGTCTTGGTGATCTTCGAGTTTTAAATCTCTTTCTTCCTTCTCCGCGACCTCCGCATCTCCGCGTGCAAAAATTTTGCTTGCGGGCGCCTCAGCGGTTGTAAGGGGCGTCGTAGGGCGCGTCGGGATCGTAATCTTCGTCATAACCCTCGTCGTAGCCCTGGTCTTCGTCGTCGTATTGCGGTTCGTAGCGCGGAGCCGCGTAGGCGTTGCCGTAATAGCCGT
>CAVTWW010000014.1:0-436554 GCA_963738495.1 uncultured Actinomycetota bacterium
CAGAAGTTTCTCGAACACGCGGCGCTGCAATGCGGCATCTGCACGCCCGGCATGCTGATCGCGGCCAAGGCCCTGCTCGAGCGCAACCCCGACCCGAGCGAAACCGAGGTCCGCTACTGGCTGGCCGGCAATCTCTGCCGCTGCACCGGATACGACAAGATTGTCCGCGCGGTCATGGATACGGCCGCGGAAATGCGGGAGGCGGCCCGATGATGAACGACGTCCCAACAACAAGTGGATCGGCAAGCGCACCATCCGTCCGGACGGCGCCGACAAGGTCACGGGCCGCGCGGCCTATCGCCGCCGACACCACCATGCCCGGCATGATCTGGGGCAAGGTGCTGCGCAGCCCGCACGCCGCATGCCCGCATCAAGTCGATCGACACGTCGAAGGCCGAGGCGCTGCCCGGGCGTGAAGGCGGTCGTGACCGCCAAGGACATCGTCGACTTCCCGATCGACAAGGGTCCGGTGATGCTGGGCATCCAGGACATGCGCTGGATGTGCCGCAACGTGATGGCGCGCGACAAGGCGCTGTTCCACGGCCATCCCGTCGCCGCCGTCGCCGCGACCACGGAGGAGATCGCCGCCGAGGCGCTGCAAGCTGATCGAGGTCGACTACGAGGTGCTGCCCTGCGTCGATCGACGATCGAGGACGCGATGAAGCCGGACGCGCCGATCCTGCACGACCATCATCAAGTTCGAGCGGCAAGCCCTCGAACATCGCCGGCACGCTCGAGCACAAGAGGGTGACATCGAGGCCGGCTTCAAGCAAGCCGACGTGATCGTCGAGCGCAGCTTCACGACCGCGGCCGTGCACCAGGGCTATATCGAGCCGCATGCCTGCCTCGTCAGCGTGGCGCCGACGGCAAGGCCACGATCTGGAGCTCGAGCCAGGGCCAGTTCATGGTCCGCGCCATGACCGCGCTGCTGACCGGCATGCCGCAGAGCGACATCCGCGCCATCCCCGCCGAGATCGGCGGCGGCTTCGGCGGCAAGACCATCGTCTATCTCGAGCCGCTGGCGACTGGTGCTGGCGCGGAAGTCGGGCAAGCCGGTGAAGATGGTGATGACGCCGCGAGGAAGTGTTCCGCGCCTCCGGCCCGACCTCGGGCTCGATGAGCAAGGTCAAGATCGGCGCCAAGAAGGACGGCACGCATCGTCGCCGCCCAGGGCACCTTCTAGCTGCAGGCCGGCGCCTTCCCCGGCTCGCCGATCCGCGGCGCCGCCGGCTGCGCCTTCGCGCCCTACGACATCCCCAACGTCGCTGTCCGTCGGCTACGACGTGGTCTCCAACCGCTCGAAGGTCGCCGCCTACCGCGCGCCCGGCGCGCCGATCGGCGCCTATGCGGTCGAGTGCGTGCTGGATGAGCTGGCCGAGAAGCTCAAGATGGATCCGATCGAGCTGCGCCTGAAGAACGCCGCCAAGCAGGGCACCAAGGCCGACGCACGGCCCGGTCTATCCGCGCATCGGCTATCGTGGAGACGCTGGAAGCGGCGCACGCACATCCGCACTACAAGGCGCCGCTCGGCAAGCCAACCAGGGCCGCGGCGTGGCCTCGGGCTACTGGTTCAACGCCGGCGGCGAATCGAGCGCCGCAGGTCAACGTCAACGAGGACGGCACGGTCGTGGTCATCACCGGCCATCCCGACATCGGCGGCTCGCGCGCCTCGCATCGCCAATATCGCGGCCGAGCTGCTCGGCATCGACTACAAGCGCGTCACGGTGCTGATCGGCGACACCGAGCACGATCGGCTTCTCCAACCTGACCGGCGGCAGCCGCGTCACCTTCGCCTCCGGCATGGTGGTCACGCAGTCGCCGCGAAGGTCATCGCCGACCTGCAAGCGCGCGCCGCGAAGATCTGGAAGATCGATCCCGACGCGGTCGAACTGGGAAAACGGCGAGGCCAACCCGGCCGGCGACAATGCCGGCAAGTTCGAGCCGCTGTCGCTGGCCGCAGCTCGCCGCGAACGCGCCGCAGACCGGCGGCCCGATCGGCGCCGGCGTCCAGCTCAACACCACGGGCGCCGAAGGCGGCTTCGGCACCCATATCTGCGACGTCGAGGTCGACCGCGAACCGGCAACGTCCGGGTGCTGCGCTACACCGCGATCCAGGACGTCGGCCGCGCGATCCATCCGAGCTATGTCGAGGGCCAGATGCAGGGCGGCGTCGCCCAGGGCATCGGCTGGGCGCTCAACGAGGAGTACATCTACGACAAGGACGGCAGGCTCGATAACGCCGGCTTCCTCGACTACCGCATGCCGGTCGTGCTCCGACCTGCCGATGATCGACACCGTCATGATCGAGGTGCCGAACCCGAAGCATCCGCAGGGCGTGCGCGGCGTCGGCGAGGTGCCGCTCGTGCCGGCGCTGGCCGCGGTCGCCAACGCGATCCACAACGCGACTCGGCGTGCGCATGACCAGCCTGCCGATGTCGCCGCCGAAGGTGCTGGCGCGAGCTCGACAAGGCGATGGCCAAGGAAGCGGCGGAGTAAGGCTCCGCCCCTTCCCACTAGTTCAAGCGGCGCCATCGCCCGCAAGCGATGGCGCCGATTTTGTTTCTAGCGCCTTTTCCGGCTTGATGCCGTGCATCAAGCCGACGAGGAAGTGGCGCCAGTTAAATTGGCTGGAGCATGTTCTTGTCCGAAAAGTGGTTCCCACTTTTCGGGAACATGCTGTAGGTCGGCCTCGAGCAGGCCGGACTTGAACAGCAAGCCCGGCGACGCCGGCGCCGATCAGCGGCGCGACGATGAACAGCCAGAGCTGCGCGACCGCGTCCGGATTGGAGCCGATGCCGACCAGCGCCGGGCCGATCGAGCGCGCCGGGTTGACCGAGATGCCGGTGACGTTGATGCCGACGATGTGGATCGCCGACCAGCGTCAGGCCGATGGCGAGACCGGCGAAGCTGCGCCGGCGCGCCCTTGCTGCGTGACGCCGAGAATGCAGACCAGGAACAGGAAGGTCGCCACCGACCTCGAAGACGAAGGCGGAGACGACGATTGTATTCGCCGAGATAGCCCGGGCCCCAGCCGTTCTGGCCGAGGCCGCCGGTCCAGCCCGACGCCTTGCCGGACAGGATGAGATAGAGCACGGCCGCGCCGGCGATCGCGCCGAGCACCTGCGCGATCACGTAGCCGATGAAGTCGCCGGTCGCTCATGCGGCCGGCGACCAGCACGCCGAAGCTCACCGCCGGATTGACGTGGCAGCCGGAGATCGGGCCGATGCCATAGGCCATGGCGACGATGGCGAGGCCGAACGCGAACGCGATGCCGAGCAGGTCGATCGCGGTGGGCCCGGTGCCCATGCCGGCGATGACCGCCGCGCCGCAGCCGAAAAACACCAGCGTGAACGTGCCGATGAATTCCGCGACCGGCTTGTTCATAGGTAGAAATCTCCCCCAATGCATGGACAGTTCATGATATCACGCGCTGTGGTCACAACCCGGACACGCAAGCCCGTCCATGCTTGATCCCCTGCATTTTCATAGGCTGAAAACGCAAAGACATCAGCAAGGAAAGAATACCCAGGATGGCAACGCCGATCTTCAGCGAAGTCGTGCCGGACATTTTCGGCGTCGGGGAATGCCCGGTCTGGGAGACCGCGCACCCGGTAGCGCACGCCGTCCGAGGTGTTCTCGACGGCGACGTCGAAGTCGGGCGCGTTGACCGCCTTGGGGCGCAGCACGATCCGCTCGCGACTCGGTCGTGGGTACGGCCGCGCGGGCCTGCAGCCACCAGGCCGGCCATCGCGAACGACAGCTCCTTGAGCCCCTCGTGGCTGGCGGAGGAGACCAGGTGCACCTGCAGCCCGCGGGCCTGCAGGTCGGGCAGCACCAGCTCGGCCAGCTCGCGGGCCTGCGGCACGTCGACCTTGTGCAGCACCACGATCCGCGGGCCGCTCGACCAGCGGCACGGTGCCCGGCTCGACCGGGTAGGCGGCCAGCTCGGCCTCGATCACCTCGAGGTCGCTGAGCGGGTCGCGGCCGGGCTCGAGGGTCGCGCAGTCGAGCACGTGCACCAGGGCCGAGCACCGCTCGACGTGGCGCAGGAACTCCAGCCCCAGCCCCTTGCCCTGGCTGGCGCCCGGGATCAGCCCCGGCACGTCGGCGACGGTGTAGCGCACGTCCCCGGCCTGCACGACTCCCAGGTTCGGCACCAGGGTGGTGAAGGGGTAGTCGGCGATCTTGGGCCGGGCCGCCGACAGGGCGGCGACCAGGCTCGACTTGCCGGCGCTGGGGTAGCCCACCAGCGCGACGTCGGCGACGGTCTTGAGCTCGAGGACGACGTCGCCGTGCCAGCCCTTCTCGCCCAGCAGGGCGAAGCCGGGGGCCTTGCGCCGGGGCGAGGCCAGGGCCGCGTTGCCGAGCCCACCCTTGCCGCCGGGGGCGACCACGTACTGGGTGCCGGCGCCCAGCAGGTCGACGACGAGCTCGCCGTCCGAGGTCTTGACGACCGTGCCGTCCGGCACCGGCAGCACCAGGTCGGGCTGGAGGCCCCGTTGCGGTGGTCGCCCTGGCCCGGCTTGCCCGAGGACGCCTTGCGGTGCGGGCTGTGGTGGTAGTCCAGCAGCGTGGTGACCTGCGGGTCGACGACGAGGACGACGTCGCCGCCGTTGCCGCCGTTGCCGCCGTCCGGGCCCCCGAGCGGCTTGAACTTCTCGCGGTGCATCGACGCGCAGCCGTGGCCGCCGTCGCCTCCGGCGACGTGCAGGACGACGCGGTCTACGAACGTGATCATGACTGCTTCCGGTTCGAGGAGCGGAGAAACACGACAGGGGGCGGGCCGGTCACCCGGCTCGCCCCCTCGTCAGTGACGGGTATCGGTGGCCCGGCCTACTCGCCGGCCGGGCTCGTCACGATGTTGATGACACGACGGCCACGCTTGGTGCCGAACTCGACGGCGCCCTGCGCCAGGGCGAACAGGGTGTCGTCACCGCCACGGCCGACGTTCTCGCCCGGGTGGAAGTGGGTGCCGCGCTGGCGCACCAGGATCTCGCCGGCCAGCACGACCTGGCCGCCGAAGCGCTTGACGCCGAGTCGCTGAGCTGCGGAGTCGCGCCCGTTCCGCGAGGAACTGGCGCCCTTCTTGTGTGCCATCGCTGCGTTCCTGCTTTCGTGTCAGCTGTCGGATCGAGTGTCGGGCCGGCGTGAGGCCGGCCGGGATCAGAGCGAGATGCCGGTGACCTTGATGCGGGTCAGCTTCTGACGGTGACCCTGGCGCTTGCGGTACCCGGTCTTGTTCTTGAACTTCATGATGGTGATCTTGGGGCCCTTGGCCGGCTCGACGATCTCAGCCGTGACCGAGGCCTTGGCCAGGGCGGCAGTGGCACTGGTGACGGTCTCGCCGTCGACCAGGAGCAGCGGGGTCAGCGCAATGGAGCTGCCGGCCTCGCCGTCGAGCTTGTCGACGTTGAGGACGTCCCCGACGGACACCTTCTCTTGCCTGCCGCCGGCGCGGACGATCGCGTACACCTGGTACTCGCTCTCTTCTTGACCTGAACTGTTGCGAACTGCGGTCACTGATGCGGACTGCCGACTGTGGCGAACTGCCCGTTCGGCGAGGCCGCTGGGGCCGACACGACCAGACGTCTCAGCGGTGAGCCACGGCGCACCGAAGGGACAGCCTACGGACGGGGCCATCAGGCGGTCAAACCGGCACCTGCGGCGGCGCTGTCCGAACCGCCCGAGGAGCCGGCGTCGTCCGCGGCCCCGGCGGCTCGAACCGGACGACGACCCCGAGCCCGAGGACCCGGAGGCGGCCGGAGCGGCGGCCTCGCGACCCTGGTCCCGACCACCGCCACCGCCACTGCCGTGCCGCGACTGCCGACGCGTGCCGCCACTGCCGCCGCCGTTGGTGCCGCTGTCCCCGTCGCCGCGCTTCTCGACCGGCTCGTCGTGCATGATCAGGCCCCGCCCGCCGCAGTGCTCGCAGTTCTCGCTGAACACCTCGAGCAGGCCCTGGCCCACCCGCTTGCGGGTCATCTGGACCAGGCCGAGCGAGGTGACCTCGGCCACCTGGTGCTTGGTGCGGTCGCGGCCCAGGCACTCCAGCAGCCTGCGCAGCACCAGGTCACGGTTCGACTCGAGCACCATGTCGATGAAGTCGACGACGATGATCCCGCCGATGTCGCGCAGCCGCAGCTGGCGGACGATCTCCTCGGCGGCCTCGATGTTGTTCTTGGTGACGGTCTCCTCGAGGTTGCCGCCCGCGCCGGTGAACTTGCCGGTGTTGACGTCGACCACGGTCATGGCCTCGGTGCGGTCGATGACCAGCGAGCCGCCCGAGGGCAGCCAGACCTTGCGGTCCAGCGCCTTGGCCAGCTGCTCGTCGATGCGGTGGGCGGCGAAGACGTCGCCGTCGCCCGTCCCAGCGCTTCAGGCGCGGCAGCAGGTCGGGGGCCACGTGGCCCATGTAGACTGCAGGGTGTCCCAGACGTCGTCGCCCGAGACCACCATCTCGGCGAAGTCCTCGTTGAAGATGTCGCGGACGACGCGGATCGCCAGGTCGGGCTCGCCGTAGAGCACGGCAGGGGCGTTGACGGCACCGGCCTTGCGGTCGATGTCCTCCCACTGCGCCTGCAGCCGGGCGACGTCGCGCTGCAGCTCCTCCTCCGAGGCGCCCTCGGCGGCGGTGCGCACGATCACGCCGGCCTCGCTCCGGCACGACGTCGCGCAGGATCCGCTTGAGCCGGTTGCGCTCGGTGTCGGGCAGCTTGCGGCTGATGCCGGTCATCGAGCCCGACGGGCACGTAGACCAGGTAGCGGCCGGGCAGCGAGATCTGGCTGGTCAGCCGGGCGCCCTTGTGGCCGATGGGGTCCTTGGTGACCTGGACCAGCACCGACTCCCCCGACTTCAGGGCGTGCTCGATCCGCTTGGCGTTGCCGTCCAGGCCGGCGGCGTCCCAGTTGACCTCACCGGCGTAGAGCACCGCGTTGCGGCCCTTGCCGATGTCGATGAAGGCGGCCTCCATGCTCGGCAGCACGTTCTGCACCTTGCCGAGGTAGACGTTGCCCACCATCGAGGTCTGGGTGCGGCGGGCCACGTAGTGCTCCACGAGGACGCCGTCCTCGAGCACCCCGATCTGGGTGCGACCCTCCTTCTCGCGCATCACCATGACGCGGTGGACCGCCTCGCGGCGGGCGAGGAACTCGGCCTCGGTGATGATCGGACGACGCCGTCCGGCCTCACGGCCCTCACGCCGGCGCTGCTTCTTGGCCTCGAGCCGGGTCGAGCCCCGCAACCCGGTGACGTCGTCGCTGCTCGACCCGCCGCCGGAGGACCGGCGGCTCTCGCGCACCCGGACGACCGTGTTGGGCGGGTCGTCGGTCCCGCCCTCGTCGCCGCCCGAGCCACCGCGTCGGCGACGGCGACGGCGCCGACGGCTGCCCACGGTGTCGGACGCCTCGTCCTCGGCCGTCCGCGGCCTCGGCCTCCTCGGTCCGCGGCAGCCTCGGCCGTCCGGGGGCGCCGTCGGCGCTCGGCGCCGGCTCTGTGGTCTCGGGCTCGTCACCGGAACGACCGCGGCGACCGCGGCCACCCCGGCGACGACGACGGCGGCGGGCCGCCGTCGGCACTGTCCTCCGACTCCTCGCCGTCCAGCTCGGGGTCGACGACCGCGGCGTCCGGCTCGACGACGTCCTCGGCCGGTGCCGTGCCTCGCCGGCACCGTGACCGGCCGGCTCGTCGATCGGGTCGACCGCTACCGGCGGACCGGCCGGGCGGCTGGCCGCCCGACGGCGACGCGGCTGGGCCGCAGCGGGGTCGGGCACCTGGAAGAGCGGCATGGCGAAGCCGGCGGGTGCCCCGACCGTCGTCGCCCTCGGCGAGCGGGTCGACCTCGTCCTCGGCCGGGTCGGCCACGTCGGCCGGGGGGGCCTCGACGGGGACGACGACGGGAGCGGCGACGGCCTTGCGGGGGCTGCGCTTGCGGGGGGTCTTCGCGGGGGCCGTGGCGCCGGCCTCGGCAGCAGGCTCGACGACCGTCTCGGCGACCGCAGTCCCGGCGGCCGCAGTCCCGCCGGCCGCGGTCCCGGCCATGGCGGTCCCGGCGACGGCGTCCGCCACCACCACGGCCTCGGGCGCGGCGGTGACCGCCTTGCGGGGGCTGCGCTTGCGCGGGGTCTTCGCAGGCGCCTCGGTTGCCCCGCCGGTCGCCGCAGCGTCGTTCGTGGGCGCCTCGGCCTTCGGGGGGGCCTCGGCGGCGGGGGCGCCGGCCGGGCGGGAGGCGGCGCGCCGACGGCGGGCCGGTGGTGCGGGGTCGGCCGACCCTGTGGGTGCCGACGTGCTGGGGTGCTCGGTATCGAGCGTCACGGGAAACTCCGGTTCAGCTCCGGGTACCGCCCACACCCGTCGGCACCGCGCGGAGCGGTATCTGGGTCGTTACGCCACTGCGGCGCAACGGAAGCCGTCTGGTACGCCCGACGGGGTCGCGCGCCGCTAGGGCGCAGCTCGCGTCAGGCGCCGCCGGCGCTCCGGTCGGGGGCCAGCGGATCGGCCACCGTGGCGTTGCTCGGGTCGAGGCGACCCTGCGCCAGCCGCGTCATCCGGGGAGGAGACGGCGGCGCGAGGGCGGCCTGCATGCGCAGCGCCGTCAGAACGTCGTCGGGTCGAACAGCAGGTGTGGTATGCCGTACAACCAGTCGCAGTATCGCACAGCCCGCTGTGGCGAACTGCCCGACACCCCCACCATCGGCGTCCGAGCGAGGTTCCTGAAGGCTGCTCGCCGCGGCCCCGGTGACCGCCCCGAGCACGGCCTGACGGGCGTCGAAGGTCCGCAGACCGTTCTTGGTCATTCGGCTGACCTCGACCTGGTCGGCCGCCAGGAACGACTCGACCGCGGCCGCCAGCTCGGCCTCGTCGACCCCGGGCAGCTCGATCAGCCACACCGAGGCCTCCAGCCGGTCGGGCAGCGCCCCGGGACCGGCCTCGACGACGTCGACGATGTCCAGGCCCGCCGGCATGGCCGCGTCCAGGCTGGCCCGCAGCAGGGCCGGGTCGACCCGCCGCTGCAGCGCGAGCTCGAAGTACTCGGCCTCGCTCGCCGCCCCGGTCGGAGCGGCCCCGGCGTAGCTGATCCGTGGGTGCGGGTTGAACCCCGCCGAGAAGGCGATCGGCACCTCGGCCCGACGGATGGCCCGCTCCAGTGCCCGCTGGACGTCGCGGTGACTGGTGAACCGCAGCCTGCCCCGACGGGCCAGGCGCACCCGAAGCCGCTGGACGACGGGTTCGGGCGGCGGGCCGTCGGGGGTGCGGGCCAGGATGACCTCCGGAGTCGGACGGGCGAGCGCCGACCACTATGCCAGCGGGGTGGCGACCACCACGACGTTGTCCTGGTAGCGGTGCCGGACCGGGTCGAACGGGCCACCGCAGGTGATCACGACCAGCCGGGCCGGGCCGTCCTGGCGGAAGTACTCGTCGTCGGTGGCCAGGCTCTGCTGGGCGACCACCCGGATCTGACCGACCCGGTAGCGGGTGACCTGCCCCGTCGCCCCCTGCAGCTGCACCACCTGCCCGACCTGCACCTTCTTGAGCGCGGACAGCACCCCGAGCCCGAACTTGGCCGAGTCGACGTGGCCGGCGACGACCACGCTGCCGAACCGCTCGCCCGGCAGTGCCCCACCGTTCCAGTACCCGACCACCCTCGGGTCGGTCGGGATCACCAGGGCGCCGTCGGTCTGGACGCCGACCGAGACCACCGGGGCCTGCTGACCGGCGGGTAGCACCAACCGCACCGGCGGATAGGCTGACCACCTGGCCGGGAGCCTGGCTCGCCCGCCGCGCGTTGGGAACCTCGCCCGGGCGGGTGGTGGCGCGACCCGAGGCCCGGGCCGCGGGCTGCGGCACCACGGCGACCAAGGAGCCGTTGGCCGACGGCTGGTTACCGGTGAAGTCGTCGGCGGCAGGGGCCCGCGCGACCACGAGCGAGGGGGACGAGACGTCGGCCGTGGCGGCCGAAGCGATCAAGGTGACCCCGGCGGCGGCCATGACGGCGCCGTAGCCGGCAAGGCCGGCCAGGGCGGTGGCCCGGAGCCTGCTCACCTACGGTGCCGGCGGCCGATCACCAGCGCGGCGCGGGAGCGGGTCCGGTGGGCGGCGACCGAGCCGACAGCAGGGCCACCCCGAGCAGGGCCGTCGCCAGGACGCCGCCACCGGGACCGGAGCCGAGGATCACGTCGGCCGCCTGGCCGCCGTCGCCGGTCTGCACCCGGGTCGGACGCTGGGAGCCACGCACCGCGACCGGCAGCACGTGCACGATGGCGTCGGTCTTGCCCGAGGCCGCGTCGCCCATGGCAAAGACCCGGGTCAGGGTGCCGGAGCCCAGGGCCAGACTGACCGGACCCAGGATCGCCTTGCCGGTGGTCGCGGTGGGGACGACGTCGATGGTGACGTCCTTGGCCGGCACCACGAGGCTGAGCGACTCGCCGTTGGCCACGTTGCGGAACAGCGGCGTTGCCGTTGACCCGGATGTCGGCCGGCGGCGCCTCGGCGACGTGGGAGACCACGAGCCGGGTCTTGCCCCGCCGGCGACCGGGGTGAGGTCATTGACGAAGACGGTCACGACGGGGACATGTTGGCGTCGGCCATGATGTGCGCGACGACGTCCTGGCTGTTGCCGGCCACCATCTGGAACCGCGCGCTGACCAGGGTCTTGGTGCCGGAGGCGTAGGTGACGACGTGGCTGCCGGCCGCCAGGCTGAGCGGGCCGATCACGCTCTTGGGGGCGGCGGCCTGGGCGACGGTCGCACCGTCGACCTGGATCTTGAGTGTCTGACCTTCGATGGCCTGGACCAGGAAGACCTGCCCGCTGCCCTTGGCGGCGCCGGCCGGCCCCGCGCCCCGGGCACGAGTGCGGCGAGGCTCAAACAGGCGACGCGACGGCCTGAAGCGCGCGAACCCGTCGTCCGAGTCCTTCGCGCTGCGCGCCTGCTTGGCCATGACATCCTCCCCGTTGCGGTCAGTCACGTGAACTGTAGGACACCGGGGCCAAAGGGACGTTCGGTTCACCGATCCGTCACCGTGTCGCGGGGAGGAATCAGGCATTCGGATGACCTAATCCACGGTCGGTGACATTGATCCGGATACAGTGACCGAGGGAAAGTGTCCCTGACGGGCCGAAGGAACGGCGAGGGGTGAACATGGCGCAGGGCGAAGAAGCGGTCTCCTCACAGGAGGAACCGCTGCGCGAGGCGCGCACCATCACGTCGCGTCCCGCGAGGCCGCACGGGCGTCCACCCGGAGGACCTGTACGAGGCGTTCGACCGGATCGGCCGCGAGAGCGCCGACCTGCGGGGCGACATGGCCGCCCAGATCCGACGCATCGACGAGGTCGTGGCCGGCTCGGCGCAGGCGCCGTCGCGCCGGCCCCACCGCCCCGAGGCGCCCCGTCGCACCTGGCTCGGCTGGGTGCTCGGCCTGGGCGTCGTCGCCGCCGCGATCTGGGGACTGTCGCAGTGCAGCGGCACGGCGAGCACCTCCTCGGCCACCCCCTCCGCGTCCGGGTCGGCCGTCGTCGGGCCGTCACCGTCGAACGCGGCGTCGGTCTCCACGTCGGTCGCCGCATCCGTCCCGCCGTCCGCCGCAGTGTCGCCGTCCGCACGTCGTCGCCGTCCGCGGTGTCGCCGTCCGCGGTGTCGCCGTCCGCGGTGTCGCCGTCCACGGCGGTCTCGCCGTCGGTGGCCGCCGCGACGGTGCCGATGGCCTGGGGCGGCGCCACCGTGCTGACCCCGCCGGGACTGGTCGCCACCGGGCCGGGGGTCAGCTACCCCGGCTCCGACGTCGCCTACGTCGCGGACGCCGACGGCACGTCCTTCGACGTCTTCCAGCGGGTGCGGCTGGCTCAGCCGAGCACTCGGTCACGCTCGCCATGCTCGCCCCGGCCACCCCACTGGTCCCCGAGCTGGCGAGCCTGCCGCTCGCGGCGACAGGCTGCAGGTCGAGCTCGACGGCCACGCGGTCACCCCACCCGCCAGGCCCACCTGGACCGTCGGCGCGCCGCCGGCGCCGCCTTCTCGGGCCTGGTGCTGCGCTACCGGCTCACCAGCGCGGTCACCCAGATCAGGCCGACCCAGACCGGCCGCTACTCCGCGCTGCTGACCCCGCTGCTGCGGCCGGCCTGCGGTCGGGCAGCCCACCACCGCCGAGCGTCGTCCACGTGTCGGGCACCCAGGCTGCGCAGCCTGACCTGCCCGCTCAACCTGCCACCGAGCGCTGTGCGGCCAGGGCACACCGGCGGTCTCAGCGCCAACCTCGCGGCCGGGACGCCGCCGTTGCTGCAGCTGCATTCGACCGCTGACGCAGCCGCCGACGGTCTCCGGGTCACGCCGCCGACAGTCAGCGGCTGACGACGCTCAGACCACGGTCAGCGGCAGCGCGGTGCGCCCCTCGGGCGCGAGCATCGACGGCCCGGTCGGCCCGATCTGGATCTCGGTGCCCAGCTGCGGGCACACCCCGCAGTCGAAGCACGGCGTCCAGCGGCAGTCCTCGACCTCGACCTCGGCCAGGGAGTCCTGCCAGTCCTCCCAGAGCCAGTCCTTGTCGAGCCCGGAGTCCAGGTGGTCCCAGGGCAGCACCTCGGCCAGCTCGCGCTCGCGGGTGGTGTACCAGGCCAGGTCGACCGGTTGGTCGGCGAGTGCCGCTGGCAGGCGCTCGCCCAGCGGTCGAAGTGAAGTGCTCGCGCCAGCCGTCGAAACGGCCGCCGTCCTGCCAGACCGCCCTGATCACCGCGGCCACCCGGCGGTCGCCCCGCGAGAGCAGGCCCTCGATGGTGCCGGGCCTGCCGTCGTGGTAGCGGTAGCCGATGGAGCGGCCGTACTGCTTGTCGGCCCGGAGCACGTCGCGCAGCTTGAGCAGCCGGGCGTCGGTGGTCTCGTGGTCGAGCTGGGCGGCCCACTGGAACGGGGTGTGCGGCTTGGGGACGAACCCGCCGATGCTCACCGTGCACCGGATGTCGCGGGTGCCGGTGACCTCTCGGCCGGTGGCGATCACCCGCCGGGCCAGCTCGGCGATCTGCAGCACGTCCTCGTCGGTCTCGGTGGGCAGCCCACACATGAAGTAGAGCTTCACCTGCCGCCAGCCGCCGGCGTAGGCGGTCGCGACGGTCCGCACCAGGTCGTCCTCGGTGACCATCTTGTTGATGACCTTGCGGATCCGCTCGCTGCCCCCCTCGGGCGCGAAGGTCAGGCCCGAACGGCGGCCGTTGCGCGACAGCTCGTTGGCCAGGTCGACGTTGAACGCGTCGACCCGGGTGCTCGGCAGCGACAGCCCGGTGTTGGTGCCCTCGTAGCGGTCGGCCAGCTGCTTGGCGACCTCGGCGATCTCGGAGTGGTCGGCGCTGGACAGGCTGAGCAGCCCGACCTCCTCGAAACCGGTTGCCGCCAGCCCCTTCTCGACCATCTCGCCGATGCCGACGATGGACCGCTCCCGCACCGGGCGGGTGATCATCCCAGCCTGGCAGAACCGGCAGCCCCGGGTGCAGCCGCGGAAGATCTCGACGCTCATCCGCTCGTGCACGCTCTCGGCCAGCGGCACCAGTGGCTGCTTGGGGTAGGGCCACTCGTCGAGGTCCATGACGGTGTGCTTGCTGACCCGCCACGGCACGCCGGGGCGGTTCGGGGCCACCCGCTGGATCCGGCCGTCGGGCAGGTAGCTGACGTCGTAGAACGCCGGGACGTAGACGTTGCCGGTGCGGGCCAGCCGCATCAGCAGCTCGGTGCGGCCCCCCGGGCGGCCCTCGCAGCTTGAAGTCGCGCACGATGTCGGTGATGGCCAGCACCGCCTGCTCGCCGTCCCCGAGCACCGCCGCGTCGATGAACTCGGCGATCGGCTCGGGGTTGAAGGCGGCGTGACCGCCGGCGATCACCAGCGGGTGGCTGTCGTCGCGGTCGGCCGCCGACAGCGGGATGCCCGCCAGGTCGAGGGCGGTGAGCATGTTGGTGTAGCCCAGCTCGGTCGAGAACGACAGCCCGAACAGGTCGAAGGCACCGACCGGGCGGTGGGCGTCGACGGTGAACTGCGGCACGTCGTGGGCCCGCATCAGGGCCTCGAGGTCGGGCCAGACCGAGTAGGTGCGCTCGGCGAGGGCGTCCTCCCGCTCGTTGATGACCTCGTAGAGGATCATGACGCCCTGGTTGGGGACCCCGACCTCGTAGGCGTCCGGGATACATCAGCGCCCAGCGCACCGTGGCGTCGCCGGCGACGTCCCAGTCCTTGACGGTGCTGTTGAGCTCGCCCCCGACGTACTGGATCGGCTTGCTGACCTGCGGCAGCAGCAGCTCGAGCCGGTCGAAGACCGAGGTGACGGGCATGGTGGCGACTCTTCCTGAACAGGGCGACGGTCGAACGGACGAACCGCCAGCCTAACCGGGACCGGCGGTCCTCACCCCTGCCCCGGGCCGCCGGCGGCCAGCGACCAGGCGAAGCAGGCGAAGGACGCCGTCGCCAGCACGGTGCGGGCGAGGTTGGCCACCACCCAGCGCTGCTCGAAGGCGACCCGGGCGGCGGCCAGCACCGACGGCTCACCGGACGGCACACCGGGGGCCTCACCGGGCGGCACGGCGGCGAGCGCGTCGTTCAGGGGCACGTTGACCACCGCCGTGACGGCGAGCGAGGCCAGGTACAGGGCCAGGCCGACGCCGGCCCAGACCAGCGCCGGGCCCCGCTGCCCGGCCAGCTGCAGGGCCACCGCCAGCACCCCGAGCACCAGCGCCCCGACGAAGCACACCAGGAACCAGCCGTTGAGGATCGCGACGTTGATCCGCTGCATCACCTCGACGAAGACGCCGTCGCCGCTGCCCGACAGCGCCGGCATGACCGAACAGGCGTACCCGAACAGCAGGCCGGCCGTCAGGCCGCAGGTGAGGGTGGCTGCCAGCAGGCTGAGTCGTCGCGCGGTCTCCATGGCTCGAGTCAAGCCGATCGATGCGAGACGGTGAATGGTTGGCAGTGCACTTTGCATGCGCAGTCGTCTACCGTGGCGCTATGGACGTGCTCGGTGCCCTGCTCGGCGGACCCCGGACCGACGGCGTCCAGGCCCTTCGGGTGTCGTTGCGGCCCCCGTTCGCGGTCCGGGTCGAGGACGAGGCGCCGCTGGCGGTCGTCTGCCTGCTGCAGGGCAGCCTCTGGCTGGCGCCCGACGGCGCCCCGCCGCAGCCGATGACGGCGGGTTCGACCGCGCTGGTCCGTGGCCCGGGCCACTACACGGTGGCGGACGAGCTGACCTCGGCGACCACGGCCGTGATCGGTCCCGGCAGCATCAGCCGGTCACCGAGCGGCGCCGAGCTCTGTCAGCAGCTGTCTCTGGGACCACGGGCCTGGGGGGACGACCGTGATGCCGAGGTGGTGATGATGGTCGGCACCTACTCAGGCACGCCGAACATCAGTGCCTCGCTGCTCAGCGCCCTGCCGCCGACCCTCGTGCTGGAGCCGGACGCGCGGGACTCCCGGCTGACCGGCCTGCTCACCGACGCGGCGGAGCGGGACGAGCCCGGTCAGGACGCCGTCGTCCACCGGGTTCTCGACCTGGTGCTGGTCGACGCCGTCCGGTCCTGGCTGGTACGACCCGGCTCCCCGACCCCGGACTGGTACCAGGGCCGTAGCGACCCCCTGGTCCGGACGGCCCTTCAGCTCATGCACGAGCAGCCGGCCCGTGCCTGGACGGTCGCGGCCCTGGCAGCGGAGTGCGGCTCGAGCCGGGCCGGGTTCGCCCGTCGGTTCCAGCGGGCCGTGGGGCGGCCACCGGTGGAGTACCTCACCGAGTGGCGCCTGAGCCTGGCCGCCGACCTGCTGCAGAACCCCGACACGACCCTGGACGCGATCGCCCGGACCGTCGGCTACGGCAGCGGCTTCGCGCTCAGTGCCGCCTACAAGCGGGTGCGGGGCGTCACTCCCCGGCCACGGCGAGGCCGGGGAACCAGATAGCGATCTCGCGGGCCGCCGACTCCGGGGAGTCCGAGCCGTGCACGATGTTCTGCTGGGCGGGCGTGCCCCACTCGCGCCCGAGGTCGCCACGGACCGTGCCGGGCGCCGCCATCGTGGGCTCGGTCGCCCCGGCCAGGCTGCGGAAACCCTTCGACCACCCGGTGGCCCTCGACGACGACCGCCGCCACCGGGCCCGAGGACATGAAGGTGAGCAGGGGCTCGTAGAACGGCTTGCCCACATGCTCCGCGTAGTGCTGCTCGAGGGTCGGCGCGGTCGGCCACCCGCAGGTCGAGGGCCGCCAGGGTGTACCCCTTGGCCTCGATCCGGCGCAGCACCTCACCGGTCAGGCCTCTGCGGACGCCGTCCGGCTTGACGAGCACCAGGGTGCGCTGCAACGGCGGGCCGTCCGGCGTCGGGGTGGTCACGTGGATCCTCCGTGAGAGTCGACGGGTCGGCGGTCACCGATCCCTGGTGGCCCAGCGTATCGGTGCCAAAGGGCTCAGATCGGTGCCGCGCCGGCCGATACACCCCAGGTGGCAGCGCCGCTCGAATCCGGCCCGCGCCCGCCTGGCGCCCTGGTTCCCGCTCGGGGACCGCGGTCGCCGGCGGTGTGCTGCTGCTGTCCGCCCTGGCCCACCTGCGCGGCGCATCGGCCGGGGGATCCCGGCGCGGTCGGGCGCCGCGGCGGGCCGGCTGCGTAGGGGTGTCGCTGGCCTTGGGCGCCGCGGTCGGGCCTGGCGCTCTGCCTGGTCGCCCTGTGGGCAGGCGGCGGCGCCCCCCGAGCGAGCAGCTGATGCACGCCGTGCTGGCCGCCGCGCTGGTGGCGACGGGTCTGGACGCCCTCGGGTGACCTACCTGACGGGTTCGCTGGAGCGCACCTGGACGCCGCGATGGCGGTCGTCGCCGCCGGGGGTCTGCTGTCGGACCGGCGTTGGTCGCTCGCCGTGGTGGCGGTCCTGGCCACTGCGTGGGTGGTCGTCGCCGGCAGCGCCGACGACTCCCGCCCCTATCTGCTCGTGGCCCTGCTGGTCGCGTCGTCGTTGGCGGCCGCCGCCCGGGAGCGACGTCGTCCGGCCGCTGCCCGGCGACGGACCCCGGTCACCGGACCGACGTGGGCCCACGCTCCCGTTCGACGCGTCGTCCGACGACGAGGGCCGCAACCCAGAGCAGGGCGAAGATCCAGCCGATCGCGAACATCACCGACACCCACAGACCGGTGGCCAGCACCGCCAGCTGCAGCGCACTGCCCAGCACGTAGCCGAACCGGTTGCGCAGCAGGCCCGCCACGGCCACGCAGGCCACGGCCAGGAGTCCGTGCACCAGCAGTGCCGTGGTGGCCGCGACGTGGCCACGTCGCTGGCCACCAGGCCGGCCAGGGCCACCACCAGGGCCTCGAGCACCAGGGTCGAGGCCGCCATCACCCGCAGCGGCTGCCGCATCATCGGCGCGGCCCCGTCGATCTGCTGCGTCGGGCATGGCTGCGTCGAGCATGGCTGCGTCGGGCATGGCTGCTGCACGGCGGTCAGCCTCGCCCGAACAGGGCGACGGACGTCGGCCGCCACGGTGATCGACCCGGTGGCCACCACGGCGCCCCCCACCCGGCCGCCGTACTCGGCCAGCCCGGCCGCGAGGTCGAGTGCCGAGTCGAGCGCGAGCCGCGACGTGCACCCGCTCCTCGCCGAAGATGTCGCGGGCCAGCTCGGCCAGGTCGTCGACGTCCATCGCCCGCGGTGAGCTGCTGGCGGTGAGGACCACCTCGTCGAAGACCGGCTCGAGCGCGGCGAGGATCCCCTCGGCGTCCTTGTCGGCCAGCACCCCGACCACCCCGATCAGGGCCGAGACGGCGAACGACTCCTCGAGGGCTGTCGCCAGCACCTCGGCACCCGCCGGGTTGTGAGCGGCGTCGACCAGCACGGTGGGGCTGCGCCGCACCACCTCGAGGCGGCCCGGGGAGTCGACGTCGGCGAACGCCGCCCGGACGACGTCGCCGTCCAGCGGGCCCTGGTCGACCCCGAGCAGCGCCTCGACCGCGGCCAGGGCGGCCGCCGCGTTGGTGGCCTGGTGGGCGCCGTGCAACGGCAGGAACACGTCGTCGTAGCTGCCGCCGATCCCCCGCAGCTGCAGCAGCTGGCCACCGACCGCGATGTCACGGGCCGCCAGGGCGAAGTCGATCCCTTCGTCGAGAACCCGGGCACCCGACCGCGGCAGCGCGGGCGTGCAGCACGTGCGTCGCCGACTCGGACTGGGTGGCCAGGACGGCGATCGCCCCCGGCTTGATGATGCCTGCCTTCTCGGTGGCGATCGAGGCGAGGTCGTGGCCCAGGAAGTGCTGGTGGTCCAGCGCGATCGGGGTGACGACCGCGACCGGGGCGTCGATCACGTTGGTGGCGTCCCAGGCACCACCCATGCCGACCTCGACCGCAGCGACGTCGACCGGGGCGTCGGCGAAGGCCGCGTACGCCATGGCGACCAGGGTCTCGAAGAAGGTCATGGCCGGCCCACCGCTGGCCGAGGAGCGGCCGTCGACGATCTCGAGGTAGGGCAGCACCTCGTCGTAGACGGCTGTGAAGGCCAGGGGCGAGAGGTTCTCACCGTCCACAGCGATCCGCTCCCGGGCCTCGCTCAGGTGCGGACTGACGAACCGGCCGGTGCGCAGCCCGTGCTCGCGAAGCAGCCGCTCGACCATGCGGGTGGTCGAGCTCTTGCCGTTCGTGCCGGTCAGGTGGATCGCCCGGAAACTGTGCTGCGGCTCACCCATCAGCTGCATCACCGCGGCGATCCGGTCCAGGCTGGGCACCAGGTCGTGCTCGGGCGCCCGGGCCAGGATCGCCCGTTGTGCCCGACGGTAGGCCTCGCTCTCGGCCGCCGTCAGCGGCTCCGGCCGCTTGCCCGCCCCGTCGTCGATGCCCAGCCCGCTGGCCCGGCTCACGAGCGGCTCACGCTCACGGCTACCCGGGCCCCGTCCGAGAGCGCGACCTGCTCGCCGCCGCCTCGGCCTCGGCCGCCGACAGGGTCGCCACCTCGACCCGGTCCGCCAGGGTCTCGCCGGCGACCAGCTCACGGTGGGTCGTCAGGGCCTCGACCACCGCCACGTCGGCCGAGGCGAGCCCCAGCTGCGATCCGGTCGGTGACTGCCAGATCGGCGTCCCGGCGCGCCTTCTGCACCTCTCGGATCACGTCCCGGGCCAGTCCGACCGCGGTCGCCTCAGGCGTGACCGTGGTGTCGAGCACCACGAAACCGCCTGCGCCACGGGCAGTCCCGAGCGATGCACCCTCGAGCACCGCCACGGCCTGAGCTCGGCCCGCAGCCGCGCCGACGTCATGACCAGACCCGTCGCCGGGCTCGACCACGGTGTCGAGGGTGTACTCCTGCGCCTGCAGGGCCACGCCCCCGCAGACCACACCGTCCGGGCCCTCGCTCCAGTCGCCGGCCTTGGCGGCCTGGATCACCGCCTGCACCTGCCGGCCGAGCCGGGGCCCGGCCGCTCGGGCGTTGACACGGTCAGCCGCCGGCTGACTCCCAGCGAGTGCCCCTCGGTGTCGGCCAGGTCGACCAGCACGACCCGCTGCACGTTCACCTCGTCGGCCAGCAGGGCCGACGAACGGCTGCCAGCGCCTGCGGCGTCGGGCGTGGCCACGGTCAGCGACGGCAGCGGCAGCCGCACCCGCAGCCCGTTGGCCTTGCGCAGGCCGAGCGCGGCCGAGCCACCTCGCGGACGCGCGTCCATCGCGGCCACCAGCTCGGCGTCGGCGGGCAGAGCGGCCGGCGTCGGGCCAGTCGGTCAGGTGCACCGAGCGGCCGCCGGTCAGCGCCGCGCCAGATCGCCTCGGTCGTCAGCGGCAGCAGCGGCGCGGCCACCCGGCACACCGTCTCGAGCACCGTCGTACAGGGTGTCGAAGCGCGTCGCGTCGGTCGCCGCTGGCCCAGAACCGGTCCCGCGAGCGGCGCACGTACCAGTTGGTCAGCACGTCGAGGAACTCGCGCACCGACTGCGCAGGCGCCGGCGATGTCGTAGGCGTCCATCTGCGCGGTGACCTCGACGACCAGGTCGTGCGGTCTTGGCCAGCACGTAGCGGTCGAGCACGTCGGTCGAGTCGGTCCGACGGCGTCGCCCGGTAGCCGCGTCGCGCGTTGGCGTACAGCGCGAAGAAGTACCACGACGTTCCACAGCGGCAGCAGCACCTGCCGGACGCGCGTCCCGGATGCCCTGCTCGGTGACGACCAGGTCGCCGCCGCGCAGCACCGGCGAGCACATCAGGAACCAGCGCATCGCGTCCGAGCCGTCGCGGTCGAACACCTCGTGCACGTCCGGGTAGTTGCGCAGGCTCTTGGACATCTTGCGCCCGTCGTCGCCCAGCAGGATGCCGTGGCTGACGCAGGTGCGGAACGCGGGCCGGTCGAACAGCGCGGTGGCCAGCACGTGCATCGTGTAGAACCAGCCGCGGGTCTGGCCGATGTACTCGACGATGAAGTCGCCCGGGTAGTGGTGCTCGAACCAGTCCTCGTTCTCGAACGGGTAGTGCACCTGGGCGAACGGCATCGAGCCCGACTCGAACCAGCAGTCGAGCACCTCGGGCACCCGGCGCATGGTGGAGCTGCCCGGTCGGGTCGTCCGGGTTGGGCCGGGTCAGCTCGTCGACGTAGGGCCGGTGCAGGTCGGTCACGGCGCACGCCGAAGTCCTGCTCGAGCTCGGCCAGCGAGCCGTACACGTCGACCCGCGGGTAGCTGGGGTCGTCGGACTGGTCCAGACCGGGATCGGCGCTGCCCCAGAGCCGGTTGCGGCTGATCGACCAGTCGCGGGCGTTGGCCAGCCACTTGCCGAACGAGCCCGTCCTTGATGTGCTCGGGCACCCAGGTGATCTGCTGGTTCAGCTCGACCATCCGGTCGCGGAAGGTCGGTCACCGCGACGAACCACGACGACACCGCCCTGTAGATCAGCGGGGTGTCGCAGCGCCAGCAGTGCGGGTAGGAGTGGTCGTAGGTCTCGTGGCGCAGCAGCGAGCCCGCGCGCCTTCAGGTCGCGTCATGATCGGCTTGTTGGCGTCGAAGACCTGCAGTCCCTGCGTACGGCGGCACCTCGGCGGTGAACCGCGCCTGCTCGTCGACCGGTGACGACGGCTCGATCCCGGCCGCGTCGCTGACCAGCTTGTCCTCCTCGCCGAAGGCGGGGGCGATGTGGACCACGCCGGTGCCGTCCTCGGTGGTGACGTAGTCGGCCCCGAGCACCTGGTGGGCCTCGGGCGCGGCCCGGCGAAGAACGTGGAACGGCGGGGTGTAGCGTCGAGCCCGAGCAGCTGCGCGCCGGTGCACGGTCGCCACCACCTCGGGGTGCTCGCCCGAGCTCGCGGGCGTAGTGCGCGAGCCGCGCCGGCGCCAGCAGGTAGCGCTCCCCGCGTGGTCGCCCTCGACCGGCCGGACGACGACGTAGTCGATGTCCGGGTTGACCGCCATCGCCAGGTTGCGACGGCAGCGTCCACGGCGTCGTCGTCCAGATCAGCGGCCCTGGCGCCGGCGGCCGGCCCGCTGGTCAGCTCGAACGCGCACCGTGACGGCCGGGTCCTGCCGCGGCGCGGTAGACGTCGTCCATCCGGGTCTCGGTGTTCGACAGCGGCGTCTCGCACCGCCAGCAGTAGGCCAGCACCCGGAAGCCCTCGTAGACCAGACCCTTGTCGTACAGGGTCTTGAAGGCCCACATCACCGACTCCATGTAGTCGGTGTCGAGGGTCTTGTAGTCGTGGTCGAAGTCGACCCAGCGCGCCTGGCGGGTGACGTACTCCTCCCAGTCCTGGGTGTAGCGCAGCACCGAGGAGCGGCAGGCGTCGTTGAACGTCGCGACGCCCATCTCGTCGATCTCGCGCCTTGTGCTCGATGCCCAGCTGCTTCTCGGCCTCGACCTCGGCGGGCAGCCCGTGGCAGTCCCAGCCGAAGCGGCGCTCGACCCGGCGTCCGCGCATGGTCTGGTAGCGCGGCACGACGTCCTTGACGTAGCCGGTCAGCAGGTGGCCGTAGTGCGGGCAGGCCGTTGGCGAAGGGCGGGCCGTCGTAGAAGACGAACTCGTTGCCGCCGGGCCGGCCGTCGCCGGAGTCGGCCGGCCGCGCCTCGACGCTGGCCTCGAAGGTGTGGTCGGCGTCCCAGAACGCCAGGACGCCGCGCTCGAGCTCGGGGAAGCGCGGGCTGGCGTCGATCGTCGGGTAGGCCACCGGGAGCACTCCTTGCACCTGCGCGCCCGTGCGGCGCTGCACCTGGTGCGAGGACGACGCCCGCCGGAGGTCCGGCGGAGCCGCGGTACCACCTCGCTTGCCGCCCCCGGTCGCCCGGCGACGACCGCTCCGCATCGGCTGTGACGGGCCGGTCCCGTCCGGTTCTACTGGGGCCGGCGCCGGGACGTCGTCCTGTTCTTCCGGAGGCTCGCCGGTGATGGCCGGGTCGACGCCTGTGCCGCGGAGTCTACACGCTGAGTGAGCCCGTCCTCGCACGACTTGTCACTGAGCGTGATACCTGTTCCTTGATCAGCGATGCGCCGCTACGTTGTGGTCTGTGAATCTCGTGTGGGCCGCCGCCGGACGGCTCGGCCGCCTGACGGCGGCGGGCTGACCGCAACGGGGCTCGTCGTGATGGGCCCGGCGGTGGCGGCCCCGATGGTCGTGGGCCCGATGGTGGCCGGGCTGGCGGTGGCCGGACTGGCGGCCGCCACGCTGGCGCTGTCGGCCGAGCCCGCCCGGGCCGTCGAGGGCGACACCGCCGGTCACGCCGTCGGTGACGCCGACCAGCTCCTCGAGCGTCTCGCCCACCCCAGCGCCCGACGCCCTCGAGCCCGCAGCCCACCGTCACCCCCACGAGCACGCCCACCCGGACGTCGTCCCCGTCGGTGACCAGGACCCCCACCTCGCCGAGCCCGAGCAGGCACACCAGCACGTCGCGTCCGACCCCCACCACCCGCGCCACGACCACCATGTCGACGCGCTCGTCGACGGCCGGCAGCGCCTCGACCGGCGGCGCCTCCGGCGACCGCCACGGGGCTGGCCCCGGCCATGGACGCCTCGGTCGGGGGGCAGCCGGCCGCCGGCGCCGCCAGCGGGGGCGTCACCCTCGACAGCGTGAACACCGCCGCGGCCACCCGGCCCGCCGTCCAGGTGCTGCCGCTGGTCGGCTCGGCGGCCTGCTTCACCCTGGCCGGGGCCGCCTTCGTCTGGCTGCGGCGCCGTCCGGGCAGCGACGACCCCGACCTCAACCGGGTCTGACGAGCCCGCTCAGCCTCCGGCGCTGGGGCGCACCAGGCCCGTGGTGGCGACCATCAGATCGTGGACCAGGGCGTCGGTGCGCAGGTCGACGTCGCCAGGGGTGAACCCGAGCCGGACGACGACCAGGTCGGCCGAGGGCACCACGACCATCCGTTGCCCGTCGTGCCCGTCGGCCCAGTAGGCGTCGGCGGGCAGCGTCGGGTCGGCCAGCGAGCCGTCGGCCAGGCGGTTCACCCACCAGCCGGCGCCGTAGCCGACCTCCTCGCCCTGGGTGGCCAGCACCGTCGTGGAGCGCTTCATCCAGTCCGGCGGCAGCAGCTGGGCACCGCCCCAACGGCCGCCCTGCAGGGCGAACTGGCCGATCGTGGCCCAGTCCCGCGGGGTGGCCCACAGGTAGGAGCTGCACACCGGGGTGCCCGCCGCGTCGGGCTCCCACACCGCCGAGGCCAGCCCGAGCGGGGCGAAGAGCTGCTCACGCGGCAGCGCAGGACCCGAACCGGCGCGCGCGGCCAGCACCGAGCACAGCAGGTTCGTCGACCCGCTGGAGTACTGCTGGTAGCTGCCGACAGGGTGGGCCAACGGCTGGGCCGCCACGAACGCGGCCATGTCCGGCCGCAGGTAGAGCATCTCGGTGATCGGGGTGCCCAGGTAGTAGGTCTCGTCCCAGCGCAGCCCGCTCCTCATCCGCATCAGGTCCTCGACGGTGACGGCGGCCCGGTCGTCGGTCCACTCCGGGCGCAGGTGGCTGTCGCGACCGCGAGCCTGCCCTGCTGCACCAGCCGCCCGGCGACGAGGTTGGTCACGCTCTTGGCCATCGACCAGCCGAGCTGCGGGGTGGCCGCGGTGAAGGGCGGGGCGTAGCGCTCGGCGACCAGACGGCCACCCTGCACCGCGAGACGGCCCGGGTACCGAGGGCCTGGCGGGCCGGGGCGGGCAGGTCGTCGCCGAAGGCCTTCGCCAACGCCGCCGTCACCGCGGGGTCAGGGGCGGGCGCGGCGACGGCCGCGAACGGGTTCCGGTGGCGGGCACCGGGGTGGCGGCACCGAAGGCAGGGCGCGGCGGCGGCCAGGGTGCACCCGTAACCCGGTGGTGTACCAGGCGGTCTGGTCCGCCAGGGCTCCGAGCACCGTCGCCCTGGCCGAGTGGGCGCCCTGGTCGGCGCCGCCGCGCAGGTAGGGCACCAACGGGTTGGGCGGCAGGTCGGTCGCCGCATCGGCACGCCCGGCGACGAACTGCAGCGACAGGCGTTGTGGGCGGCGTAGCCGGTGCCGGTGAGCAGCAGCGGCCGCTCGTACCAGTAGCCGCCGAGCAGCGCCACGACCAGCGGGCAGACCGGGCGGGCAAGCCGACGGCGACGATCCGGAGGGCGAGACGACGACGACCGCCATGCGCGGACGCTACTACCCCGGCGGCCGTCGTCCCGGATACCTGCCCACCTGCGACCATCGACGGATGGGTGCCCGAAGGGGGCGCGACTCGGCTGTGGCCGTTGATGGCCGGCGGGTTCATCGGGCCGTTCGGCGGCGCCGTGACCACCCCGATGCTGCCCGAGCTGCGGGACGCCCTGCACACCGACCTGGCCACCGCGGCGGCGTCGATGACGGCCTACCTGGTGCCGTTCGCGCTGCTGATGCTGGTCTCCGGCACGTTGGCCGAGAGCTGGGGACGCTCCCGCACGGTGCGCGGCCGCCTATCTCGCCTATGCCGCGGGTTCGCTCGTCTGCGGCGCGGCGGCACTCGATCCTGCCGTTCCTGGCCGGCCGGGCGCTGCAGGGGGCGGCCAACGCCTTCACGACCCCGTTGCTGGTGGCCGCGCTCGCCGAACTGGTGCCGCCGGGCATGCTTGCCACCAGCCTGGGCCGGTTCGGAGGATGGCAGGCGGCCGGGCAGGCGCTGGCCCCGCTGCTGGGCGGCCTGGCCGGCACCGTCGACTACCGCTGGGCCTTCGTGGCGAGCGCTGTCGCGGCCGCCGCCTTGGCCCTGGTGCCGCCGCCGAACGCCCGACCCAGCAGCCGGGGGGCCACCCGAGCCGGGACGGCGACCGAGGTCCCGACCGCAGCCCGTGGCGCTCACTTGCGCAGCCGGCGGCTGGCGATCGGCTGCGGCGCCGCCTTCGGGCTCTACCTGACCACCAGCGGGCTGATGGTGCTGGTGGCACTGCTCGGGGCGGACCGGTTCGGGCTCGGCTCGGACGCCCGGGGGCTGGTGATCGCCTGCTTCGGGGTCGCGGGCCTGGCCACCGGCGGCAGGGTGGCCGGCCTGGCCCTGCGATGGGGCACGGTGCAATTCGGCATCGTCCTCTTCGTCGACGCTGGGGGTGGCCACTGCCGTCACCGGTGAGGCAAGCAGCGTTGCGGCGTTGGCGGTGCTCACCGCGGTCGGCGGCGTGACGTCCACCGCCGGCCGGGTCACCACCAACACCTTGGCCCTGTCTGCGGTCCCTCACAACCGCTCCGGGGCGGTCTCGATGACCATGGCATGGCAGTTCCTCGGGTCGGCACTGGCACCGTTGCTGCTGGTGCCGCTCTACCAGGACAGCGCCGCAGCGGGTTTCGTGGTCGCCGGGGCGGGCGCTCGCCGGGGCGGCGGTGCTCACCCTGGCGCTGCGCCCCGACCACGGCGCCGCGTCGGGTCAGCCGGTGGGGAGCCCGGCCAGCTGAGCCGCGATCCGGGCGATGTCGGCCTCGGCCGCGCCGACCCGGGCCTTGATACCGTCGACGACCGAGCCGGCGCCTTGGCGAGGAACTGCTCGTTGCCGAGCTTGGCCGTGCCGGCCTGGCGCTCCTTCTCGGCCGCCGCCAGGTCCTTCTCGAGCCGTCTGCGCTCGGCCGCGACGTCGATGACTCCCGACAGGTCGAGCTCGACCGTGCACGTCACCGGCCGCCAGGCTCGCCGTCGCGGTGAACGCCTCACCCGCCGGCTCGAGGGCGCACAGGGCCCGCACCTCGTGCTCGTGGGTGGCCAGGGCACCGGTGAGCCCGGCCAGCCGGGCCGGCGTCCGTCGTCCGGGCGGCAGCCCCTGGTCGGACCGGAACCGGCGCACCTCGGTGACCAGGCGCTGCAGGGCGGCCACCTCGGCCTCGGCGGCCGGGTCGGCGGGTGCGCTCGCGAAGGCCGGGTCGGACGACGGCCACGACGTGGTCACCACGACCGACGGGCCGAAACCGGGCCGATCGGCGTGGCCCTGGTCAGCGCGGTCCACAGCTCCTCGGTGACGAAGGGCACGACCGGGTGCAGCAGCCGCAGCACGACGTCCAGCACCTCGCCGAGCACCCGGCGGGTGGTGTCGGCGGCCTGCCCCCCGGCCTTCAGCGGCAGCTTGGCCAGCTCGAGGTACCAGTCGCAGAACTCGTCCCAGGCGAAGTGGTACAGCGACTCGTGATGCGCGCGAACTGGAAGTCCTCGAACCCCGCGTCCACCTTGGCGGTGACGCTCGCCAGCCGCGACAGGATCCAGCGGTCGATGGCCGACCGGTGCTCGACCGGCGGCAGCGGGCCCGCGACGGTGGCGCCGTTGAGCAGCGCGAACCGGGTGGCGTTCCACAGCTTGGTGCAGAAGTTGCGGCTGCCCGGCGACCCAGTCCTCGCCGATCGGCACGTCGCCGCCGGGGTTGGCGCCGCGGGCCAGGGTGAACCGCAGCGCGTCGGCGCCGTAGGCGTCCATCCAGTCCAGCGGGTCGACGACGTTGCCCTTGGACTTGCTCATCTTGCGGCCGAACTCGTCGCGGACCAGCCCGTGCAGGGTGATGGTGTGGAACGGCGGCGCGCCGTCCATCGCGTACAGGCCGAACATCATCATCCGGGCGACCCAGAAGAACAGGATGTCGTAGCCGGTGACCAGCACGTTGGTCGGGTAGAACTTGCTCAGCTCGGCGCGTCTGCTCCGGCCAGCCCAGGGTGGAGAACGGCCACAGCGCCGACGAGAACCAGGTGTCGAGCACGTCCGGGTCCTGACGCCAGCCTTCGGCAGCGCGCCGTCCGGGCCGGTGCCGGGCAGGGTCTCGTCGGGGCCGACGCAGACCTTCTCGCCGTCCGGGCCGTACCAGACCGGGATGCGGTGGCCCCACCACAGCTGGCGGCTGATGCACCAGTCGTGCATGTTGTCGACCCAGTCGAAGTAGCGCGGCTCCATGGCCGCCGGGTGGATCGCGACCCGGCCGTCGCGCACCGCGTCGCCCGCGGCCTTGGCCAGCGGGTCGACCTTGACGAACCACTGCAGCGACAGCCGCGGCTCGACGACGGTGTCGCAGCGCGAGCAGTGCCCGACGGCGTGCAGGTACGGCCGCTTCTCGGCGACGATCCGGCCCTGCTCGCGCAGCGCGGCGACGATGGCCGGGCGGGCCTCGAACCGGTCCAGCCCCTCGAACGGGCCGGGGGCGGTGATCACGCCCGCGCTCGTCCAGGATCGTCAGGCTCGGCAGGTCGTGCCGCAGGCCGATCTCGAAGTCGTTGGGGTCGTGGGCGGGGTGACCTTGACCGCGCCGGTGCCGAACTCGGGGTCGACGTGGGCGTCGGCGACGATCGGGATCCGCCGGCCGGTGAGCGGCAGCGCGACCTCGGTGCCGACCAGGTGCGCGGTAGCGCTCGTCGTCCGGGTGCACCGCGACCGCGGTGTCGCCGAGCATCGTCTCGACCCGGGTGGTGGCCACCACGATGGCGGCTCGGCGTCGTCACCCTCGCCGTAGCGGATGGAGACCAGCTCGCCCTCGTCGTCGTCGTGGTCGACCTCGATGTCGGACAGCGCGGTCAGGCAGCGCGGGCACCAGTTGATGATGCGCTCGGCCCGGTAGATCAGCCCGTCGTCGTAGAGCCGCTTGAAGATCGTCTGGACGGCGGCGACAGGCCCTCGTCCATGGTGAACCGCTCGCGGCTCCAGTCGACGCCGTCGCCGAGGCGGCGCATCTGGCCGAGGATCCGGCCGCCGGACTCGGCCTTCCAGTCCCACACCTTGTCGACGAACATCTCGCGGCCGAAGTCGTGGCTGGTCATGCCCTCCTCGTCGGCGAGCTGGCGCTCGACCACGGTCTGGGTGGCGATGCCGGCGTGGTCCATGCCGGGCAGCCACAGCACCTCGTAGCCCTGCATCCGGCGGCGCCGGGTGAGCGCGTCCATCAGCGTGTGCTCGAAGCGCGTGGCCCAGGTGCAGGCTGCCGGTGACGTTGGGCGGCGGGATGACGATGGAGTACGGCGGCTTGTCGCTGGTCGCGTCGGCCGTGAAGTAGCCCGCGTCGACCCAGCGCCGGTACATCGGGCCCTCTACCTGCGCCGGCGCGAAGGTCGCGGGCAGGTCGGTGGCGGCGATCGGCTGGCAGGCGGTGCGGTCCGGCGCCGGGGCGGTCTCAGGCATGCCGACGATTCTACGGACGACGGCGCCCGGTTCCCGCCAGGGTTTCCTGGGCGCGGCGGGTCTCGACCCGATGCCCGGCCGATCAGGGCGGCCGATCAGGCGGCCGATCAGGGCGAGCGATCAGGGCGGGCGATCAGGGCGGGTCGCGGCCGATCAGACCGGGTCGCGGGCGACCAGGTGCTGGGCGGCCTGGGCCGGGGTCGCACCACCATCAGGTCGATGTTGATGTGGTGCGGCAGCTCGAGGGTCCAGGCCACGCACTCGGCGACGTCGGCCGCGGTCAGCGGCTCGCGCACACCGGCGTAGACCGAGTCGGCCTTGGCCGCGTCACCGCGGGCCCGGTTGAGGGCGAACTCGTCGGTGCGCACCATGCCGGGCGCGATCTCGATCACCCGCACCGGCTCACCCACCAGCTCGAGCCGCAGGGTGCGGGCCAGGGCCCCCTCGGCGTGCTTGGCCGCCGCGTAGCCGGCGCCGCCGGGGTAGGTGACGAGGGCGGCCGTCGAGGTCATGAAGAGCACGTCGCCCCGGCCGCTGGCCCGCAGCGCCGGCAGCAGCGCCTGGGTGACCTGCAGGGCGCCGAGGGTGTTGACCTCGAACATGGTGCGCCAGTCGGCGAGGTCGCCGGCCTCGACGGTCTCGAACCCGATGGCCCCGCCGGCGTTGTTCACCAACGCGTGGCAGACCCCGGCAGCGGCGGCGATCCGGCGGACGTCGTCCGGGTCGGTGACGTCGGCGACCAGCACCTCGCACCCGGTGCGGTCCGCCAGCTCGGCCAACCGTTCGGCGCGCCGGGCCACGGCGAGCACCGACCACCCGGTGGACCGCAGCCGTTCGACGGTCGCCGCCCCCATGCCACTGCTCGCACCGGTGACGACGGCCCGCAACGGGGTCTGCGCCATGGGTCAGGCGGACTTGTCGCGGCGCTCGCGGGCCTTGCGCACCGGGGCCTCGCGGGGCACCAGGGTCGGGTTGACGTTCTCGAGCACCACGCTGCGGTCGACGACCACCCGGGCGACGTCGTCGCGGCTGGGCACGTCGAACATGACCGGCAGCAGCACCTCTTCCATGATGGCGCGCAGGCCACGGGCGCCGGTGCCGCGCAGGATCGCCTGGTCGGCGATCGCCTCGATGGCCTCGTCCGAGAACTCCAGCTCGACGCCGTCGATCTCGAACATGCGCTGGTACTGCTTGACCAGGGCGTTCTTGGGGCCGGTGAGGATCGCGACCAGCGCCTCCCGGTCGAGGTTGGTCACCGAGGTGATGACCGGCAGCCGGCCGATGAACTCGGGGATCAGCCCGAACTTGAGCAGGTCCTCGGGCATGACCTCGCCGAAGACCTCGTTGTCGGACATCGGGGTGTGCAGCTGGGCGCCGAAGCCGATCCCCCGCTTGCCGACCCGCGAGGAGATGATCTGCTCGAGCCCGGCGAAGGCGCCGCCCACGATGAACAGCACGTTGGTGGTGTCGATCTGGATGAACTCCTGGTGCGGGTGCTTGCGCCCGCCCTGCGGCGGCACCGACGCCGTCGTGCCCTCGAGGATCTTCAGCAGCGCCTGCTGCACGCCCTCGCCGGAGACGTCGCGGGTGATCGACGGGTTCTCGCTCTTGCGGGCGATCTTGTCGACCTCGTCGATGTAGATGATGCCGGTCTCGGCCTTCTTGACGTCGTAGTCGGCGGCCTGGATCAGCTTGAGCAGGATGTTCTCGACGTCCTCGCCGACGTAGCCGGCCTCGGTCAGCGCGGTGGCGTCGGCGATGGCGAACGGCACGTTGAGCATCTTGGCCAGGGTCTGCGCCAGGTAGGTCTTGCCGCAGCCGGTGGGGCCGATCAGCAGGATGTTCGACTTGGCGATCTCGATGCTCTCCTCGCCGTGACGCGAGGGCTCACCGGCCTGGATGCGCTTGTAGTGGTTGTAGACGGCGACGGCGAGCGCCTTCTTGGCCGAGTCCTGGCCGACGACGTACTGCTCGAGGAAGTCGAAGATCTCACGGGGCTTGGGCAGCTCGACCAGGCCCAGCTCGGTGGCCTCGGCCAGCTCCTCCTCGATGATCTCGTTGCAGAGGTCGATGCACTCGTCGCAGATGTAGACACCTGGACCGGCGATCAGCTTCTTGACCTGCTTCTGACTCTTACCGCAGAACGAGCACTTCAGCAGGTCGCCACCGTCACCGATGCGTGCCACGGAGAGTCCTTCCTCACGACAGACCGGCCCCCACGACGTCGGGGTCGGCAGGTGGGGCGAGGGCGCCCGTCCTGACGTCCATTCAACGCCACCCGGGGGCCGATGTCAGCGGTTGACGACGGTTGGTGACGGCGTGTCCTGCATTCAGGTACGGCGGGTAGCCCGTCGAGACGTCGCTACCCGCCGGTAACCCGACGGACCGGCGAGCAGATCTCAGGCGCCGGCGATCGCGTGCGACTTGCGGCTGGCGAGCACCTGGTCGACCAGGCCGTACTCGGCGGCCTGCTCGGCGGTCAGGATCTTGTCGCGCTCGATGTCCTCACGGACCTGGTCGGCGTCGCGGTTGGAGTGCAGCGCGAGGGTGTTCTCGAGCCACAGCCGCATCCGCATGATCTCGTTCGCCTGGATCTCGATGTCCGAGGCCTGCCCGTAGTCGCCACCGGCCAGGGCCGGCTGGTGGATCATCACGCGGGCGTTCGGCAGCGCGAGCCGCTTGCCCGGGGTACCGGCGGCCAGCAGCACCGCGGCCGCCGAGGCGGCCTGGCCGAGGCAGACGGTCATGATGTCGGGCTTGACGTACTGCATGGTGTCGTAGATCGCCGTCAGCGCCGTGAACGAGCCGCCGGGCGAGTTGATGTACATGGTGATGTCACGGTCGGGGTCGGCCGACTCGAGCACGAGCAGCTGGGCCATGACGTCGTCGGCCGAGGCGTCGTCGACCTGGGCGCCGAGGAAGATGATGCGGTCCTCGAACAGCTTGTTGTACGGGTCCTGACGCTTGAAGCCGTAGGCCGTGCGCTCCTCGAACTGAGGAACGACGTAGCGGCCGGTCGGCAGCTGGTGCATGGGGTTCATGAGCCTGCTCCTGAGGTCGGGGTCTCCGGCGGGGACGGCGGGGGGTACACGGCGCTCAACGCCCGCTGGTGCCGCCGCCGCCGGCGACCTGGCCGGCGGTGCTGACGACCTGGTCGACCAGCCCGTACTCCTTGGCCGCGTCGGCGGTGAACCAGCGGTCACGGTCGGAGTCGCGCTCGATCGTCTCGGCGGTCTGACCGGTCTGCTCGGCGATGAGCTCGGCCATCTGCTTCTTCATGTGCAGGATGAGCTCGGCCTGGATCTTGATGTCGCTGGCGGTACCACCCATGCCGCCCGAGGGCTGGTGCATCATCACCCGGGCGTGGGGCAGGGCGTAGCGCTTGCCCTTGGCGCCCGAGCTGAGCAGGAACTGGCCCATCGAGGCCGCCAGGCCCATCGCCACGGTCGCGACGTCGTTCGGCACGAACTGCATGGTGTCGTAGATCGCCATGCCGGCCGTGACCGAGCCGCCCGGGGAGTTGATGTAGAGGTAGATGTCCTTCTCAGGGTCCTCGGCCGTCAGCAGCAGCATCTGCGCGCAGATCGCGTTGGCGTTCTCGTCGCGCACCTCGGAGCCCAGGAAGATGATGCGGTCCTTGAGCAGCCGCTGGTAGATGTGCTCGTCAAGGCCCATGCCCTGCGGGCCACGTGCGACCGGCAGGTCGAGGGACGACGTGCCCGGCACGATCAGGTTGCTCATCGCGGTTCGCTCCCCGGAGTCTCGGAAGCCCCACCAGTGGTGGGGAGGGTGGACCGGCCACCCAGCTGTGCCGACCCTAACGCGAGCAACGGCAGCCGATACTCCCAGCCCGAGCCGTGTTCGCTCACGGCGCACCGTGACCACTCGGCTGCCGCCGGTGATGGGCGGCAGCCGAGAAACCGTCAGGCCGGGTCGGGCTCGAAGCCGGCCAGGTCGCTCAGCGGCACCGCGGTCGGGTCGGCCGCGGCGCTGGTCACGATCGGCGCGGACGTCGGCGCCGCGGGCGCCGGCGCGGCCTCGGCGTCGTCGTCCGGGGCCCCCAGGTCGGTGATCTCGTCGTCCGCCGGCCACAGGGTCGACAGGTCGACCACGTTGCCCGAGGCGTCGGTGACGCTGGCACGCGACAGCACCCCGGCGAGCGCCTTGCGGCGGGCAACCTCGCTCACCATGGACGGGATCTGGCCGGCCTCGTCGACCATCTTGATGAAGGAGTTCGGGTCCATGCCGAACTGCTGGGCGCTGCTGAGCAGGTACTCGATCAGCTCGGGCTGGCCCACCTGCACCTGCTCGGCCTCGGCGATCGCGTCGAGCAGCAGCTGGGCCTGGAACGCCTTGCGCGCCTCGACCTCGACCTCGCCGCGGTGCTCGTCGTCCTCGAGCTTGCCCTCGCTCTCGAGGTGACGGTGCACCTCGTCGGCGATGATGCCGTCGGGGACGGCGACCTCGACGGTCTCGAGCAGGTGCTCGACCAGCTTCTCGCGGGCCTGCAGGCCCTGGTCGAACCGCTTGGCGTTGCCGGCCTGCTCACGCAGGTCGGCGCGCAGCTCGTCGAGGGTGTCGAACTCGCTGGCGAGCTCGGCGAAATCGTCGTTCAGGTCGGGCAGCTGGCGCTCCTTGACGGCCTGCAGCGTGACCGTGACGTGCGCGTCGGACCCGGCGTGGTCGCCGCCGGCGAGCGGGGCGTCGAAGGTGGTGGTCTCGCCCGCGGACAGGCCCAGGAGCGCCTCGTCGATGCCCGGCAGCATCGTGCCGCTGCCCAGCTGGTAGCTGACGCCCTTGACGCTGTCGATCTCGTCGTCACCGATCGCGGCGGTCAGGTCGACGCTGGTGAAGTCGCCGTCCGCAGCGGCCCGCTCGACGGCGACCAGGGAGCCGAACCGCTCGCGCAGCTGCTCGACCCGCTCGTCGACGTCGGCGTCGGTGACCTCGACGTCGTCCACCTGCAGGGCGATGCTCGACAGGTCGGGCAGGTCGATGACCGGCCGGACGTCGACCTCGGCGGTGAACCTCAGCGGGTCACCCTGGGCCACCGGCACCTGCTCGACCTCGACCGTCGGTTGACCGAGCGGACGCACGTCGCCCGCCTCGACGGCCTGGGCGTAGAAGTGCGGCAGCGCATCGTTGACGGCCTCCTCGAGCACGGCGCCACGGCCGAAACGCTGGTCGATGATGCGCGGGGGCACCTTGCCCTTGCGGAAGCCGGGGACCGTCACCTGCGCCGAGATCGTCTTGTAGGCCTTCGCCAGACTCGGCTCGAGCTCCTCGTAGGGCACCTCGACGGTCAGCTTGACCCGGGTCGGGTTGAGGGTCTCGACGTCGCTCTTCACAGCGGGCTCTCCTGCGGATCGGTTGGCGGGCTCGAACGGGCGGGGACGACGCGGCGACAGCCGGGTCGGCAACCGAGTCATCCTAGTGCCGGGACGACGGGTGCCGGGACGACGGGTGCCGGGACGACGGATGGCCGGCCACGGCCCTTGCCTGCGTACGTCGGGGTACCCGGATTCGAACCGGGGGCCTTCCGCTCCCAAAGCGGACGCGCTACCAAGCTGCGCCACACCCCGCACCGGTCGCCCGGCGATCCTGCATCGGTGCCACCGGTCGCCCGGTGATGGTGCATCGGTGCTGCGCAGCGTCGGCGTGGTCACCGGCGTCGCGCACGCATTAGGCTACGCGCTAGAGGGACCAGCCGTTGCCGCCGGGCAGCGACGACGTCCGTCGCTGCGGGTGTAGCTCAATGGTAGAGCTCCAGCCTTCCAAGCTGGTCATGCGGGTTCGATTCCCGTCACCCGCTCGCATGACGAAGGGCCCCCGAGGCTTCGGGGGCCCTTCGTCATGCGACCGAGACCCGGCCGGGAATCGGGAGGAGGGTCGCCCGCGGCGACCCGACGGCTCCCGTCACCCGCTTCATCACGAGATCCCAGTGCGACGTCGAGTGACGTGTGAAGGCGAGTGTGAAGCCGAATGGGGGTGATCACCCCCAGTTCGCTTCACACTCGGCTTCACACACGGACCACTTGGTCCTATTCACGGGTACCACTTGGTCTCATTCACGCATCCGGGTCCCATCCACGCCGCTGGGGTGGCATTCGCGCGCCGGGTCGCATTCGCGCCGCCCGAGCCGGTCACCCGCGGCCGGTCGGGCATCGCGAGCCCCGGTACCATCCCCGCGACCGCCCCACACCTGGCTGCCACCCGCCTCGACGTGCGGTTGCAGCCCTTCGTATCCGCCAAGAGGTCGCCTCCGGCGACCGAGCTCCTGAGGGGTGCTAGCCGTCGCCGAGCGAGCTCACGATCTCCTCCAGCAGGAACCGGACCTTCGCGGCAACCGGTCGACCGGGATAGCTCCGCTCTACGAGGTCGAGGCCCTCTTCGACGCTGTGGTAGCCGACCTCGCGATACAGCAACGCGATGTCCTCCGCATCGACCTCCGTCCGGGAGGAGAAGAGCTTCATCGCCAACAGGTATTCGGCCGAAGCCACGTCGACCAGCAACCCGGGTGCCTCGAAATATCTCACCGCGTCGGGATCCGGGCCCGGCAGGAAGCCTTTCACTGCGTCGTTCAGCCAATCCGGATCCAGACCCTCCTGCTCGGCGACCGCCGCAGCTGCCCGCCTGACGGCCTCCGTCGGCGCGAAGACCGCGTCCAGGTCCCGCGTGGATCGCCGACCATCGAAACACAGGGCGATCGCGGCACCTCCGACGAGAAAGATCTCTGCGCGTTGGCCGGCTGCGGCAAGTTGTGTCGCAAGCTCGCCGAACAGTCGGCGAATGTCGTCGGCAGAGAGCGGGCCACCACTCATACCCGGCTCAGAGCATCGGCCGTGATGAAGACCCCTCTGGTACGGAACGAGGGCGGTGACTCCTGCATGGCTTTGGGATGCATCCCCCGCAGCGGTGTCACGAACCACCAGGTCGACGAGTAGCGTCCCGGTTTGCGGGCCCACCCCGGCACCATCCAGCCGTCCCGGCGAGCAAGGTGCTCTGCCAACGCAGCGAGCGCGGCGTCCACCTCGGGTGAGCGCGTTGCTGCAGGCTCCCGATCGAAGCGTCGGGACGCGGCAGCAGCCCCCTGCCGGGCCAGCTCGCGTGAGTAGTCATCAGCGAGCTGGACCACCGCGTGGCGCCAGACAGCCTGCAGGCTCTCCCCCTCCCCGAGCAGGTCATCGGCGAGCGCGGCGGCAGCAGCGACGTCCAGGCCGATCACAGTTGTCATGACTGCCTCCCGCGATCTTCGCTGTCAGACCAGAATATCCACCCTCACCAGCCGGGGACGCTGCACCCGCCCAGGCACGGCTGTGGATCCCATCTGGGTCCGGCCGTTCTGCATTTCGCCGGTCCAAGGCCGTCACGGTTGGCAGGATCTGCAGCAGCAGGCCCGATGCGGGAGCACCTCTGGTGAGGAGTCACAAGTGGCGTTGCGCTTGAACCCGGCGCCGGGCTGGCCCACGCCACCGGAGGGGTTCGTGCCGGGCCCCGGCTGGCAGCCGGACCCGTCGTGGCCGGCCGCGCCTGACGGATGGCAGGCGCTCGTCGACGACGGCACGCCCTCCCCTGCTCCCACGTCCTCGCAGCACCTCCCGGCGTCCCCGGCGTTCTACCCCGCCGCTCCCGCCGCGCCGCCGCCGACCTTCAGCACCCAGGACACCCGGACGACGAACGGTCTGGCCATCACCTCGTTCGTGCTGTCGCTGCTCGGCGGGACGGCGGTGCCGATCATCCTGGGCGTCGTGGCGCTGAGGCAGATCGAGCGCCGGGGCCAGAAGGGCCGCAACCTGGCTCGGGCGGGCATCGTCATCGGCTCACTCATGGCCGTGGGCTTCGTCATCGGCATCACCTATGCCATCACCCACGACGCGTCGCGCGACTCGGCGTCCGGTGCGGTCACCAGGGCGGGCTCGGTGGCCTTCGGCGACCTCAAGGTCGGCGACTGCCTGGTCTATCCCGCGAGCGAGACGTTCAGCCGGGTCGACGTGACCCCGTGCGGCCAGCCGCACACCGCTCAGGTGTACCTCAGGCAGTCGCTGGCCGCGGGCCCGTACCCGGGCGCGAACGGGCTGCGCACCCAGGTGATGCCGATCTGCCGGGCGGGTATGACGGCCGCGATCAACCTCGACCTGGTCTCCGACTCGATGCGGATCACCTACTTCGAACCCAACGACCACGCCTGGGCCTCGGGCGACCGGGTCGTGAACTGCCTCATCCGTGACGACAAGGGCACCCTCACGACCTCACTGCTGAAGTAGCGACCACGCGCTCGGGCGCAGACCACTCCCGGTCCCCGGCGTCACCAGTCCGGGGCCGAGGGCTGCCGCGGGATCCGGATGAGCACCGTGCGCAGTGCGTAGGTGATGACGATGGCAACGGCCGCCGTCACCGGCAGTCCGGTCAGCCCGGACGTGGCCCACAGCAGCCACTGATCCCGTGACAAGGAGCTGAACCAGGCGTTGTGAACCGGGATCCAGCCCAGCCCGACCCAGAACCAGACGCCGGCGGCCAGGAAGTGCCACGGCACGTGCATGAACCACAGCACTGCCCAGGCCAGGCACCAGATGGGGAACACCAGGAGCGGAAGGTAGACCAGGCCGTCGAGCTCGGACGGTGGATCCGGGGGTCCCGTCGTGGGGTGTCCGTAGCGTCCGACGATCGTCACCCAGGCGAGGTAGCCCCCACCGATCAGCGTCATCAGCGACCAGAAGGTCAGGCCGGCCAGCAGACCCCGCCAGGTCGCCGTCCGCACCGAGGTGATCGCCCCGGGGCGTCTCATGCCCCCACGCACGTCAGCCCGCACGTCGGCGCGCCCCCGGACCGGGAGCCGGCAGCACCTGGCGCGGGTCGGTGACGGCGTGGCCGGCATCGCAGTGCAGCCAGGCATGGACGTCGGCGCCGCAGCCTGCGTGGTCGAACCGCAACGGCGGCCCTTCGGGATCGGCGTAGTAGGCGCTGCCCCAGTCGTTCAGGGCCACCAGGATCGGGTAGAGCGCGAAACCCTTTGCGGTGAGCCGGTACTCGTGCCGTTCCCGCTGCCCCGGCTCTCGGTACGGCTCGCGACGCAGCACGTCCTGCTCGACCAGTTGGGCCAGCCGGCCGGTCAGCACCTGGCGCGGGATAGCCGTCCGCTGCCGCATGTCGTCGAACCGCCGGACGCCGAGGAAGATCTCGCGCAGCACGACGAACGACCACCGGTCCCCCACCACCTGCAGCGCCCGCTGCACGGTGCAGGTGTCGATCGACCATTCGAGCGCGTCGGGCCGGGCCGACCCCGAGTCATGCGTCAGAGCAGTCGCGTCCGTCATGAACCCAGCCTAGGTCTGCTTGACAGACTCAGCAATCTCGGGTGAGGCTGGATCCATGACCGAGACCCAGGCCCGGACTCCGCAGGGGACCCAGACCCCAGACCACACCCAGACTCCGAGCCGGAGCCGGTCACAACCGGACGACGACCCACGCCGCCGCGAGTACACCTGGGACGACCCCGCGGCCACGGTCGCGGCCCTCACGGACCGGACCGGCCTGCAGGTGCTGCAGTCGATGGCAGCCCGCGAGCTTCCCGGTCCCCCGGTGATGCACACCCTGGCCTTCGAGGCCGTGGCCTTCGAGTCCGGACGTGCCGTCTTCGCCCTCGACCCCCACGAGATGCACTACAACCTCATCGGTTCGGTGCACGGCGGGGTCATCGCGACCCTGCTCGACTCCGCCACCGGCTGCGCCGTCCAATCGGTTCTGCCACAGGGCCGCGGCTACACGACGGTCGACCTGCACACCACGTTCCTGCGGCCGGTGACCGTCCGATCGGGGCGGGTAACCGTCGAGGGCACCGTCGTCAACCTCGGCTCACGGACGGCGCTGGCCGAGGCCCGCATGACCGACGAGTCCGGGCGCCTCGTGGCCCACGCCACCTCGACCTGCCTCCTCTTCGACCTTCCGACCTGAAGGCGGCCGGTGTCGACTCACACCCTCTGGGCTCGGGAGCGTCGAACTGCGCGGAAGCCGATTCCTGTCACGAGCACCGCGAGCAGGACACCTGCTCCGGCGCACCACACACGCGGACCATGCTGTGAGTCCAGCGTCACCATGCCCAGCAGCAGAGTCCGGGTACAGGCGTTGTCGGCAAAGGTGGACGTGGCGTTCAACGGGTGGAACTCGTAGCGTCCCCCGACGACGTAGGACCGATCTGCCGACGTCGCCTCGTTGTCGGCCGAGGCCGTCGTCCCACGCACGACCACCTCCTCGCCGGCATCGGTGCGCACCACCGCCACCCGCCCCGCCAGCGACGTCGACACCACCACCCCGGTGAACACGTGCGGCGACGTGGGCTGCTGCTCCGGGGCCACGCACGAGGCGCTCGCCGTCCCCGCCGCGGCCACCAGCCAGACCGTCGACAGGGCCAGCGCCAGCCATGCACGTAGGGCCCGGACTCCAACGCCGGTCACTTTAGGTAATCGCCTCGTCACTCTCTTGGCAGTCACGGCGAAGGAGCCGCACACCCAACCATAGGGAGGGACGGCTCCCGCCCGGGGCCACCAGAGGTTCGACGGAGGACCACGTGCGCGGCTTTCTCACCCACCGGATCCGCTCGGTGACGTCCTGCGTGGCCCTCGCGCTCAGCGCCGCCGCCGTCGGCGTGGCCGGCCCGGCCGGCATGGTCGGGCCTGCCGCCGCCGCGGGCTACGACCCGGCCACGGATCCCTACTCGATGCAGAGCACGACGGCCACCACAGGTGCGCAGAGCTGGTGGAGCGCCGGGTACACCGGCGCCGGGGTCGACGTCGCGGTGATCGACACCGGGGTGGCCCCCGTCGCCGGGCTCGACGGCGTCGACAAGGTGGTGAACGGCCCCGACCTGTCGTTCGAGTCCCAGAACCCGGCCCTCGCCTACCTGGACACCAACGGTCACGGCACCTTCATGGCGGGGCTGATCGCAGGCCGTGACGCCACCGCGACCAAGCCCTATGCGAGCGCCCCGGCCACCAGCTACCGCGGGATCGCGCCGGACGCCAGGATCGTCAACCTCAAGGTCGGCGTCGCCGACGGTGGCGTCGACATCACCCAGGTGATCGCGGCCGTCAACTGGGTCGTCCAGCACAAGACCGACAACGGGCTCAACATCCGGGTCATCAGCCTCTCGTACGGCACCAACTCCTCGCAGAAGTACGACGTCGACCCGCTGTCCTACGCCGTCGAGCAGGCGTGGAAGAAGGGCATCGTCGTCGTCGCGGCCGCCGGCAACGCCGGGTTCCAGAAGGGCGGTGGCGCCCCCGGGGTCGCCAGCCCCTCGTACAACCCCTACGTGATCTCGATCGGCGGCGTCGACTCGCTCGGGACCGCCGCCCTGACCGACGACGTCGTCGGCACCTACTCCTCCAGCGGTTGCGGTGCGACCTGCCGCAACCCCGACTTCGTCACCCAGGGCTCGCACGTCCAGGGCCTGCGGGTGCCCGGTTCGTTCATCGACCAGACCCACCCCGAGGGCATGCTCGACGCCCGGTACTTCCGCGGCAGCGGCACCTCCGAGGCGACGGCCATCACCTCCGGTGCCATCGCGCTCATCCTGCAGAAGTACCCGAGCCTGACCCCTGATGCGGTGAAGAACTTCATCAAGTCGAACGGGCTCAAGCTCACCAACAAGGCGGGCAAGACCGAGCCGCAGGCCCAGGGCAACGGCCAGATGCAGCTGGGGCTGCTGCTGGGCAAGGCCCCGGCCGCCTCCACGCAGAAGTTCGCGAACGGCACCGGCAGCGGCTCACTCGAACTGGCGCGCGGCACCGACCACCTCAGCGCTGACGGCGTCGTCCTGACCGGCGAGCTCGACATCTTCGGCCATGCCTTCGCCAGCTCGGGCATCGCCGCCGCCGAGGCCGCCGGGACGACCTGGTCGGGCGGTGTCTTCAACGGCAACACCTGGAGCGGGTCGTCCTGGGCGGGCAAGTCGTGGGCCGGGTCGTCGTGGGCCGGCAAGTCCTGGGCCGGCAAGTCGTGGGCAGGCAGCTCCTGGGCTGGCAACACCTGGTCCGGCAGCAGCTGGTCGGGGTCGGCCTGGTCGGGGTCCAGCTGGTCGGGATCGACCTGGTCCGGCGGCTCCTGGGCCACGGGCAGCTGGACCTGATCAGCCCGTCGCAGGGGCAGGCCGCCCGGCAAGACTGTCACGATTTCCGGGGACGACCGGGCGCGGCAGCTCCTGCACCAGGGCGACGAGTTCCTCACTGGTGAGCACCGGCTGGGCAGCCAGGCCGAGCCCGATGGTCCATCCATCGGGCCCCGGTCCGACATCCGCACCCACTGACGTCAGGATGATCTCGACTCCCGCGGTGACGTCACCCCCTCCCACGCGCTTGACCCCCGTCACGTCTCGCAACAGCACCACCGCCCGGCCGGGCTCGTGGGCGTATTCCGCATCGAGGTCGTAGGTCATCACCTGCCCACCGGCGACGACTGCCGACGGGGTCAACGCACTGCAGCCCTTCATCCCCAGGGAACAGGAGCCACCGGTACCACCGCCGTCGAAGTAGACCGACGCCCTGACCAGCGCCGTGTGCCCGTCCCGCCGCACCCGCCAGGTGACGTCCAGCGAGTTCACCATCGCGCTGTCGCCCGCCCGGTAGCCCTCCCAGTAGGTGTGGTCGACGACGCCGGGCAACAGTCGGGCCACTTGCGCCGGCCAGTCGCTCGCGGGGACCGAGACCGGGCCGACATAAGCCGGAATGCTCGCCGGGCGGGCGGCCGTCGCGACCCGACCACCTCCGAACAGGTCCAACCCCTGGACGGCGACGACCCCGACAACGACCGCAGCCGCTGCCAGGGCGCCCGCTCGGGACACCCGCCTGACCCGCCGCTGCCGTCGTCCCCTCACTACGACGGCATCCAGGTCGATCCGGTCCCACGGAGGCGAGTCGACCGCATCCGCCAGCAGCTCGTGGACAGCCAGGTCGTTCATCGCCCGCTCCCGTCATTGGTGGCTTCCGTCGCCGTGCACGTCACGACGTCCGTCGTCGTCCGGTTCGGGGCCTCCTGCGCCGGACCCAGGGCTGGCCCCAGGACTCGGCGCAGCTGGTCCAACCCACGGCTGGTCTGGCTCTTGATGTTGCCGGCGGAGCACCCGAGCACCTGGGCGGTCTGCTCCACCGACAGGTCCTCGTAGAAGCGCAGCACAACGGCTGCCCGCTGACCGGGGGGCAGGGCCGCCAACGCCTCCACAACGCGCCCGCGGCGATCGACTCGTTCGACGACCTCCAACGCCTGCTCAGCCGAAAGATCGATGCCGGACGACGGCAGCTCGTCGACGACATCCTCGCGACGCCACGGTCGGCGCCGGCTGTCGATGAAAGTCGTCACCAGGGCTCGTCGCACATAGGCGTCCGGGCTTCCGGTGCGCACCACCTGGCGCCACCGTGAGTAGACCTTGGTCAGCACGTCCTGAACGAGGTCGTCGGCAAGGTGCCAGTCGAGACACATGAGGTAGGCGGTTCGACGCAGACTCGCACGGCGAGCCGTGGCCCAGAGCCGGAACCCCGCTTCGTCGTCCGACAGCTCGTTCATTCACCTCTCCTGCGGCCGCACCGGCAGCGGCCCCTGCTCGGTACACGGGCGCGGCCGCCTCTGAGGTTGCATCAGGTGAGAGCGCACCCGTGAGGCTGCATCACCGGTCGCTCAGGCGAGCAGCTCGGCGACGACGACGCGGAAGTGGAACGCCTTGGTCATGCCCCTGGACGACGACGAGGTACTCGTCCGGTGTCACGCGGTAGACCGACCGATTCCGTTCGTTGAACGGATGGTTCGGGTTGAACCTGCGGGCGGTGCCCTCAGCAACGGCTCGGGCTTCGGCCCGGCTTGCGCTGATCTGGTCGCCCACGACTGTCACCGACCAACGGAAGTCGCTGCTGGTGCCGGCGTTCTGCTCGACCAGCACCTGGAAGCCGGAGCCCGCCGCAGGAGTGAACGGCGGCTCCGGACTCGCGGGTCGGCAGTGAAGGGCGTACCCCAGGGCGGGGTGATCGAGCGAGCGCACGACTGGTTCACCGGCCTGCGACATCACGCGACCCTCACTGCCGTCCAGCTCACCCTGCCGTCGCCGCACGTCGATGGTAACGGCAGCACCTGTAGCCCTTGACAGGGAACCATATGGTTTCCTATTTCCTGGGGCATGGACCTGGTGTTCCGTGCCTTGGCCGACCCGACCCGGCGCCAGCTGCTCGACGAGCTGTTCGTCCGCGACGGCCAGTCGCTGCACGAGCTCGGGAGCCGGTTCGCCATGACCCGGGTCGGGGTGGCCAAACACCTGAAGGTGCTCGAGGCGGCGGGCCTCGTGGTCTCGAGCCGGCACGGGCGCGAGAAGCGGCACCACCTCAACCCTGTCCCCATCCGCCAGGTGCACGACCGCTGGGTCACCAAGTACACCGAGCCCTGGACGACGGGACTCCTCGCCCTCAGGACCGAACTGGAGCAACCATGGAGAAGGTCTTCGAGATCTACATCCGCACCACCCCCGAGCGGCTCTGGCAGGCGATCACGGACGGCGACCTGCGGGCGCACTTCCACTTCGGCAACCGGATCACCTCGGACTGGACGCCGGGCTCGCCTACGAGATCACCACTCCAAGGGCGACGGGCCGCTGGTCCGTGGCACCAACGTCGAGGTCGAGCCCCCGCACCGGCTGGTGCAGACCTTCACCGCCCACTGGGGCGAGGACGCCCTCGCCGAGGGCACGAGCCGGGTCACCTGGCAGATCGAGCCGGTAGGCGACTCGTGCCGGCTGCTCCTCACCCACGACCAGCTGGCCGAGGGCGCCGAACGAGCAGCTCTACGGCGGCTGGCCGATGATCATCTCGGGCCTCAAGACCTGGCTCGAGACCGGCGAGAAGCTGACCACTCCCGGATCGCTCATGTACGGCTGACCCGGCCGGAACAGCGGCGACGGCTTCGGGGTTAGCCTCTGACGGACGCCACCGCCGGTCGAAGGAGACCTCATGTCCGACTGGAACACCTCGATCATCAACGAGTTCCGCGCGAACGCCGGCGCGGTCGGCGGTCAGTTCGAGGGGGCTCCGCTGCTGCTGCTCACGACCACGGGCCGGCGCACCGGGCAGGCTCGCGTCAACCCGATGATGTACCTGGACGACGGCGCCGGTCGCTGGCTCGTGTTCGCCTCGAAGGCCGGCATGCCCGACCACCCGGCCTGGTTCCTCAACCTGCAGGACGACCCCGAGGTCAGCGTCGAGATCGGCGACCGCACGGTGCCGGCGACGGCCGTCGTCCTCGAGGGCGAGGAGCGTGACCGCTGGTTCGCCGAGCAGGCCCGCCGCTACCCGGGCTTCGCCGAGTACCAGGCCAAGACCGACCGCGTCATCCCCGTCGTCGCCCTCATCCCGCACCCCTGAGCCGCCTTCTTCGCCACCGCCGCCTCTGTGGTCGAGGGGTCACAGATGCCGGTTCCTCCCGTCCAAGATCTGCATTCTGTGACCCCTCGCGATGACTACGGAGTACGACCTGCGCCGACGGCGAGGTGGAGCGGGGTGGAGCGGGGTGGTCACAGGGGCTCGCCGGTGGGTCACAGGGGGATGACGGTGCCGGGGTTCATGATGCCGTTCGGGTCGAGGGCGGCCTTGACCGCTGTCAGCAGCACGTAGGAGCTGCCGTACTCGGCCTGCACCCACGGGGTGCGGGCCTTGCCGATGCCGTGGTGGTGCACGATCGAGCCGCCCAGGCGCAGGGTCTCCTCGCAGATGATGGCGTTGATCGGGGTGTGCAGCCGTTCCGCCTCGAGCTCGGGCGGGCAGTCACCGACGCCGTAGTAGTAGACGAAGTACATGTTGGTGCCGTTGAGGTAGCTGTGCGAGGAGTGACCGCCGACCATCTCGAGCGAGGGCACCTCGGCCCGCATCCGGGCGCAGACCGCCTGGTAGATCTCGTGGATCACCGACCAGCCGCCCGAGACCTCGGTGGTGAAGCCGATCGAGCCGCTCCGCCGGATCTCCTCCCGCTCGGCGGCGATCTGCTCCGGCCCCCAGTTGAGCCGGCCGAACCAGGCCGCGACCAGCTCGCCGTCCACCGCCTGGCAGGTGCCGCGGGCGGTGACCAGCTCGTCGATCCCCTCCCCCGTGGCGCGGGCGATCCGCTCGTTGCCCTCCGCTACGAAGATCAGCACACAGCGGTCCTTGGCGAAGTGCGAGAAGTGGAAGGCGCCGTCCGGCACGTCGTAGAGGCGGGCGACCGACGGGCGGTAGCCGGCCACCATCACCTCGCGCAGGATCGCGAAGCCCTCCGCCATCGAGTCCAGGGTGTAGCCCAGGTGGACGTTGTGCTCGCGGGGTGTACGTGAAGACCTTGACGGTCACCTCGGTGATGAAGCACAGCGCGCCCTCGTTGCCGATCACCAGATGCCTGATGTCGGGGCCCGGCGGCCCGGCGCGGCACGTTCTTGATCCGCACCACCTCACCGCTGGGCAGCACGGCCTCGAGCCCGACCACCATGTCCTCGATGCCGCCGTAGAGGGTCGACAGCTGGCCGATGCTGCGGGTCGCGACCAGACCGCCCAGCTGGGCCAACGGCTTGGACTGCGGTGAGTGCCCGGTCGTCAGGCCCTGCGCCTGCAGCAGGTCGTCGAGGTCCTGCAGGCCGACCCCGCACTGGGCGGTGACCTGCATGTTCACCGGGTCGAGGAGGAGGATCGCGTCCATGCGCGACCCGTCGAGCACGATCGAGTCGGGCACCGCCGTCTCGAGGCCGCCCTCGGTGGCCGAGCGCCCGGTACGCGGCACCACGGCGATGCGGTGCTCGTTCGCGAAGGCCAGCACCTGGCTGACCTGCTCGGTGCTGGTGGCATAGGCGACCGCGGCCGGCAGCGGCCGGCTGCTCACGCCGTGGATGATCCTCGTACTTGCGGAACCGGTCGATGCTGGCCGCCCGCAGCTGCTCGGCGTCGGTGTCGACCTGGTCGGGCCCGAGCAGGGCCGTCAGCCCCGCGACGATCTCGGCGGCACTCAACGCCATGTCAGGGTCTCCTTCGGGTGGACGGCGACTCACGGCCGGACGGCGGGGTCAGGGACGACGGATCATGGAACGATCGCGTGCAGCTGCTCCAGGACCGGGTCGGTCCGGGCCGTGATCGAGGCATGGACGGCGGCGAGGCGGCGGTACAGCGCGACCGACTCGGGCACCGGCTGGACGGCGTCGCCGGCCCGCGCCATCGCTCGCGGCCGCGGTCACGACGTCCGGGTAGAGGCCCAGCCCGGCGGCCGCGCAGACGGCCGACCCCAGGGCGGCGCCGCTGGGCGCCTGCATCCGGGTCACCGGCAGGTCGAACACGTCGGCCACGATCTGGGCCATCAGGTCGCTGCGGGCGCCCCCGCCCGAGAGCACCAGCCGGTGCAGCGGCCGACCCAGCTCGTCGGTCATGGCGGTCATCCGGGCCTGCATCGTCAGGGCGATGCCCTCGAGCACCGAGCGGTACAGGTGCGCCCAGCCGTGCCGGTCGTCGAACCCGAGCATCACCCCGCGCCGGTAGGGGTGGTCGGTGGGCGCCAGCCAGTCCAGCACGGTGAGCAGGCCGTCGCTGCCGGCCGGCACCGTCGCGGCACCGGCGTTCATCACGTCCTCGACGCTCGTCCCAGCCGCGGCAGCCGCCGCCGTCAGCTGCGCCTCGAACAGGCTGCGCAGCCAGCTGACGGTCCACATGCCGCGGCGGATGCCGTGACTCTCGTACAGGTAGGTGTGCGGCACCGAGGCGAAGTTCGTCCAGTAGTCGGTGGTCTCGCGCGGGTTGCTGTGGCCGGTCACCATGCCCGCGATGTAGGTGCCGAGCGAGAGCAGGCCGACGTCCGGACGGGTCACCCCGCACCCCAGCGCCTCGACCGCCTTGTCGTTGGCGGTGGCGAACACCGGTGTCCCCGAGGGGATTCCGGTGGCCGCGGCCGCTGCGGCGGTGACGGTGCCGAGCAGCGCACCGGGCAACACCAGCTCGAACAGCTGGTCGCGGCGCAGTCCCGGACGCCGCGACGACGGCGTCGTCCGTGCTCCAGGCCCAGGTGTCGGTGTCGATCGGCCACTGGCCCTGGTAGTTGGCCGCGGTGTCGCGGCGCTGCCCGGTCAGCCGATGGGTCAGGTACCCCGAGGACGTCGTGACGAACGCGACGGAGTCGTCGTCGACGTGCGGTCGCGAGACCCGGGCGTCCATCCAGCTGAGGACCGGTGCCGCCGGGCGAGCCGTCGGCCCGCAGCAGGGCCCGGCAGAACCTGATGGTGCACAGCCCGACCCCGGCGATCCGCGCGCCGTCCGGCAGCTGCGCCATGACGTCGCGGCAGGCGCTCGCCAGGCTGTGCCACAGGTCGTCGTCCGGGTGCTCGACCACGCCGGGGCGCGGCCGGTGCATGGGTCGCAGGGCGCTCTGCGCCTGGCAGACCACCCCACCCTGCAGGTCGTGGACGACGACCTTGGTGCTCTGCGAGCCGCCGTCGATCCCCAGCAGGTGGACCCGGTCCCGGCCAGGTCGAGATCAGTGGACCAGCGGGACTCAGCGCACAAGGTAGCCACCGTCGACCACGAGCAGGTGGCCGTTGACGTAGTCGGAGGCCCGCCCGGCCAGGAACACCGTGGCGCCCATGAGGTCGCCCGGCTCGCCCCAGCGACCGGCCGGGATGTGGTCGAGCACCCGCTGGTTCGTCTCGGGGTTGCCGCGGGTGGCGGCGGTGATGTCGGTGGCGTAGTAGCCCGGCGCGATCGCGTTGACCTGGATGTTGTGCTGCGCCAGCTCGTCGCAGTAGGCCTTGGTGAACCCGGCCAGGCCGTGCTTGGTGGCGGCGTAGGCCGGCGAGCCCTGGCCGCCCAGGAACGAGAACAGCGAGCAGATGTTGATGATCTTGCCGGATCGCCGCGGGATCATGTGTTTCGCCGCCTCGTGGCTCAGGGCGAACGGGGCGGTCAGGTTGACGGCCACCATCGGGTCCCAGTCGTCACGGCCGAAGTCGGCGACGTCCTCGAGCCGGCAGATGCCGGCGCTGTTCACCAGGATGTCGACGGAGCCGAACGCCTCGATGCAGCCGGCGACCACCTGCCGGGGCGCGTCGTCGGCAGTGATGTCGATCCGCACCGACGCGAAACCCACGCCCAGCGCCTCGGCGGCTCGCGCGGTGTCGCCGCCGTCGTCCAGCAGGCTGGGGGCGAACACGTTCGCCCCCGCCGTGGCGAGCGCGAGGGCGAACGCCTTGCCGAGCCCGGTGGTGCCGCCGGTCACGATCGCGTTGCGACCGCGCAACGAGAAGAAGTCCATCGAGAAGTCGCCGACGTCCACGCCGTCATTGTGCTGGCGGCGACGGGCCGCTGTCCGCTAGATGGTGATCCGATCGTGACCTAGTGGTCACGCGACTGCTCTTGACACCGGGACCGGCAAGGCACGGAGACTTGGCCCCGGACCGTCACGATCCACGCCCCGTCAGTTTCGCGGCCCGTTCGCCGGGCCACCAGGGAAGGTTGGCCAACGCATGACCGGACGCAGGCAGTACGACCAGATCCGTCGGGCAGCAAGCCCCTTGCAGCTCGACCTCATCGAGGCGTTCGCCGCGGGACGGGTCGATCGACGTCAGTTCGTCCAGCTCGGACTCACCCTCGGCCTGTCCACCGCGGCCCTGGCCGCCTGCGGCGGGGCCAACAACCTGGCCAGCTCGGGCAGCGGCTCGGCGACCCAGGCGACCGGGGTGGGCGCCAACGTGGGCGCGAGCGCCTCGGTCAAGGCCGGCGGCACCATCAAGATCGCCAGCACCGCGCCGGCCGGCCCGCTCGACTCGGTGAAGATGGTCGACCTGTCCTCGTACAACCTGATCGCCCAGAGCTTCGAGTTCCTCACCTACACCAGCAGCAACCTCGACCTGCAGCCCGGCCTGGCCGAGTCGTGGACGCCGAACGGTGACGCCTCGGAGTGGACCTTCAAGATCCGGCAGAACGTCACCTGGCACGACGGCAAGCCGCTGACCACGGACGACGTCGTCTCGACGATCGGATCGGCTGATCAAGGCGGGCAACTCGGCGCTCAAGGGCGTCATCGAGACCGGTTCGGTCACCGCCCCGGACGCCACCTCGGTGAAGTTCAAGCTGAACAACTCCAACGCCAACTTCCCCTATCTGGTCTCGACCGGAAACGCCCAGGCCGCGATCATCCCCAAGGCCCAGCCCGACGGCACCACACTCGACAAGTCCCTCAACGGCACCGGTCCGTGGAAGATGACCAAGTACGACGCCAAGGTCGGCGCCACCTTCGTGCGCAACGAGTCGTGGTGGGGCGGCAAGACCCCGCTCGACTCGGTGGAGTGGGTGTTCTTCGGTGACCTGCAGCCGCAGGTCGTGGCCATGCAGTCCGGAACCGTCGACGCCATCGTGCAGTTCAACGTGGCCGGCGGCGAGGGCCTGCTGGGCAGCTCCAGCCTGAAGATCATCTCCCTGAAGTCGTCGGCGCACAGCCAGCTCTGGATGCGCACCGACAAGGGGCTGTTCAAGGATCCTCAGGTCCGGCTGGCCCTGGCCCTCACCCTGGACCGGCCGCGCGATCGTGCAGTCCCTCTTCAAGGGCAAGGCGGACGTCGGCGCCGACACCGTCATCGCTCCGGTGTTCCCCTACGCCGACCCGTCGCTGCCGGCCCGCGCCAAGGACATCGCCAAGGCGAAGGCGCTGCTGAGCGCTGCGGGAGTCACCGACCTCAAGGCGACCCTGCACGTCGTCAAGCTCGACCAGAACCCCGACTACGGGGTGCTGGTGAAGGCAGCGGCGGCCGAGGCCGGGATCACCCTGGACGTCGCGGTCGAGGACGGCGGCTCGTTCTACTCCAAGTCGTGGTGCCCGGACACCCCGGCGTCCCCGCCCTGCTCCGGCGCGGCCGACATCGGCATCGTCGACTGGGGACACCGCAGCACTCCGGACGTCTTCCTCAACGCCGCGCTCAAGGGAGGGCGGGGTGTGGAACCCCTCCCAGTACAACTCCCCCGAGTTCGACGCGGCCTTCAAGGACTTCCAGGCCTCGGTCGGGGTGGACGCCCACAAGGCGGCGGGGCGCACGATCAGTGACATCCTGCAGAAGGACACCCCGAGCATCTGGGCGTACTTCTACCAGTACCTCTCCGCCCATTCGGCGACGTTCGACGGGATCCAGGTGACCGCCCTCGGTCAGATGGACCTCTCGAAGGCCGGCAAGGTCTGACCCCGCGCACAGGTGCGTGGCCGGCTCGCAGCGTCGAGCCCCACGCACCTGTGACCGGTCCAGCACGGTCGTGTCCGGCACGGTCGTGTCCGGCTTGGTCCGGTTCTGCACGGTGCACCCTGTCCTGCACGGTCCACGGGAGCTCGGTCAGGAGGAAGCCGACATGCTGACGTACGTGCTGCGCCGGATCGCCCTGGCGCTGCTGACCCTGCTGCTGCTCAGTCTCATCGTCTTCGTCATCTCGAACGTGCTGCCGCAGAACGTCGGTCGCTCGATCCTGGGCGCCTTCGCCACCAAGGAGGCGGTCGACCAGCTCAACCACCAGCTCGGCACCGACCAGCCCCTGCTCGTGCAGTACGGGCACCTGCTGCGCAACATCGTCACGTTCGACTTCGGCACCTCCTACCAGAGCGGCCAGCCGGTCAGTGGCCTGATCCTCGAGACGCTGCGCAACTCGGCCAAGCTCGCGGGTTTCGCGTTGCTGCTGACGGTGCCCTCGGGGTGCTCGGGGGGCGTCACCGCCGCACTCAAGCGCGGCACGCTGGTCGACCGCACGATCGTCACCCTGGGCCTGGCCGGGTCGGCCATCCCGGAGTTCGTCACCAGCACCTTCCTGGTCTTCGTGCTGGGCCTGAAGCTCAACGTGCTGCCCGCCCTGGCCACCTGGGAGGACGGCGCCGGGCCGTTCCAGCAGATGTACTTCCTGCTGATGCCGGCGCTGGCCCTGGTGCTCGTGTACTTCGGCTACATCGCCCGGATGGCCCGCGCCGGTACCATCAGCGCCCTCGAGGCCGACTACACCCGCACCGCCACCATGAAGGGCTTGCCGAAGGCGACCGTGCTGCGCCGGCACGTGCTGAGGAACGCTCTGCTGCCGACCATCTCGGTGATCGCCACCCAGACCGGCTACCTGTTCGGCGGGCTGCTCGCCGTCGAGATCATCTTCAACCTCAACGGCCTGGGCCGGCTGCTGGTGACCGCGGCCAAGGCCAAGGACCTGCCGGTGCTCTCGGCCGGCGTCATCGTCATCGGCATCATCTACATGGTGGCCACCCTGGCCGCCGACCTGCTGATCTCGTGGCTCAACCCACGCATCCGGATGGGGGGCCAGGGATGACCGAGGCGACTGCCGGCAGCGGCAGCAGTACGGGCAGCGGCAGCAGTACGGGCAGCGGCAGCAGTACGGGCAGCGGCAGCAGTACGGGCAGCGGCAGCGACGGGCGGCGGCACGGCCGCGGCCGCCGTGGTGGCTCGCAGAGCGGTGCGACGCGAGACCTGGCGGCTGCTGCTGCGCCGTCCCGAGTTCGTCATCGGCAACATCATCGTGATCTTCTGGGTGGTCTGCGCGTTCGGCGGCTCGGCGGTCGCCCCGCACGACCCCTACGTGAGCGATCGGTCGGCGACCCACGTGCCGCCGGGCACCGGCAGCTATCCTGTGGGGCACCGACCGCCTGGGCCGCGACATGCTTTCGCGAGTCATCGTCGGCGCCCGTGACGTGCTGCTGATCGCCCCGATCGCGGCCGTCATCGGCGTCGTGCTGGGAACCGTGCTGGGACTGCTGATGGGCTACCTGCGCGGGTTGACCGACGACATCCTCAGCCGCATCGTCGAGGCCTTCCTGTCGCTGCCGGTGGCCCTGGTCGGCCTGCTGGCCCTGGTCGTGCTGGGGCCCTCGAAGCTGACCGTCATCGGCGTGGTCGGGCTGCTGTTCGCCCCGATCGTCGCCCGCACCGTGCGTGCGGCCGTTCTCGCCGAGCGCGAGCTCGACTACGTGCAGGCCGCCCAGCTGCAGGGCGAGTCCTCGGTCTACATCATGCTGCGCGAGATCCTGCCGAACGTCACCGGACCGATCATCGTCGAGCTGACGGTACGGGTCGGCTACGCCATCTTCACGATCTCGACCCTGTCCTTCCTCGGCGTCGGACTGCAGCCGCCGTCCCCGGACTGGGGCCTCATGATCTCGGAGGAGTACTCCTAGGTCATCAACGGATTCTGGTGGCCGGTGGTGTTCCCGTCGCTGGCGATCGCGAGCCTGGTCGTCGCGGTCAACCTGATCGCCGACGCGCTGCAGGGGGTGCTGTCGCGATGACGACACCTTCCGCCGACGCATCCGCGACGTCCACCGCCACCGTGGCCGCACCGGCCGCTGTCGTCGACGACCTGCACGTCGACTTCGTCGTCCGCGGCATCGCCCGCACGCGTGCTGCGCGGGGTCTCGTTCACGGTGGCGCCGGGCGAGTCGTTCGGTCTGGTCGGTGAGTCGGGCTGCGGCAAGTCGACCACCGCCTACGCCGCGCTCGGCCTGCTCGCCGACAACGGCCGGGTGGTCAGCGGGCACGCCCTGATCGCCGGCAAGGACGTCACTGCGATGTCCGGCACCCAGCTGCGCGAGGTGCGCCGCGACGACGTCTCGATGGTCTACCAGGACCCGGGCGCCGCCCTGAACCCCACCCTGCGGATCGGCACCCAGGTGGTCGAGGCCTTCACGGTGCTCGGCGTCAGCCCCGCCGAGGCCAAGGACCGCGCCTTCGAGGCCCTGCGCCGGGTACGGATCTCGGACCCGCGGGCCGTCATGGAGCGCTACCCGCACCAGCTCTCGGGCGGCATGCAGCAGCGGGTGGTCATCGCCATGGCGCTGGCGAACGACCCCAAGCTGCTGGTGCTCGACGAGCCGACCACCGGGCTGGACGCCACGGTCGAGGCCGAGGTGCTCGACCTGGTCGAGGCGCTGCGGGCCGACACCGGCGCCGCCGTCCTGATGATCGCCCACAACCTGGGCGTGATCCGGCGGATCTGCGACCGGGTCGGGCGTGATGTACGCCGGCCAGGTGGTCGAGCAGGGCGTCGCGGGTGAGGTCTTCGACCACCCCTCGCACCCGTACACCGTCGGGCTGCTGCAGTGCCTGCCCCGGCACGGCGCCCGCAAGGGCGCGCACCGGCTCGAGACGATCCCCGGGTTTCCTGCCGCAGATCGGCGCCGACCTGCCGGCGTGCGTCTTCGTCGAACGCTGCCCGCTGGCCACCGACATCTGCCGCGAGCAGCCGCCGCCGCTGGTGCACGACGGCACCCGGTACGCCCGGTGCCACCACATCGACCAGGTGGGCACCCTCACCGAGACGAAGGCTGTGGCCGACACGGCCGACCCTCCGGCCTCGACGCGCCGAGCCGATCCTGCAGCTCAAGGACGTCAACGTCACGTTCCGGCAGCACGGCACCGAGATCCGCGCCCTCACCGACATCAACCTGACGCTGCGGCCGGGCGAGACCCTGGGCCTGGTCGGTGAGTCCGGGTCGGGCAAGACCACCATGGCCAAGGTGATCCTGGGCATCCAGGCCCCGGACGCCGGCAGCCAGGTGGTGCTCGACGGCACCGCCGCTGCAGGCCCTCACCCGGCAGCCGGCCGCAGGAGGCACGACGGGCGATCCAGATCGTCTTCCAGAACCCGGACTCGGCGCTCAACCGCGGGCACTCGGTGCGCAGCCATCCTGTCGCGGGCGCTGGCCAAGCTGGCCGGCATCGTCGGGCCCGAGGCCGAGACCCGGCTCGACGCGCTGATCACGCACGTGCGACTGACCCCACGCCACCTCGACCTCAAGCCGCGCCAGCTGTCGGGCGGTCTCAAGCAGCGGGTCGCGATCGGGCGGGCGTTCGCCGGGCGGGCCGCGGATCGTGGTCTGCGACGAGCCGACGAGCGCCCTCGACGTCTCGGTGCAGGCCGCGATCCTCAACCTGCTGGCCGACCTGCAGCGCGACGACCGGTCGAGCTACGTGTTCATCTCGCACGACCTGGGCGTGGTGCGCTACCTGTCCGACCGGATCGCGGTGCTCTACCTCGGCCGGATCATGGAGGTCGGCCCGCCGAGCAGGTGTTCAGCGGGCCGCACCACCCGTACACCGAGGCGCTGCTGTCGGCCGTGCCGAGCGTGGACGGCGCGCCGCGCAGCCGCATCAGGCTGGACGGCGAGGTGCCCAGCGCCGCGAACCCGCCGTCCGGGTGCGTGTTCCAGACCCGGTGCCCGCGCAAGCTCGGCGAGGTCTGCGAGACCACGGTTCCCCCGCTGGTCGAGGTGGAGCCGGGCCACACCATGGCCTGCCACATCCCTATCGACGAGCTGCGCCGGCTGCAACGGGCCGACCCCGTCGAGGCATGAGGGTCGAGGCGTGAGGGCCGTGACCGGGGAGCGGGTCACCCAACGCGAGAACCAGTCGGTCCGTAAGGCGGCCGCCCTGCTGCGGGCGGCTGCCGAGATCGGCACCAGCGCCACGGTGTCCGCCCTGGCGCGGGAGGCCGGCCTGCCCCGGGCCACGGCGTTGCGCATGATCGAGTCGCTGGTCGGCAGAGCGGCTGCTGGCCCGGCTGCCGGACGACCGGATCGTGCTGGGCCCCGGGCTGCAACGGCTGGCCCGCTCGACGAACGTCACCGAGCTGCTGGTCGATGCCGCCCGGGCGCCGATGGAGGCGCTGGCCGAGCAGGTGCACGAGTCGATCACCCTGACCGTGATGCTGCGCCGACGGGTCGCTGTCGTTGGCCCGACAGATCGACGGCCCGCACCTGATCGGGCTGACCAACTGGGTGGGGCGGGTCTTCGACTGGCACGCCACGAGCTCGGGCAAGCTGGCCCTGGCCTACACCGAGCCCGCCCGGGTGGAGGCAATGCTGGCCGGGCCGCTGCGCCAGGTCGCCAGCCGCACCATCACCGACCCCGAGCGGCTGCGCAGCCGAGCTCGCTGCGATCCGGCGGCAGGGCTGGTCGCAGATCGAGGACGAGGTCGAGGACGGCCTGGCCGCGATGTCGGTGGGGGTGTTCCTGGACGGCGCCCTGATCGGGTCGCTCAACATCTCGGGACCGACCGCCCGCTACACCCCGAAGGCGCGCAAGGTCTCGCTGCCGCTGCTGCGCCAGGCCTGCAGCCTCGTCGAGCTCAACCTGGGCGCCGCACCGTCCTAAGCCCGCACCGTCCTAGACCTGCCCGGTCAGGTACCGGCGCCTGGTGGGCTCGTCGAACTTCTCGATCGCGTAGCGCAGCATCACCCGAGGCATCTCGGCGTGGTGGCGGGCCAGGAACGCCTCCTCGGCCGCCCGGTCGCGGTTGCCGACCTCGCGCAGCATCCAGCCCACCGCCTTGTGGATCAGGTCGTGCGGGTCGTGCAGCAACCGCTCGGCCAACCGGAGGGTCCAGTCGAAGTCGCCGTCCCTGATGAAGGCGAAGGTGGCCATCACCGCGATCCGGCGCTCCCACACCGACGCCGAGCCGGCCAGCCGGTCGAGGTCCGAACGATCGGAGGACGGCCGCGCCGGGTCGGCCAGCCACGGACCCACGACGTAGGGAGCGAGGGAGTCGACCAGGTCCCAGTTGTCGATGCGCGCGGGCTCGCCATCACCAGGTCGTAGATGTCCCTGCGTTCGACGGGTCGCCCTTGCGAAAGCGTTGCACCAGAATGAAGATCGCGGTCAGCCGCTCCTCGTGCGACCGCTGCGCAGCAGCACCCCGGCGTCCGGCACCAGGACCTGCGCCAGTGCCGGCCGGCGATCCGGCGCTGCACCGGCACCGGGACGCCGAGGCAACGGTCGCCCTCGCCGTAGCCGACCGGGTCCCATCTGCAGGTAGCGGGCCTGCGCGGCGGCCCTGACGGGGTCGGCCGCCGCCGCCAGCTCGGCCCGCACCTGTTCGACGGCCGACAACCTCAGTCGCCCAGCTCGGCCCGGCGCCGGACGACGTAGGCGTCGAGCTCGGCGCGCAGCACGTCGTCCATGGGTGGCGGCTGGTAGGCCTCGACCGCGGCCCGCCAGATCTCACCGGCCCGGACGGCGGTGTCGCGGGAGCCCTTGCTCTTCCACCGTTCGAAGTTCTCGGTGGAGGACAGCAGCGGGCGGTAGAAGCAGGTGCGGAACCGGGTCATGGTGTGCTCGGCCCCGAGGAAGTGCCCGCCGTGGCGCACCTCGTCGTGGGCCTCGAACGCCAGGGACTCCTCGTCGACCACCAGCGGGGTGAACTGCTGCCGCAGCACCCGCATCATCTCGACGTCCATCACGAACTTCTCGGGGCAGGCGACCAGGCCCGACTCCAGCCAGCCCGCGGACTGCACCACCAGGTTGGCGCCGGCCGCGAAGGCGGCCTGCAGGGTGTTGAACGCCTCGTAGGCGGCCTGCCCGTCGACGACCTGGCTCGCGGTCAGGCCACCGCCGCCGGCCCGCCACGGCAGCCCGTAACGGCGGGCCATCTGCCCCGAGGCGTACAGGCCGACCGCCGACTCGGGGCCGCCGAAACTCGGTGAGCCGGACTGCATGTCGATCGTCGACAGGAACGAGCCCATCACCGCCGGGGCGCCCGGTCGCACCAGCTGCATCAGGGCGATGCCGGCCAGGGCCTCGGCGGTCTGCTGGGCCAGCGCCGCCGGTACCGCCACCGGCGCCATCGCGCCCATCAGCAGGAACGGGGTGACCACGACCGCCTGCGCCTGCTTGGCGTAGGCCAGCAGGGCCTCGAGCATGCGGGTGTCGTAGCGCAGTGGGGAGTTGACGTTGACGATGGTCAGGATCGAGGTGACCGGGTGACCGTTCGGGCCGACCTCCTCGTAGAGCGGGTGCCCGGCGTGGATCATGCGTGCCATCTCGATCGAGTCGGCGGCGTTGTCGAGCGCCAGCGCCGAGCCGAACATCGGCTTGTCGGTCAACGTCATGCAGGCGTGCAGCATGTCGAGGTGGCGCGAGTCCAACGGCAGGTCGTTGGGCTCGATCATCGGCATCGTCGCCAGGTCGAGGTCGTCGAACGACTGCACCAGCTTGGCCATCAGCTGGTAGTCGGCGAAGGTGCCGTCACGGCGCTCGTCGCCCACCCTGAAGAACGGCGGCCCCGAGACCGCGGCGAAGGCCATGTTCCGCCCGCCCAGGGTCACCGTGTGCTCGGGGTTGCGGGCCCGGACGTCGAAGACCCGCGGCGCCTTGGCGACCTGCTCGAGCACGAAGTCGGGGTCGAGGAAGACCACCTCGCCCTCGACCCGCTGCCCGGCGGCCCGGAACAGCTCGACGGCCTCGTCGTGCATGAACTCGATACCGATCTCGCGCACGATCCGCTGCCAGCCGCGTTCGATGGTGGCCAGGGCGGCCTCGTCGAGCACCTCGTAGTACGGCATGTCGTTGCGGAACATGGGGGGTTCCTTCCGTGGTCAGCCGCGCTGGCGAAGGCCTTCGGGGTCGTGGGGGCTGGCGTCGATGACCCGGGCCGGAGTGCGGACCCCGACGACGTGCACCTCGAACTCGGTGCCCGAGACCGCGAGCGGGGGCTCGACGTAGGCCATCGCCAGGCTGCGCTGCACGCTGTGGCCGTAGCCGCCCGAGGTCACGAACCCCACCCGGTGCTCCCCCTGCCAGATCGGGTCGAACGGGCCGGCGTCGGCGTCCGGGCTGTCGACCTCGAGGGTGACCAGCACCTTCGACGGGCCGGTCTGCGCCTCGGCGAGCGCGGCGTCCCGACCGACGAAGTCGGGCTTGTCGAGGTCGACGAAGCGGTCGAGGCCGCTCGTCGCCGGGGTGTAGGCCCAGGTGAACTCGCGCGACCAGATGCCGTAGGACTTCTCGAGCCGCAGCGAGTTCAGCGCCTGGTAGCCGATCGGGACGGCGTCGACGCCCTCGGCCGCGCAGCGTCGCCGCCGCGTCGGTGAGGCTGCGGTAGAGCGCCGGCAGCTGCTCGGCCGGCACGTTCAGCTCGTAGCCGAGCTCACCGGTCACCGACAGCCGGCCCACCCGCGCCCGCACCAGGGCGACGTCCAGGGTGACCGCCTTCATGCGGCCGATCGCGGCGTCCGAGACGTCGTCGTGGCTGACCAGCGCCAGCAGGGCGCGCGACGCGCGGGCCCGACAGCGAGACCCCGGCGACGGCGTCCGACAGGTCGCGGACGGTGACGCTGCCGTCGGCGGGCAGCTGCGACTCGAAGTGACGCAAGTGCCACTCCCGCAGGTAGTACGAGCCCATCAGCCAGAACTCGGTCTCGCTCCAGCAGGTGAGCGTGAGGTCGCCAAGAGCCGGCCGGACGACGACAGCATCGGCGCCAGCCGGATGCCGCCGGGCTTGGGCAGTCTCGAGGCCAGCAGCCGGTCGAGCCAGGCCCGGGCCCCCGGCCCGCGCACCTCGTAGCGCGAGAAGGCCGTGGTGTCGAGCAGCCCCACCCCTTCGCGGACGGCACGCACCTCGCGGCCGACGACGTCGTGGGCGTTGCTGCGCCGCAGGCTCGGCACCTCGACGAAGTCGGGGTCGTCGGGCGCGAAGTAGAGCGGGGTCTCCAGGCCCCACGAGACTCCCCAGCGGGCACCGGCGGCAGTCAGGTCGCCGTGCATGGCGCTGACCTTGAGCGGCCGAGCGGCGGGCAGCTGCTCGTTGGGGAAGGTCATGACGAACCGGCGTTGGTAGAACTGCCGGGTCATGGCGGTCAGGTAGCCGTGGGCGGCCGCGTGCGGCCCGAACCGGGCGACGTCCATGCCGTAGACGTCGCCGCTCGGCTCGCCGTTCACCATCCACTCGGCCAGCGCCAGGCCGACGCCGCCGCCCTGGCTGAAGCCGGCCATGACCCCGCAGGCCACCCAGTACCCGGGCCGGCCGCGCACCGGGCCCACCAGCGGGTTGCCGTCGGGGGTGAAGGTGAAGGCGCCGTTGACCCAGGTGCGGATGCCGGCGCCGTCCAGGCACGGGTAGCGCTCGAAGCCCTTCTCGAGCTGCGGGGCGATCCGGTCGATGTCGGGCGGGATCAGCTCGATGCCGTAGTCCCAGGGGGCGCCCTCGACGTGCCAGTGCTTGGGGGCCAGCTCGTAGACGCCGAGCAGCAGGCCCTGGGCCTCCTGGCGCAGGTAGGTGTAGCCCTCGAGGTCCATGCTCATCGGCAGCTCGGTGGTCAGCTCGGCGACGGCCTCGATCCGGTCGGTGACCAGGTAGTGGTGCTCCATCGGGGTGACCGGCAGGTCGACCCCGGCCATGCAGGCCGACCTTCTTGGCCCACAGCCCGGCGGCGTTGACGACGTGGTCGGCGGTGATCGTGCCCTGCTCGGTCACCACCTGCCAGCCGCCAGTGCCGCCCCGGACGACGAGCGGTGGCTGCCCCACCGACAGGCAGGGGGTTCAGCTCGAGCACCCGGTTGTGGATCACGATCTCGGCGCCGCGCGCCTTGGCGGCCGCGGCGTAGGCGTAGGTGGTGCCCGAGGCGTCGAGGTGGCCCTCGAAGGAGTCGAACAGCCCGCCGTACAGGCCGGTGGTGTCCATGATCGGGTTGAGCGGCTTGATCTGCTCGACCGAGACCAGCCGGGCGCCCTCGATGCCCATGGTCTGGAACATCGCCCACTGCGCCTGCAGCCACTCCCAGCGCTCGGGAGTGCCGGCGACGCTGAGGCCGCCGGTCAGGTGCAGCCCGCACGACAGGCCGGTCTCGGCCTCGAGCTCGCGGTAGAGGTTGATCGTGTAGGCCTGCAGCGCAGCGACATTGGGGTCGGCGTTGAGCGAGTGGAAGCCGGCAGCGGCGTGCCAGGTGGAGCCGGCGGTCAGCTCGGAGCGCTCGATCAGCACGACGTCCTGCCAGCCCAGCTTGGCCAGGTGGTAGAGCACGCTGACGCCGACGACGCCGCCCCCGATGACGACGGCGCGGTAGTGGGTGCGGTTCACGGGGACTCGCTCCTCAACCCTCGACCCATCTGCCTCAGCCCATCACGGAGAAGCTGCTGTCGGTGGTGACCTGCCGCCGCCGGCTGTAGGCGGACAGGTCGAGGGTGAGCCCGGTGTTCGGCAGCGTGACCGTGACCGGGGTGACGTCGTGGTCGGTGCCGTTCTCGCAGGCCTCGACTATCGCCCGCAGGTAGCCGCCCACCAGGGGTGAGTTCTTGAACTGGTTGCCGCTGGTGCCCATCGCGACGTAGAAGCCGGGCAGCGAGGTGCGGTCGTAGATCGGGATCCAGTCGTCGGCGGCGTCGTAGACCGCCGCGATCCCCTTGGGTCGGTTGGGCACCGTGAGGGTGGGCATGCGGCGGGCGGCGCGGTACACCTGGGCGCGGTAGACCTCGTCGGTGACGCCCTGGGCGTAGACGTCGGCGTCGTCCAGCCATTCCATCGGGTCGCACTCGGGCTCGGTGCCGCCGATGATCAGCTCGCCGCTCATCGTCGGGCGGAAGTAGGTGCCCAGGTCGAGGTCGGCGACCAGCGGCCCGACGGTGCCACCGGGTACCAGCGGGGCGTCGTTGTAGCCGGGCGGTGTGGGCACCTGGTGCACCTCGGTACGCAGCGGCCGGGTGCCGACCGCGAAGTCGCTCGCCCACCCCGGCCAGGGCGTTGATCTTGCCGGACGCCGGTCCGCCGACGTTGACGACCACGGGCGCCTCGATCCGGGTGCCGTCGGCCAGCTCGACCCCGCTGACCCGCCCGCCGGCGGTGGTGACCGCGGTGACGGTGGCCTTGAAGACGAACTCGGCGCCGTGGCGGCGGGCCGCTGTGGCCAGGTTGTGCGCCGCGAACGAGGGGTCGTCGACGAAGCCGGAGTCGGGGGTGTAGTAGCCGCCGACCTCGCCGACCGGCTCGGCCCAGAAGGCGTCGCTGTCGACCGGCTTGGGCGGGTAGTGGCTGGCGGGGTCGAGGGAGGGCACCCGGGCGCGGATCGGTGGCGGCGTCCCAGAGCTCGTAGGGCACGCCCACCCGGTCGAAGAGGGCGAGCACCTTGCCGGAGTCCTGGCCGGGGGCGTCGAGGCAGACCGAGCCGGTGGGCACGAAAGCGGGCCACCCGGCCCTCGTCGTCCGGCCCGCCGAGGTGGGCCCGCCAGTCGAGCCAGCTGAAGTGGGACTCCCACGAGGTCAGGACGCCGGCGTAGGTGGAGTAGTTGAACCTGATGATCGCCGACGAGCCGCTGGTCGAGCCCATGCCGGGTGCGCCGTTACGGTCGAGGGTGACGACCCGCCAGCCGGCCTGGCCAACGCGTAGGTGACCGAGCAGCCGATCACCCCGGCGCCGATCACCACCGCGTCCGCCGTGCGGTTCGCCATGAGGCCTCCTCGCCGCGGGGCGGTTCACCGGGAGGAGGACAGACCTGGTGCCGTGCGATCCGATTTCTATCAGTGCCGCCCGGCCCCGGCTAGAGCCGCTTCACCACATCTCAGTCACACGTGCCCACTAAGCGGCGACATGCGACGCAGAGGTGTGGCGCCGCGGCAAGCGCCCAAAGGGGCACCGGTGAATGATTCACGCATGACCCTTTGATGGGCGCCGCCCCTCACCAACCCCCATGATCGCCAGTTGCGCGGGGTTCCCCACACACATCCTGTGGGGAACCCCGCGAAACTGGCGATCATCGGGGGTTCGGGTGGCCTCAGGTGATCGCGGGTGGGGTGTAGGGGGCCAGCAGGGGCGTGCGGGGGTCCCAGGTGGTGCCGTCGCGGGCGTCCTTGCGGCGGCGGGCGATGCCCGAGAGCATCTCGAGGCACACCCGGTTGCCCAGGAACGCCGTGATGTCGGCGTGGTCGTATGGCGGTGACACCTCGACGACGTCGCAGCCCACCACCGCCAGCTCGTAGGCGATGCGGCGGACGGCGTCCAGCAGTTCGCGGGAGGAGAGCCCGCCGGGCTCCGGCGTTCCGGTGCCCGGGGCGTGCCCGGGGTCGGCGACGTCGATGTCGACCGACAGGAACACCCCGTCGCAGTCGTCGAGGGCGATCGCGAACGCCTCGGTGAGGCACTCGTCGAGGCCACGGCTGGTGATCTCGGTCATCTCGTAGGAGCGCATCCGTTGCTCCCCCATCCAGGCCAGGATCTCGGGCGGCGGCCAGTAGCCGCGCAGCCCGATCTGCAGGAACCGGTCGCCGCGCACCGCGCCGGAGTCGATGAGCAGCCGCATCGGCTGGCCGTGCCCGACCAGCGCGCCGAAGGTGATGTCGCCGGTGTCGGCGTGGGCGTCGAAGTGGATCAGCGCGATCCGGCCCCAGGCGTCGCGGCCGCGGGCCACCCCGGTGGCGTCGGGCCAGGTGATCGTGTGGTCGCCGCCGAGCACCAGCGGGACGGCGCCCGCCCGGGCCACCTTCTCGACGACGGCCTCGAGCGCGGCGCAGGAGCGGACGGCGTCGCCGGAGTACATCTCGACGTCGCCCATGTCGACCACCCGCAGGTCCTGCAGCCCGTCGACGCCGAGCGCCAGCGAGGGGCGGGAGCCGTCGTGCGGCAGGTAGCAGGTCTCACGCAGCGCCTTCGGGCCGAACCGGGCCCCGGAGCGGTAGGAGGTGCCGCCGTCGAACGGGGCTCCGACGATGACGACGTCCGCGCCCTCGTAGGTCGCCGGGTCGTCGATGTCGCACTTCTCGACACCGAGAAAGGTGATGTCGGGCCCGAACTGGGCGCCGTAGCGGGCCATGTCAGCCTTCCTTCTCTGTGCTCGCCCACGGCGGCGCCCTCGAGCAGACCGGCCCGGAACAGCAGGCCGTCGATGCCGAGCAGGTAGCCGTCGACGCCGAAGCCCACCACCACCCCCGCCGCGACGGCCGACAGGTAGGAGCTGTGGCGGAAGTCCTCGCGGGCGTGCACGTTGGAGATGTGGCACTCGACCACCGGCAGCGCGGCACCGGCGACCGCGTCGCGCAGCGCGATCGAGGTGTGGGTCCAGGCACCGGGGTTGATCACGGCGCCGATCACCTCGCCCGCGGCATGCCGTCGGCCGGCGTCGTGCACCCACTCGAGCAGTTGGCCCTCGTGGTTGGTCTGGCGGCACTCGACGGCCACGCCACGGCGCCGTCCGGCCGCCGTGCAGGCGGCCTCGACGTCGGCGAGGGTGGCGCTGCCGTACACCGACGGCTCACGCTGCCCGAGCAGGTTGAGGTTGGCCCCGTTGAACACCAGCACTGTCTTAGGCGCGGTCACCCGGCTCATCCTGCCAGCCGGGGCAGTCCCTACCGCGGAGATCCTGGCGGGCCGCGCAGGTCAGGACTGCTGACAGGTCGGGCAGCGGTAGAGATTGCGACCGACCATCGGCTCGGTGAGCACCGGGGTGCCGCACAGGCGGCAGGGCCGGCCGGCACGGCGGTAGACGTAGTGGGCGTCCTCAGGGCGAGCCGGGCCACTGCGCCGGTCGCGGTCCTCAGGGCGTGTGGTCACGATGCGACCCTGCCGGACGCCGGTCCTGAGCAGTACGACGAGGTCGACCCAGAGGGCCTGCCAGGTCTCGCCGCCGAGGGTGCGGCCCTCTGCCCAGGGGTCGAGCCGAGCCCGGAACAGCGCCTCGGCCCGGTAGACGTTGCCCACGCCGGCGACGATCTCCTGGTTCATCAGAAGGGCGCCGATCGGCACGACGGACCTGCGGATCCGGGCGCCGGCCCGGTCGGGGTCGGCGTCTTTGCGCAGCGGGTCGGCGCCCAGGCGAGCCCGCACCCGCTTGACGTCTCCCGTCGTCAGCACCTCGCAGACGGTGGGGCCGCGCAGGTCGGCCCAGCCCCGCTCCCCCACCAGCCGCACCCGGACGACGCCCCTGGGCTGCGGCACGGTGTCGCTGCCGAGGATCTCGGTGGAGGCGTCCGGCGAGCCGGTGTCGCTGCGGGGCACCAGGGTGCCGAAGGTCCAGGCGCCGATCAGGCCCAGGTGCACGTGCAGCCAGGCGTCGGGACGACGGCCCGGGGCCGGCGAGAAGCCGAGGAACAGGTGCTTGCCGTGGGGCTGGGCGCTCGCCAGCACCCGCCCGTCCAGCAGCGCGGCCCCGGCGGTGAACCGGCCTTGCGGGCTGCTGACCTGCAGCGTGTCGCCCGCGAAGGTGCGACGGTGCTCGGCGGCGTGCCGATGGATCGTGTGCCCTTCGGGCATGCCGGCTCGCCGTCGAGTCGAGGTTCGCAGCCTACGGTCCGAGATGGGTGAGCGGCACGACCAGGACGCCGTCCGGACGCCGGTAGGCGACCCGGCCGGTCGTCACGACCACGGCAGCCGCGCACCGCTCGCCCAGTCGCTCCCACGGGCCGGCCTGGGTAGCTGCCGGGCGCCCGGGAACCCCGAGACCAGCAACTCGTCGACGTAGGCCTCGATGCCGACCGACCCTCGGCCGGCCGCCGGGATGTGTCGTGCCGCTCGAGCAGCCGCGCCAGGCTCACCGACGGCGTCTGCAGACCCCGCTCGGCGAAACTCAGCGGGCGCAGTCGCAGGCTGACGATAGGCCGGCGCACGTAGTCCCAGCTGGCGGGCTCCTGCTGCCACTCGTCGATGAGGACCGGGCTCGGCAGGTCGCCGAGGCGGTCGCGGTTGAGATGCAGCAGCGCGCGGTCGGACGACTGGTCCATGCTCAACACCGTGGCCGCCCGCCGCGACCCGGTCACGGTCCTCCGCGGCTGCGGGTCGCGGTCGGCCACTGCGACGGGGTCGTTCAGGCGTGGCCGTCGGGCAGGGGCGGCAGGGTGCCGTCGGTCTCGTAGGCGGTGAGCATGTCGATCCGGCGCTGGTGGCGCGGGTCGTGGCTGAACGGCTCGGCGACGAAGGCGAGCACGAACTCGGTCGCCTCTTCGAGGGGGTGCATGCGGCCGCCGATCGCGACCACGTTGGCGTCGTTGTGCTGGCGCCCCAGGACGGCGGTCTCACGGCTCCAGGCCAACGCCGAGCGAACGCCGGCAACCTTGTTGGCGGCAATGGCCTCGCCGTTGCCGGAGCCGCCGATCACCACGCCCAGGCTGCCCGCGTCGGCGACGACGGCCTCGGCGGCGCGCAGGCAGAACGGCGGGTAGTCGTCGAGCGGGTCGAGGTGGTGCGGGCCGTGGTCGACGACCTCGTGCCCGGCGGCCTGCAACTGCTCGACCAGGTGGGACTTCAGCTCGAACCCGGCATGGTCGGAGCCCAGATGTACGCGCATGGCCGAAAGTCTGGCAGGTCGCCGGCGCCGCGGTCCGGCACGACTCGACCGACCTCGGGCGGAGCGGTCGGTACAGTTCGGGACGGCGTAACGATTCGGCGTTCGGGGGGCGCCGCAGCCGGCGATCACGCAGAGTGGACGTGATTCTCCGTGACGAAAGGGTTCCTGTGTCCAGCTCCACCTCCCGCCCGTGCTCGCCGCCTGCGCCGCCGTCGGCCTGACCCTCACCCTGTCGGGCTGCAGCCTGTTCGGCGGCCGGCTCGGCGTCGGTCGACCGGCTGCGGCCAGCCCCAACCCCACCCCGACCCTGCCGAGCCGGCGCCCGGGTCGAGAGCACCGCGGGCGCCGCGGGAGCATCGGCGAAGTCGGCACCCCGCCGGCAGCGGGCCTGCCCTCGTTGCGCCCGCGGCCCGGCGCCGGCAAGTCGCCGTGCAGACGCCACCGCCATGGTGCTGCACCTGTCCCATGCCAGCGGGGCAGATCCACACCTACCTCGCCAAGCCGGGCACCCGCGGCCCCCGTGGTGATCGCCATGAAGGATGCCGTCGCCAAGGCACTGGGCGCGAAGGCCGCCGCGTACGCCGCGAACGAGCTGACTGCGGCCGTGACGGCCGCCTCCGGGTGCGCGACCACACCCGCACTGAGCTCGGTGCTGCGCCAGTAGCTCGAGCTACCTGGTCAAGCTGTCGACCTCGCTCAAGGGCGGCGCCGCCACGGCGACGACCGTGGGCGGCGCTGCGACGATGATCGCCAATGTCAAGTCCCAGGCAGGTCGGGTCGGGCTGGTGTACCCCGAGGTCGCCCCCAAGCCCGCCGACTTGAAGTAGCCGGGCTTCAGTCGAAGATCGGGTCCTCGGTCCGGGTGCGCTTGATCTCGTAGAAGCCGGGCACCGAGGCCACGGCGACCGCGCCGTCCCAGAGCCGGGCGGCCATCTCGCCCTTCGGGGCGGGGGTCACGACGGGACCGAAGAACGCGACCCCGTTGAAGGCCACCACCGGCGTTCCGACGTCCTGGCCCACCAGGCTGATGCCCTCGGAGTGGCTCTTGCGCAGCTCCTCGTCATGGGCGTCCGTGTGGGCGGCCTCGGCCAACTCGGCAGGCAGCCCGACCTCGGCCAGACGCCTCGGCGATGACCTGGTCGTAGTCGTCGTTGCCGCCCGGGTGGATCCGGTTGCCCATGGCCGTGTAGAGCGGTAGGACGACGGAGTCTCCGTGACGCCTGCTGAGCCGCGATGACCACCCGCACCGGCCCCCAGGCCCTGGCCATGAGCGCCTGGTAGTCGGGCGACAGGTCGCGTCCCTGGTTCAGCACGGACAGGCTCATGACATGCCAGCGGACGTCGACCGGTCGCACCTTCTCGACCTCGAGCATCCAGCGCGAGGTCATCCAGGCCCACGGGCAGATCGGGGTCGAACCAGAAGTCGGCAACGCTGCGCTCACTCACGTAAGCGTTCCTCTCGTGGCTGACGACCTGAGCCGTACGGCTCGGCATCAGTCAGGAACGCGAAGAGGCGTGATGTCCATCCCGGTCCGGCCGGTCGATTTCGCCGGGCAGGTCGTCGGCCTCACCGGGCAGGTCGTCCACCTCGCCGGCAGACCCGGCACCCGACTGCTCGGACGGCGGTGACCCTACCGAGGCCTGCGGCCCGACCAGCGGCGGCAGCACCGCCGGCCCACCCCTGCGGCGAGAGCGCGCCATCGTCACCAGCCCTGCCAGGATCGCCGCGAGCAGGACGACGACGATCAGTCCCGAGGTGACCGAGGTCAGGGCGGCTCCGCCCTGTTCGGTACCCGGGCGCCGCGGCGACGGTCCAGACCAGCGAGGTGGCCACGTCGTCCAGGCCCTCACGTGAGACCGTCACCGTGAGGTCGACCGGACCGGACACCCGCACCGCCTCGGTGGGCAGCAACCAGGTGCCGTCCCCCTGTCGGACCGCCGAGGCAGAGGCGGCGTCACCCACCGCGACGGCGACGGCGCTCACCGGGCCCGGCGCCGGCCGGCGGGTGTTGCGGACGTCGACGGCGACGAAGTTCTGGCCCGGGTGATTGGGGGTGGCCGAGACGGTCACGAGCAGGTCCTCGGCCTGGGTGGTCAGGGGCTCGGTGTCGGCCACGGTGGTCGGGGTGGGCGCCCAGAAGACGGACGTCGGCGGTCCCAGCGAACCGAGGACACCCGCCGCCCCCAGCACGAGCAGCAGGGCCGTCGACTCGAGCGACAGAGCCCGGCCACGCCGCAGACTCGCCCCTGCGGTCGCCGTCCGGGATCGGGTCCGCGACCTGGCGGCGGTGGCGTTGACCGCGCCCAGCACCATCGCCACCGACACGAGTCCGATCTTGACGACCAGCACGATTCCGTAGCTCGAGCCGGTGATCGCACCGACCGAGGGAACCAGGACGCCGGCAAGGACCAGACCGCTGACCAGGGCGACCACGACAGCAGGAGCGGCGAGAGCCGCGTAGGCCTTCAGCAGCGGTCTCGCGGCAGTGCCCAGCAGCAGCAACGCCACCACACCTCCGGCCCACACCGCCGCCGCTGCCAGGTGAGCGGCGGTGGCCACGGTGACCCCGCCGACCCCGGTGGCCGCAGCAGCATGGCCCACCAGGGCCGAGACCAGAGCGGCGAGCAGAGCCACGGCGACGGCGGCCACCGTCAACCGGGTGGCCACCGTGGTGCCTTCACCGTTCGGGGCGACTCGGGCGACTCGGGCGACTCGGGCGACTCGGGCGACTCGGGCGAGTCGGTCGGCTCGGCGGGCGAGCACCGTGGCGACCGCGAGCAGGGCCAGGTAGCCCGCCCAGACATGCCCGAAACGCGAGCTCCAGGCGGCCTCGGGCGACCCCCACAGCAGCAGCACCTCCAGGGCCAGTGCAGCCCCGACGCCCACCGCTCCGCAGCGCCACCCGATGGTGCGCAACCGGTTCAGGGTGTCGACCGGCGCGACCCGTCGGCGACCCCCGAGCAGTGCGAGGGCGCAGGCGCCGACGAGGCCGGCGAGCCCGGTGAAGACGAGCCACCGCAGCGCGGTCTCGCCCGGTATCCGCAGGCCGTCGCCGGAGCGGGTGCCCGTGACGTCAGGGCTGGAGGCCACGGTCGTCCCCACGCCGAAAGTGAAGCTGCCGTAGGTGGAATGCATGTCGTCGGTCGAGACCGTGCGCCACGAGACGTGATAGCTGCCGGCCGCCAACGGTCGGTCCACCGAAGCGGAGAGGACCACCGGACCGTTGATGCGTTGGGCGTCACGAGGAGTGCTGGAAACCCGACCCAGCGGAATGCCCCGACCGCCCTCGTCGACCAGTTCGATCGTCGTGCGCGACAGCTCCACCGGCTCGGTGAGGCTGAGCGTGATGGTCGCCGGCGATGCCTCGACCCGCTGCCCGTTGCCGGGGGTACTGGTGTCGAGGTTGGCGTGAGCGTGGGCCGCCGGCCCGGTGACGAGCACCAGACCGGCGGCCACACCCAACGCCACTACCAGGCGACGGACGCCGCCGTTGAAGGTCACGGACGGAACCTACTCCACCGAGATGCCGGCGTAGTTCTCCTTGACCGTCGTGCCTTCGAGGTCGAGCTTGTCGCCGGGCTTGATGGCGCCCGACGGGTTGAGGTAGAGCAGGTAGTACGCCTGCCCGGCCACGTAGTCGGAGTGCTGGTGCATCGACGCGATGTCCTTCAGGACAGCCCGTTTCGCGGCATTGCGCATCTTGGGCGCCGGGGTGCTCTTGCCGGACTTGTCCTTGCCGTTGAAGTCGTCGCCGACGTAGGCGTGCGCCTTCTGCGGGTCGAGCACGATGAACCGGACGTCGACCAGGCCGCCGTCGCCGACCACGGAGATCCGGGTGATCCGGATCCCGCTCTTGCCCTCGAACTTGGCGTTCACCGGCACGTCCTTGTGCACCGGCTTCGGCTTGGCGTCGGCCGCCTGCGAGAGGCCGACACCACCGATCGCCAGGACGGCGACCACGGCCAGCCCACGGGTGACCCACGGCGAACGCCTCGCCGTCGTGGTCTTCACTGCCTCAGTCATGGCTGATGCCTTCCTTGATGTCCGGCCGGTCATTACAGGGGCAGGTGGTCGCGGGCAGATACGAAGTTGTCGAACACCATCGCGCCGTTCAGGCCACCAGTGGCACCGAGTCGGCCGAGGAAGACCGTCTCGATGGTGGGCGTGATGGTCAGCCCCGTGACGGTGGAGGTGACGGCGCTGACGCCGGTCCCCACGGTCAGGGTGGCTGATCCGGTCACCCGGCTCCAGTCGACCTGAACGTTGGTGACACCCGAGGGCAACGCGACCGCCGCAGTCGACGTCGTTCCGCCGGTCCGGGTCACCACGAGCACCAGTTGACCGGCGCCCGCCACTCTCCGGTATTCGACCCGGAACACCTCACCCGCCGTCGCGCTGGTACCCGAAGCCGCTCGGAAGATGGTCACCGGCCCGACTGTCGTCGCACCTGTCGACGTCGGCCTGACGTCGAAGGTGGCGTGGTAGGTCGCCTCGGCAGCCGGGCTGGTGTTGGTGACGTAGCCGGCGGTACCTCCTGTGAAGGGAACGGTGCCGCTGCCTGCGGTGATCGCCACACCCGTCGCGGTGGTTCTGGTGAATGCTCCCGTGAGGCTCTGCCATCCGTACGGCGAGGTCGTCGTGGTGAACGTATTGCTGAAGATCGCGTTCGGGGTGACCGAGAAGTTGGTCTGCGAGAGCAGGCTCACGTTGCCGGCTGCGTCCCGGACCCTGACGTTCATGCGGTAGGTACCGGGGCTGGCGATGTTGACGGGCAGAGCGCCCGACCAAGTGGTGGTGATCCCGACTTGGGTCAGCGCCGTCCCGGCACCGATGGCCGGGACGTTCGGAGCCGCCGCCGTGTCGATCCACGCCTCGACGCGGCCCACGGGCGCCCCGAAGCCGGCACTCGGAGCCGTGTCCACGACCGTTGCCGTCACCGTGGTGGTGGCACCACCCCGGTTCGGGGTGGCCGTGGCGGTGACCGTGGGCACGATCCGGTCGATGAACAGTGTTCCGCTGTCGGTGACACTGCTCCAGTTGCCTGCCCCGTCCCGGCCACGCACGACGACCGTGTGCCCGCCGTTGATCAGGCCGGTGAGCTGGCTGAGCGGCACGTCACCGCTCACGGTGATCCCTCCCTGCGCGTTCGCCGGCACGTTCGGGTCGATCGCCGAGTTGACGATCAGCGGGAAGCCGGTGCCCGGCGTCCCTGCCGTGTCGAAGAAGGCCTCGCCGTAGCCGATGCTCACGGCGTCCACCAGCTTGGCCGACACGGTGAACACCCCTGCGCCGGTGCGACTCTCGAGGGTGCCGTTGTTGGCGGCGGGGTTGACCGCCACATTGCTCACCACCGGACCGGCGCCGTCGACCAGGAACGTCGTGGTCGCCGGGGTGCCGGTGATGTTGCCGACGGCATCCGTCGCGGTGAGGGTCACCGTGTAGGTGCCGGGTGCCAGGGCGTTCAGGGTGGTCGCCGGGATCGAGGCCGTGATGGCCGCTACCGGGTTGTCGGTGCGGTTGGGGAGGGCCGCCGTGACCGGCACCGCCGGCGCCGGGGTGACCGTGACGCTGGCGCCGGTGATGTTGGAGTTGCCGGTGGTGCGGTCGTCGCCGGTGGCAGCGATCTGGATCGTCTGCTTGCCGTCGCTGACCGACGGGAGTGCCGTCAGCCCGGTCACCAGCGGACCGGTGGTGTCAGCAGGAGCCCCACTGCCGGTGACGGTGAAGGTGGCGTTGACGGCCGTACCGACGAGCGCGGTGGGCGCGGTGTCGTCGACGGCCCGGACGGACACCGTGTGGGTGCCGGCGGTCAGGCCGGTGGTGGCAACGGTGAAGGGGACCCCCGTGACGGTGAGCGCCGCAGTCACCGGCACCGCTGTCCAGGAGCCGACGCTGTCCAGCTGCCACTCCAGGCGGGCGACGTTCTGGGGGGTCGTGGCCGTGGCGTCGGCCGTGACGCCCACGGGGGTGCCGGCCGGCACCGAGGTGGGAGCGATCACGACGTTGGACACCACCGGGGCACCGAGCGGCACCGTGGTGGCCGAGACGTCGATGGTGGTGGCCATACCGGCGAAGCTCTGGACGGCGGAGACCCCGTCACCGGCCGCCGTCTCGTAGAGCAGGTAGGACGGCGACGACGTGGACGACGTGGCCGGGATGGTGACGATGGAGTCGAGCGTCTGCCCGGGTTGGGCCGTCTCGGCGAACACGTCTGACGGGTAGGTCAGAGCGTGGCTGCCGGTGGCCACCAGGGCCTGCCGCAGTCCGAGGACACCGAGGGAGTGCTCGCTCAGGCCGGCGTTGACCGTGCGCAGGGCCAACTTCTGCCCCGCCGGTACCGCGATGTGAGCCGTTGCGGGATAGGCCTTCCCGTTGATCAGCCGGTACTTGGGCGAGTAGTTGCGCATGTCGAAGCCGCCCGGGGCGGCGTTGAGGGCAGGGTCGACCTCACTGAGCACCAGCACCGCCTCGACGTCGAAGGCGTGTCGCCGGGTCACCGGTCACGGTGTCCTGCACCCCGACCGCCGGACGGGGCGTGGGACGCACCACGAGGGCGCCGGCCAGACCCAGGGCCACCTGCTTGGGACCTTCGGCCGTGACACCGGCCTGGTACAGGTAGGTGCCGGGCCGGGTGGGCGTGAAGCAGTACTGCGCCGTGGCACCGTCGCCGGCGCCCGCCGCGTCGCTGGTGAACCCGTCCATCTGCGGGACTGCCAGAGACGTGGCCTGGCCCAGGCTTCCTGCTGTGTTGTGCAGGTTGATCTGCACAAGCGCACCCTGGTCGACCGAGAGCAGCGGCCCCCCCGGTGCGGTGAGCGCCCCGAGGGTCGGCGCCGCAGCGCCGGTGGCGTACCCGAGCACCGACGCGTTGACCGTGGTGGTCAGCGCCGCGGTACCGGTCGACGTCCACAGGTCGATGCGTCGTGGTCGGCACGAAGCCGGTGCACGAGGTACCTGCGGAGGCGCTGGTGGGCAGGATCGCCGCTGCGGTGACCGTCAGGGCGAGTGTGGCCCCGGTGACGCCCGCGAGGGCGCGCAGGGTCCGCTGAGAGGTGCGCATCGTCCTCGTCGTCCTTCCGGTCACTGGCATGGCTTGGAGTTGGCGGCCTGGACGCTGACCGGCGGGTCGATGCGGATCAAGCGTCATCATTCCGCCCATCGCGGCGCCGTAGTTGGTCGACTGCTGCAGCGCGTGGCTGTGTGCCACGTGGTAGTACTCACCGCACGAGTTGTACGACGTGACCCCCTGCGGGGCGTCGGCCGTGAAGCCCAGGTACGGGACTCTGGCTGTAGAACGTCGTGCCGGTGATCATCTGGTCGGCCAGCGCCGGAATGGCGACCTTGTCGTCCAGGGAGTTGGTCGATCGGGTTGAACAGGTCGATGTCCGTCCAGGTCAGCAGGGTGTCCAGGGTCTGACCGGGGCCGACGTCGAGCAGGAACTTGTCGTAGGTGAGGTCCTGCAGCGCCGCACCCTTGAGCTCGCGGCCGTCCCGGGCGATCACGCGCTGGGAGTTGCCGTGCGGGTGGAACGGGTAGGTGACGGTGCCCGCGTTCACGTAGCGGATCAGCGCCGGCTCGTTGTAGGAGTCGACGCCGGCGTCTGGGCGCTGGTCGTGCGGGTTGATGTGCACGAAGCCGCTGTACGGCTGGCTCGGCAGGTACGAGGCCCGGTTCGGCGCCAGGGTGTCGGGCATGCTGCGCCCGTTGATGAAGAAGTAGCGCGGCTTGTAGGCGTTCCAGTTGACCGCCCGCTTCTTCTCCACCGCCAGGTGGATCGCCGGGTCGACCTCGCTCAGCAGGTGCAGGTACTCCTTGGTCGGCCGGAACGTGGTGTCCGTCGAGGCGTACGCCTGCGGCGCCGTCGATCCGATCGGCGTCGGCCGCCGGGTAGACGATCAGCGCCCCGTACAGGCCCATCTGCACCTGCTTGCGCTGGTCGGTGCCACTCTCGTAGAGGTAGGTACCCGGCGTGCGAGGCCACGAACGAGTAGGTCGACCGAGCCGGTGAGCTTGGGGGCCGGCTTCGCCATCGTCGGCGGCACGGCCGCCAGGGCCGGCGCGTCGGGCTGGCCGTCGGCCAGCACCGCGCTCTGCCCGGGGAAGACGACCGAGACCGGGTCGGCGAGGGTGTTGTTCAGCGTGACCGAGACCGTGTCGCCCTCGTTGACGCACAGGATCGGGCCGGGCAGCTGGAAGGCGCCGCTCGGTCCGGCGTAGCCCCACATGTAGATGGAGTTGCCGTCGGGGGTGAACACGTAGCCGGACTTGGCCGTCAAGGTGTAGGCCGCCGTCGCCGGTGCCACGGTTCGCGGTCTCGCACTCCAGGCCGTCGGCCGCCACCGCGTTGGCGCTCTGCGGCAACCCGGTGATCAGCGAGACCACCACCCCTGCGGCCACGGCCAAGGCCGTGCCCGAGAACCGCCTGGCAAGTCTGGTTCGCATCGTCGTTCTCCTCGCCGGGGTCATCACGCGTGGGGGTTCTCGTTGGCGCGGGTCTGCGGACCCAGCACACCGGGAAGGTGGACACGAACCTCGGTCATCTGGCCGCCGTAGCCGCTGGTGGCACCGTTGTTGTTGAGGTACGAGAAGTTGCGGTCGTACAGGCGGTAGGTGCCCGCGGCGTCCGGCGTGATGATGACGTCCCGGCTCTCGCCCGGGCCGATCTCGACCGTGTTCGTGACGTAGGACAGGTCGACCGCGCCGTTCTTGAGCAGCCCGGCGTCCTTGGCCACCACCCGCATCGGGATGCCGTCCAGGGTCATCGAGTGGTGCTGGTAGCCGAGGTTGGCCAGGCGCAGCAGGACCCGGTCGCCCACGGTCGCCTCGACCAGGGACGAGATCGGCTGGTACTGCAGGTCGGGCTGCGGGCGGCTCAAGCAGGTCACCGCCCGGGGCGACCGTGTTGCCGGTGTCGATGCTTCCGTTGGGCTGCACCGTGTCCGGGTAGGACCGGCCGTTGATGAGCCAGAAGCTGGGGGCGTACTCGGTCCAGTCGCTGACCTGGATGTGGGCGTCGCGGTAGTGCGCCTCGGGCCACATCTCGGTGAGCATGAAGGCGAACTCGCGGTCGTAGCCGGTCGAGCCGTCGCCGTCGTTGTAGGCGTACTTGCCCGAGGCGTACAGGCGCGGTGTTGCCGTTCTGGGTCGGCCGGACGAAGAGCATGCCGGTCATGCCCATCTGCACGTGCTCGACGTCCTCGAAGTGGCAGTGGTACATGTACGTCCCGGCGTCGCGCGGCTGGTAGTAGTAGGTGAACGCGCGCCCGATCGGCACCGCCACCGACAGCTCCGGGACGCCGTCGAACAACGGGATGGCGTTGTCGAAGCCGTGCCAGTGGATGGTGTGACCGTCACCGAGGTCGGGGCGCACCTTGAGCCCCAGGTTGGTCAGGCTCACCCGCACCCGGGTGTTCTGGTCGAAGTCGAGCAGCGGCGCCGAGATCTGCGCCTTGCCCTTGATGTTGTCGAGCTTGCCCCTGGTTCTCGGGCGTCAGGCTGCCGTCGTTCGAGTACAGGTGCGAGACGTCACGGAAGCCGAACACGTAGACGTTGAACGGGTTCGGTGCCATCGGGTCCGGCCAGAACGGCAGCCTGGGCGGGGCCGCCGACGGCATGCTCACCCAGCCGTCGGTGGCGGCCAGGTACACATGCTTGTCGAGCGGCGTCGGCGGGCACCAGCGCGTGCCGCGACGTCGGCCGGACGAGGGTCGCCGAGGCCGGCAGAGGCGATGCATCGGGCGGAACACCGCCGCTCCCAACGCCCCGGCCCCCACCACTCCGAGACCACCCCTGAGCAACGACCGCCGCGACGGGCCGGCGGTGCGGGCTTCGTCATTCACTGGAGTCTCCTTGCCGGAGTGGGGATGGACTGGGTTGCGCTGGTCGGTCATCGCTCGTCCGCCCCGGCGTCGATGGGCTGCCGCGTGGGCGGCGCGAGGTTGTACCGACGCAGCTGAGCGGGCATCCCGAGGATGGTCGCGCCGGGTCTCGAAGTCGTACGAACGGTGCCCGGTACGTGAAGTTCGGAGAGGCGCCGATGTTGACCACTCCGCGTCCGCGGTCGACCGCCGAGTTGGTGCCGGTGGCCAGGTGGTAGTCGAGGTTGTAGCGGGACAGCGGCAGGTTCGCAGTGACGATCAGCGCCTGCCGGAAGGCAGGGTTGGTGCGCCACGGCAGCACCCCGACCGTGATCGGCGTGTCGCGCACGAAGGCCGGCTGGACGTTGCTGTGGACGTTGCCTGCGCCTGGGCAGGGTCGGGTTCGGCGCCGCCGGCACGGCCGGTGACCGTCGGCGTCTGGTACACCGAGCAGTAGATGCTCAGGATCCCGAGTCGTCCGGAACTCCCATGTCCCAGACCTTCACGTCGGCGGCGCCGCCGATGCCGACCCCGGTCACGGTTCTGTTCCGGTGGTCGCATCCCACGTGCCGGCCCGGTTGTTCCAGAAGATGTTGTTGAACATCTTCGGTGCCGTGAAGGCTGGGCAGTCCCGGGTTGGCCGCGACGAGGGCGATCACTGTTGGCGCCGGTCGAGAAACCGGCCGGCGCGGGCTTGCCGTCACTGGTGACCGCGGTCGCGGTGGTGACGTTGTTGACGACCGTGTTGTTGTAGAACCGCACGTTGGGTGCGTCGTCCAGGGCGACGCCGCCGCCCTCATGGGCCGACAGGTTGTCGGCGATCATGTTGTTGTAGATCTCGAACAGGAAGTTGCCGGCCTGCAGCAACCGGATCGCGCCGCCGTCGTCGTTGGCGTTGTTGTAGTAGAGCTCGTTGTTGTAGATGCTCGCCGGCACCGGTCCCGGTCGGAGGCCAGAGCAGCGTTGGACGGCAGCTCGCCGGCCAGCATGATGCCGCCACCCTCGTCGTAGGACTGGTTGTAGTAGACGTCGTTGTCGTGGATCGAGCCGTTAGGGCTCTCACCGAAGACCGTCAGGCCGCCGCCGTACTCGGCCGAGAAGTTGCCGCAGAGCACGTTGTGGTCGACCTGGTAGCGGTCGGCGTCGTTGAACAGCCCGATCCCGCCGGCCAGGCCCATGCCGCCGTTGTCACGGATGACGTTGTAGGCGATCCGCAGGTTCTGGTTGGCAGTTGCGGTTGTCGTTGTCGGTGCCGGGCGCGTAGGGAGTACCCACCCGGATGCCGCCGCCGTAGGAGCCGTCGTTGCCGGCGATCACGTTGTTGGTCACGAGCATGTCGTGGGTGAAGGCGTGGGCGTAGATGCCGCCGCCCTGCGTGATCGTCGCCCCGGCCGCATCGATGCCGGTGTGGACGGCGCCGGTGATGGCGTTGACGTTGGTCGTGGCGCCGAGCTGGTGGCCACCGGTGATGCTCAGACCGTCGATCGAGGCCGGTTGAACAGCGTGCTGCGGAAGGCCGCGCCGCCGTTGAACGGCGGGACGACGTGTGACCGTCGCGGCGTCGGCCACTTCGGCCAGTCCGCCGTGCGGCTGGCTGGCCAGCTTGTCGTACCAGGCCGTGGTGTTGTCGGCGTTGAAGCCGATGCCGTTGATCTCAGAGCCGGGGATCCACGCCTTGGTGCCCGGGTTCACACCTCCCGGACCGAAGCCCTGCAGCCGCACCCTGACCCTGGACGATCACATTCTCGTAGTAGGCCTGGTGCGGGTTGAACCCGGTCGGGTTCACAGCGTTCGGGTACACCACGACCAGCGGCGTCACCGTGCTGTTGGGGCCGGTGGCCACGAGCGTGCGGGCCAGGTCGAGGGCGCCCTGCACTGTCGTGGCGTTCCGAGTGATCTCGGAGCCGACGGGGCTGGGCTTGTTGACCGTGAACACCGTCGGGTTGTACCGCCACTGGGTGTGCCCGATCGGGGTCGGGTTGCCCGTCGAGGTGCTGTACACGGTGACCCCGCTGCGCGTGGTGACCGGAGTGGCACCGCGGGAGTTCGTCGTGACCACCGAGACGCTGTACCCACCCGCCCGTGGCAGCAGCCCCGAGTTGAGCAGGGCGTTCGAGGTGTCCGTGGAGTTGCGCGGCACCACGAACGTGATGGCCGTGTCGGTCCATGCCGTGATGTTCGCCCCCTGGACCACTATCGGCGTCCGGACCGTGCCGTTCGGGGTGGGTTCGAGTCGGGGTGAGGATCACTCTTCCTGCGGTGGTGCCGAACTTGACACCGGTGAGGGTGACCTGCCGCGGCGGGGTAGTCGTGGCGTCGCCGTCCACCGTCACCCGGTTCGTCGTGAAGACCTGCGGGGTCGCCGGCAGCGCCGGCTGACCGCCGGCGGACGCGATGTCCGCCGTCACCACGTCACAGTTGGGCTGCACCGGGGTGGTGCTGCCCGGAGCCAGCACGACGCTGGCCACCTGGGTGGGCGCGGTGTCGGTCACCGTGAACAACCCGGGCCATGCCTGGAAGTTGGTCGCGATGGTGCGGAACCGCGGGTTGTAGTTGGCGTTGGCGTTGTTCGGCGCCTGCCCGGGGTCGTTGCCGACGAACCGGTACATGCCTGGGCAGGGACCGGCCGGCAGCGGGCAGTTGTAGGTGCTGGTCGACGGTTCGATCGGACTCGTAGAAGCCGTTGAAGTCGGTGTCGACCGAGTCGACCAGCTTGCCCTGGAAGTCGTAGATGCCGACCGGAACGTTGGCCAGGCCCTGCGCCTCACCGAAGGAGGAGCTGCGCTTGTCGTAGGTGAGCCCGAGGTCGTTGATGACCAGACCCCAGAAGTGGGTCGGCAGCGGCACCGGGGTGTAGAGCATGAACAGCGGCGCGACCGACTGCTGGTTCGCAGGTCACCAGCTTGACGTCGCACAGCGGCCGCTCCTGGCCCTTGAACGGGCTGCCACCGACGTCCTCGAACGCCTGGTTGGTGACGACGACCTTGTGCAGGTCACCGACGCAGTCCGGGAAGAACCCGGCCTCCTGGCTCGGCGGGTTGGCCGGCGGCGGGATCACGCACGGGTCACCGGCGGCGACACAGTCGTAGGGTGCCGTCTGCGCCTCGGGAGTGATCACCCCATGGGCGAAGTCCTCCTGGGCGGCGCGGGCGTCGCCGTCGAAGACGTTGACGTCCTCCTCCCGGGTCGGCTGGTAGATCGGCGCGCCCTTGTCGTCGTTCGGGCTGACGACCTGGACGGCGTAGTCGTCCGCCGTCAGCGCCTGGGCGGGTCGTAGTCGGCCCACGGCAGGAGCCGTCGCCAGGTCGGCGTGGGGCGGGCAGGTGGCGTGGGTCGGGGGCCGGGTTGTTGGGGTCGCCCGGCGCGTACAGGTTGAGGTCGGAGTCCCCGAACCCGTAGTTGCCGTTGACGGTCTGAGCGAAGGCGGTGTTGACGCCGCCCGTCGTCTCGACCTCGGACGGACGGGACTGGAAGCCCATCATCGGCGCCTCGACGCAGGCCAGGTTCGGGTCGCCGAAGGCCGGCAGCGCCAGCTGGTCGGTCAGCGGGTCACCCTTGTAGTCCTTGGCGGTGCAGCCGGTGGAGGCGGACCAGCTCTCGGTGACCGTGGTGTTGAGCAGGTGGCCGGGTTCAGGTCACGGTGCGGCACGCCGGTGCCGTTCGGGTCGTCGTAGACGCCATCCGCGTAGCCCGGGTCGCCGGGGGCCAGGACACCGCCGGTGTTGGGGTCGACCCAGGGCAGCTCGAGCACCGGCGTCACCACGCCCGTGGTCGGGTCGGTGGTGTCGGGGGCGAACAGCATCTGCACGCCGTCCGGGCGGTGCATCGTCGGGTAGAGGTTGACGGTGACGTTCGGGATGCCCGGCGAGTAGGACTCGGCCGCAGCGTACTTGGGGTCGAGCTCGTTGCGGGTGGTGTCGTAGAGAACGGTGCCGACGATGCCGCCGTTGGTGTCGGCCGCGTACGGCTTGACGCCCCAGTCGACGATGCCGCCGAGCCCGATGATGTTCATGACGTTGATGTCGACGCCGTTGCCGAGGTAGGTGGTGGGCGTCTTGTCGTTCGAGGCGGTGACAGTGACACCGGTGCCCTCGTAGCGGGTGTTGAAGTGCTCGAGCACCAGCCACTTGGTCAGCGGGTAGGACTGGGTGAGGCTGTAGTGACCCTCGTCGTCGGTCACGGCGGTGTTGGCGAACTGGTCCATCAGGGTGTTGTCGCGCTCCCGCAGGGTCACGACGGTGTCCTTGATGCCCTGCTCACCCGGCGTCCTGCTTGCCGTTGCCGTTGTCGTCGACGAAGACGGTGCCCTCGATGTGGGTGAACCACCCCGGCAGGAACTGCTTGCCGACGTCGAGGACCTGGCCGCCCTTCACCGAGACGGTGATGTTCTGGATGATGAAGTTCTGCGGGTCGTCCCAGGTGGTCAGCGAGTAGGTGCCGTCCGGCACGTTGCTGATCGTGAAGGTGCCGTCGGTGGCGCCGCGACCGGTGTAGACCTGCGCGTCGCCGGCCCCCAGGTCGGACAGGGCGATCCAGGGACGGTCGATCGGGCCCTTGAAGGCACCGCCGCCGACGCCCGGCTCCTGCGGGATGACCTGGCCGCCGCTGCCGCCGATGTACGACAGCCCCTCCATGACCTGGCCCGTGATCGTGTTCGACCCGCCACCGATGGCCTTCGACTGCACGAAGCCGAAGGGCACGAACGGGACCGGCTCACCGCCGACGACCATCTCGGTGTCGAAACCGGTGTCGCCCTCCATCACCCAGACGTCGTGGTCGTGTCCGCCCTCGAGGTTGGTGGTCTGCACCCAGGTCTGCCCGCTCGGTGCGCTCACCGTCACGCCGTAGCGGTTCGGGCCGAGGTTGGGGATGAGGATCTGGTTGCGGTTGTCGGTCAGGCAGGCGGCAGGCTTGGTGGCGTCGATGATCGGCTTGCCGTCGCCGTCCTTGGCCAGGGGGCCGTCACCGTCAGGGGTGTCGGGGGTGATGTTGCCGACGGCGGAGAGTGCACGTAGTGGGTGCACAGGGTGTTGCCGAACCAGTCGGTGGTGACGCCGCCGAAGACGTCGGCGATATAGGCCTGGAAGCCGTTCATCCGGCGGGGGTCGTTGAGCGGCAGGGCCACCCCGGGGTCGGGGCCCTCGGCGCCGGCCTCGTAGGTGCCGTCGACCGGGAACTTGTCGTTGAAGACCTGGATCCGGATGTTGCCCAAGGGGGTGGGCGTGAACGGCAGCTCGACGGTGACCGGGGTGCTGTCGGCGAGCGGCATGGTGAAGTGGGCGCCGCCGATCTTGTACCCGTTCGCCAGCACCGAGATCAGGTACTTGCCGTTCGTCAGCGTGGTGGTGCTGTCGTTGAAGGTGACCAGCCCGGTGCCGGGGGCCACGTCGCTCTGGTCGCCCTGGGCCACGGTGTGGGTGTCGCCCGAGGTGTTGCGGATGGACGGCCAGGGGCAGTAGTCGTTCAGGTTGGTGGAGTCGAAGCCGGGGGACCCGGCCTTGTAGCCGATGGCGGGCGTGAGCCCGGCGGTGGTGTCAGCCGCGGCGTTGCGGGCCGGCAGGCAGTTGGCCAGGTTCGCCTGACCGGTCGGCGTCGTGCGGTCGTGCGAGGGGTCGCCGACGTCGACCACGGACTCCCTGGTGATCAACCACCGATAGTTCGGGACCGCCTGGCCTGCCTCGGAGCTGATCACCTTCAGCGACAGGTCGTTCGTCACCGCCTGGGCAGGACTCGCCGTGACGGCGCCCACCACCAGCGCTGCCGCCAGTTGAGCAATCACCATCGCAGGCACCACCAGCCACGCGAGCGGGCGGCTGATGCGACGTACCCGGAGCGAACGACCCGGTCCAGACATGAGATCCCCTTAGGTCCACCTGTTACCTGAGGGTCACTGTCGAGGTAAAGACAGAGTCAACGTCGGGTCAATGACGCGTATGTCATCCCAACGTCACAGGACTTTGGTCCCAATGTGATGCAACAGTCACACTCTGCTATCAGAACCGCCCCTGGGGCCGCCGACTGAGCGTGAGGAGTGGATCACCGCCTCGGAGAACTGTCATCTGCCCCTGTCAAGGGCGAACCGACCACTCCCCCGATCTACCCAGGCACCTCTCAGTCACGCCACAGCCACGCCGTGTCGGCCCCGAAGGCACCCGAGATGCGAGGATCTGGGCTGGAGTCGCGTCCGGCGAACCTGGACGTGCCGCACAGCTAAGGAGCGCAACGGTGCCCGGAGTCGGCCCAGGAGTGAACCTCACCCGCGACGAGGCGGCGGCGAGGGCCGCGCTGCTCGCCGTCCAGCACTACGCCGTCGACCTCGACCTGACCACCGGTGAGACGACCTTCGCCTCGCGCACCACGGTGACCTTCGACTGCCACTCCCCCGGCGTCGGGTCCTTCATCGACCTGATCGCGGCCGAGGTGCACGAGGTCACCCTCAACGGACAGCCGCTGGTCGTGGCCGACGTCGTCACCGAGGGCCGCATCACCCTGTCGCACCTCGCCGCCCACAACGAGCTCGTCGTGGTGGCCGACGCCACCTACATGCACACCGGCGAGGGCCTGCACCGCTTCGTCGACCCGGTCGACAAGGAGGTCTACCTCTACAGCCAGTTCGAGGTGGCCGACGCCCGCCGGGTCTTCACCTGCTTCGACCAGCCCGACCTCAAGGCCACCTACGACTTCACGGTGACCGCGCCCAACCACTGGCAGGTGATCTCGGTCTCGTCGACCCCGGCCCCGACCGACCACGGTGACGGCCGCGCCACCTGGGCCTTCGAGACCACCCCGCGGCTGTCGCCGTACGTCACTGCCGTCATCGCCGGCCCCTACGAGGGCGTCGCCAGCGAGCTGACCAGCCGCGACGGCCGGGTGATCCCGCTACGGGTGATGGCCCGCGCCTCACTGATCAGCTACGTCGACTCCGCCGCGATCCTCAGCTGGACGGCAGCCGGCTTCGCCCACTACGAGAAGCTGTTCGACCGCGAGTACCCGTTCGTCAAGTACGACCAGGTCTTCGTGCCCGAGTTCAACGCCGGCGCGATGGAGAACGCCGGCGCGGTCACCGTGACCGAGATCTACGTGACCCGCGGCAAGGCCCTGGCCGCCCGCACGGAGCGGCTCAGCCTGACCGTGCTGCACGAGCTGGCCCACATGTGGTTCGGCGACCTGGTCACCATGCGCTGGTGGGACGACCTGTGGCTGAACGAGTCGTTCGCCGAGTACGCCTCGACCCGCTGCCAGGCCGAGGCCACCGAGTACACCACGGCCTGGACGACGTTCCTGTCGGCCGAGAAGACCTGGGCCTACCGCCAGGACCAGCTGGCCTCGACCCACCCCATCGTCGCGGACATGCGCGACCTGGCCGACGTGGGCGCCAACTTCGACGGCATCACCTACGCCAAGGGCGCCTCGGTGCTCAAGCAGCTGGTGCACTGGGTCGGCGAGTCGGACTTCGACGCCGGGCTGCGGGCCTACTTCGCCAAGCACGCCTACGGCAACACCACCTTGGCCGACCTGCTCGCCGAGCTCGAGACCACCAGCGGGCGTGACCTCACCTCGTGGGCCCAGGCCTGGCTGCGTCAGGCCGGCGTCACGACGTTGCGGCCCGTGATCGAGACCGATTCCGGACGGCGTCATCACGGCGGCGAGCATCACCCAGACCGCCCCCGACGAGCACCCTCACCTGCGCCCTCACCGTCTCGCGGTCGGCTGCTACGACCTGGTCGACGGCACCCTGCGGCGCACCACCCGGGTCGAGCTGGACGTCGACGGGGCGGGCAGTCCCGATCAACGAGCTGATCGGCGTCCGCCGTCCGGACCTGCTACTGATCAACGACGACGACCTGGCCTACGCCAAGATCCGCCTCGACGCCCATTCCCTGGCCACCGCCACCGCCCATCTCGGCGACTTCGCCGACTCCCTGCCCGCCACCCTCGTCTGGGGCGCGGCCTGGGACATGGCCCGGGACGGCGAGCTCGCCGCCCGCGACTTCGTCGACCTGACGCTGACCAACCTGCCGTCGGTGACCGACCCCAGCGTCGGCAACGTGCTGCTGGCCCAGCTCGCGACCACCCTGACCCACTACGTGGCCCGCCCTACCGGGCCGCCACCACCTCGGCCGCCGCCGACCGCCTCGATCGAGCATCTGCGATGCGGCGGCCCCTGGCAGCGACCGGCAGCTGCTGCTGACGCGCGCCGTCGCGGCCAACGCCACCACCCGCCGCCCAGCTCGACCTGCTCGAGGCGATCTACCAGGGCACCGAAGTGCTGCCGCGGACTGTCGGTCGACACCGAGCTGAGGTGGGTGCTGGTCGAGGCCCTCACCGCCGGCGGCCGGCTCGACTCCGGCGGCATCCAGGCCGAGCTCGACCGCGACGACACCGCCACCGGCCAGCAGAGCGCCGCCGCCGCCCGGGCCGCCGTGCCGACCCCCGAGGCGAAGGCGGCCGCCTGGCAGTCGGTCGTCGGGACGGGTGACCTGCCGAACGCGGTGCAGGCCGCCGTGATCCGGGGCTTCCAGCGGGCCCACGACACCCGCCTGCTCGAGCCCTACGTCGTGCCGTACTTCGAGGCGCTCGACCGGGTCTGGTCGAGCCGCACCCACGAGATGGCGACCCAGATCGTCGAGGGCCTGTACCCGGCCAAGCTGGCCGGGGCGGCGTCGATCGGGCCGCACCGAGCAGTGGCTCGACGCCCCGCACGAGGCGTCGTCCCTGGTTCGCCTGGTCGTCGAGGCGCGCGACTCCATGGCGCGCGCCCTGCGCGCCCAGCAGCGCGACGCCGAGGCCGGGCCCCGCCGCTGAGCGCTGGGTGCCCCGACGGTTGGCAGCTGCTGACCCCCAGCTGCCCGGACGATACTTCAAGGCACTATCGAGTAGGCCAAGGCTGCGCGGATTTCACTGCAGTAGCCTTGAGCTTTACTTTGACGTACGGCGGGCTGCCCAGCGGGAAATACCACCCTTTCGCCGCATCAGACCTCCTCCGAACGTTACGCCAACGTCATGCGATTGGCGGATAGGCGTATCACTCCAGCCAGGCAAGGCTCTCCGTCACACGTCACGCCCGGTGACTTCGACGATCCGTCAAAACGGACAGTGGTGATCACGCTCCGCAACGCGACTCGGCCCGGATCACGTCAGTGGGCAACGACCCGGCCCCGGCATGGACGACCACGTTCGACCACACCGTCAGGTACCGCTCGTCAGGGGACTCAGGGGATTACCGTGACAGCAACGATCTTCACGTCGACCGCGACCCGGACTCGCTCCGGTTCGTCCGCCGCGCCCTCGAGGCGCAGGGCTACCGCGTCATCTCGAGCCACGACGGCCCCGAGGGTCTGCGCCGCACCGCGGCCCACGACCCCGACCTCGTGCTGCTCGACGTGACCATGTCCGGACTCAGCTGCGGTGCCGTGATGGCGGCGCTGCTGGCGGACAACCCCCGGCGCCGCATCATGGTGCTCAGTGCGGGCTCCGACGCCACCACCAAGATCAAATGCCTGGACGCCGGCGCTGTCGACGTCCTGACCAAGCCGTTCGACATCGGTGAGCTGCTGGCCCGCATCCGCGCCCACCTGCGCTCGGCGGCCGCGACTCGGTGGCGCCGCCCACCGAGGAGATCGTCTGCGGCCCACTGCGTCTCAACCTGCGCACCCGTCGACTCGTCACCGCCAACCGCGAGATCGACCTGCCGCAGCGCGAGTTCGCCCTGCTCGAGTACTTCATGCGCCGCCCCGGCAGCGCCTGCACCCGCGCCGAGCTGCTGGCCCAGGTCTGGGGCTACGTCTTCGACCCGGGCAGCAACGTCGTCGACGTCACCATCGCCCGGCTGCGGTCCAAGCTGGTGGGTGCCAGGATCGAGACCGTGCGCAACGTCGGCTACGCCTTGCAGCTGCAGCTCGAGAACCACGCCCCGGCCGCCGCCGAAACCAGCTGAGGCTCAGCGGCCGTTCACGCTGCGCGCCAACGACGACACCCGCACCGAGCTCATCACCTCTTCGAGCGAGACCGGCGTGCCCAGACCGTCGGCCAGGGGCAGGCACCAGTTGGGGTACTCCCGGTGGGTGCCCGGCTGGTTCATGGCGCGCCGGTCCCCCACGCCGTCCGCCAGCGCCACCCCGATCAGCCGGGCCGGGGTCCAGGTCAGGAACCGGTGCAGGGCCTCGACGCGTTCCCGCTCGCTCGACTCGGCGGCCAGCAGCCCCAGGTCGGTCAGCTGCTGCAGCACGGCGTCCCGGTCGGCCTCGTCGACCTGCTGCTCCTGCTCGACCGGCCGGGTGAGCAGACCCAGCCGGTCACGCAGCTCGATGTGCTCGCCCGCCAGGTAGCCGGCAGTGGGCGGCAGGTCGTGGGTGGTGACGGTGGCCAGGCACAGCTCCCGCCACGCCTGCGGCCGCAGCGGCCGGCCGTCGCCGTCCCGCTCCCACCACAGGATCGAGGTGCCCATCAGGCCGCGCTCGCGCAGGTAGTCCCGCGCCCACGGCTCGACGGTGCCCAGGTCCTCGCCGACCACGAGAGCGCCGGCCCGGTGCGGCCTCCAGCGCCAGGATGCCCACCAGCGCCTCGTGGTCGTAGCGCACGTAGGTGCCGGCGGCGGCGGGAGCCCCGCGCGGGATCCACCACAGCCGGAACAGCCCGATGATGTGGTCGACCCGCAGCCCGCCGCAGTGCCGCAGCACGGTGCGCAGCATGTCGCGGTACGGCTCGTAGCCCAGCTGCGGCCAGCCGGTCCGGCCGCCACGGCGGCTGGCTCCAGTCCTGGCCCTGCTGGTTGAAGGCGTCCGGCGGGGCGCCCACCGTCACGTCGCCGGCCAGCACGTCGGCCAGCGCCCAGGCGTCGGCGCCCTCCGGGTTCACCCCGACCGCCAGGTCGTGCACGATGCCGATGCCCATGCCGGCGTCCAGCGCCTTGCGCTGCGCCGCGGCCAGCTGGGCGTCCAGGCACCACTGCACCCACATGTGGAACTCGACCCGGTCGGCCAGCTCCTCACGCAGCTGGGTGACCGCCTGGCTGCGGGGGTCGAGGGCGTGCGAGGGCCAGGTGGTCATCGGCAGGCCGTAGCGCTCGGCCAGGGCGCACCAGGTGGCGAAGTCGAGCAGCCCGAGCCCCTCGCGGACGCAGTACTCCTCGAACTCGTCCTGCCGGGAGCGGGTCCGCGGCTGCGCGAACACCGTCTCCAGCGCCGCACGCTTGGCCTCCCAGACCGCGTCCCGGTCCAGCTGGCCACCGTCGGTGTTCAGGCCCCGCATCGCCTCGGCCTGCCACTCCAGCAGCGCCCGGTCGGTCGAGGGCATGTAGGCGACCTCGGGGATGTCCTCGATCCGCAGGTAGAGCGGGTTGACGAACCGCCGCGTGGTCGGCAGGTAGGGCGACGGCTCCATCGGGGCGATCGGCTCGGCCGCGTGCAGCGGGTTGACCAGCACGAAGTCGGCGCCCTGCGCCCGGGTGCTCCAGGCCGCCAGCTCGGCCAGGTCGGCCAGGTCGCCGATCCCCCAGGAGTACTGCGAGCGCACCGAGTACAGCTGGGTCATGAACCCCCAGGCCCGGCGCTGCTGCAGGGTCGGGGGCAGGTCGACCTTCGCCGGGGTGATCACCAGCGGCCGCTCGACCGAGCCGCCGGCGTAGCGGGCCTTGAGGCGGTGCCAGCCCAGGGGCAGGTCGTCCGGCAGCATGAAGGTGGCCTCACCGATCAGCCGACCCTCGATGACCCGGGGGTCGACCCAGCGCTCCTCCTGCGTCAGCCCCACGATGCCGCCGTCGTGCCTCGAGCTCGGCCCACACCTCGACGCTCTGGCCGTGGTCGACGTGCACCGCGATCCGGGGCGCGGCCCCCTGCCGAGCCACGACGACGTCCGGCAGCACCAGCCGCCACGACCGGTCCCGCGCGGCGGCCAGCGAGCGGCTCACCTGCGCGTCGTCGGCACTCTCGACGTCCAGGGCGGCGAGCACGGCCTCGATGGTCGAGCGCGCCACCATCGTGTGCCGGCCCTGCCAGTCCCAGAACTCCGTGGCCACCCCGTAGGCGTGCGCCAGCTCGACGAGCTCGGGCGAGAGCCGCTCGTCGGGCGCCGGCGCTACCTGTGATTCACCCACGGTTCGGCATCCTGCCAGACCTGACGCCCCCCGGGGGCCGGTGCGGCAGCCCAGGCATCCCTTCGGACCACCTTAGGCTTGCCCGTCATGAGCCTTTCCGACAGCTATCCCCAGGCCGAGCGCGACGACCTGGTCGAGACCCTGCACGGCCACCGGGTGGCCGACCCCTACCGCTGGCTCGAGGACGGCGACGACGCGCGCACCCTCGCCTGGACGAGCGCCCAGGACGATCTGTACGCCTCGCAGGCGGCGCTGTGGCCGGGCCGGGACCGGGCAGCGGAGCGCATCCGCGAGCTGCTGGCCGCCGGGCTGGTGGGGGTGCCGGTCCGCCGCGGCGAGCGGATCTTCCAGATGCACCGCACCGCCGAGCAGGAGCACGCCGTCCTGGTCGTGCGCGGCGACCGGCCGGGGACGGCGGGCGACGGCGAGCGGGTGCTGATCGACCCGGCGGCGATCGACGCCACCGGCCTGACCACCCTGGACGCCTGGCAGCCGAGCAAGGAGGGCGACCTGCTCGCCTACCAGCTGTCGGTGGGCGGCACCGAGGAGAGCGTGCTGCACCTGCTGGACGTCGCCACCGGCGAGCTCGTCGAGCCGGCCGATCGACCGGGCCCGCTACTCCCCCGTCGCGTTCCTGCCGGGCGGCCGGGACTACTACTACGTCCGCCGGCTCGCCCCCGAGCTGCTGCCCGAGAACGAGCAGCAGTACCACCGCCGGGTGTGGCTGCACCGGGTCGGCACCGACCCCGCCACCGACGTCGAGATCTTCGGCGCCGAGCAGGACCTGCGCAGCTACTTCGGGGTCTCGGTCAGCCGGGACGGCCGCTGGCTGCTGGTCTCGGCGGCGACCGGCACCGCGCCGCGCAACGACCTCTGGATCGCCGACCTGAGCACGAGCGAGGCCGCAGCCCCGGCGCTGGTGCCGGTCGTCACCGGCCTGGACGCCCGGGTCTCGGGTGCCGTCGGGCGCGACGGCCGCCTCTACCTGGCCACCGACCTGGACGCCCCGCGCGGCCGGCTGATGGTGACCGACCCCGCCACCCCCGGCCGGGAGCACTGGCACGAGCTGCTCGCCGAGGACCCCGAGGCCGTGCTCGAGGACTACGCGGTCTGCGAGCTGCGACGACGACAGACGCCGTCCTGGTGGCGTCCTGGACCCGGCACGCCGTCAGCGAGGTGAGCGTGCACGACCTGACCGGTACCCGGCGGGACGGCGACCGCGGCCGGGTGCCGCTGCCGGGCCTGGGCACCATCGGCGGGCTCGTCGAGCGGCCCGAGGGCGGGCCGCTGCTGTGGTTCGGCTACACCGACCACACCACCCCGCAGCACATCTACCGCTTCGACGCCCGCGACGGGCTCGGTGGTGCTCGAGGCCGCCCCGCCCGGGCGTGGTGCAGGTGCCGGACGTCGTCACCGAGCAGGTGGCCTACCCCAGCGCCGACGGCACCACGGTGCGGATGTTCGTCATCAGGCGGGCGGACGCCGAGCGCCGCGTCGACGGCGGCCGCGACGACCGCCCCGGTGCCCACGATCCTGTACGGCTACGGCGGTTTCGGGGTCTCGCTGAACCCGGCCTACTCGGCGTCCATCCTGGCCTGGGTCGAGGCGGGCGGGGTGTACGCGATCGCCAACCTGCGCGGCGGCTGCGAGGAGGGCGAGACCTGGCACCGCGCCGGCATGCTGGGCAACAAGCAGCACGTCTTCGACGACTTCCACGCCGCGGCAACGACTCTGGTCGACCGGCGGCGTCACCACTGCCGGCGCAGCTGTGCCTGTCGGGCGGGTCCAACGGCGGCCTGCTGGTCGGGGCCGCCCTGACCCAGTGGCCCGGCGACGCCGCCGCCGTCGTCTGCTCGGCGCCGCTGCTCGACATGGTGCGCTACGAGCGGTTCGGCCTGGGCTCGACCTGGAACGTCGAGTACGGCAGCGCCGAGGTGCCCGAGCAGCTCGGACTGGCTGCTCGAGCTACTCGCCCTACCACCGGGTGGTCGAGGGCACCGCCTACCCGAGCGTGCTGTTCACGGTCTTCGACGGCGACAGCCGGGTCGACCCGCTGCACGCCCGCAAGCTCTGCGCCGCCCTGCAGCACGCCACCTCCCGCACCCCGCACGAGGCCCCGGTGCTGCTGCGACTGGAGCGCGACGTCGGCCACGGCGCCCGCTCGGTCAGCCGCAGCATCGACCTGTCGGCCGACACCATGGCCTTCTCGGCCCACGCCACCGGGCTGCGCCTGTGAGCCCGCTCACCGACCGGCTGACGGCCTGGCAGGACGGGCCGTGGGACGTGCTGCTGGGCACGCCCGCTGCCTGATCACTCGTCACGGTGGTGGCCGGGCTGCGTCGTCCGGTTCGTGCTGCACCGCCTCATCGACCGGGTCACCGACGGCATCGCCACCGGCCGGGCAGGCCTGGGCGGGCAGATGGCGAGCCGGATCGAGGGCAATCGGGCCGGGGCCACCGTCCTGGCGGCGACCGCGCCCCATCTGGTCTCCCTGCGCCGCGAGCAGCGGGCCCGTACCACCGCCTCGGTGCTGCGCAGCCTGACCACCGCCGTGGTCGCCACGCGTGGTCGCCCTGACCGTGCTCGACGAGCTCGAGCATCCCGGTCGCGCCGCTGCTGGCCAGCGCCGGGATCGTCGGCGTCGCCGTCGGTTTCGGCGCCCAGGCGCTGGTCAAGGACGTCATCTCGGGCCTGTTCATGATCGTCGAGGACCAGTACGGCGTCGGCGACACCATCGAGATCGGCGACGACGGTCGGCGTCGTCGAGGCGGTGGGGCTGCGGGTCACCCAGCTGCGCGACGGCGACGGCACCACCTGGTACCTGCGCAACGGCGAGATCCTCAAGGTCGGCAACCGCTCGCAGGGCTGGGGCAACGCGGTGCTGGAGCGTCGCAGTCGCCTACTCCGAGAACGTCGACCGGGTCGGCGAGCTGCTGCTCGAGGTCGGCCGACAGGTGCGCTCCGACCCCGGCTTCGCCGCCGCGGTGCTCGACGACCCGACCCTGGCGGGCGTCGAGTCGGTCAGCGCCGGTGGCGTCGTCGTCCGGGTCGAGATGCGCACCGCCGCGCTCGAGGACGACCGGGTCTGCCGCGAGCTGCGACGCCGGGCCAAGCAGCACCTGGACGCCGCCGGGGTGCACGTGGCCTACTCCGCCGCCGCCGTGCTGGTCGCCGACGCCCGGACCGGCCGACCCGGCCGACCGAGCATCTGAGGCACGAGGGGCAGACTGGAACCATGACCGTCGAGGACGCCGAGCCCCCCGCCGGCGGGCGGGCGCCAGGACCGGGCCACCACCTTCTACGACCAGGTGGGCGGTCACGACGACCTTCGAGCGCCTGGTCGCCGAGTTCTACCGGGGCGTCGCAGCCGACCCGCTGCTGCGCCCGATGTACCCCGAGGCCGACCTCGGCCCGGCCCAGCAGCGGCTGACGCTCTTCCTGGAGCAGTACTGGGGCGGGCCCACCACCTACAGCGACGAGCGCGGCCACCCGCGGCTGCGGATGCGCCACGCACCGTTCGCGGTGGGCCCGGCGGCGCGCGACCGCTGGCTGGCGCACATGCGGGCCGCCGTGGTCAGCCTGCGGCTGGCACCGGCACTGGAGTCGACGCTGTGGGACTACCTGGAGCGCGCCGCCTGGTCGATGGTCAACCAGCTGGACGACGCCCCGAGCTGACGCACCCGCTCGGACGCCGGTCCACTGGCGCGGCAGCGATTTGGTCGTACATTCATGCGATACCTGCCGAGGGGCGTTCCCCCGACGGGCGAGGAGCGCGGGGAATGAGCGCAGACCGTCTGGTTGGCGCAGTCGGGATCGTGACCACCACGATCCCGTCAGGGGGACAGGGCGAGGTCCGGCTGCCGGCTCGGGGCGGCAGCGAGACCTACGGCGCGTACAGCGCGAACCGTGGCATCGCCATCCCCACCGGCACCAGGGTCACCGTGACCGAGGTGTACCCGCCGCGCACCGTCATCGTGGCAGCCGACGGCTGACCCGTCGTCCTGGTCGTCGACGGCCGAGCCGCCGTCGTCGCTGCCGCCGGCGACCGTTCACCCAGGAGTGACCCGGATCCGGGTCACCCGCACCCGACCCGTGGCAGATCCGCCCGGGTCGACGTGACAAGCCTCCAGGAGATGGCATCGTCAATGGACCCAGTCGTACTCGGCACGGTCGGCGGCACCACCGTCGTCGCCGTCGGCCTCGCCGTCCTGATCTTCAAGAGCATGTGGCGGGTCGCCGAACCCAACCAGGCACTGATCATCTCGGGCGCCCGCAACCGGGAGTCGGTGGGCGGCCTCGGTTTTCGCGTCATGACCGGCGGCGGCACCCTGGTCATCCCCGGCGTCCAGGTCGTGCGCAAGCTGTCGCTCGACATCAACGAGGCCGAGCTGGCCGTGCGCTGCGTGACCCAGCAGGGCATCAGCGTCGGCGTCCACGGCGTCGTGATCTTCAAGGTCGGTGACGACGAGGCCTCGATCTCGAACGCGGCCCGCCGCTTCCTCGACAAGCAGGACGCGATGGTCGACAAGATCGTCAACGTGTTCGAGGGCCACCTGCGCTCGATCATCGGCTCGCTGACGATGGAAGAGCTGGTGCGCGAACGGGAACGGCTGATCCAGGAGACCCGGGGCGCCGCCGGCGTCGAGCTCGAGAAGCTGGGCCTGGTCATCGACACCCTGCAGATCAAGGACCTCGAGGACCCCACCGGCTACATCGCCAACCTGTCGCGGCCGTTCGCGGCCGAGGTGCTCAAGCAGGCCCGGATCGCCGAGGCCGCCGCCAACCAGCAGGCCACCGAGGCCGAGGCCGAGGCGCAGGCACGTCAGGCCGAGGCGGTGCGGGCCAGCCGGATCGCCCAGGCCCAGTACCAGGCCGAGGTCGACCAGGCGGACTCCAAGGCCGAGCAGGCGGGTCCGTTGGCGGCTGCCGCCGCCCGGCAGCAGGTCGTGGTGCAGGAGACCGAGGTCGCCAAGCTCGAGGCCGCCCGGCGCGAGCAGCAGCTCGAGGCCGAGGTGCGCCGTCCCGCCGACGCCGCCCGCTACCGCGTTGAGCAGGAGGCCCAGGCCGCCCGCAACGCCGCGATCTCCGAGGCCGAGGCCCGCAAGGCGGCCGTCATCGCCGCTGCCGAGGCGGACGGCGAGAAGGCCCGCATCAGTGGCGAGTCCGAACGGGCCCGCCGTACCGCCCTGGCCGACGCCGAGGCCATCGAGGGCGCCCGGCACGGTGACGCCGAGAAGGCCCGCCGGCTCGCCGAGGCCGAGGCCGTGCGCGCCGAGGGTGAGGCCCAGGCCGCCGCGGTGCTGGCGGTCGGTGACGCCGAAGCCGCGGTGATCCGGGCCAAGGGCCTGGCCGACGGGGAGTCGATCGAACGGCGGGCCCTGGCGCTGGCCACGAACCACGAGGCCGTCGTGCTGCAGGAGATCGCGCAGAACTACCCGCAGATCGTCGCCAACGCGGCGAAGGCGTTCGACGGTGTGGGCAGCATCCAGGTGCTCAACGGCGCCGAGGGGGTCACCGAGATGCTCACCTCGGTGATCGGCCAGGGCCTGGCCGGCATGAACGTCGTCAAGGCGATGGTGGACGGCGGCAAGGCGCAGTCGCAGCCGCAGTCGCAACCGCAGTCGCAGCCGCAGCCGCAGTCGCAGCCGCAGCAGTAGGCCCGGCCGAGACCGGAGTCAGGCCTGGGCGAGCAGGTTCTGGCGCCAGGCTTCGGTCTCGGCCACCTGGTTGAAGGTGAAGATGTGCAGGCCTGCGACGCCGTACTTCTCCTCGCCCACCTCCTGAGAGACCTTGGCCAGCAGCCGTTCCGGGGAGTAGCCGGGTGCGGCCAGCCGGGCGAACCAGCCGGCGTGCTGGGTGAGGAACCTGGTCGACTGACCCACGCCCACCTTGCCCGCCATGGTCAGCAGCTTGGTGCGCTCGACCGGGCCGGCCAGGCCCACGTAGATCGGCAGCTCGATCCCGCGCCGCCGCACCCGCTTGACCCAGTCCGCGACGGTCCCGGGGTCGAAGCACAGGTTGCTGACCACATTGGTTGCGTGGGAACGCTTGTCCCACATGGCCTGCACGGTCACGTCGTCGTCGATCGAGGGGTGGCTCTCGGGGTAGCCGGTGATGCCGACGTCCCGGATCGGGTGCCCCATGGCGCTCAGCGCCTGCAGCCCCGGCAGCGCGGCGTCCCACGAACCGGCGGGCGGGTCGGCGTCACCGGCCGGCATGAACACCCGGTCGATCCCGGCGGCGGTCAGCCGGGCGACCACGTCGGCCAGGTGCTGCTCCCCCTTCAGCAGCCGGACCGCGACGTGCGGCACGACCGTGTAGCCGTGGGCGGCCAGGCTCTCGGCCAGGTCGAGGGTGGGATCGAGACCCTTGGCCGGTGAGGCCGTCACCGTGATCTGCACGTCCGTGGGCACGGCGTCCAGCACCTTCTGCTGGATCGTCCTGGTGGGGATCACCTCGTACCGGGCGTGCCGGAGCAGCCGGGCGGCGGCTGCGGAGGTGTGGGCCATCAGGACTCCCCGTTCACGGTCTGGCCGCCCGACAGCCGGCCGGCCGAGGTCGTGCCCGCGGAGGTCGCGCCGGCCGGTTGGTGGCGGTAGAGGTCGGTCGGCTGCGGCGCGAGCGGGGTGTTGCCCAGGATCAGGTCGGCGGCCTTCTCGGCGAGCATCATCACAGGGGCGTAGATGTTGCCGTTGGTCACGTACGGCATGGCCGAGGCGTCGACCACGCGCAGCCCCTCGAGGCCGTGCACGCCCATGGTGAGCGGGTCGGTGACGTCGAGCGGGCCGGTGCCCATCCGCGCGGTGCACGAGGGGTGCAGCGCGGTCTCACCCTCGTGCCCCACCCAGTCGAGGATCTGCTCGTCGGTCTCGACGGCCGCTCCGGGCGAGATCTCGCCGTCGCTGAAGGCCTGCAGGGCGGGCTGGGCCAGGATCTCGCGGGTGCGTCGCACCGCCTCGACCCACTCCCGGCGGTCCTGCTCGGTCGACAGGTAGTTGAAGCGCAGCTCGGGCTTGGTGAACGGATCGGCGTTGCGCACCTTCACCGTGCCGCGGGCGTCGGAGTACATCGGCCCCACGTGCACCTGATAGCCGTGACCGCCTGCCGGCGCCGAACCGTCGTAGCGCACCGCGATCGGCAGGAAGTGGTACATCAGGTTGGGGTAGGCGACGTCGTCGTTGCTGCGGGTGAAGCCGCCACCCTCGAAGTGGTTGGTGGCGCCGGGCCCACGCCTCAGGAACAGCCATTCGGCGCCCACGACGGGCTTGTACCGGTGCTGCAGGTAGGGCTGCATCGAGACCGGCTGCCTGCAGGCGTGCTGGATGTAGACCTCCAGATGGTCCTGCAGGTGCTGACCGACCCCGGGCACGTCGGCGACCACCTCGATGCCGAGCGCTGCGCAGCTGGTCGGCCTGGCCGACACCGGACAGCTGCAGCAGCTGCGGGGTGTTGAAGGCCCCGCCGCACAGCACGACCTCGCCGGCCTCGACCCGCTGCGATGCCCCGGCCCTGGCGCCGACGCCGCCGAGGCGGGAGCCGATCGGGCCCCGTGCCCTTGGGGCCGAACGGGGTGATCGGGGTGTACTCGACCCCGGTGGCCCGCTTGCCCGAGAAGTGCACCTTGGTGACATGGGCCCCGGTGCGTACCTCGACCTTGCCCGAGCGCATCAGCGGGTGCAGGTAGGCCCGGGCCGCGGACAGCCGCCGTCCTCGGTGCACGTTGCGGTCGAAGGCCGCGAAGCCCTCCTGGCGGTAGCCGTTGACGTCGTCGGTCAGCGGGTAGCCGGCCTGCTGGACCGCTTCGAAGAAGGCGCCGAACAAGCGGGTTGGTGACCGGGCCGCGCTCGAGCACCAGCGGGCCGGAGTGGCCGCGCCACGGGTCGTCGACCGCCGCCGCCAGGCAGTTCTCCATGCGGCGGAAGTAGGGCAGGCAGTGGGCGTAGTCCCAGCTGGCCATGCCCGGGTCGGCCGCCCACCGCTCGAAGTCGAGCGGGTTGCCGCGCTGGAAGATCATGCCGTTGATGCTGCTGGAGCCGCCGAGCACCTTGCCGCGAGCGTGGTAGATCCGCCGGTCGTGCATGTGGGGCTCGGGCTCGGACTCGTACTTCCAGTCGTAGAACCGGCTGCCGATCGGGAAGGTGAGGGCGGCAGGCATGTGGACGAACACGTCCCACCGGTAGTCCGGGCGCCCGGCCTCGAGCACCAGCACCTTCGCTCCGCTGGTCGCGAACCGGTTGGCCAGAGCCGAACCGGCGGAGCCACCGCCCACGATCACGTAGTCGTACCGCGCGGACATCGACACCTCACAGCCTCGTCAGGACGCGTGCCCCGTCAGGACGCGTGCCCCGGCGGCACACGGCTCGTCGGCACGCGGCTCGTCGGCACGCGCCACGGTGAGAACCCGCCTCGCCAGGATGGGTGGATCGTAGCGAGTGGCGGAACGTGTTGCATATAGGGCAACGCTTGCGGCCTGCCCGAAGCCTGGTGGCGGCCCAGTGTCGCGTGGCGGTTTGGTCCGCCCAAGGCCTACCTGCCACCCTGGCACGGTGGTGTCCCCAGAGCCCCAGCTGCCCGTCAAGGCCCGCCGCTACAGCTCCGGCATCCTCGCCTACCGGCACGGTCCGGACGGCGTCCAGGTACTGCTCGGGCACATGGGCGGGCCCATGTGGAGCCGACGGGACGACGCCGCCTGGAGCATCCCCAAGGGGGGCTACGACGCCGGCGAGGACGCCTTCGACGCCGCCCGCCGCGAGTTCACCGAAGAGGTGGGCCTGCCGGTGCCGGACGGCGACTTCGTGCCCCTGGGCGAGGTCCTGCAGGCCAACAACAAGGTGGTGACCGCCTGGGCGGTCGCGGCCCCCGAGCTGGACGCCGACGCCGCGGTCAGCAACACCTTCGAGCTCGAGTGGCCACCCCACTCGGGACGGCGGCAGGCCTTCCCCGAGTTCGACGTCATCCGTTGGGTCGGCGTAGATACCGCCCGGGTCAAGCTCGTGGCGGCCCAGGTCGTCTACCTCGACCGCCTGCTTGCCCATCTCGCTCCGTGAGATGACGCCGTCCGAGGGTTGAACCGGCCCGGACGCCGCCCTACCGTTGTCCTCGGTCACGAGTACCAGCGCGTAAGCCCCGGCTTGCTGGTCGGCAACCCTCCGCCACGGTGGGGTGCTCCGGGTGAGGACCTGGCCGTGGTCGCCCGACCGCGGCAAGTGTGGACCGTCTCGTGGTCCCTCCTGTCGGAGGTCTGTCATGTCGCTCGCCACCCTCACCACCACCAGCCTGGACGTCGCCGGCCCCGATGCCGCAGTGCTACCCGGCGACGCCGCCCTCGACGGCCCCCTGCTGGCGGTCACCGGGGACGGGGTGCTGGTGCCACTGGTCGACGGCTCCTGCGTCCCGTACGCCAACCTCGACATCGCCGCCAGCGCCCCCGCCCTGAGCGTGGTGGCCGACGAGGTGGCGGCGGCGCTGCCGTACTACTCGAGCGTGCACCGCGGCGCCGGGTACCTGTCGCAGGTCTCGACCTCGCTCTACGAGAACTCCCGCGCCGACGATCGCCTCGTTCCTCGGCGCCCGCCTCGACGACGTCGTCGTGTTCACCCGCAACACCACCGACGCCCTGAACCTGCTGGCCCGCGCCGTCCCGGCGGGCGGCGAGGTGCTCTACCTCGACATCGAGCACCACGCCAACCTGCTGCCGTGGCAGGGCCTGCCGCACCGCTGCGTGCCGGCCGCCCACACCCTGGCCGGCACCGTGCAGGCCCTGGCCGACGCCCTGGCCGAGCGCCCCGCGGCCCTGGTGGCCGTGACCGGCGCCAGCAACGTGACCGGCGAGCTGCTGCCGATCGCGCGGCTCGCCGAGATCGCCCACGCCCACGGCGCCCGGATCGCGGTCGACGCCGCCCAGCTGGCCCCGCACCGCCGGATCGACCTGGCCGCCCTGGACGTCGACTACCTGGCCTTCTCTGGCCACAAGCTGTACGCCCCGTTCGGCAGCGGCGTGCTCGTCGGCCGGCGGGACTGGCTCGACGCCGCCGAGCCCTACCTGGCCGGGGGTGGCGCGGTCCGCCTGGTCGAGGTCGACCAGGCCGAGTGGGCGCCCGCCCCGCAGCGCCACGAGGCCGGTACCCCGAACGTGCTGGGCGCAGTGGCGATCGCCCGCGCCTGTCGCGAGCTGGCCGCGCTGCCGATCGGCGCCCTCGACGAGCACGAGCGGCTGCTGTGCGAGCGGCTCACCCAGGGTCTGAAGGCGCTGCCCGGGGTCCACCTGCTGCAGATCTGGCCCGACGCCACCGAGCGCATCGGGGTCGTCAGCTTCACGGTCGCGGCCACGACCCCGGCCGGGTGGCCGCGTACCTGTCCGCCGAGCACGGCATCGGCGTCCGGGACGGTGCGTTCTGCGCCCACCCGCTGGTGCGGCGACTGGTGGGCGGCCCGGCCGGCTCGACCCCCACCGCGATCCGGGCCAGCGTCGGCGTGGGCACCACCCTCGACGACGTGGAGCGCCTGCTCAGCGCCCTCGAGCTGCTGCTGACCGACGGCGAGAGCGTTCCCTACGCCAAGGTCGACGGCCGCTGGGCCCCGGCCGAGGACCTTCGGGGGGTCCCAGCGCCGCCGGCTCGGCCGGCTGCGCCGCGAGCTGAGGCCGGCGGCGTCGGCCTGCTGCAGCAGCGGCTGACGCCTGGCAGGCTGGGCGCATGGCTGAGCCCACCCGTGACCCGATCGCCGACCTGCGGCGGATCGCGTTCCTGCTGGAGCGCTCGCTCGAGTCGAGCTACCGGGTCAAGGCGTTCCGCACCGCGGCCGCGGCACTGGCGGCCCTGCCGCCGTCCGACGTCGTGCTGCTGGCCCAGACCCAGGAGCTGCGCCAGGTCAAGGGCATCGGCGAGCGGACCGCGGCCGTCGTCGAGGAGGCGGTGGCCGGCCAGGTGCCCGGCTACCTGACCGAGCTCGAGGCCCGGACGGCCGAGCCGCTGGCCCCGGGGGGCGAGGCGCTGCGGGCGGCGCTTCGCGGCGACCTGCACACTCACTCGGACTGGTCGGACGGCGGCTCGCCCATCGACGAGATGGCCACCACCGCAGCCTCTCTCGGGCACGAGTACACGGTTCTGACCGACCACTCCCCCCGGCTGACGGTCGCCCGCGGGCTGACCGAGGCGCGACTGCTGCGCCAGCTCGAGGTGGTCGCCGAGCTGAACACGACGATGGCCGCCGCGGCGGCGCCGGCGACCTCGGCGCAGGTCGGTTCGGGGCTGGGCGGTTCGGAGCCAGGCGGTTCGGGGCAGGGCGGTTCGGGGCAGGTCGGTTCGGGGCGGGTCGGTTCGGCGCGGGGGTTCCAGCTGCTGACCGGCATCGAGGTAGACATCCTCGACGACGGCCGGCTCGACCAGACCGACCAGCTGCTGCGACGGCTCGACGTCGTGGTGGCCAGCGTGCACTCCGAGCTGCGGATGCCGTCGGCGCCCATGACCAGGCGCATGATCGCGGCGATCACAACCCGCACACCGACGTGCTCGGTCACTGCACCGGCCGCTACGTGATGGAGCGCAGCTTCGGCGGTGGACTCAGCTCGCAGACCCGCAGCGGCAAGACCCGGCCGCCGTCCAGCTTCGACGCCAAGGCGGTGTTCGCGGCGTGCGCCGAGCACGGGGTGGCGGTCGAGATCAACTCCCGGCCGGAGCGACTCGACCCGCCCCGGGCGCTGCTGCGGCTGGCCGTCGAGGCCGGGTGCCTGTTCTCGATCGACACCGACGCCCATGCCCCGGGCCAGCTGGACTGGCAGCCGATCGGCTGCGCCCGCGCCCAGGAGTGCGGCGTCCCTGCGGAGCGCATCGTCAACACCTGGCGCCTCGACGACCTGCTCATCTGGACCGAGGACCACTCCCACCGCCCTGCCTGAGCGCGACCCTCACCTCCCAGAGCCGGACAGTCACCCTGTTGTTCCGCTGCGCTGGCCCCCCTCGGCATCGTCACCGCCTCACCGGCACAAGCCGCTACCGCTCTGTGAAGGTCTGGGTCGACCTGCACATCACGTGCAAGAACGCCGAGACCCGCACCTCGATCGACACCGGCGAGAAGTGCAAGTCGGGAAGCACCACGACCTACAGCAAGGCGGTCACGGTGACCATCAAGCTGGTCGCCAACGCGATCTACTCAGGCTGACCCTTCCCGCCGGCGCACCACGGCGCTACCGGGGCTGGAGCACCAGCGGAAGGCCGCCTCTGGGCCGCAGGGTGACCAGAGCCTCGACCGAGCCCCACCCGCCCGAACCCCACCTGCCGTGGCACCCGGGGCCCGGACATCGCCAACCCCGGCGTCGGGGGCGACGGGGGTGACCCGGTGGCCGCGCAACAGCTCGGCGAGCACGACAACGGCTTCCACCAGCGCCATCTCGCGGCCGATGCACAGTCGCGGTCCCACCCCGAACGGCAGGTACTCCCCCCGTGGCAGAGCGGCTCGCCGACCGGTGCCACCCGGCCCGTCGAGGAACCGGGTCGGGTCGAAACGCAACGGGTCGGGCCAGACGTCGGGACGGCGGTGGGCCAGCCACGGGCTGATGACGACCAGGGTTCCGGCCGGCACCGCCAGGCCGGCGAGGTCGTCGTCCCGCAGCGCCTGGCGGGTGATCACCCAGGCCGGCGGGTAGAGCCGCAGCGCCTCGTCGACCACCGCCCGGGTGTACGGCAGCCGGGGCAGGTCGTCCCAGCACGCCGGGGACTGCGGCGTCGTCACGGCCACCCGGCACAGCGTCGGGGTCGCCGGGTGCGCCGGCGTGGTGGCGGCCGCCGAGCACGGCGTCCAGCTCGTCGTGCAGCCGGGCCTGGACGTCAGGAGCATCGGCCAACAGGTGCAGCGTCCAGGTCAACGCAGAGGCCACCGTCTCGTGGCCGGCGATCACCAGGGTCACGATCTCGTCGCGGACCTCGTTCTCGCTCAACGACTCCGGGGCCGCCTGCAGCAGCAGGGCCAGCACGTCGGCATCGTCACGGCTGAGGCCTCGGGCCCGGCGGCGGGCCACCAGGTCGGCGGCACAGCGGGTCGAGGGTCGCCAACGAGCGCCGCAGCCGCAGCCGGGCCGGGGTGGGCACCGCGGCCGGAACCGGCGAGCGCGAGGTCACCAGGACTGCGCGCAGCGCGACGTCGACGGCGGCCACGATGCGGTCGCCGTCCGTCGACAGGTCGACCCCGAACAGGGTCAGGCCCACCACCTCGAGCATCGCCTGCGCGACCGCGGCGTCGACGTCCACGACGCCGTCCGGCCGGCCCGCCCAGTGCTCGCGCAGACGCTGCCCGGCGGTGGCCGCCACCGAGGCGACGGCCGGCAGCCCGCTCGGGCGGAAGGCGGGCTGGGCCACCCGACGGTGGCGGCGCCACAGGTCGCCGTCGCTGGTGAGCAGCCCCTGGCCGGTGACCTGGGAGAGGGCGTTGTACTGCAGCGTCGACTTGCCGTAGCCGACGTGGTTCTCAAGCAGCACGTGCCGGATCGCCGCCGGGTCGTTGACCAGGACGGCGGCGCCACGAGGCACCGGGAACGCCAGCCGGTCGCCGTACCGGGCGACGCAGGCCTCGAGGAACGTCAGCGGGTCGCGCAGGATCGTCGGCAGCGAGCCCGAGCATGGTCCAGGGCAGCGGCCCGTCGAGGTCGAGCGGGGTGAACCGGGCGTTCCTGCGTGTGGCGGTGACTCCGCCCCCGACCGTCAGCGCCCGACCCGTCAGAGGTACAGGCCGGTCTGGCCGTCCTCGACCCGGGGCGCGGCGACGGCATGGATGTCGCGCTCGCGCAGCAGCACGTAGCCGGTGCCGCCCAGCTCGACCTCGGCGCGGTCCTCGGGGTCGTAGAGCACCCGGTCGCCCGAGCTGCACCTGACGCACGTTCTGCCCGATCGCCACCACGGTCGCCCACGCCAGCCGCTTGCCGACCGCTGCGGTCGCCGGGATCACGATGCCCGAGCTCGAGCGCCGCTCCCCCGCCTCGCCCTCGACGTCGACCAGCACCCGGTCGTGCAGCATGCGGATCGGCAGCCGCTCAGAGCCCTTGGGCGGCGACGGTCCTCGGTCGCGCCCGGACGGGGCTCTCGGCCGCAGGGGTCTTGACGTCGGGTTCGGAGACGGTCACGGCCGCACGGTAGCGCGACGACGATAGGCCCGGCGCAGCAGGGTCAGCACCGTCAGCACCGCCACCGCTGCACCTGCGATCGCGATCAACCGCTCGGGCCGCGCGACGCCGCCGTCCGTGCCAGTGGTGCCGAGCAGACCACGGCGGGCGTCGGCTGCTGCGGTGCGGGCCAGCTCTCGCGGGCTCAGCCGGGTGGTCAGCTCGTCGACACTGGCCGCCAGCGAGGTGCGGTGACGAGCGATGTCGGCCTCGAGGGCGGCCAGGTCCAGCGGCGCCGACGGCTCGGTACTCATCGCTCAGCTCCTCCAGCGGTCCGGGCAGGTCCTGGTGCCACGGTAACCCACGACCACCCCTCGGGCTCGTCACCATCCCCAGCCGCCGTCGTCCTACAGTTGGCCTCATGCCGCAGCTGACCCCCGGAACCACCGCCCCCGACTTCACCCTGACCGCCGCCGACGGGTCGCAGGTGACCCTGTCGTCGTTGCGCGGTCGCAACGTGGTCGTCTACTTCTACCCGGCCGCGATGACCCCGGGCTGCACCACCCAGGCCTGCGACTTCCGCGACAGCCTGGCCTCGTTGACCGCAGCGGGCTACACGGTGCTGGGCATCTCGCCCGACAGCCCCGCCAAGCTGGCCAAGTTCGTCGAGCACGACCAGCTGACCTTCCCACTGCTGTCGGACCCCGACCGCGCCGTCCTGACGGCGTGGGGTGCCTGGGGCGAGAAGTCGCTCTACGGCAAGACGGTCACCGGCGTGATCCGCTCGACCGTCGTGCTCGACCCGGACGGCGTCGTCACCCTCGCCAAGTACAACGTCAAGGCGACCGGTCACGTGGCGTCGCTGCGCAAGCAGCTCGGCATCTGACCTCAGGCACGGCGTGCCCCTTGCCCGACCTGGCGCGGCGGACGACGTCAGCTCGACGGCTACCCTGGTGGCCACGCGGGAGTGGTGTAACTGGCAGCCACGCAGGATTTAGGTTCCTGTGCCTTCGGGCGTGCGGGTTCGAGTCCCGCCTTCCGCACAAGAGTCCCCGCCTCGGGCTCGCAGCGAGTGAATGACGGCCTCGACGTCACCGATCATCCGGCAAATGCAACCCATCGATAGTTACATCTGCCTGCTCGTGGTGACATTTGCTTCGGTCTCGAGCTTCAGGAGCTGCTACCGAGGCACGTCCCGGCGCGTTGGCTCGATGTAACAGCATCTGCCGTGACTCGGGCGAGGCTGGCTCCATACCAGGGATCACCCGAACGCGCCCGTCCCAGCATGACGCAGGCACGCGTTGGCGCGGGCAGTCGGTCGAGCTCGGGCACGGCGTCGGCCGACAGCCGCGACAGGTAGTCCACATCGATCCTGCCGGTCTGCTCGAACCGGTCGACGTCGAGCCGGGCCACCACGGCGTCCGGCCCAGCGACCGCCAGCAGCAGCAACGCCAGTCCGGCCCAGGCGGGCAGCAGCCGACCGCACAGGTGCACCCGCCGCAGCACCCAGGTGGTCGCGACCAGCAGCAGCACCGACCCCAGCCACAGCTCGAAGCAGGCGACGACGAACCGCAGGACGGTCCAGCCGTAGGCCTGCTCGTAGAGCCACATCCGCTGCAGCGCCGACGCCACGACGACCAGGGTGAGCCCCACCAGCCCACCGCCGAGCCCCGCCAGCAGCCGCCGGTCGCGACCGTGCCCCCGGGCAGAGCGCGCCGACCAGGCGAGGAGCGCCATCGTGATCAGGGTGACGGCGACCAGCTGCCCGAAGCCCTCGTGCACGCGGGAGGCGTACGTGGCATCCCCTCCGAGCAGCACGTCCGCCCCACCGAACAGCACCACCCCCTGCAGGGCGACGAAGACCAGCAGGACGACGTCCACCAACGCCACCGGCAACGCCCACTCCACGGTCGGCCGGTGCCGCACCGCCACCACCAGCCGCTCCCAGCGCGGGGTGGCGGACGTCGAGTAGAGACCGGCGAGCGCCACCAGCAGCGTCGCCGCGGCCAGGACCAACCGGGCGCCGAGCTCGTCCACCGAGCGCAGCGGGTCGATCGCCCACAGTACCCGGGCGAAGGCTGGGTCTGCCGAGCCGAGCAACCCTCCCACAGTCACCGCCAGCAGCGAGCCCACGACGCCCCCGCGCACCCAGGGCCCGGTCCCGCCCGGCAGGGCCCTGCGGACCCTCAGGTAGGGGCGGGCCCAGCCGAGGGCCAGCAGCGGTGCGAGCCCGAAGGCCGGCACCGCCAGCAGCACCGCCGGCCACCGTCGGGCGCCGGTGGTCGCCATCGCCAGCAGCGCGCCGCCGGCGAGCATCGACAACGCCACCAGCCAGGGGCTGTCGCGCAGCGCGCCGACCCCGCCCAGGGCCAGCCCCAGCGCCGCGATCGCATGGTCGCTGCGTCCCCGTCGTCCGATGCTTCGGCGCAGCCAGGTGGCGGCGAGCAGCACCTCCACGACCACCACGTTCACGCCCGGACGAGGACTCAGGCCCAGCGTCGCAGCGGCCAGGGTCGCCGCCGCCACCCCGACCACGCTCGCCCGGTCCGGCACCGTGGTCGGAGCCGGCCACCATCGCGCGGACCACGGCAACCGGGGCGGCCCCACCGGCGCCGGTGCCGGCATCGGATGCGGCGAGAACGGATGCGGCGAGAACGGTTGTGGCGGGAACGGCGGCGGCCGGAACGGTGGGCCGGGCACAGGCGGTGGGCCGGACACAGGCGGTGGGCCGGACGCGGGCGGGATCATCGTGGTCCTTCCGTTCGGGGCAGCACTGATCGCAGGACGGCGGCGCCGTCGCGGGTGCGGTACTCGAAGCAGGTGGGTCGAAGGGGTGCCGATTCGAAGGGGTGCCGAATCAGCGGGTGGGTCAACCGTCGCCGGGGCGCGCGGGCAGCTCCACCCGGATGCGGCAGCCCACCAGGCTCGGGACGACGGCGATCCGGCCGCCGTGCAGCCCGACCGCCCAGCGGGCGATCGCCAGGCCGAGCCCGGTGCCGCCGTCCTGCCGGGACAACGGCATGCCGTGGGCAGGGGTGACAGGCAGCCCCCGGCGGAACCGTTCGAAGACGACGTCCTGCTCGTGCGGCGGGATGCCCGGGCCGTCGTCCAGCACCTCGACCACCACGCCACCGGCGTCGTCCGGGTGGGCGGTCAGCCGCACGCTGCCGCCGTCCGGGGCGTGCCGCGCCGCGTTGTCGACCAGGTTGACGAGCACCTGCCGCAGCCGCACGGGATCGGCGTCGGCGACCAGGCCGGGCACCACGTCGGCGGTGATCCGCCGCCCGGGGTGCACCGCCGAGATCTCGCGCACCACCTGGTCGGCCAGGGCGGCCAGATCGACCTCGCTGCGGTGCAGCGGCGTCGCGCCCGCCTCGGCGCGGGCGAGGCCGAGCAGGTCGTCGACCAGCTCACCGAGCCGCTCGGTCTGCTGCAACGCCTCGAGCAGGGCCGCCGGGTCGGGGCTGCGGACGCCGTCCACCAGGTTCTCGAGCTGGGCCCGCAGGGCGGCGACCGGGGTACGCAGCTCGTGGGCCAGGTTGGCGAGCAGCTCACGGCGTTGGGCGTCGACGTCGGCCAGGTCGGCGGACATCGCGGTGAAGGCCCGCGCCAGCTCACCCACCTCGTCGCGGCTGGTGGCCCGGACGGCGGGCACCGGCTGCCCCGCCGCCATGGCCTTGGCGGCCGCGGTCATCTGCCGCAGCGGCGAGGTCATGCCGTGGGCCAGCACCTGGGTGACCGCCAGCGCGATCAGGACGACGACCGGCAGGGTGTAGCGGCTGCGCCAGCCCGCGATCAACAGCCCGTACCAGATCAGGACGGCGGTGACGCCGACGCTGACCAGCACCAGCCATCCCAGCTTGGCCTTGATCGAGTGCACCGGGTCGAGCAGCCGCACGTCGAACAGGCTCGCGAGCCGCGCCCGCATGGTGGTCACGACGCCTGCCCGGTCACAGTGACTCCATGGCGTAGCCGTAGCCGTGCACGGTGCGGATCCGTTCGGCTCCGACCTTGCGGCGCAACGACTTCACGTGGGTGTCGACCGCCCGGGCCGCGGTCGAGGCCGCCGCCCGGCCGGCGGCTGCCGGCTCCCAGTCCCACACCTCGACCAGCAGCCGCTCCCGGTCGACGGCCTCCCCGACCCGCCGGCCAAGGGCGCACAGCAGGTCGAACTCGGTACGGGTCAGATGCACGAGCTCGCCGGCGACCTGCACCTGCCGGGCGGCGACGTCGATCCGGAGCGCCCCGGCCTCGATCGCGGTGGTGGCCCGGTCGGCGGCCGCGGCCAGGGCGGCGGCCCGATCGACCCGGCGCAGCAGCGCCGCCACCCGGGCCACCAGCTCGCGGGGGCTGAACGGCTTGGTCAGGTAGTCGTCGGCGCCGACGTCCAGGCCCGCCAGCCGGTCGGCCTCCTCGCCCTTGGCGGTGAGCATCAGCACCGGCACCGGCGCCCGCGCCTGGATCCGGCGGCACACCTCGTGCCCGTCGAGGCCGGGCAGCATGACGTCCAGGACGACGGCGGCGTAGTCGACCCGGCTCGCCGCAGCGACCGCGGCGAGGCCGTCGTGGACGGCATCCACCTGGTAGCCCTCACTGACCAGCCGCCGGACGACGGCGTCGGCGATGGCTCGGTCGTCCTCGACGACCAACAACCGGCGTCGCGGGCCGGCTGCTGGTCGTCGGGTGGATCCGGTCTCGGTCACGTGCCCACGCTAGAGGCCACCGGGGCCGCGCGTGGCGACGTGATGTGGGGGTTACGTGAGGGAGTGGTGCGGCACCGGCGTCACAGGGCGGAGATGCCCACCGGCGTGCCCACCCCCGTCGGCCCGTCGTACCCCACCAGTGCGTTGCACAGGTAGTCGCCGCCGCAGTCGTTGAAGGTGATGTTGTTGCCGGTGGTGACGTCGCGCAGCCCGCGGCTCGCCGAGCGCGAGTAGAGCCGGCTCGCGTTGGACAGGTCCTCGGGGTCACCCGCCAGGCCGATCATGCCGGCCACCAGCGGAGCGGCCAGGCTGGTGCCACCGACCACCAGCCAACCCGGCGGGATGCCGAACTGGTCGAGGCCGTAGGTGTCGTAGACCGCGAAACCGGTGTCCGGGTCGGCCAGGGCCGAGATGTCCGAGACGGTGCGCATCAGGCAGTTGGGGTCCTTCTGCCAACGAGGTTTGGGCACCCAGGCCGAACAGCCGCTGCCGGCACCCTGCCAGGCGGAGTGGTCCCAGCCGGTGGCGGTCCTGGTCACCGACGTGCCGCCGACGGCGATCGCCTTGCTCCAGCTGGCCGGGAACGAGGCCGGCCCGAAGCCCCAGTCGCCCGACGACACCACCATGGCCACCCCCGGGTGGCTGTAGTAGGCCGCGCCGTCGGCCAGCACCCCGGTGTACTCGTCACCGCCGTAGGAGTTCGAGACGATCGTGGCCCCCATGGTGACGGCTCGGTTCACCGCCAGCCCGATGTCCTCGATCGAGGCGGTGTCAGCCTCCACCAGCAGGATCCTGCAGTTCGGGCAGGACGACGACACCGCCTGGACGTCGAGGTCGATCTCGACCCCCCAGCCCGGGTCACCCACCGGGTATGCGGTGCCACCCCGCTGGTCGACCTTGCGGAAGCAGCCGTTGGCCGTGGTGCACGGCCGCAACCCGTAGGCCGATCGGAACGCCGCCAGGTCGGCCTCGACGTTGGGGTTGTCGTAGGCGTCGACGATCGCCACCGTCCGGCCCCGGCCCTCGCCGGTCGGCAGCCGGTACATGCTCCTGATGTCGGCCGGCCCGTAGCCGTCGGTGGGCGGCGCCACGGCGGCGGCCGCCGCGCTGGGAACGGCAGCCGCCCTGCCGGCCGCTGCCGCCGGCCGCAGCCGCGACAGGCAGTGCACCGAGCCCGGCGCGGTGGGCGGACAGACGGACTGCCCGACGGAAGCCGATCCGGCCGATCCGGCCGACCCGGCCGACCCGGCCGATCCGACTGATCCGGCTGATCCGGCGGACCCGGTACCTGGTGCGGCGTTCGCCGTCGCCGGGACCCCCAGCGCCAGCACCGCTGCGGCGACCACCCCGACGAGTCTGCGTACCTTCATGGTCTCTCCCCGTGACACTCGTCGGATGCTGGACGGAGCAAGCGGGCGGGGCCTCACGAGCCCACCCCGAAGGCGGCGACGGCGGTCTGGCTGAGCGAACCACCCACGCCGTCCGTGCCACTGACCCTCAGGTCGATCAGGGTGCCGACGTCGGCCGTGGTCGTGGTCAGCGCGGCGCTGTAGCTGCCCCCTCCGGTCGAGGTCACCGGCAGCGTGACCCAGGCGCCGCCCGGACGGCGGATCTCGACCTTGGCCGAGGTGATCGCCGGGTTGGCCGCGCCCTCGACGTGGCCCAGCGACAGCCCGATCGTCGAGCCGCCCACCGGCACCGCCCCGACCCCGTTCACCGGCAGCGACACCCGCGCCTGCAGGATCGTCGGCACGGTGCACGGGTCGGTGAAGAAACAGGCCCAGCCCGCGGGGATCGGGGCACCGGCACCGGAGGCCGACACGAAGCTGACGTCGGTGACGGTGCTGGTCGACAGCGTCCCCCCGGACGGCACCCGGTTGATCTCGTTCAGCAGCCGGAAGGTGCTGGGGGTGCTCGTCGCCGCCAGGTCGACCTGGGCGAACGCGGTGTCCGTCTGGTCGAAGATCACCGCGCCGTCCTGGTAGAGCCGCACCCGGGCCACGGTCGCTCCGGTCGGGTCCAGGTAGGTGGCCACCGAGTGGCCCGGTGTGGAGTCGGTGGCCGGGGCCATGAACAGCACCAGGCCGGTCGCCGAACGGCAGGCGTAGCAGAACGAACCGCCGAACAGAGCGTCACCGTCGGTGGAGGTCGGCACGTTCGGCAGGAAGGGACCACGCCCCCAGTCGTAGGAGGGCACGGTGCCCGCCGGACCGGGCAGCCGCAGCCCGTCCCGGATCTGGTAGGGCGCCGCAGTGAAGTCGGTGCCCGACACGGCGAACAGCTCGGACAGCAGCGCGGCACCGGGCGCCAGGTTGACGTAGGTGCGCAAGCGGCCGGGCAGGTCGACGGGGCCGCCGAACCCTGAGGAGCCCCGGTCCGGGTACACCGGCATCTGCAGGAAGGAGCCGACCAGACCGGGACGGTCGACGAAGAACTGCTGGTCGCTCGCCGAGAGGTCACCGCTCCTGGCCACGTAGGACTGGTTCGCGGGTACCCCGCCGTTGGGAGCACTCGGGTAGCTCAACGAGTAGCTGTAAGGAAGCGCGGTTCCCCGGCCCCCGGAGAGCAGGAAGGAGGCGGTGCTGCTGGTGGTGCCGATGACGGCGGGCGGCTGCGGCTGCACGGTGATCGCCAGGTCACCGAAGCTGAACGCGCCCACCCCCGAGACGCCCAGGCCGTCGGCCGTCGTGTGGTCGACCTCGAAGGTCTCTGCCTCGAGCTGCGCCGGCAGCGGCGTCGTCGCGGAGAGCCGGGCCGTCGCCAGCCGCGCGTCCAGGGTCAGGGTCTGGTTCTGAGTGGTGACCGCGTAGTCCTGGCGGCCGACGATCGAGAAGGCGGTCGGCACGCCGGTGGTGTCGTACTCACCGACGAAGCCGTCGACGGCGTAGTTGCCGATCGGCACACTCACGCGACCCTGCCCACCCCCGGTGAAGGTGGCCGTCACGTAGCGGCCCGCGGCGTCCAGGTTGGTGGCGATGACCAGGTCGGGCGCCGCGGCGGCCCCGGTCTTGTCCTTGACGTCGATGATCAGGGTGCGCATCGGGAACAGCGGCTTGATGATCGGCGAGCTGGTCAGCGCCCGCATCCCGGTGACCCCGAAGATCGTGGACGACGCGGGGAAGTGGGCCTTGGCGTCGGCGGTGTACTGCGCCGCCAGGGCTGCGCCGAAGGTGCGGGCCGACGCCGGCGTGAGGTAGCCGGTGGCCGCACCGGTGGTGCTCGAGGTGATCGTCACCCCGGGCACCTTCGGCGCTGCGGCCGTGGTGAAGGTCAGCCGCACCGGGATCCGCGCGCTCGCCGTCGCCACCGGGAGCACGGCGACGTCGAACAGCGCCAGGTCGATCAGGCGGCCCACGTAGGGCGCCGCCGAGCGGGGCACCACGTACTGGTGGGTGCCAACCTTGGCCGTGCGGTAGGTCATGGCCGCACCGCGATCCGCCGGCAGCACGACGAGGTGGGAGTGACCCTTGGCGTCGGTCTGCAGCTCGACGGTCTCGCCGGTGGGCAAGTGCACGACCCGGGACGCCGTGCCGTAGGCCGCCCTGGTCGCCCCCGGTGGAGCGCTACCGGTGGCGGCGATGGCCGCCCCCGAGGCCGTCATGGCCACGGCCCCGACGACTCCCACCACAGCCGTGAACAGGCGTGACACCTTCATAGCCGCCCCCCAGCGTCCCCCGACCCCCGTCAACCACCGTCCACGATTGCGTCGGCGCGCGGTGGGTCGACACCATGGAGCCGCACGGTGACGCACGGTGTCAAGGGGTCGTTCTCATCCGAATCACGCTCTTGACATCATGACGATCATGTGAAAAGGCTTTCGAGAGCCGTTGCAGTGCAAGGACTCTCGAAGTCGAGGGGTACCTCTGTGCAACAATCCGTGTCGAGGTTGTGCGACGAACGGCGATCAGCTGGGGCGGGCCTGCGGCAGGATCTCGGGGATCCGGCGGACCAGCTCGGCCAGGGCCCGCCCGCGGTGGCTGATCGCGTCCTTGGCGTCGGCGGTCAGCTCGGCCAGGGTGACCTCGAACCCGTCGGGCCGGAAGATCGGATCGTAGCCGAACCCGTTGCTGCCGCTGCGCTGCCGCACGACGGTGCCGACCAGTCGCCCCTCGGCGATCCGCTCGCGACCGTCCGGCAGTGCGAGGACTGCGGCGCAGGCGAACCACGCCGTCCGCTTGTCCTCGGGCACCTCGTCGAGCTGGGCCAGCAGCAGCTCGAGGTTCGCGGTGTCGTCACCGTGCTTGCCCGACCAGCGGGCGCTGAACACCCCCGGCGAGCCGCCGAGCACGTCGAGGCACAGCCCGGAGTCGTCGCTGATCGCCGGCAGCCCGGTGGCCCGTGCCACCGCATGCGCCTTGAGCATCGCGTTCTCGACGAAGGTCACCCCGGTCTCGGCGACCTCGGGCACCTCCCCCAGCTCGGCCGTTGCGCCGGCCAGGTCGAGCACCTCGACCGCCAGGCCCGACTCCGCCAGCATGCGGCGCAGCTCGTCGACCTTGTGCGGGTTGCGGGTCGCCAGCACCACCCGGGTCACCTGCGCGACCCCTGCGCCCCTGTCGGCCCCGGTCGTCACCGGCGCCTGCGACTCGCTCATCGCGCACCGCCCAGGGCCGCAGCCAGTGCCTGACGCTGCACCTCGGCCAGGCGGCCGCAGCCACCCACCGCCAGGTCGAGCAGGACGTCGAGCTCCTTGCGGTCGAACGGCACGCCCTCGGCGGTGCCCTGCACCTCGACGAAGCGACCGTCACCGGTGACGACGACGTTCATGTCGGTCTCGGCGCTGACGTCCTCGGTGTAGCAGAGGTCGAGCACCGGGCCACTGGCGATGACGCCGACGCTGACCGCCGCCACCGAACCGGTCAGCACCTGGGCTCCCTTGGCCACCAGCCCCTGGGCCTGCGCCCAGGCCACCGCGTCGGCCAGCGCCACGTAGGCACCGGTGATGGCCGCCGTCCGGGTGCCGCCGTCGGCCTGCAGCACGTCACAGTCGATGACGACGGTGTTCTCGCCGAGGGCCTTGGTGTCGATCACGGCGCGCAGCGACCGACCGACCAGCCGCGAGATCTCGTGGGTGCGGCCACCGATCCGTCCCTTGACCGACTCCCGGTCGTTGCGGGTGTTCGTCGAGCGGGGCAGCATCGCGTACTCCGCGGTCACCCAGCCCTGGCCGGAGCCCTTGCGCCAGCGCGGGACGCCGGCGGTGAAGCTGGCGGCACACAGCACCCGGGTGCGGCCGAACTCGACCAGCACGCTGCCCTCGGCGTGGTCGAGCCACCCGCGGGTGATCGTGACCGGGCGCAACTCGTCGGCGGCGCGTCCATCGACGCGCCGATCAGGTGTCGTCATGGCACCCGAGCCTAGATGAGCCCGCAGCGGTCACCGAACCCTCAGACGTCGAGCTGCAGAGCCGGAGCGGCCAGGCTCACCGGGCCGGGATAGACCTGCCGGGCCTCGGCCACGGCGACGTCCGGGTCGTTCCAGGGCGGCAGGTGGGTCAGCATCAACGACCGGGCGCGGGCGTCGCGGGCCAGTTCACCGGCGCGGCGGCCGGTCAGGTGGATCCCGCGCATCGCGTCGTCCCGGCCCTCGACGAAGGCGGCCTCGGCGAGCAGCAGGTCGGCGTCGGCCGCCAGCTCGAGCAGCGCCGGGCAGGTGTCGGTGTCCCCCGTGTAGGCGAGCACCCGGCCCTCGGCCACCACCCGCAGCCCGAACGCCTCGACCGTGTGGTCGGCCGGGAAGGGCGTCACCGTGAACGGGCCGATCGTCACCGCCACCCGGGCCTGCCAGGAGTGGACGTCGTAGACCCGGCCCAGGTCGAGGTGGCCCGGGTCGCCGTAGGCAGCCTCGATCCGTTGCCGGGTGCCGGCCGGGCCGTGCACCGGCAGCAGCTCCTCGACCGAGCCGGGAGGGCCCAGCCGCGGGTCGTAGTAGCGCCCCACGTACAGCGAGCACAGGTCGAGGCAGTGGTCGGCGTGGGTGTGGGTGACCAGCACCGCGTCGAGGTCGAGCAACGAGGTGTGCCGCTGCAACGGCCCGAGGGCGCCGTTGCCCAGGTCGAGCAGCACCCGCCAGGGCCGACTGCCACCGCCGGTCGCCGCTCGCTCCCCCGCCTCGACCAGATAGCAGGACGCCGGGGAGTCCGGCCCCGGCATCGATCCGGTGCAACCGACGACAGTGAGCCTCATGCGGGCTGCCGGGAGTCGTCCAGGTCCGGCCGCTGGGCGGCGTCGGCCCCCAACGAGGTGACCTGCCCCACCTCGGGCCCCAGGAAGCGCCGGGCCAGCCGCTCGAACGGTTCGGCCGGGCCGGTCGCCAGAAACCGGTGCTGCGGCGGTGGCAGCGACTCGTCGCGGGTCAGACCCTCGGCCACCAAGGTGCGGTAGACGTCCTTGGCGGTCTCTTCGGCGCTGGAGACCAGGGTCACCCCGTTGCCCATGACGTAGGAGATGACGCCGGTGAGCAGCGGGTAGTGGGTGCAGCCGAGCACCAGGGTGTCCACGTCCGCGGCCTTGACCGGGTCGAGGTACTCGTGGGCGACCCGCAACAGCTCGGCGCCGCTGGTGACGCCGTCCTCGACGAACTCGACGAACCGCGGGCAGGCCTGCGAGGTGAGCACCAGCTGCGGCGCCGCAGCGAAGGCGTCGTCGTAGGCGGCGCTGGTCACGGTGGCCCGGGTGCCGATCACCCCGACCCGGCCGGTGCGGGTGGCGGCCACCGCCCGCCGCACCGCAGGCTGGATCACCTCGACCACCGGCACCCGATAGCGCTCGCGGGCGTCGCGCAGGACGGCGGCACTGGCCGAGTTGCAGGCGATGACGATCAGCTTGACGCCGATGTCGACCAGCTCGTCCATCACCCGGATCGCGTGCGCCCGCACCGCAGCGATCGGCTGCGGGCCGTAGGGTCCGTTCGCGGTGTCGCCGATGTAGACCACCGGCTCGTGCGGCAACTGGTCGAGGACGGCCCGGACAACCGTGAGCCCGCCGACCCCGGAGTCGAGGATGCCGATCGGAGCGTCGGACCCGTGAATCGCCAGAGATTCGTCTCTCACACGTCAAGGCTAGTGAGGTCTGCCGGGCGCAGCGCCGGACCTGTCCCGGGCGTCGCTGCGCCAAAGTTCGGGAGGCCACCGGATGCCCCGCCCTCCCGGAGCCTCCGCCGAAAGCTCGCACGCCTACAGACCAGCCTTTCACCGGGTGACGCGACGCCGACGACCTCCGACAAGAGCTGCCACGCCACCGGTGGCAACCACTGCCGCTACCTGGCCGATCGCAACCATGCGTGCCTGTGTGCGGCAGGCGCGATCAGCCTGGTTGAGAGTCTCGTCGGTGGGATTCCCGCGCACGAATGCACTCCGGGTGGCGGTACCGCACTGCACGGATTGACCCCCGAACTGCACGGTCACAGGACTGAGCGCCCACCAGGACAACGAGAACAACACAAGCCCACCCAGTGCCAGAACCGCCAACCGTCTGAGTCCGGCCGAACGCTTGGAGGCCAACACCACGAGGACCGTCACAATCAGAACACCGACGGCCAGTAGCGCCGGAGGCAGCCACGCCCAGCTGGGCAACTGCGCATAGCCAGGGGACTCGTCCGTCATGTTCGAGCGCCGTACCAGACGATGTTGGTCTTGCCTTGGCTCTGCGCGATGGAGATGTACGTGGCCAAGGGAACATTGTGCCGATTGTTCGACTTCTGGGTGACCAACGGACCCGCGCTGTTAGTCCCAGAGATCAGGGCGGTGTGGTCGATGGACCCGTCGGCCCTACCGTTCGGGTCCCAGTCCATGAAGTAGAGGTCGCCGTACAGCGCGTTCCAGATGTTGTCGAGATAAGGTAGTTGCGCGGTGTTCCAGACAAACGTTCCCAGATGCTGCGCTCCACCCCAGGTGTATGACGAACCAGCAGGGCCTGTGAGGTCCGGCGACCAATTCGTCAGCGTGCTAGGCACCCAGCCTTGCCGATAGGCCCATCCTCCGGCATGCAAGCTCTGTGACACGAAGTTCGCGCAGTTGTTGGAAAACACAGGATAGTTCGGATTCATCTTGTCCACGTGCGCCGAATCAGTCCAAAGGAGCGCGTAGTTCACTTCGTTCGCATAGTTGAGGTATCCCATGGGCGGCGCGCTCGCGACGGCCGCCAACAAACCGCCTGAAGCACTGCCGTTTGTTGCCCGCCGGTCGGACGCCACCTTGGCCGTGTTGGGATGGGAACTACGCCGATCCGTCGACGCCGGCCTAGCATCCGCCGGGACGGTCAGCCGCAGGCCAGGTTCTGGCGCCGGCGGGAGGATTCGAGCATCACTCACGGCGCCGGCAGTCGCCGGCGCCCCCACGGTGAATTGGTAACTGTCGGTCACGCTGGACTCGGTAATGGCACCCGTTGCGTCCTTGAGCAGCCAGCTGTAGGTGATGTCAGACGTGGCCACCAGCGCGCCACCGGCAGTGCTCGTGACGTGAACATTCGTGGCGTTGCTGGTCGACCGGACCACAGTCAGCCCGTTCGAGTCGAAAGACTCCTTGATTGCACGCGCGGTCGCATCGATCACGGGGTCGGCAGTATTGACTCCGGCCGACTTAGCCACCGGCGTATTGGTCCCACTGAAGTACTGATTGGTTCGGGCTACCTGACGATCAATAACATCCGTCGCCGTGGAGATTTCACCTTGACTCACCCGAACATCAGCGGCGGAAGCCGACGGAGCAGGAGCCGCGAACGCCACTCCTGCTGAAGCCATCAAACCCGAAATGCCCACCGGAAACCCACAACAGCGACCCTCGCACGTCGACTCATTATCGTCTCCCCCGTATCCCGAATGACCGCGACTCCCTGAACTCTATACGAGGGGTGTGCCTTGCACCAGCCTCGACCCACCATTCAAATGGCCTCCTGGGCTCCTGCTCGAGAGATCTCCTGACTGCGTCGAACGCCTCAAACGATCACGCCGTCACGAGCAAGCCGCCCGGCCCACGCTTCAGTCACTGGTCGAAGTCATACCTGGACCCCCGATCGGCAACCCGGCGATCAGCCGCGGCTGCCGACACCGAGTCAGGACCTCGTTGGTGGCCACGACACGGGCCCACATGCCTCGGGTCGTCCACTGCGGGGCCGTTGGGCCAGTTCACGGTGTCGCCGAGTCAACGATCGGCTCGTGCGGCAGCTGGTCGAGCTCCGCACGGACGCCGGTGGACCGACCCAGGAACTTGAGGAAGCCCATTGGGGCGTCAGGGCCCACGACCGACCTTCGCACACAGTAGAGCGGCACATCGGGACTCTGCACGAAGAATTCTTCCCGCCCCGGCCTTCCCACAGCCGGGAAGGCCCCGTCAGATCCGGCCGCCGGCGAGGCTGTCGCCGGACAGCCTGTTGGCCAGGTAGACCGGCAGCAGCGAGATCACGACCAGGCTGGCGGCGACCACGTTGACCACCGGCGCCTGGTTGGGCCGGAACAGGTTCTGGAAGATCCACAACGGCAGGGTCTGAATGCCCGGGCCTGCCGTGAACGTGGTGACGATGATCTCGTCGAACGACAGCCCGAACGCCAGCAGCCCGCCCGCGAACAGCGCCCCCCGCAGCGACGGCAGTGTTACCCGCCACCAGGTCAGGGCCCGGGTGGCGCCCAGGTCCATCGACGCCTCCTCGATCGACCCCGACAGCCGGCGCAGCCGAGCCGTGGCGTTGTTGAACACCACGACGATGCAGAACGTGGCATGCCCCACCACCAACGTGGCGAACGTGAGCCCACCGAGGAAGCCGGTGAACAGCGAGTTCAGCGCAATGCCGGTGATGATGCCGGGCAGTGCGATCGGCAGCACCAGCATGAGCGAGACCACGTCACGGCCGAAGAACTCGTACCGGGCCACGGCCGTGGCGGCCAGGGTGCCGAGCACCAGCGCGATCGCCGTCGCCAGCAGCGCCACCTGCACCGACGTGGCCACCGCCGCCCGAACTCCCTCGTTGCCGAAGGCCGTCGTCCACCACCGGGTGGTGAGCCCGGTCGGCGGCCAGCTGAACGTGGGGCTGGCGTTCAACGAGTTGACCAGCACCACCAGCAGTGGCACGTAGATGAATGCCAGCACCAGGGCGGTCAGGCCGCCGAGCACCCAGCGGGTGCCACGCGAGAGCATCATCGCCGTCCCACCGCCGTCCCCCTTCGCGCGCTCACAGGCTCTGCAGGGCGCCGGTGCGCCGGACGGCGGCCAGGTAGCCGAGCATGACGACCGCCGGCAGGGTGGCCAACGCCGCCGCGAACGGCAGGTCGACCGAGAAGTTCTGGTAGATCGCGTTCCCCACCATCTCGCTGGTGCCGCCCACCAGCTGCACCGTGATGTAGTCGCCCAGGCTCAGCGAGAACGTGAACACCGACCCGGCAGCCAGGGACGGCGCGAGCAGCGGCAGCACCACGGTCCGCAACCCGGTCCACGGCCGCGCGCCCAGGTCGGAGGCGGCGTCCAGCAGAGACGCCTTCATGGTGGTGAGCCCGGTGTACACCGGTAGCACCATGTAGGGCAGCCAGAGATAGCTGAGCACCAGCACCACGGCCGTCCAGCCGTAGCCCGGGGTGCCACCGAAGACCGAGGCGACCAGGCCGGACGGCGACAGCATCGAGCGCCAGGCGTAGACCTTCACCAGGTAGGACGCCCACAGCGGGGTGAGCACCAGCGCCACGAGCAGCGGCTGCCAGCGTGGCGCCGCCACCTTGGCCATGAACAGCGCCATCGGGACGGCGAGCGCCGCGCAGACCAGCGTCACCGCCACCGCGACCAGCACGGTGCGGCCCAGCAGCTGCAGGTAGACGGGTTTCTCGAGCACGTCCTGCAGGTTCTGGGTGGTCAGCTCACGCACCACCGACCCGGTGAAGCTGTCGGTGCGCCAAAACGCCGTGACGAACAGCAGCGCCAGCGGCACCAGGTAGACCAGCACCAGCCAGGCCGAGGGAAGGCTGAGCAGCAGGGCAAGGCGCGCCCACACGTGACGGTGCAGCCAGCCGGCGGCCTGCCTCACGCTCACCCCTTCCCTCGACCCGACGGTTCAGCTCGGTTCGGAAGGCGCCGGCTCGGGCGCCCTCGGCTCAGGCACCACTCAGCTCAGGCGCCTCCAGCTCAGGCGCGCAGCGCCGACCACTCCCGCACCCAGGTCTCGTAGGGCACACACTTCGTGTCGGTGCGGCCGTCGAGGCACGTCTCGGTCGGGGTGGTCCAGTACCAGACGTTCTTCCAGTACTCGGTGTCGGTCGCGTGGTAGATCTCGCAGTGCTTGGGGTCGGCGGTCTGCTGGCAGGCCTTGGCATTGGCCGGCGCCTCGCCGAAGTACTCGGCGACCTCGGCGTTCACCTTGGGCGAGACGATCCAGTCGAGCCACTTGTAGGCGCAGTTGACGTTCTTGGTGTCCTTGGCGACCATCCAGGTGTCGGACCAACCCGTGGCTGCCCTCGCTCGGCTTGACGGCGCCGACCTTCTCGCCCTTGGCGTTGGCCATGTTGGCGGTGATCTGCCACCCCTGCGACTCCAGCACCGTGCCGCTCGCCAGGGCGGTGCCCTGCTTGACGATGTCGGCCCAGTACTCGGCGGTGAGCGTCTTCTGCACCTTGGCCAGCGCGACGACTGCGTCGAACTGCTTCTGGTCGAGCGAGTACGGGTTCTTGATGCCCAGGTCGGGCTGGGTGGCCATCAGGTACACCGCAGCGTCGGCGAAGCTCATCGAGTCGTCGTAAGGGCTGATCTTGCCCTTGGCGGGCGAGCTCGCGTCGAACATGTCCTTCCACGAGGTCGGCGGGGTCGGGTACTTGTCCTTGGTGAACAGCAGCAGGTTGGCGCCGCGCCCGTGCGGGATGCCGTAGAGGGTCTCGCCGACCGAGTTCCACGGCTGCTTCTTCAGCTGGTCGATGACGTCGGCGTAGTTGGGCACCAGTGCCGTGTTGACCGGCTGGATCTTGCCGCCGTAGACCAGCCGCAGCGAGGCGTCGCCCGAGGCCGAGACCACGTCGTAGCCGCCGGTGTTGAACAGCTGCACGGCCTCGGCCGACGTCGCGAAGGTCTTGACGTTGACCTTGCATCCGGTGTCCTTGGTGAACGGGTTCACCCAGTCGACCTTGGGGTCGGTGGAGCCGTTCTCGGCATAGCCGGGCCAGGCCAGCACGTTCAGGGTGCCTTCACCGGCCCCGACCGGGCCGGCGTAGGCCGCGCCACCGGGGGCCGGAGCCGCACCAGCACCACCGCTGGTCGCCCCACCCGCCGAAGAACTGGCCGAGCCGCCGCAGGCTGCGAGCAGGGCGACGGCGGCCCCCACCACCAGCACGCCCGACGCGCGCCGGCCGGGACCACCACCCGAACGAGTTGTCGAGATCAGGGACACGGTTTCCTCCTGGTGCAGTGGGTGGGAATCAGGACTTCAGGACGACGGGACGACAGGACGACACTTCAGGACGACGGGACGACGAACTCGTGCTCCCGCCGCCAGGTGAGCAGCACCCGGCGACCGCGGAACCCGAGCACGTCCATGGACGACGTCTCGAGGTTCTGCTGGATCGCGAGCAGCCGCCCGCCGGCGTCCAGGTCGACCACGAACCGGGTGCCGGGGCCGGCGTAGACCACGTCGTGCACGGTGCCGGCCGCGCCGTGACAACCCTCGGGCACCGCGCTGCCGTCCTCCTGCACCCGGATCTTCTCGGGGCGGATGCTGACGGTCTGCGCCCGCCCCATCACGGTCTGCGCCGCCTGCGGCGCGAGCAGGTTCGAGGTGCCGACGAAACCGGCGACGAACGGGGTGGCCGGGCGCTCGTAGACCTCGGCGGGGGTGCCGACCTGCTCGATCCGGCCGCGGTCGAAGACGACGACCCGGTCCGACATGGTCAGCGCCTCCTCCTGGTCGTGGGTGACGAAGACGAAGGTGATGCCGACGGTCGCGCTGGATCGCGGTCAGCTCGGTCTGCATCTGCTCGCGCAGCTTGAGGTCGAGGGCACCGAGGGGCTCGTCGAGCAGCAGCACCCGGGGCTTGTTCACCAGGGCCCGGGCCAGGGCCACCCGCTGCCGCTGCCCACCCGAGAGCTGTGACGGCGAGCGCTGCTCGAACCCCTCGAGCCGCACCACGGCGAGCATCTCCAGGGCTCGGGCCCGGCGCTCGGTGGCCGGCACCTTGCGCACCCGCAGGCCGTACTCGACGTTGCGCAGCACCGACAGGTGCGGGAACAGGGCGTAGTCCTGGAAGACGGTGTTGACGTCGCGGGCGAACGGCGGCAGCGCCGTCACATCCTGCCCGCCGAGGGTGATGGTGCCCGCCGTCGGCGCCTCGAACCCGGCGATCAGGCGCAGCACGGTGGTCTTGCCCGACCCGGAGGGTCCCAGCAGGCTGACGAACTCGCCGTCGGCCACGTCGAGGTCGATCCCGTCGACGGCCACCACCCGCTTGCCGGCCGGGCCGAACTCCTTGCGCAGCGAGCGCAGACTGACCGCACTGCCGGTGCTCACATGCGCTCCTGGGTCGGGCCGGGTCAGGGACGTCTGCCGCTGCGTCCGTGCACTTTCAGATGTCACGGCTCATTTCCCGCACAAACTACTCGCCGCCGCCCCGCCGACAGGCAGTTCTTCGGTCAATCCGCGGGGTCGCCCGCACCCGCGGCACGCCCGGGACGGCCGATCGGCAGCGCGCCCACCAGCTGCTGCTGCCACCAGGCCAGCGCCTCGTAGGTGGCGACGGCGCGGGCCCAGTCCCACTGCGGGTCGTCCTCGGGCAGCTGCGGCAGCTCGGCCTCGAGCCGCTCGAGGTCGTGCCAGAGCTGCTCGCTGTCCTCCTCGGTGCGCACCCCCAGGCGCTCGGCCAGCACCAGTCGGGCGTCGGCGAGGCTGGTGAGCAGGGCCCGGGCCTCGGCGGCCGTCAGGGTCACCGGGTCCGGACGACGCAGGGCCGCGGCCGCGCCGGTGGCGGCGTCCCGCTTGTGCGAGCGCAGCGACCGTTCGGTGAGTCGGCGGTAGCCCTGGGCGAGGTCGCCGTCCTCACGGTGACCGTCGGGCAGCAACCGGGCCAGCGCCGGGTCCTGCGGGGGGCCCACGCGCAGGGCAGCCTCGAACGCCGTCCAGGTGTCCTTCGCAGCTGCACGCTCGGCTGCGGGTTCGGAGGCGGGTTCGGAGGCGGGTTCGGAGGCGGGTTCGGGAGCCGGCGCCGGTGCGTCGTCCGGGATGGTCTCGGACTCCAGCAGCTGGGCCACCTCGTCGAGCAGGTGAGCGACGGCCAGCCGTTGGTCCACCCAGATCCGCACGGTCACGCCACCGCCGCGGGCGGGCACGAAGAGTCGGGGCTCACCCACGGCTCAGGTGTCCTTCTGGAAGGTCGCCCACAGGCCGTACTCGTGCATGGCCTGGGTGTCCCGCTCCATGTCCACCTGGGTGCCGTTCGACACGACGGCCCGACCCTTCGTGTGCACGTCCTGCATCAGCTCGCTCCGCCTTCGCCAGGGGGTAGCCGAAGTAGCTCTGGAAGACGTAGGTGACGTAGGCCATCAGGTTGACCGGGTCGTTCCAGACGATGGTCACCCACGGGAGATCCAGTGCGGACTGCTCGTCGAGGTCCGGCTGCTCGACCTCGACCGGTGACACGGACACGACTCAACTCTAGGCCGCGCCGGCACGACCGGCGACGAACCCCGCTGCGAAGGTCACAGGGGCGGTGGGAGTGCTCCTGGCCTAGGCTGCCGTTCATGACCACCGGGGACGTGGCCGGCCCAGCGACGTCGCTGCTGACCGACCACTACGAGCTCACGATGCTCGAGGCGGCCCTGCGCTCCGGCGCGGCCCAGCGGCGGTGCGCCTTCGAGGTGTTCGCCCGACGGCTGCCCGACGGACGGCGCTACGGCGTCGTCGCCGGCACCGGGCGGCTGCTCGACGCTGATCGCCGACTTCAGGTTCGGCGACGCCGAGCTCGACGCCCTGTCGGCCACCCGGGTGGTCGACCGCGACGACCCTGGCCTGGCTGGCGGACTACCGGTTCACCGGCGACGTCTGGGGCTACGGCGAGGGCGAGACCTTCGTTCCCGGGCTCCCCCATCCTGGTCGTCGAGAGCACCTTCGCCGAGGCCGTCGTGCTCGAGACCCTGGTGCTGTCGGTGCTGAACCACGACTGCGCGATCGCCGCCGCCGCCAGCCGCATGATCGTCGCCGCGCACGGCCGGCCGTGCCTGGAGATGGGCTCGCGCCGCACCCACGAGCAGGCCGCCGTGGCTGCGGCCCGGGCGGCGTACGTGGCCGGCTTCGTGGGCAGCAGCAACCTCGAGGCCGGACGACGGCACGGCATCCCCACGATCGGCACCGCCGCCCACGCCTTCACCCTGCTGCACGACGACGAGAAGTCGGCCTTCGCGGCGCAGGTGGCGAGCCTGGGCGTCGGCACCACGCTGCTGGTCGACACCTACGACGTCGTGCAGGGCGTGGCGCACGGCGATCGAGGTGGCCGGGCCCGAGCTGGGCGCCGTCCGGCTCGACTCCGGCGACCTGCTCGAGCAGGCCTACGCGGTGCGGGCCCAGCTCGACACCCTGGGCGCCCGGCACACCCGGATCGTGGTCACCAGCGACCTCGACGAGTTCGCCATCGCGGCGCTGGCCGCCGCCCCGGTCGACTCCTACGGGGTCGGCACGTCACTGGTGACCGGCTCAGGAGCACCCACTGCGGGCCTGGTGTACAAGCTGGTGTCCCGCGAGGGGGTGGGCGGTGAGATGGTGAGCGTCGCCAAGCACAGCCTCGACAAGACCAGCGTCGGGGGGCGCAAGTGGGTGCTGCGCCGCCGCTCGCACGGCGTCGCCCAGGCCGAGGTGATCGGGATCGGTCACCACCCGGTCGACGACGGCGACGACCGGTCCCTGCTGCTGCCGCTGGTGCGCGACGGCGAGGTGGTCGGGGCCGAGCCGCTGACCGCCGCCCGTGACCGCCATGTGGCGAGCCTGGCCGAGCTGCCCGCGACCGCCCGCCAGCTCTCGCGCGGCGAGCCCGCGATCCCGACGATCCTCGAACCCGCCATCACCACGGAGGCACTGTGAGCCGCCACAGCCAGAGCACGAACCCCCCTGCCGAGGACGGCACACCACCCGAGTCGGACGACGTGGTCGCAGCGGACGACGGTGTCGAGACGGACGACGGTGTCGACACGGACGACGGTGTCGACACGGACGACGGAACTACCGTGGACGACGGGGCCGAAGTGGACGACGGAGCTGCCGTTGCCGACGTCACCGCAGAGGCGGCGCCGCAGGACGTGGTCGCTCGGGCCCTGGTCATCGTCGACGTCCAGAACGACTTCTGCGAGGGCGGGTCGCTGCCGGTGGCCGGGGGCGACGAGGTCGCTGCCGCGATCGCGGGGCACGTGCGCGAGCACCACGCCGAGTACGCCGCCGTGGTCGGCACCCGCGACTGGCACATCGACCCGGGGCCGCACTTCGCCAGCACCCCGCCGGGCCCGGACTTCGCCCAGACCTGGCCGGTGCACTGTGTCGCCGGTACCGACGGCGCTCGCAGCCATCCTGCCCTGGACGGCGTGATCGCCGAGGGTGGGGTCGACGCCTGGTTCACCAAGGGCGAGAACGTCGCCGCCTACAGCGGTTTCGAAGGCAGCACGGTGGACCTGGACGGCACCAAGGTGGGCCTGGCCGACTGGTTGGCCGCCCGCGCCGTCGTTGCCGTCGACGTGGTCGGCATCGCGACCGACCACTGTGTGCGGGCCACCGTGCTGGACGCCGTCAAGGCCGGGTTCGACACCCGCGTCCTGCTCGGCCTGACCGCAGGCGTCGCCAAGGGCACGACCACCACGGCTGTGCGGGAGATGAGGCGCGCCGGCGCCCAGCTCGACGGAACCCCCGTCGTCCGCCCCTGACCCGTCGCCCGCCCCGACCCGTCGCCCGCCCCGACCCGTCGCCCGCCCCGACCCGTCGCCCTCGACCGGGCTCGGCAGCGTCAATGGTGGCGTTTGCTGCAGGCCAGGAACACCAAACCCCACCATTGACGCTGCCGCGGGGTGAATGGGGCTCCAGCGGCTTGCGAAGGAACGCGGCCGAGCGATCGCGGGGTTGAAGGAGCCCGTCGAATGAAGTACCTTCGGAAATCGAAGGTTCGAATGACGACTCTTCGTGGTCGGTCAACCTGAGGGGGACGGTCGTGGAGCTGTCGGACGGCGCCGCGCTGGTGCTGGTGAGCCTGGCCGGGGGGCCGCAGCACCCGGCAGCCATCATCGAGGACGTCGCGGCGACCGCCGGGCGCACTCTGGCGGTGGGCACGTTGTACAGCGTTCTCGACCGACTGATCGGCCAGGGGCTGGTGGTACGGGCGGCGCCGCAGGGCCGGCGCCGCCCGTACCAGCTCACCGCCTCCGGTCGGGTCGCGCTCACCGACTACCTGACGAGCATGACGGCCACCGTCCAGACCGGCGTCCGACGGCTGGCCCAGGCATGAGCGACCACGACGCCCGACCCGAGCAGATCGAGCGAGCTGAGGACGCCGGCCACCCGGACAACTCAGCTGCACTGCCCCAGTGGGTGCTGTGGTGCTGGCCGACCTCCTGGCGGCGCAGCTACGGCGACGAGATGGCCGACACCTGGGCCCACTGCGGCGGCACTCGCCGCGCCCTGGTCCGTCTGGCAGGTCAGGGCCTGTGGCAACGGGTGGTGCGGCCCCGCACCGCAGCGGGTGTGATCGAGGGCGACCACGAACCCCGACAATCACGCCCGGTTCACCCCACCGGCTCGGCGGCCGGGGGCGACCTGGCACTGGTGGCCGGACCACGGATGCTGCTGCGCACCGTGACCGCGATGGCCACTGGTCTCGTCGTGATGGGGGTCGAGCTTCTGCTCCTCGTCACCATCGAGGCGGCGTCGGCCTCCTTGAGCGGGGACGGGGCCACGATCTCGGCCGAGGTGGTACGACAACAGGGGATGTTGACGGCCTGGGCCATGGTGGTTCCGCTGGCCACGGCAGCCTTCGGCGAGCGACTGACGCGCCGCCGAGCCACGCGGGACCAGGGCATCGGCGTGGTCCTCGGTGCCGTCGGCGTGATCTGGCCCGCGTTCCTCGTTCCCGCCATCGCGGTGGTGGTCTCGCCGTGACCGCCTTCCTGGCAGGGCAGTTCTCGGCCCGCAGGTACCGCCGGGGTCAGGTCGCCGGCGTGGTGTGCGTCGCCTACCTGGCCCTGGTGGCCGCGGCAGCGGGCTACACCCTCTACGACTCGGTGTTCGTCGAGACGATCGGGGCATCGTTCGCGGGCGTGCCCCTGATCGTGCTCACGGCACCGTCGTCGATCCTGTCGGTGGCGCTGTTCGACGTCGTGCAGTCCCCCGGCCCCCCATGGGTCTCAGGCGCCCTGAACGTCCTCGTCCTGGCCGCCCTGGGAGCCTTCCAGGCCTTCCTCGGCTGGTTGGTGCTCCGCGGCGCCACCGTGGGCACCTCCGAATGAGCGACGTGCGGGCCACCCAGGATGCGGACGCCGGGCGGCCGAACCGGGCGGCACGGGCGCCGCTGCCGAACTGGGTGCTGTGGTGCTGGCCGACCTCCTGGCGGCGCAGCTACGGCGACGAGATGGCCGACACCTGGGCCGACTGCGGCGGCACTCGCCGCGGCCAGGTGCGTCTGGCAGGTCAGGGCCTGTGGCAGCGCCTGGTACGCCCGCACACGGCCGCCGAGGTGGCGGACCGCGAGGTCGAGGCAGGTGTGATCAACTCCGGTGACGTGACTGCCGGCAGGGACCTGGCACTGATCGCCGCACCGCGCATGCTGCTGCGCACCCTGGTGGCCATGGCAACTGTCGTCGTCCTCATGGCTGTCACCTTCCTTCCCCTGCTGGTCACCGCAGTGCCCATGGTGTACCCGGCACTGGCCTACCACGGGCCAGAGCTGACGTGGTCCACCGAGGGCTCCGGCGACCTGTGGCGGTACCTGGCGGGCGGCACGTTCCTGATGGCGACAGTCCTCGGGGTCTGGGCAGCTCGACGGGGCACGACGCGCGACCAGGGCCTGGGAGTGCTGCTCGGAGTCGCTGCGGTGGTCGCCACGCCGTTCTGCGGCGCGCTCCTGGACCGGTCCATCCGCTGACTGCCGTCGCCGCGACGTCGCATCGATCATGGACCTGCTGTGGGTGCTCGATGACCGGGATGCACGCTGACGGGTCACATTCTGCGTCAATGGTGGGGTCAGGTGCCGTTGGACAGCAGCGAACCCCGCCGTTGACGCGGTAACACGGGTGTTGGCCGAAGGAATACCGGCCGAGGGAATACCGGCCGAGGATCAGAAGAGGCCGCGCCGGGCCAGGACGTGGCCTCGGCTGGTGCTGAGCCGCTGCCAGGACCCGACCCGGGCGAGCCGAGCAGGCTCGTCGGTGGCGTCAGCTCCGCCGGAAGCGCCACCGCTCGAAGCCCCACCGCTTGAAGCGCCTGTGCTCCAAGCGCCGCCACTCGAGGTGACACCGTTCGTCGGTGCAGGGGTCTGCGGGCCGAGGAAGCCGAGGGCCTCGGCGACGAAGGCCATTCCGGCCGGGACCCCGGGGCGGCCCGGCAGGTCACGGGACCACACCCGACCCCGGTATTCGGCCGCGGCCTTGGGCGGTACTCCCCCGGCTGTGGCCGCCACCTCGGCGATGCCGTCGGCGGCTGCCGTCCGCAGCTCGTTCAGCGACACCTCACCGACCTGCTGCCACCCCGAGCGGGGCGGGGCGATGCCGGCCCAGGCGGCTCCGAGCACCGCCACGGGGGGCACCGGAAGCTGGGTGGCGTCGTGCGCCAAACGGTCTGTGATCGCCGCCAACGGCACCGTCGTGTCGACCGACACCGCTTCGGCCAGCCGCCACACCCGCATGCCGATGACGTCGATGCCGCCGACACCCGACAACGGGCACACCTGCACGACGAGCAGGTCGTCGTGGCTGACCAGGCGCACCGCGCCGTCCGGGTCGACCCGCTTGGCGCGGGCGACGAAGGTGCCCAGGTCGGCCAGGTCGGTCGGGTCGACGAAAGTCAGGACGTCGCTCACCGGGAGTGGCTCCGGCGCCAGACCACGGGGGCGTCCTGCCACTCCTCGAGCCGGCGACGCTCGTCGGGGCTCATGCGGCGTGGCCGCCCCTGCACCAGGTCGTAGGTGACCAGGGTCGTCTCGGCCCGGGCGTACACGCGGGCACCGCTGGCCGGACGGGCGTCGTGGGCATGGCCGTGGGCGGTGGTGCCCGCGGGGGTGTCGGCGTCGTCCAGCACCTCGTAGCCCAGGTCGACGCTGGCGGCCGACAGCTTGGTGACCCACAGGTCGATGGCGACCGGGGCGGTGCGGTAGACGAGCGGCTCGAGGTACTCGATCCGCTGCCCGGCCACCAGCAGCCCGGTGTCGACCATGGTGCCGCCGTGGTCGCTGCCTGCGGCGGCGAAGGCCACCACGCGGGCGTCCTCGAGCAGGCGCAGGAACTGCACGTTGTTGACGTGGCCGTAGGCGTCCATGTCGGACCAGCGAAGCGGCGTGAGCACCCGTTGACGCGGCATCGCCCCATGATGCCCTGACCCGACCTCTACCGTGGACGGGTGCCCCCCGCAACCCCGTACCCCGACGCCGCGCCCGTGCCCGGGCTCGACCTGGTGGCCGTGCTCCGCTGGCTGGACGACGCCGCGCCGGGCCTGCTCGAGGGCCCGGTGCGCGCCGAGCTGATCGCCGGCGGCCGCAGCAACCTCACCTACCTGCTGACGGCCCACGGCACGGCCACCCGAGGCACGAACCCGGAGCCGGACGGCGGGGCCGTCACCCGCGTCGTGCTGCGCCGGCCGCCGCTGGGCCACGTGCTGGCCACCGCCCACGACATGGGACGCGAGGCCCGGGTGATCCGGGCGCTGGCCGGCACCGCCGTGCCGGTGCCGACGGTGCACGCCTGGTGCCAGGACGCCGACGTGACCGGCGCCCCGTTCTACGTGATGTCCTACGTCGACGGGCTCGTCGTCCGCGGCCGACGCGACCTGACGGACCTCGACGACGACGGCAAGGGCCGGCTGGCCCGGGCCATGGTCGAGGTGCTGGCCGAGCTGCACCACCTGGACGTCGAGGCCCTCGGGCTCGGCGACTGGGCCCGGCCCGGCTATCTGGGCCGCCAGCTGCGGCGCTGGTCGGCCCAGCTCGAGGCCTCGCGCAGCCGAGACCTGGCCGGGATCGACGAGCTGCGCCGACGCCTCGACGCACAGTTGCCGTCGTCCGGTCGCACCGCACTGGTGCACGGCGACTACCGCCTCGACAACCTGGTGCTCGATCCCAGCGCCAGAACCGTTCTGGCGGTGCTGGACTGGGAGATGTCGACGGTCGGCGACCCGCTCGCCGACCTGGGCCTGCTGACCGCCTACTGGGACGGCCTGGGGTCGATGACCGGCACCGGGTTCGACGTGATCGGCCCGGCGTCCGGCTTCCCGGACGGCGCCCAGCTGGCCCGCTGGTACGCCGCCCCCGCCAGCGACGCCGGTCTCGGTGACGCCGGTCTCGGTGACCCGCGGGCCGGGCAGCTGCTCGACGACCTGCCCTGGTACGTCGCCTTCGGCTACTTCAAGATCGCCGTCATCTTCGAGGGCATCCACTACCGGCACGTCACCGGCGGCACGGTGGGCGAGGGCTTCGGTGCCCTCGGCCCCCTGGTGCCCGCCATGGTCGACCTGGGTCTGGCGACGGCCCCCGCCTGATCAGGCGGGGGCGTGCACCACGATGCGGCCGACGGTGTCGCCCGTCGCCAGACGCACCAGGGCCGCGCCGGCCTCCTCGAACGGCAGCTCCTGCGAGACGAAGGGCCGTAGCGCCCCGACGTCCACCAGGCGGGTCAGGTCGGCGTGGCAGCGGGCCACCAGCGCCGGGTCCTCGGTGAGGTAGCGCCCCCAGTGCAGGCCGATGATCGAGTAGTTCTTGAGCAGCGCATGGTTGAGGCCGGGCTGCGGGATCTGGCCGCTGGTGAACCCGACGACGACGATCTTGCCGCCGAACGCGACCACCTTGGTGGCCGCGGTGTAGGAGTCACCGCCGACCATGTCGACCACCACGTCGACGCCGCGCCCGCCGGTGGCGTTGCGCACCGCGTCGACGACGTCCTCGCTGCTGCGGTCGATCACGGTGTCGCAGCCGAGCAGCTTGGCGGTCTCGGCCTTGGCCTGGCTGCCGACCACCCCGATCACCCGGGCGCCGATCGCCTTGCCCAGCTGCACCGTGGCCGAGCCGACTCCTCCGGCGGCCGCCGTGACCAGCAGGGTCTGCCCCACGCGCAGCCCGGCCCGCTGGTTAAGGGCGAACCAGGCGGTCTGGTAGGCGACGTGCAGCGCGGCCGCGGGGACGTCGTCCAGCCCGGGGGGTGCCGGGAACAGCTCGGCGTTGGCGGCGATCGCGTACCGGGCCAGACTGCCGTGCGGCGGCCTGGGCATGCCGATCACCCGGTCGCCGACCACGTGCTGCGAGACCCCGGGCCCGGCCGCGACGACCAGCCCGCACATCTCGACGCCCGGGGTGAACGGCACCGGCGGCCGCAGCTGGTACTTGCCCTGCACCATCAGCACGTCAGGGAAGTTGAGCGCCGTCGCCCACACCTCGACGAGCACCTCACCGGCCCCCGGGGTCGGCACGGCGACCTCACCGATCGCAAGCACGTCGGCAGGCTCGCCCACCTCACGTACCTGCCATGCACGCATGCGCTGCGCCACGCCGGTGCCCGCCATATCGCCCTCCTTGGCAAGTCATCTGCTGATCCAGCAGTCAGACCCAACCGAAACCCTAGGCGAAACTGCCCCGCAGCAGGCAACCTCCGTCCACCGCAATCGTCTGACCCGTGATCCACGACGCATCGTCGCTGGCCAGGAAGGCCACGGCGGCCGCGACATCGGTGGGCTCACCGAGGCGCCCGAGCGGGTAGGACGCCGTCGCCTCGGCCTCGCGACCCTCGAAGAGCAGGCGGGCGAACTGCGTGCGGACGACGGCGGGCGCGACCGCGTTCACCCGGATCGCCGGCGCCAGCTCGAGTGCCAGCTCGGTGGTCGCGTGCAGCAGCGCCGCCTTGCTCGCCCCGTAGATGCCGATCGGGGGCGAGGGGCGCAGCCCCGCCACCGAGGCCACGTTGACCACGGCAGCACCGGGACGACGACCCAGGCCGGCCGCGACGGCCGCCCCGGTCCAGGCCAGGGCGGCCCCCACGTTGACGCCGAACGTCTTGGCGATCACCTCGGGCGAGGCGCCGGTCATCGACCCGGCGTAGGGGTTGATCCCGGTGTTGTTGACGAGCACGTCGAGCCCACCGAAGGTGGCCACGGTCGCCTCGACCGCGGCACTGCGGTGGTCGGCGTCGTCGGCCTTGCCGGCCACCGCTATCGCCACCCCCGACCCGCCCAGCTGCACCAGCCGGGCGACGGCGTCGTCCAGCGCCTCGCGCGCCACGGGCCGTCAGGCAGACCCTGGCGCCCTCGGCCACCAACCGTTCGGCGATGCCCAGCCCGATCCCCCGGCTCGACCCGGTGACGATCGCGACCCGGCCCTCGAACCGGCGGCCCAGCGACGGCGCGGTCGCGGGCCCGGTCACAGGCCCGGTCACAGGCCCGGTCACAGGCCCGGTCACAGGCCCGGTCACAGGCCCGGTCGCGGGCCCGGTCACAGGCCCGGTCACAGGCCCAGGTCCCGACCGATGAGCTCTTTCATGATCTCGTTCGACCCGGCCCAGATCTTGGTGACCCGGGCGTCGCGCCAGGCCCGGGCGACCCGGTACTCGTTCATGTAGCCGTAGCCGCCGTGCAGCTGGACGCACTCGTCGAGAACGTCGTTCTGCACCTGCGCCGTCCACCACTTGGCCTTGGCCGCGTCGACCGCGGTCAGCTCGCCCCGGTTGTGGGCCATGATCGCCTGGTCGACGAAGGCCTGGGTGACCTCGACCTGGGTGACCAGCTCGGCGATCCGGAACTTGTTGTGCTGGAAGGCACCGATCGCCTGGCCGAAGGCCTTGCGCTCCTTGGCGTAGGCGATCGTCTCGTCCAGGATCGTGCGCACATGGGCGAGGTTGCTGACGGCGGCGCCGAGCCGCTCCTGCGGCAACCGCTCCATCATGTGGATGAAGCCGCGGTTCAGCTCACCGATCCGGTTGACGTCACCGACCCGCACGTCCTCGAAGAAGAGCTCGGCGGTGTCGGACTCGTCCTGACCGACCTTGTCGAGCTTGCGCCCCCGGGTGAAACCGGGGGTGCCGGTCTCGACGCCGAACAGCGTGATGCCCTTGGCCCCGAGCGAGGGGTCGGTGCGGGTGGCGACGATGACCAGGTCGGCCGACCAGCCGTTGGTGATGAACGTCTTCGACCCGTTGATCACCCAGTCGTCGCCGTCCCGCACGGCCGTGGTCCTCAGCGCCGCCAGGTCGGAGCCACCGCCGGGCTCGGTCATCGCGATCGCGGTCACCAGCTCACCACTGCAGAACCCCGGCAGCCAGCGCTGCTTCTGCCCCTCGGTCGTCAGCTCGGTCAGGTAGGGGGCGTTGACGTCGGCGTGGATGCCCAGGCACGAGCTGAACGCGGCCGAGACCGCCGAGAGCTCCTCGGCGAGCACCGCGGTGTAGCGGTAGTCGTCGGCGACGCCACCGCCGCCGTACTCCTCGGGCACCTGCAGACCGAGCAGACCCTGCTTGCCGGCGGCGAGCCAGACGTCGCGCGAGATCGCGTGGTCGGCGAGGAACTGCTCGTGCCGTGGCCGCACCTCGCGGTCGAGGAACTCCCGGACCACCGCCCGCAGCGCCTCGTGCTCCTCGTCGAAGATCGTCCGCCGCACCGTTCCTCCTGGTCAGTCATTGACTAAGCGCCCGCTTACCTGAATCCTCGCCACCAGGGTCGCCGGTGCGGCGAGCCTCGTCAACCCGTCGGAGGGGGCATGTCGGACGTCGACAATCCCTGGGCCGCGGTCACCCCGCCCAGCTCGCGGCGGATGCTGCTGGCGGCGATCGACGCCTTCGCCGAGCAGGGCTACCACGCCACCACGACCCGCGACATCGCCACCCGATCCGGCCTGTCGCCGGCCGGGCTCTACGTGCACTACCCCTCGAAGGCCGCCCTGCTGGCCCAGATCAGCCGGATCGGCCACGAGGCCGCCCTCACCCTCGTCCTGTCCGCCGCAGACCCCGACGACGGTCAGGACCGGGACGACGGGCAAGGCACGGACGACGGGCAAGGCACGGACGACGGGCAAGGCACGGACGACGGGCAAGGCACGGACGACGAGGCGGACGCCGTCCAGCGGTTGCGCCGGGTGGTGGCCCGGTTCGTCGCCTGGCACGCCGAGCACCACCGGGTGGCCCGGGTGGTGCAGTACGAGCTGGCCGCGCTGCCCAGTGGCGACCGGGCCGCGGTCGTCGTGATCCGCCGCCAGATCGAGACGCTGGTCGAGCAGCTGCTGCGCGACGGGGTGGCCGAGGGCACCATGGCGGTGACCGAACCACGCCGGGTCGCCCGGGCCATCCTGTCGATGGGGGTCGACGTGGCCCGGTGGTACGACCCCGCCGGTCGGGACAGTCCCACCGACCTGGGAGCCTTGTACGCCGACCTGGCCGAACGCATGGTCGCGGCCGAGTGCACGGTGGCGACGCCGCCAGGTCGCACCACCGGGACGGGAGGACAGTCATGAGCGCCGGAACGACCGCCGGGCCGCTGCACGACCTGCTGGCGATCCTCGAGCTGCGGGAGGTGCCCGAGCAGGGCCCCGACGTCTTCATCGGCGACAGCCAGCCCCAGCCGCACGGCCGGGTCTTCGGCGGGCAGGTGCTGGGCCAGACCGTCGTGGCCGCCACCCGCACCGTCGCCCCGGACCGGCCGGTGCACTCGATGCACGCCTACTTCCTGCGGCCGGGCGACCCTCAGGAGCCGATCACCTTCCAGGTGGAGCGCCTGCGCGACGGTCAGTCGTTCTCGGCCCGAAGGGTGCACGCGATCCAGCGCGAGGTGCCGATCCTGTCGATGATCGCCTCGTTCCAGCGCCCGTCCCCCGGCCTCGACCACGCCGACCCGATGCCCACCGGGCTGCCCGACCCCGAGTCGCTGCCGACCTTGCGTGAGCGGTACGGCGCCGACGCCTCGCCGGTGATGGAGCGCTGGCTGCGGGACCGTCCGATGGACCTGCGCCACGTCGAGGAGCCGGTCTTCGTGACCCCCGCCCACGAGCGCAGCACCCGTCAGCACCTGTGGATGCGGGCGGTCGCCCCGATCCCGGTGTCGCCGGACCCGGCGGCCGACGCGGCCCTGCACGCCGCCGTCCTGGCCTATGCCAGCGACTACAGCCTGCTGGAGCCGATCCTGCGCGGCCACGGCCGTACCTTCGCCGAACCGGGGATGCGGCTGGCCAGCCTGGACCACGCCATGTGGTGGCACCGGCCCGCCCGGGCCGACGAGTGGCTGCTGTTCGTGCTCGACAGCCCGTCGGCGCAAGGCTCGCGCGGTCTCGGCCGGGCTGCGGTCTACCGGCAGGACGGCACCCTGGTGGCCTCGGTGGTCCAGGAGGGAATGGTGCGCGCCGACCTCAGCCGCGAGGGGGCCTCGTGACCGGGCCCGAGACCGCAGGGAACACCGGAGACGCCCTCGCCACGGGGAACGCCGAGGGCGAGCACTGGGTCGACCTGACCCACCCGGTCGAGCCGGCGATGTGGACGTTCCCGGGTGACCCCGTCGTCCGGGTCGAACCGGCGGCGACGATCGAGGGCGAGGGCTCGGTGGTCACCGCGCTGCACCTGGGCAGCCACACCGGCACCCACGTCGACGCGCCGTCCCACGTGCTGAGCGGGGCCGCCACCCTCGACGAGGTGCCGCTGTCGCAGTTCGCCGGGCCGGCCGTGCTCGTCGACGTCCGGCAGCTGCCCGCGGGGGTGCAGGTCGGCGTCGAGCACCTCAGCGCCGTGGCGGACCGGCTGCGGGCCGGGGTCGTCGTCCTGCTGGTGACCGGGTGGGCCCGCCACTGGGGTGCCGCCGGGTACCTCAACCACCCCTGGCTGTCGGTGGCCGCCGCCCAGCTGCTCGTGGACGCCGGCGTCCGCACCGTGGGCATCGACGCCGCCTCGGTCGACGCCGGGCCCGCCGAGGTGCTGGCCACCCACCACGTCCTGGCGGCCGCCGGCTGCGTGATCGTCGAGAACCTGACCGGCCTGGTGCCGTTGCTGGCCGAGCAGGACGGCGGCGCCGTCGTCGAGGTGTCGGTGCTGCCGCTGCGGATCACCGGCGGCGACGGCAGCCCGGTCCGCGCGGTCGCCCGCGTCAGCCGGTGAGCATGCTCGTCAGTCGCGGGTGAGCTTGCGGTAGGTGACCCGGTGCGGCCGGGCCGCGTCGGCGCCGAGGCGGGCGATCTTGTTCTCCTCGTAGCTGGCGAAGTTGCCCTCGAACCAGAACCAGCCGGCCGGGTTCTCGTCGGTGCCCTCGTAGGCCAGGATGTGCGTCGCCACCCGGTCGAGGAACCACCGGTCGTGGCTGATGACCACGGCGCAGCCGGGGAACTCGAGCAGCGCGTTCTCGAGGGAGCCCAGGGTCTCGACGTCCAGGTCGTTCGTCGGCTCGTCGAGCAGCAGCAGGTTGCCGCCCTCCTTGAGGGTCAGCGCCAGGTTCAGCCGGTTGCGCTCACCGCCGGAGAGCACCCCGGCCAGCTTCTGCTGGTCGGGGCCCTTGAAGCCGAACGCCGAGACGTAGGCCCGCGAGGGCATCTCGACCTGGCCGACCTTGATGTAGTCGAGGCCGTCCGAGACGACCTCCCACAGGTTCTTCTTGGGGTCGATGCCGCCCCGGCTCTGGTCGACGTAGGCGATCTTGACGGTGTCGCCGATGTCGACCTTGCCGCTGTCGGCCTGCTCGAGGCCGACGATGGTCTTGAACAGCGTGGTCTTGCCCACCCCGTTCGGGCCGATGATGCCGACGATGCCGTTGCGCGGCAACGTGAACGAGAGGTTCTCGATGAGCACCCGGTCGCCGAAGCCCTTGGTGAGCCTGTCGACCTCGATGACCTTCGAGCCGAGCCGCGGGGCCGGCCGGGATCTGGATCTCCTCGAAGTCGAGCTTGCGGGTGCGCTCGGCCTCGGCGGCCATCTCCTCGTAGCGGGCCAGGCGCGACTTGCTCTTGGTCTGGCGGCCCTTGGCGTTCATGCGGACCCACTCGAGCTCTTCCTTGAGCCGCTTGGACAGCTTGGCGTCCTTCTTGCCCTGCACCTGCAGACGTTCCTGCTTCTTCTCCAGGTAGGTCGAGTAGTTGCCCTCGTAGGGGTAGGCGCGGCCGCGGTCGAGCTCGAGGATCCACTCGGCGACGTTGTCGAGGAAGTACCGGTCGTGGGTGACGGCCAGGACGGCGCCGGCGTAGGACGCCAGGTGCTGCTCGAGCCACAGCACGCTCTCGGCGTCCAGGTGGTTGGTCGGCTCGTCGAGCAGCAGCAGGTCGGGCTTGCTCAGCAGCAGCTTGCACAGCGCGACCCGGCGGCGCTCACCGCCGGAGAGCACCGAGACGTCGGCGTCCGGCGGGGGGCAGCGCAGGGCGTCCATCGCCTGCTCGAGCTGGGCGTCCAGGTCCCAGGCGTCGGCGTGGTCGATGTCCTCCTGCAGCCGGCCCATCTCCTCCATCAGCTCGTCGGTGTACTCGACGGCCATCTGCTCGGCGATCGCGTTGTAGCGGTCGAGCTTGGCCTTGATCTCGCCCAGGCCCTCCTCGACGTTGCCGAGGACCGTCTTGGTCTCGTTGAGCTGCGGCTCCTGCATGAGGATGCCGACGCTGTACCCGGGGCTCAGGAAGGCGTCACCGTTGGACGGCGTGTCCAGCCCCGCCATGATCTTGAGGACGCTCGACTTGCCCGCACCGTTCGGGCCGACGACACCGATCTTGGCACCGGGCAGGAACGACAGCGTGACGTCATCGAGGATGACCTTGTCGCCGTGCGCCTTGCGGGTCTTGCGCATCGTGTAAATGAACTCAGCCACGGGCGGCAGGCTATCTGTTCCGCGCAGTCGTCCGTTCGCCCGGTCATCCGGGCCGCCGGTCCCCGGTGCCGGCCGATGAGCCTAGGCTTGTACCCCGTGACTCTGACTACCCCCCTTGCCGGCCCTGCAACCGGCTCCCTTCCCCTGACCCCCTCGACACGCACGTCCACCTGGTGGCGCGACGCCGTCACCTACCAGCTCTACATCCGCAGCTTCGCCGACGGCGACGGCGACGGCATGGGCGACATCGCCGGCGTCCGCTCGCGACTGCCCTACCTGGCCGAGCTCGGCGTCGACGCGATCTGGGTCAACCCCTGGTACCCCTCGCCGCAGGCCGACGCGGGCTACGACGTCTCGGACTACCGCGACATCGAGCCCCTCTTCGGTGACCTCGCGGCGGCCCAGGCCTTCATCGACGAGGCGCACGCGCTGGGCATCAAGGTGCTGCTCGACATCGTGCCCAACCACACCAGCGACGAGCACGCCTGGTTCCGGGCCGCCGTCGCCGCCGGTCCCGGCTCGCCCGAGCGGGCGCACTACCTGTTCCGGCCGGGCAAGGGCCCGGACGGCGACGAGCCGCCGAACAACTGGACGGCGGTGTTCGGCGGTCGCGCCTGGCGGCGCATCACCGAGGCCGACGGCACCCCCGGCGAGTGGTACCTGCACCTGTTCGACCCCAAGCAGCCCGACCTCAACTGGGACAACCCGGAGGTGCGCTCGGCGATGCTCGAGGTGCTGCGGTTCTGGTTCGACCGCGGCATCGACGGGTTCCGGATCGACGTCGCCCATGGTCTGATCAAGGACCCGGCACTGCCCGACCTCGAGGGCGACGGCGAGCACATCCTCGAGGGCGCCCCTCGCCCCGGCCACCCCTACTGGGACCAGCCCGGGGTGCACGAGATCTACCGCGAGTGGCGCACCCTGGCCGAGCAGTACGACCCGCCCAAGGTGTTCGTGGCCGAGGCCTGGGTGAGCTCGCCCGAGGCGCTGGCGGCCTACGTGCGTCCCGACGAGCTGCACACCGCGTTCGACTTCGACTTCGTGCGCAGCCACTGGAACGCCGCCGAGCTGGTCCGCACCGCCAAGGTCAGCCTGGCCGCCCACGACGAGGTCGGCGCCCCGGTGATGTGGGTGCTGTCCAACCACGACATCATCCGTCATGTCACGAGGCTGGGCCGCCCGCAGGTCGACGACGGCGACGCGCTGCACGGCGCCCACGGACCGGTGGACCTCGAGCTGGGTCGGCGCCGCGCCCGGGCGGCGCTGATGCTCGAGCTGGCGCTGCCGGGCGGGGTCTACCTGTACCAGGGCGAGGAGCTGGGCCTGGAGGAGGTCGAGGACCTGCCCGAGGAGCTGCTGCAGGACCCGACCTGGGAGCGTTCGGGCCACACGGTGCGGGGCCGGGACGGCTGCCGGGTGCCCCTGCCCTGGACGACGGACGGACCCTCGCTCGGGTTCGGCACCGGGCCCGGGTGGCTGCCGCAGCCGGCCGGCTGGGGTGCGCTGTCGGCCCAGGCCCAGGAGGGCGACCACTCCTCGATGCTGTGGTTCTACCGCGACGCCCTGCGGCTGCGGCGTCAGCTGACGACCCTGGGCGGCGGCGGCACCGGCGGGGCCGCCGGCGTCACCTGGCTCGACCTGGGTCCGGACGTCGTCGCGTTCCGCCGCGGGGAAGGCTTCGCCTGCGTCCTCAACCTGGGGTCGGCACCGCTGCCGTTGCCGGCCGGTCGAGTGGTGCTCTCGAGCCTGCCGATCACCGCAGCCCAGGACGGCGCCCTGGCGCCCGACACCGCCGTCTGGCTCGACGTCAGCTGACAGGCGCGGTGAGGGCCGGGCGGCTCAGGCGCCGGCCCTCACCGCGACCACGTCGCCGACGACGATCACCGCCGGGGCGCGGACGTCGGCCGCCGCAGCCGCCTCGGCGATGCCGTCCAGGGTGGAGACGACCACCTGCTGCCCGGGCAGCGAGCCGTCACGCACCACCGCGACCGGGGTGTCGGGCCGACGGCCCCGCAGCACCAGCTCGGCGGCGATCTCACCGAGCCGTTCCACCCCCATCAGCACGACGACGGTCCCGGTGAGGCGTCCCAGCGCCGCCCAGTCGACCAGGCCGGCAGGGTCGTCCGGGGCCAGGTGTCCCGAGACCACGACCACCTCGTGCGCCACCCCGCGATGGGTCAACGGGATCCCGGCCAGGCCGGGCACCGCGAGCGCGCTGCTGATCCCCGGAACCACCTGCACCGGGATCCCCGCGGCGAGGCACGCGGCCACCTCTTCGGAGCCGCGACCGAACACGTAGGGGTCGCCCCCCTTGAGCCGGACGACGAACTTGCCCGCGCGGGCGCGGCTCACCAGCAGCTCGTTGATGGCCTCCTGGGCCATGAACCGTCCACGGGGCAGCTTGGCCGCGTCCACGACCTCGACGTCCGGGGCCAGCTCGGCCAGCGGCAGCTGCGGGGCGAGCCGGTCGGCGACCACCACGTCGGCCTGCATCAGCAGCCGGCACGCCCGCAGGGTCATCAGCTCGGGGTCGCCGGGTCCGCCACCGACGATGGCCACCCCCGGCAACGGTCCCCCGGCGACGTCGCGGCTGCGCTCGACCTCGTCGCGGTCGTGACGCAGCGACTCGACCAGCTTGTCGCGCACCTGGGCGGCCCGTCGGGGACGGCCCCCCGCCAGCACCCCGACCTGCAGGCCCCCGTGACTGCCGGACGCCGGCGTGACGGCGGTCCCGCCCGCCGCCAGGTCGGCCCGCACGCAGAAGGTGCGGTCGGCGAGCGCCTCGTCGCTGACGCGGGCGTTGACGTCGGGGTCGTCCGTGGCCGCGACCACATACCACGCCTCGGCAAGATCGCCCGTCCGGTAGGGCCGAGGCAGCCACTGCACCGACCCGGAGTCGACGAGCCCCTGGACCACCGGTGTCACCTCCGGTGCCACCACGGTCACCACGGCCTCGGCGGCCAGCAACGCCGGCAGCCGCCGGGCCGCCACCGACCCGCCACCGACCAGGACCACCCGCCGTCCGGTGAGCATCAGGCCCGCCAGGTAGGCGCTCACCGGGTACCCCGCAGCCGTCGGGCCCGCGATCGCGAGCGCTGCCGCGACGGCCGCCCCGGTGGCGGCTGCGGTGGTCAGCTGCAGCAGACCCACCGCCCGGTGCAGGTCCTCGACCCCCACGGCGCGACCGTCCGCGCCCAGCTCCGGCCGCTGCTCGGTGACCCCGTGATAGCTGTTGGTGCCCCCCAGTCGCACCCCGAGCGCTCCTGCGGTGGCGGCCTCGGGATAGCCGGCGTTGGGGCTCGGGTGCCGGTGGCCGTCGCGCAGCATGACCGACAGCGCCCGTCGGCGGGAGCCGCCGACACCACCGGCGGTGGCCGCGATCAGCAGCCCGGTGAGCCGCGCCGGCACCAGGTTGACCAGGTCGTCGAGCCGGGCGCTCGCCCAACCGAACCGCCGGTAGCGCGGGGTGCGGTAGCCCACCATCGCGTCGAGGGTGTTGGCGGCCCGGTAGGCCAGCAGCCCCGGGACGCCGGCGACCGCACCCCACAGCAGCGGGGCCACCACCGCGTCACTGGTGTTCTCGGCCAACGACTCCACCCCCGCTCGGGCGAGATCGTCGGCCGACATCAGGGAGGCGTCGCGGGCGCACAGGTTGCGCAGCCGGTAGCGGGCCGCGGGCAGGTCGTCGCTGTCGAGCAGCACCGCCAGCGCCCGACCCTCACGCCCCAGGCTGCGGGCGCCGAGCACCGTCCAGGTGGTCACTGCCGTGACGGCCGTCCTGGTCGTCCAACGCGCCGACCCGGCCGAGAGCCGACCCGGAACCCGGCCGGCCAGCGCCGGCACACCGCGCTCCACCAGCGCCCCCAGCAGGGCGGCCGAGCCGACCAGGGCCAGCGTGAACCGGGCGCCGTCGCGTCGGCGGTCGCCGTACCACCGCGTCTCGAGCGCCTGGGCGGCCCGCCCGAACCCGGCGACCGGGTGGCCGCGGCGGGGGTCACCGAGCCCGGTGTCCAGCGCGACCCCGAGGGCCAGGCCGACCGCCCGGGCCGAGGCGGAGGAGGCCGACGACGTGGATCGCGGATGCATGCCCTGATCCTGCCGCACCGGTCGTCACCTCACCCGCCTCGGCCCGCCCTGGCTCAGGTGCCGGCACCCACCAGCTCGCCGGTGGCGCGGTCCAGGCCCTCGGGCAGCTCGTCGTCCTGCTCGTCGTCGAGGTCGTCCAGGTCGTCGTCCTCGTCGGGGTCGACCCCTCGTGCGGCGGCGGCGGTCGTCCTGGCCAGCGCCAGGGCCTTGGCGCGTCGTTCGGCCTGCTCGTCGGCGGTCGGGGGCGCCAGCAGGTCGGCCAGGTCGTGCGGCTGGCCCTCGAGCTCGGCCAGGCGCGCCAGCTCGTCGGCCACCTCGCGGGCCGGCTCCTCGACCGCGACCTTGGGACGCCCCCACTGGAACGAGGCCGTGCCGTAGCCCAGGTCGTGACCGATCGTGTCGGCCTCGACGACCAGCCCGGTACGGCGGATGCCGTCGACGACGTACTGCGGCGTCCGGATCCGGCCGGCCACGACCACCCGGTCCCGCTTGACGACGCTGGCGGCCACGTTGGTCGCCAGGTTGCGCCAGCTGCTGACGGTCACGTACACCGGCTCGCCGTCGACCCATGCCTGCTGGCGGCGGTCGTAGTAGCGCGGAGTGGCGGCCAGTCGGAAGTTGGTGACCTGGGACTCCCCGGCCTGACGGGTCGCCGGGTCGGTGATGACCACTCCCCGCAGGGTGATCTCGGTCTCGCGCATCTGATCCTCCTCACCGACCGTGGGGTCGGCACTCGGGGCCCTTGCGGCCCGGTAGGACCACCTTGCGCGCCCCCGTCAGGGTCACGGCGGGCTCGACCCCTGCCTGTGGACACGGAGACACCGAACCGCCCTGGGGACGGAATCCGGCAGGAGTTCCGCACCCAGGGCGGCGTGGGCGTACGGGTGAGCCGGGCGAGAGGCCGGCGTGGGCGCATGGGTGAGCCGGGCGAGAGGCCGGCCTGGGCGAAGGGGTGACCCTGGCGAGAGAGTGACCCTGGTGAAGAGGTGACCCGGAGGTCAGCGCACGCCGTCGAGCAGCTCGCGCACCTGCCGGTGGGCGTGCAGCACCTCGGCGACCGGGGCGACCACCTGCTCCCAGGCGACGTCCTGGACGGCGTCCCGCATCTGGGCCGCCACCCGCGAACGGTGCTGGGCGGCGCCCCGGGCGACCAGCTGCCGCGACAGCAGCGCGAGGCCACCCCCGAGCAGCAGCCCCGCGACGAGCAGCACGACCGGCAGCGGCAGCCCCGCCACCGTCGGCGTCGAGCCGAACCCGGCATGCGCCAGGGCACCGACACCGGCGACCAGCGACCACAGCAGGCCGAGCGCGGCGACCCCGGCGAGCAGCCACTGCAGGCCGCCGGCCAGGCGCCACCAGGCGGGCGGCGCGATCGTCAGGTCGACCTTGTCCAGCGCCGCGTCGAGGGCTGTGACCAACGCGGAGTCCGGACGGCGGGCCGCCAGTCGCACGGCCTCGGCCCACGGCCTGGGCAGCTGATGGGCGACGGAGCTGGTCACGGCCCGGACGGCGACGTCGACGCGAGCCTCCTGGGCCGGGGAGGTCGAGGGGTCACCGGGTCGCATCAGCGCCCGCATCTCACCGGCGGCCTCGCCGGTCAGGTCGAGCCGCGAGAGGTTGTCGCCCCGCAGCCGGCGCCACCAGGTCAGCCACGGCCAGCCGGTGGCCTGCTCACCGAGGCGACGGTGCTGGGCGGTGACGCCGTCCAGCACCACCGGCAGCCCGGCTGCCTGGGCCAGGGTGCCCACCAGCTCGTCGGCGCCCTCGAGCCGGGTGCCGTCGGGCTCGCTGTCGGCCACGCCGTCCCGCAGCCTGCGGGCCGCGGCGTCGAGGTCGGCGACCACCCGCTGGGCGACGGCGTCCTGCACGTCGACGATGTCGGCGAGCACGCTGCGCAGCTCGTCGACCCCTTCGCCGTTCAGGGCGGACGTCGTCAGGATCGGTACCGACTGCAGCCGGTCGGCGTCGAGCAGCCGCCGCAGGTCGGTGCGACAGGTGGCGGCCTCGGACGGCGACAGCTTGTCGGTCTGGTTGAGCACGACCATCATCACGCCGTCGTGGTTGACCAGGCGCTTGAGGTAGCCGCTGTGCAGGGCCTCGTCGCCGTACTTCTGCGGGTCGACGACCCACACCAGCAGGTCGACCAGCTCGACCAGCCGGTCCACCTCGAGCCGGTGGGTCACCTGGGTGGAGTCGTGGTCGGGCAGGTCCAGCAGCACCAGCCCGTGCAGGGCACGCTCGCGGTCGGCGTCCAGCACCGTCTCGCGCAGGGTGCGCCGGCGGGGCGAGATGTCGAGCCAGTCGAGCAGCGGGTGCACGCTGGTGTCGCCCCAGACGCAGGCCATCGGCCGCGAGGTCGTCGGACGCTTGACCCCGGTCTCGGCCAGCTCCATGGTGGCGAGCGCGTTGAACAGCGTCGACTTGCCGCTGCCGGTGGCCCCGACCAGCGCCACGATCGTGTAGCGGGGGCCGAGCTGCAGCCGCTCACCGGTGCGCTCGACCATGACGCGCGCGTTGGCCACCGCCTCGGGGTCGAGGCGGTCGCCCCCGGCCCGGATCGCTCCCTCGATGATCGTCACCCGGGTGGCGACGTCGTCGACCGTGATCGGATCGGCGGCCCCTGCGAGGTCGACCATCAGGTCAGGCCTCACCGACTCGCCGGTACGTGTGCTCATGAGTCCCCTCTTGACCGTCACCTCTTCGAATGTCACCGTGCGCCGTCGATCGCCTCGACGAGCCGGCGCAACCGAGCACCACGGCCGTCGCGCACCCCCACCGCGTCCAGGACGGCCTCGACCCGGCACCGGTCGGCGTCCAGGGCGGTGCCGGCGCGAATCACGAGGTCGTCACGGGCGGCGTCGACCAGGGCATCGGCCTCGGACTCACCGATGAGCGCGTTCAGCACCTTGCGGGCGGCGACGGTGGCCTTGGTGGCCGTGCTGGGGACCGCATCGTCGCTGTCGGGACGGCGACGGGACCCGAAGACGGCGATGGCCGCGATGGCCGCAGCCACGTCGGGCGCGACGTCCGGGGCGCCACCGGCGCGGGCGACCAGCGCTCCGGCGACCCGCTCGGCGAGGGCCAGCTGCCAGTCGCGGGCCATGTGGGCCACCCGCTCGTCGGACTCGGGGGCGGCGACCTCGACGGGGTGGCGCTCCAGCAGCGGGCCGCCGGCGGTCCGCAGCTGCCACCGGGCGGTCGCGGCCTCGGCGGCGCCGTGCACGCTCGCGCGGACCAGCACCCGCACCGCCCGCTGGATGGCGTCGTCGAGCTCTGGCACGGCGACCCGGCCGCCGTCCAGGCTGCGCAGGGCCTCGCCCGAACCGGTGAACTCCTGCCACCGGGCCAGCAGCTCACCGCGCAGCAGCGTGCCGTCGCCCAGGTCACGCTCCAGGTCCTCGGTGGCGGCGGAGTAGACCTCGTCGAGGTCGTCACGCAGCCGCTCGTCGGCCCCGACCTGGTCGTCCGCTGCGGTGGCCACCGTCGCGACCCGCGACTGCAGACTGTCGAGCACGCCGATCAGGGTGCGCCGGACGACGATGTCGCGGGAGCGGGAGTCCTTGGCGATCCGGCGCAGCCAGCCCATCAGCGGGGCGACCAGCTCGAACGGCAGGAAGCCGTCGTTCGAGCGGCGGTCGGTCTCGGGGATCGTGAACATCGGCGAGGTGCCCAGGCCGCGGTCACGCAGCAGGGTCGCCAGGTGCATCCGCACGGTCTGCATCGCCGCCGGCGGTACCCGGTCGAGCACGATCGCGACCGAGACCCCCCGGTCGACGGCCTGGCGCAGCAGCTCCCACGGGATGGCGTCGCCGTAGCGGGCCGCGGTGGTGACGAAGACCCAGAGGTCGGCGGCGGCCAGCAGCTGCACCGCGAGGTCGCGGTTGGCCTCGACGAGGGAGTCGATGTCCGGGGCGTCCAGGATCGCGACCCCGGCGGGGATGCCGTCGTGCGGCACCAGCCGCAGCGCCGTGACCCGGGGGGCGTCGAGGTCGACCGGCTGCATCGGCTCGGGCGCCTCGGAGGTGACCCGCGCCAGGCCGGGCAGCACCCGCTGCGACAGGAAAGCGCCCGAGTCGTAGGGGTTGTGGACCAGGACCGGGGAGCGGGTGGTGGGCCGCAGCACACCGCTGCGGGTGACCTCTCGGCGGCACAGCGAGTTGACCAGGGTCGACTTGCCGGCGCCGGTCGAGCCCCCGACCACCGCGAGCACCGGGGCGTCCATGCGTCGCAGCCGCGGCAGCAGGTAGTCGTCGAGCTGGGCGATCAGGGCCTCGTGCTCGGTACGGGCGACGTCGACCCCGGGCACCGACAGCGGCATCCGCAGCGAGGCGAGCTCGGCCCGCAGCTGCTCGGCCGCCGTCAGCAGGTCGAGGCGCACCCCCTCGTCGAAGACCTCACTGGCCGGACCGGCACCCGGCCCACCGGCCGAGGAGAAGCCGTTGGCCGCCAGGGCGGCCGCCGCCGCAGCGGCACCGGCCCGAGCACTGGCGCGGGTGACGCGGGGCGCCTGCGGAGCAGCGACCGGGACGACGGCAGCGGTTCCCGAACCTGCCGACTGCGATTCCACCACCTGCCACCTCCTTCGCCACCTGCCGCACGACATCGGGCCCGACCGGGCCTCGACGCACCATCTTCGACCGAAACGGCCACCGGTGCCAGGCTCGCGAGAGCTGACTCTCGGTAGTCCCGGGCACCAGGTTCCACCATCCCAGCCCCATCATCTTGCCAAAGCGTGACCGCCTGGCACCCCGAGATCCATAACCCGGCACCGGATCGGCACAGTCGGCGACCGTTTCTGCACCCGAACGGGGCCGCCGCTACGCTGTCCGTGACGGTGCATCAGCACTCCAGGGCCCGTAGCTCAACGGACAGAGCATCCGGTTTCTACCCGGCTGGTTGGGGGTTCGAATCCCTCCGGGCCTGCCCCTCACCACCCGTCGTTGCACCCTGCGGCTACGGCAGGCCGGGACGCAGCGACGGGTAGAACGTGCGGCGCTGCAGCGACATGTCCGACAGCAGCTGCTGCTCGATGATCCCGGCGTCCGACGGCGCGTTGCCCCGGTGCATGCGCTCGCGCAGGAAGGCCAGCTCGCTGGCGGCGGACTGGAACCGCCGCATCGCGACCCGGGCCCGGCGGCCCCCCGAGCTTGAGGCCCACAGTCGCGCGGCCCGCCGTCCCGAAAGCGTCGTCAGCATGTCGACCTCGTCGGTGGTCAGCCAGCCGGCCGCCGCGTAGGTGCGCAGGTGCCGGGCGATCACGGTGCCCTCACGGCGACGGGCCACCACGGCCAGGGTGGCGAAGACCACGAACACCGGCATCTGCACGATGACGTACAGGGTCATGAAGCCGCGCAGCCCGGTGGTCGTCGACAGGTTCCAGGTGGAGTGCAGCCCCACCGCGACCAGGTACCCGGCCAGTGGGGCCAGTACCCACAGGTACGGACGGCGGGTGCGGGCGGCGATCCCTAGCCCGATCCCGGTGGCGGCCGTGAACAGGGGGTGGGCGAAGGGCGAGGCCAGGCAGCGCAGCACGAACACCATGGCCGTGGCGCCGTCGTGGGTCTGGACGGTGCGGCCCAGGTAGAGCACGTCCTCGACGAAGGCGAACCCGATCCCGACCAGACCGGCGTAGACCAGACCGTCGACGACGCCGTCGAACTCGCGCCGGTTCAGCAGCAGGATCACGAGCACGCCGGCACCCTTGAGCGCCTCCTCCACGGCAGGGGCGACCAGGACGACCCCCGCCGTGGTGTCACCCCCGGCCTGCTCGATGGCGGCGATCGACGCCGAGTTGATCACCAGGGCACCCAGGGTGGCCACCCCGGCACCCCACGAGAACGCGAAGGCCAGCAGCGACGTCGGCTCGTTCTCGAACCGGTCCAGCCACAGGTAGGTGGCGACCACGACCACGACCGGGATCAGCGACAGCAGCACCCCCACCACCAGACCGCCGGCACCGGTCTCGGTGACGATGGCCGCGATCGACAGACCACCGCCGCCCACGAGCATGGCCGAGGCGGCTGCCCAGGTGAACACCTCGGAGGCCCCGGCCCGCCGTCCGCCGCTCTCGCCGGCCGCTCGCAGCCGGGCCCGGTCGCGTCGACGCCCGAAGGTGGGCCTGGACGGGGCGCCCGGGCCGGCCCCGGCCTCGGCCTCGGACCGGCCGCCGGGGTACGGAGTGCCGGCCGTCGGACTGCCCTGGCTCACATCGCCCCCTGGTGGTCCGGCCCGGTCGACCCGCTTCGGCGTTGATCGTATCGACGTCCCTGGACCGTTCGGGTGGCCCCCACCGTGCGCGCCGCGGGGATCACGACGCGTAGAGTGACCCGGTGGCGAACGGCGGCAACGAGCGAATCGTGTGGATCGACTGCGAGATGACCGGGCTCAGCCTGGTCGCCGACGCACTGGTCGAGGTCGCCGTCCTGGTCACCGACTCCGACCTGAACATCCTGGACGACGGCATCGACGTGCTCATCGCGCCGCCGCAGGCCGCCCTCGACCAGATGGTCGGGGTGGTCCGCGAGATGCACACGACGTCCGGCCTGCTGACCGACCTGGCGGGCGGCACCACCATGGAGGCCGCCTCGGCGGCGGTGCTCGAGTACGTGCGCAGCCACGTGCCCGAGGTGCGCAAGGCGCCGTTGGCGGGCAACTCGGTCGGTACCGACCGGGCCTTCCTGGCACGGGACATGCCCGAGCTCGAGGCCCACCTGCACTACCGGATCATCGACGTCTCCTCGGTGAAGGAGCTCTCGCGCCGCTGGTACCCCCGGGCCTACTTCGCCTCGCCGCCCAAGAACGGCGGACACCGAGCCCTGGCCGACATCCACGAGAGCATCCAGGAGCTCAAGTACTACCGCGAGGCGGTCTTCGTGCCGCAGCCCGGCCCGGACAGCGAGACCGCGCGCCGGATCGCCGCCAAGTACACGGCGCCGGGCTCCCCCACGGGTTCGCTATAGTTCAACTGCTCCCGGCGCTTCCGGGGGGCATGGTGGGTGTAGCTCAGCTGGTAGAGCATCTGGTTGTGGTCCAGAGGGTCGCGGGTTCAAGTCCCGTCACTCACCCCAGGAAAGCGCAGGCCAGAGGCCGTCTCCGAACCCCGGAGGCGGCCTCGGGCACGTGGGCGGTGTTCCGGCGGGTGCCTAGCTCGACCGGCCGGAGGCCACCGGTGCCGGTGTGCCCGGTGCATGCCCGAAGCCGCCGTCGAACCTGAGGCCCGGAATGACCCTCACTGTGACCGTGACGCCGGACTCGCAGCGAACGTGAGGGCGGCGCCCGCGGCCGTGACCACTTTGTCGATCGCGGCGATGTCCGCGGCGGAGGCTGAGGACAGCACCTGGACCACTCCGCAGCCGGCTGCCCAGTCCCAATAGACGGTCACCACAGCCGCCGAGTAGCGCGCCTGAACCGTGTTCACCGCCACGCCGAACGTCCGTTGACCGTCGAGTACGGACCAGGCCTCGGCCATCGAGATGCCCCGCTGCTTCGCCAGCCCCTTCACGGCCGCTTCGTCAAGGCCCGGATCCGTCCCGTACGTCGAAGGGGCAGGACTGCTCGTCGGGCACCTCGGGCCACCGGTCGGGCTCGGCGTGGGCGAAGGGAGACCCGCTGTCTCCACGGCGATCATCGACCCGTTGCCACAACCGGTCATCAGCGGGAGCGCGACCAGAAGCGCGAGCCCGAAGCGCGTCTTCGTCACAAGTCCTGGCCCTCTCCCCTGTCGACGCTCGATCCCGACGCAGAGGTCGTCACCGACCAGAACGCCCGTGACCACATCATGACGCCAGGCGACGGACTGACCAACGTCAGGAGACCCTGGAACCCACGGCAGGTGTCGTGATCCCCAGGGTGGCGGGTTGGATTCCGTCGCTCACCCCGTGCTTGACTTGTCCCACTCCGGCTTCTCGAAGCCCGTTCGTCCCGAAGGCGCAGCTCACCGCCCCGATCGTGGAGGTCACTGATGAAGTACCTCGTCGCGGCACCCGTCGTGCTGTTCGTGGTCTGGCTCGCCGTCGGAGCGATCACCGGTCGGGTCAAGGCCCGCTCGTGCTGCTCGATCCCGGCCGAGCGCGACCTGAGAATGCGGGACGTCGTCGTCCCTGCGCCTGCGACGAGCGAGGGCGTCGTCCCCACCGTCTCGGCAGGAACGACGCCCCCTCAGGGCTAGCTCGACCCGTCACCGACCAGGTCGGGCCCAGCGCTCGACCCGTTGCCCGACATGTTGCCCGACAAGGTCGGGCTCAGCGCTCGACCCGCCGCCCGACAAGGTCGGGCTCAGCGGTCGCCCACCTTCACGGCCTTGCGCAGGTCGGCGACCTTGGCGTCGCGCGAGTCGAGCGGAGCCAGGTGCAGCCCCCGCTCGATGGTCGCCAGGATCGACGTCGTGTCGTAGACGGTGTGGTCGACGCCGGAGCGCTCGAACGCCTTACTGACCAGCAGCGCCGGGATCCGGGTGCCGGGGCCGAAGGCGTCGTGCACCCCCTTGGTCGCAGCGCCGGCCCCGGGCGGTGGGACGTGGTCCCACTGCCCGCCGAACTCGTCGTAGGTCACCACGACCAGCGTGTCCTCGGCCTGCGGGCCGCTCGTGATCGCCTTGAGCAGATCCACCAGGTGGTCGCTGCCGGTCGCTTCGCTCGCGTAGCCCGGGTGCTCGTTCTCGGCGCCGTAGGGCTTGACGAAGCTGACGGTCGGCAGCGTGCCCGCCGCGGCCGCGGCCAGGAACCTGGTCTCGTCCTGCAGGTGGGCCCGACCTGGCTGGCCGGGCGCATAGTTCGCGAAGTAGGCCAGCGGCTGGTGGTGGAACTGGAACAGCGGCCCGGGCGTGCCGGCCTCGGCGGCGTCCCAGCCGCCTGAGTACCAGTTCCACGAGACCCCGGCGGCGCTCAGCCGGTCACCGATGTTCGGGTAGAGCGCGTCGTCGATGGCCGGCAGCTTGGCGCCCCCGCCGAACGGGCCGTTGACCGGCTGCATGGTGTTGACCGCGTAGTCGCCGCACGCCACGTTCGGGTTGGCCCCGAGGCTCTGCCCGGGCAGGCAGACCTGCGTGAGCTGCCGGTCGGCCACCGGGCCGGTCGGGGTGTACAGCGGGTAGCCCGCGTTCGGGAACCCGTTGGCGTCCACCACCGAGTGCAGGGCCGCGTCGGCGCCACCGGGACCGGCATTGGTGTCGACCGGCGCCCGCGCCGCGACCAGGTACTGGTGGTTGAGGAACGAGCCGCCGAAGGCGGCCTGGAAGAACCGGTCGGCGACGACGTAGTGGGGAGCGCCCTTGCTGTGCAGGTACCGGTAGATCGGCAGGGCCTTGGTGTCGTAGACGCCTTGGGTCAAGCCGGCCGCGTCGCTGCCGACGGTGTAGCGGTCCTGCTTGCCGCCGTCCAGCTGGTACTGCTCCTGGTAGAAGCGGTGCACCAGGTCACGGGTGCACCCGCCCGCGATGCCCTGTCCTTTGAGCACCCCGTTGGCCGGCGAGAAGACCCCGGGGTCGGCGGGAAGCACGTGGTGTCGCTCGCGGCGATGTAGTCGTCGATCACGAACGGCGCGTTCGGGAAGGCGCTGGTGACGCCGTGCCCGGTGTCGCTGCAGGTCGCGGCGAGCGGCGGCGAGGTGAGGTTGACGTCCTTCTGCAGCAGGCAGCCGTAGGGAGTGCCGAACTGGTCGACCTGCGTCGTTGCGGCCGCAGTCGCCGAGGAGAGGCCGTCGACCCGGTCGGAGCCGACCCTGCCCCAGCTGCCGTACAGGTTGTCGAAGCTGTGGTTCTCCTCGTAGACGACCACGAGGTGCCGGAACCCGCCGACGACCGAAGGCCCTTGGGAGCGATCGGGTGTGGCGGCCGCCGGGCCGGCGAGCGCGCCGCCACCGACCCCGGCGGCGACGGCGGCCGCCACCGCCAGAACAGCTACTCGAGAAGCCATGGGACTCTCCCTCGACAGATGCATGAACCGGGACCCGACTGAGGCTCGCACTGGTCGACGTCAATCGGGACATGAATGTGCAACCTTCACCAATCGGACACCGTACGCCCCGTAACCGTTCACGGAACAGAGCGCCGTGACTTCAGTCGAGGTCGAGGCGGACGACCAGACAGGCGTGGTCCGAAGGCCACCTACCGGCCGGGGTCCGGTCCGCGGGATCGTCACCCAGGACCCGGGCCGCAGCCACCCCTAGGGACGACGACGCGAAGACCAGGTCGATGCGATGGTCGAACCGGCACCCGGGGTCGTCCAGGCCGGACTCGGGGCGGCAGGTGGCGCCGGCGGCATTGCCGAACCGCCGCTCGGCCGCGAGCCAGCAGTCGCGAAACCCTCTCTGCTGCAACATCTCATAGGCGTCGGCCTCGGCGCCCTGCGAGGCATGGCCGCCACTGCCGCGCTCCGCCGGGGCCTGGCAGTTCAGGTCACCGAGGACCACGACGGGCAGCTCCCCGCCGTCCGTGGTGCCGCCGCCCAACGCCCCGCCGCCCAACGCCCCGCCGTCCAACGCCCCGCCGTCCAACGCCCCGCCGTCCAACAGCTCGCGCACCTGCGCCACCCGCACCGAGGCGTCGTAGGCCTCGAGATGGGTGGCCACCACCCGGACCGGCCGCCCACCCTGGGTCAGGTCGGCCGAGCACCAGCCCCGCACCAACGGCAGCGTGCCACCCAGCACCGGCAGGGCCATCGCCGCGACGTACCGGCCCGACGCCGAGGCGGTCACCTCGACGGCCCTGTCGTCCCGCACCAGCAGCGCGCCGGTGTCGGCCAGCTTGACGGCGCCCAGCCCTGGCACCCGCACCGGTAGGCCGTCACTGCTGAACGACTGCGTCCGTGACACCACGCGGTAGGGGTGGCCCAGGTCGCGCAAGGCCGCCAGCAGCAGGGCCAGCTGGTCGAGCTCGGTGACCATCCCGCCGTTCGGGTCGGTCACGGTCCAGCGCACGGCCTCCTGGACGGCGAGCACGTCGGGCAGGTCCTGGACGACGATGCCCGCGGCCGCGCGCATGCGCGCGCTCGGTTCGCCGTCCATGACCTGCTGCCACACCGCCACCGCCCGCACAGCCAGCTCCTCAGGCGTCGGGGCCCCGAACAGCGGCTGCAGATCGGCCCCCAGGTAGAGGTTGAAGGTCGCAACCGTCAGCTGGCTCACCGGCTCAGGCTAGGTCGAATCCTGGCCCGGCATGAGCACAGTCAGACCGACCCTGCCTGCGGCCACGGCAAGGCGCCTGTCGTAGGTGACGAACGCGGTGACGTCCTTGCCAGAGCTGGTCAGCAGCTCGGCGGTGGCGAGATGTATCGCGTCCAGAGTTCTCAGGGTCGGGTCGGTGTAGGCACCGGCGATCGCCCGGACTGCCGCACTGATCTCGACGCGGTGCAGGCGCGCCAGCACCGAGGCCACTCCACCCAGGACTCCGGGCTGGCTGCGCCTGAGGGCGCGCGGCACCTCGACCTCGACGAGGGTCGACGCCACCAGGGGCAACGCCTGCGCGTTCAGCCACCCCACCAGAGCGGCGGACTCCCCCTCCACGCGGACGAGCTTCACCACTGCCGCACTGTCTAGATAGATCACCAGCGTTCCTCATCGCGAAGGGTGGAGACCAGCTCTCCGGCCTCGTCGCCAGGATCGGCCGCGACAGTGGGAACCGGGATGCGCCCGACGACTGTCGGGGGCAGGACCAGTCCCGACGCGACCAGGTCGGCCATCGGGTCAGCCGTGACAGGTACCAGCCGGGCGATCGGGGTTCCACGGTTGGTGATCTCGATCGACTCCCCCCGCTCCACCCGCGCCAGGACGCCCGCGGTGTCCTGATTCAGCATGCGAATGGGTATCTGTTCCATGGCCCCTAAGGTACTACGAGACGTAGTACCTTAGCCATGACCCGCCGAGCATGATCCCTAGGAGCAGCATGACCGTCGTCGTCACCGCCGTGTTCCGTCCTGCACCCGGTCGCAAGGCCGAGCTGGTCGAGGCTCTGAGCCGAAGCATCCCCGCCGTCCACGACGAGGACGGCTGCCTGCTCTACGCCATCCACGACGCCACCGACGGAACCATCACCATGATCGAGAAGTGGACGTCGGACGACGCGTTGGCCGCCCACGCAGGCGGTGCGGCCGTGAAGGCGCTGCAGGCCAACCTGGCAGGGCTGCTGACCGCGGCGGCGACGGTGACGACGATGAGCCCGATCCCCGCCGGCACCTCAGCACAGGGCGAGCTCTGACCCTCCGGGTGCCGAGGCCGTCCGGTGCCCGCCCGCTATGCCCGGTGGGGGGCGATCGGAGTAGGGTCGGGACCCGTGCTGCATGGAGAGATGATCTTCGTTCCGGACGAGGTCCCCCGGCTGGGCAGGTTCGTGTTGTGGGGTTCCGGTGGCGACGACTCGATCGAGCTGGTGTTTCCGGGAGGAACCTACGGGGTCCGCAAGAGGATGGTTCCGGCACGCTCCCTACCTGTGGGCGAGGCACTCCAGCTCCTGCTCGGCAACGCGACTGACGACTTCGCTGGGGCGATGGGGGCCGCGGAGCCGGCCAGTTGGCAGGTCTGGAGGACAGCTACCTACGCGGGGGCCGGCCTGATCGCCCGTGGCCGCCTGGTACCGACAGTGACGACCTCGGGTGCCGACGCCTGGCAGGTCGGCCCACTCGACGAGCCCGAGTCCCGGTGGCTGGACGATCTCGCCGCAGCCTTCCCGGTGGCGGCGCACGCGATGGCGATCCCGGGGTCGCGTCCGATGCGACTGCACTCCCCGCAGTGGTTGGTGCGCCGCCTCTGGGATGCGATCGCGGACACCCTCGTGCGCAGCGGCGCAGCGGCGAACGTCGTGACGTCGCCCGCCTTCGCTGCTTTCGCGCCGACCCCTGTCGGGCAGCTGTCGGGCTGGTTGGGCGACACGGCCGACCTGCCGACCGCAGGAGCCCGGCTGGGACTGCGGATCGAAGCCCTCCCCGCCGGGTCCGGCACTGCCGCCGCCGAGGATCCGGACGGGGCTGTCGACGGCTCCGGCCCACCGGCGTTCCGTGCCGTCCTGCAGCTGCGCAGCGTGGCGGACGCCAGTCTGATCGTTGATGCCGCAGTCCTGTGGGCGCGTCCTGAGCGGGTGGTCGCCGGGTTCGGGACGCAGGCGGAGACCGACCTGATGCTGGCGCTGCGACGGGGAGCCGCCCTGTGGTCTCCGCTTGCCGGGCTCCTGCAGCAAGCGCGTCCCACCCTCGTGGATCTGCCCGACGGGGCACTGGCACAGTTGCTCGGCCCGGTCGCCGAAGAGCTTGCCACGGCCGGGATCGAGGTGCTGTGGCCCACCGAGCTGACCGGTCACGGGCTTGCCCTGCGGGCCGTGGTGATGCCGGCCCCGGGGAAGGTGACCGAGGCGGGGTTCGGCCTCGAGGCATTGCTGAGCTTCGAGTGGCAGCTCACCCTCGACGGCGAGGTCCTGGACCCTGACGAGATCGCGCTCCTGACGGAGGGACGACGTCCGCTGGTGCGGCTCCGGGGGCGCTGGGTGGCCCTCGACCCGGCGCTGCTGGAGCGGCTACGCCGTCCGCCGCGGACTCGGATGCGTACCGTCGAGGCGCTCGGGGCCGTCCTCGCGGGCACGGTGGACATCGACGGGGTACCGGTGACGGTCGTCGCCGATTCCAGGCTGTCCGCCCTGGCTGAGCGGCTGGCCACCTTGGCGCAGGAGCCGCCACCGGTGCCTGTGCCCGAGGGGCTCGTCGCGACGCTTCGCCCCTACCAGCAGCGAGGGCTCGCCTGGACGGCAGGGATGTGCGAACTGGGCCTTGGGGGATGCCTGGCCGATGACATGGGCCTGGGCAAGACGGTCCAGATGATCGCGCTGCACCTGCACCGGCGCGAGCTCAAGGCCGGGCCGACGTTGGTGGTCTGCCCGACCTCCCTGTTGGGCACGTGGGAGCGGGAGCTGCACAGGTTCGCACCCGCGGTTCCGGTGCGGCGCTACCACGGCGGGGAGCGGCACTTGGAAGACGTCGGCCTTGATGAGGTGGTCCTGGTGACCTACGGCGTGGTGCTTCGGGACGTCGAGGAACTGCGCGCGGTCGACTGGGGGCTGCTGATCGCCGACGAGGCCCAGCAGCTGAAGAACCCTCATGCGCAGGTCGCACGTCGGTTGCGGATGATCCCCGCGGCGGCCCGGATCGCGCTCACCGGCACCCCCGTGGAGAACCGGTTGATGGATCTGTGGGCCATCCTGGACTGGACGACGCCCGGGCTGCTGGGTCCGATGGAGTCGTTCACCCGTCGCATCGCGGTACCGGTCGAGCGCCACCGCGAGCCCGAGGCGACGGCCGCCTTCGCGCGGTTGGTTCGGCCGTTCCTCCTGCGCCGCCGCAAGACCGACCCCGGGATCGCCCCAGAGCTGCCCGCGAAGACCCAGACCGACCGGATCGTCGCACTGACCACGGAGCAGGTCACCCTCTACGAAGCCGTGGTCCGCGAGACCTTGGACGCGATCGCGGCCCGGGAGGGCTTCGAGCGGGCCGGACTGGTGTTCTCGTTGCTGACGGCGCTCAAGCAGATCTGCAACCATCCGGAGCAGTACTTGAAACAGCGTGGCCGGTTGGCTGGTCGATCCGGCAAGCTCGCGGCGTTCGACGACCTCATCGAGATCATTCTGACCGCAGGCGAGTCGGTCCTGGTCTTCACGCAGTACAAGCAGATGGCCACTCTGCTGCAGCAGCATCTGCACGAGCAGGGGATCGGATCGCTGTTCCTGCACGGCGGGACGCCGGTGGCACAGCGCGAGGAGATGGTCGAGCAGTTCCAGGCGGGCCAGGTGCCCGTGTTCCTGCTGTCGCTGCGGGCCGGCGGTACCGGCCTGACCCTGACCCGGGCCACCCATGTCATCCACTACGACCGCTGGTGGAATCCCGCTGTGGAGGACCAGGCGACCGACCGCGCCTACCGGATCGGGCAGGACCGGCCGGTCCAGGTGCACCGGATGATCGCCGAGGGAACGCTCGAGGATCGGATCGCGGCCCTGCTGGCGACCAAGCGGGAGCTCGCCGACGCCGTGGTCGGGTCAGGCGAGGGCTGGATCAGCGAGCTGTCCGATGCTGAGCTGGCCGATCTGGTGTCGCTGCGGAGGGTGTCGTGACGACCCCGCCACGCGACGGGCGCTTCGGTCGGACCTGGTGGGGCCGGGCCTGGGTGGAGGCCCTGGAGGAGCGGGCCCGGTTGGACCCCAGTCGCCTGCCGCGTGGGATCACCTACTCGCGCAGCGGAAACGTGGGCGACGTCCTGGTCGCCCCGGGTGAGGTGCGGGCCTCGGTCGAGGGCCGGATGCGCGAGCCGTACCAGGTCCGGGTCAGGGTCCGGATGTTCGACGACGACCAGTGGGACCAGGTGCTCGACGCGATCGCCTCCCGGCTGGCGCATGCGGCCGCCATGCTCGACGGCGACCTCCCGGTCGAGGTCGCCGCCGACATCGCGGAGGCGGGACTGACCCTGCTCCCCGGGATGGGTGAGATCGGACCCCGGTGCACCTGCCCCGACGAGGCCGATCCGTGCAAGCACGCCGCAGCCGTCTGCTACCTGGTCGCGGACGCCCTGGACGCCGATCCTTTCGTCGCGCTGCTCCTGCGGGGCCGGACACGTGCGGAGGTGCTGGCCGGCGTGCGGACGCGACGCCGGGACCTGGAGGACGCGACGGCTGCCCAGGTGTTGCGCGCTGCGGTCCCGCAGCAGGGACCCGAGGCGTCGGACGACAGCCCCGGCTCGGACGACGGCGATCCCCCAGCCCTGGCCCTCACCGACTCCGGAGTGGACGCTCGCGCGGCGTTCGCCGCCGCATCAGCGGCCGTCACCGGGAGCACGCCCACGATTCCGATCCCGCCGTTGCCGCCGGTTCGCCCCGGCCGGCCCGTCGGCCTGCCCGTGGACCCGCCGGCCGAGTTCAGCGGGCTCCGTGCCGATCTGTCGGCGCTTGCGACGGATGCCGTCCGGCGAGCGTGGGAACTCGCCGTGGGAACCAGCAGCGACGCCGGTCTGGGGCTGGACGCGCAGGCCGATCTGGCCCGTCGGGCCGCGAGTGCGCTGGGCACGACCGGGCTCGCACCGCTGTCCGCCCGCTGTGGTGTCCCAGAACGTGAACTGGTCCGTCGGGCTCTTGCCTGGCGTCACGGGGGGGCTGAGGGACTTGTTGTGCTCGGGAGTACCTGGGACCCGGCCACAGAGGGCGACGAGGGAACCGGCATGCTCCTCGCAGATGCCCGGACCGCCCTCAGGGCCGCTACCGGAGGGACCGCGCGGTTGAGACACAACCGTCTGTCCGTGGCCGAGCTCCAGCTCAGGCTCGGAAGGGACTACCGGTGGTACCCCTACCGAAGGGTCGATCTGAGCTGGGAACCGGCCGGACCGCCCCACCCGGACCCGGTCACGGCCGCCGGCGCTCTGCTTGGCCCAGGGGGATAGCCGACCCCCGGGGCGTGCGGACCAAAGACCTCGAAGGCCCACGGCGGGGCCCACACGGGCCGGTCGAATGACCCCGATCTCGGACGTCGACGCTCAGGAGATCGACGCTCCGTTGCCGGCAGCGGTGCGCTCGACACGACTCAGGCCCTGGGCTCCCGGAGGAGCCACAGGGCCTGTGACCTGGTGCTTTGCTGGTGCGCCGTCAGGGACTCGAACCCCGAACCCGCTGATTAAGAGTCAGCTGCTCTGCCTATTGAGCTAACGGCGCGCAACGAGGCACGAGGGTAGCAGCCGCCGGGCAGTGCCATGAAATCCGGCGGACCCCGTCCCCGCGACGCGCCGCCTCAGCCTCGGCCGTAGCGCTCCGCCGCCCGCGCGCGGGCCTTGGCCGCCTCGACGTCGCGGTCCTTGGGCGCCCCGTGCGGCACCAGCGCGTCGAGCAGCCGCTGGGTGGCGGCGGCCACCTCGGCCACCGCGAGGTCGAAGGCGGCGGCGTTGTCCTGAGCCGGCCTGGTGGCGCCCGCCACCTTGCGCACGTACTGGGTGGCCGCCGCCACCACCTCGGCGCCGGTGGCAGGGGGCTCGAAGTTGTGCAGGGTGCGAATGTTTCGACACATGGCCAGAACGGTAGCCCGCGCCCCCGGCCGAGTGCAGGGGCCTCGGTCAGCGGCCGTGGATCGGCCAGTCGTCGCCGGCGTCCAGGCGCATCGCCAGCAGCACCGGCAGCGCGATCGACTCGCCGTCCCGCGCCCCGGCACCGACCTGCAGCGGTGGGTCGGTCGGGCTCAGCTCGATCCCCCGCAGCCGCTGCCGCAGCCCGATCGGGACGGCGAGACCGTAGTAGTCGCCGGTCGCAGTAACCCCGATCGAGCCGTCGCGAGTGAGGTACCAGCCGGTCAGTCCGGTGCGGCAGGTGGCGCCGCCGTCCCCCGAGCGCGCCAGCAGCGGCCCCGTCACCAGCCCCCGTTCGACGGCCTGCGCGACGAACCCGGCGACCAGCTCACGGGCCCGCGTCGTCTCGGCGGCCTTGGCGCGGGCCAGCCGCTCGACGTGCACCCGGGCGGCCTCGCGACGGCCGTCCGCCCAGTCCGCAGCCCGTGACATGGCACCAGTCTGGGCCACCTGCTGTCTTTGCGCCGAGCCGTGGCGGTGACCGGATGAGCTACTCGCGGTCGTCGGACGGCGTGCCGACCCACAGCACCACGAACATCACCAGTGCGACGACCTGGGTGACCACGACGAAGGTGGTCACCGCCGTCCGGCCGTGCTCGTAGAGCCACCCGATGGTGCCGGCCCCGACCATCCAGGCCAGGCCGTAGACCGCGGTGAAGGTGCCGTAGCCGGCCCCGAGCCGCTGCCGGGGCACCAGGTCGGCGACGGCGGCGCGCATGGTCGAGTCCTGGACGCCGACGGCGGTGCCCCAGGCGACCGCGCCGAGCACCACCAGCGACGGGGTCGAGGAGAATCCCAGGAACGGGATCGTCGCGGCCAGGAACGGCAGCACCACCAGACCCCGCAGCCCGACCCGGTCGTAGAGGCGCCCGAAGACGACGGCCGCGACCGCCGCCGCGGCCATGGCGACGGCGTAGAGCACCGGCACCACCGAGACCGGCAGCAGCCCCTGCACGGTCAGGTGGAACGCCAGCACCGCCCAGGTCGAGAACCCGAGCATCGTCACCGCCGTGAACGCCGAGTAGCGCCAGAACTGGCCGGGCAGCCCGCCGTCCAGACTCAGCTGCTTGGACGGCGACACGCTCGCCTGCGGCTGCCACTGCAACGGGTCCGGCGCGGCGGCCCGCAACCGGGCCAGGGCGAACAGCGACAGTGCCCCCGGGATCGCCAGCAGCCCGAAGGCGAGGCGGTAGCTGCCGCCCAGGGCCAGCGTGGCCGCCACCAGCAGCGGCCCGGCCACCGCACCGACCTGGTCCATCGCCTTGTGCAGCCCGAAGGCGTAGCCACGGCCCAGCTCGGCCGAGGCATGCGCCAGCATCGTGTCCCGGGCGGGGGTGCGCACCGCTTTGCCGACCCGCTCGGCGTTGTAGAAGAGCCCGGCCGCGGCGATGGTGCCGGTGACCGCCACCAACGGCACGCAGACGGCGGTGAGGGCGTAGCCGAACGCGGTCTGCGGCCACGGCCTGCCGGTGCGGTCCGACAGCCGTCCGGTGAACAGTCGCAGCACCAGCGCCGCCGCCTCGGCCGCGCCGGTCACGATGCCGACGGTGGTGGCGCCGGCCCCGAGGGTGCCCAGGTAGGGCCCGATGATGGCCCGGGCCGCCTCGTAGACGACGTCCGTGAACGCCGAGACGATCCCGAACCCGACCACGAACCGCAGGGGCGAGATCCGGTTGGACGTCGGCCCGACCTGCTTCTCACTGGTCACGTCGGCCATTGTGGGGCTCGCCCGACCCCGGCCCGACACCACGGGCTCTGCTCAGGCTGACCCCGAAGCCCTGAAGCGTGTGTGAAGGCGTGTGTGAAGCCGAATCGGGGTGATCACCCCCGATCCGCTTCACACACGCCTTCACACACCACGCTCACGCCTCTCACGCACACCCCTTCCCGCTCACGCCTTCACACACCCCTTCCCGCTCACGCCGTCCACGAGGCCTTGACACGATGGCGACCCAGCCTGTTTCCTCTCCTATGACTACGTAGTCAGACACGAGCGGGCCAGGAGGTGAGCCGGTGACCGGACGACGTCGCAGCACCCGCGGCACCGACGTCGCCCAGGCCGCCGGGGTGTCGCAGAAGACCGTGTCACGGGTGCTGAACGACGAGCCCTACGTGAAGGACGAGGTCCGCGAGCGGGTGCTGGCCGCAGCCCGTGAGCTCGGCTACCGCCCCAACGGCGCCGCCCGGGCCCTGCTGTCGGGGCGCACCCGCCGGATCGGGGTGGTGGCCCTGGGCAGCTCGCTGTACGGGCCGGCGTCGCTGCTGCTGGGCCTCGAGCGCGAGGCCCGGGCCCGGGGCTACGCGCTGAGCATCGCCAACACCGACGAGGACGACGCCGACGGCGTCACCCTGGCGGTCGACTCGCTGCTGCGGCAGGGGGTCGACGCGATCGTGCTGTCCGAACCCGTCGACCTGGGCCAGGTCGACCTCGTCGTCGACGTGCCGGTGCTGACGCTCGGACCCCTGCCCGGCCTGAAGGCCCCGACGGTCATCGAGCCGCTGGGCACCTCGGAGCAGGCAGCCCACGACGCCACCCGACACCTGCTCGACCTGGGCCACTCCACGGTGCACCACGTCGCCGGGCCCCAGCGATGGCTCGACGCCCAGGCGCGTCTGGCCGGCTGGCGCCGAGCACTGACCGAGGCCGCCGCCCCGGTGCCCGACGTCCAGCTCGGCGACTGGTCGGCGGCCAGCGGGTTCGCCGCCGGGGTCCGACTGGCGGCGCGCCCCGAGGTGACCGCGGTGTTCGCCGCCAACGACGACATGGCGATCGGCCTGATGCGGGCACTTGACCGCCGCCGGCCGCCGGGTCCCGGACGACGTCAGCGTGGTCGGCGTGGACGACGTGCCACTGGCCGCCTACGTCAACCCGCCGCTGACCACCATGGCCCAGCCGTTCGAGGCGATCGCGAGCGCCGGGCTGGCCTCGCTGATCGCCGCCGTCGAGGACCCTGCCCGTCCGGCGACACCCAGGTGCGCGTGCCGACCAGGCTGGTGCTGCGCGAGTCGACCGCTCCCCCACACACGCACCGACCCGGACCGCCGCAGGGCACGCAGCGTCGGCAGCAGCGTCGGCAGCAGCAGGACTGAGGAGACCGAGAACCCATGGCCCAGCTACCGGATCGCGTGCTGTTCGGCGCGGCCTACTACCACGAGTACCAGCCGTACGAGCGGCTCAAGACCGACCTCGACCTCATGGTCGAGGCGCACTTCTCGGTGATCCGGGTCGGTGAGTCGGTGTGGTCGACCTGGGAGCCCGAGAACGGCGTCTTCGACGTCGAGTGGCTGACCCCGGTGCTGGACGGCGCCCACGAGCGCGGCATCGCCGTCGTCCTCGGCACCCCGACATACGCGGTGCCGCCGTGGCTGGTGCGGCAGTACCCCGAGATCGCCGGCGAGCGCCAGACCGGCAGCCGAATCCCTTGGGGCGCACGGCAAGAGGTCGACTTCACCCACCCGGCGTTCCGCTACCACGCCGAGCGGGTGATCCGGCAGATCATGGCCAAGCACGCGGACCACCCGGCGGTGATCGGCTTCCAGGTCGACAACGAGCCGGGCAACGAGCTGTTCCACAACCAGGGCGTCTTCGAGCGGTTCGTCGACGACCTGCGCCACCGCTACGGCGACGTCGAGACCCTCAACCGCGAGTGGGGCCTGACCTACTGGTCGCACCGGCTGTCGACCTGGGCCGACCTGTGGCGCCCCGACGGCAACGTGCAGCCGCAGTACGACGTGGCCTGGCGCCGGTTCCAGGCCCAGCAGACCACGCGAGCACATCGAGTGGCAGGCCGCGATCGTGCGCGAGTACGCCGCCCCCGAGCAGTTCGTCACCACCTGCATCGCCTACGAGCGGCCGGCCGCTCGAGGACGACCGGCTCACCGACGACCTCGACGTCACCGCCGGCAACCTCTACTACGTCATGCAGGACGGGCTGCGGCTGCCCGACCGCACCGAGCCCGGCCAGTACTGGACGTCGACCGGCACCTGGGCGTTCTACCAGAGCGCCGACCGCATCTACTCCTCCCGCCAGCAGCCGTTCCTGGTCACCGAGACCAACGCCTCGCACATCGGCTTCCCCTGGGACAGCCGCCCCGCCTACGACGGCCAGTGGCGCCAGGTGGCCTGGGCGCTGGTCTCGCGCGGGGCCCGCATGGTCGAGTACTGGCACTGGCACACCAACCACTTCGGCGCCGAGACCTACTGGGGCGGCGTGCTGCCGCACAGCGGGCAGCCGGGGCGCACCTACCGCGAGCTGGCGCGGCTGGGCGGCGAGCTCGCGGCCGCCGGCGCGAAGGTGGCGGGGCTGGTGCCGGACGCCGACGTCGCGATCGTCTGGTCGAACCCCAGCAAGTGGCTGCTGGAGAAGTACGCCGCCCTGATGGGCCCGGACGGCGGCCCCGACGCCCGCAGCTACCAGGGCCTGGTGGGCCCGTTCTACCGCGGCGCGTTCGACGCCGGGCTGCAGGTGCGGCTGCTGCACGCCGGCCAGCTGACCGGCGGCGGCCGGCCCGGCGTCGGCCTCGCCCCGGCGGACGCCGCCCGGCTGCACCCGGTGCTGGTGGCCACCGGCCTCTACGTCGTCGAGGACGACATGCTCGACTGGCTGCTCGCCTACGCCGCCGCGGGCGGCCACCTGGTGCTCGGACCCCGCACCGGCTACGGCGACCACGAGGGCCGGGCCCGCGCCGAGTCGGCCCCGGCCCGGCTGCGCGAGGCCGCGGGGGTGGCCTACGACGAGTTCTGCAACCTGCTCGACCGGCGTCCCGGTCACCTCGACCACCTTCGACCTGCCCGCCGGTGCCGGTGCCGCCCGCTGGCTCGACGGCCTCGAGGTCAGGGACGCCGAGGTGCTTGCCGGTTACGACCACCCGCACTTCGGCCAGTGGTCGGCCGTCACCACCAAGACCCACGGCCACGGCCGGATCACCACCGTCGGAGCCCTTCCGGACCAGGACCTGGCCCGGGCCCTGATGGCCTGGCTGGTGCCCGAGCCGGTCAGCGGCTGGCGCGACCTGCCGGCGAGCGTCACCGCCACGACGGGCACCGCCCCGGACGGCGGGCGGATCCACGTGGTGCACAACTGGTCCTTCGACCCGGTCACCGTCCACACCCCCGGCCCGCTCGCGGACGTGCTGGACGGCGGCGCGGCGGTCGGCTCGCACCTGCTGCTCGGCCCCTGGGACGTCCGCGTCCTGGCCGAGCCGGTCCCCACACGAGCCCAGCACGAGACCGCCACAGCCAACGCAACGACCATGGCACCAGCGACGAACCGAGGACGTCATGACCCAGCCGAACCGTTCCTCCCAGATCGGGGCAGCCCCCCAGAGCGGCGCCGCCTCCCCCGAGGACACCTACGTCATCGGGATCGACTACGGCACCCTGTCGGGCCGCGCCCTGGTGGTGCGGGTGAGCGACGGCGCCGAGCTGGGCTCCGCCGTCCACGAGTACCCGCACGCCGTGCTCGACCGCACCCTGCCGGACGGCGTCACCCCGCTCGGCCCGCAGTGGGCGCTGCAGGTGCCGCAGGACTACGTCGACGTGCTGCGCCACACCGTCCCGGCGGCCCTGGCCGCGGCCGGCGTGCCCGGCCGAGCGGGTGGTCGGGGTCGGCACCGACTTCACCGCCTGCACGGTGCTGCCGACCCTGGCCGACGGCACCCCGCTGTGCGAGCTGCCCGAGTTCGCCGCCCGCCCGCACGCCTACGTCAAGCTGTGGAAGCACCATGCCGCCCAGCCCCAGGCCGACCGCATCAACGCACTCGCCGCCGCCCGCGGCGAGACCTGGCTGGCCCGCTACGGCGGCAAGATCAGCTCGGAGTGGCAGTTCGCCAAGGCGCTGCAGCTGCTCGAGGAGGACCCCGAGGTCTACGCCCGGGCCCGCTACTGGGTCGAGGCCGCCGACTGGATCGTCTGGCAGCTGACCGGCAGCTACGTGCGCAACGCCTGCACCGCCGGCTACAAGGGCATCCTGCAGGACGGCGCCCACCCCGGCCCCGACTACCTGGCCGCGCTCAACCCGGCGTTCGCGACGTTCGTGGCCGACAAGCTCGACCACCCGCTCGGGCAGCTGGGCGAGCGGGCCGGCACCCTGACCGCCCAGGCCGCCGCCTGGACCGGGCTGCCCGAGGGCATCGCGGTCTCGGTCGGCAACGTCGACGCCCACGTGACCGCCGCGGCGGCCGACGCCCTGGCCCCCGGCCAGATGGTCGCCATCATGGGCACCTCGACCTGCCACGTCATGAACGGGCACGCCTCGGGCCCCGGCACCGAGCCGGTCGCCGTCGTGCCCGGCATGTGCGGGGTCGTGGACGGCGGCATCGTCTCGGGCCTGTGGGGCTACGAGGCGGGCCAGAGCGGGGTCGGCGACATCATGGGCCACCAGGTCGCCACCGCCGTCCCGCCGTCCTACGTCGACCAGGCTCGGGCGCAAGGGATTTCGGTGCACGAGCTGCTGTCGAACCTGGCCGCGACCCAGCCGGCCGGCGCCCACGGGCTGCTCGCGCTCGACTGGCACAGCGGCAACCGCTCGGTGCTCGTCGACCACGACCTGTCCGGGCTGGTGCTCGGCACCACGCTGCAGACCCGCCCCGAGGACGTCTACCGCGCCCTGGTCGAGGCCACCGCCTTCGGCGCCCTGGTGATCGTCGAGACCTTCGAGGCCGCCGGAGTGCCGGTGACCGAGTTCGTCGCGACCGGCGGGCTGGTGAAGAACGCGTTCCTCATGCAGATCTACGCCGACGTGCTACAGCGCCCGATCTCGGTGGTGGGCAGCGACCAGGGCCCGGCCCTCGGGTCGGCGATCCACGCGGCCGTCGCCGCGGGCGCCTACCCCGACGTCCCGGCTGCGGCCGCGGTGATGGGACGACGGGTGCCGGCGGTCTTCACCCCCGACCCGGCGACCGGCCCGGTCTACGACCAGCTGTTCGCGGCCTACCGCCGACTGCACGACCACTTCGGTCGCGGCGGCGACGACGTGATGCACGAGCTCGCCGCGATGCGCCGCGCGGTCAGCTCAGCTGGTGCCGTGAACTCGACTGCCGCAGTGGGCGTCTCGGCGACGAGCACCGACGCGGTGACGTCATGAGCGCGGTGGCTGCTGCCGCCGAGACGGTGGCCCGGCTGCGGGCCGAGGTCGCGGCGCTGCACGGCGAGCTGGTCCGCTACCAGCTGGTGGTCTGGACCGCCGGCAACGTCTCGGCCCGGGTGCCCGGCCACGACCTGATGGTCATCAAGCCGTCGGGGCTGTCCTACGACGACATCACCCCCGAGGCCATGGTCGTCACCGACCTGCAGGGCACCCTGCTGGACGGCGACCTCGCGCCGTCCTCGGACACCGCGGCCCACGCCTACGTCTACCGGCACCTGCCCCACGTCGGTGGCGTCGTCCACACGCACTCGACCTACGCCACCGCCTGGGCGGCCCGCGCCGAAGCGATCCCGTGCGTGCTCACCGCGATGGGCGACGAGTTCGGCGGCGAGATCCCGGTCGGGCCGTTCGCGCTGATCGGCGACGACTCGATCGGCCAGGGCATCGTCGAGGTGCTGCGCGGGCACCGCTCGCCCGCCGTCCTGATGCGCAACCACGGTGTCTTCACGATCGGGGCCAGCGCCAAGGCCGCGGTCAAGGCCGCCGTCATGTGCGAGGACGTCGCCCGCACCGTGCACCTGTCGCGCCAGCTCGGCACCCCGTTGCCGATCGCCCAGGCCGACATCGACTCGCTGTTCGACCGCTACCAGAACGTCTACGGCCAACCCACTCCTTCACCGACCTCGGGACAGGACCAGTCATGACCACCACCGCCACGCCCACCGTCTGGTTCCTCACCGGCAGCCAGCACCTCTACGGTCCCGAGGCGCTGGCCCAGGTGGCCCAGCAGTCCGGCGCCATCGCCGACACCTTGACGGCGTCCGGGGCGATCCCGGCCCAGATCGTGTGGCAGCCGGTGCTGACCGACTCCTCCTCCATCAAGGCCTGTCTCGAGCGCGCCAACCAGGACCCGAGCTGCATCGGCGTCATCACCTGGATGCACACCTTCTCGCCCGCCAAGATGTGGATCACCGGGCTCGACCTGCTGCGCAAGCCGATGCTGCACCTGCACACCCAGGCCAACGTCAGCCTGCCGTGGTCGACCATCGACATGGACTTCATGAACCTCAACCAGGCCGCCCACGGCGACCGGGAGTTCGCGTTCGTGCAGACCCGCCTCGGTGTGGCCCGCAAGACCGTGGTCGGCCACGCCGGCGACCCGGACGTCGTGGCCCGGATCGCGCGCTGGGCGCGCGCCGCGATCGCCGTCTCGACGCTGCGCTCGTTGCGGCTGGCCCGGTTCGGCGACAACATGCGCGACGTCGCCGTCACCGAGGGCGACAAGGTCGAGGCCGAGCTGCGGTTCGGGGTCTCGGTCAACACCTACGGCGTGAACGACCTGGTCGAGCGGGTCGACGCGGTCTCCGACGCCCGAGTGACCGAGCTGGTGGGCCGTTACGCCGACGAGTACCGGCTGGTGCCCGAGCTGGCCGTCGGGGGCGAGCGCCACGAGTCGCTGCGCTACGCCGCCCGGATCGAGGCGGGCATGCGCGACTTCCTCACCGAGGGCGGCTTCGGCGCGTTCACCACGAACTTCCAGGACCTGGGCGGGCTGCGACAGCTGCCGGGCCTGGCGGTGCAGCGGCTGATGGCCGACGGCTACGGCTTCGGCGGCGAGGGCGACTGGAAGACCTCGACCCTGCTGGCCGCGTTCAAGGCCGCGGGCGCCGGCACCGGCCTGGGCACCTCGTTCATGGAGGACTACACCTACCACTTCGGCCCCGGCACTCCGAAGGTGCTCGGCGCCCACATGCTCGAGGTGTGCCCCACGATCGCCGACGGCACGCCGTCCGTCGAGATCCACCCGCTGTCCATCGGCGACCGGGAGGACCCGGTGCGCCTGGTGTTCCGGGCCCGCTCCGGCCCCGGCATCGTCGTCGGCATGTGCGACCTCGGCGACCGGTTCCGCCTGGTGGCCAACGAGATCGACGTCGTCCCGCCCGACCGAGGACCTGCCCAGGCTGCCCGTTGCGTGTGCTGTCTGGGAGCCCAGGCCGAGTCTGGCGACCGCTGCCGAGTCGTGGCTGACCGCCGGCGGGCCGCACCACACCGTCCTCACCCAGGCACTCGACACCGAGACCGTGCGTGACGTCGCGACCATGCTGTCGACCGAGCTGGTTCTCATCGACGCCGCCAGCACCGCGAACGACCTCACCGACCGGCTGCGCTGGAACCACGCCTACTACCGCCTCGCCCACGGCATCCCCGGCGTGCGATAGGCCCACCCGACTGATATTGGAGATCCCGTACATCATCTGCTGCGAACGCAAAGGGTGTTAGGCTGTCACTAACAGCGATAGTCCCGCTCATCCCTCCTGGCGGTAGGTACTGGCCTCATGACATCACATCCAGCCGGCATCAGCGGCCAAGGTCGAGCCGAACTGACCTCGGTCCTCAGCATCGCCGATCGCTTCATCACACCGCGAGACGTCACCAGAGCTCTCGATGTCGGGCCAGACGCAGCCACCAAGAAGCTCTCACGGTGGGCGACCGACGGTTGGCTTCGCCGCGTCCGTCGAGGGTTGTACATCCCCGTGCCGGTCGACGCCCCGTCCCCGAAGTCGTGGTCGCAGGACGCATTGACCGTGGCCGCCGAGGTGTATTCACCGTGCTACTTCACAGGCTGGACGGCGGCCCAGCACTGGTCGCTCACGGAGCAGGTCTTCCGCACCACCGTCCTCAAGACCTCCCAACGGGTCAGACGCACCTCGGTCCACTTGCTGGACCACGAGTACCTCGTAGGTCATGTGAGCGATTCAGCTCTGACCTGGGGAATGACGAACCAGTGGTCCGACGGCACCCGCCTTCCTTTCGCCGACCCGACTCGCACAATCGTGGATCTCTTGGACAGCCCGAGGCTTGGTGGGGGTATCCGTCACGTGAGCCTGATCCTTGCCGCCTACCTGGACGAGCACGACCCGAAAGCGCTTGTCGACTACGGGGACCGCCTCGGCAACAGGACGGTCTTCAAACGGCTCGGCCATCTCGTCGAGGCGCTCGGGATCGAGGCACCCGACCTGCTGACCACATGTTCAGCACGGGTCCCCTCGGGCATCTCCCTCCTCGACCCGGACGGTCCGTCGCAGGGGCACCGCGTCATGCGATGGGGCCTTCAGGTCAACGTCGCTGTGACCCCCGACGGCGCTTCATGATCAGTCGACGGGAGTTGGAGCAACTCCAGGCCGAATGGTCCCTGGAGACCCGGGTCATCGAGAAGGACTACGTCCTGGGATGGCTGCTGGCCGGAATCGCCCAACACCCTTCGCTCGCTCAGACCTGGATCTTCAAAGGCGGTACCTGCCTCCGCAAGTGCTACTACGAGACGTACCGCTTCTCCGAGGACCTGGACTTCACGATTGTCAACGACGGCCCCGAAGACCCTGCCGACCTCGTGCCCATCTTCACGGAAATCGCCACCTGGGTCTTCGAGGAGTCCGGCATCGAGCTCCAGATGGACGACAAGGCCTTTCGCCGTAGGAGGAACAGGCGGGAGAAGCCGACGACGGAGGGCCGCATCGGCTACCGGGGGCCGAACCCCCGACCTACCGCACCCAAGGTCAAGCTGGACCTCACGTCCGACGAGGCCGTCGTCAGTCCGCCGACCCGACGCCGCATCCAGCACGCCTACTCCGACAGTCTCAGCCAGACAGAGGTTCTCTGCTATCCCATAGCCGACCTCTTCGGAGAGAAGATCCGCGCCCTGGCTGAACGATGCCGCCCCCGCGACCTGTACGACGTTGTCCACCTCCATCGGCATCCCGATCTCGTCGGGCGTTCGGCCTCCGTGGCCCACGCCCTGGGTGTGAAATGCCACCATGCGGGGATCGAGGTCCCGACCGCTGAGGCCATTGCCCGCTCCCCGTTCCGCAGCGAGATCGAGTCCGAGTGGCAGAACATGTTGGGGCACCAGTTGCCCAGACCTTTGCCGCCCTTCGAGCGTTTCTGGGCGACGCTGGATGACGTCTTCGACTGGCTGAACGGTCGACCTGCCCTGCAGCCCCTGCCCCGCGCCACAGTTCCCGGCGTCCTGACGGACTCGACATGGGAGGCACCCCGAGCAATCACTTCGTGGAGACGTGGCGTACCCCTGGAGCTCCTGCGCTACGCGGGCGCCAACCGCCTCCTGGTCGACATCGACTATCGTCCCGAGGACGGACGTCCCGGCGTACGGCGTGTGGAGCCATACGCCCTGCGCCGCAGCCGTGACGGTCACCTCTTGCTGTACCTGGCCACCGAACAGGGCGAGCTCCGTAGCTACCGAGTAGACCGAATGGCCGCGATCAGGCCGACAACCATCACATTCATCCCGAAGTACCGTGTCGAGTTCTGAAGATCGACCAGCGCCGATCGCTACGGCACACTGCTGCCATGGCCAAGGCGTTCGTCGGGGTCACCGACTGGGACTGGTACCAGTACCTGCGCGTCCGCGGCGCGAGCGAGGTCAACTTCTGGCAGCCCAGCGGTGGGCGACGGTTCGGCGCCCTCCCACCAGGTGCCCCCTTCCTGTTCAAGACTCACTTCGCTCACGGCAATCGACTGGTCGGTGCTGGGTTCTTCAGCGGGTGGGCGCCCCTGTCGATCTCGAGGGCCTGGGAGTTCTTCGGGCACGAGAACGGCTGCGCCAACCTGGAGCAGATGCGCGAGCGCGTCGGGCGCTATCGGCGAGAGCGACTCGGACCGAGGGACGATCCCGAGATCGGCTGCATCATGCTCAACGACGTCAGCTTCTTCGACCCCCACGAGGCACCCGCAGCGCCTCCTGGCTGGGCCGGCAACATCGTTCAGGGCCGTAGCTACGAGCTCGACTCGACCGAGGGCAGCTACCTCGAACAGGTACTGACATCACTGCTCCTGCGGCAGAACTCGCCTGGCCAGTCCAACGACCGTCCGACCTCGGTGGCCGGTCCCGTCTTCGGCGAGCCCCGGCTTTCACCGGTCCGGGTCGGCCAAGGAGCTTTCAAGGCCTTGGTACAGGAGGCCTACGGTCGACGCTGCGCCGTGACCGGCGACAAGATCGTGCCCGTCCTGCAAGCTGCTCACATCCAACCTGTCACCCAGCTCGGCGAGAACCGCGTCGACAATGGCATCCTGCTGCGCTCAGACGTCCACACGCTTTTCGACCGCGGGTATCTCGGCGTGGATCCACATCGCCGTACCCTTCTGGTCAGCCCACGGCTGCGAGCGGACTGGGGCAACGGTGAGGAGTTCTACCAGCGGCAATCCTCCGGCGAACCGATCAGCATCCCGGCGCGGACCATCGACCGACCCAACCGTGAGTTCCTCGCTTGGCACGCAGATACGGTCTTCCTCGCATCCTGATCCCTATCGTCAACTGTCGGAGAAGTTGTGCCAGGTGATCCACCGCTCACTGAGCTCGATGGCGGGGCGGCCGAGTGAACCTTGTCAGGGGTCGGTCATGTCAGATGAGCCTGGATGGTGGCGGCAAGCAGGTCCAGGCCGGCGCGTCGGGTCCGCAGGTCGGCGGACTCGGACAGGTCGACCGCGACCACCGCAGCCGGCATCACCGAGCGCGCCAGCACCTGCTCGTCGGTGAACGAGGGGACCCGAACGATCAGGTTGGCCGCCACCGCCCCCGACCGAACCACGCCGACGCCCTCCTCAGAGGAGGTGGCTGGGCGGGTGTCGGTGAGCTGGAAGGTCTCGTTGAGCCGGTGCAGCGTCGAGGCGCCGCAGTACACCTCGGTCAGGGTCTCTGCCAGGGACAGGATGTCGGCGCCCACCTCGACCGCTGCGCCGATCCCGGCAGCCACCACGTCCTGGTCGGCCCTCACAGCGGTGACGTAGGCAGGCAGCACCCGGAGCTCGTGCCGGACGGCGCGACGCCGGCACGCCGCCGCGACGTGGTCGACGTCGCGGCTCCTCAACCAGGACCGCAGCCGGGACCGCATCGGGGCATCCAACCAACCCGCCCGCTCACCCGAGGCCTCCAGCAGACCCGCCCACGCGGTGCCCGCCGCCAACGCCCGGCCAGCCTGCACCGGTACCCGAACGCGGGCGGCGACGCTGGCCTCGTCGACCAGGAAGAACCGCCCCGCCGACTCCGCCACCAGATCACCGGCCGCGATCAACCGGCGTACCTCCCGAGGAGAGACCCGAAGACGGCGAGCAGCCTCGGATGTCGTCAACGCCACACGAGCCACCCCACTCCATCGGTTGGCAGAAACACTACCTTGACGGAACTATTCTGCCAACCTGCATCAGCTGCCGCCAGGCCCCCGCCCGACTCGCCGGACGTCAATCACCGGAGGAGAAGCGACTGAACCGCTCCAGCCGATCGGTCGCCTCACGTAGGGCGGCCATGTCCACCGGTATCCATTCGCTCTCGATACCCTTCGGCCGCCACCGGCAAGCCATCTCCAATCCGGAGTCGAGGGGGACCGGCACAATCTGCCATTCCTGACGCCCCCCTCTCGTGCCGCCCCAGCCACCTCGGAACATCACCGAGAACCCACCCCTTCCGCGGGACTCTTCACTCCCTTGCCAGTGCCACTGACCTTGCTGATCCCCGTGGGGGCGGAATCCAATTTCGACCCCCGGCGCACGCTCGGCGAAACTGCCCAACCACGACTCAGGCTCCCGCAGAGCCAATTCCGGGGAAACGATCACATGGGTGGTGACCTCCAAACCACCACGATGCACGAGGAATGTACAGGCCCCGCATTTGATGCTGTCGTCGCTGTAGAGTTCCAGGGAGAGATGAGCGACAGCAGGTAGTGAATCGCTCCACACATCTGCACTGTGCATCATTTCCTCCGCACCTCCAGGCCTCGAATGTCGTCACCATAGTGCGGCTCGACCGACAGCCGGCGTGGAACCACTGCTCATCTCAGAGTTCGACGGCGGGGCGGCCGAGGGCGCCCAGGGCGGCTGCGAGGCCGTTGAGCAGGAGTCGGGTGCCGCCGCGCAGGTGGGCGACGTCGTCCGCGCCGTCGTCGGTCACCACGAGGAAGGTGTACTGCTCGGTCCAGGTCAACCTGGTCGCGGCGTGGGCTGGTCTCGATCTCGGCCGACTTCGACCTCGATCGTGACCAGGGAGATCCACCGACACACGTCGTCCACTACCGCCCGGTAGCTGAGGACGAGGCGCCGGTCCGGGACGACGTCGAGCACGTGGGTCTGGCGCTCCACGTACTGGCGGGCGTCGCCGATCATCAGCGAGCTGCGCAGGGTCTCGCTCACGCCGACGGCGTAATCGAGCTCAGGTGCTGGCTCCGGCTTGCCGGGCAGCCTCAACCAGGTACGCCTCAGCTGCCCTCGCACGATGGCGCGATGGACGTCGTCCGGGCCTGCGTCGATCTCGACCCCGAGGGCGAAGCTGCCGTGCAGCACCATCAGAACCCCTTCGCCATCAGGGCATCAGCGCTGCGAGCTGCGGGTAGAGCGAGGGGCTGCCGACGATGAGCCGACCGCCGCCGGTGAGTCCGTGACTGGCCAGGAAGTCGCTGGTGCGTGCGCCGGCCTCGGTGCAGATGCACAGCGCCGCCAGGCAGTCCCAGGCGTTGATGTGCATCTCGACGTAGCCGATCAGCTGGCCGGTGGCCAGGTAGCACAGGCTCAGCGCCCCGGAGCCGATGCGGTGGTACATGCCGCCTGCCTCGATCAGGCGCCCCATGATCGTGGCCACGTCGGGGGCGTGGCTCGACGGGTTGGCCCCGACCCCGGTAAGGCCCTCGGTGAGCGAACCGGCCGCGCGGACGTGGATCGGGCGGCCGTTGCGGGTGGCACCGGCACCCCGGCGCGCGGCGTAGACGTCGTCGGTGGCGGGGTTGGTGACCAGGCCGAACTCGATCTCGCCGTCCACCACGAACGCGATCGAGATGCACCAGGTGGGCAGGCCGAGCAGGAATGGCTGGGTGCCGTCGATCGGGTCGACCACCCAGACCCCGCGGCCAGGTTCGAGGCCCTCGGAGCCGGACTCCTCACCCACGAAGCCGTCCTGCGGGAAGGCCGCGGCGATGGCGCTCTTGATGGCTGCCTCGGTCTGCCGGTCGGCCTCGCTGACCAGGTCCTGGGTGCCCTTCTCGAGGATCGTCAGGGCCCCCAGGTCGCGCGAGAACGCCAACGCCACCTGCGCCGCCTCGGCCATCACTTTCTGCGCCGCGGCGAACCGCTCGTCGATCGCTGCCGGACCCATCCCTGCCGTGCCCATTGCCGCCGTCATCACGCCGTCCTGTCGTCGCGCCAGAGCCAGGCGGCGCCTCGCACGCCGCTGGAGTCACCGTGCACCGACCGCACCACGGGCGTGGCGAAGACGGTCGAGAACGTGTACCGGGCGATCCGCGGCGGCAGGTCACGGTAGAGCTCGTCGACGTTGCTCATGCCGCCGCCCATGACGAACACGTCGGGGTCGAGGGTGTTGACGACGACCGACAGGCCGCGCGCCACCCGGTCGACGTAGCGGTCCCACACCAGGGAGGCAAGGCGGTCGCCGTCCCGCATCAGGGCCACGATCTCGGCCGGGGCGAGCTCGTTGCCGCTGTGGCGGGCGAAGTCGCGGGCGAAGGAGTAGCCCGACACCCAGGTCTCCATGCAGCCGCGCTTGCCGCAGTAGCAGGGTTCGCCCGGCAGCTCGTCGACGGCCGGCAGCGGCAGCGGGTTGTGACCCCAGTCGCCGGCGGAGTTGTTGGGGCCGTGGTGGGCGCGACCGTCGATGCAGACCCCGGCCCCGGTACCGCTGGCCAGGATCACCCCGAAGACGACGCGATACCCGGCGCCGGCGCCGTCGATGGCCTCGGAGGAGGCGAAGCAGTCGGCGTCGTTGACCACCCGCAGCTCGCGGCCCAGGGCGGCCACCAGGTCACGCTCGACGTCGCGGCCGTTGATCCAGGTCGAGCTGCCGCCCTTGCCACGCCGCGACACCGGCTCGAGGGATCCCGGGGATCCCGACACCCACCGGCCCGGTCAGCCCGGTCTCGCGCTCGACCCGGTCGACGAGGGTCGCGGATCAGCCGCAGGCAGCCGTCGTAGTCACCCCGCGGGGTGGCCTCCCGCACCCGCAGCAGCTCGACGCCGTCCGGCTGCAGCGCCACCACCTCGATCTTGGTGCCACCCCAGTCGACGCCGATCAGCATCCCGCCATCCTGCCCCCTCCTGCGCCCATCTACGTCGCGCAGAGCAGGCCCATGGGCCCGAAGGATTCGTGATGGGGCCCAAGGGGTTGCCGGGCTCCCCTGTGTGACAATCAGCAAGTGGCCGGTAGCGGCCGGAGGGGCGCCTCTTCATGCAGAATCCCGATCGTCCAATGACGACAATCATCGTTGTAGGGAAAGAAGTCTCCGTTCCCGTCGACCTTGCCGATAAACTGCTGGATCCCGCCGCCGTCCTCACCTCGGAGGAGTTGGCGGAGTGCGGCATCTTCCCAGGCATGGGCCCAAAGACGCATGTGGAACGACGAGCTCCCGGCGACTACCCCGACAAGTACCGGCAGTGACCAAGCTCAAGGGCCTACGAGACTTGTTGCGGCCCCACACCGCATGGATGCCTCGACGCATCAGGCGGGGTCGAAGGCGCCCGTGTAGTTCTCGGCCAGCCCGGCGGCTGCCACTCGCGAGCTGGTCACGTAGCGCAGCTGGGTCAGCTGCATCTGGCGCAGGAACTCCGCGTCCGGGTCGGCCGGCGAGGGCGTGTGCAGCATGCTCGTCATCCACCACGAGAAGTGGGTCTTCTGCCAGACCCGCCGCAGCGCGGTGTCGGAGTAGGCGTCGAGCAGGTCGTCCTTGCCGTCGGTCAGCGAGCGGGTCATCGCCTCGGCGAGCAGCTGGACGTCGCCGATCGCCAGGTTCAGCCCCTTCGCCCCGGTCGGCGGCACGATGTGCGAGGCGTCGCCGGCCAGGAACAGCCGGCCGTGCCGCATCGGGGTGCTGACGAAGCTGCGCATCGGGGTGATGCTCTTCTCCAGCGTCGGACCCGACGCCAGGCTCCAGCCGTCCAGCCCCAGCCGGGTCGACAGGGCGTCCCAGATCCGGTCGTCGGACCACGCCGCGATGTCGTCGTCCGGCTCGACCTGCAGGTACAGCCGGCTCACCGTCGGCGAGCGCATGCTGTGCATCGCGAAACCGTCGGGGTGCCAGGCGTAGATCAGCTCGTCGGTGGACGGCGCGACCTCGGCGAGGATGCCGAGCCAGGCGTAGGGGTAGCTGCGCTGGCGCACGGTGCGCAGCGCCTCGGGGATCGACTGCCGGCTGGGGCCGTGGAACCCGTCGCAGCCCGGCGACCAGGTCGGCCTCGACCGTCTGCGCTGCGACCGTCGGCGTCGGTGAACGTGACCCGGGGCCGGTCGGTGTCGGCGCCGACCACCGCGGTGTCGCTGACCTGCCAGTGGATCTGCTGGCCGGCCGCCGTCCGCAGGTTGATCAGGTCCTTGGTGATCTCGGTCTGGCCGTAGACCCACACCGACTGCCCGCACAGGTCGGGGAAGTCGACCCGGTGCCGCTCCCCCGGCCACTGCAGGTAGATGCCGTCGTGGCGCATGCCCTCGCGCTGCAGCCGCTCCCCGGCGCCGGCCTCGATCAGGGTCTGCACCGCGCCGTGCTCGACCACCCCGGCCCGCACCCGCGCCTCGACGTACTCCCGGGAGCGGTTCTCGACGATCACCGATTCGATGCCGCGCTGGGCGAGCAGCTGCGAGAGCAGCAGGCCGGCGGGGCCCGCCCCGACGATGGCCACCTGGGTGCGCATGGTCGAGGGGCCCGAGGGCTGGGTCGTCATGGCCCGATCGTGGCGTCCGGTCGCCCGGCGGTCCATGTCCGGCTTCCGTTGGGCAGAAGTGTCGGCTCAGGCGCCCAGGGCACGCGTGATCGTCGCGGAGGCGACCATGAGCGCCGGCACCAGCTTGGGCAGCTCCCGCCGCGACGTGCTGGTCACCAGGCCGAGCGCCGCGATCACCTCGCCGTCCGCCGACACGATCGGGACGGCGAGCGAGCAGGTGCCCAGGGTCATCTCCTCGGCGGTGCGGGCATAGCCGTTGCGGCGCACGGCGCCCAGCTCGCGCAGCAGCCGGCCGCGTTCGACGATCGTGTACCGCGTGATGCTCGCCAGGTGGGCCAGGCAGGCGTCGACCACCTCACGCGGGGCGTGCGCCAGCAGCACCTTGCCGACCCCGGTGGCGTGCAGCGGCAGCGGCCGGCCCACCCGGGTCGCCACCGCCACCGAGCTGCGGCCGTGGATCCGCTCGACGTACAGCGCGGCCTCACCCTGGCGCACCGCCAGCTGCACGTTCTCGTGGGTGGCCTCGTACAGGTCCTGCATCGCCGGCAGCGCCACCGCTCGCAGCTCACGCTGCACCGGCGCCAACGTGCCCAGCTGCCACAGCCGGCGTCCGACGACGTACGAGCCGTCGGCGAGCCGCTCCACCGCCTGCCATTGCTCCAGCTCGGCCAGCAGTCGGTGCGCCGTCGACAACGGCAGGTCGGCGGCGGTGGCCAGCTCGGTGAGCGAGCGTCGCGGGTGGGCGGAGTCGAACCCGGACAAGAGCGACAGCACCCGCGCGGTGACGCTCGGTCGAGGGGCGTCGGCCACCAGTGTCCTTCCGTCCAACGGAAGTCCACCGTATCCGAGTGCCGAGCGTTCTGGCATCGTCACCGTGTGGATCGTCACCGTGGTCGGGCCCCCTCGTCCCGCCGTCCAGGTCATGCCGCCCGAAGGGAACCGCCGTGCCGATCGTCGTCCGCAACACCCCGCGGACCGACCTCGCCGTCGTCGACGGGCTGGCCTCGGCCGGGGTGGCCACGACGCACGAGGCGCAGGGCCGGACCGGGCTGCTGCGCCACGACCTGCGCCCGATCTACCCCGGCGCCCGGATCGCCGGGAACGCCCTGACCTGCGAGGTCGCCCCCGGCGACAACTGGTCGATCCACGTGGCCGTCGAGCAGGCCCGCCCCGGCGACCTGCTGGTGGTCACGCCGACCAGCCCGTGCGACGACGGCTACCTGGGCGACCTGCTGGCCGAGAGCCTGATGGCCCACGGGGTGCGCGGGCTGGTGATCGACGCCGGCGTGCGCGACGTGGCCACCCTCACCGAGATGGGCTTCCCGGTGTGGTCGAAGGTGATCTTCGCCCAGGGCACCGTCAAGGAGACCCCGGGCAACGTGCAGACGCCCATCGTGTGCGCCGGGGTGCACATCAGGCCGGGCGACGTGATCGTCGCGGACGACGACGGCGTGGTGGCGGTCCGTCGCGAGGACGCCGCCACGGTGCTGGCGGCCGCCCAGGCCCGCGAGGCCAACGAGACCGCCAAGCGGGCCAGGTTGAAGGCCGGCGAGCTGGGCCTGGACCTCTACTCGATGCGCGAGCGGCTGGCCGCCAAGGGCCTGCGCTACGTCGACTTCGACGGTGGGCAGCAGTGAGCCAGACCGCCGTCCCCTGCAGCGTCATGCGCGGTGGCACCTCGAAGGGGCTGATGTTCGAGGCCGGCGACCTGCCGGCCGACAGGGCCACCCGGGACGCCGTCCTGCTGGCGGCGATGGGCTCGCCGGACGAGCGCCAGATCGACGGCGTCGGCGGCGCCCACCCGCTCACCTCGAAGGTCGCCGTGGTCAGTCGGTCGGCACGCGACGACGCGGACGTCGACTACCTGTTCCTGCAGGTGTGGCCGGACCGGCCCGAGGTCTCGGACCGGCAGAACTGCGGCAACATGCTGGCCGCCGTCGGCCCGTTCGCGATCGAGCAGGGGCTGGTCGCCCCGGCCGGCGACGTGACGGCGGTGCGGATCTGGATGGCCAACACCGACACCCTCGCCACCGCCCACGTGCAGACCCCGGACGGCGTCGTCCGCTACGACGGCGACGCCCGCATCGACGGCGTGCCCGGATCGCACGCCCCGATCCCGCTGGAGTTCGCCGACACCGCGGGCTCGAGCTGCGGGGCGCTGCTGCCGACCGGCCACGTCGTCGACGAGATCGCCGGGCTTCGGGTCACCTGCATCGACAACGGCATGCCGGTGGTGTGCCTGAACGCCGCCGACCTGGGGCTGACCGGCGACGAGACCCCGGCCGAGCTCGAGGCGATGACCGAGGTGACGGGCCGCATCGAGGCGGTGCGGCTGGCGGCCGGCCCGCTCATGAACCTCGGCGACGTCACGGGTGCGACCGTGCCCAAGATGAGCCTGCTCTCACCGCCGTCCCACGGGGGTGCGGTCTCGACCCGCACCCTGATCCCGCACCGGGTGCACGAGGCGATCGGCGTCCTCGGCGCGGTGTCGGTGGCCACCGTCTGCCTGCTGCCCGGCTCGGTCGCCGACGGCCTCGCCGTCCTGCCCTGGCGCGACGCGGCGCGCCGGCAGCGGTCGGTGGCGGTCCGCTGGACGTCGTCGTCGAGCACCCCACCGGCTTCTTCACCGTCAACCTCGACGTCGAGGCACCGACCTCGGACTCGAGCCCACGCTCGGGCTCGGGCACCGCTACGGCTCCCGTCGTCCGGCGAGCCGCCCTGCTGCGCACCGCCCGACTGCTGATGCGGGGGCACGTCATGGTGCCGGCCTCGGTCTGGAGCCCGGCATGACCCGCGTGGCCCTGGTCGGGCTGGGCGAGGTCGGCCGCACCTTCGCCGAGGACCTGCGCGCCGCCGGCATCGTCACCGGTGGTGAGCCCTGACCGCCTGGGACGTCGCCTTCGTCGACCCCGCGAGCCACGCCTCACGCAACGCCGCCGAGCTGGGCATCGCGCCGGCCGGTTCGTCGGCCGAGGCGATCGCCGGGGCCGACCTGGTGGTCAGCGCGGTCACCGCGGCCCAGTGCGTCGCTGCCGCCGAGTCGGTCGCGGCGTCGATGGGATCGGGCAGCCTGGTTCTTCGACCTCAACTCCAGCTCGCCGGGCCACAAGCAGGCGGCCGCCGCGGCCGTCGAGGCGGCCGGCGGTCGCTACGTCGAGGCGGCCCTGATGTCGCCGATCGGGCCGCGCCGGCTGGCCTCACCGTTCCTGCTCGGCGGCCCCCATGCCCAGGCGTTCGCCACGGTCGCCGCCGGGTACGGGATCGGCGACGTCACCGTCGTGGCCGACCAGGTGGGCCGGGCCGCGGCGACCAAGCTGTGCCGCTCGGTGGTGGTCAAGGGCCTGGAGTCGTTGCTGAGCGAGTCCCTGCTTGCGGCGAGGGTTTTCGGCGTCGAGCGGGACGTGCTCGACTCGCTGCCCAACATCCTGCCGCCGGCCGACTGGGAGGCCGTCGCGGGCTACTTCATCTCGCGCTCGCTGCAGCACGGCCGGCGCCGCTCCGAGGAGATGGAAGAGGCTGCGGCAACCGTCGCCGAGGCCGGCATCGAGCCGCACATGGCCCGGGCCACGGTGGAGCGGCAGCGCTGGGCCGCCCAGTTCCCGCAGGCGATCGAGGCCGGGACCACGATCGGCATGATCGACGCGGTGCTCGCGGCCATGCGCCGCGACGAGCCCGCCGCCGCCCATGACCGCCTGCCCCACGAGGAGACGACCGCGTGATCATCGACTGCCACGGGCACTACACGACCGCCCCGGCCGCCCACAACGACTGGCGCGACGCGCAACTCGCAGCCTTCGCCGCGGGTGGCCCGGTGCCGCGACTACCCCCACATCACCGACGACGAGATCCGACGCACCATCGAGGCAGAACCAGCTCAAGCTGCTCACCGAACGCGGCGCCGACCTGACGATCTTCTCCCCGCGGGCCTCGGCGATGGCCCACCACGAGGGCGACCTGACCGTGGGTATCGACTGGGCCCGGGCCTGCAACGACCTGATCGCCCGGGTCGTCGACCTGTTCCCCGAGACGTTCATCGGCGTGGCACAGCTGCCACAGTTCGCCGGGGAGCCGGTGGACGCGGCGATCGCCGAGCTGCGCCGCTGCGTGGCGGCCGGGTTCATCGGCGTCAACCTCAACCCCGACCCCAGCGGTGGCCACTGGACCTCCCCGCCGCTGACCGACCGGTACTGGTACCCGCTCTACGAGGCGATGGTCGAGCTCGACGTCCCCGCGATGGTGCACGTCTCGGCCAGCTGCAACCCCAGCTTCCACGCCACCGGCGCGCACTACATGAACGCCGACACCACCGCGTTCATGCAGCTGCTGGCCGGTGACCTGTTCGCCGACTTCCCCGACCTGCGGCTGGTGATCCCGCACGGCGGCGGCGCGGTGCCCTACCACTGGGGCCGCTACCGCGGGCTGGCCGACATGCTCAAGAAGCCGCCGCTGGCCGAGCACCTCATGAAGAACGTCTACTTCGACACCTGCGTCTACCACCAGCCCGGCATCGACCTGCTGTTCGAGGTGATCGACGTCGACAACATCCTGTTCGGGTCCGAGATGGTCGGCGCGGTGCGGGGAATCGACCCCACCACCGGCCACTACTTCGACGACACCAAGCGCTACGTCGACGCCCTCGACCTGCCCGCCGAGGACGCCACGAAGGTCTACAGCGGCAACGTCCGACGGGTCTACCCCCGCCTCGACGCCGCCCTGCAGAAGCGGGGCCTGTGATGGTCACGGCCGCGACGCCGTCGTCCCCGTCGGTGCCCGCCTTCACCCCGGACGCCGACTGGCTGGGGGTGCACCCGAACCCGTCGAAGCCACGGTTCACCCCACCGGCCGGCTCGGTCGACGCCCACTGCCACGTCTTCGGCCCCGGGGACACCTTTCCCTATGCACCGGAACGCAAGTACACCCCGATCGACGCCGGCAAGGACCAGCTGTTCGCGCTGCGCGACCACCTCGGGTTCGCGCGCAACGTCGTCGTCCAGGCCACCTGCCACGGCGCCGACAACGCGGCCATGGTCGACTCCCTGCGCGCCTCGGCCGGGCGGGCCCGCGGCGTCGCCACGATCCGCCCGAGCACCGGGCGCGACGAGCTGGCCGAGCTGCACGAGGCTGGGGTGCGCGGCATCAGGTTCAACTTCGTCAAGCGCCTGGTCGACCCCAAGCCCGACGCCTACTACCACGGGCTCGTCGAGGCGATCGCCGAGTTCGGCTGGCATGTCGTCGTCTACTTCGAGGCCGCCGACCTGGCCGAACGCTGGCAGTTCTTCACCAGCCTGCCAACCACCGTCGTGGTCGACCACCTGGGCCGCCCCGACGTCGCCAAGCCGGTGGACGGCGAGGAGTTCGCGCTGTTCGTGCGGCTGATGAGCGAGCACGAGAACGTCTGGAGCAAGGTCAGCTGCCCGGAACGGCTCTCGGTCACCGGCCCGCCCGACTACGCCGACGTCCGGCCGTTCGCCCGCCGCATCGTCGAGACCTTCCCCGACCGGGTGCTCTGGGGCACCGACTGGCCGCACCCCAACCTGAAAGGACACATGCCGGACGACGGACAGCTCGTCGACGTCATCCCGCACATCGCCCCCACCGCCGACCTGCAGCATCGTCTGCTCGTCGACAACCCGACCCGGCTGTACTGGCCCACGCCGCAGTACCTGCCGGCCACCCCCACGGAGGCCTGAGTGGTCGACAACTCCGCATTCGACGACATCCCCGGCACGACCATCTTCACGGCGAAGAAGTCGCAGCAGGGCTACCACCTCAACCAGTTCTGCACCAGCCTGATGAAGGAGGCCAACCGCGAGCGGTTCAAGGCCGACCAGCGGGCCTACCTCGACGAGTGGCCGATGACCGAGGCGCAGAAGCAGGCGGTGATCGACCGCGACTACAACGCCCTGCTCGCCCTCGGCGGCAACATCTACTTCCTTTCCAAGATCTTCGCCACCGACGGCCTCAGCTACGTGCAGGCGGTCAGCACCATGACCGGCATGTCGGTGGCCGACTACCAGGCCATGATGCTCGCCGGTGGCCGCTCCCCCGAGGGCTGGCGCTCGGTCAAGGAGCGCACCGCCGCCGGGCTCGACGCCGCACGCAGACGACACACACCGACGAGAGAGGAGTTCCTGAGATGGCCCGCGTCACTGCTGGACTGACCACGACCCACGTGCCCGCGCTGGGGGTGGCGATCGACTTCGACAAGACCCAGGAGCCCTACTGGAAGCCGGTCTTCGACGGCTACGAGTGGACCAAGCAGTGGGCGGCGGCCGAGCCGCCGGACGTCGTCATCCTGGTCTACAACGACCACGCCTCGGCCTTCTCGCTGCAGATGATCCCGACGTTCGCGCTCGGCTGCGCCGAGCAGTTCCAGCCGGCCGACGAGGGTTACGGCGCCCGGCCGGTACCCGTGGTGCCGGGCAACGCCGACTTCGCCGCCCACCTGGCGCAGTGCCTGATCCTCGACGAGTTCGACCTCACCCTCATGAACGAGCTCGACGTCGACCACGGGCTGACGGTGCCGCTGTCACTGGTCTACGGCCAGCCGCAGGCCTGGCCGGTGCAGGTGATCCCACTGGCCGTGAACGTGGTGCAGTACCCGGCGCCCACCGGCCACCGCTGCCTGAGCCTGGGCCGGGCGATCCGGCGCGCGGTCGAGAGCTACGAGCACGACCTCACGGTGCAGGTGTGGGGCACCGGCGGCATGAGCCACCAGATCCAGGGCCAGCGCGCCGGTCTGATCAACCCGGTGTTCGACAACGCCTACTTCGACCGACTGGTCGCCGACCCCGACGACCTGGCGACGATGCCGCACCTGGAGTACCTGCGCGAGGCCGGCTCCGAGGGCATCGAGCTGGTGATGTGGCTCATCATGCGCGGCGCCATGGGCGCCGACGTCGAGGAGCTGCACCGCTTCTACCACGTGCCCGCCTCGAACACGGCGGTCGGGCACTTGGTCGTACGACCCGCCACCGCAGCGTCTGCCTGACCCAGACCCGTTGCCTACGAACGACTCCCGCTCTGACGAACGAAAGTGAGCTGACCCATGCGGATCGCCCTCGCCGGTGCCGGCGCCTTCGGCATCAAGCACCTCGACGCCCTGACCGCGATCGACGGCGTCACCGTCACCTCGGTGGTCAGCCGCCGCCTCGAACAGGCGCAGGAGGTCGCCGAGAAGTACGGCGCCGGCCACTTCTCGACCGAGCTGGACGACGCCCTCGCCCGCGACGACGTCGACGCCGTCATCCTGTGCACCCCCACCCAGCTGCATGCTCGGCAGGCGATCGCGGCGATGCAGGCCGGCAAGCACGTGCAGGTCGAGATCCCGCTGGCCGACAGCTGGGCCGACGCCCAGGCGGTCGACCGGGTGCAGCGCGAGACCGGGCTGGTCGCCATGGTGGGTCACACCCGCCGGTTCAACCCCTCGCACCAGTGGCTGCACCGGCGTATCACGACTGGCGAGCTGTCGCTGCAGCAGCTCGACGTGCAGACCTACTTCTTCAGGCGCAGCAACATCAATGCCCTGGGTCAGCCCCGCAGCTGGACCGACCACCTGCTGTGGCACCACGCCGCCCACACCGTCGACCTGTTCGGTTACCAGACCGGCGAGCGGGTCACCGTGGCGAATGCGGTGCAGGGCCCGATCCACCCCGAGCTCGGCATCGCGATGGACCTGTCTATCCAGCTGCGGACAACGTCGGGCAGGATCTGCACCCTGTCGCTCAGTTTCAACAACGAGGGCCCGCTGGGCACCTTCTTCCGCTACATCTGCGACAACGGCACCTACCTCGCCCGCTACGACGACCTGGTCACCGGTCGCGAGGAGCCGGTCGACGTCAGCGGCGTCGACGTCTCGACCAACGGCATCGAGCTGCAGGACCGCGAGTTCGTGGCCGCGATCCGTGAGGGCCGCCAACCCAACTCGAGTGTCGCGGGCGTGCTCGACTGCTACCGGGTGCTCGGTGAGCTCGAGACCCAGCTGGCCACTCAGGCCAGCACGACCTGACCGTCACGCACCGCGACGGAGACCCCCGGTAGCGGGCGGGGAGCCGGCCCGCCGACGACCGACGCCGTCTGCGATCGCGAACCGGCTGCCGTGGCAGGGGCAGTTGATCGTGCCGTCGGTGACGTCGGCCACGGCACAACCGGCATGGGTGCAGACGGCGGAGAACGCCTTGACCGTGCCGGCCACCGGCTGGGTCACGACGATCTTCTGGTCGGCGAGAACCACGCCACCACCGACCGGCACGTCCTTGAGCGAGACCAACCCCACCGCAGCCACGGCCGAGGGTGGCGGCGCGGACGATGCCTGCTGCAGTGACGACTCGTCGGCAGGTTGCGGCAGGCTCGAGGCGGCGGGACGGCGACGTCGGCGCGGCGGCCGGCTGCGCCGCGCCGTAGGTCGAGCAGCCGCCGAGCACGCGACTCCCGCAGCCGCAGTGGCCACCGACAACAGGCAGCGCCGGTCGAGACAGGCGCGCGGAGAGTCATTCATGACAGTTCCTCTCGGGACGAACATGGTCAGTGGGTCCGGGTGACGCTCAGGAAGGCAGGGTCACAGACGAACGCCGACGGTCGTGAAGAACCACCACGCCGAGGTGAGCCACAGCACGGTCAGCCCGGTGAGGACCGCGCCGCCCATGACCGGCAACAGCCAGCTCGGCCATCCCGAGCGCGACAAGGAGAGCATCTTGACGGTGAAGGCCCCGAAGAACAGGCACCCGACGAGGGAGTGCACCAGTACCCGGGTGTCGTAGGACTGCAGCCCCAACGCGTAGAGGCAGTGGATCGCCACCGGGACCGCTGCCAGGAAGGCGACCCGGCCCGACCAGCGATGGACCGGGCCCAACCAGGGCTGCGCCCGCAGCCGCGACAGCCTGCCGTACATCGCCAGGGCGGTGACCAGCTGCACCAGCGCCAGCAGGAACGACAGGCTCGCGAGCCAGACCTTGACCTCCTGCGGACCCGGAGAACCCGGCGACGTTCACCGCGACCCCGGTGGGGGTGTGCAGCCGGCCGTACACCCCGAGGGTGAGAGCCACTGCACCCCCGATCAGCAGGACGCCGACCAGGCTCGCGGGCTGCCGACCGCGGACGGCGGTGGCGGGGACGGTGGACGGCTCAGACATGGGGTTCTCCCGGGACTGGGGGTGTCGCAGTCACCACGACACCACGGACGTTCGCCTGGCCGGTCTGCGGGTCGAGCGGCAGTCCGCCCGGGTGCTGTCGCCGTCCTTGCCGGTGCTCATGCCGACCTGGCGACCGTCCGGCAGGACCACCCAGCCGCTGACGACCCGGGCGCCACGGATCTGGGCGGTGGAGCGGTACAGCCCCGACGGTCTCGCGACGGTCGGCAACGAGAAGCTCCACTGGCGACCCTTGACCGAGATGGTCCCGACGAGCCGACCGGTGACGCTGTACGCCGTCAGGGTGGCGCCGTCCGGGTTCTTCAGGGACACCCCGGTAGCGTCGACGGTGCCCCACAGCCAGGCCTCGGTGGTGCCGTCGCACAGGTAGGCGACGGCCGAGGACCCCTTCACCGCGACGGCGAACGGGCCACCCCTGGTCACCGTGCCGGCGTAGGTCGCCGACCCTGTCGCCGGGGGCGCCGCGGTCGAGGGCGGCGCCACGGCCGAGGACGTCGACGATGCCGCCGTCGGGCCAGGCGTGGTCACGGACGGCGGCGGCGCCGTCGGGGTGCCGGTCGCTGCTTCGTTCGACGGGGCGGCCGACACCACACCGGCTGCGGCAGTCGTTGCGCCGCCCCGGCCGGTGGTCAGCAGGTTCGCGCCGAGCAGACCCGCGGCGAGGGCTGCCCCTGCCGCGAGGGTGACGAGGGGGCCGTTCAGCTTCATGGTGTTCCTCCGCTGGTCGCACATGTCGTGGTCGACAGCAGTACGGGTCGACCCGCCCGACCGGTTCTCGCCCCCGACGACAGGATCGCGAAGGCCCTTCAGCGGAGGAGGTCGCCCGGGCGGTGGCTGATACCGCGAGCCCGTCACGGTGCCGCTCCCGGTCCGCGGTTCGCGGGCCGGCGGCGGCGTCCGGCCACGCCTCGATGAGGTTGCTCGGGCCCGGCATCCGCGGCAGGTTCGTGTGAAGGCGAGTGTGAAGGCGATCGGGGGTGGTCACCCCCAGTTGGCTTCACACTCGCCTTCACACTCGATGCTCATCACAGGGCTCCCTGCCGGTGGCGCCCGCCGTGACGCCTGCGCTTCGGCGAACCGCGCAGGCACCTGGGTGCGTACCGGTGGTGTGCAACGATTGGCGACGCCCACAGCCTCGGGAGGTTTCGACGTCGTGGCACCCGTCGCGGACACCCTCGATCGCGCGGTCCTCACTGCCTTCAGCGAGGGCTCGGTCGAGGCACTGGCCACCGTGTACGACCGCTACAGCCGAGCCGTGTGGAGCGTGGCGATGGGCCTGCTCGGGGACCGCTCGCTCGCCGAGGACGCGACCCAGGAGACATTCCTGCGAGCCTGGCGAGCCGCCGCCACCTACGACCCGGACCGCGCGCTCGCGCCGTGGCTGTTCACGATCGCCCGTCGAACGGCCATCGACGTCCACCGCCGCGAGGCCCGCCCGACCCAGGGCGGCCACGGCGTCGAGCAGGACGTCGTCATCCGGATGCCGGGCATCGAGCGGGCGTACGAGACCTGGGAGGTGCGCACCGCCCTGTCGGAGCTGCCCGCCGAGGAGCGGGACGTCGTGCGGATGTCGCACTTCGAGGAGATGACGCACCGCGAGATCGCCGAGGCCCTGCAGGTTCCGGTGGGAACGGTGAAGTCGCGGTCGCACCGCGCCCATCGCCGGCTCGCCGAACGCCTGGCCCATCTCGTGAACGGAGGCGAGGAATGAACCGACCCGAGGAATGGGCCGACTACCTCGACCCGGCCTCCCCCGACCCGGAGCTGAGCGACGCGGAGCGGGCCGGGCTGGACCGGGTCGCCGTGACCCTGGCGGACAGCGCCGTCTGGAGCGAGCCCCCAGCCGAGCTACGCGCCGCACTGCTGGCCCAGGTCGAGGCCGAGGCCGCGCAGCCCCGGCGGCTCGGCCCGACGACGCCGTCGCACCGGGACGGCGCAGCGGCGGCCCCTGGTCCGGCACGCAGCGCCCGTGCCCGGCGCCGCACCTGGTACGCCTCCGCTGTCGCCGTGGCGGCCGCCGGTGCTCTGGTCGCCGTCCTGGCCTGGCCACGACCGGCGACCACGACGTTCGCGATGTCCGGCACGACACTCGCCCCGGCCGCCTCCGCCACCGCCGTCCTGGAGCCCCGCTCCGCCGGAGTCGCGATCACCCTGCAGATCAAGGGTCTGGTCGCGGCACCACCGGGAACGTACTACGCGGCGTGGATGCGCGGGGACACCGGCACCGTCCCTGTCGGGACGTTCCACTGGCACAAGGGCGGCATCCCGATCGAGCTGTGGAGCGGAGTGACGGCCGACAGGTACCCCGACCTCTTCGTGACCCTGCAGCAGGAGGGGCAACCGGCGACCCCGTCGGCGGACGTCGTCCTGCGCGGGCACGTCGGCTGAACCCGCAGCTCTGGGCCAGACTGTGCGCATGCGATTCGCCGTCAAGACCCGGCCCCAGCACATCTCGTGGGCCCAGATGCGCGACCTGTGGGTCGCCGCAGACGACATCGAGCTGTTCGAGTCGGCCTGGCACTGGGACCACTTCTACCCCCTCACCGGTGATCTGACGGGCCCGAACCTCGAGGCGTGGACGACGCTGGCCGCCCTCGCCCAGGCGACCACCAGAATCCGAGTCGGCTGCCAGGTCAACGGCATGATCTACCGTCACCCCGCGGTGAGCGCCAACATGGCCGCCACGGTCGACATCATCAGCGAGGGCCGGCTCGAGCTGGGCCTGGGCGCCGGCTGGAACCAGCTGGAGTGCGACGCCTACGGAATCCCGCTGCCCCCGCTCAAGGAGCGGTTCGACCGCTTCGACGAGGGGGTCGAGATGATCGTGCGTCTGTTGCGCGACGAGACCACCACCTTTGCCGGGCAGTACTTCTCACTCACCGATGCCCGCTGCGAGCCCAAGCCGGTGCAGCGGCCGCACCCGCCGATCGCGATCGGCGGCAAGGGCCCCAAGCGCACCCTGCTCACCACCGCCCGCTGGGCCCAGCACTGGAACGTCATCGTCGCCGGTCCGGCCGAGTGGACGCCGCTCAAGGCGATCCTGGTCGAGCACTGCGCCGCGGTCGGACGGGACCCGAACGAGATCGACTGCTCGGTGAACGTGATGATCAGCCCGGACGCCGACCTGGACGCCGCCGTCGCGGCGGTCGAGGGCTACGCCGAGGCCGGGGTCGACATCGTCGTCATGAACCTGCCCCAGGACGCCACCCCGGCCCTGCTCACCGACCTGGCCGGACGCCTGCGCCCCCTCGCCTGAGCCGACAGCTCGGAAGTGGCCGATCCACCGGCCGTGGCGCGGCTCTACGCCCGATGGGCCGCGTCGGGATGGGGCACCAGGTTCACCATGAGGCCGTCGATACCGTCGAAGTCATGGGGGTTGCAGGTGTACACGGGAAGCGCGTTGCTCAGCGCCGTGGCCGCGATCAGGGCGTCGAAGGCGCGTGCCTGCGGCTGCGCCCGGCGTCGCGCAGCGAGGCGGCGACCCTGCCGAAGCTGCGAGCCGCCGCCGCGTCGAACGGCAAGGGGTCGAAGACGGCTTCACACTCCTGCAGCCGGGCTTGACGCGCGGCCCGTTCAGCTGGGTCGTCGGTGACCAATGGGCCGACGGACAGCTCGGCCAACGTGACGGCTGTGATCACCGGCTCATCGGGCAGGTGCCCCGGGTCGAGGCGGCCGAGCAGCACCACGATGTTCGTGTCGATGACGCCGCGGGTACTCACAGCGATTGATCCACGGCCTCGTCGACATCGGCCCGGAATCGCTCCGGATCCACCTGGGGAAGCCTGCTGAACCGTGCGATGAGGGCCCCTGCCGTCAGACGCTGCTTCGGCAGGGGGCGCAGTTCGGCGACGGGACGGCCGTCGCGGGTGATCAGTGACCGACTCACCGGCAGCCACGCGCGCGAGCACCTCAGCGCTCGTTGTTGCGCAGATCGCGGATCGATGCCTCGCCCATTCAATGAATGTATCACGGGTGATACAGGCTAGCTGGCTCCCCCTGATCGCGGCCACGGCCCGCTCGGCGGAGGCGACGCAGTCGGGGATGCCCAGGCCGTGGGCGCCGCTGCCGGCCAGCACGACGCCGGGGTAGGCGGTCAGCTGCTGCTCCACCTCGGCGACCCGGTCCAGGTGGCCCACGGCGTACTGGGGCATGACGTCGGTCCAGCGCTGCACGTGCTCGAGCACCGGGTCGGCATCGACGCCCAGGGTGCGTCGCAGCTCGTCACGGCAGAGCTGCACGAGCTCGGCGTCCGTGCGGTCGTCGTCGGCCCGCACCGCGAACCGGAACAGCTCGTGCCCCTGCGGGCGCCCGGCCGGGGAACTTCGCCGAGGAGCGGGTGACCGAGCGCACCGGCCCGCGTCCGGGTTCGGCGACCAGGTAGCCGTGGGCCGGCAGCAGCCGGTCCAGGTCCGGCATCGGCACCGCCCCGTAGCCGAGCGACACCGTGGCCGTCGAGGCGCACACCATGGCGCCGAGGGTGGCGGCGGCCTCGACCGCCCCCAGCGTGGTGAGCAGCTCGGCCGCCGCCCGGGTCGGGACGGCGAGCACGACGGCAGCGGCACCCGCCTGCCTCGACGCCCCGGACGCCGAGGTCAGGGTCACCCGGTAGCCGCCGTCGCCGTCTGCCTGCATCGCGCTCACGCTCGTGCCCAGCAGGATCTCGACGTTGTCGGCGGCGACGAGCCGCTCGACCAGGGCCTCGGTGATGGCGGCCATGCCCCCCTTGCCGGACATCAGGCCCGGGCGCGGTCCGGAAGGCTTCTTGGCCGCGGCCTTTCGCTCGGCCAGGACGGCGCGCACCAGCCCGCCGTGCTGCTTCTCGGCCATCCGTAGGTGCGGCATGGTGGCCAGCACGCTCAACCGGGCCGGGTCGCCGCAGAAGATGCCCGAGGCGACCGGTTCGACCAGGCGCTGGTAGGCCTGCCCGCCGAGCCGTCGCCGGGTGAAGGACTCCAGGCTCTCGTCGGCGTCGCCGGGGCGCGCCGGCACCAGTGCCTCGACCGCCATCCGCACCTTGCCCGACGGCGAGAACAACCGGGTCAGTGCCAACGGGGTGATCTTGCGCGGGATGAAGCCGCCGATACCGTCGGGCATCGCCCGCAGCCGACCCTTGACCAGCACCGCACCGGGCCCGCCGGGGGCGGTCTCGACCAGCTCGACGCCGAGCTCGCGGGCCAGGGCCGCCGCGTGCGGCTTGCCGGGGGCCAGGGAGTCGGGGCCGCTGTCGAGCACGAAGCCGTCGATCCGTTCGGTGCGCAGCTTGCCGCCGAGCCGGTCGCCGGCCTCGACCAGGGTGACCGACGGGCGATCGGCACGCTGGCTCAGCCGGTACGCGGCCGCGAGCCCTGCGATGCCACCGCCGAGGACGTAGACGCGGCCCCGGCCGCCGGCAGCACTGTCGGAACTGGTGTCGCTCACGCGTCTGCTCCGTCGTCGAGGTCCGGAGCCCGGGCGCGGGCTCGCCTGGTCCAGCAGGAAGGTGGTGGTGCGCTCGAGCAGGGCCTCGAGCTGGACGTCGGGCATGCCGGCGAACATGTGGTTGTAGCCCGCGACCAGCTCGAGGGCGGCGCTCGCACCGGCCGCCTGCAGGGCGTCACGCAACCGCATGCTCTGCTGCGCCGGCACCAGCACGTCGGCGTCGCCGTGCAGCAGCAGGAACGGTGGGGCATCGCCTCGCACGTGCGTCACCGGGCTTGCCAGCCGCGCCTTCTCGGGATCCTGGGCCGCCGAGGCACCGAGCATCAGCGCCTCGCGCGAGGTGGCGCCGCGGTCGGCGGTGCCGCCGGCCGCCTCGATGTCGTCGGGCATCGCGGGCAGGTCGGTCGCCGGGTACCACAGGGCCACCGCCCGCACCGGCAGCTCAGGGTCGAGGCCGCACAGGGCGGCCACCTGGCCACCTGCCGAGACCCCGAACAGCGCCAGCGGCAGCGCCCGCACCGGTGAGGCGACGTCGTCCAGCAACCACCGGCAGGCCGCGCGGACGTCGTCCGGCTGGGCCGGGAACCGGGCCTCGCCCGAGAGCCGGTAGTCGACGGCGGCGACGGCCAGCCCACGGGCGGCCATCCGGGCGAAGAGTCGACCCGAGGTGGGCGACAGCGGTCCGGGGCCGGCCCGGCGCGAGCCCATCCGCCACCCGCCGCCGTGGACGTAGACGCACACCGCGCGCGCTCCGGCGTCCGGCAGGTAGAGGTCCAGGCTGAGCGGGCGGTAGCCCTCGACCACCGTGTGGACGACGTCGCGACGGACCGAGACACCCTGCGGCACAGTCGGATCCGGCACAGTCGGATCCGGTACGAGCGCGTCCCGCACGGACGGACCGGTCACGCGCCGACGGGCGCCGGCGACTTGTAGAAGTCGCCGTTCTGCACGATGTGGGTGATGTTGTCGGCGTCCTGCAGCACGGTGACGTCCGCGGTCGGGTCACCCGCGACGACGAGGACGTCGGCCAGGTACCCGGCCTGGAGCAGCCCGACCTCCTCACCCATGCCCATCACCTGGCCGCCGTAGCGGGTGGCCGCCACCAGTGCCTCGACAGGGGTGTAGCCGAACAGGTCGACGAACAACTGCAGGTCACGGGCGTTGCGTCCGGTCGGGTTGTTGGGGAACCCGTAGTCGCCGCCGATCAGGGCGCGGATGCCGCGCCTGCGGATCTCGGGGTAGATCGCCTGCATGCCCTCCAGCGCGGCCACCGAGCCCATGCTCGTGGCGACCTCGCGGGTGATGCCGAACTCCTCCCCCTCGTGCACGTTGGCGTAGATGATGCCGGGGGCCGGGGAGACGAAGACCTCGTCCTTGGCGGCCTCGAGCAGGTCGAGCGCCTCGTCGTCGGCGTAGGTGCAGTGGTAGATCGAGCGGAAGCCCGCCTTGACCGCCAGCTTGACCGACTCCGGGGACTGGCAGTGACCGTTGAGCCAGACCCCGGTCTCGCGGGCGGCGACGCCGGCGGCGTTCAGCTCCTCGGCCGAGTACTGAGTCATGTGGCTGCCACCCGGCACGAACACGTCGTCGTTGCTCACCAGGAACTTGACGCTGTCATAGCCCATGGCGGCGTGCTCACGCACCCACCGGTCGGTGGCCTGCGGCCCGTGCCAGTCGGAGCGGGCCCGGCCGTCGGGGTGCACCGGCAGGTTGTCGCGCTCGGCCGCGGCCGCCCGCAGCCGCGGGCCCGGGACGACGCCGCCGCGCAGCTTGTCGCGCAGCGCGATCTCGGTGGGCATCGGCAGCAGCGAGCCGGCCGAGTAGGCCGAGGTGAAGCCGGCGTCCAGCAGGATCTTGGCGTTGCGCTCGGCGCGCGCCAGTTCGGACTCGAAGCCCTCGATGTGGCGGAAGAACGAGACGTCGAGCGGCGGGTTGAAGCTGGGGTCGATGTGGCCGACGGCGGACGGGAAGGTCAGGTGGGCGTGGGACTCGACCATGCCCGGCATCACGGTGTGGCCGGTGACGTCGACGACGGTGTGACCGTCGTGCAGGTCGGGGTGGTAGCCCTGGCGCACCTCGACGATCCGGTTGCCGTCGAGCACCACCTCGCCGGGGAAGGCGGCCGAACCGGTGCCGTCGAAGACCTGTCCGCCAGTGAACACCGTGCGCGCCATTGCGTCCTCATTCTCACATCGCGAAAGTGTGTTTCTCTATCCAAGAGCAGTGTTCCTCTTTGCCGCAGGGAGCGTCAAGAGCCCCCTCCGGCGCCCGGACACCATGGATCACCGGCCGGTGCGTAGCGTACGGCGAACCACCTCTGACCCAAGAGCCATTGGAGTTCGTGTGACCGAGACCGCCACGACCGTCATCCCCGACTTCCTCGGCACCGTCGTCGCCCGGGCGGACGAGGCCTACGACGCCGACCGTCGGGTGTGGAACGGCATGCACGACAAGCATCCCGCTCTGATCGCCCACTGCTCGAGCACGGCCGACGTGGTCGCGGCGCTGGCCTTCGCCACAGCGCACGGCCTCGAGATCGCCGTCCGGGGCGGCGGCCACAGCATGCCCGGCTTCAGCACCGTCGACGGCGGCATCGTCATCTCGCTGCGCGGCATGCGCGACATCACGGTCGACCCCGAGGCCCGAACGCTCGTCGCCCAGGCCGGCGCGCTGCTCGGGGACGTCGACCGCGCCGCCCAGGAGCACGGCAGGGTGGTGCCCGCTGGCGTGATCTCGCACACCGGGGCCGCGGGGCTGACCCTGGGCGGCGGGGTGGGCCGACTGATGCGCCGCTTCGGCCTGACGATCGACAGCCTGCTCGAGGTCGAGATGGTCACCGTCGACGGCCGCGTCGTGCTCGCGAACCAGGACGAGAACCCCGACCTGTTCTGGGCGCTGCGCGGCGGCGGGGGCAACTTCGGCATCGTCACCCGGTTCACCTACCGCACCCATGTGCTCGACCACCCGCTCGTTATCCTCTTCGCGTTCCACCCGATGGCCGACGCGCAACGCGTGCTGGCGCGCGGGCAGCAGCTCATGGCCGACCCGGCCACCCCGCGCGAGCTGCTCTGGACCAGCTTCCTGCGCAAGGGCCTGCCGTTGCCGTGGATGCCGGCCGAGCTCGTCGGCGTCCCCGGTCTGATGTCGGCGATCGAGTGGTCGGGCGACGTCCAGCAGGGCCTGGAGCTGCTGGGGCACCTGCGCGACGAGCTCGAACCGGTCGCCCACGAGCTCGAGCCGATCCCGTACCTGTCGATCCAGACCGCCGGCGACGAGATCTTCCGCCACGGCCTCATCACCTACGTCAAGGCCGGCTTCGCCCCCGCACTCACCCCCGAGCTCGTCGACGCCCTCACCGCCCGCGGCGAGCTGCTGGGCTCGGACATCAGCCAGGTCGAGTTCCTCGCCCAGGGCGGGGCGATCGCCGACGTCGCGGTCGACGACACGGCCTACCCGCACCGCACCGCGACCTGGCTGATCAACATCCCGGCGTCGTGGACCGACCCGGCCGAGACCGACCGCGAGGTCGCCTGGGTGCGTGGCACCTACCAGGCGATGCGGCCGTTCCTGGACGGCACGAGCTACAGCAACTTCATGGACGCCGACGAGGCCGGCGACGCCACGACGGCGTACGGTCGCACCCTCGCCCGGCTGCGCCGGGTGAAGGCGGCCTGGGACCCCGAGAACCTGCTGCACCTCAACCAGAACATCCGCCCCGAGGCGTCCGCGTGAGGCTGTCCGAGCACGCACGTGAGCAGGGGCGGTTCTGGGGCACCGACCCGCAGGGCTGGGCGCGCTACGGCGAGCCGCACAACGAGCCCCTGTTCCGGGCGGTGCTGGACGCAGCGGCGGTCGGCGCCGGCACCCGGTTGCTCGACGTCGGCTGCGGCACCGGCGCCACCCTGGTTCTCGCCCGGCAGCGCGGCGCCGAGGTCGCCGGGCTCGACGTCTGCGACCCGCTGCTCGCGATCGCCAGGGACCGGCTGCCGGACGCCGACCTGGTGCTCGGCGAGGCCGACGCCCTGCCGTTCCCGGACGGAGGCTTCGACGCCGTCGTGGGGGTCAACGCCTTCCAGTTCGCGGCCGACCCCCGCATCGCGCTCGCCGAGGCGGCCCGGGTGCTGGCCCCCGGCGGGCGGGTGGTGGCGAGCCTGTTCGCCGAGCCGGAGCGGTCGCAGTCCACCGCCATCCACCTCGCACTGTCCGCCCTGGCGCCGCCCGCTCAGGGGCTGCCGGCGCCCGCGCTGTCGGCACCCGCACCTGCCGGCGCCCAGCCGGGGCAGCACGCGCCCTACCTGCTCTCGGAGCCGGGCAACCTCGAGGCGGCCTTCGAGGGCGCCGGGTTGCGGGTGACCGGCTCGGGTGAGGTGCCCACTGTGTGGGCCTACCCCGACCCGGAGACTCTCGTGCGAGGCATCCTGTCGTCGGCCGGCGGCGCACGCGCTCTGACCATCGTGGGCCGGGCGGCAGTTGCGGCCGCCATCACCGCCGCGGCCGAGCCGTTCGTCCAACCCGACGGGTCGGTGCGGATGCACAACCTGTTCCGCTGGGTCAGCGGCGAGTCGATCGCACAAGGTGGCGAGTGACAGCCGAGCAGGTCCGGCTACGTCGCGACACAGCTCATCGAGAGTCGAGTCCTGACAGCGGGAATCGGCGTGTCGGCGACGACATCCGACTCTCGATGAAGGTGCTGGGCCGAATCGGTCAGGAGAAGGTCTGGGAGATTGCGCCGACGCCGTCAAGGCGGCTGACCAGGGTCTCACCGGGCTGCAGGAACCGTTGCGGCGTGCGCCGGTTGCCGACCCCCTCCGGGGTCCCGGTGAAGATCAGGTCGCCGGGCAGCAACGGACAGACCGCCGAGAGCCGCGCCACCAGGTCGTCGATCGGGAAGATCATCTGACTGGTGCGTCCGTGCTGCAGCACCTCGCCGCCGATGCGTGACTCGAACGCGAGGTCGTCGCGGCGGGTGCCTGCGGCGCCGTCGTCCAGCTCGTCGGGGGTGACGGCCACCGGACCGATCGGGCCGAAGCCCGGGTAGGACTTGGCGAGGGAGAACTGCGGCGGCTTGCCGGTCAGCTGCAGCACCCGCTCCGAGAGGTCCTGCCCCAGGGTCAGCCCGGCGACCGCCTGCCAGGCCTGCTCCCGTGGGATCCGGTGGCCACCGCGACCGATCACCGCCACGACCTCGATCTCCCAGTCCACGTGGCCCTCGGGCAGGGCGACCCGGGCGACCGGCCCGGCGATGCAGCTGGGGAACTTGGTGAAGACCAACGGCTCGGACGGCGGGTCGAACCCGGCCTCGGCCGCGTGCGGGGCGTAGTTGAGCGCGATCGCGAAGACCTGCCGGGGCGTCGGCACCGGTGGTCCGAGCTGCTCCGGCGTCACCGGCCGGGCCTGCCCCCAGTCCGCGCTCGCAGCCCACGTGAGGACGTCGTCCCAGCGTTCGAGAGCCGCCACCGCGTCGGCAGGCAGCCGGTCCCCCGACGCCGTCGCGACGTCGAGCGCCCTGGCCCCGTCGGGCAGGTCGCCCTGGACCAGCACGAACCGGCCCTGGACGGTCCCGAACCTCATCTGCCCACCCTCATCTACCCAGCCTCAGCTTGCCGTGCCGCTTCCGTCCCGGGCCCGTCAGGGGGTCGAGGAGTAGAGGTCGGTCGTGTAGGGCTCGGTGTCGTGGGCGGCGCTCCACGGCACGACATGGTTGCGCAGGATGCCCAGGCCCTCGATCTCGGCCTCGATCCGGTCGCCCGGCCGCAGGTAGAAGTCGAACGGGTTGGGCTGCACCGCAGCCACTCCCGAGATGGTGCCGGTGGTGATGAGGTCGCCGGCGCTGTAGCCCTGGGCCGAGTGGTGGGCCACCAGGTGCGGCAGTGAGATCACCATCTGCGAGGTGTTGCCGGACTGGCGCTTCTCGCCGTTGACCCGCAGCTCCATCGCCAGGTTCTGGGGGTCGGGCAGCTCGTCCTTGGTGACGATGTACGGGCCGATCGGGCAGAAGGTGTCGATCGCCTTCGAGAACGAGAAGACGCCGGACTGCATCTCGCGGCGCTGGATGTCGCGGGCGGTGATGTCGTTGAAGATCAGGTAACCGGCGATGTAGTCCTCGGCCTCCTCGGGCCCGAAGAACTTGCCGCTCCTGCCGATGACGACCGCCAGCTCGAGCTCGTAGTCGAGCTCCTTGGTCAGGCCCTCGGGGTAGACGATCGCGGCGTCCGGACCGATGATCGCGTCGACGTTCTGGAAGAACACGATCCCCTTGTGCACCGGGTGCGACCAGTCGACGGCCTGCAGCTCCTTGTGGTGGTCGGTGAAGTTGCCCGCGGTGTGGAAGAACTTCTTGGGCACGATCGGCGCCTGCAGCCTCACGTCGGCCAGGGCCAGCCGGACGCCCGTCTCGCCGACCCCACCGGCCACCCCACCACGCTCGAAGTACTCGCGCATCGACGGCACGTCGAGCTCGACGACGGTCTCGCCGTCGAGGTGACCCACGCGGCCCTGGTCGAACGTCACGAGCTTCATGGTGCCTTCTCTCGTCAAGGGACTCTCGCTAGATGAAAGTCGATTTCACGCAATGATCCCGACCCCGCCCGCACAGTGTCAAGCGATGCCTCAGTCCGGCGTGGGCACCCGGAACACGCGCAGCTGCAGGGCGAGGGTGGCGTAGTAGCCGACCAGCGTGAGCAGCTCGAACAGCCCGTCGGCCCCGAGGGCGGCGACTGCCGCGGCGTAAGCCGCGTCGTCCAGATCGCCACCCGCCGCGGCCAGCAGGTGGGTGGCGCGGGCGACGACCTGCTCGTCGCCGGCGAAGGCGTCCCAGCGCAGCTCGCGGATAGCCGCCAGCTCGTCGTCCGTCAGGCCGACGTGCCGGCCGACCGCCTCGTGGGCGTACCACTCGAAGGCCGAGTCCCACTGCCGGGCGACGACCAGGATCGCGATCTCGCGGGCCCGGTCGCTCAGCGCGGTCTCGTACCGGACGGCGGAACCCACGGCCTGCAACGCCTCGCCCAACCGCGGCTGCAGCAGGAAGGCGTTGAACGGGCCCTCGAGCCCGCCCTGGTCGTCGGTGAGCCGGAACAGCTGCGGGCCGCCGGCCCGACGTCCGCCGGCGATCGCGTCGTACGTCGCACGCTGCTCGAGGCTCAGCTCGGCCGGCAGCAGCTTGGCGATCCGTGCTGTCATCGAGCACCGCCGGTGCCAGTGCCGCCGGTGCCGACGGTGCCGCCGGTGGCCAGCAGGGCCGAGATCTCGGCGCAGGTCTCGAGCACGACCGGCTTGAGCTCCTGCACGATGCGCTGGGTGGACCAGTCCCGGGCCTGGAGCGCGAGGTTGGCGCCGGCCACGACCGTTCCGTCGGGGCCGGTGATCGGGCCGGCGATGGAACGCAGGCCGTGGGCGAGCTCCTCGTCCTGCATCGCCCACCCCTGTCGGCGGATCGCGGCGAGGTCCTTGCGCAGGTCGGCCAGGCCGGCCTTGGCGTTGGGGCCGTGCTGGGCGGCGAAGGAGGCCTCGGTGACGCGCTCGGCCAGGTCGGCCTCGTCGAGGTGGGCCAGCAGCAGCTTGCCGATCGAGGTGGTGACCGCGGGCAGCGTGGAGCCGACCTGGATGTTGGCGGTGACCAGGTCGGAGTTGCGCAGCCGCACCAGGTAGAGCACCCGGTCCCCCGTCAGGACGGCGAGGTTGACGGTCTCGCCGGTGGCCTCGCCGAGGCGCTGCAGCTTGGGGGTGGCGATGCCGACCAGGTCGAGGCTGCGCAGCGCCGCGGTGCCCAGGGTGAGGGTCTTGACCCCCGGCCGGTAGTCACCGTTGGGCAGGTGGTCGAGGTAGCCCTCGGCCGTCAGGGTCATCACCACCCGGTAGACGGTGGGCATCGGCAGCCCGGCGGCCGCGGCCAGGTCGGTGACCCGCCACGAGGGCCGCTGCTCGTCGAACAGGCTGAGGATGCGCAGCCCCTTGGCGAGCGCCTCCACGCGATACTCGGGGGGCGCCGACGCCGACGACGTGGCAGAACGCTTCGCGGGCATCGGTGACCTCCTTCAGGACGAGCGCCTCAGCCTAGGGCGCGCCTCACCGAGCCTGGACAGCGCCTGCCGGGCTCGTCTAGTTTAGCGGAAAGCGACTTTCATCATGTGAGAGTACTCGTCGAACCCGAGCTGAACCAGAGGTGGCTGATGTCGGACTGGCTGGGACTCACCGGTCGCCCGGCCCTCGTCGTGGGAGCCGGGGGGCTCGGGGGTGCCGGTGCGGTGGGTCTGGCCGCGCAGGGAGCGCGGGTGGTCGTCATCGACCGGGACGAGGACGCCCTCGAGGGCGTCGCCCGCCAGGCCCAGGACGCCGGCGGCGACCTGACCCCGCTGGTGCTCGACATCGGCTCCGGCGAGGCGAGCCGGGCCGCCGTCGAGAAGGCCGCCGGCATCATCGGCACCCCCCAGATCTTCCTGCACGCGGTCGGACGCAACGACCGTCGTCCGGTGCTCGAGCTCGGTGACGACGACTGGCAGTCCATCCTCACCCTCAACCTGTCGACCGCCTGGTGGCTCGGGCAGGAGGTCGGACGGCGGATGGTCGCCGCGGGCTACGGCCGCATGGTCTTCGTCTCGTCGGTGTCGGCGCTGCTGGCGCACGCCCACCATGCGCCGTACGCGGCGACCAAGGGCGGCATCAACCAGATGATGCGCGTGATGGCCCGCGAGTGGGCCGCCTCGGGAGTCACCGTGAACGCCGTCGCCCCCGGCTACGTCGAGACCGGGCTGACCCGCGCCTACCTCGACCGGGACGGCCACCGCGAGGAGCTCGAGTCGATGGTGCCCGCCGGGCGCCTGGGCCGACCCGGCGAGGTCGCCGACGCCGTGGCCTTTCTCGCCTCCGACCGGGCCTCGTTCGTGACCGGTCAGGTGCTCTACATCGACGGCGGCCGCACCCTCGTCTGACCGCAAACACCAGCTCCGCATCCCTCTCCGACCGCATCCCCCTCCGACCGAAGGACAACCGTCGTGGCTCTCGCGCCCCTGCCCGTTCCCCGTCGCTTCGAAGGTCGCTCGGTGGTGGTCACCGGCGCCGGCACCGGCTTCGGCGCCGAGATCGCCGTCCGCGCCGCGCAGGAGGGTGCCCGCGTCGTCGGCATCCACTACCGCAGCTCGGCCGCCGGGGCGGAGAAGACCGCCGAGCGGGTGCGGGCCGCGGGCTCGCAGGCCGTGCTGCTGCAGGCCGACATCGTCGAGTGGGCGCAGGTCGCCGCCATGGCCGACCAGGCGTTCGAGCAGCTCGGCGGCGTCGACGTGCTGGTGAACAACGTCGGCGACGTCGCCCGCGAGCAGATGAGCTGGCGCGACATCACCGAGGAGTCGATCGACCACGTTCTGGCGGTCGACATCAAGGGGACCATGGCCTGCATCCACGAGTTCGGCAAGCGGATGCTCGACCAGGGCCACGGCGCCATCGTCAACATCGGCTCGACCGTCATCGTGCGCGGCAGCGCCCGGGCCCCCCAGTACGCGGCCGCCAAGTACGGCCTGCTCGGCGCCACCAAGTCCTATGCCCACGCGTTCGCCCCGACGGTGCGGGTCAACATCTTCGCCCCGGGCTTCATCGAGACCGAGGCCACGCTGGGCCGCGAGGACTGGAAGTCCGGCCGCGGCGACCAGCTGCGCAAGCTCACCCCGATGGGCCGCATCCCCGGCCCGGCCGAGCTGGCCGGCACCGCCCTGTTCCTGGCGACCGACGACGCGAGCCACATGACCGGCGGCTACATGGTGGCCGACGGCGGCTACAACATGGTCGGCGCCTGACCATGAGGGCCTTCGCCCTCACGGGTTTCGACGCCCCGCCGCAGTACCTCGACGTACCCACTCCGGTCCCGGGGCCGGGCGAGGTGCTGGTGCGGGTGCACGCCACGTCGGTGAACCCGGTCGACCAGCTGGTGCGCTCGGGCTTCTTCCGCGCGATGCAGGAGTATCGGTTCCCGGCCGTCTTCGGGCGGGACGTCGCCGGCGTCGTGGCGCAGGTGGGGCCGGGGGTGACCCGCTACCACGAGGGTGATCGGGTCTACGGCTTCGTCAAGCGCGAGCACATCGGCGACGGCACGTTCGCCGAGTACGTCGTCGTCCCGCAGGACATGTTCATCGGCCCGGCGCCGGTCGGGCTCGACCTGGCGGCCGCCGGGGTGCTGGGGCTGTCCGGGATCACCGCCCTGGAGTGCGTCGACGCCGTGCTCGCGGACGGCGTCACCGAGCCGCGTGGTGACACCACGCCCGGCGGTGACGGCGCGGTCGTCCTGGTGAACGGCGCCACCGGCGGGGTGGGCTGCTTCGCCGTCCAGATCGCCGTCGCCCGGGGCGCCCGGGTGGTGGCCACGGCCCGTACTCCCGAGCAGGCCGAGCTGGTGCGCTCCCTCGGCGCCACCCACGTCGCCGACCTGAGCTCGGCGGGCCTGGCCGGCGGCGACCTGGTGACCCAGGTGCGGGACCGGTTGCCGGACGGCGTCGACGGTCTCGTCGACCTGGTCAAGCACGTCGACTCGACCACCATGGGGGTCGGTGAGGACGAGGCGCACGCCACCTTCGCCCGGCTCTGCCGCGGACTGCTGCGACCGGGCGGACGCGCCGCCTCGGTGACCAACGGCGGGGTGGCCGAGCTGCTGGACGGCGTGCCCTTCGTCAACGTGCACTCCACGCCGACCCCGGCCGCGATCGCCCGGCTGACCGCCCTGGTCGACGCCGGGTCGGTGGTCGCCCCGATCCACCGCAGCTACGCCTTCGACGACCTCGACGACGCCTTCGCCCGGCTGGCCGCCGGCCCGGCGCTCGGCAAGCTCTCGGTGGTGCTCGAGCCGGGCAGCACCTCATGACTCAGAACCGCATGAATCCGAACCGCGTGAATCAGAACCGCCTGAATCAGAACCGCCTGAACGAGCACCCGCGCGACCTGCTGCTCGAGCAGGCCCGGGCCCTGGTGCAGCGCGCCGTCGACAAGGCCGAGCAGCTGGGCCTGCGCGGCGGCATCGTGGTGGTCGGCGCCAGCGGCGCCCTGGTCACGGCGTCCCGGCTCGACCACGGCGGCCCCGGCGGCATGGCGCGGGCGACCTCGAAGGCCTGGATCTCGGCCACCCAGCAGATCCCCAGCACCGAGCACCTGCAGCGCATGACCACGCTGCAGGCCCCGATCTCGACCGGGTTCGTGCAGGTCTCGCCGCAGGCGGTCTTCCCCGGCGCCGGTGGCCTGCCGATCCGGGACGAGGCCGGCGTCGTGGTGGGCGGGATCGCCGCCTCCGGGGCGACGGTGAGCCCGTTCCTGCCCACCGGGGTGGCGCCCGAGGTGGTCAGCGCGGACGGCGAACCCGCCAACCCCGAGGACCTGCTGATCGCCTACGCCCTGGGCCTGCCTTACGTCGGTCAGCACGGCGACGACCGGGCGCGCTGGCAGGCCCGGTTCGGCGACCTGGTGGTGGCCCCGCAGGACAGTCTCGGCATGGTGGCCGCCCCCCCGGCCTCGGCGCAGCCGGTGCTGCGGTGGGCCCGTGACCTCTGCGACCGGGTGATCGCCGCCGCGACGGCACGGGGCCTGCTGGTCTCGGTCGCGGTCGTCGACCCGGGCGGCGACCCGGTGCAGCAGGACCGCATGGACGGCGCCCCGTCCGCCGGCGTCGACGTCGCGCTCGGCTGCGCGAGCACCGCCGCCCGGTTCGGGTGTGCGAGCGAGCAGGTCGCCGTCCGCTTCGCCGGGGCGACGGCCACGCTCGGGGCCCTGCACCCCGCCCCGTTCCTGCCGGCGCCCGGCGGCCTGCCGCTGCTCGTCGACGGCCGCCTGGTGGGCGGGATCGGCATCGGCGGCCCACCGCCCGAGGTCTGCGCCGAGGTGGCCGCCGAGGTCGCCGCCACGGCGGGGACGTGAGCCCGACCGACGCCCCCCGCACCGACCCGATCCGGGTCGCCGTCCTGGGGTGCGGCGCCATCGGCAGCCTGTACGCCGCCCACCTCGCCCGGGTGCCGGACGTCGAGGTGTGGGCCGTCGACGCCTGGGCCGAGCACGTCGCGGCGATCGCGGCCGCCGGGCTCCGGGTCGCCGGGCACGCCGACTTCGTCGCCCCGGTGCACGCCGTCACCGATGCGAGCGCGCTGCCCCGCTGCGACTTCGCCCTGGTCGCCACCAAGGCACCGCACACCCGGGCCGCCGTCACGGCCGCCGTTGCGGCGCTCACCGATGCCACGGTGGTCAGCCTGCAGAACGGCCTCGGCAACGAGGAGGTGATCGCCGAGCTCGTGCCGCGGGTCGCTCGCGGCAGCATCGTCACGGCCGGCCACGTCAGCGGACCCGGCGTCGTGCACTACGACGGGCCGGGTGACTCGTGGTTCGGACCGTTCGAGCCCAGCCCTGCTCCGGCGGTCGAGATCGCCCGGCTCGCTCGGCTGCTCACCGCCGGCGGGCTGCGCACGATCGCCCTCGACGACGCCCGCGGCTCGCAGTGGACCAAGGTGGTGTTCAACGCGGCCACCAGCCCGCTGGCGGCGCTGACCGGCCTGACGGTGGGCCAGGTCTGCACCCACGGCGAGCTGCGGCGCCAGGTCGACCTGCTGCTCGCCGAGGCCGGGTCGGTCTGCGCCGCAGCGGGGATCGCCCTGCTGCGCGACCCCGCCGAGTCGGTGCAGGAGGCCGTGGCCGAGGCGTACTGGCACCGGCCCTCGATGCTGCAGGACGTGCTGGCCCGACGCCTGACCGAGGTCGACGTCCTCAACGGCGGCATCGCGGCGCAGGGGCGGCAGGTGGGGGTGGCCACCCCCGGGCACGACGCGATGGTGGCCCTGGTCCACGGCCTGGAGAGCTCGTGGGAGCGACCTGTTCGCCCGTCCGGCTGAGCCTGCTCGGGCGTTCCGGGCGGCCTTTGGTCACAAGTTCGACACGTCTCGGCAAACCGTAGACATCTCGTCGCTCCGGCTCTAGCGTAACCCTTGGAAAGTGACTTTCACGATGTGAAAGTGAATAACCCAGTGATCCCGAGGAGATCCAGTGAGCTCACCCCGTCGGCGCCACACCCGCACCATCACCGGACTCGCCGTGGGCGGAACGGCGCTGCTCCTGGCCGCGTGCGGTTCGTCGTCCAGCAGCTCGTCGTCGGCAGCCTCGTCGGACGCCGCGGCAGCGACCAGCGCGGCAGCGACGAGCGCCGCCGCGACCAGCGCGGCCGCAGCGACCCTGCCCAAGACCCTGGTCTTCTCGCCCCTGTCGCTGGCCCCGCCGGCGCTGAAGGGCCTGTCCGAGGGCGTCAAGGGCTACGGCGCCAAGCAGGGCTGGGAGGTTCTGGTCCAGGACCCGAACTTCGACGCCAACAAGCAGGTGCAGCAGCTCAAGGAGGTCATCGAGTCGGGCCGCGCCGGCGCCGTCTGGACAATCGCGGTGGCCCCGGGCGCCATGGGTGAGCTGATCAAGTCGGCCCAGTCCAAGGGGGTGCCGATCCTGGTGAACGGCAAGCCCGAGGAGTGGGGCTTCACCGGCGAGCAGGCCGGCGTGACGTTCGACTACATCGACTACACCCTGGCCGGTACCAACATGGGCACCGAGCTCGGCAAGTGCATCACCGAGAAGCTGGGCGGCAAGGCCACGGTGCTCTACGGCACCAGCGCCGCCGGTGCGGCCGGCAAGGCGGAGTACGACAAGAGCGCCCTCGAGGCCCTGGCCAAGGCCGCCCCGAACGCCAAGGTCGTCTCGACCCTGGTGATCCAGGACCGCGCCAAGGCCCAGACCGACATCGGCGCCGCCCTGCAGGGCAACCCCGGCATCGACGCCATGATGTCGCAGGGCGACGAGGGCCCGCTGGCCGCGATCGGCGCCTTCGACGCTGCCGGCAAGAGCCTGAAGTGCCTCGTGGCCGGCACCGCCGGCAACGACGAGACCCTCAAGCAGGTCAAGGCGGGCAAGGTCTACGCCGTCAACGCCCTGCAGTTCGGCGCCGACATGGCGCAGTCGTTCGACACCCTGGTGAAGATGCAGGCCGACCCCACCGCCAAGGGCCTGATCCTCACCGTCCCGCAGAAGATCGTCACCGCCAACGGCTGAGAGGCGAGCATGACCCTGCCTTCCGAGGCGAACTCCGTGGCGGTCCCGTCGACAGACGGGGCCGCCACGGCCGCCATCGCACCGACAGTCCTGCACGACCCGTCCGGCATCCGCGGGCTGATCTTCATCCGCGACCGGGGCATCTTCGTCCTGTGGGCGTTGCTCATCGCGGTGTTCGCGGTGTGGGCGAACCCCTACTTCTTCACGCTCAACAACGCGGTCCTGATCGCGAACGCGGCCGCCGTCACGGCGATCTTCGCCGCCGGGGTGGCGGTGGGCATCATCAGCGGCGTCCTCGACCTGTCGATCCCGGGCGTCGCCGCCCTGGCGAGCTGTGTCACCGGCACCCTGCTGGTCCGCGGCCAGTCCGTGGTCGTGTCCCTGCTGGTCGGCCTGGTCGCCGGGGCCCTGGTCGGGGTGGCCAACGGGCTGATCTCGCTGCGCGGGTTCAACCCCATCGTCGTCACCATCGGCATGCTGTCCATCACGACGGCGGCAGCGACCATCATCGCCGGCGGCTACACCATCCCGGGCCTGGACCAGCTCAAGTTCATGGGCACCCAGCGCTACCTGGGGGTACCGGCGCCGGTCTGGATCGCGGCCGCGGTGTTCCTCGTCGGCACCGTCTTCCTCACCCGCACCCGGGACGGCATCCGGCTGATGGCCGTGGGCGGCAACGCCGAGGCGGTGCGACGCTCCGGCATCCACAGCGACCGCTACAAGATGCTCGGGTTCGTCATCAGCGCGGGGTGCTCCGCCCTCGGCGGCCTGGTCACCACCGCTTTCGTCACCGAGGCCAGCCCCGCGGCCAGCCCCGGCATCATCTTCACCGCCCTCACCGCGGTCGCCCTGGCCGGGGTGTCCCTGGCGGGCGGGCGCGGCTCGCTGCCCCGGGTGCTGGTGGGCGCGCTGATCCTGGCCACGATCTCCAACGGCCTCACCATCAAGGGCATCGACCCCTACTGGGGCACCGGCGTGACCGGTGCCCTGCTGCTGCTCTCGCTCGCCCTCGACAAGTGGCTGACCGTGACCGTCTCCAACCGGCTCGTCGCCACGGCGCAGGCCTCCGTGCACACCGGGACCAGGTGACCGACATGACGACAGCGACCCCCGCCCTGCAGCTCGAGGGCGTCGACATGCACTACGGCTTCGTCCGCGCGCTCGACACCATCGACTTCACGGTGGGCCAGGGCGAGGTGGTCGGCCTGCTGGGCGACAACGGCGCCGGCAAGTCCACCCTGCTCAAGATCATGTCCGGGGCGCACCGGCCCACCGCCGGCACCATCAAGGTCCACGGCGAGGAGAAGCACTTCCACGCCCCCAGCGACGCCACCCGCGCCGGCATCCAGATGGTCTACCAGGACCTGGCTCTGGTCGACCCGCTCGACATCTCGACCAACCTCAACATCGGCCGCGAGATCCTGCGCAGGGGTCCGCTGGGCTGGCTCGGCTTCGTCGACCACAAGGCCCAGCGCAAGCGCTCCGAGGCCGAGCTGGACAAGCTCGGGGTGCGCACCGCGGCGATGACCCGCCCGGTCGAGATGCTCTCGGGCGGGCAGCGGCAGGTGGTGGCCCTGGCCCGCAGCGCCACCCGGATCACCGGCGACCGCAACGGCGTGCTGCTGCTCGACGAGCCCACCGCCGCGCTGGGGTACGAGCAGACCCAGCAGGTGCAGGCCCTCATCAAGCGGATGGCGGGCCAGGGCATCGCGATCGTGCTGGTCACCCACAACCTGCCGCTGGCCACCCAGGTCTGCGACCGGATCGCCGTCCTCAACCGCGGCCGCAAGGTCGCCGACGTCACCACCGACGAGACCGAGAACGACCACCTCGTCGGCTGGATCACCGGGGCCCGCCCCTCCATGTTCGCCTGATGCCCGCGCCGGACCCCACCCCCGCAGCGGCGCCTCGATCGCTGCGCGTCGAGGTCGTCGGCGGCGACCCGCTGGGCCGGGGCGACCGCCCGACCCTGTCGTGGTGGCTGCCCGAGGGCGCCGCCACGCAGTCGGCCTACCGGATCGTCACCGACGACGGCTACGACTCGGGCACCGTGGCCTCGCCCGTCCAGACCTTCGTCGCGATCGAGGGCTTCGACAGCTCGCGGCGCTCGACCCTGGCCCGCGTGCAGGTGTGGACCGACCTGGGCGAGAGCGCCTGGAGCGAGCCGGCCCCGCTCGAGAACGGGCTGCTCGACGAGAGCGACTGGTCCGCAGGCTGGGTCGGGGTGAACGAGCCGGCGCACCCTGCCAAGGGCGAGCGCCCGGCCTACTGGCTGCGCACCACCTTCGACGCCCCGGCGGACGCCGAGCTGCGGCTGCACGTGACCGCGCTCGGCCTGTACGAGGTCTTCGTCAACGGCACCCGCGTCGGCGACGTCGAGCTGGCCCCGGGGTACACCCAGTACCGGGTGCGGGTGCAGCACCAGACCTACGACGTCACCGCCCTGGTGCGCCCGGGGCCCACCGTGGTCGCCGTGCTGCTGGCCGACGGCTGGTACCGGGGCCAGGTGGGGGCGCCTCGGGCGGACGACCAGTACGGCACCCGAACCGCGCTGCGGCTGCAGCTCGAGGCCCACGCCGACCACGGCTGGACGACGGCTCTCGCGTCGTCGCCGTCGTGGCGGACGTCGCCGTCCCACGTCCTGGCGGCCGACCTCATCGCCGGGCAGCACGAGGACCGGCGCCTGGTCGACCCGGGGCTGCACGAGCCCGACTTCGACGACTCGGGGTGGCCCCTCGTCGAGCCGCTCGAGGTCGACGTCGCGGTGGTGGCGGGCGTGGCACCGCCGGTGCGGCGGGTGCAGCAGCTGCGCCCGACCTCGGTGGTGCGGCGGCCGGACGGCAGCCACCTCGTCGACCTGGGCCAGAACATCAACGGCTGGGTGCGGGTCGACGACCTGGGCCCGGCCGGGACCACACTGACGCTGCGCCACGGCGAGCACCTGACGCCGGACGGCGACCTCACGACCGATCACCTGGACGTCGACTTCCCGATCCTGCCGCAGCGGCTGCCGCTCGGACAGGTCGACGAGGTCACGTCCTGCGGTCGCGCCGGTGACGGCTACGAGCCGAGGTTCACGACCAAGGGCTTCCGGTACGTGCGCATCGAGGGGCACCCCGGACCGCTGGGACCCGACGACGTCACCGGGGTCGTCGTCCACACCGACCTGCGGCGCACCGGTTGGTTCGAGTGCAGCGACGAACGGGTGAACCGTCTGCACGAGGCGGTCGTGTGGTCGTTGCGCGGCAACGCCGTCGACGTCCCCACCGACTGCCCGCAACGCGAACGCGCCCCCTGGACCGGCGACTGGCAGGTGTTCGCCGCCACCGCCGCCCACCTGTTCGACGTCGACGCCTTCACCCGCAAGTGGCTGCGCGACGTGATGATCGACCAGCTGCCCGACGGCAAGGTCGTGAACACCTCACCGAGCTCGCCCTTCGAGGGCGCCACCGGAGCGCTCGGCTTCGTGCACGGCTCCTCGGGCTGGGGCGACGTGGTCGCCGCCGCGCCGTGGCAGCTGTGGCAGGCCTACGGCGACGAGGCCCTGCTGCGCGAGACGTGGCAGTCGATGACCGCCTGGCTCGACTACGCCCGGCGGTCGGCCGCGGGCGGACGGCACCCGGCGCGGGCCGAGGCCCGGCCTCAGCCGGCGCCGCACGAGGAGTTCCTCTGGGACACCGGTTTCCACTGGGGCGAATGGCTCGAGCCCGACGCCGAGGTCGACGACTTCCCCGCCTTCCTGGCCGCGGACAAGAGCGAGGTGGCCACGGCCTACCTGTGCCGCACGGCCGGCCAGGTCGCGGCCGTCGGCGAGCTGCTGGGCGTTCCCGAGGCCGACCTGGCCGGCTACCGGCAGGTCGCGGCCGGGGCGAGGACCGCCTGGCAGGCCGAGTTCGTGGCGGCCGACGGCAGCCTCGTGGTGGCGACGCAGGCCTCACACGTGCGGGCGCTCGCGTTCGACCTGGTGCCGGCGCAGCACCGGCCCGCGGTGGCGCGACGCCTGGCGCAGCTCGTCGCCGAGGCCGGCGACCACCTGTCGACGGGCTTCCTGTCGACCGGGTTGCTGCTGCCGGCACTGGCGGACAACGGGTTCGTCGACACCGCCTACCGGCTGCTGCTGCAGGACACCGAGCCGTCCTGGCTGACGATGATCGACCGCGGCGCGACCACGGTCTGGGAGCGCTGGAACGGTGTCGACACCGAGGGGAACGCCCACCACTCCCTCAACCACTACAGCAAGGGTGCGGTCGTCAGCTTCCTGTACGAGACCGTCGCGGGGCTGCGACCGACCTCCCCCGGCTACCGCACGTTCGAGGTGCGTCCGCGGCCAGGCGGCGGCCTGACCTGGGCGAAGGCACGGCACGACAGCCCGTACGGACCGATCGAGATCGACTGGCGACTGGTGGACGGCGAGCTGACGCTCGACCTCGACGTGCCCGGCGGCACCACGGCCCAGGTCAGGCTGCCCGACGGGACGACGGCGAGCGCAGCGCCCGGCCACCACACCTGGGCGGTGGCTCGGTAGCCGAGCGGTCAGAGCACCGTCGGGTCGCCGCCGACCAGGCGGTGGACGACGCCGTCCGGGCTGAAGGCGGTGAGCATGCCCGCGTACTTGGCCGGGTCCCTGGTCTCGCCCTCGTGGATCGGGACGGCGACCCGGGGCGCCACGGCCCGCACGTAGTCGACGGCCTCGGCCAGCTTGAGCCACGGACCGTCGACCGCGACCGCCAGCACGTCGATCGGCCGCTGCGGCACGAAGAACGAGTCACCGGGGTGCAGCAGGGCGCCGTCGTCCAGCAGGTAGGCCGAGTTGGTGCAGCCCGGCACCGCGCCGTAGACCGCCGCGTGCAGACCGCCCAGCACCTCGACCGTCGTCCCACCGAAGACGAGCCGGTCACCGGGCCGGGCCACGACGTGCTCGGCGGGCAGCCCCGCGACGGCCGCGACGCTGTCCGGGTCGACCACCAGCCTGACCCCCGGGTTGGCCGCCAGCAGGGCGGTCAGGCGCGGGGCGTCGACGTGGTCGGCGTGCTGGTGGGTGACCAGGACGGCGTCCAGGTCGCGCAGGTCCTCGAACGCGGACATCGTGCCGGGGTCGATGAGCAACCGGGCGCCGTCGGTCTCGGCGAGCAGGCAGGCATGGCCGAGGTGGGTGAGCTTCATCGCGCCCTTCCTTCGTCGGTTCTCAGGTGCGGCGGGTCTTCCGATGGAACCAGGGTCATACTACTCTCACTCTGAGAACATGACTTCCGCAGAATGAATGTCCCTCGAGCGCGGCAGGAGGCGTGGTGCACCCACTCCACCACGTGGGCTACTGGGTCGACGACCTCGACGAGGCGGTCGACCGGGCGGTGCGCACCCTCGGCGTCGGGCCGTTCCTGGTGCACCCCCACGTGCGCTTCACGCGCTTCACCCTGGCCGACGGCACCGAGATCGCCGGCCCCGACCACTTCGACCACACAGCCGCTTTCGCCGCCTGGGGCCCGGTGGTGCTCGAGCTTGCCCAGGTGCACACCGTGCACCCCGACCTCGCGGCCGCCTACGGCCTGACCAGCGCACCCGCGGGGCACCAGGTCGGCCATGTGAGCTGGGTCGTCGACGACCTGGAGGCCGAGACGGCCCGGCTCGAGGCGCTGGGCTGCCAACTGATCCACACCGCGAACCTGGGGGCGGTCTCGGTCGCCTGGCACCACGGCGGCCCACTCTTCCCCCACCCGATCGAGGTGCACCTGGCCGGGGCGCCGATCCTCGGCATGCACGCCCGCCTCACCGCCCTCGCCCAGGGCTGGGACGGCACCCGACCGCTGCGCCCGATGGGGCCGTGACCCGCCGGACCCGCTCGAAACCGACTCCCGACGAAGGAGAAGCACCGATGACGTTGCGACTGCTCGGACTCAACGCCGGCTCGGCCGGCGGCAACACCGAGATCGTGCTGAAGGAGGCCCTGCGCGCGGCGCAGGCCGAGGGCGCCGCGGTCGAGCTGGTGCGCCTGGACGAGCTGCGACTGCCGAGCGGGCCCGACCCCAAGCAGCCGGACGACGCCTGGTGGTTCTGGGAGCACCTGATGGAGGCCGACGGCCTCGTCGTCAGCTCCCCCATCTTCAGCCGCACCGTGCCGGCCCGTCTCAAGCTGCTGATGGACCGGCTGCTCGGCCCCAACGCCGACCGGGCGATCGTCGAGAAGCTGATCGCCATGCGGGCCGCGGGCCAGGAGCCGGCCGTCCCGTTCCGGCTGGACGAGCGGGTGCTGCGCCCCCGGGTGGCCGGCTTCATCGCCGTCGGCGGGGCGCTGACCCCGCAATGGAAGACGCTCTGCCTGCCGACCATGCACGTCCTCACCTTCTCGATGCAGACCGCCGTGGTCGACCAGTTCGTCGTCTCGGGCGCCGGGACCCCGAAGTCGGTCGTGCTGGACGACGCGGCCATCGCGCGCTCGGCCCAGCTGGGGCGCAACGTCGCCGTCCAGCTCGGTCGCGCCTTCGAGGACGCCACCTACGTCGGCGAGCCGGGGCTGTGCCCGCTGTGCCACCTCGACGTGGTCGAGCTGCAGGGGCGCGACGTGGCCTGCGCCACCTGCGGGGCCCGGGGCCGGCTGGCCGACGACTTCTCGGTCACCTGGACCGACCTGGACTGCTCGGTGATCTCGATGGCCGAGAAGCGCGACCACTACGACGAGATCCTGCAGACCGCCCAGAACCACGCAGCCGTGCGCGAGCAGATCCTGGCGAAGGCCGCCGGCTACGACTCCTACGACCCGGTCGTGCGCCCGGACGCCCCCGCGGCCGAGGCGACCGAGCACCTGGAGCAGGCGTGACCGACCGCGGCACGACGAGCGGCACGACGAGCGGCGCGGCGAGCGGCACGGCGAGCGGCACGACGAGCGGCACGGCCGGTCCCGGGCGGCTCGAGGGCAAGGTCGTCCTGGTCACCGGCACCGGCGGCGGCATCGGGCGGGCCACGGCGCTGGTGTGTGCCCGCGAGGGTGCCCACGTGGTCGGCTGCGACCTGCACCCCGCACCGTCCGACGAGACGGTGGCGATGGTGCGGGCCGCCGGGGGCCGCATGGACGCGATCGCCCCGGTCGACCTGGCGACCGAGGACGGCGCCCGGTCCTGGGTCGAGGCGGCGGCCGCCCTGGGCGGGGGCGTCGACGTCCTGGTCAACAACGCCTCGGCGATCCGGTTCGGCGCGATCGACGAGCTCTCCTACGAGGACTGGTCGTTCACGATCCGCAACGAGCTCGACATCGTCTTCCTGGTGACGAAGGCGGCGTGGCCGCACCTGGTCGCCCGCGGCGGTGGCTCGATCGTCAACATCGGCTCGATCTCGGGCTCGCGCGGCGCCTGGTTCATGCCGCAGAACGCCCACGGGGCGGCCAAGGGCGGCGTCCTGGCGCTGACCTCGCAGCTGGTGATCGAGGGCGGTCCGCACGGCATCAGGGTGAACGCGGTGAGTCCGGCGATGACCGAGACCCCGCACACCAGCCCCCTGCTGCACGACCCGGAGGTGGTCGAGAAGGTGCTCTCGCGGGTGCCGTTGCGCAAGTGGGGTCAGCCCGAGGACGTCGCGAACGCGATCCTCTTCCTTGCCAGTGACGAGGCCGGCCACGTGAGCGGCGCGAACATCCCGGTCGACGGGGGAACGGCGGTGGTCGGATGAGTACCGGGGTGCAGGCGGGCCAGGGAGTGGGCCTGACGGGCCGGTTGGTGCGGCGCGGCGAGGACGGCTACGAGCAGGCTCGGGTGGGGCGCATCTTCAACGCCCGCAAGCCGGACCGCTACCCGGCGGCGATCCTCGAGGTCGCCGACGAGCAGGACGTCGTCGCCGGCGTACGGCTGGCCGCCGAGAACGGGTGGAAGGTCAGCGTGCGCTCGGGCGGCCACTCCTGGGCCGCCTGGAGCGTGCACGACGACGCACTGCTGATCGACCTCGGCGCCCTGCGCTCGATCAGCTACGACGAGAGCACCGGCATCGTCGCGGCCGGACCGGCCACCATGGGCGCGCTCGAGCTGACGCCCTACCTCACCGAGCGGGACCGGGCCTTCCCCGGCGGTCACTGCGCCACCGTGGGGATCGGCGGCTACCTGCTGCAGGGCGGCCAGGGCTGGAACGGGCGGGCCAAGGGGTGGGCCTGCGAGAGCATCGCCGCCGTCGACGTCGTGACCGCGGACGGCGAGCTGGTGCGCGCCGACGCCGATCAGAACACCGACCTGTACTGGGCCGCCCGCGGCGCCGGCCCCGGGTTCCCGGGCGTGGTCACCCGGTTCCACCTGCAGACCTACCCCAAGCCGCCGGTGATGTGGCAGGACACCTGGACCTTCCACCTGGACGACGCCGAGGCCGTCGTCCACTGGCTGCACCGGGTGCTGCCCGACCTCGACCGCCGGGTCGAGCCGGTGATGGCGGCCACCCGGCTGCCCGACGTGCCGCTGTACGACGGGGTGGCCCACCCCGGCGGCACCGTGCTGCTGCTGCACACCACCTGCATGGCCGACTCCGACGACGAGGCACTGGCCCTGCTGTCGGCCCTGGGCGACTGCCCGGTGCTGGGTCGCGAGCTCGGGTCACGTCACCAGCCCCACCACCATCGCGCTGGAGAGCCAGGCCCAGCTCGACCAGAACCCGGACGGCTACCGGTACGCGGTCGACTGCGCCTGGACGGACGCCGACGCCGACGTGCTGGCCCCGCTGCTGCTCGACATCTGGCGCGGCCTGGACACCGAGCACTCGTTCTCGATCTGGTACGGCTGGGCCCCCACCCGGCCGTTGCCCGACATGGCGTTCTCGGTGCAGGGCAACGTCTACGTCGCGACCTACCTCATCTACTCCGACCCGGCGGACGACGAGACGTACCGCACCCGGGTGCACGAGCGGACGGCGGCGATCGCCCGCGACGGCGGGGTGGGGGTCTATCTCGGGGACACCGACTTCACCCGCCGTCCGGACCGGTTCCTCACCGACGAGAACCTGGCCCGGCTCGAGCGGGTCCGGTCGGTGCGTGACCCGCAGGGCCGGTTCGCCTCCTACCTCGTGTCGTCGCCGGACCGGTTGAACGTGCATGCCTGAGCCCGACGCCTCCGCGCTCACCGAGACCGCCGGGCCCATCGAGACCACCGCGGCCGCGCCGTCCCGACGCCTCGACCATGTGGGGCTCAACGTCGCCGACCTGGCGGCCGCCGAGGCCTGGTACGTCGCGGCGTTCGGCTACGCGCGCGAGCTGGCCCTGCGGATCGACCCCGTCGACCTCGACATCGTCATGCTGATCCACCCCGAGCGGGGCGACCGGCTCGAGCTGCTGCACCGCAAGGGCTCTGGGCCCGGGCTGAAGCCGGCCGACCCGGCCGAGGCGGCCCTGTCCGAGGCCTTCGGCCACATCGCGTTCGACGTCGAGGGGGTCGACGAGCACTTCGAGCGGCTGGTGTCCCTGGGCGCACGCGCGGTGATGACCCCACGCCCCTCCCCCGAGCCCGGGGTCCGGATGGCGTTCGTCGCCGACCCCGAGGGCAACCTGGTCGAGCTGCTCGACCGTTCCGGCGCGGGCACGTGAGCACCCTCGACCTGACGGGTCCGCGATGACCCCGGGCCCGCCCCGCCACCTGGTCGCCCTGCTGGCCTGCTTCACCTCGCTCGTCGTGCTCACCACCGACGTCTACCTGCCGGTGCTGCCTCAGCTGGGGCACGACCTCGGAACCAGCAACGCAGCTGCCGCGGCCACACTGTCGGCGGCACTGGTGGGGATCGCTGCCGGACAGATCTTGGTGGGCCCACTCAGCGACGCCGTGGGACGCCGGCGTCCCCTGCTGGTCGGGGTGCTCGCCTACGCGCTCACCCACGTGCTGAGCGCGGTGGCACCGAACGTGGCGACCCTGCTGGCCTTCCGGGTCCTGGCCGGCCTGGCGACCGCGGCCTGCATCGTGGTGGCCCGGGCGGTCGTCGCCGACGTCTACCCGGGAGCAGCCGCCGCGCGGGCCTTCGCGACACTGGGAGCCGTGACCGCGATCGTGCCGATCCTCGCGCCGGTCCTGGGCGGCCTGCTGGCCCGGGTGATGTCGTGGCGCGGCATGTTCGCCGTCCTGGCCGTGCTGGCCGGGCTGCTGGCGGTGGTCGGCCTGCGGCTGCTGCCCGAGACCCTGCCCGCACAGCGCCGGACCGAGGCCCGGTTCGGCGCCGTCGTCGGCGACCTCGCTGCAGTGCTGCGGCTGCGGCGGTTCCTGGCCTACGTCGGCGTGATCGTCGGGGTGGGCGGCAGCCTGTTCGGCTACATCGGGGCCTCGTCGTTCGTGCTCGAGAACGTCTTCGGCCTGTCGCCCCAGGCCTACAGCCTGGTGTTCGCCGGCAACTCGGTGGGCATCTTCGTGCTGTCCTGGGTCACCCGCCACCTGGTGGCCCGGACCGGCCCCGGGCCGCTGCTGACGGTCGGCCAGCTGACGGCGGTCGTCGGCTGCGCGGTGCTGGCGCTAGGGGTGGCCCGGTCGAGCCTGCCCGTCGTCATGGTCGGCCTGCTGCTGGCGGTCGCCTCGCTGGCACTGGTGATGCCGACGGCCACCTCACTGGGCATGTCCGAGGCCCCCGGTCGCGCCGGGTCCGCCTCGGGCGTCATGGGCATCTGCCAGTTCACCGCCGGCGCGATCGCCTCGCCGCTGGCCGGCCTCGGCGGCTCGCCGTGGTCGCTGGTCGTCGTCATGACTGTCAGCGCCCTCGCCGGGCTGCTCCTGCGGGTCGTCCTGCTCCGTACCACCTCCGCCCCCGACCCGTCACCGTCCACCTCACCCGCCTGACGTCAGGAGTCACGATGAACGAGCACACCTTCCCGCCCGGCTTCCTGTGGGGAGTGGCCAGCGCCGGCCACCAGAACGAGGGCGACAACACGACCAGCGACACCTGGTTCGCCGAGAACGTGACGCCGACGGTGTTCCAGGAGCCGTCGGGTCGGGCCTGCAACGGCTACGAGCTGTGGCAGGGCGACGTCGACCTGGCCGCCGACATGGGCCTGAACGCCTACCGGTTCTCGGTGGAGTGGGCCCGGGTCGAGCCTGTCGAGGGGGAGTTCGACGAGCGGGCCCTCGCCCACTACGAGGCCATCGTCGACCACTGCCTCGCCCGCGGCCTGGCCCCGGTGGTCACCTTCAACCACTTCACCTCGCCGCACTGGTTCGCCGAGCGCGGCAGCTGGCTCGACCCCGAGGCGCCGGCACTGTTCGCCCGGTACTGCGACCGGGTGATGGCGGCCTTCGGCGACCGGATCGCGTACGCCGTCACCATGAACGAGCCGAACCTGGCCCGCATGCTCACCTGGCTCGACCTGCCCGCCTTCATCCGTGACCTGGAGCGCGCCACCCTGGCCGCGGCGAGCGAGGCGGCCGGCGTGCCGCGCTACCGGCTGGCCAACGTGATGCTGCCCGAGGAGATGGACGCCATGGGCGACGGCCTGGCCGCCGGCCACGTGGCCGCCAAGGCCGCCATCAAGGCGCGTCGTCCCGACCTGCCGGTCGGGCTGTGCCTCGCGATCGTGGACGACGTCGTGGTCGGCGACGACGCCTCGGTGCGCGACCGCAAGCGCGCCGAGGTCTACCAGCGCTGGTTCGACCTGGTGCGCGGGGACGACGACTTCATCGGCGTCCAGAACTACGAGCGGGTCTCCTACGACGGCTCGGGTGCGGTGCCACCTCCGGAAGGCGTGCAGCGCAACCAGATGGGCACCGGCATCGAGCCGCTGTCCCTGGCCGGGGCGGCTCGCTACGCCCACGAGCAGACCGGCGTGCCGGTGCTGGTCACCGAGCACGGCATGAGCACCGCCGACGACAGCCTGCGGGCCGCGTTCATCGAACCGTCGCTGGCCGGTCTGCTCGACGCTGATGGACGACGGCGTGCCGGTGCTCGGCTACTGCCACTGGACGCTGATGGACAACTTCGAGTGGATCTTCGGCTACGGCCATCAGCTCGGCCTGCACTCGGTCGACCGCGAGACGTTCGTGCGCACCCCCAAGCCGAGCGCCGGCGTCTACGCGAGCATCGCCCGCGCGAACGCCCTCCCGGCGTCGTGACCAGGAGGAACAGATGACGGAACTGACCCTCGACCCGGTGCTCGCCGCGCGTCTGCCGCGGCTCGTCGGCATGGCACCGCTCGGCGCGGGCATGCCCACCCCCGACGACATCGCCAGGTTCGCCTCCTACAGCGCACCGGTCGACGGCTACTCGGCCCCCGCGGTCGAGGTCAGCAGCCACACCGCACCCGGCCCCCACGGGGAGGTGCCGGTGCGGGTCTACCGGCCGCCGGCCGGGCGGGAGTCCCGGTTCGGCCTGGTCTGGGCGCACGGCGGCGCCTTCATGTTCGGCGACCTCGACATGCCCGAGGCCGACGTCGTGGCACGTGAGCTGGTGGCTCGCACCGGGGCGACGGTCGTGTCCGTCGACTACCACCTCTGCCACGGCGGCGTGCACTTCCCGATACCGCACGACGACGTCCACGCCGCCTTCGGCTGGGCGGCGGGCGAGTCGGGGCTGCTGCCGGACGGCGCCCCCTGGGCGCTGGGTGGGGCCAGCGCCGGCGGCAACCTCGCCGCCGGGGTCGCCCAACGGCTGCGCGACGAGGGGGGCCGCGCGCCGTCGAGGCTCGTGCTGGCCTATCCCGTCGTCCACGACCCGGTGCCGATCGGCTCGGCGCAGCTGCAGGCCCAGCTGAACCTGCTGCCTGCGGTACTGCGCTTCCCCCCGGAGTCGACCGCGCACCTGAACCGGAACTACCTCGGGGACAACCCTTCTGAGGTGCCGTACGCCTTCCCGGCGCTGGGCCGCCTCGACGGGCTGCCGCCGACACTGGTGATCATCTGCGAGTACGACGACCTGCGTCCCTCGGGCGAGGCGATCGCCGAGGCGCTGCGCTCGGCCGAGGTGCCGGTCACGGTCGAGCTCGTCGAGGGTGTCACCCATGGTCACCTGAACATCCCGGGCCTGCCCGCAGCACTGCACTCGCTCGCGGGGATGGCCGCCTTCCTCGCGCCCCCACCTGCCGCCTGAACCCCTGAGTCAGGCGGTCGCTTGAGTCAGGCGGTCGCTTGAGTCAGGCGGTCGCTTGAGTCAGGCGGTGGTGCCCCTGACGTTGCGGAACAGGTAGACCCCGACGACGACCCCGGTGACCGCGGTGGCCTCACCGGTGCCCAGGATCCGGGCCGAGCTGGTCTCGCCCGTGATCAGGTAGAGGTAGTTGGCATGCTCCAGGCGCCACCCGACCTGCTCGATCTCGGCGAGCGTCTCGGCCGAGCTGGCCGTCTCGACGCTGCCACTGGCCACGCCGAACGAGGCCGAACCGCCCACTCCGCCGACCTCGAGCTGGATCTCGAGGAACTCCTGCCCCGCCTGCTTGGCGGTCGTCGCCTCGCCGAGCGGTGTCGCCAGGTACTCCGCCTGCAGCCGCTCCTCCTCGGCCAGGCGGTCCGCCCGGGCCCGCGCCGCCTCGGCCGCAGCGGCCTGCTCCTGCTTGCGACGACGCTCCGCCTCCCGCTCTTCGACGCTCTTGAACATGCTCTCCCCCACCAGGCCCGCGATACTGCAGCGAGGTTAGTCCTACGGCGTCGCGCCCGCCCGCCGAGCAGAGGTCGATCCCAGGAGGCCCCGTGCGGATCCTTGCCGCGACCCTCCTCGTCCTGGCCGTGGGCGGCTGCAGCAGCCTGACGCCACCCCCAGGCTCCACACCCCCCGGCTCCACACCGCCCGGCCTCACACCGCCGACCTCCGTCGCGGCCACGTCGTCCGTGCTTCCGACTCCCGCCTCGGCAGACACCCCGACGGCGACCAGCGACTGGGTCACCTACCACCGCACGAACGACCGGGCCGGCGCAGGCGTCGACGTCCCGCGGCCCACCCGGCTCTCGCCGCTCTGGTCGGCGAGGCTGGACGGCGCCGTCTACGGGCAGGCGCTGACCGTGGGCCCCCTCGTGATCGCCGCGACCGAGAACAACACCGTCTACGCCCTGAACCGGGCGGACGGTTCGGTGCGCTGGAGCCGTCACCTCGCCGAACCGATCCGACAGGCCGACCTGCCGTGCGGCAACATCGACCCGCTCGGCATCACCGGAACCCCGGTGTACGACCCGGGCTCGCAACGGCTCCTCGTCGTCACCGAGACGACCGGCGGCCGGCACGACCTGGTGGCCCTCGACCTGGCCGGGACGGTGCGCTTGCGTCGTACCCTCGACATCGCCGGCCGCGACCCGCTGGCCGAGCAGCAGCGGGGCGCCCTCGCCGTCGTCGCCGGCCAGGTCTACGTGCCCTTCGGGGGCCTGTACGGCGACTGCGGCAACTACGTCGGCTACGTCACCGCCACGGCGGTCGACGGCAGCGGCGCCACCCGGACCTACGCCGTGCCCACCCGCCGGGAAGGCGGCAGCTGGGCGCCCTCCGGCGTGGCCGCGGACGCGGCCGGCGACATCCTCGTCGCCGTCGGCAACGGCGAGAGCACGCAGGAGCCGTACGACGGCAGCGACTCGGTGCTGCGCCTGAGCGCCGACCTGAGCACCCGCAAGGACTACTTCGCCCCCGCCGACTGGGGCAGCCAGAACGCGGCCGACGCCGACCTGGGCTCGACCGGACCGATGCTGCTGGACGGCGGCCGGATCCTGGTGTCCGGCAAGATCGGCAAGGTCTACCTCCTGGACGCCGCGCACCTCGGCGGCATCGGTGGCGAGGTGGCCGCTCTCGACGGCTGCGCCGGCTACGGCGGCATGGCCTGGGACGTCGGGGCCCAGGCGGCCTTCGTGCCGTGCGCCGACGGTGTGCAACGGGTGGACGTCGGGGCGTCGACCCTGCGTCGCGCCTGGCGGACCGAGCTGGCGGCCGGCAGCCCGGTCGTCGGTGGTGGCGCAGTCTGGAGCCTCACGATCGGCACCGGGGTGCTGCACGCCCTCGACGAGGCGACCGGCGCCGACCTGGCGAGCATCCCGACCGCCCCGACGTCCCGCTTCGCCTCCCCCACCCTCTCAGGCCGACTCGTCCTGGTCCCCACCCTGACCGGCGTCACCGCAGTCCGGGTCGACTGACCGTCAGACATCGTGATGCCTCGAAACGTTGTGCGATGATGTCCGCATGAGGACGACACTGACCGTGGACGACGACCTGGCGGCAGAGCTGCGCCGTCGAGCACGTGAGACCGGTCGCTCGTTCAGGGACGTCGTCAACGAGGCACTGCGCAACGGCCTGATGCCTCGACAGTCGACCGGCGGGGTAGAGGTGCCAGTACGCGCCCTCGGGATGCAACCGGGTGTCGACCTGCTGCGGGCCCGTCACCTGGCGGCCGATCTCGAGGACGAGGAGACGCTGCGCAAGCTGGAGCTGCGCAAGTGATCGTTCCCGACGTCAACCTGCTGCTGTACGCCACCGACACCCTGTCCCCGCACCACGACCGGGCTCACGCCTGGTGGAAGCACGCTCTACGCGGCCCCGAGCCCGTCGGCCTGCCGTGGTCGACGGTCCTGGCGTTCCTGCGACTGACGACCAACCCGCGCATCTATCGGGATCCCCTGTCGTCCCGCGAAGCGGTCGACATCGTCGCGGTCTGGCGCAGCCGCTCGCACGTCGTCCCGATCGAACCCACGCAGCGACACCTCGACGTCCTGGCCGGGCTGCTCGACGGCGTGGGCACGGCCGGCAACCTGGTGACCGACGCCCATCTGGCGGCCCTCGCGGTGGAGTACGGCGCCACCCTGCACTCGGCCGACGCCGACTTCAGCCGCTTCCCCGGCCTGTCCTGGCACAACCCACTCGCCTAGCTCGACCGGCAGCGTCGTGCCGTCAACCCTGCTGCCGCGCTCGGCATCCTGCCCGTGAGAGCCCGGCGGCGGGCAGATCCGGAGGCGACGGTGGGCACGGTTCGACGGATGGCCCTGACGGGCCTGACCGCACTCGTTGCGCTGACGGGATGCACCGGTTCGCCCTCGGGCTCCGAACCCAGGTCCGCGTCCTCCGGTGCGGACTCCAGGGCGGCCGGAGACACCGGGAGGCTGGACACCGAGAGGCTGCGGCGTCAGGTGGAGACGGCGATGGCCCCCACCAGCACCGGCTTCGGGAGGCGGCTCTTCTGCGGGATCACCGTCCTGGGCAGCTCGGACGACGGCCGCCACGCCTACCTCTGGGTCGCCTGCCAGGAGTTTTACCGCTCGGCGGGCACCGTCAGCACCGGCAGCGGGGTCTCGCTTCCGGTGCGGGTGGAACGCAGCACCGGAGAGGTCGCCACACCAGGGGACGGCGCGCCGCCTACGGCCCGGACGTCCAGCGTCTGTTCCCGGCCTCACTGGTGCCGCAGATCCTCGACAACACCCACATCGTCGACCAGGACGAAGCGGCCCTGAAGGCGCGGGCCGCTCGCGAGCTGGCGACCCCGTGACCCGCGGCGCCCGAGGCCGACCCGGACGGCCGACCCGCCTCAGGTGACCGGGCGGCCGTGGGGTGGTTCTCCGTGGCGGTCGGTGTACCAGGCGACGTAGGCCGCCACGGCGGTCGGCAGGGTCGGGAACACCCGGTCGTCCCCGACCCGCTCCAGCACGCCGGCGCGACGCAGGTCGTCGGCCAGCTCGGACTTGACCCGGGCCATCGCCAGCACCACCCCGCGCCGGTCGAGCTCGTCGTAGAGCTCGGTCAGGGCGTCGACCGCGGTCAGGTCGACCTGCACGTTGGCCTCGGCGTTCAGCAGCAACCACTCGACCGGGTGACGGGCGCCGTCCACCGCCGCCAGGGCGCGGCGCTTGAAGTCCTGGGCGTTGGCGAAGAACAGGGGTGAGTCGTACCGGTAGACCACCAGCCCGTGCACCTGGTGGGTCTCGGGGTAGTCGTCGACGTCGTGCATGCCGGCCAGCCCGGGCACGTAGCCGAGGACGCCGTCGTGGGGACGGGCGACCCGGCGCAGCAGGTCGACCAGCGACAGGCCGACGGCGACCAGCACGCCGTACAGGATGTCGAAGGTGAGCACGCCGACCGTCGTGGCCAGGGCCAGCACCAGCTCGCTGCGGCGGAAGCGCGCCAGCCGGCGCAGCTCGGCGACGTCGACCAGGCGGGACGCCGCCCACACCACCAGGGCGCCCAGCGCCGCCGTGGGGAAGGCCGCAAGGACGTCACGCCCGACCAGAAGCGTGAGCAGGACGGCGGCCAGCGCCACCAGCGAGTACAGCTGCGACCGGCTGCCGGCGGCGTCGCCGATCACGGTGCGGCTGCCGCTGCTGCTCAACGGGAACCCGTGCATGACGCCGGTGGCGCTGTTGGCCAGCCCGAGGGCCAGCAGTTCCTGGTTGGTGTCGATCTCGTAGCCGTTGCGGGTGGCGAACACCCGCGCCGTCAGCACGTTGTCGGTGTACCCGACGACCGTGACCCCGATCGCCGGCAGCAGCAGCAGCCGCAGGTCGTCGAAACCGATCGCGGGCAGGGCCGGCGCGGGAACCGCGGACGGCACCTGCCCCACCACGGCGAGCCCGCGCTCCTGCAGGTGGAACACCGCCACCGCGGCCGCCGCCGCGAGCACCACGAGCAACGGGGCCGGGGTTCGCGGCAGCCATCGGGTGCCAGCGACCAGTGCCGTCAGGACCAGGACCGACACCGTGACGGTCGCCGGGTTCCACCGGTCCAGCCGGGTCAGGAAGGACCACACCTCGGCAGGCACCGAGCCACCCGAGACCCGGATACCGGACACCTTGCCGAGCTGACCGACGATCATGATGATCGCGACCCCGAAGAGGTAACCGGCCAGCACCGGCCGCGACAGCAGCTCGGCCAGGAACCCCAGCCGCAGCGCCCAGCCCGCGACGCACAGCACCCCGACGAACAGTGCCAGGGCCGCGGCGAGCCCCGCGTAGCGGGCCGGGTCCCCTGCCGCCAGCGGGCCGATGGCGGCAGCGGTCATCAGCGCGGTCGTCGACTCGGGCCCCACCGACAGCTGACGCGAGGACCCCACGACGGCGTACACCAGCAGCGAGGCGAGGATGGACCACAGGCCGGTGATCGGCGGCAGCCCGGCCACCTCGGCGTAGGCCATCACCTGCGGCACCAGGTAGGCGGCGACGGTGACCCCGGCCACCAGGTCACCGCGCAGCCACTCCCGCCGGTAGCTGCGCAGCCGAGCCACCCCTGGCAGCAGGGCGTCGACCGCGGGCCTGACCATGGTGGCAAACTAGGGGACGACGCCACGTCGCGACAGCACGGCGGCCACCGCGCCGGCGCTACCGACCGAGGTCCCGCCATACCCCCATAGGTATCTGTTAGCGTCGGACCATGCTCACCGCCGCCAAAGCAGCCCTGCTGCAACGGATCGGCGAGAGCGTCATCGGCGAGGGTGATCAGATGGACGGTCCCTTCGGGCCGCGCCGCATCATCTACGCCGACTACACGGCGTCCGGTCGGGCCCTGTCCTTCCTCGAGGACTACCTGCGCGAGCAGGTGCTGCCCACCTACGCCAACACCCACACCGAGGCCAGCGGCACCGGGCTGCAGACCTCACGCCTGCGCGAGGACGCCCGCCGGCTCGTCCGGCAGGGACTCGCCGCGGACGACGACGTGGCGGTCATCTTCACCGGGTCCGGGGCGACCGCGGCGATCGACAAGCTGATCGGCATCCTCAACCTGCGGATCCCGGCCGACCTCGACGAGCGATGGCAGCTCTCGCAGCACATCCCCGCGGACCAGCGACCGGTGGTGTTCGTCGGACCGTTCGAGCACCACTCCAACGAGCTGCCCTGGCGCGAGACCATCGCCGACGTCGTGGCGATCCGGGCCGACGCCGACGGCCACATCGACCTGACCCACCTCGAGGCCGAGCTGGTCGCCCACGCCGGCCGGCCACTGCGGATCGGGTCGTTCTCGGCCGCCAGCAACGTCACCGGCATCCTGACCGACACCCACGCGACCACCCGGTTGCTGCACCGCCACGGCGCACTCGCCTTCTGGGACTTCGCCGCCGCCGCACCCTACGTCGACATCGCGATGAACGGCCGGGCCACCCCGGACGGCGAGGCCGAGCCCGAGGCGGCCAAGGACGCCGTCTTCCTGAGTCCGCACAAGTTCATCGGCGGCCCCGGCACGCCGGGGGTGCTCGCACTGCGCCGCTCCCTGGCCCGCAACCGGGTGCCGGTGGTGCCGGGCGGTGGCACCGTCGTGTTCGTGACCCCCACCGAGCACGCCTATCTCACCGACGTCGAGCACCGCGAGGAGGGCGGCACCCCGGCGATCGTCGAGTCGGTGCGGGCCGGCCTGGTGATGCAGCTCAAGCAGGCCGTCGGGCTCGAGGTGATCCACGAGCGCGAGAGCGCCCTGCTGCAGCGCGCGTTCGAGCACTGGCAGGCCGAGCCCGCGATCGAGATCCTCGGCGACCTGCGCTCGGAGCGCCTGGCGATCGTCTCCTTCGTGGTCCGCCCCGTCGGGCACCGAGCACTGCACCACAACTTCGTCGTCGCCGTCCTGAACGACCTGTTCGGGATCCAGGCCCGCGGCGGCTGCTCGTGCGCCGGCCCGTACGGCCACCGCCTGCTCGGCATCGACGCCGAACGCTCGCACGCCTACCAACAGGCCATCACCTCGGGCTGCGAGGGCTTCAAGCCCGGCTGGGTGCGGGTCAACCTCAACTACTTCCTCCCCGACCACGTGGCCGACTACCTGGTCGAGGCCGTCGAGCTGGTGGCCCGTCACGGCCGGCGACTGCTGCCGCAGTACCGCTTCGACCCGGCCACCGGGCTCTGGCGGCACCACCTGGCCACCGGCAGGCCGGCCCGCAGCCTGAGCGACATCCGCTACGACGACTCCGGGGCCATGACCTACCCCCGCTCCCCCGCCACCCCCGCCACCCCCGACCGGCCGGGCACCGACGTGCTGCCGCAGTACCTGCACCAGGCCCGCGAGCTGCTGGCCGTCCTGCCCGAGCCCGCCGACGAGGTGGCCGACCCCCGGACCCACCCCTGCCTGACCCACCTGCCCGAGGGCCTGCACTGGTTCGAGCTGCCCCCGCAGTGTCTGTCATGAGCTCGCCCCGAGCAGACCCGGTCGTCACGATGTCCGCTTCCCTGCCCCGCTGGCGGCGCCCGCTCGTGGTCGTCGCCCACCCGGACGACGAGTCGTTCGGCCTGGGCGCGATCCTCAGCCGCTTCGTCGCCGACGGCGCCGTCCCCGCTGTCCTCTGCTTCACCCACGGCGAGGCGTCGACGCTCCACGGCGTCACGGGTGACCTCCGCCAGGTCCGCGCCGGTGAGCTGAGGGCCGCCGCCGCCGTCCTGGGCCTGGGTGAGGTCGAGCTGCTCGACCACCCCGACGGCGGCCTCGCCGCCCTGGACGACGGCGTCCTGGCGGCAGCCGTGTCGGTGACGGCCCGCCGGCTGGCCGCGGACGGGCTGCTGGTCTTCGGCCCGAGCGGCATCACGGGCCATCCCGACCATGTGGCCGCCACCGCAGCGGCCGTCCTGGCGGCCGGACCGCTCAGACTGCCGGTGCTTGCCTGGGTGCTGCCCGCCGAGCTCACCGAGACCCTGAACGCCGAGCAGGGCAGCTCCGTCTTCGTCGGCTCCGGCCCCGCCGAGATCGACCTGGTCGTCGAGGTCGACCGGGGGCGCCAGCTCGAGGCGGTCCGGGCCCACCCCAGCCAGGCGGTGCCTTCGAGCGTGCTGTGGCGACGGCTCGAGCTGCTGGGCGACCACGAGTACCTGCAGGTCCTGACCCCGTCGGGGTGAGCCGCGCACCACCACGGGAATCCAGTCCCCATGCTCTGTGTTGTTCTCGACGTGCGATACCCTAGGGGGTATCAGTGAGGAGGATCGATGACCACCACCGACCTGACCGAGGCTGCCTTCGAGACCACCGTCTCGGCTCCCGGGATCGTGCTCGTCGACTTCTGGGCCGCCTGGTGCGGTCCGTGTCGCAGCTTCGCGCCGGTGTTCGAGGCCGCGTCGAACACCCACCCCGACATCGTGTTCGGCAAGGTCGACACCGAGGCCGAGCCCCGGCTGTCGTCGGCCGCCGGCATCCGCTCGATCCCCACCCTGATGGCGTTCCGCGACGGGATCCTGGTCTTCTCCCAGCCCGGCGCCCTGCCGGCACCCGCGCTCGAACAGCTCATCACCGCCGTCCGCGCCCACGACATGGACGACGTCCGCGCCACGGTCGCCGCGACGTCGCACCAGGACGCCTGACAGCTCGAACGGCTGCTGCTCCCGCTCCGCCAGAAGGGCTTTCACCGTTCCGAACAAGGAGTAGTTGATGAAGGTCGTCGTCGTGGGCGGAGTCGCCGGTGGCATGAGTTTCGCCGCCCGGGCCCGCCGGTTGTCCGAGCAGGCCGAGATCGTGGTGCTCGAGCGGGACCCCTACGTCTCGTATGCGAACTGCGGCCTGCCGTACCACCTCGCCGACGAGATCCCGGACCGCTCCTCGCTGCTGCTGCACACCCCGCAGTCGCTGGCCGCCTCGCTCGCCCTCGACGTGCGCACAGGTCACGAGGTGGTCGCGATCGACACCGAGGCCCGCACCGTCCAGGTGCGCCGGCTCGACGACGGTTCGACCTACCACGAGAGCTACGACGCCCTGGTGCTCTCGACCGGTGCCACCCCGGTCCGGCCACCGTTGCCCGGGCTCGACCTGCCCCAGGTGCAGGTGCTGCGCACCGTTCCGGACGTCGACCGGCTGCGAGCCCTGGTCGACGGCGGAGCCCGGGAGGCCGTCGTCGTCGGAGCCGGCTTCATCGGCCTCGAGGTGGCCGAGGCCCTGCATCACCGCGGCCTGCAGGTGCGTCTGGTCGAACTCGCCGACCAGGTGCTGCCGCCCTTGGACCCCGAGATGGCCCGGGCCGTCGAGCTCGAGCTGGTGCGCGCCGGGGTCGACGTCCGGCTGGGCACCTCGGTGCAGGCGGTGCGTGCCGCCTCGGACGGCGCCGTCGTCGAGCTCTCGGACGGCGCGACCCTGCCTGCCGACCTGGTGCTGCTGGCGATCGGCGTCCGCCCCGAGACGTCGCTGGCGCGCACCGCCGGGCTGCGGCTCGGCGAGCGCGGCGCCGTGGTGGTCGACGAGCACCTGCTGACCTCGGCCCCCTCGGTCTACGCCGTCGGCGATGCCATCGAGGTGATCGACGCCGTCACCGGGCTGACGTTCGCCGCCCCGCTGGCGGGCCCGGCCAACCGGCAGGGCCGGGCGGCCGCCAACCACCTCTTCGGACGGGCCGGTGGCCGGGTGCCGGTGCTGGGCACCGCGATCGTGCGGGTCTTCGACGTGGTCGCCGCGACCACCGGACGCAACGAGAAGTCGCTGCGGGCCGCCGGGATCGCCCATCACGCCGTCCACGTGCACCCCGGCCACCACGCCGGATACTACCCGGGCGCCCGGCCGCTGCACCTGAAGCTGGTTTTCGCCCCCGACGGGCGAGTTCTCGGGGCACAGGTCACCGGCACCGAAGGGGTCGACAAGCGGATCGACGTGATCGCGACCGCGATCCGCGCCGGCATGACCGTCCACGACCTCGCCGAGCTCGAGCTGGCCTACGCTCCCCCGTTCGGATCGGCGAAGGACCCCGTGAACCTGGCCGGTTTCGTGGCGGGCAACGTGCTCGCCGGTGACCTCTCGCTCTGGCGCGCCGACGACCTGGCGACCTTCGCGGGCACCGGGGCCATCGTGCTCGACGTCCGCAGCCCTCAGGAGTTCGCCAGGGGCCACCTGCCGGGCGCGGTCAACATCGCCCACACGGCACTGCGCGAGCGACTGACCGAGTTACCGTCCGGCAGGCCGGTCCGGGCCTGCTGCGCCTCCGGGTTCCGCTCCTACCTTGCCACCAGGGTGCTGCGGCAGAACGGTTTCGACGACGTCGCCTCCCTGTCGGGCGGCCTGCGCACCCTGCAGCTCGAGTCCCCCACCCTCGAGCTGGTGACCGAGGTCACAGCGAGACGGTGACAGGGCCGCCGCCCAGGTCGACCTGCGGCAGCCACGAGGCGTCGAGCGAGAACGGCCGGTTCGCCACCACCGAGCGCGGCGAGCGCCGGACGGCGAGTTCACGCCCGTCCTGCGTCACGTGAACCTGGGGCCGGGCCACAGCCGCGCCCGCCCAGGCTCGCAGCCCGTTCGGGCCGGCCAGCTCCGTTGATGACAGGTCCGTTGATGACAGGTCCGCTGATGACAGGGCCGCTGCAGCCGGGTCGGCGGCGGCCAGGCGGCCCGGGGACACCCATCGCAGCGCCCCGGCGGCGACCAGATCGACACCGGCCCCGGGCGGCCCCGGCTGAGCCAGGTGCGCCGCCACGGCCGCGGCAACCCGCAGCCCGTCGAGGGCGCACCGGTCGGCGGTCTCGACGGGGTGCACCAGGTTGCCGACCGCGAAGATGCCGGACGTCGAGCTGCGCCCGCTCGCGTCGACCCTGGGGCCACGGCTGCCGGCGTCCGTCGTCAGGCCCGCCGTGCGGGCCAGCTCGTGGTCGGGGACCCAGTCACCGGTGAACACCACGGTGTCGCAGGCGATCTCGCGGGTCCGACCCTGCCCGTCGACCACCTCGACCCCGCGCACCCGGCCCCGGCCCCGGACGGCGACGACCCGGGTGCCGGTCAGTACCGGCACCCGGTACCTCAGCGCCGCCCCCAGGCGGAAGGCCGGCCAGGTCTGATGACCCGGCTGGTCGGTGACCATGGCGAGCACCTCGACCCCGGCGTGGGCCAGCGTGAGCAGCGCCGAGAAGCTGACGTGCTCGGCCCCGACCACGACGGCACGCCGACCGACCGGCCGCCCGTGCAGGTGCACGAGCTGCTGCAGCAACCCGGTCGTGTAGATGCCGTCGCACCGGTCCCCGGGCACCAGCCGGGCCGCCCGGGGTCGCTCCCGCGCACCGGTGGCGAGCACGACGGCGCGGGCGGTCAGGGCCTCCAGCCCGGTGGCGGACGTCGTCTCCAGCGCCGGCAGGGGCGCCGGCCCCGACGACGCGGCGGCCCCCGGGTCAGCCCCCGGGTCGGCCCCCGGGTCGGCCCAGCCGGTGACGGCGACCTCGGTCCGCACCCGGGCCCCGGCGGCGACGGCCGCCTCGGTGAGCCGCCGGGCGTAGGTCGGCCCGTCGAGGGAACGGTGCAGGTCACGCAACCCGTAGCCGGGGTGCCGGCAGTGCCGTGGCACGCCGCCCGGCTCGGACTCGCGCTCGAGCACCTCGACCAGCAGGCCGCGGCGGGCCAGGGCCGCGGCGGCGGTCAGCCCGGACGGTCCGGCGCCGACCACGAGCACGTCGACCTCCCGGCGCCGCCGTCCCGCCGACCCGGTCATGACCGCGCCCCGAGCAGGGCCCGCACCTCGGCCCCGCAGAAGAAGCCCTGGCAGCGGCCCAGCTGCGCCCGGGTGCGCCGCCCCAGTCCCTCCAGCGTGACCGGCGGGACCGGCGAGGCCAGGGCGTCGCGGATCTCGCCCCGGGTGACCCGTTCGCAGTGGCAGACGATCCGGCCGTACTGCGGGTCGGCAGCGATCAGGTCGGCCCGCTGGTAGGGCCGCTCGAACGCCTCGCCGATCATCGGCATGCTCAGCCGCGGCAGCGGCGCCGGCGCGCCGACGAGCGGCGTCAGCCCGGCGTCGGCCAGCAGCCCGACCACATGGCGCGCGATCGCCATGGAGGCGGTCAGCCCCGTCGAGCGGATGCCGCCGACGCAGACGTAGCGACGCTCGGGGTGACCCCGCAGCTGGTAGTCGGAGTGCTCGGTCGCGGCGCGCAGGCCGGCGTAGACCGTGGTGACCTCCTCGGCCAGCAGGTCGGGCAGGATCCGCCGACCGTGGTCGAGCAGGAACTCCAGGCCCGCCTCGGTCGAGGCGGTGTCGTCGGGGTCGGCGACGTCCTCGGCGGTGGGGCCGAGCATCACGTTGCCGTAGACCGTGGGCGCCACCAGCACCCCCTTGCCGACCTTCGACGGCACCGGCAGCACGATGTGGCGCACCAGGCGGCGGGCCAGCTTGTCGAAGACGATCAGCTCGCCGCGCCGGGGGGTGACCGTGAAGCCCCCACCGTCGCCGTCGCCGTGGCCCCCCGGTCGCACCCATCGGTCGAGGGTGTCGCTGAACAGGCCGGCCACGTTCACCAGGTACCGGGCCCGGATCTCGCCCACCCCGGCCGCGCTGCTCACCTGCAGCAGGTGCGGCTCGCCGTCCGTCGTCCCGTCGTTCGTCCCGGCCGCGCCACCGGGCCGGACGGCGGTGACCCGGGTTCCCAGCCGCAGACTCACCCCGGCCAGCACCGCCTGGGTCGCCAGGGCCAGCGTCGTCGTCCAGGGGCAGATGATGCTCTCGCCCGGCACGGCGAGCGCGCCCAGGGCACCCGGGCCCAGGTGCGGCTCGAGCCGGTGCAGCTCGTCGGGCTCGACCAGCCGGGTCTCGTGGTACCCGTTGGCCTCGGCCTTGGCGGCCAGGGCCGGCAGGGCCGCGAGCTGCTCGTCGTCCCAGGCCACCAGCAGGGCCCCCACCGGCTCGACCGGGATCCCCACCTCGGCGGCGAACGCCGACAGCAGCTGGTGACCCTGCGCCACCAGTCGGGACTCCAGCGAGCCGGGGACGGCGTCGAACCCGGTGTGCAGGATCGCCGTGTTCGCCTTCGAGGTGCCTTGACCGACGTCATCGTGGGCGTCGAGGAGCACGACGTCGAGCCGGTAACGGGCGAGCTCACGGGCGATCGCGCACCCCACCACCCCGGCCCCGACGACGGCGACGTCGACCACCGGGCCGCTCACAGCACGGCGGCCAGCTGCTCGAGGGCGGCCAGGGGGGTCGGCCCGGCGGGGGTCAGCACCACCGAGTCCGCCCCGGCCGCGTGCAGCAGGCCGATCCGGTCCCGGCAGGTGGCCACGTCCCCGACCACCGCCAGGCGGTCGACCCAGGCGTCGGGCAGCGCGGCGGCGAACGCCGCCCGCGACCCGCTGGCGGCCCGCAGCCGCGCCAGCTCGTCCGCGCCGTCCAACGGGGCCAGGTGCGGGGCCCAGTCGGCCTCACCGAGCCACTGCAGCGCAGGGCGCACCCGGTCCCGGGCGACGGCCGGGTCGGGGTCCACGGCCGCCAGGTTGTAGGCCACCACCCGGTGCCGGTCGGACACCCGCGTCCGGTCCGCGTCGGCACGACCTGCGACCACCTGGGCGCGTGCCAGTGCCAGGTACTGCGGCGTCACCGGCTCGGCCAGCACCGTGCCGTCGGCGACCCGGCCCGACAGCTCCAGCGAGCGCGGTCCCCGCACCCCGGCGTACACGGGCGGGACGACGACCGGCGGCACCGCCAGCCGGACGCCGTCCAGCTGCACGTACCTGCCGGCCACCTCGAGGCGTTCACCGTGCAGCAGCGCCCGCAGCGCCGCCGTGTACTCCTCGAGCAGGCCCAACGGGCTCGCGGGCCAGGCACCGCTCTGACGCATCCAGCCGGGCATGCCGTGACCGACCCCGGCCAGCAGCCGCCCGGGGAAGGCCTCGGCCAGGGTCGCCAGCTCCATCGCCGCGAAGGCCACGTTGCGGGCCCCTGCGGGCAGGATCCCGATCCCCACCGTGATCCGGGTCGTGGCAGCCAGCACCAGCGCCGCCTGGGCGACCCCACCCCGCAGGTAGCAGTCCTCGACCACCCAGAGCTCGTCGAAACCGGCCCGGTCGGCGAGCCGGGCGAAGGTGGTCAGCTGGTCGCCGGGCAGGTCCGGCGGCAGCAGCACCCCCACGGAAGTCGCCGGCCCCGGCGACTGCAGTCCTGCCCCCGGCTGCGCCATGCCCTGCCCTCCACCTCTGGTCCTGAACGATGGGCCCGCACCCGGGCCACCGGCCAGCCCACGCTAGTGGCCCGGGTGCCACGATGCCCCATGAGTGTCGAGCACACCGACCAGCCCGCCGCCCGGCCCCTGCCCGTCCACCTGACCGAGGCGCTGCAGCGCTTCGACGCCCTCCTGATGTTCGAACCGAACGGCACCTCGACGGTCGGCGACCACCACGACCCGTTGCCCGAGCACGTCGACGCGACGACGGGGCACCGACTCACCTGAACCCCGTGGGGCCCGTCGAATCCCTCACACCGGGCGACCGGTGGCCGACGGGGCGGGAGCGGGACAGCCGACCCGCCGAGCCGCGCCTGGCCGACTCGCCCGGTTGACACGCCGGTCGACACGCCCGGTCGATGCGCCTGAGGGAGGGTCCATGCAGCGAGTGCGCACACTGGCGCTCCTCGTCGGCTCTCTGCTGGTCACCACCGGCCTGGTGGCCGGGCTGACCGCCGGCCATCTGGCCGAGGCCCACCGCCGCGCCATGACCACCCAGCTGGTGCCCCACGTCACTGCGACCGAGGAGTACTTCCAGCGGGCCGCGACCGTCACCCAGCTGATGGCGCACAACCCGGTCTTCGTGGCGGCCTACGACCAGATGCCTGCCGGTGCCCGGGCCACCCCCGCCCGACTCACCGCCAGGACCCGAACCGAGATCAACTCCGCGCTGGAGTACCTCGAGACCCTTTTCCCCGGACAGGTCAGTGAGGCTTGCTTCATCGACGTCGGCGGCGCCGAGCTGGCGCGGGTGACCTCGGGCCAGATCCCGGGCATGGGTCGGTTGAGCGCCGACGAACGCGGCAACCCGTTCTTCGCACCCACCCTGACGGAGCCCGACGCGGTCTACCAGGCGCGGCCCTACATCTCCCCCGACACCCAGGCCTGGGTGGTCTCCAACTCGATCGGCGTTCGTGACCGCGCCGGCACGGTGCGGGCGATCCTGCACTTCGAGGTCACCCTGGCGAGCCTGCGCCCCACCTTGGCCGCCTCCGGCGAGGTCGACGACTACGACGTGGTGAACGCCGCCGACGGGTCCATCGTGGTCGACTCGACCTCGGTCGGGCCGCCGCCGCACGCGGGCATCGGTGGCCCCTACCCGGTAGCCGGGTGGCTCGAACAAGGGGTGCAGCTGGTCGGGGACCGGATGGTGGCCTACCAGCGGCTGCCGCGGGCCGGCAGCAACCGCAACGACTGGTACCTGGTCGGCGGCTCGGCGGCCGCTCCGGTCGGTTGGCGGTCCTCCTTCGACACCGGACCGCTGACCATCACCCTGGTGGGCCTGCTCGTCCTCGGTCTGGCCGCGCTCGGCTTCGTCGCCCGCGCCCGGTCGGTGCGTGCCCACCTGCTGCGCGACCCCCTCACCGGGCTGCCGAACCGGGACGGGGTGATGCTCGCCGTCGAACGCGGGGTTGGCGGCCGGTCCGGCTACGCCGCCGTCCTGGTCGTCGACCTCGACCGCTTCAAGCAGGTCAACGACGCCCTGGGGCCCGCGGCCGGCGATCGCCTGCTCGTCGAGGTGGCCCGCAGGTTGACGCGCGCCGCGGCACCGCAGGACGTCGTCGGTCGTCTCGGCGGCAACGGGTTCGTCGTGGTGGTGGCGGACCCCGCCGACCAGGGCGTCGTCCTGCAGCGGGCGCGTGAGGTGGGGCGGGTGCTGGCGGTGCCGTTCCCGCTCGGGGGGGCCACGGTCCGGGTGCCGGGCAGTGTCGGAGTCGCCCTGGTGGGCGAGCACGGCACCGACGCCGGCACCCTGCTGCGCCGGGCCGACGTGGCCATGTACGAGGCCAAGCGCCGTCGCGTCGGGGTGGTGCTCTTCGATCCCGACCACGAGGCCCGGCCCACGTCGACGCTGACGTTCGAGACCGAGCTGCTGCAGGCCCTGGACAAGCACGAACTGGTGCTGCACTACCAGCCGCAGGTCGACATCCGCACCGGCAGGGTCACCTCGGTCGAGGCCCTGGTGCGCTGGAACCACCCGACCCTGGGGCTGCTCGGCCCCGACCGGTTCATCCCCGCCGCCGAGGACAGCGGCCTGATCGTCGAACTGACCAAGCACGTGCTGGTGATGGCGCTCGACCAGATCGGGCGGTGGCGCGAGGCCGGGGCCCGGATCCCGGTGGCGGTGAACCTGGGTGCTCGCAACGTGGCCGACCCGAACCTGCCGGCCGAGGTGCTGCAGCTGCTGGCCGACCGTGACCTGCCGGCCGACCTGCTGCGGCTCGAGCTCACCGAGACCGACATCCTCGGTGACCCGGAGCAGGCCAGGCAGGTGCTCGAGCAGCTGCGCAGCCTCGGCGTGGCTCTTGCCGTCGACGACTTCGGTACCGGTTTCGCCTCCCTCAGCCAGCTGCGGCAGCTGCCGTTCGCCGAGCTGAAGATCGACCGCTCGTTCGTGATGCAGCTGGACGCCGACCCGCAGGCGCGGCACATCGTCGACTCGGTCATCGCGCTCGCCCACGGGCTGGGGCTGAGCGTCACCGCCGAGGGGGTCGAGACCCAGCAGTGCCTCGACGTGCTGGCGGCGATCGGCTGCGACGTGGCGCAGGGTTACTTCCTCAGTCGCCCGCTGCCCGGTGACGAGGCCCTGGCCTGGATCCGGCAGCACGACAGCCTCACGATGGCGCACCGCTCGTCGCTGCAGCGCTCCCGGGTGCCACGCGCCCACGTGCCGCTGGCCCGCCGGGTCCCGGTGCCGCACGCCTGAACCGAACCGGAGGCGGTTTCTGGACCGAGGCCGGTTCAGCCAAGGCAGGCTCCCCCGAACGACCGATGTCGCTATGGTGACAAACTGTCATCGCCGCCCATTCGGGAGCTGGGTCCATGAGCCGGTCACCTGCGCGTCACCTCGGTCTGGTCGTCGTCCTCGCCGTGACAGGCCTGTCGCTGGCGGCCTGCGGCACGGACGACGGCAAGGTGGCCCTGTCGACCATCCCCAGCTACTCCCCCAGCGAGACCCCGACGCCGACCGACCAGCCCAGTCCGACGGCGCCCGACCCGACCTCCGCGCCCACGACGACCCCCGACCCCACAGCGAGCGCGACCAAGAAGGCGACCAGCACCCGGACCACCACGACGACCAGGCGCACCAGCACCACGAGCAGGACCAGTCCGCGTGCCAGCCTCACGCCCACCCCGTCGGTCTCGGTGGTGCTGCCGACCGTGGCCGCGCTGCTGGCCGCCGAGGCCACCGCCGCGTCGTCGGCCACCTCGGCCCGAGTGGTCGGCACCGTGGTCACCGCGGGCGGCAGCTTCGGGATCGACCTGCGCCTGGGCGGCAACGCCGAGGGCACCTTCACCTACTCCCAGGGCACCATCAGCGTGCGCCGGGTGGGCAGCGAGCTCTACATCATGGGCAGCGCCACCTTCTTCAGCGGGCACGGCCACCCCGAGCTGGTCGCCACCCATGCCAACAAGTGGATGCACATCGTGGCGGCCGACCCGGCCTACGACAACATCGTGCCGGTCACCTACGTCAGCAGCTGGGTCAACATGGTGCACAGCGCACCGGCCACCGCCGTCAAGGCGGCCACCGTGGGCAGTACGACGATGCTGGCCCTGACCGGGGGCAGCGGCGGCAAGGCCAACACCGTGTACCTGCCGGTGACCGGGCCCGCCCGACCGTCGTCGGTGACCTCGGCCGACGGGGTCGACAAGCTGACGTTCTCGCAGTGGAACGCCGGGGGTCCGAGCGTGAGCGCCCCGACCGACCTCGTCGACGAGCCCGACGACGCCGTGCTCGACGTGCCCACCTTCCCCGAGGCCACCGCAGTCGCCTTCAGCGCCATCTGGATGCCCTGACGACCCGATGGCGTGACGACCCGATGCCGTGACGGGTCGATGCCGTGACGGGTCGGACGCGCCGGTCGCGGCGCGAATGCGGCGTTCCCCGCGAACCATCCGCAACCATGGCGCCCGTGACGAATCCGGCGATGGGCACTGCCGTGGTGTGGATCGGGTACGACGCCGGCATCGACCGGGGGGTGACCGCCCGCCCGGTGCATGCCTGGACCAGCAGCGGGCTGGTCGAGCAGCTGGCCGCCGACCCCGACTGGCAGGCCTGGTGGCTCACCGCCCCGCGCCGCCGCCTCGACCTGCTGCCCTGCTACACCCGCACCGAACCGGCGACCCCGCAGGTACTCCTCGGACGGCGGGCCGTGCGGGTCGAGTGGCGTGCCGACGGCGCGGCCTGGGACGGCATGGGCCGCACCGACCTGGTCACCGCCGCCGCCGGTGACCTGACCACCATGCTCGAGGCGGTGCGTCGCGAGCTGCAGCTGGCACCGCTGCCACCGCTGCCGGCGACGGCCGCGGTGCCGGCAGCGGTGCCCGACACCATGGACACCCCGACCCCGCCCGATCCGGAGCTGCTGGCTCCGTTGATCGCCGAGCGGGCCGGCGTCAGCCTGGAGTTCGCGCTGAAGATGCTCGGGCGCTAGCCACCTCGGCGACCGCCTTCACCAGGCCGTCGTACCCGGTGCACCGGCAGAGGTTGCCCGACAGCGCCGTCCGGATCGTGTCCTCGCTCGGCTCGGGCTCGCGGACGAGCAGCGCCGTGGCCGAGACCACCATGCCGGGCGTGCAGAACCCGCACTGCACTCCCCCACAGGTCAGGAAGGCCTGCTGCAGGTCGGACGGCCCCTGGGCCGGCGTGAGGCCCTCGACGGTGGTGACCTCGGCGCCGTCGGCCTGCACCGCCAGATAGGAGCAGCTGTTCACCGGGCGGCCGTCCACCAGCATCATGCAGGCGCCGCACTCGGAGTCGTCGCATCCCTCCTTGGCCCCCGTCAGCCCCACCTGGGTGCGCACGGTGTTCAGCAGGCTCTCGTGCTCGTCGACCAGCAGCGGGTAGGGGTCACCGTTGACGGTGAGGGTGATCGAGGCGGTCACGTCAGCTCCATCCGTAGGTCGAGTCACTGGCGGGTACCCGCACCTGTTCGCCGGCTGCGCGCCGCAGCGCCGTCGAGACGGCCCGGCGCACCATCACCGCCGCCATGGCGCGGCGGTAGTCGGCCGAGCCCCGGACGTCGCTGATCGGCGCCGCCGCAGCGGCCGCCAGCCGTCCGGCCTCGGCGAGCGGTCCGGCGGTGCCGGAGGGGTCTGCGAGGGCAGCCACCGGTGCGCCGACCAGAGCGGCCTCGGCCTGCGCCACCCGGTGGATCGTGGGGGCCAGGGCGGTGATCGCCACCCTGGCATCGGTCACGACCCCGTCGGTGACGGTGAGCGTGGCGCCCGCACCGACGATCGCGATCTCCATCTGACGGCGGTACTGCAGCCGCACGTAGGCGCTGCCGCTGCCCACCGGCGGCCGCGGGATCTCGACCGCGACCAGCAGCTCGTCGGTGCCAGCGGTCGTGCGTCCCGGCCCGGTCCACAGATCGGCCAGGTCGAGGCGGCGGGTGCCCTGCGGGCCGGTCAGGACGGCGCGAGCGCCGTGGCACAGCAGGGGGGCGCCGGTGTCCATCGCCGGTGAGGCGTTCATGACGTTGCCGCCCAGAGTGCCGTTCGCCCGAGTGGCGTGCGAGCCCACGATGGCGCAGGCATCGGCCAGCCCGGTGCAGTGCTCGAGCACGATCGGGTCGCTCATCAGCTGGGCATGGCTGACCAGCGCCCCCACCGACAGCTCGCCGTCCGGGCCGACCTCGAGCCGCTGCAGGTCGGCGATGCGATGGATCCCCACCAGCGCCAACGGCAACGGGGCCTTGCCGTGCCGGGCCCCGACCACCAGGTCGGTGCCGCCGGCCACGGCCCGGGCCCCGGCCGCCAGGGCCGTGACGGCCTGCGAGACCTCGCGGGCCTCCAGGTAGGCCTTGGTGTTCACGGCTGCCCTCCCTGTTCGACGGTGGCCTGGTGGTTGACGGTGGCCTGGTCGTTGACGGTGGCCCAGACCCGTTCCGGGGTCATCGGCAAGGTCGTCACGTGGCGGCCGATCACCTTGGCGATCGCGTTGCCGATCGCCCCCGACGTGGGCACGCTCGGCGGCTCACCGACCCCCTTGGACCCCTTGGGCCCGGCGTTGGGGGTGTCGACCTCGATCCATCTGATGTGGATCGGGGGCACGTCGCTGGCGGTCTGCAGCTTGTAGTCGAGCAGCCCCGGGTTGCGCTGGCGACCCTGGTCGTCGAACCAGGTCGCCTCGGACAAGGCCTGCCCGATGCCCATCACGACCCCGCCGTAGACCTGCCCGTCGGCGCCCATCCTGTTGATGATCACTCCCGAGTCGTGGGCGGCGGCCACCTCGAGCACCCGCACCACCCCGGTCTGGCGGTCGACCTTCACCCGGGCCGCCTGGGTGACCAGCTGGGGCGCCAGGAACGACTCGATCCCCAGGCGTCCGACGCAGGCCGAGGCGTCGACCTCGGGGCCCTCGGGCACCACCCCCGACCCCTTTCCCAGCAGCATGGCCCCGGTGCCGGCCAGCTCGGCGATCGAGACCGCCGTGGCGGGGGCGCCCTTGACCCGGGCGACGCCGTCGGCGAGCTCGAGGTCGCCACGGTCGACCTCGAGGTGCTCGGCGGCCAGGTCGAGCAGCTGCTCACGCACCTCACCGGCCGCGGCCATCACGGCCCGGCCGTTGTTGAAGGTGGTCTGCGAGCCCGACGAGCCCATGTCCCACGGCCCGGCATCGGTGTCCTGGTAGAGGATCGAGAACTGCTCCGGGCGCATGCCCAGCGGCTCGGCGGCCAGCAGCGGCATCGCCATCACCGCGCCGGTGCCGGACTCCTGCGCCCCGGTGACGATGGTGCCGCTGCCGTCGGCGTTGAGCTTGACGTAGGCGCCCGACGGGCTGCCGAAGCAGGGCCACCACCCGGTGGCCACCCCGATCGCCTCGTCGTCCGGCAGGTCCTTGCCGTAGCCGATCATCTCGACCGCGGCCTCGAGGGTGCGGCGGGCCCCGATCTCGTCCATGACCTGACCGGTGGCACTGACCGACCCGGCATCGAGCAGGGTGCGCCGGCGCAGCTCGACCGGGTCCATCCCGATCGCCGCCGCCACCTCGTCCATGTGCTGCTCGAGCGCCCAGCAGGCCTGGGGGCCCGTGGGTGCCCGGATCGAGCTGGACGGCTGGTTGTTGGAGTAGTTGAGGAAGGACTCGAGGTTCACCGTGTCCAGCTCGTAGGGCCCGCAGGCGTGCATCGCGGCCATCTGGGCGAAGAAGCCGCCCTCGCCGCAGTAGGCGCCGCTGTCGAGCACCAGCCGGCCGCGGCGGGCCAGCAGCCGGCCGTCCTTGGCGACGCCGGTCTCGAGCTCGATCACCATGCCCTCACGACGATGGTCGGGGGCCAGGAACTCCTCGCGCCGGCTGAAGACCAGCTTCACCGGACGCCGGGCCGCCCGCGCCAGCGCGGCGACGTGGGCCTCGAAGTGGAAGTCGCACTTGGACCCGAAGCCACCGCCGAGCAGCGGCACCACGATCCGCACCTGGCTCTCGGACATGCCCAGGGTGTGGGCCACGCCGGAGCGGGCCGCGAACGGCACCTGGGTCGAGGTCCAGACGGTCACCCTGTCGCCGGCCCACTGGGCCAGCACCGCGCGCGGCTCGATCGGCGCGCCCTGGCTGGCGTCGCTGACATAGCGGCCCCGCACGACGAACTCGGCACCCGCCATGGCGGCGTCCGCGTCGCCCTTGACGATCGTCGAGTAGCCCAGCACGTTGCCGCCCCGGCCCATCGAACGTGAGCCCTCGTAGCCGTCCCAGCCCGGGTGCACCAGCGGGGCGTCCGGGGCCATGGCGGCGACGAAGTCGGTGACGGACGGCAGCACCTCGTACTCGACGTCGATGAGTGCGGCCGCCTCGCGGGCGATGGCCGCCGTCCGGGCCGCGACCGCGGCGACGACGTCGCCCTCCCACCGCACGGTGTCCTTGGCGAACAGGTAGCGGTCGGCGACCATGCCGCCGTACCGCACGTCCGGCACGTCCTCGTGGGTGATCACGGCGTAGACGCCGGGCAGGGTGCGCGCCCGGCTGGCGTCGAGCCGGGTGATCCGGGCGTGCGGGTGGTCGGCGAACCGGAAGGCACCGTGAGCCTGCCCGGTCAGGTCGAGGTCGGCCGTGTACCGGCCGGCGCCGGTCACCTTCTCGACGCCGTCCGGGCGCAGGAAGTCGCTGCTGGCACCGAGCGTGGTCGTGGTCATCACGCACTCCTCAGGTCGGGCGGCCGATCCGGTGGGACCATTGCCGATCGGGTCGGACCACTATGGCCGACATCCAGGCGCAAGCCTAGGCAGGCCTCACCACCGGGACCGCACCGGCCCCCCGGTGCTTCAGCCGCGACTGCCCCGCACCACGTCGCGAACGCCTTGGACAGTGCAGTACGAGGCGCCGCCGAAGCCGAGCAGTAGGCCGGTCAGGGTGATGATCGTGAAGTGGCCCTGGATCTGCTGAACCAAGGTGGCGACGATGGCCAGTGACAACCAGCCGACGGTCCGTACCCCCCACCGGGGCGGGCGGGAACGGACCGTCGGCTGCGGTTCGTCGTGCTCGCTCAGCCCTTGACCGAACCTGCGGTCAGACCGCGGACGAAGTAGCGCTGCAGCGACAGGAACACCGACGATCGGGACGATCATCGAGAAGAAGCCGCCGGCGGTGACCAGGTTCCAGCCGTGGCCCTGGTCGCTGAGCAGGTGGGTCACGGTCACCGTGATCGGCTCGTTCTCGCCGGGGCCGATGAAGACCAGCGCGACGAGCAGGTCGTTCCACACCCAGAGGAACTGGAAGATCGCGAACGAGGCCAGCGCCGGCACCGACATCGGCAGGACCAGCCGGCAGAAGGTCTGGTAGTGGCTGGCGCCGTCGATCTTGGCCGACTCGATGACCTCCTTCGGCAGCGTCGACATGTAGTTGCGCAGGATGTAGATCGCCAGCGACATGCCGAACCCGATGTGGGCCAGCCAGACCGCCGGGAACTTGACCGCCAGGCTGAAGGTTGCCGTAGATCTTCAGCATCGGCACCAGGGCCACGTAGTTGGGCACCACGAGCATGCTGACGATGACGATGAACAGCACGTCCCGGCCGCGGAACTCCATGAAGGTGAACGCGTAGGCCGCGAACGCGGCGATCAGGATCGGGATGAAGGTGGCCGGCAGGGCGATCGCGAAGCTGTTGATGAACGCCGCGGCCGAGGTTCGCGTTGTCGAGCGCGTCCTGTGTAGTTCGAAGGCGTGCAGTGGCCCGATGTCGAGGGGTTGGTGAAGACCGTCCACCAGCCCGAGCTGTTGGCGTCGTCGAGCGGCCGCAACGAGGTGACGAAGATCCCGAGCGTCGGCACGATCCAGAGCAGGCAGAGCACCGCGACGATCAGCTTGACCGACCAGTTGCGCCGGCCGGGGCCCTTCGCCACGCTGGCCGCGCTGGCCTCGGCCGCCTGGTGGCCGTCGTGGGCGGCGGTCGATCGGAGGCGGAGACGGTGCGTCATCGTGCTGCCTCCTCGGCGCGGAAGTGACGGACCTGGTAGACCATGATCGGGATGATCGCGACCATCAGGATCACGACGATCGCCGCGGCGACGCCGTTGTTGAAGTTGGTGAACAGCTGGTTGAAGAACTCGTTGCCGAGCACGTTGGTGTTGAAGTTGCCGTTGGTCATCACGTAGACGAGGTCGAAGATCTTCATCACGCCGATGGTCACCGTGATGAACACCGTGATCACGGTCCCCATGATCTGCGGGACCACCACCCGGCGGAAGATCTGCCGCTCGTTCGCGCCGTCGATCCGGGCCGCCTCGAGCGGTGTCGATCGGGCACGCCCTTGATCGCGGCGGAGAGCAGCACCATCGAGAAGCCGACCTGGGCCCAGAGCAGCATGACCATCAGCATCATGCTGTTCAGGTGGAACGTGCTCTTCTCCAGCCAGGCGACCGGGTCGAAGCCGAGCCCGGTGACGATCGCGTTCTGCAGACCGATCTGCGGCTGCCCCGGCGCGGTGGTAGGCGTAGACGAACCGCCAGACGGTCGCGGCACCGACGGCGCTGATCGCCATCGGCAGGAAGATGATCGTCTTGGCGATCTTCTCGCTGCGCGGGCTGCAGCCGGTCGGCCAGCACCGCGATGGCCAGGCCGAAGATGATCGTGACGGCCGGGACCACGATCGATCCAGAGCAGGGTGTTGAACAGCGTCTGCCGGAAGGCACGTGTCGAGCTGAGCAGGGACGGTGTAGTTCTTCCAGGCCGACGCACTTCGTGATGTCGGCGTTGGCGAAGCTGTAGATGACGGTCTGGATCGCGGGGTAGATCAGGTAGAGCGCTGATCGCCGCGAAGGCGGGCAGGATGTAGACGTAGGGCTTGACCTTCTCCTCGACCTGCCCGGGAAGCAGCTCGGCGAGCTTGTTGAGCAGCCAGTAGCAGCGACCAGGGCGGCGCCGATCCCGGCGAGCACTGTGAGCATGGCGTTGATCGTCTTGATCAGCATGTGGAGCCACCTCTCAGGGCCCGTTCACAACGCTCGTGACGAAACACCGTGGGGCGCGAATCCCGTGAGGGGATCGCGCCAGCAGCATGCGGCCCGCGCAGCCGCCACCGGCGGGTGGCAGATCACGTGCGTCAGCTGGCGGGCCAGCTGGCGTCGATGTTCTTCAGTGCGTGTCGAGGTCTCCTGGCCGCAGATCCAGGCGGTCATGTCCTTCCAGAACGTGCCCTCGCCGACCTCGCCGCGGCATGGCGTCCGAGCCGTCGAACAGGAACGGCCGAGGAGCCGTAGGCGACCTTGGCGACCGACTGCGTCATCGCGCCCTTGTAGAGGGTCGACGTCGAAGTCCTTGTGCGGCGAGAGGTACGAGCTGCCGTTCTTGGCCGCCGGTCACCGATGGCGGCTGTCCGCCAGGCACTTCATGACGTCTTGAGCCGAGCCGGGTTGGTCGACAGCAGCACCGCGAGGTCACCACCGCCGAGGACCGGGTTCTCGCCGCCCGCCTTGGCCGGCGGGAAGCCGAAGACGCCCCACCTGGTTGTCGAGGTCGGCCTGAACGGTCTTCGGGAAGAAGCCGTGATGAACGAGCCCTGCTTGAGCAGGAAGCAGCCCGGCTTGGCGTCGAACATCGGGCTGCGGAGCCTTGCCGAAGTCGGTGGCCACGATGGCCTTGGCGGCCACCAGTCACGTTGCCCGGGGTGAGGGCGATCTTGTCGAACTGACCGGCCGCCTCGCGTACCAGCGGCGAGTCGAACTTGACCTTGCCGGCCACCCAGTCGTTGTAGCTGCGCGGCGCCGCCGTACCGCATGACCAGGTCCTCGATCCAGTCGGTCGCCGGCCAGCCGGTCGCGCCACCACCGGAGCCGATGGCCATGCACCACGGCGCTGTGGCCGTGCCGTCGGCCTTGATCTTGTCGGCCGAGGGCCACCAGCTCGTCGAACGACTTGCGGGGCCGTGTAGCCCTTGGCGTCCCACGCCTTCTTCGGGTAGAAGACCAGGCTCTTGACGTTCATGCTCGACAGCAGGCCGTAGAGCTTGCCGTCGACTGTGCCGGACTCGATGGTGCCCGGAACCATGCTCGACTTCAGCGCGCCATGTCGAGAACGGTCGTCGAGCGGCTGGGCCTTGCCCTTCTTGACGATCTGGGCGACCACGCCCGGCTGCGGGAACGAGCGCGATGTCAGGGACGTCGCCGCCGTCCAGCTTGGTGATGATCAGCTTGTCGATGCCCTCGACCTTCTTCCAATTGACCGTGATGCCGGCGGCGGCGGCCTTCGCCTTCACGTCGGCGTAGAGGCCGTCCTGGACGTCCTGGTCGATGCTGCTCCAGACGGTGACGGTGCCACCGGTCTGGGCCGAGGCCGAGGTGGCCCCCGCAGTGTCGGAGCCGGCGGGGGCCGGGGCCGCCGACGAACTCGAGCTGGAGGTCGACAGGCATGCCGAGGACAGCATGGCCGTGGCGCCGACCGCTGTCATGGTGATGAGGGTTCTCCCTCGCATCAATGGCTCCTTCGCGCTTCGATGGTGACCCGTACCTGGGGGTCACCCGCAGCGTCGTCCTCAGCCGGTCCAGTGTCAACGACACGCGAGGGAACGTTATGAAAGCGTTGTCATAGCTGCCCTCGCCGCCTCGTCTCTCGACCGGGGAGGTCAGGCCGCTACCAGGCGGTGTAGGTAGCGTACGGCGGGTTGAAGTAGACCTTGACAGACGCGCCCCACGAGGACGCCAGGTAGTTCAACGGGTAGTTGTATCGGCACTCTCGGGCGAAGGTGGCCGTCTGGTAGCTGCCGTAGTACGCATCGATCGTGACCAACCACGTCATGACCGACCCGCTTCGGCCGTAGTAGGTCGCGTACGACGCCGTAGCGCCGGTGGGATGGGCGGTCGGGTACTGACCGGAGGGACAGGAACGGTCGTAGACCTTCACGTAGCTGTAATGGCAGTAGTGCCCTGGGTCGTAGCAGCTCGCCGCCGATGCCGGCGCGGCGACCACGACGCCGGCGGCAGTCATGGCCGTGACGAGCAGGCCGAAGATGGCGACCCGGATCTTGGACGGTCGCAGCGCGCGGGAGTGGCGGGACAGTACACGGGAGTGACGGGACAGAAGAACCGACATGAGTGACCTCCGCGACATATCCGATGAATAGTCATGAAATTCTTAAGTAGAGACATAATTGCTGTCAAGGTTGCTGGCCCGGAGTCGACTCAGGCTCGCGAGCCCTGAGCGACGCACGGCGACCTTGACGCCCATGCCACCGCCCGCCATCCTGAGTTCTCAAGTTTCGTATCGTGAAGTATGTAGCGCATGGCGCAACACGATCACTCAAATCCGAACCCGCTGCAGAGAGGTCGTCCCATGAGCACACTGCCCAGCAGGGCCCGCGTCGTCGTCATCGGCGCCGGCATCGTCGGCAACAGCGTGGCCTACCACCTGGCCCGCCTCGGCTGGCGCGAGCTGGTGCAGATCGACAAGGGCCCCCTGCCCAACCCGGGCGGCTCGACCGGGCACGCCAGCAACTTCATCTTCCCGGTGGACCACTCCCGCGAGATGACCGACCTGACGCTGGACAGCACGCGTCAGTACAGCGAGCTGGGCGTGTTCACCCAGTCCGGCGGCTTCGAGGTGTCCCGCTCCGCCGAGCGGATGCAGGAGCTCACCCGCCGGATCACCTCGGCCAAGGCCTGGGGCATCGAGTCCGCGCTCGTCACCCCGGACGAGGTGCAGCAGAAGGTGCCCTTCCTCGACCCCTCGGTGATCGTGGGCGGGTTCTGGACGCCGAGCGTCGGTGTCGTCGAGTCGGTGCGCGCGGGCACGATCATGCGGGAGCGCGCCGTCGAGATGGGCGCCCTGACCACCGTGCCCAACGTCGAGGTCACCGGCATCGACGTCGTCGACGGGAGGGTGAGCGTCCTTCGGACGAATGCCGGCGACATCGAGTGCGAGGCGATCGTCATCGCCTGCGGCGTGTGGAGCCCCATGATCGCCAGGATGGCCGGCGCCCACATCCCGCTGACCCCCGCCGTCCACCAGATGATCAGCGTCGGCCCGGTTCCCGAGCTCGCCGCCATCCCTGGCGAGATCAGCTTCCCGATCATCCGCGACATGGACACCTTCTGCTACGAGCGCCAGCACGGGTCTGACATGGAGGTCGGCTCGTACGCCCACCGGCCGATCCTGCACGACCCCGAGACCATCCCCTCGATCGAGCAGGCCACCCTGTCGCCGACCGAGCTGCCGTTCACCAGCGACGACTTCGACCCCCAGCTCGAGCAGGCGCTCGAGCTGATGCCCGACATCCTCGGCAACCCGGACGTCGGCATCCGCTACGCCATCAACGGCCTGCTCTCGCTGACCCCGGACGGCTACCCGATCCTGGGCGAGTCGCCCGAGGTGGCCGGCCTGTGGTCGGCGGCGGCGGTCTGGGTCAAGGAGGGCCCCGGCGTCGGCAAGCTGGTCGCCGAGTGGATGACCAGCGGCGAGACCGAGATCGACGCCCACCACAGCGACATCGCCCGGTTCTACCCGCACCAGCGCACCAAGCACCACGTCAAGGCCCGCACCAGCGAGGCGTTCAACAAGACCTACGGCATCGTGCACCCGAGCGAGCAGTGGGCCAGCAACCGCGACGCCCGGCTCTCACCCATGAACGCGGCCGAGAAGGAGCTGGGCGCCGTCTTCTTCGAGACCGCCGGCTGGGAGCGCCCGTACTGGTACGCGAGCAACGAGGCCCTGCTGGGCGAGTACGGCGACGCCGTGATGCCCCGCACCGCCGAGTGGGACGCGCGCTGGTGGTCCCCCATCATCAACGCCGAGCACCTGGCGATGCGCGAACGGGCGGGCGTCGTCGACCTCACCGCGTTCTCGATCTTCGACGTGCTCGGGCCCCAGGCCCTGGACGCCGTCCAGCTGCTGTGCGTGCAGAACTGCGACGTCACGGTCGGCCGGGTCGTCTACACCCCGGTGCTCACGCCGTCCGGCGGTTTCAAGGCCGACCTGACCGTGATGCGCCTGGGCGAGAACCACTTCCGGGTCGTCACCGGTGGGGCGCACGGCAACCTGGACCGCCAGTGGTTCGCCGCGCACGCCCCCGAGGGCGCCACGGTCGTCGACCTCACGTCCTCGTACACCACGGTCGGACTGTGGGGCCCGCAGGCCCGCACCATCCTGGGCAGCCTGACCGACGACGACATCTCGCACGGGGCCTTCGCCTTCTCGAGCTGCCGCACCATCGAGGCCGCCGGGCTCGAGGTGCTCGCCTCGCGGATCAGCTACGTCGGCGAGCTGGGCTGGGAGCTCTACGTGCCGTTCGAGTCCGGCGCCCGGCTGTGGAACGCGGTGCTCGAGGCCGGCAGGCCGCACGGGGCGGTGCCGGTCGGTATCGGGGTGTACGGCACCACGGGCCGCATCGAGAAGGGCTACCGCGCCTACGGGACCGAGCTCGACTCCGAGCGCAGCATCGTCGAGGCCGGCATGCAGCGTCCGAAGGTCAAGGACCTCGACTTCATCGGCCGTGAGGCCTACCTGAAGCAGCGCGACGAGGCACCGCGGACGGTGCTGTGCACGTTGACCGTCGACGACCACACCAGCAGCGACGGCAGCGAGCGCTACATGCTCGGCGGCGAGCCGATCCTGACCCCGGACGGCCGCCCGGTCGTCGACGGCCACGGCCGCAACGCCTACGTCACCAGCGCCGGCTCGGCGCCCAGCCTGGGCAAGCACCTGCTGATGAGCTACTTGGCACCCGAGCAGGCCGTCGAGGGCACCGAGCTGCTGGTCGAGTACCTCGGCGAGCAGTACCCGGTGACCGTCGCCGTGGCCGGAGCCACTGCCCTGTTCGACCCGACCAACGACCGGATCCGAGGCTGAGCCATGGCTGACACGTCAGGACCCCACGTGCTGGTCTGCGTCAAGCGGGTGCCCGGCTCGAGCGGCCAGATCCTGCTGAGCCAGGACGGGCAGTCCGTGGACACCCGCCACGTCGGGTACACCACGAGCCCGCACGAGGAGTGCGCGGTCGAGGCCGCCGTCCAGCTGGCCGCCGACCACGACGGGACGGCGACCGTGCTGACCCTGGGGCCGGACGACGCGATCGAGCAGCTGCGGGACGCCCTCGCGATGGGCGTCACCTCCGCGGTGCACCTGACGACCGGCGAGGAGGGCTCGGGCGACGCCTACGGCCCGGCCGACGTCGCCGCGGCGATCGCCGGCGTGTGCCGGCAGCGGGCCGAGGCCGGAACGGGTTTCGACCTGGTACTGCTCGGCAACGACGCCGCCGACACCGGCGACTTCCAAGTCGGCGTCCGGCTCGCGTACCTGCTCGGGGTGCCGGTGGTGACCGGGGTGCGCAGCCTCACCCTGGCGGCCGGCCCGGCCGGGTCGGTGGTGCTCGCGGTCGGCGACGGCCCCGACGGCACCGAGGAGTACGAGCTGCCGCTGCCCGCGGTGCTCACCGTCAAGGAGGGCGAGATCTCGCCCCGCTACCCCTCGATCCCGGGGCGGCTGAAGGCCAAAAAGGCCCCGGTCGACGTGCAGCCGGCGCCCGCGGTGGCCGACGGCACCGGACGACGGCGACTGGTACTGCCGCCCGAGACGTCCAGCAGCGTGCAGATCCTCGGCACCGGCCCGGAGGCCGCTGCCGCCCTCGTCGACGTGCTCGAGCAGATCGGAGTGGTGTCGCGATGAGCGGCCAGCTGTCGTCCGGGCCGGTGGTGGTCCTCGTCGAGGCGGAGGCCGGCGAGCTGTCGGTGCTCTCGGCCGAGGCACTCACGTTCGCCCGCAGCGTCGCCGCCGCCCTGGGCACCACGGTCGAGGCGGTCGCCGTCGGCGACCTGCCGACGGCCGCGACCGAGGCTGTTGCGGCGCAAGGCATCTCGACGCTGCACCAGGCCCAGGACAGCCGCCTGGGCAGGTACTCGGCTGCGGCCTGGGCCGCGAGCCTGGTCGACGCGGCGAAGGCCACCAGGGCCTCGGTGCTGCTCGCCGGCGCCAGCCCCCGCGGCAACGAGATCCTGGCCCATGTCGCGGCCCGCATCGACAGTCGCTACGCGGCCAACGTCACCACGGCCGGCGCCGCCGACCCGGCCGGCGGCGGCGGGCTGCTGGTCCACCGCCAGGTGATGGGCGGCTCCGCCCTGGAGGAGGTCGTGCTGAGCGCGACCCCGGCACTGTTGACGATGGCCGGTCACGCCGTGGAGCCGCAGCCGGTCGCCAGTCCGGCGACGCTTGCAGTCCGCACGTTCTCGCCGTCCCTGACCGACGCCGACCTGGTCGCCCAGGTGCGCCGGGTGGTTCCGGTGGAGTCCGGGGGCGGCCGGCTGACCTCGGCCCGGGTGGTGGTCGGGGCCGGTCGCGGGGTCGGCGCCGCGGAGCGCTTCGGGGACGTGGTCGAGCTGGCCGACCGCCTCGGCGGCGCCCTGGGCGTCTCGCGCGTGGTGACCAGCCTCGGCTGGCGCCCGCACCACGAGCAGGTGGGCCAGACCGGCAGCCGGATCACCCCGGACGTCTACATCGCGTGCGGCATCAGCGGGGCGATCCAGCACTGGGCCGGCTGCTCGTCGGCCAAGACGATCATCGCCATCAACACCGACGCCGAGGCCCCCATGGTGACCAAGGCGCACTACGCCGTGATCGGCGATCTGCACGAGATCGTGCCCGCCGTCAACGCCGAGCTCGCCGCCCGCGGCCACTGACCCAAGAACGATCGACCCGGTCTCCATAGGGAGATGACTGGTAGCCTTCTCCCTATGGAGACGACGGTCGACTCGGTGGGCAGGATCGTGCTGCCCAAGCAGCTGCGTGACCGACTGGGTCTGACTCCTGGGTCCACCGTCGACGTCTCGGCCTACGGCGACGGGCTGCACATCGCCCCGGTCGGGCGAACGGCACGACTGGAGAAGCGCGATGGGCGGCTCGTCGCGGTCAGCGACACGGTGGTCACCGACGACGACGTCTTCCAGGCCCTCGACGGGATCCGTCGGTAGTGCCCTGGCAGCTCGACACAAGCGTCGCCGTCCCACTGCTGGTGCTCTCGCACACGGCTCACAGCGGCGTCACCGCCGAGGTGGGCCGTCGTCGGCTTCGCCTGGGCGCCCACGCGGCGCTCGAGACCTACTCCGTGCTCACCCGCCTGCCCGGCGACGCCCGCCTCACGGCCCTCGACGCCTCCCACCTGGTGACGAGCCGGTTCGGCGAACCGACCCCCCTCGCGGCGGGCCGACTGAGCTCCCTCATCGCCGACCTGGCCGCCCTCGGCATCGCCGGCGGAGCGGTCTACGACGCACTGATCGCCGTGACGGCCGCGGACGCCGGTGACACTCTGCTCACTCGCGACTCACGGGCAGCGGCCACGTACACCAAGCTGGGTGTCAGCTACCGACTTCTGGACTGACACGCGGGACCCCCGGCGCCTTCGAGCAGCTCGGTGCCGTATGGTTGCTCCCAGCGATCCGTTCTGTCTTGCCTCGGGTTGTCGGCGCTGACCATCTCTGGCGCCCTCGCGATGATGCGAGCCCTGCTTCTCTTCCTCCCGCCGTCGGCGGGAGCGGCTTGGTGAGACACACCAACGGATAGCGACCTCATCTCTCATGTCTTCAGTTTCCTTCGTCGGTCTCGGCGTGCCCGCAGATCTGGCGACCGTCCTGGCGCGCCTCGACATCACCGTGCCGACCCCCATCCAGACCGCGACCCTGCCGGACTCCCTGGCGGGCCGCGACGTGCTCGGCCGCGGCCGCACCGGCTCCGGCAAGACCTACGCGTTCCTGCTGCCGCTGGTGGCGCGGCTGGCCGCCGAGGGCCGCCGTCCGGCGCCCAAGGCGCCCCGTGCCCTGATCCTGGCGCCCACCCGCGAGCTCGTCGGCCAGATCGAGCAGGCCCTGGTGCCGCTCGCCCGGGCGAACGGCCTGACCACCCGCACCGTCTTCGGCGGGGTCGGCCAGAACCCGCAGGTCGAGGCGCTGCGCCGAGGCGTGGACGTCGTCATCGCCTGCCCCGGGCGCCTGGAGGACCTCATCGCCCAGCGGCACTGCGTGCTGTCGGACGTCGTCGTCACGGTGCTCGACGAGGCCGACCACATGGCCGACCTGGGCTTCCTGCCCGGGGTCAAGCGGCTGCTGTCGCAGACGCCCCGCAGCGGCCAGCGGCTGCTGTTCTCGGCCACCCTGGACGCCGCCGTCAACGGGTTGGTCAAGCAGTTCCTGACCAACCCCGTCACTCACGAGGCCGACTCCGCGCAGTCGCCGGTCTCGACGATGTCCCACCACGTGCTGCACGTCAGCCGGGAGCACCGGCTGCCGGTGCTGGTCGAGCTGACCAGCGCCCCCGGGCGCACCATGGTCTTCACCCGCACCAAGCACGGCGCCAAGGCCCTGACCCGCCAGCTCAACAAGAGCGGCGTCACCGCCGTCGAGCTGCACGGCAACCTCAGCCAGAACGCCCGCACCCGCAACATGGAGGCGTTCCACTCCGGCAAGGCCACCGCCCTGGTCGCCACCGACATCGCCGCCCGCGGGATCCACGTGGACGACGTGGCGCTCGTGGTGCACGCCGACCCGCCGGTCGAGCACAAGGCCTACCTGCACCGCTCGGGCCGTACCGCCCGGGCCGGCAACGACGGCACCGTCATCACCCTGATGACCGACGACCAGGTCAACGACGTGCGCACCCTGACCCGGGCCGCCGGCATCAGGCCCACCACCACCCGGATCGACGGCGCCGGTCACCCGCTGCTGGTCGAGCTCGCGCCGGGCGAACGGATCATCGTGCCCGGTGGCCTCGAGATCAGCGAGCCCGACGACCAGCGCGGCTCCGGCCGGGGCGCCGGCGGCCGCGGCTCCTCCGGGCGCAGCGCCGGGGGCAACGGCGGCGGCAACGGCAGCGGCGGCGGTGGCCGCGGACGATCCGGCAGCAGCTCCCCCACCTCCGGCGCTCGGTCCGGCCGGGGCGCCTCGAGCGCCCGCACCGGTTCGGCCGGCGGTCCGGCCCGCTCGGGCTCGCCCACGCGTTCGAGCGGCTCGACCGGCGGCGCCCGTTCCGGCTCGGCCGGGGCCGGCCGGACGTCGAGCTCGACGTCCTACAGCTCGAGCTCGGCCGGCTACGGCACCCCCGCCCCCTCCCGGGGCGGCGCCGCAGCCTTCAGCGAGGCCGGTCGCAGCCGCGCCCCGCGCCGCGGTCGCTGACCGGTAGCTCCTCACGACGACGGGACGGGGCGGGCACTGCGGCAGGGACGTCACGGGCGCGGCACGCCCGCGAACGGTCCCTGAGCAGTGCCCGCCCCGTCTCGTCGAGGCAGACGATCAGACGATGCTGTTGCTGCCCGAACCGTTGCTGCCCGAACCGTTGCTGCCGGAACCGCTGTTCGCGCCACTGTGCTCCGCACCGTCCTCGGTCGAGCTGTGACGACGGTCGTGCCTGTCGGAGCGGACGACGTCGTCCGCACCGACCTTGACCGAGTCGGCACCGGTGCCGCCGTCGACGTGGTCGCGACCGCGACCGCCGTCGCAGACGTCGGCCCCGCTGCCGCCGTCGACGGAGTCGTCACCGGCGCCACCGTTCACCGTGTCGGCACCTGATCCACCGGTGACGGTGTCGTTGCCGGCGTCACCGCTGACGGTGTCGTTGCCGGCGTCGCCCGAGACCTCGTCGGCGTCGGCGCCGCCGCTCACCTTGTCGTTACCGGTGCCGCCCGAGACACGGTCCTCGCCCCCACCGCCGCCCAGCCTGTCGTTGCCGGCGCCACCCCCGACCCGGTCGTCGCCGACGCCGCCGTCGATGCGGTCGTTGCCGGCGCCGCCGCTGACCACGTCGTCCCCGCCACCGGCCAGCACCGTGTCGTTGCCCTTGCCGCCGTTGATGACGTCGGCACCGGACGACCCGCAGACGACGTCGTTGCCCGCACCGGCGTTCACGGTGTGGCCGGGGTCGAGGATGGCGATGACGTCACGGTGGCCGGTGCCGGTGACGACCTGCGGCAAGTCGGCGGTGACGACGATGGTCGCCCGCAGGCCGTTGCACGAGTAGACCGGGGCCGCCATCGCCGACGAGGTGAACCCGGCCGTCGCCAACGGCACAGCCAGGGTCGCAGCGAGCAAGAAACGACGGCGCATCCATGCCTCCAGTGAACGAGTGCGAGACCCCTTGCCCCGCAGTCACAGCAGGGGCGCAGCCGCCCCCGGCTGTTCTTCGGATCGTTGAGGGTCCGACTCGACCTCGAAGGGTCCGACTTCCGTCGTTCGGCTCAACCCTGGGCCGCCACCTCACCCGGAAGGGCCATCCGCCGACGCGACGCAGCCCCGCCCGGCGATGAGCCGGACGGGGCTGCGTCGACCGTGCTGTGGTCGTCGAACGAGGGAGCCTCAGATCAGGGACGGGTGGATCAGGAGAGCCAGGCCTTGACCTTGTCCGGGTTGGCGTCGACCCACTTCTTGGCCGCGTCGTCCGGCGACATCTTGTCCGAGATGTCCTTGGCGACCGCGTTCTGGTCGTCGTTGGTCCACTGGAACTTCTTGATCATCGCAGCGGCCGGTGATCCCGAGTCGGCGAACTTGACGCTGGCCACCTTGTTCAGCACGTACGGGGGGTAGTCGCACGCAACCTTCTTGACGTCGGCGTCGCAGCCAGGGGTGTACGGCGGCAGGTGGACCTGCACCAGCGACAACTCCGAGAAGAACCACTGCGGGGTGTAGAAGTAGGCCAGGAACGGCTTCTGCTGCTTCTCCGACTGCCGGAACGCCGTGATCAACGAGGTCTCACTGCCGCCGTTGACGACCTTGAAGTTGAGGTTCAGGTTCTTGACGAGGGCCACGTCGTTGGTGACGTAGCTCGGGTCGCCGTCCAGCAGCTGGCCCTTGCCGCCGGACTCGCTGGTCTTGAACAGGTCGGCGTACTTGTTGAGGTTCTTCCAGTCGGTGATGTCCGGGTACTTCTTGGCCATCCACGGCGCCACGTACCAGCCGATGATGCCCTGATTGCCGTTCGGTCCCAGGTCGACGGCGACCTTCTGGTCGGTGATGTACTTCTTGACCAGCTCGGGGTGGCCCCAGTTCTCGAGCACGACGTCGACCTCGCCGGTGCCGAAGCCCTGCCAGGAGATGTCCTCCTTCAGGTCCTTCTTGACGACGGTGCAGCCGAGGCTGTTCTTGAGGACGTAGGCCACCACAGCGGCGTCGGCCTCGTACCCCACCCAGGGGTTCACCGCCAGGTTGACGGTGCCGCAGTCCGCTGCCGTCGCCGAGGCACTGCCCGAGGCCGCGCTCGACCCGGCGGCGGACCCCGCCGAGGAGCCGGCTGCCGAGGCGGCCGACGTGCTGGTCTCACCGACCTTGGCGCCACCGCAGCCGCTCAGGACCAGGGCGACGACGGCACCCAGTACCGCGCCCCCCACTGCCGGGCGCCTCCGAAGCCGCCCGAATCCCATCTGTGTCACTGGAACTACCTCCTTGTGGGGGCGTCGACGACGCCGTTGCTGTCCTGCTCCCGACCCCGGCGGGACGCCGGGGTCGGACTCTTGAATCCTCTGACAGACCTGAGCCCTGATACCCACCATCGCGGTCAGTGTCCGGGCCGCCCCAGCCGCCGTGCGGCGGCCTGGGTGATCCGGTCGAGCATGATGCCGAGCAGCACGATGGCGAACCCGGCGGCCAGGCCCTTGCCGAACTTCAGCTCCGCTTTCGTGAAGCCCTCCACCACGTCGAAGCCGAGGGCACCCCCGCCCACCAGGCCGCCGACGACCACCATCGACAATACGTAGATCAGTCCCTGGTTGGCGGCCAGCGTCAAGGCGGACGCCGACATGGGCAACTGCACCTTGCGGATCAGCTGCCAGGTACTCGACCCGGCGGCGGTCGCCGCCTCGACCGTCGGCGGCGACACCGCCCGGATCCCGTCGGCGATGATCTTGACGGACACCGGGGCCGCATAGACCACTGCAGCGGCGATGGCCGTGAAGCGGGACGCCTCGAACAAGGCCAGGAACGGCACCAGGTAGACGAAGGCCGGCAGTACCTGCGCGGCATCCAGGAGCGGCCGCAGTCCGGCGTCGACACGCCTGCTTCGCCCCATCGCCACCCCGACCACCACCCCCAGCAGGATCACCACGACGGTGGCCAGCAGGGTCGAGGCGAGGGTGACCATGGCGTCCTGCCACAGCCCCGTCTCCATCAGCAGCGCCAGACAGCCGGCTGCGACGACGGCGGCCCAACGGCCCCCGACGATCAACGCCAGTGCCAGGATCGCGACAGACGTGACGTACCAAGGACTGTCGGCCAACAACTGCTGCACCGGCTCGAGCACATACGCCGTCACGACGTCCTTGAAGTTGCCGGTCAGTACCGGGAACGTGTCCTGGACCCAGGTCGTACTGGTGTCCGCCGCGTCGGAGAACACCTTTCCGAGGTTCAGCCAGGACTGCTGGCCGAACCACGACTCCGCGAAGGTGGCTGCCCACAGGTAGGTGTGCGACAGGTAGGCGAGCACCAGGGCCAGCACCCCGAGGGCGACCTCGAGCACCCGGCGTCGACGCCGCTGCGCGGCGGTCGGCGGCACCATCCGGCCGCTGCGGTCGGCTGCGGCCGTGGTGGTGCGGTCGAGCATCACGGCCAGGATCACCAGCGCCAGACCGGCATTGAAAGCTGTTCCCACATCAGCGCTCTCGAGCGCCTTGACCACCACCTTGCCCAGCCCGGGCGAGTCGATGAGCGCGGCGATCGTGACCATCGACAGCGCGGCCATGATGGTCTGGTTGACGCCCACCACGATGGTCTTGCGGGCCATCGGCAGCAACACCTGCCGCAGCAGCTGCCAGCGGGTCGCGCCGAGCGACTCGGCCGCCTCGACCGTGGTGTGGGCGACCTCGCGGATGCCGTAGTCGGTCAGCCGCATCACCGGCGGCAGCGCGTAGATCAGGGTCACGATCACGGCCGAGGCCGGGCCGATCGCGAACAGCAGCGTCATCGGCGCCAGGTACACGAAGGACGGCATGGTCTGCATGAAGTCGAGCACCGGGGTCGCCACGGCATGGAACCGGTTGTCGAGCGCCGCCCACACCCCGAGCGGGATGCCGACGGCCAGCGAGACCAGCACCGCCGACAGGGTCATCGCCAGGGTGTCCATCGCCGGCTGCCACAGCCCCTGCATGCCGACCACGAGCAGGCCGGCGACCGTCAGCAGGCCGACCCGCAGGTTGCCCACCAGCCAGGCCAGGTAGCCGAGCAGGGCGACCACGCCCAGCCAACCCAGCACCGGGATCGGCAGGTTGAGGGCCGGGATGGCGAGCAGCGCCCGCAGCCCGTTCGCGACGCCGTCCAGCACCTGCCGGATCTCGTTGACGCCGTACACGAAGATGGGCGAGGAGTTGCGGTTGGCGTCGACCCAGTCGCGCACCCCGTTCAGCCAGATGTGCACCGGGGTCTGATCGGCGCCGTCCAGGGCCAAGGTGTCCCGCCCCTTGAGCAGCGCCCACAGGGCCACCCAGGCGACGAGTACGGCCACGACCAGGGCGCGCCGCGAGAACGTCCTCGGACCCGCCGCCGAGACCGTCACCGGGACGGCGGTCATCAGCCTGCGTCCTGCGTGCCGGCGATGACGGCGAGGATCTCGTCGTGACCGACGATCCCCAGCAGTTGTCCGTCGGCCACCACCTTGACCGGCCGGTCGGCGGCCAGCACGTTGCGAATGGCCTCGCGGACCACGACGTCCGGCCCCAGCTCGGGCCCGTCGAGGGCGTCGTCCGGGCGGGTATCGCGCATGATCCAGCGCAGGGTGAGCACGTGGGTGCGAGGGACGTCGCGCACGAAGTTGCGCACGTAGTCGTCAGCCGGGGCGCCCACCAGCTCGGCGCCGGTGCCGCACTGGATCGGGGCGCCGTCGCGCATGATCAGGATGCGGTCGCCCAGCTTGAGCGCCTCGGACAGGTCGTGGGTGATGAAGACCATCGTGGTGCCGACCTCGTGGTGCAGCCGGATCACCTCGTTCTGCATGTCCCGGCGGATCAGCGGGTCGAGGGCCGAGAACGGCTCGTCGAAGAACATGACCGAGGGGTCGACGGCCAGCGCCCGGGCCAGCCCGACCCGTTGCTGCATGCCGCCCGAGAGCTGGTCGGGGTAGGACCGCTCGTAGCCGGACAGCCCGACCAGGTCGACGACCTCCTGCGACCGAGCGATCCGCGTGGCCTTCTCGGTGCCGCGGATCTCGAGGCCGTAGCCCACGTTGTCGATGACCCGACGGTGCGGCAGCAGGCCGAAGTGCTGGAACACCATGGCGAACCGGCGCCGCCGCAGCTCGCGCAGGCTCCTGGCGTCGGCCTTGAGGATGTCGGCGCCCTCGAACACGACGCTGCCACTGGTGGGCTCGACCAGCCGCGTGAGGCAGCGGATCAGGGTGGACTTGCCGGAGCCGGACAGCCCCATCACCACGAAGACCTCGCCGGGGGCCACGTCGAAGCTGACGTCGCGGACGGCGGCGGTGCAGCCGGTGCGGTCCATCAGCTCCCGGCGGGTCAGGGCAGCCAGCTCCGGGGTGATCGGCACCGCCTCGGCCTTGGGCCCGAAGACCTTCCAGAGGTCGCGGACCGAGATCACCGGTTCGCGGACGGGCTCGGCCGGCGCGGTGCCGGTGCCGATGCCGGTGTCGAGGCCTACGGCAGTGCCGGTACCGAGGCCGGTGCCGGTCGACGGGCCCGCGGGGGCGGCGTCCGATGCTTCGACCATGCGGCGCCTCCTCGTCCGAGTCCGTAGCGACCTTCGATACGGAACGTGTTGCGCATTACGCAATGAAGTGGGAATAGGGGAACAGAATCGTCCTCCGCCGCGAGCACCGTCAAGGGTTTCGCGAAGTGGTGCTCAGACTGTTACACCGAGCCATCCCAGGCGCCGGCTGATCTCGGCCGCTGCAGACATCACCTGCTCGGCGACGACCGGCACCCGGTCCGCACTGAGCCGGAAGGTGGGACCCGACGCGCTCAGGCTGGCGACGACCGCTCCGTCCGCCCCGGCGATCGGCGCCGCGATGGCCGTCAGCCCCTCCTCGAGCTCGTCGACGGCGAGCGCCCAGCCACGGCGACGCACGTCGTCCAGCTCGGTCCGCAGGACGTCGAGGTGGACGACGGTGCGCGCGGTGTACCGGCGTAGTGGGATGGGCAGCTGGTCGAAGGTGACCTGCGAGTGCGCGAGCAGCACCTTGCCGTTCGAGGTGGCGTGCAGTGGGGTCCGCTGCCCCACCCAGTTGCGCAGCGCCAGCGCCGACGGCCCGACCACCTGGTCGAGGTAGAGCGCCTCGTGGCCTGACAGCACGGTGACGTTGACGGTCTCACCGACCAGCAGGGCCAGCCTGCCCGCCACCGGCCGGCTCTCCTGCACCAGGTCGAGGCGCACCGTGGTGGCGCCGGCGAGCCGCAGCACCCCGACCCCGAGGCGGAACTTGCCCCGGTCCGAGACCTGCTCGACCAGGTCGTGGGCCTCGAGGGTGGCGACCAGCCGGAAGGCCGTCGACTTGTGGACGCCGAGCTCGGCCGCGATCTCGGTGACGCCGAGCTCGCCGTGCTGGGCCAGCATGTCGAGCACTCCCAGAGCTCGGTCGACCGACTGCACCAGCCCGCCCGAGACCGAACCGTCCACCCCGCTCGGGATGGACGGTTCGAGCCCCGCACTGTTGCTCATGGCGCAAGACTATGCGTCCTGTGCACCGGATAGACAGAGATCACCCTGAGGCGATCACCGCGGAGGCGTTTCACCCTGAGGCGATCACCGCCGAGGCGTGTCACCCGGGGCGATCACTGCGAGGCGAGGTTGGGCCCCATCACCGCGAAGGGTGCCCCGGTGGGGTCGGCCACCATGGCCAAGCGGCCGTAGGGGGTGTCACCCGCCGGCTGGGTCACGCTGCCGCCCAGTGTCAGGATCTTGGCGACGACGGCGTCGGTGTCGGCGGCCGCGAAGTAGACCTGCCACAGCGACGGCACCCCTTCGGGCAGGAAGCCGGAGGCGTCCATGATCCCGGCCCGGGCGGTCTCGTCCTTTCCCAGGGTGGTGTACCGCAGCTCGTCGGTGTCGCTCATGGTCGTGGTCTGCCAGCCGAAGGCCTGCTGGTAGAACGCCACCGAGGCCGGGTAGTCCCGGGTCAGGGTCTCGAACCAGGCGGAGGTACCCGGCTCGGCGCCGACCGTGAAGCCTGTGAAGTCACCGGCCTCCCAGGCGCCGACGAAGGCACCGGCCGAGTCGACCGCGCACAGCATCGAGCCGCGCGGTCCCACCACCATCGCCGGGACCACGATCTGTCCGCCGGCGGCGGTGATCGCCGCGCCCGCGGCCTCGGCGTCGTCCACGGCCAGGTAGGTCGTCCAGGAGTCGGGCATCGCCTGGTCCATCTTGGCCATCACACCCGCGACCGGCTCACCGTCGAGGAATGCCATGTTGTAGTGGCCGAACTCTTCGCCGGTGTCGTCGAAGGTCCAGCCGAACAGCTCGCCGTAGAACGCCCGAGCGGTGTCGAGGTTCGTGGTGGCGAGGTCGATCCAGCAGGGAGCCCCTGCCTCAGGGCTGACTCGTGGCATGACTGACCTCATTCGGGGACAGGGCGCCCGGACCGAGCGCCGCAGTCAGGCCAACCTAAGCCCGACCACCGACAGTCCACCAAGGCTCGGTCCCCTCCACGGCTCAGTCCCCTCCACGGCTCAGTCGCCGAGCTCCTTGCGGCGCCGGTTGACGAACTCCTCGAGCTCGGCCCGCACGGCCTCGTCCATCGGCGGCTGCACGTAGTCGGCCAGCTTCTTGCGGTAGATGTCACCGGCGCGGGCGGCGGCGTCCTTGGCCCCCTGGCGCATCCAGCGGTCGTAGTTGTCCGAGCTCGACAGGAACGGCCGGTAGAAGCAGGTGCGGAACCGCTCCATGGTGTGCTCGGCGCCGAGGAAGTGGCCGCCGTGGCCCACCTCGAGGTGAGCCCCGAAGGCCAGCGTCTCCTCGGTGAACTCGATCGGGGTGAACTCCTTCTGCAGCACCTCGAGGATCTGCACGTCGATGACGAACTTCTCGTAGGAGGAGACCAGCCCGCCGTCCAGCCAGCCCGCGGTGTGCATCACCCAGTTGATGCCCGCCAGGAAGGTCGGCAGCATCGTCATCAGGCCCTCGTAGGCGGCCTGGGCGTCAGGCACCTGGGACGACGTCAGCCCGCCGCCCGAGCGGACCGGCAGCCCGAAGTGGCGCGCGATCTGGCCGGTGCACAGCAGCCCGGTGGCGGACTCCGGGGTGCCGAACTGGGGCGATCCGGACTGCATGTCGATGTTCGACAGGAACGACCCGAAGATCACCGGGCAGCCGGGCCGGATGAGCTGCGACAGGGCGATGCCGGTCAGCGCCTCGGCCATCTGCTGCGCCAGGGTGGCCGGGATCGAGACCGGCGACATCGCCCCCATCAGCAGGAACGGGGTGATGACCACGGGCTGGTTGGCGGCGCTGTACTCGAACTGCGCGTCGAGCATGCGGTCGTCCCAGCGCAGCGGCGAGTTGCAGTTGATCAGCGAGATCGTGGCGGGTGTCTTCTCGATGGCGGCCCGGCCGCCGAAGATGATCTCGGTCATGGCGATGACGTCGCGGGCGTTGGTGCCCGAGACCACGTTGCCCATGAACATCTTGTCGGTCAGCGTCGCCAGGGCGTAGGTCATGTCGAGGTGGCGGCTGTCGAGCGGGGCGTCGTTCGGCTCGCAGATCACCCCGCCGGCGCTGTCGAGGGCGGTGAAGCTCTGCGCCAGCTTGGTGAAGTTGCGGAAGTCCTCCATCGAGGCGTCCCGGCGCACCTCGCCCTCGCGCACGAACGGCGGGCCGTACACGCCGCTGAAGACCATGCTGTCGCCGCCGATGTGCACCGAGTTGGCGGGGTTGCGAGCCTGGACGTCGAACTCACGGGGCGCCTTGGCCACCTGGGCCAGCACCCAGTCGGGGTCGAACGTCACGTTGTTGCCGTCGATCTGCTGCCCGGCCTCGCGGAACAGGTCGAGGGCCCGGTCCGACATGAACTCGATGCCGATCTCACTCACCAGACGGCGCCAGCCACTGTCGAGCACCGCCATCGACTGCTCGGACAGGATCTCGTAGCGCGGCATCTGGTTGCGGAACATCGGTCCTCCACGGCGAGCGGCGAGTTTCGGGACGAACGGCAAGTCTGCTGGACGAGCGGCATTGCCTGGCAGTAGGCCCGAACTCCTTGACCCCTGACGACCGCGAATCCTACGCTTCTGCTGTGAAACAAGGGTTCCATGATATGGAACAGTCGTCGCGGTCGGGCAGTCAGGCGGTGGATCGTGCCGCCGCGCTGCTCGACCTCGTCGTGACCTCCCCCCAGCCCCGGTCGTTCACCTCCCTGGTCGACGAGCTCGGTCTGGCCAAGTCGACGACGTCCCGGCTGCTGCAGGCCCTCGAGCGCAACCGGCTGGTGCAGCGCGATCGGCAGGGCTGCTTCCGCCCCGGGGCCGTGTTCGCCGTCTACGCCAGCCGTTCCACCACCGGCCAGGACCTGGCCGACCTGGCCGAGCTCACCCAGCCGGCCCTCGACCGGCTGGCCCTGGTCAGCGGCGAGACCGCCAACTTCGCCGTCCCGCGCGGCTGGTCCGCCGTCCAGATCGCCCAGGCCGACGGCCGTTACCTGCTCGGGGCCACCAACTGGGTCGGCATCGAGGTGCCCCCGCACTGCTCCGCCCTCGGCAAGGTCTTCCTGGCCTACGGGCGGCTGCCGATCCCCGACGGGCCGCTCGAGACCCGGACCCCATCGACCGTGACCGACCCCACCGACCTGGCCCGCGAGCTGGCCGACGTGCGCCGCCGCGGCTGGGCCTACGCCTGGGAGGAGCTCGAGGCGGGCCTGGCCGCCGTCGCAGCCCCGGTCAGAGGCCCGGACGGCGCCGTCGTCGGCGCCCTGTCGGTCAGCGGACCCACCGCCCGTCTGACCCGTGACCGCGTCGGGTCGGTGGGAGCCCTGGTGGTCGACCAGGCGAACGCCGTCTCGCAGCTGCTCGGTTTCACCCACCCGCCCGTCCGGCGTCCTGCCACCGGGCCGACCCGAAAGGCCGGTGCCGCATGAACGAGAACGACATCCTGAAGGCGATCTACGACGAGACCCTGGTCGGCAACAAGCCCCGGGTGCTCGAGCTGACCCAGCAGGGGCTGCTCGCCGGCCTGTCCCCCGACAAGCTGCTCTTCGAGGCCCTCATCCCCTCCCTGGAGGAGGTCGGTGCCCGGTTCGAGCGCGGCGACTTCTTCGTGCCCGAGATGCTGATCGCGGGCAAGGCCATGAGCGGTGCGCTCGACCTGCTGCGCCCGCTGCTGGCCGACACCGGCGCCGAGACCGTGGGCACCTTCCTGATGGGCACCGTCAAGGGCGACGTGCACGACATCGGCAAGAACCTGGTCAACATCATGCTCGAGGGTGCCGGCTTCCAGGTGATCGACCTGGGGGTGCAGGTGGCCCCCGAGAAGTTCATCGCCGCCATCGAGGAGCACAAGCCCGACATCGTCGGCTTCTCGGCCTTCCTCACCACCACGATGCCCATGTTCAAGGCCAACATGAACGCCCTCGAGAAGGCCGGGCTGCGCGACCAGGTGATCGTGATGGTCGGCGGAGCCCCGGTGACCCAGGAGTACGCCGACGCCGTCGGCGCCGACGGCTACGCGGCCGACGCCTCGACCGCCGTCCGCCGCGCCAAGGACCTGATCAAGCGAAAGCGCGCCGCCGTCCTCGCCTGAGGGTCCACCCGGTTCGACAACAACGACGAGACAAAGGGATTCCTGAATGCACACCGTGGTTCGTTCCGCCACCCGCGAGCTCGTCATCGGGCCCGACCAGCCGTTCTGCATCATCGGCGAACGGATCAACCCCACCGGGCGTCCCAAGTTCCAGGCGGAGCTGCGCGAGGGCAACCTGGACCGGGTGATCGAGGACGTGCACGCCCAGGTCGCCGGCGGCGCCATGATGCTGGACGTCAACATGGGGGTGCCGCTGGCCGACGAGGCCGAGCTTCTCAGCCGCTCGGTCAAGCTCATCCAGAGCCTGACCGACCTGCCGCTGTGCATCGACTCCTCGGTCGTCGAGGCTCTCGACGCCGGCCTGGCCGCCTACCAGGGCAAGGCCTTGGTGAACTCGGTGACCGGCGAGCGCGACCGCCTCGAGGCGATCCTGCCGCTGGTCAAGAAGTACGGCGCCGCGGTGATCGCCCTGCCCAACGAGGAGGACGAGATCCCGGAGGACCCGGCGAAGCGGCTCGAGATCACCCGCAAGATCGTCGAGATCGCCACCAAGGAGTACGGGATCCCGATCGAGGACATCGTCGTCGACCCGCTCGCGATGCCGGTCGGCGCCAACCACACCTACGGACTGCTGACCATGCAGGCGATCTCGCTGATCCGCGACGAGCTCGACCTCAACATGGCCGTCGGTGCCGGCAACGTCTCGTTCGGCATGCCGGGCCGGCACGCCCTGGGGGCCGCGTTCCTGCCGATGGCGATGCACGCCGGCCTCACCGGCGCGATCATGGACTGCCGCACCCCGCAGATGGTGGACGCCGTCAAGGCGGCCGACCTGATGATGGGCAACGACGAGTGGGGCGCCGCCTGGATCGCGGCCTTCCGCGCCAAGCAGAAGGCCGCCGAGGCGGCTGCCGCGGCAGCTTCCGCGTGACCTCCGACAGCGCCCCACCCCCGGAGGTCGGACTCGAGGTCGGACTCGAGGCCGGTCTCGAGAGCGCGGGCGGGCGTCAGACCTACCTGCGCGAGGGCCTGCTGGGCGAACATCCGGCAGCCCCTGGCGTGACGTCGCCCGAGACGGTGGGCGAGGGCCCCAGCCGGGTCCGGATCACCTACATCCCGACCAAGAACGGCGACCCGGACGGGCCGGAGCGGGAGATCCGGGTACCGGCCGGGGTGACCCTGTTCGACGCGGCGAGCTGGAACGGCATCGCGATCGACTCCACCTGCGGCGGGCACGGCACCTGCCGCAAGTGCAAGGTACGGGTGCTGGACGGCGGCATCCCGGTGGCCCGGCTCGACCCCCGGGCCTTCACCTCCGACCAGCTGCGGCAGGGCTGGCGGCTGGCCTGCCTGGCCAACGCCCAGCACGACGTGCGGGTCGAGGTACCGCCGCTGATGACCCGGCCGAAGGCGGCCACGGTCGGTGTCGGCCGGCAGGTGATCCTGCGCCCCGCGGTGCAGAAGCGCTACGTCGAGCTCACCGAGCCGACCCTGGCCGACCAGCGCACCGACCTCGAACGGCTGCTCGACGCGATCGACGACCTCGAGCCCAGGGCGGACCTGCACGCCGTCCGGCGGCTGCCGAAGGTGCTGCGCGAGAACGACTTCAAGGTCACGGCGGTGATCGTCGACGAGGCCCTGATCGACGTCGAGGCCGGCGACACCTCCGCGGTCCGCTACGGCCTGGCGATCGACCTGGGCACCACGACCGTGGTGGCCACGCTGCTCGACCTGAGCACCGGCACCCCGGTCGCCGTCCGCTCGATGCTCAACAAGCAGCAGCCCTTCGGTGGCGACGTCATCAGCCGGATCAGTGCCACCATGCTCGACCCGACCGCCCTGCAGCGGCTGCGCGAGGCCGCCCAGGCGACGCTGGCCGAGCTGGCCGAGGAGGTCTGCGCGGAGGCCGAGGTCGACCCCTCTCACGTCTACGAGGTGGCTCTGGCCGGCAACGCCACCATGACCCACCTGGTGCTGGGCATCGACCCCGAGCCGCTCGGGGTGGCCCCGTTCGTGATGTCCAGCAAGGACTTCCCCGACCTGCTGGCCACCGAGCTGGGCCTGACGCTGCACCCCCGCGCCCGGGCCTACCTGTTCCCCTCGCTCGGGGCCTACGTCGGCGGCGACATCGTCTCGGGCATGCTCGCCTCGGGCATGGACCGCGACAAGCGGCTGCGGCTGTTCATCGACGTCGGCACCAACTGCGAGATCGTGCTCGGCGACTCCAGCCGGCTGCTGTCGACCGCGGCCCCGGCGGGCCCCGCCTTCGAGGGGGCCTCGATCCGCTGCGGCATGCGCGCCGCCGACGGCGCCGTCGAGGTCGTCAAGCTGGCCCCGGACGGGGTGTCGCTGCAGGTCATCGGTGACGTCGACCCGGTGGGTCTGTGCGGCTCGGGACTGGTGGACGCCGTCGCCGAGCTGGTGGCGGTCGGGCTGCTGGACGCCTCGGGCCGCCTGCTCGGCGTCGAGCAGGCCCGCGAGCGGGTGCCCGGCCTGGCCGACCGCCTGGTCGAGCTGGACGGCGGCGAGCGGGTCTTCGTGCTGCACTGGGGCGGCGAGGTCGGTGACGTCGAGCACGCGATCTACCTGTCGCAGCGCGACGTCCGCGAGCTGCAGTTCGCCAAGGCGGCGATCGCAACCGGGTGGCAGCTGCTGATCGAGGAGTTCGGGGCCGAGGTCGCCGACGTGCAGCAGGTGCTGCTGGCCGGCTCCTTCGGCTCGTACCTGTCGGCAGCCAGCGCCGTCCGGATCGGGCTGGTGCCCAAGGTGCCGGTGCTGCGGATCGTCAGCGCCGGCAACGTCGCCGGCGAGGGCGCCAAGATGGCGCTGCTGTCGCGTGCGCGAGCGCGAGGGCGCCCGCAGGCCTGCTGGAGGAGGTGCACTACGTCGAGCTCTCGGACCGCACCGACTTCAACGACCTCTTCGTCGAACAGCTCTCCTTCCCCGGCTGAGCCCGGGCTGAGGCCGCTCCGTTCGGACGCCGGACCGCACGGCGTCCGAACGGTGGGCCGTCGTCGCCTGCGGCGCCCTGTCGTTGTCGGTGCAGCGGGTCGTCGCCACCCGCGGCTGGCCCGTCGACGTCCACCCGTTGCCACCGTTGCTCCACAACCGTCCCGAGAAGATCGCCGGCGCGGTCGAGGCCGCCGTCCACGACCTGCGACCGCGCTACCGGCAGGTCGTGGTGGCCTACGCCGACTGCGGCACCTACGGCGCGCTCGACGAGGTCTGCGACCGGCTGGGGCTGGCGCGGCTGCCGGGGCAGCACTGCTACGACGTCTACGCGGGCGTCGAGCGCTACGCCGAGCTCATGCGCGCCCAGCCCGGCACCTACGTGCTCACCGACTTCCTGGTGGCCTCGTTCCACCGCAGCGTGGTGGTCGAGCTCGGCCTGGACCGCTACCCCGAGCTGCGCCAGGACTACTTCGGCAACTACACCCGGGTGGTGTGGCTGGCCCAACAGCCCGACCCCGAGCTGGCTGCCGCCGCGCGGCGAGCGGCCGAGGTGATGGGACTGGCGCTCGAGCAGGTGGACGTCGGCGATCTCGGCCTCGAGCAGGAGCTCGCCCAGGTCATGGGACTACTGTGATCGCGTGAACGAGCCGCCCACTCTGCGCACCGCGCGCCGGGCCGGCCTCATCGACCAGGTGATCGACCAGCTGCGCGACCAGGTGCAGTCCGGGACCTGGCCGATCGGGGGCCGGATCCCGACCGAGATCGAGCTGGCCCAGCTGACGGGCACGAGCCGCAACACGGTGCGTGAGGCGGTGCAGTCGTTGGTGCATGCCGGACTGCTCGAGCGCCGGCAGGGCTCGGGCACCTACGTGCTGGCCGCCAGTGAGCTGTCCGGGGCCGTCAGCCGGCGCCTGGTGGGCGCCCACCGCCAGCACGTGCTCGAGGTACGCCGCACCCTCGAGGTCGGGGCCGCCCAGCTGGCAGCACAACGACGCACGGACGCCGACATCGCCCGGCTGCGCACGCTGATCGCCACCCGCAACGAGGCCTCGGCCCGGGGCGACATCGACGCGGCCGCCGAGCTCGACACCGAGCTGCACCGGGCGATCGGGCAGGCCGCCCACAACCCGATCCTCACCGACCTGTACGAGAACTTCCTCGGAGCCCTGGCCGAGAGCGTGCAGTCCAACTTCGCGGCCACCCGGCAGATCGACCCGCTCGAGCACGTCGACCTGGTCGAGGCGATCGCCGCCGGCGACGTCGAGGCCGCGGCCAACGAGGCCGCCTGCTACCTCGACGTCCTGCTGCGCGACCAGGGCTGAGTCGGTCGCGCCGTCGTCCTGGCCATCGTTCTGGTTCGTCGCCCTGAGTCTCGGCTGGTAAGGTCGGACCCGCCCCGAGCCCCCGTAGCTCAGGGGATAGAGCACCGCCCTCCGGAGGCGGGGGCGTAGGTTCGAATCCTACCGGGGGCACTTTCTGGCGGATCGAAGGCCTGCCCAGCTCGAAGGCCTGCCCAGCTCGAAGGCCTGCCCAGCTCGAAGGCCTACCCAGCCAGGTCGGCCACGCCGGGCCGGTGGTCGACGTGACAGGAGTAGTAGCGCATCGAGAGCGCTCCTGCGGCTCGGTCGACACTGCCTTCACCGACAGCGATCACGTCGTTCAGCCAGACGTAGCGTTCGTCCTCGGTCATGAACGTCATGACATGGACGCCGGAGCCGTCCGTCAGGTTCGACAGGCCCGTCAGGGAGAACAGCACGAATCCCTGATCGCCGACGTCGATCGCGCCCCGCGCGTCCGGCATGGCGAACCCCCCGTGCAGCCGAGGGAAGTTGGACCATTCGGCGACGCCGGTGACCCGCCCCGAGAACGTCGCAGACCCCTGGCCGTAGAGCCGCCCGTCCCCGGTCGTGGACGGGTCGATCCCCTTGATCAAGGCGTAGCGCCATTCGACGTCGCACAGGAGATCCAGACGCATGACCCCTCCTTGCCCGACCGGGCAGGGCCGATCGGCGATCGCCACCGAGCCTACTCGCGGACTGCCACCGCCAGGTCGGCTCGGTCCTTCACGGCCCGCCGCCCTCAGCCGGGCACCAGCACCGTGGCGATCACCAGGATCACCGGTGCCGCCGCCAGCGTCGTCACGGCGACCGCGTCCCGGGCGATCGCCTCGCCACGACCGAAGCGGGTCGCGTAGACGAAGACGTTCTGGGCGGTCGGCAGCGCCGCCATCACGGTGACCGCCCGCACCTGGTCGGGCGACAGCCCCCAGGCCCGGGCGAGGGCGAACGCCACCAGCGGCTGCAGCATCAGCTTCAGGACCGCGATGACCGCGATCTGCTCCCGGGCCGGTCCCCCGGTGCGCCCGATGTGACTCAACGAGATGCCGAAGGCCAGCAGCGCCCCCGGCACCGCCATGCCCCCGAACAGGCTCAGCGGCTGCTCGAGGACCGCCGGCAGCTGCCCGCCCCACAGCGACAGGGCCACCCCGGACAGCGCCCCCACCGAGACCGGGTTGCGCAGCCCGGCGGCGAGCACGGCCGAAGGCCCGGGACGACGGGCACCGCCGTCCAGCCCCAGCAGGGTGATCGCCAACGGCGCGTAGACCAGCAGCTGGAAGACCATGACCGGGACGGCGTAGGCCGCGTTGCCCAGCACGAACGCACCGATCGGCAGCCCCAGGTAGCCCGCGTTGGCGTACGAGGCCGACAGCGCCCCGACCACCAGCTCCGGCCGGTCCTGCCGCCACCGGCCGCGCGCCACCGGCAGGTAGCACCCGATCACGACGACGGCGCTGACCGAGGCCACCACGAAGCCCGGCCCGAACACGTCGGCCAGGCGGCGGTGCTCCAGCAGCCGCACCAGCAGGCACGGGGTGGCGACGTAGTACACCAACCGCGCCAGTGGCTGCTCGGCGCCCGGCCCCAGCAGCTGCCACCGACCCAGCCCGACGCCGACGGCCACCACGACCGCGATGACGGCGAAGCCCTGCAGCACTCCCGTCACTGGTGCTACCGCACCGACAGGAACAGTCCCTGGTGCGGCTGCAGCGTAAGGGCGAAGCGGCCGTGGTCGTCGACCTGCGCGAGCGTCGCGCCGCCGTCCAGGTCGACGACCGCGGCGCCGGCGGCGAACCAGGCCGAGGCCAGCACGTCGCTGACCTCGACGAGCCCGAAGTTGAGCACCGTCACCTGGACACCACCGCCGGCGGGCAGCCGGTGCACCATCGCCAGCAGCGCCCCCTGCCCCAGGTCGAGGATCTCGAGCTGGGCGGCCGTGGCGATGCCGTGCTGCTTGCGCACCGCCAGGATCCGGCGCAGCTGTGAGACGAACGAGCCCTCGTCGGCCAGCTGGTCCGGCAGCGACCCGTACAGCGAGACGGCCCGTGGCAGTCCGGCCACCGACGCCTCGGCGTCCGGCTGGTAGCCCATCAGGTCGTAGGCGCCCCGATGGATCCACCTGGTGTCGCCACCCTCGACGAGGTCGGCGACCTGCTCGGGCGCCACGGTGAGGCTGCCGCACAGGTCCCAGCCCGACAGCGCCACCACCCCGGGCTGCCAGGCGTTGAACATCACCAGCAGCAGGTGGGCCCTGGTGACGGCCGCCACCTGCTCGGCCGTCAGGTCGGTCAGGCTGCGGTGGCCGAGGCTGGCCGCCGCGATCGTCGCGATCGTCGAGGAGATGCCGTTGGTGGTGAACACGAGGTTGTAGGGGGCCGCCTCGCCCACCAGCCGAGCGGTCAGGTCGGCCCGGACGGCGACCGCCAGCTCGGCCCCGGTCAGCTGCTCGCCCCGGAAGTGGTAGTCGTCGGCGGCGTGACCGGCGGCGAAATGCACCAGCTCGTAGGTCATCTCGTCGTGGTTCTGCAGGGCGTGCACCAGGGACGCCGGGTCGACGCCCAGCTCGAGGGCGGCCCGCAGCGTCAGTCGCAGGAACTCGGTGTCCCCCGTCGCCAGCGCGTGGTGGTAGGCGGGTCGGTTGACGAAGTCGTAGGACAGGTCGGCACCGGTGCGCGAGGTCGCCACGATGTCGTCGATGGTGAGGTTGAGCTCCTGGAAGCTGAAGCCGCCCAGCTTGCGCACCATGCTCGCCAGCAGGTGGTTGGCCGCCTCGGACAGTGGGTGCCCCTCGGACCACGCCGGGCCACCGGGCGACCTCTCGATCCCCAGGAAACCGTTCGCATCGAACCGCAGGCCACCGGCTCCCAGGTCGGCCAGGGAGTGCAGGGCGTCCCCGACGATCATCCGCATGCCGGCGAAGGTGGGGTCGAGCCAGTTCAGCGACGGCTGCCCCTGCTTGAAGTAGTGCAGGTAGACCCAGCGGCGGGTCACGCCGTCCGGACCGACCACCGGCGCGGTGGCGCTCCAGTTCGTCTCCTTGACCCCGGGCTCGGCGAAGATCACCCGCTGCAGCGCGCCGATGATGTGGCCGGCCGCCGCCAACCGCTCCTCGGCGGCCTCGTCGAGATTGACCGAGTCCTGCCCCGGCGGCACCGGTGGCAGCAGCGGCCAGTCGGCCTCGGGGATCGCCACCAGGTGGTAGATCCCGGGGTAGTCGCCCACGCCCAGCTCGGCCAGCCGGAAGTCGGCGCCCTTGCCGGTGTGCCCCGGAACGATGTCGTCGATGATCGTGCCGCCGTTCGCCGCCGCGACCTCGCACATGCGCCGGAACTCGTCCTCGTCGCCGAAGGTGGCGTCGATACGGGTGCTGATGCGGTCGAAGTGGCCGTCGACGGACGGCGTCGACTGCCAGCCCGTCAGGCCACCGGCCTGCTTGACGGGGCCGGTGTGCACCGCGTCGATCCCGATCCGGTGGAGCACCTGCCAGAGCTGCTCGTCGGCCACGGTGGCCAGGAACGAGTGCCCGGCCCTGGTGACGAAGGAGGACGGGTAGGCCGTGAGCCAGACCGAGGCCTGCGCGATCGCCGCCCTGGGGTTCGGCTGCGCGAACGGGTTCTGCCACATGCTGCCGGCCCCGGTCAGCTGGGCCCCCAGCAGCCGGGCGTCCTGCAGCATCGACTGCTCGACCAGCCACTGCACGTAGACCGGGTTGGCGCCGACCGCCTCACCCTGCGGCGGGGTGGCCGCGACCGACTGCGGACCACGGAGCCGGGCTCGCGGTCGGGTGGGGACGGGCGGGGTCACGGCACTGTCGCTCACACGCGAACCTTAGCGAGGCCCACCGGCACCAACCCCTGGGATTGCGGCAACACCCGGCCACCTAGGATCGCGGCCATGAGCGCACCTTCGGTCGTGGTGGTCGGCGGCGGGCTGATCGGCCTGACGTCGGCGTTGTTCCTGCGCCAGCTGGGGGCCGAGGTCACCGTGCTGGACGTCGAGGCCCTCGGCTCCGGTGCCGCCCGCGGCAACGCCGGGTTCTTCTCCCCCACCATCGCCGCCCCGCTGGCCGGGCCCGGCGTGGTCTGGTCGAGCCTGCGCTCGATGCTCGACCCGACCAGCCCGCTGCGGATCCACCCCAAGGCCCTGCCGGGCCTGGCCGGGTGGGGCATCGACTTCATGAGAGCCTGCACCGCAACCTGTTTCGAGCAGGGCAGGGCCGCGATGGCCCGGCTCAACCACGACCTCGAGCCGTTGCTCGCCCGGCTCGAGCAGGCCGGGGTCGCCGTCCACCGCAGCCCGGAGCTGCTGGTCGCCGTCCACGACCGCGCCTTCGCCGACCACGTGTTCGCGAGCCTGCAGCCGATGGCCGAGCACGGGTTCCCGATGCCGGTCGAGGTGATCGACGGCGACGCGATGCGGGCCCTGATGCCCGCGCTGACCGACCACGTGAGCGCCGGGATCGTGCTGCCGGCCGACCGCTCGGTCGACCCCCGGCGCTACGTCGAGTCGATGATCCAGGCGTGCCGCGGCGCCGGGGTCGAGCTGGTCGAGCACCACACCGTGACCGGCTTCGACCGTTCGGGCGCCCAGGTGCGGGCCGTGGTGGCGAACGGTCGCCGGTTCGAGGCCGAGCACGTCGTGCTGGCCGCCGGCGCCGGGATCCGGCCGCTCGGTCGGCTGCTCGACCTGTCGATCCCGGTCGTACCGGGGCAGGGCTACAACGTGGCGCTGCCTGTCAGCGACGGCCTGCGCCAGCCCGTGATCTTCGAGGAGGTGCACGCCGTCGCGACGCCGTTCGACGACCAGATCAGGCTGGGCGGCACCATGGAGTTCGCCGGTCAGCACCCCGGTTTCGACCCGCGCCGGGTCGAGGCCGTCGTCACCTCGCTGCGCCGCTACCTCGACCTCGACTGGGACGCCCGGCACGACGCCTGGGCGGGCTCGCGGCCCATGAGTGCCGATGGCCTGCCGTTGATCGGGCGGCCGCGGCGCTACCGCAACGTGGTCGTGGCCGGTGGGCACGGCATGTACGGGCTGACCCTGGCCCCGGCGACCGCGCAGGCCGTGGCCGAGCTCGTGGTCGAGGGTCGGTCGCGGTCCGACCTGTCCGCCTTCGACCCCGACCGCTGACCCCGCGCCCGCGCCCCGACCCCTGACCCCGGCCACTGACCCCGGCCACTGACCCCGGCCACTGACCCCGGCCACTGACCCCGGCCACTGACCCCGACCCCTGACTCCCGCCGCCTTACGCATGCCGCATCGGCCACGAGTGTCACACAACCTACGCAATCGCCGGGTTCCCGGCCGCGAGTGTCACGGTTCCTACCGAACAACGCTGCGGCACCGGCGGTTTCGTGACACTCGGGGATCCGCCACGACGATTTCGTGACATTCGCGGCGTCAGCCCAGGTCGCCCCAGAGGTCGGACAGCAGGAACCCGGTCGGATACGGGTCGGTCGGGTCGACGGCCGTCGTCCGCTGCCCGAAGATCCAGCCCCGACCCGAGATCGAGGGCAGGACGGCGGGCCGCCCGCCCACCGTGGTGGTGCCGGTGATGCCGACCACGAACTCGCTGTCGATCAGGGAGCGTGCCACGAAGGTGCTGCCCACCAGGGCCTGCCCTCGGGCGGCCATCACGGCCAGGCGGGCCGAGTTGCCGGTGCCGCAGGGCGAGCGGTCGACCCGCCCCGACAGCACGGTGGCGCCGCGCAGCTGCTCCTGGGCGGGGTCGTCGTCCCCGATCACCATGACGTAGGAGATGAAGTCGATCTCGGGGATCTCCGGGTGCCGCACCGAAAACGCCTTGTCGGCCGCCGCCTTCACCAGCATCGCCTTCTCGACCACCTGCCGGGCCGAGGCCCGGTCCAGCCGCACGCCGAGCTGGTCGGCCTGCACCAGCACGTAGTAGCAGCCGCCGTAGGCGATGTCGACCGTGACGGTACCGATCCCGGGCACCTCCAGCGGGGCGTCGAGGGCCTCGACGAACGAGGGCACCCCCGCCAGGGTCACCCGCTCGCAGCGGCCGTCGCGGCACTGCGCCTGGGTGCGCACCAGACCGGCCGCTGTCTCGAGCACGACCTCGGTCACCGGCTCCCGCATCGGCACCACCCCGGTCTCGAGCAGGGCGGTCACGACGCAGATGGTGTTCGACCCGCTCATGGCGTGGGCCCGGTCAGCCTGCAGCACGATGAACCCGGCATCCGCCTGCGGGTCGCTCGAGGGGAACACCAGGTTGGCGCTGGCCTGCGGGCGACCCCGCGGTTCCTGGGTCAGCACCCGCCGCACCGTGTCGTCGACCTCGTTGACGTGGTGCAGCTTCTCGCGCATGGTCGCGCCCGGGACGGCGAACACCGACCCCAGGTAGCAGGTGCCCTGCTCACCCTCGGCGTGCACCTCGACAGCGGTGTAGGTCGTCGACAGTCTCATGACCGGAACAGTCTCATGGTCGGGCGCAGTCTCATGTGCGGGCCCGTCTCGTGGCGTCGGCCGGCTCAGCCGAGCGCGGCGGCCAGGGCGGCGAGGGTCTGCGCAGCGACGTCGTCGTCCAGCGGCTGCAGCGGGGCGCGCACCGGGCCGCAGTCGAACCCCCGCTGCTTCAGCCCCAGCTTGGCCTTCTGGTTGTAGGAACCCGACTCCATGTCCTGCACGAACGGCAGGATCGTGTCGAAGCCGTCCCGGGCACCCTCGTGGTCCCCCTTGTTGGCGGCGGCCAGGACGGCGACGTGCTCGGCCGGCAGCACGTTGGCGGTGCCGGCCAGCCAGGCCCGCACCCCCCAGAAGAAGTAGTCGGCGGCCTGGTCGTCGGAGCCGCAGATCACCTGGATCCGGCTGTCGTAGCGCGAGCGCAGCTGCAGGAAGCGCGAGAAGTCGCCGCTGGACTCCTTGATGGCCACGATGTCGGCGCGGTCGGCCAGCAGGTCGAGGCTCTCGAGGCCGAACTCGACCCCGGCCCGGGCCGGGTAGTTGTAGAGCACCGTGGGCAGCCCCCCGGCCTCGGTGACCGCGACCACATGGGCGGCGAGCTCTCGCTGGCTCGGCAGGGACGTCGGCGGGGCGGCGAGCATGATCGCGTGGTAGCCCAGGTCGCGGGCGGTGCTCGCGTACCGGGCCGCCTCGCGGGTCGAGCCGGCGTTGCAGCCGGCGATCAGCTGGGCCTTGCCCTTGGCGACGTCGCGGACGACGGTCATCGCCTGCACCCGCTCGTCGTGGCTGAGGGCGTAGTACTCCCCCGTCGTCCCGTTCGCGACGATGCCGGCCACCCCCGACTCCAGCTGGAACTCGATCACCCTGGCGTAGGTCGCCAGGTCGAGCTCGTGGTCGGTGGTCAGCGGCATCACGGTCGGCACGTACACGCCCTCGAAAGTCATGTGCCGACGGTAGCAAAGTCATCCCATGAATTGACAGTCTCGCGCCGATCAGTTCTCGCGCCGATCAGTTCTCGCGCCGATCAGTTCTCGCGCGACGCGCTCAGCTCTCGTAGTCGTACTCGACCAGGTCGGGCTGGCGCCGGTGGTAGTCGGAGGCCTCGGCGCACCACCAGGCCGTGGTCGTGGTCAGGCCGGTCGGGGTGTCGAGGGTGCCGGCCGCGATCACCAGGTGATGGGGCCGGGAGTGGTCGCGCCAGAACAGCGTCGAACCGCAGGTGCCGCAGAACCCGTAGGCGACGGTCTCGTCGGGCGACCACCAACGCACTGACGCGTCGCCGTCCACGTGCACGCGGTCGGGGAGGGCGGCGGTGCCGGCGAGGAAGTGCCCGGTGACGCGGCGACAGCGCGGGCAGTGGCAGTTCCAGACCTGGCGCAGCTCCCCCGCCACCCGGTACCGGACGGCGCCGCAGGCGCAGCGCCCGGACGCCGGCTCAGCCATCGACGCGTGCGGCAGGCGCCGGCGCAGCGGCAGCCATCGGCACAGCAGCAGCCACCGGCACATTGACAGGGGCCGGCGCGGCGGCGGGCGGCGGAGTGTCCCGGCCGGTGACGGCGAGCCAGCCGACCATCCCGACGATCACCACGCCGAAGGCCAGGCTCACCGGACCCAGTCCCAGCCCCAGCGCCCCCAGGCTACGGTCGAAGGCCAGCCAGTCCGCGGTGGTGGCCCCCAGCGGTCGAGTCATGACGTAGGCGGCCCAGAAGCAGGCCACGGCAGGGGCGCCCAGCCGCCAGGCGAGCGCGGCCACCGTGAACAGGGCACCGAAGAAGGCCATGGACGCCGGGAAGCCCCAGGTCCAGTGGAAGGCGGTCAGGTCACCGGCGGCGGTGCCGAGTGCGAACGTCTCGAGCACGGCCGCCCAGTAGAACAACTCACGGCGCCGGGTGGTGATGCTGTGGATCGACAGGGTGCCCTCGCAGCGGTACCAGACCCCGAGAGTGACCAGCAGGGCGGCGAGGAAGAAGCCGGTGGCGGTGAGCACGTTCAGCCCCAGGATCTGCACCAGGGTGTCGGTGATCAGCGTGCCGCCGATCCCGACCAGCACGACGACTGCCCAGTACGCCAGGGGACGATAGCGCGACGCGACGATCTGGATCACGAGGGCCACCGCCAGCAACCCGCCGGTGAGCAGCAGTGCCGGCCGCATGCCCATGACCTCCATCGCCAGAAGGTCGGCGATCGACTCCCCACCGGCCGTGGTCGCCAGCTTGACCAGCCAGAACATCAGGGCAACCTCCGGTACCTTCACCGTGAGTGGTCGGCCCCATCGGGACAGCAACTCCCTCGATACCCCTTGGGGTATCTTTGGTTCGTCCGTCCGCTCGACCGTGCCCGCCGGCATGTTCCCCGACACCGTCACCACCTCACTGAGCCCCGAACCCGTCATCGAGGAGTCTGCTATGTGTAGCCCCGCAACCTGTCCGAACTGCCAGAAAGTCACATGGACCGGCTGTGGTCAGCACGTCGACCAGGTCTTCGCGAACGTGCCACCGGAGCGCCGTTGTGAATGCCGATGACCGCTCGCCGGTGACACCCGGGTGGTGACCGCCGGCGGGCCACCCCACCAGGTGGGTCAGCCTTCGTTCTCGCTGGCGGAGGTACCACCGGCACCGCCGGCGAAGTACTCGAAGTGCCAGGCCTCGTGGGGTCCGCTGCCACCGCTGCGGGCCCAGTCCGGGTTGTCCCAGCCGTAGCGGGGCCCGTTGGCCCGCAGCCAGGTGTAGGTCGTGGTGTTCTCGACCGCGGCGCCGCCGCACAGGTCGATCGCCCGTCCCCAGCCGTGCTCGCTGGTGCCGGGAGCGGCCGCCAGGTAGCCCCGCGACGCCTTGACCGCGTACTGCTTGGCCAAGGTGCGATAGGCGTCGACCAGGCACAGCGGCTTGCCGAACGTCTGCTGGTAGGCCACGTTCAGCCGGGCGAGCGCCACGGCCGCGTCGTTGCGCAGCTGCTGGTCGTGGTCCCAGAGGGTGCACAGCTCTGCGGCCGGCAGCTGGCCGTTCCTGGCGGTGTCGGCGACCGCAGGAACCACGCCGTCGCACCCGGGCAGCACCGCCCGCTCGTTGCTGCGGGACACCTTGGTCACCAGCACCCGGGACGGCGCCGACAGCGCGACCGGCACCGACGGGACGGGCGAGTCGTCGCCGACGACAGCGGCAGCCTCGACCCCGTTGGCACCCGCCGCGGCGACCAGCGGGAACGGCGCATCGCCCAGGACGGACGACCGTGCGGCGCCCGCAGTGTCGAGGCTGGTCGCGACCGACGACGAGCTCGCCGCGGGGGGGATCAGGCTGCCGGTCAGCGGTGCCGCGATGGTGGCAAGACCGAGGGCACTCGCGATCCCGACCTGCGGCACGCTCAGCGAGGCGGTGAGGCTCTTGCGGGTACCGCCGCCGGTGCCGGCACCGGCCTCCCGCCGGCGTAGCTCGGCCCGGCTCGGGTACGGCGAGAGCACCCGGACGTCGACCGTCTCGGTCTCCAGAACCGCCTCGACCTCGACCGTCGACACGGCGGGCTCACGCAGGTCGACGGACTCGCGAAGGTCGACGAACTCACGCAGGTCGAGCACCTGGACCGGCGCCGGCAGACCCGGCCGACTCAGGGAGCCCAGGGGGAGGGCACCCGTGGCGGGGCGGGCGTCGAGCACCCCGTCGACGACGACGGGCTCACCCGACCCGGACGTGGGACGGAACTCGTAGCCCGCCTCCCGGACCGCCACCTGCAGCTCATCGAGGGCCAGTCCCTTGGGCCGCGTGTCGACCACACCTTCGGGCAGGTAGGGACTCGTCGGCGGACGCTGCGCGGCGAACGCCGGCGAGGCGGGGACCGGCGCCGTGAGGACGGGCGGCGCCAAGAACATCTCGGATGGGGCCGACGGGACCGGGGGGGCCGACTCGATGCTCGGCGACCAGGCCGCCGGCTGTTCGCCGCGAGCAGCGACCCCTCGGGTCTGGGCGGCCCGGCCACGCTGCGGACGGGCGACGAAGACGGTGGGGGCCGTTCGGGGCAAGGACGGGACACGGGGGCCTGGGGAGACTGCAGGATCCGCAGTCACGCGCGGGCTCCGTCGACGTCGCATTCCCTGCGAGACGTCGTCACGGTGCGACGGCACGAGTAGAAACCTCCTCGTTCCTGCACGGTCCCCAACAGGCCACCAATAGGTCAACGTTCATATAACTGCCTCCGGCGAACCGGGGCAAGTCCCCGCTCCGTCCTTTCGGCTCGGCGATGTCGACGTTCTCCTGACATCGGACTGCTCAGCACTGGACATTGACGCAAAGTGAACGAATCATCACGACACGCCGTCCCGAAACGCCGTCCCGATCACCGTGGGTGTCGAGACGTGACGCCCCGCCCCGAGCTCTCGAACCGTTGTGTGGCATCGCTCACCTCACCCACGAGCTCCTCGATCACGTCCTCGAGGAAGACCACGCCTCGGGTACGCGCCTCGTCGTCGACCACCCGGGCCAGGTGGCTGCCGGAGCGCTGCATGGCGGTCAGCACGTCCTCGAGCTCGTCCTGGGGCGCGACCGACACCAGCGCCCGCACCCGCTTCTCCGGGACCGGCTCGGTGTGGCGCTCGTCGTCGGCGTACAGCAGGTCCTTGATGTGCAGGTAGCCGATCACCTCGACGGCGCCGGCCTCCGGCACCTCCTCGGAGGCCGGGTCCTGCGGCACCGGCTCGTCCTGTGCCGGTTCGGCGGCCACCATCGGGAACCGGCTGAAGCCGGTGTGGGCGACCAGCCGCTCGATGTCGGCCGGGGTGACTCCTTCGGTGACGGTCGCCAGCCGGGACCAGGGCACCACACGTCGCCGGCGGTCCGTGGGCTAACTCCAGGGCGCCCGGAGCAGACCGTGATCGTCCTCGAGCAGCCCCTCACGGCGGGACTCGGCCACGATGGTGCACCTCCTCGGCGGTGAAGGCACTGACCAGCTCCTCCTTGGGCTCGACCTTAAGCAGTCGCAGGACGACGTTGGCCACGGCCCGCATCGCCCGGATCACCGGCGAGGTGCCCCGGGCGACGAGGACCAGGGCCGGGGCCAGCCACAGCGCCGCCCGTTCGGGGCCGGCGATGGCGAGGTTCTTGGGGATCATCTCGCCGCACGACGACGTGCAGTAGACGACGACCACCAGCGCGAGCACGAGCACCACGGCCTCGCGCGATCCCGGTGGGCACGCCCGCCCGCTCGAGCAGCGGCACGAGCGGTGGTGCAGCGCGGCCTCCGCGACCGCGCCGAGCAGACCGAGGCAGCACGGTGATGCCGAGCTGGGCGGTGGCGAGCATCAGGCCGGCACGTTCCATCGCCTGCAGGGCGCGCCGGGCGCGCTTGCTGCCCGGCGTCGGCCAGCGGCTCGAGCTGGCTGCGTCGGGCCGACATGGCGGCGAACTCGGCGCCGACGAAGAAGGCGTTGCGCCGAGCACAGCACCAGCCGACGACCAGCAGTCCCAGGCCGGGCTCACGACTGCGCCTCCTGCTCGCGTCAGTGACTCGCTCGGGCTCGGCTCGTCGCGCGCGAGGCGCGACCCGGTCGACCCGGTCGTCCGTCCATGTCGCCGACCCGTAGCGATCAGCCGGGGCCGCACGGTGTCGCCGACGGGCGGCACCCGGCCGAGCCCGCCATCACCCAGCCGCCGACGGTCTCGTAGGCGGGGCCGTCGGGGATCGGTGACGCCGAACGCCGGTCGCGCACCTCGTCGGGGCGCCACAGGCCCGGGCACGGTCCACGACCCGTCACGCCGTCTGGCGAGCCGGTGGCTGCGAGCGGTCGTGCTCGTCGTGACCTCGCCGACGATCTCCTCGACGAGGTCCTCGAGGGTGACCACGCCCGACGGTGCCGCCGTACTCGTCGACGACGACGGCGAGCTGCATGCCGCGCTGGCGCAGCTGGAGCAGCAATGGGTCGAGCCGCAGCGTCTCGGGCACGAGCACCGCCGGCACCATCAGCGCCGAGACCGGCACGTCGGCGCGCCGGTCGAGCGGCACCGCGATCGCCTTCTTGACGTGCACGATGCCGTCGATGTCGTCCGCAGTCGTCGCCGACGACCGGGAACCGGCGAGTGCCCGTGCGCCGGGCCAGCCGCACCAGGTCGGCGGCGCTCTCGGTGCGCTCGATCGGGGTCGCCCGCGACCGCGGCGTCATCACGTCGGCGGCGGTCTGGTCGGCGAACCCGAGGGATGCCGGTGACAAGCCGCGCGGTGCTGCCGGTCGAGGGTGCCCGCCTCGGCCGAGCGCGCGCACCAGCGAGGCCAGCTCTGCGGGGCTGCGGGCGCGCGACAGCTCCTCCTGGGGCTCGATGCCGAGCGCCCGCAGGGAGCGGTTGGCGACGCCGTTGAGCAGCAGGATCAGCGGCTTCATCGCGATGGCGAACGCCCGCACGGGCGCCGCCGCGACCTTCGCGGTGGCCATCGGCAGCCGAGACGGCCAGGGTCTTGGGCACCATCTCGCCGACGACCATCGAGAACACCGTGGCGATCAGCATCGCGAGACCGACGGCCACCGCCACCGACGCGGCCAGCGCCGACGAGGACCCAGCCGACTCGAGCGGGCCCGTCAGCAGCACGCCGATCGACGGGCTCGCGAGGAGCCGACGCACCAGGGTGGTCAGCGGTGATGCCGAGCTGGCGCGCCGACAGCTGCGTCGAGAGCCGGCGGTGCGAGGTGAGCACCGACTCCGCCGGCCCGGCGTCGCCCGCGTCGACGGCCCGCTGCACGGTGGGCCGGTCGAGGGCCACGAGCGAGAACTCGGCCGCGACGAACAGGGCGGTGCCCACGGTGAGGACGACGCCGAGGAGCAGCAGCAGCCATGGGGTCATGATCGGACCATCGTATGGGGAGACCTCCGCGTTCCCGGTCCCCCGGGTCCCCCGAGGCTGGAGCCCGGTCCACCGGGGGATGACCCTGACGTGGCCTGAGGCTGCAAGGATCGGGGCATGACACCACGAGGTACCCCATGACGCACGACCACCGCGACGGGGGCGAAGATCGAGATCCGAGGGCTCACCAAGCGCTTCGGCTCCTTCGTCGCGGTCAACGACCTGAGCTTCGACGTCGAGCCCGGCCGGGTCACCGGCTTCCTCGGCCCGAACGGCGCCGGCAAGACCACGACGCTGCGGATGCTGCTCGGGCTGGTCCACCCAGCGGCGGCACCGCCACGATCGGCGGCCGCCGCTACGCCGAGCTGCCGAGCCGCTGCCCACGGTCGGCGCCGCCCTCGAGGCCACGACTTCCACCCGGGCCGCAGCGGCCGCGACCACCTGCGGGTGCTCGCCGGCGCCGCCTGCGGCATCCCGGACGGCGCGGGTCGACGAGGTGCTCGAGCTCACGGCGTCCTGGCCGACGGCGCCGCGAGCGGGCGGGCGGTTACTCGCATGGGCATGCGCCAGCGGCTCGGCCTGGCCGGCGCCCTGCTCGGCGACCCCGCGGTGCTCGTGCTCGACGAGCCGGCCAACGGCCTGGACCCCGAGGGCATCCGCTGGCTGCGCGGCTTCCTGCGCCACCTGGCCGGCGAGGGCCGACCATCCTGGTCTCCAGCCACCTGCTCACCGAGGTGAGCAGACCGTCGACGACGTCGTCATCATCGCGCGCGGTCGGCTGGTCCGGCAGTCGGCACTGACCGATCTCGAGGGCGGGGTGGCCACCGTCGTGCGCACGCCCAGCCCGCAGCAGCTGCTGCAGCGCGCTGGAGCGCGCCGGACTGCCCGGTCGGCTGAGCCCCGAGCCGGACGACGGGCCGGCCGCGGCTCCCGAGATCGAGGTGGCCGGTGCGAGTCCGGCGCAGGTGGGGGCCCTGGCCTACGCGGTGGGCGTCGAGCTGCACGAGCTGAGACCGCGGGGCAACGATCTGGAGGCGGTCTTCCTGCGAGCTGACCGGCGAGGGGGCATCGTCATGATCGGGCTGATCCGTTCCGAGCTGCTCAAGGTGGTCACCACCCGGGTGTGGTGGGGACTGCTGATCGGCGTCGTCGCCCAGTCGGTGGCGCTGACCCTGCTGACCACCCTGCTCTCGACCGTCGGCACTCCCGACGGTGGCAGCGGCCCCGACTGGCACGACCCGGCCTGGGCGCGCACGGTGTACTCCTCCGGCCTGTCGATCGCCTACCTGTGCACCCTCGCCCTGGGGGCGCTGTCGATGTCGGGCGAGCGGCGCCACCGCACCTTGTCCATAACCCTGCTCGCCAGCCCGCATCGCTGGCGAGTGGTCGTCGCCAAGCTCGTGGCCGTGGTGGTGGCCGGCACCGGCTACGGCATCGCCACGGTCCTCGCCAGCGTCGTGGTGGGTGCGCCGATCCTGGCCTCCAAGGGCGGCAGCACCATGCTCACCGACGGCTCGGTCCTGCGGGCCATGGCCCTGACGGCCGCTCGCGCTCGGGCTGTGGGCCGTCCTCGGGCTCGGGGTCGGCACTCCTGATCCCGAACCAGGTGGTAGCCATCGTGGTGCCGGTTGCGGTCGCCTGGATCGTCGACCCGATCCTGTCGTTGGTGCTCAACATCAACGGGCACGGCTCCATCGCCCGCTTCCTGGCCAGCAGCGCGAGCTCGGCCATGGCCTCACCGGCCACCAGCGCCGGTCAGGGGTTCGAGGTCAGCCTGCTGCCAGTGGTGGGGCGGCGCGCTGGTGATGCCGGGTACGCCGCTGTCCTCGGCGGGGCGGGCGCTGCGGCGACACTGCAGCGCGACGTCAGCTGAGCGGCGGCGCCGCTCGTCGCTCGCCTGGTGACGTCGGTCGGTCCGCCCGCCCGGACTGTCGCGGTGCGTGGTGCGGTCCTACGGTTAGGGTGGACGGGCCGATCAGATGTGCCGGCAGCTGTGCTGGACAGGCGGGAAGAAGGCGACCCAGTGGCGACTCCCCCCACCTCCCCCGACCCCTCGGTGTTCGGGCCCAACGAGTGGCTCGTCGACGAGCTGTACCAGCGCTACCTGACCGACAAGGCCTCGGTCGACCCCGCCTGGTGGGACTTCTTCGCCGACTACAGCCCGGCCGAGACTCCCCGGGGTGAGGTCCAGCCGGGTCAGCGCGCGACCGGCCGCCAGCCCGCCGCACCCGACCGCCAACGGCCGCCGCCAACGGCGGCCCCGGCCACGCGCCCCCGAGCCCCGGCAACGACCGGCCGCGGCGCCCGCGCCGACCACCAGCCCCCGGCGGCTCCCGTCCAGTCCCGGCCGCTCCCGCGGCGAGCAGCTGCCGCCCCGGCAGCGCCCGGCGGCGACCCCGCCCCAGCGCCCGCCGTCGCGGCAGTTCCGGTCGCCGCCGAGACGCCCACCGCGCCGGGTTCGGCGACCCAGATCCCGCGGGACGTCTCGACCAGCCCGCTCCCCGGCCGGTCATCGTCGAGACCGAGGTCGTGCGACTCAAGGGGCCGGCCGCCCGGGTCGTCACCAACATGGGCCACCAGCCTCGAGGTCCCGACCGCGACCAGCGTGCGGGCCGTGCCCGCCAAGCTGCTGATCGACAACCGGATCGTCATCAACAACCACCTCGCCCGCGCCCGCGGCGGCAAGGTGTCGCTTCACCCACCTGATCGGCTTCGCCCTGGTCGAGGCGCTCGGCGTGCTGCCCGAGATGAACTGCAGCTTCGACGCCGACGCCGACGGCAAGCCGCTGCTGCGTCGGCCCTCGCGCACGTCAACCTGGGCATCGCCATCGACCTCGCCAAGCCCGACGGCAGCCGGCAGCTGCTGGTGCCCAACGATCAAGGCACTGCGAGACGATGGACTTCGGCCAGTTCTGGGCCGCCTACGAGGACGTCATCCGGCGGGCCCGGGCCGGCAAGCTGGCCGCCGACGACTTCGCCGGAACGACCCTCAGCCTGACCAACCCGGGCACCATCGGCACGGTGCACTCGGTGCCGCGGCTGATGAAGGGCCAGGGCACCATCATCGGCGTCGGCGCGATGGAGTACCCGGCGGAGTACCAGGGGGCCAGCGAGGACACCCTGGCGCGGCTGGCCGTCAGCAAGATCATGACCCTCACCTCGACCTACGACCACCGCATCATCCAGGGCGCCCAGTCCGGGGAGTTCCTGCGGGTCGTGCACGAGCAAGCTGCTCGGCAAGGACGGCTTCTACGACCGGATCTTCCACGCCCTGCGGCTGCCCTACGAGCCGATCCGCTGGGTGCAGGACATCTCGATCTCGCACGACGACGAGATCAACAAGACCGCCCGGGTGCAGGAGCTGATCCACGCCTACCGGGTGCGCGGCCACCTGATGGCCGACACCGACCCCCTGGAGTACAAGCAGCGCCGCCACCCCGACCTCGACGTCACGACCCACGGCCTGACCCTGTGGGACCTCGACCGCGAGTTCCCCACCGGCGGCTTCGGCGGCAAGCCGGTGATGAAGCTGCGGGGCATCCTCGGAGTGCTGCGCGACTCCTACTGCCGCACCATGGGCATCGAGTACATGCACATCCAGGACCCCGCCCAGCGCAAGTGGCTGCAGGACCGGGTCGAGCACCCCTACGCCAAGCCCAGCCGCGAGGAGCAGCTGCGGATCCTGCGCCGCCTCAACGCCGCCGAGGCGTTCGAGACCTTCCTGCAGACCAAGTTCGTGGGCCAGAAGCGGTTCAGCCTCGAGGGCGGCGAGGCGGTCATCCCGCTGCTGGACGCCGTGCTGTCGGCGGCGGCCGAGAACGACATCGACGAGGTCTGCATCGGCATGCCGCACCGCGGCCGGCTCAACGTGCTGGCCAACATCGCCGGCAAGAGCTACGGCCAGATCTTCCGCGAGTTCGAGGGCACCCAGGACCCGCGCAGCGTGCAGGGCTCCGGCGACGTCAAGTACCACCTGGGCACCGAAGGCGTCTTCACCAGCGACAACGGCGCCTCGACCAAGGTCTACCTGGCCGCCAACCCCTCGCACCTGGAGGCGGTCAACCCGGTGCTCGAGGGCATCACCCGGGCCAAGCAGGACCGGCTCAACCGCGGGCTCGGCCTTCTTCTCGGTGCTGCCGGTGCTGCTGCACGGCGACGCCGCGTTCGCCGGCCAGGGCGTGGTCGCCGAGACCCTGAACCTGTCGCAGCTGCGCGGTTACCGCACCGGCGGAACGGTTCACGTCATCGTGAACAACCAGGTGGGCTTCACCACCGCGCCGACGTCGTCCCGCTCGTCGGTGTACTGCACCGACGTCGCCCGCATGATCCAGGCCCCGATCTTCCACGTGAACGGCGACGACCCCGAGGCCTGCGTCCGGGTGGCCCGGCTGGCCTTCGACTTCCGCATGGAGTTCGACAAGGACGTCGTCATCGACATGGTCTGCTACCGCCGCCGCGGTCACAACGAGGGCGACGACCCCTCGATGACCCAGCCGCTGATGTACCACCTGATCGAGGCCAAGCGCAGCGTCCGCAAGCTGTACACCGAGGCCCTGATCGGCCGCAGCGACATCACCGTCGAGGACGCCGAACAGGCCCTGCGCGACTACCAGGAACAGCTCGAGCGGGCGTTCGCCGAGACCCACGAGGCCACCGAGAAGACCGAGGTGCCGCCGAGCCCGGCCGCCACCGCGGGGCTCGACATGCCCTACGCCCAGCGACCCGACGCCCCACTGCCCGCCCCGCACCCGACCGCCGTCGACCTGGCGGTGCTCAAGCACATCGGCGAGACCCAGGTGAACCCGCCGTCCGGCTTCTCGGTGCACACCAAGCTGCAGCCGCTGCTCGAGCGGCGGGCCGCGATGGTCAGCGAGGGCGGCATCGACTGGGGCTTCGGCGAGCTGCTCGCCTTCGGCTCGCTGCTGCTCGAGGGCACCTCGATCCGGATGGCCGGCCAGGACAGCCGCCGGGGCACCTTCGTGCAGCGGCACGCGGTGCTGACCGACAAGACCAACGGCGCCGAGTGGACGCCGCTGTCGATGCTCTCGCCGGACCAGGGCAAGTTCTGGATCTACGACTCGCTGCTCAGCGAGTACGCGGCGATGGGCTTCGAGTACGGCTACTCCGTCGAGCGGCCCGACGCCCTGGTGCTGTGGGAGGCCCAGTTCGGCGACTTCGGCAACGGCGCCCAGACGATCGTCGACGAGTTCATCTCGAGCTCGGAGCAGAAGTGGTCGCAGCGTTCGGCCGTCGTCCTGCTGCTGCCGCACGGCTACGAGGGCCAGGGGCCCGACCACTCCTCGGCCCGGATCGAGCGCTACCTGCTGCTGTGCGCCGAGAACAACATCACGGTGGCGCAGCCGACGACCCCGGCCTCGCACTTCCACCTGCTGCGCCGGCAGGCCTACTCCCAGCCGCGCCGTCCGCTGGTGGTGTTCACGCCCAAGTCGATGTTGCGCCTGAAGGCGGCCACCTCGGCGGTCGAGGACTTCACCTCGGGACGGTTCCGCCCGGTGGTCCCCGACTCGCTGCCGGGCGCCGGCGTCACCAGGGTGCTGCTGTGCTCGGGCAAGATCTACTGGGACCTGCTGGCCGAGCGCACCAGGCGGGGCGACACCACCACCGCCATCGTGCGGCTCGAGCAGCTCTACCCCTTGGACGGCGAGGGCATCCGCGAGGCCCTCGACGCCTACCCCCAGGCACAGCTGGTGTGGGTGCAGGACGAGCCGGCCAACCAGGGCCCGTGGCCGTTCATCGCTCTCAACCTGCCTGAGTTCCTGGGCGGACGGCCGCTGGTGCGCCTGTCGCGCAACGCCTCTGCCTCACCGGCGGCAGGCTCGATCAAGAAGCACCAGGGCGAGCAGGCCAGCCTGGTCAGCCAGGCGTTCAACCGCTGACCCGGCTCCCCTCACCCACCCTCCGTCGTCCGGGCCCCACTGATCGGTGACGACGGCGTGGCGTAGCCGCTGCCGAACCGGCCGGGCGGTGAGAATGAGGGGGTGTACTTCACAGATCGGGGCATAGAGGAGCTCGCGCAGCGGCGCGGTGACGAACAGGTCAGCCTGGCCTGGCTCGCCGACCAGCTGCGCAGCTTCGTCGACCTCCACCCGGAGTTCGAGACCCCGGTCGAACGGCTGGCCACCTGGTTGGCCCGGCTCGACGACGACCTCGACGACCCCGAGGACTGACCCATCCCCCGGCGTCCGATCCCTGACGACCTGACCGGCGACCAACGACGACCACAGCAGGCGGCGACCCGAGAGGCGGCCCACGATGACGACGACGGCGGTGGGGGCGGCCGTGTCCGGTAGTGGTGCTGCCTCGGCGGGCCCGCGTCAGCTGCGGATCTGCGTCGTCGGCGACGAGCTGGTCGCCGGCACCGGCGATCCCCGCTCGCTCGGCTGGGTCGGCCGGGTGGGCGCCCGCACCGAACGCACGGTCGCCACCAGCACCGTGTTCCCGCTCGGCGTCCCGAACGAGACGACGGCCGACCTGCTGGCCCGCTGGCACGTCGAGACCGCCCGCCGGTTCGAGGGCAGCCAGCCCGGCGAGCGGCACCTGGTGATCGGTCTGGGCCGGCACGACGTCTACGAGCTGGTGTCACTGCCACGCTCGCGCCTCAACCTGGCCAACATGCTCGACGAGGCCACGGCCCGCGGGCTGCCCACGTTCGTGGTCGGGCCACCGCCCGGGCCGGACGAGCGGCTCAACGCGCGGATCGGTGAGCTGTCCGGGGCCTTCGAGGACGTCTGTCTGCGCCGGCACGTGCCCTACGTCGACACCTTCACCCCGCTGGTCGCCCACGAGGACTGGCTGACCGACCTCGCCGGCGGCGACGGGCGTCACCCGGGCCAGGCCGGCTACGGCCTGATCGCCTGGCTGGTGCTGCACGGCGGCTGGCACACCTTCCTCGGCCTGCGGGACGCCGACACCGCGTGAGCGACCAGCACCGCGTGAGCGACCAGCACCGCGTGAGCGACCAGCACCGCGTGAGCGACCAGCACCGCCTCAGCGACCGGCCGATCCGGACCGAGCGGCTCGAGCTGCGTCCGATCACGGCGGCCCTCGCCGAGTCGATCCTCACCGGTGCCGGTGCCGGTGCCGGCGACGGGAGGCCGGCGGACTGGGCGCCCGGCTACCCCACCGACGGTGACCTGGTCGTCTGCCGGATCCGGGTCGCCGACCCACCGACGGACGACGACGCGCTGCGGTTCGGGCTCTACCAGGTGGTGCTGCGGGCCGACCTGCGTCACGACTGGGCCGGGCACGTCGTCGGCGGCGTGGGCTTCTTCGGACCACCTGTCGAGGGCGCCGTCGAGCTCGGCTACGGGCTGGCAGCGGTGGCCCGGGGGCAGGGACTGGCGACCGAGGCCGCCACCGCCCTGGTCGAGCTGGCGCGCTCGGACCGGCAGGTGGACGCCGTCCATGCCCGCACCGGCCCCGACAACCTCGCCAGCCAGGGGGTGCTCGGTCACCTGGGCATGCGGCTCGTGGGCCGCGACGACGGCGACCCGGCAGAGCCGCTGCTCTGCTACCGCCTCGACCTGCGCTGACGTCCGGCTGTTCGCTCTGCGCTGATCGACGGGCCAGGTGGGCGGGGTTAGCCTGAGACCCCGCCCAGAGGAGGCCGCCGTGCAGCGGTACCGGGTCCAGATCAGCTATCGGGTCGACACCGCGATCCCCACCCGCGACGACGTGCTCGCCGCGTCGTGGGGGCCCGGGCTCCGCCGCAGCCGCGTGGACGGCGGCATCCTGCTGGTGGTCGCCACCGTCAAGGCCTGGTCGCCCCAGGTGGCTGCGCACCTGGTGGACGGCCGGGTCCAGCACCGCTGGGCCGCCCTCTGCCACGACCCGGCAGTGGCAGTGATGGTCGACGTCCGGGCCGCCCGGGCCCTGGTCGTGGCCGGCAGGGTGTTCGGCCGCGGCTCCGGCGGCGGACGGCTGCGGGCCGGCTCGATCCCGCCCTTCGGCGACGATCCGGGCCGCCCCGACGACGAGGACGGCGGCACGGCGGGCGTGCGGGAGCCTCGCCGACCGTTGCCCGCACCGCCCTCGTTGTCGATGGCCCGGGACGAGCCCCGCGGCTGACGCGGGCGCCCGCGGGCTGCGTCGTCAGGCCGGTCGGGTGAAGACGACCTTGCCGACCAGGTCGCCGGCCGCCATGCGGGCGAAGCCGTCACGGGCCTGCTCCAATGGCAGCACCTGGTCGATGACCGGGCGCACCCCGGTGGTCTGGCAGAACCGGATCAGCCGGGCCAGCTCGTCGCGGGTGCCCATGGTCGAGCCGATCACCCGCAGCTGCAGGAAGAAGATCCGGTTCAGCTCGGTCACTGCGGGGTTGGCCCCCGAGGTGGCCCCGGAGATCACCACGGTGCCGCCGGGGCGCAGCGCCCCCAACGAGTGCTTCCAGGTGGCGGCACCGACGGTCTCCATGACGGCGTCCACCCGCTCCGGCAGCCGCCGGCCGCTCTCGAACGCCGCGAGCGGCCCCCAGCTCGACGGCCCGGGCCCGCTTGGCCTCGTCACGGCTGGTGGCCCACACCCGGATCCCGGCGGCGGCGGCCAGGCTGATCAACGCAGTGGCGACCCCACCGCCGGCGCCCTGCACCAGCACCGTCGAGCCCGGGGGCAGCTGCGCCTGGGTGAACAGCATGCGGTAGGCGGTCAGCCAGGCGGTGGGCAGGCAGGCGGCCTCCTCGAAGCTGAGCTCGGGGGGCTTGGGCACCAGGTTGCGGCGCGGCACCACCACCTCGTCGGCGAGGGTGCCCTGGTAGCGCTCGGACAGCAACGACCGCTTCGGGTCCAGGGTCTCGTCGCCCCGGAACTCCGGGTCACCGATCACCGCGTGGACGACGACCTCACGGCCCTCGTCGTCCACGCCGGCCGCGTCGCACCCCAGGATCATCGGCAGGGCCTCCGCCGTCAGGCCCACCCCGCGCAGGCTCCACAGGTCGTGGTGGTTGAGGCTGGCGGCCCGCACCGTCACCCGGGCCCAGCCCGACGGCACCTCGGGAGCGGGCCGCTCCCCCACCACCAGCGCGGCCAGCGGGTCGTCGGCGTCGGTCCGGGCGGCGTAGGCGGCGAGCATCATCTCTCCAGAGGGCTTGCTCCGATGTCGGGTTCGCCGCCCACGTTAGCGGCGGGCGACCCCGTCCTCGCGGGCGGCCCGGGCGACCGCGGCGGCCACCGCGGGCACCACCCGGTCGTCGAAGACGCTGGGCACCACCACGTCCGCCGTCGGGCTGGTCACGACCGCGGCGATCGCCTTCGCCGCGGCCAGCTTCATGCCCTCGGTGATCCTGGTCGCCCCGCAGTCGAGGGCGCCCCGGAAGATGCCGGGGAAGGCCAGCACGTTGTTGATCTGGTTGGCGAAGTCGCTGCGACCGGTGCCGACCACCGCGGCATGGCGACGGGCGACGTCCGGGTGCACCTCGGGGTCGGGGTTGGCCAGGGCGAACACGATCGAGCGCGGCGCCATGGCCGCCACCGCCGACTCGGCGACGGTGCCGCCCGAGACCCCGATGAAGACGTCGGCGCCCCGCAGGGCGTCGACCAGGGTGCCGCTGACGCCACGGGGGTTGGTCATGGCGGCCAGGGCGGGCTTGTGGTCGGTGAGGTGGGTGCGGTCCCGGCTGACCACTCCGCGGCTGTCGCACACGACGACGTCGGTGACCCCGGCGGCCAGCAGGATCTTGGCGATCGCGACCCCGGCCGCGCCGGCGCCGCTGATCACCACCCGTAGCCCGGCCAGCGGGCGGTCCAGCACCGCGGTCGCGTTGAACAATGCCGCCAGCACGACCACGGCGGTGCCGTGCTGGTCGTCGTGGAAGACCGGCAGCGACAACCGTTCCTGCAGACGGCGTTCCACCTCGAAGCAGCGGGGGGCCGAGATGTCCTCCAGGTTGATGCCGCCGAAGCTGGGGGCCAGCTGCGCGACCAGCTCGACGAGGGCGTCGACGTCGGTGGTGTCCACGCACAGCGGCACGCTGTCGATGCCGGCGAAGTGCTTGAACAGCAACGCCTTTCCCTCCATCACCGGCATCGCGGCCCCGGGGCCGATGTCGCCCAGCCCGAGCACCGCGGTGCCGTCGCTGACGACGGCCACCCGGTTGGCCCGGCCGGTGTAGACGTCGAGCAGGCCCGGGTCGGCGGCGATCGCCCGCGAGACCTCGGCCACCCCCGGGGTGTAGGCCAGCGACAGGTCGCGGGCGTCGAGCAGCGGGATCCGGGACGTCGTCTCGAACTTGCCGCCCAGGTGCGCGGCGAAGATCTCGGACGACGTGATGGCCGCCGGTCGGCGCACCGACGGCAGGACGTCGGTGACGGACAGGCCGCTCTGAGCCGGTGCGGCAACGGGTTCGACGGTCATGGGATACCCCTCAGGTACCGCCCCGAGGGCGGTTGGCAGGTGTGCGGCGATTGCGCGCGCCGCGATAGCGACGCCACGACCGGCTGGTCGTCGATCTCGACGACTGCGGTGCGGTCGGCAGACAGCAGAACCGGGGGGTGACCCGAGACCGTCATGGTGCCACAGCGACCGAGTCGTCGTCATGCCGCCGAGCGCGTCGTCCTGCTGCTAGGACTGTGGCATGACCCACGACACCGGACCGGCGGGCTGCGGTGCGGGCGACACGCCATGGTCCTTCTGGAGGCTGGTCACGGTTCGCGGACGGTCGATGCTGCCCACGCTGCGGGACGGCGACCGTCTGCTGGTGCGCCCGGCGCGCCGTCCGGCCGTGCTCGCGGTGGGCCGCCTGGTCGTCGTCCGGCTGCCGGGGGGTCGCGGCCCGGCGGTCAAGCGGCTGGCCCACCGTATGCCGGACGGCTGGTGGGTCGAGCGCGACAACCCGCGCGAGGGCACCGACTCGGCCCTGGTCGGAACCATCGCCGACCACGACGTGCTGGCCGTGGTGGTCGCCCGGCTCTGGCCGCGACCCGGCCGCTCAGCTGCTCGGCGTCGGAGTGGGTGAGGCCGCGACCGCCGCGGCCAGGTTCTCGCAGGCCCGGGGCGGCAGCGACTGGCCGCGAGGTCCCAGACAGGGCGCGGGCGACTGGGGCGGCGGCGAGGAGGCACTCGCCGCGGTGCTCGACCCGTTGCCCGAGGCCGGCGAGGACGACGGGCTGCGGGTGCTGTGACCGTTGCCGTGCGCACTGTGGGCTGAGGGGGACCCGTGCGGTGGGGTGGTGGTGACACCGGCACCGGCCGACGTGCTCGAGACCGAGCCGCCGCCACCGCCGCCACTGCCGCCCGCTCCCGCACCAGGGCCGGCCGGCCGGGTCGCGGGCGCGCCGGTGGGACCGGACCCCGGCTCCGCGGCGATCGTGACCGGCGCCCCGTCGCCACCGGCGCCGCCCCCACCTGCGGGGTCGCCGTACCCGGCGACGGGCGTTGCCGGCGACGTCCCGACCGGCGAGGCGGCACCGCTACGACCGGACGGCGAGGGGCTGCGGCCCGGTACGACGGCCGCCGAGGACCTGCTGGGGGCCGGAACGAGCCTCGTGGTCGCGGCCCTGCGAAGGGTGGTGGGCGACGAGGGGGCGCCGGCGACGAGGGCGGTCGGCCGGTCGGCCACGCCTGTCAGGAAGGGCGCCACCACGGTGCCACCGCGCCACAGGGCCCCGCCCATGGTGAGCGCCACCACGACCACCGACGCCGCCGCCGCGAGCAGCGGAGTGACCGGGGTGTGCCGCCGTGTGGCCGCCCGCCGACCGGTGGTGGGGGCCGCCCGGAGGGCGGCCACGTGCGCGGAACGGTTGTACCGCCAGTTGTCCATGGCCATGGGGCTGCGCAGCTCGGCAGCAGTCGGTGGGGCGTTGACGTCGCGCAGCAGCTCGGCGAGCCGGGCGTCGGACTCGGCCGGACGCAGGTGCCCCGGCCGGGACCGCCTGCCGCGCCGGCTCGAGGCGAAGTGGCCAGGCGTCACGAGGAGACCGCGATCCCACGCGGCGGAGTCAGGTCACCAGGGATAGTGCGTCGGGCCTGAGGCACGACGAGGGGCTGCGCTGCGCCGGGCGGGGCAGTCCACCGGCTGGGCATCGCGGCCGCCAACCGGCGCCCCAGCACCGCGGCAGCCCGCCGGGCCGTGGCGCGCACCCGGGAGCGTCGCAGTCCCAGGACGGCGGCCGTCGCCGCTTCGTCCAGGCCGACGACGGTCCGCAGCAGCAACACCTCGGACTGCTGCTGCGGCAGCTGGGCGATGAGCTCGAGCGCCCGACGGGTCTGCGGTGGGTGGAGGTCGCCCGCACTGGAACCGGACGGGTGGCCGATGCCACCGTGATGCGCCTCGACCAGCTCGAGGGCGCGGCGCCGGGCGATCGAGGCCACCCAGGCTCGGAACTGCTCGAGGTCGCCCTCGAAGGCGACAAGGTCGCAGCTGACCTCGTGCCAGGTCTGGTCGGCCACCGCCACGGCCTGCTCCCCGGCAAGCACCGACAGGTAGCGCAGCAGCCCCGGATTGGCGGCCCGGTAGAGGGCGAGGAAGGCCCGCTCGTCACCGGCCCTGGCCCTGGCCAGCACGTCCCCGTCGACCTGCCCACCCTGGCCGTTCAACCGAGCCCGCCCTTCATGCGGTGGAGGCCGTCACTCACCCGGACGGCCGGCCCTACGGATCGTACTCAGATCGCCACCCTCGGCGAGACCGATCCGCCCAGGATGCGCGTGCGGCCGTGTGTCGTCGGGGCTCCGCCGTGCGTCGTCGGGGCTCCGCCGCCCCGCGACCCGGTGAACCCACTCACCCGATCGGGACGCAGGAACACCTACGCCCGATGTGATGGCCCGCTCCAACCGGAGGTAGCGTGGGCTACCCACCCCCCCGACCAGGAAAGGCAGGCAGGGATGCTCTCGCGTCTCCTCGATGCTCTTGCAGGTACTGAGGTCAGCGCCCACTGCGACCTCCCCTGCGGCGTCTACGACCCCGCCCAGGCACGCCTGGAGGCCGAGTCGGTCAAGGCCACCATCACCAAGTACCACGCCTCGAACGACGAGGCCTTCAAGACCCGCGCGATCGCCATCAAGGAGGAGCGCAGCGACCTGGTCAAGCACCACCTGTGGGTGCTGTGGACCGACTACTTCAAGGCGCCGCACTTCGAGAAGTACCCGCAGCTGCACCAGCTGTTCCAGGACGCCACCAAGCTGGCGGGTGCCGGCGGCACCAAGGGCAGTCTCGACGAGGCCGTCGCCGACCAGCTGCTGGCCAAGATCGACGAGATCGCCGCCGTGTTCTGGGAGACCAAGAAGGCAGCCTGACACTCGGACCGGCCAGGGGCCGGGTCTGATCCCGACGACAGCGCAGGACGTCGCCGGATCGGACCCGGCCCCGCGCCGTCCCCTGGTGCTTACCTGCGCGAATGTGAGGCCGTGTGTGAAGGCAATCGGGGGTGATCACCCCCACCCCGCTTCACACACGGCCTCACACACACTTCGGGCTGCAGGCCCGGGTCCGGACGCCGACCTTGACGCCGGCCCTCAGGCCGGAACTTCACCGGTAGGCAGCTGCAGAGGTTCAGACCGTGCCCGGGGACCGGGCCCGGTTGTGCCCCGGGCCTGGGCCTGGTCGTGCCCGGGGCCTGGGCCCGGTCGTGCCCGGGACCAGGCGGCTCAGCCGGCACCGCGGACACCGGCAGTCACCCGCGTGGTCGATTGACATCAGGTCATTGGGTTGTAGGATGAATCCATGTTCGCAACCATCCTCGTCATCCTGCTCACTGCTTGCGTCCTCGCCCCGTTCTACGGCGTTGACACCCGTACCCCGGAGCTCATGCGCCAGCGCTGACGCGCTGACATGCCGGAGCTCATGCGCCAGCGCTGACGCGCTGCCACGACCCTCGGCCGAGACGGCATCGGGTGACCGACAGTCGTCGATGATCGGCGGTCTCGCGGGCTTTTCCCCACGATTCCTGTGGGAATGCCCGCGGAGACGCCGATCATGGACCGGTGGGGTCAGGGCGCCGGGTGACCGGCGTCCTCAGTTGAGCGGCGTCCTCAGTTGATCGACGTCCTCAGTTGATCGACGTCTTCAGCTGATCAGGCCCTGCCGACGCAGTTCGACCTGCAGGTCGTGCGGGTTGCTCGAGCAGCCCATCGCGTCCTGCAGGGTGACCACACCGTCGCGCAGCAGCGCCAGCAGGTGCTGGTCGAAGGTCTGCATGCCGTAGAAGGCGCCCTCGGCGACCAGGGACTGGATCATCGAGGTCTTGTCCGGGTCGGCGATCGCCTCGGCGATCCGGCCGGTGTTGACACACAGCTCGACCACCACGGCGCGACCCTTGCCGTCGGCCCGTGGCACGAGCCGCTGACAGACCACACCCCGCAGCACCGTCGACAGCGTGAGCCGCACCTGCTTCTGCTCGTGCGGCGGGAAGAAGTCGATCACCCGGGCGACGGTCTCGGTCGCATCGGTGGTGTGCAGCGTCGACATCACGAAGTGGCCGGTCTCGGCTGCCGTCAGAGCCGCCCGCACCGTCTCCTCGTCCCGCATCTCACCGACCAGGATCACGTCGGGGTCCTGGCGCATGGCCGCACGCAGGGCGCGCGAGAAGTCCTCGGTGTCGACCTGCACCTCGCGCTGGTTGACCATCGCCAGCTTGTCCTCGTGCAGCACCTCGATCGGGTCCTCGACCGTGACGATGTGCACCTCACGCTGCCGGTTGATCAGGTCGACCATTCCGGCCAGCGTGGTGGACTTGCCCGAACCGGTGGGCCCGGTGACCAGCACCAGCCCGCGGGGCTCCAGCGCCAGCGCCCCGACCGCCTCGGGCACCCCCAGGTTCTCCAGGGCCACCGCACCGGGCGAGACCCGCCGGAACACCAGGCCGATCGAGCCGCGGGCGCGGAACGCGTTCACCCGGAACCGGCCCACCCCGGCGACGGCGTAGGCGAAGTCGGCCTCGTGCGTGACGAGGAACTGACGCAGCAGCTCGTCGTCCATCACCTGCCGGGCCATGGCCTCGGTGTCCTCGGGGGTCAGCACCGGCGCCTCGAGGCGCCGCAGCCGACCGTCGAGGCGCACCCGGGGCGGCGAGCCGACCTTGCAGTGCAGGTCGGAGCCGAACAGGTCCACCAAGGCACGCAGGTAGGGGTGCACGTCTCCGGCCTGATCAGTCACCCCGATGGCATCGGACGACGCGAGCCCACCCTTGAGGGCGAGAGCCCACCTCCGAGCATGCGAGGATGACCCGACCACGTTCGCGAACCGAGGAGTCACCGATGAGCCGTCGAGGCCGCAAGCGTCGCGCCCGCAAGAAGAGCGGCGCCAACCACGGGCGTCGTCCCAACGCCTGAGACCAGGCGAGCGGCGACACCGACCGAGCAGAACGCGGGCGAGCCCCTGAGGGGGTCTCGACCCGCGTTCTGGTTGTCTGCCGCCTATGTGCTGCCCGCCTGTGGGCAGCCCGGTTGCGTGGTGCCCGGTTGCGTGGTGCAGCGGGTCAGCGCGGTTCGTCGGAGCGGTAGGTGATCAGCACCTGGCTGACCGCCACCTTGATCCGGGCCTTCAGCTGGTCGGGGGCGGCCTCGCAGGCGCAGCTGCGACGGACCAGCGCCTGCACCATGCGGTCGAGCTCGTAGGAGTCCAGGCAGGGGCTGCACTCGAGCAGGTGATGCCTGATGGAGTCCACGTCGGACGGTGTCATCTCGCCGTCCAGGAACTCGTAGATCCGCTCCAGCACGTCCGAACAGTCGGTGTCGTGAGGGTTGCCGCAGCTCATGAGCCACCTCCGTCGCCGGCCGGGACCAGACCACGCTCGCGCGCGTAGTCCTGCAGCAGGTCACGCAGCTGGCGTCGTCCACGGTGCAGACGTGACATCACTGTTCCGATCGGGGTGCCCATGATCTCGGCGATCTCGCGATAGGCGAAGCCCTCGACGTCGGCCAGGTACACGGCGATCCGGAACTCCTCGGGGATCTGCTGCAGCGCGTCCTTGACGTCGGAGTCGGGCAGCCGGTCCAGAGCGTCCGACTCGGCCGAGCGCAGACCCGCCGAGGTGTGCGAGGCGGCCCTGGCGATCTGCCAGTCCTCGATCTCGTCGGAGCCGGTCTGCAGCGGCTCGCGCTGCTTCTTGCGGTAGGTGTTGATGTAGGCGTTGGTCAGGATCCGGTAGAGCCACGCCTTGAGGTTGGTGCCCGGCTGGTACTGGTGGAACGAGGCGAAGGCCTTGGCGTAGGTCTCCTGCACCAGGTCCTCGGCGTCGGCGCTGTGGCGGGTCATCCGCAGCGCGGCCGAGTACAGCTGGTCCAGGTACTGCAGCGCGTCACGCTCGAAGCGCTCGAGGCGTTGCTGGGCAGTCTCGTCCGACGGAGCCCGCACGGCATCCGTACTGACCTCGACGTCCGTACTGGCCTCGGCCGGTTCGGCGGCAGCATCCTCACTCATCGTCGTCGAGCCTAGCCGTAGCGACGACGAGCCCTGCGCCCAGCCCTGCGACGAACCGGTCCCAGCAGTGTCGTGATCCATCAGTACGAGCACGAACTCACCTCCCGCCCGGTCAACGCCGGGTGCGGCCCGCCTCATTCCGCAGCCGGTCGCCGAGCCGGCCCAGCCAGGTCACGACGGCCGCCGCGACGGCGTCCGGATCGGCCTTCAGCCCGTGGTCCCCGGGCACGGCGACCACGACCGCTCGGCCCGGGGCGGCCGTGGTGGCCACCTCGGCCGCGAGCTGCTCGGCGGTGCCGAACGCGTCCCGTGCCCCCTGCACCACCAGCACCGGACGGGAGGCGAGGGCCGTCAGCAGCTCGTCCGCCCGGCTCTTGTCGGGCCGCCCCGGCGGGTGCAACGGGAAGGCCAGGCACAGGACGGCGTCCGCCGCGACCGCGCTCGCCGTGCGACAGGCCACCCTCGCCCCCGCGCTGCGGCCCCCGACCACCAGCAGCGCCGACGGCGCCTCCCCGTTCCCGGGGGCGGGGTCGACAGGGGGCCCGATGCGGGCCTGCAGCTGCGCATCGGCCAGGACCGCCGTCCACGCCTCGTCCAGTCGCGGCGGCGGGGCCGCGACCCGGCGTCCGGCCACCCGCCACGGCTGGTCCACCAGCAGCACCCGCCACCCGGCCGCCACCGCGGCCGCGGCCACCGCCTGCAGGTCGACGGTCTCGCACCCCGCCCCGGCCCCGTGTCCCAGCGCGAGCGTGCCGGCGACGACGGAGCCCGGCACCCGGGCGGGCTCCCGGACGACGACGCGGGCGGGTCCGGTGGGGGTCTCGACGGTCAGCTCGTCGCGGGTCGACTCAGAAGAGGGGCTCATCGCCGCGGCCGATCAGCTCACCGGTCGCAGGGTCGACCACCCCGTGCAGGTGCTGCGGCAGCACCTCGGCGACCAGCTCGGGCCCCTTGTTCGCCACCGAGTTGACCATGGTCGAGACCGGGCGGGCTGCGAACCGGCCCACGACCGGGGGCACCAGCAGCGCCCGGACGGCGTCCGGCTCGGTCAGGGTCGGGTCGAGCCAGTCGTCCCAGTCGTCGGTGGCCAGCACCAACGGCATCCGGTCGTGGACCCGTTCCAGCCCCGGCTCGGCCGGCACCGTGACGATGGCGAACGTGGTCACCCACGCCCCCGGGTCGTCCGGGTGCACCACGTCGTCGCGCCAGAACTCGTAGATGCCCGCGAAGGCCAGCCCGCCGCCGACCTGCGGGGACATGAAGAACGGCTGCTTGCGGGCCTTGCCGGCGCCGTCCTTCTCGACCGGGCTCGGCTGCCACTCGTACCACCCGTCGGCCGGCACCAGGCAGCGCCGGGTCAGCGCGGCCCGGCGAAAGCTCTTGTCCAGCAACGTCTCGGCCCGGGCGTTGATCATGCGGGCGGCGCCCCGCCGGTCCGGGGCCCAGGACGGCACCAGCCCCCAGCGCAGCAGCCGCAGCCAGCGCACCGCGGGCACCTCGACCCCCGGCTCGGTGAGGTCGGACTCGACGACCTCGTCGCGCTCGGCCGCCGCCGCACCGGTCGTCGCGGACTCCTCGCCGTCCTGCTCGACCGTGCCCTCGCGGGGCTGCGCGACGCTGCCCTCACCGGTGCGGGGCCGCCGGGTCAGCACCACCGGGGCCGCCTCGGTGGGGGCCACGTTGTAGCTGGGGGTCAGCCCGGACGGCTCGTCGCCGGGGCCCAGGCCCGCTGTGGCCTCCACCCGGAACTCCTCGACCAGCTCGTCCGGGGTCCGACTCGTCGCATACCGTCCGCACACAGGCCACACTCTGCCAGTTCACCCGTCTCGCCGGTCGGCACCCTCGCCCGACGGCACCCTCGCCCGTCTCCACCTTTCGCCAGTGGGTACCGTCGCGGGGGTGAGCCCAGCCGTCACCCACCCCGCCATCACCTACGACGACGTGCAGCGCGCCGCCGCGCGGCTGCGGGGCGTCGCCCACTGCACCCCGGTCCTCACCTCGCAGACCCTGGACGACGCCACCGGGGCGCACCTGCGGCTCAAGGCCGAGAACCTGCAGCGGGTCGGTGCCTTCAAGTTCCGCGGCGGCTACAACCGGGTCTCGACGCTGTCCCCGGAGCAGCTGCGAGCCGGGGTGGCGGCGTCCTCCTCGGGCAACCACGCCCAGGCGGTGGCGCTGTCGGCGCGTCTGATGGGCAGCCGGGCGACGATCCTGATGCCCACCGACGCTCCCGGGTCCAAGCGGGCCGCCACCGTCGGCTACGGCGCCACGGTGATCGGCTACGACCGCTACGGCGACGACCGCGAGGCCCTGCTCGCCGAGCTGTGCGAGCGCGACGGCCTCACCCCGGTGCACCCCTACAACGACCCGTGGGTGATGGCCGGCCAGGGCACGGTGGCCCTCGAGCTGTTCGAGCAGGCCGCCGGCCTCGACGTCCTGGTGGTCTGCCTGGGCGGCGGCGGACTGCTGGCGGGGTGCGCGACCGTGGCGGCCGAGCTGTCGCCGGCCACAGTCGTCGTCGGCGTCGAGCCGCTGGCCTCGCCGGACTGGCAGCGGTCGCTGGCGGCCGGGCGCCGGACGGCGGTGCCGGTGGGGCGCACCATCGCCGACGGGCAGCAGCTCGACATCCCCGGCGAGCTGACCTGGCCGGTCGTGGCACCGCTGGTGCACCACGTGGTCACCGTCACCGACGAGCAGATCGTGGCGACCATGCGCACCCTGTTCGAGCGGCTCAAGGTCGTGGTCGAGCCCAGCGGGGCCTCGGCCCTGGCGGCCGTCCTGGGCGGCAGCCTGAGCGAGGTCATGGACGTCGCCGGGCTGCGGATCGGGGTCACCCTGTCCGGCGGCAACGTCGACGCGGCCCGGTTCGCCGGCCTGCTGGCAGGCGCCGCCGGATAGGCTCGATCACATGAGCCCCACGCCGGCCTCGCCGGACTCACCGCAGCAGTCGGACCACCCCCACCATGCCTGGCCCGCACCGGTCGCCGACGGACCGGTTCGGGCCACCGTGGCACTGCCCGGGTCGAAGTCGCTCACCAACCGCTACCTGGTGCTGGCGACCCTGGCCGACGAGCCGTCCCGGCTGCGGGCACCCCTGCACTCCCGCGACACCGCCCTGATGGCCGCCGCCCTGAGCGCCCTCGGCGCCCGGATCGAGGAGCTGCCCGGCACCGGCGCCTTCGGCCCCGACTGGCTGGTGACCCCGGGGCCGCTGCGCGGCCCGGCCATGATCGACTGCGGCCTCGCCGGCACCGTGATGCGCTTCGTGCCCCCGGTCGCCGCCCTGGCCGACGGGCCCGTGCAGTTCGACGGCGACCCCCACGCCCGCAACCGCCCCATGACCACGACCATCAGCACCCTGCGCGACCTGGGCCTGCAGGTCGAGGACGGCGGCAGCGGCTCGCTGCCCTTCACGGTCTACGGCAGCGGGTCGGTGCGGGGCGGCACGATCCGGCTCGACGCCTCGGCGTCCAGCCAGTTCGTCTCGGGACTGCTGCTGGTCGGGGCCCGCTTCACCGAGGGGCTGGTGGTCGAGCACGTGGGGCGGCCGATCCCCAGCGCCCCCCACGTCACCATGACCGTCGAGGCGCTGCGGGACGTCGGGGTCGTGGTCGACGACGCCGACCACGAGGTGTGGCGGGTCGAGGCCGGCCGGATCGGCGCCCTCGACGTGCAGGTGGAGCCCGACCTGTCGAACGCGGCGCCGTTCCTGGCGGCCGCCGCCCTGACCGGCGGCCAGGTCACGGTCCCGGACTGGCCGCAGTACACCACCCAGGCCGGCGACCGGCTGCGCGACCTGCTCGACGCCATGGGGTGCGACATCAGCCTCGACCGCAGCGGCCTGACCGTGCAGGGATCCGGCGAGCTGTACGGCGTGGACGCCGACCTGCGCGAGGCCGGCGAGCTGACCCCGGTGGTCGCGGCGATGGCGGCGCTGGCGACCTCGCCGTCCCACCTGCGCGGGATCGCCCACCTGCGGGGCCACGAGACCGACCGCCTGGCCGCCCTGGCCACCCAGATCAACCGGCTCGGCGGCGACGTCACCGAGACCGAGGACGGTCTGATGATCAACCCCAGGCCGCTGCACGGCGGCCGGTTCGCCACCTACGACGACCACCGCATGGCCACCGCCGGCGCGGTGATCGGCCTGACGGTGGCGGGGGTGGAGGTCGAGAACATCGGCACCGTCGCCAAGACGCTGCCGCAGTTCGTCGACCTGTGGGCCGGCATGCTCACCGCCGGCGCCGGTGCGGCGGTCGAGTGAGCCCTCCGCGGTCCAAGCGTCACCTGGACGAGTCCGACATCAGGTCCCGGCCCAACCCGCGGGGCACCCGGCCGCGGACCAAGGACCGCCCCAAGCACGACGACGCCGTCGCCGGATGGGTGGTCACCGTCGACCGGGGCCGCTACACCTGCCTGGTCGACGAGGGTGAGCCCGGCGAACGGGTGGTGACCGCGATGTCGGCCCGCGAGCTGGGTCGGGCCAAGATCCTCACCGGCGACCGGGTGGGCCTGGTGGGCGACACCTCGGGCGCCCCCGGGTCACTGGCCCGCGCGGTGCGCGTCGAGCCCCGCACCACCATGCTGCGCCGCAGCGCCGACGACGTCGACCCCGTCGAGCGCGGCCTGGTCGCCAACGCCACGGTGCTGGCCGTGGTGACCGCCCTGGCCGACCCCGAGCCACGCCCCCGCATGATCGACCGCTGCCTGGTCGCCGCCTACGACGCCGGCATGACCCCGCTGCTGGTGCTGACCAAGGCCGACCTGGCCGACCCGGCGCCGTTCGTGGCCCAGTACGCGGCACTGGACGTGCCCTACGTGGTCACCCGCTCCTCCGGCGGCGCCGTCCCGGCTCGGGCCCAGGGCGACCTCACGCCGTTCGAGGCGGGCCGTGCCCAGCTGAGCGGCCTGGACGACGTGCGCGAACGGCTGACCGGCACCACCACGGTGCTCATCGGGCACTCGGGGGTGGGCAAGTCGACCCTGGTGAACGCCCTGGTGCCCGGCGCCGGACGGGCCACCGGCATCGTCAACGACGTCACCGGGCGGGGTCGGCACACCTCGACGTCCGCCTACGCCCTGCGGCTGCCCCAGGGGGGCTGGGTGATCGACACCCCGGGGGTGCGCTCGTTCGGGCTGGCCCACGTGCAGCCGGACCGCATCGTCACGGCGTTCCCCGACCTGGCGCCCGGGCTGGACGACTGCCCCCGCGGATGCACCCACGACGAGCCCGAGTGCGGGCTGGACGCGTACTGCGCCGGCGGCGGCGCCGGGCCGTCGGGCCCCGCACGGCTGGAGTCGCTGCGCCGGCTGCTGCGCTCGCGGGCCGGCACCACGGACGACGATCGTCCCGGCGAATAGATCCCGCCCGAACAGATCCCGCCGAACAGATCCCGCCGAACAGGTCCCGCCGAACAGGTCAGCCCTTGGTGTTCTGGATCAGGCTGCTCCAGACGGCATGGGCGCCGGTGTCCCCGACCACGACCGTGAGTGCGACGGTGGCCACCGCCACCAGGACGGCGCCGACGACGGCCACCCGGCGCAGGGACTCCCGCCACTGGGTCACCGCGACCGCGAGCGCGGCGACCACGAGCAGCACCGCCAGCAGCACCAGCCGACCGCCCCACGCCGTGTGGGTAGCCAGACCGTCCGGCAACGTCGGCGACAGGGACTGCACCCGGGCCAGCAACCGCTCGCCGGTCTGCTTGGCGACGAACGCGGCCACCGCGACCACGGCGTCCAGGACGACGACCCACCAGGCCCGGGAGCGCCAGCGCGGCACCACCGCGACGACGACGGTCAGCAGGCACGCGATCGGCAGCAGCACGACCACCGCATGCACGGTCAAGGGGTGCAGGGGCAGTCCGCCGACGGTGTCGAACACAGTGGCCTCCAGGGGTGATCAGCAGCGATGCTACGGCCTTGCGCTCGGAACGCCGGAGCGGACCCTCAGGTTCACGGGCGGGCCGATCGACCGGGGCGATAGCGTGCCCGGGTGAGCCGCTACGACGACGACCTGCGCCTGGCGCACGTGATTGCGGCCATGGTCGACGAGGTGACCATGTCGCGGTTCCTGGCGAACGACCTTCAGGTCGAGTCCAAGCCCGACCTCACTCCCGTCACCGACGCCGACCGTGCCGCCGAGGAGCTGATCCGCACCCAGCTGCGCCGGTCCCGGCCTCGGGACGCGATCATCGGCGAGGAGTTCGAGCCCACCGGCCACGGGTCGCGGCAATGGGTGATCGACCCCATCGACGGCACCAAGAACTTCGTGCGCGGGGTGCCGGTCTGGGCCACCCTGATCGCCCTGCTGGACGGCGGCGTCCCCGTGCTCGGGGTGGTGTCGGCCCCGGCCCTGAACCGCCGCTGGTGGGCCGCCACCGGCACCGGCGCCTGGACCGGGCGCAGTCTGTCGCAGGCCCGCCGCCTGCAGGTCTCGGCGGTCGAGACGCTCACCGACAGCTACCTCTCCTACTCCGAACCGGCCGAGTGGCGGCGCACCGGCCACGGTGCCGGGTTCGAGCGCCTGATCCGCTCGGTCTGGCGCACCAGGGCCTACGGCGACTTCTGGTCGTACATGCTGCTCGCCGAGGGCGCAGTGGACATCGCCACCGAGCCCGAGCTGCAGCTCTACGACATGGCCGCGCTGGTGCCCGTCGTGGTCGAGGCCGGCGGCCGGTTCACCGGGCTGGACGGCGTCGACGGGTGCAGCTCGGGGTCGGCGGTGGCCACCAACGGGCCGTTGCACGAGGCGGTGCTCGAGGTGCTCGACGACGCGGACACCGACAGGAGCCACGGCGCCAGCAGCCCCGCGTAGAGGTCGAACCAGCCGTAGCCGCCGGCGGCCCCCGACGGGGGGTTGCCCTGGCCGATCACGCCCAGGACCGGATCGAGTGGCGCCCACGCCCAGGTGCCGAGCGCCGTCCCGGCCAGCTCGAGGGCACTGACCACCAGGAAGGCGCCGACGTACAGGCCGCGTTGCCGGCCCCAGGCCAGGAAGCCCAGCAGGCACAGCCCCCAGAACGCCCCGAGCACGTCGTGACGGGGGCCGGCGAGCGCCACCGCGGCCCAAGCGGTGCAGGCGAGTGCGACCCCGACGGCGAGGCCGGGCAGCCGGCGCACCACGAACGGCAGGTGGCCGATCCGCCAGGCCGCCAGGTAGACCAGGCCGTGGCCGGGCGGCACGAACAGCGGCACGGTGCCGATCCGGTAGGTGTAGGCCTGCAGCAGCGGCGAGAACGTGTACTCCACGATCGTCGCCAGCACCACGACCACCGTGGTCTGCGCCCGGACCAGCGGGCTCTCGGTGCGCAGCGCCGAGAGCAGCACGGCCCAGGTGGCCAGGCCGAGCGTGAGCTGACGGAGCACCTCGGGGGTCGTGCCGGCGGGCAGCGGCAGCGCGTCGACCACCAGCACCAGCCCGATCCAGGCCGGCACCGCGAGCAGCGGAACGGCCCTGCGCATCGGTGGCATGCCGCCAGTCTCGCGGTCACCAGCCGGCCAGGACGACCGGTTCACCACACCCCGGCCGGCACACGACCGGCCCACCAAACACCCATCGGCCGGGACGACGGCCCACCACCGCCCCTGAGAGTCGGGTATCGGTCCCCCGGCCACATCGACAGTCGACTCTCGTGACCCTTTTGGGCGTGTCGTGCGACGACACCCGACTGTCGATGCGCGACCTGAGCCGAATGTCGACTCTCGGGCGCTGGAGCCGGTCCTGTTCTCGGCGAAGGACGACCGGTCAGCTGGCGCGGGCCTCATGGGCCATGGGCTCGGCGGCCAGCTCGCGGGCGTTCGTCCCACGGACTTCCTGGTGGCGGGGGTCGAGTCGACGACGCGAATCCTCGGGCAGCGTCATCTCGACACAGCCGGGGCAGGCCGTGGTCTCCCGGGCGGAGAAGGCGCGCTCCCAGAAGACGGTCCAGCCGGCCATCACCTCACCGCACAGGGTGCGGCGGGTGCCGGCCCGCCAGGCGTGCTGGGTGCCGTAGGGCAGCCAGGTGAAGGCAGCGCGCGGGTCGGTGGTGCGCACCTTGTGCGTCGAGACGACGAAGGTCTCGTCGGCACGGAGTCGATGCGCCGAGCCGGTGGCCTGCGTCGGAACGGCGGTCAGGGTGAAGGTCATGTCACTGCCTCCTGCCTCTGCCACACCCCGGGTCGTCGTCGACCCGAATCCTGTGGCACTGAGTGCCATTTCTACGGCACTCGATGCAGACGTTCAAGGGGTTGCAGAGAATTGTTCGAACTGTTTCATCGCGGCCACGGCGTTCATCGCGGCTGGGGTGTGGACGACCTCGTGCCCACGGCCCCGTTGGACGACGTGACGGCGCCCTCAGTCCGACCGGCAGCACTCGGCGACGGATCACACGGTCCATGCTCGCCGACCGTCGGGGCACCCCGGCCGGGACGTCAGTCACCCAGGGGCTCGAACCGCGCCAGCACCCACGCGAAGGCGGCGTCCAGCCCGGGGTAGGGGTCGTCGGTACCGCCCCGGCGCAACCAGGTGCGCAGCACGTGGTTGTGGGCCGCGACCACCGCGGCGGCCGCGGTGGCGGCGGCCAGGTCGACGTCGCCTGGCCCCGCTCCCCTCTCGCCCCCGCCTGAGCCCGAGCCCGCGACCGAGCCCGCGCCGCCGCCGGCCGAGCCCGAGCCCGAGCCCACGCCCCCGGGGGGCGCCGACAGCCGCAGGGACAGGTACCGGGCGAACAGCCGGGTGTACTGGGCGACGCTGGCGATCTCCCGGTCACGCAGGGCGGGCACCGAGCGCACCAGCCGGTAGCGCTGCACGGAGACCTCGGGGTGCTCGGCGTAGCTGCGAAAGATCATGCGGGCCCCGCTGCACACCGCCCGAACCGGGGGCAGGTCGTCGAGGGCGGCGAGGTGCGCGGCCAGCACCTGGGCGATCTGGTCGTGGTCGGCGAAGATCACGTCGTCCTTGGACGGGAAGTACCGGAAGAACGTACGACGAGCCACCCCGGCCCGCTCCGCGATCGCCTCGACCGTGGTCTGCTCGTAGCCCTGGGCCAGGAACAGCTCGCGCCCGGCGTCCGCGATCCGCTGCCGCACCAGGGACGACCCCTGGTCGGGGCCGACCAGCTGGTCGAGTCGGGCGGGCGTGGAGGCCATGGCCTGACGCTAGCGGCCGGCGGGCTCCGCGCCGCCCGCCCCGCGCGTGAGCCCGGCCACGCCGGACCCGATTGCCCCCACCACCTCGACGGTTCCGGCGCCCTCGCCCCGCCCTGTTACCTCGGTTGTCGCGGCTGCCTCGGCTGCCTCGGCTGCCTCGGCTGCCTCGACCAGGGCGCACAGGGCGTTGACCGCGCGCAGCCGTTGCGGGTTCGAGACGGCGGCGTCCAGCAGGTGCGGGCTGCCGACGACCACCGCAAGCCCCCGGGCTCGTGAGACCGCCACGTTGAGCCGGTTGGGGCTGAGCACGAAGTCGAGCCCGCGGGGCGCATCGTCGGCCGACGAGGTCGCCAGGCTGAAGAGCACCACGGGGGCCTCCTGGCCCTGGCGGCGGTCGACCGTGCCCACCCGTACCCCGTCGACGTCGTCGTCACCGACCGCGACCCCCGCAGCCCGCAGCGCGGTGACCAGCAGGTGCACCTGCTGGTTGTAGGCCGCGAGCACCAGGACGTCGCTACCGATCAGCCGCCGGGTCCGACCCTCGGCATCGGTCCAGGTGCTGCCCGTCAGCAGCCGGGCCACCAGGTCGGCCACCGCCTCGGCCTCAGGCCGGCTCGCCGCGCCGCACCCGCTGTGCTCGACCGGCATCCAGCGCACGCCGTGGCCCGACCCGAGCACGGCGGGCGCCGGCGGCGGTCCCCGCCACCCGACCCGCTGGCGTCCGCAGTCGGGGTGGCTGGCCAACCGTTCGTCGTAGGCCAGCCACGAAACGTATCCGGCGACGTCCGGGTGCATGCGCCGGGTGGTGTCGAGCAGCAGGCCGCGGTCGTCGGGCACGGTGCTCGCGCCGTCCAGCAGATGTTCGAGCGCACTGGCGCCGGCACCCGGCGGATGCTCGCCGACCACCGGCTGGGCCAGCTGCTGCGGATCGCCGAGCAGCATCAGGGAGCGGGCGGCGCTCGTCACGGCGACCACGTTGGCCAGCGACAGCTGGCCGGCCTCGTCGACCACCAGCACGTCGAGCCTGTCGGCAAGTCCGGGGCGGGCGAACAGCCAGGCGGTGCCTGCCACGATGTCGACGTCGCCGGCGGCCGCGCTCGCCTCGACGTCCTCGTTGGAGTCGGTGACCCTGACGTTCGGCAGCAGCTCGACCGTCTCGACGTCCGCCTTGCGCAGGATGCGGATCGTTCGGGCCTGCTGCCCGGCCTGGCGCACGACCTCGGCCACCAGGGTGCCGATCGCGGCGTGGCTGTAGGCACAGATGCCCACCCGGCGACCGGCGGCCACCAGGTCGAGGATCGCGGCGGCCCCGGCGTAGGTCTTGCCGGTACCGGGCGGCCCCTGCACCGGCAGCACCACGCCGTCGCCGTGCCGCGCCGGATCGGTGAGCTCCAGGCCCAGACGGCGCAGCGCCTGCTGGGCGTCCTCGCCGTCGCGACGCAGCGACCCCCCGAGTGGAGGACGGCGCAGCAGCAGGTCACGCGCCGCCCGCCACCCGGGCAGATCGGCGGTGATGCCGTGCTGCAGCACCCAGTCGGCCAGGTCCCACAACCGGCGCTGCAGCTCGTCGGTCGCCGGGGGGCCGGGGGGCACCAGCGCGGCCGCTGTCGGAGCCGGGGATGAGCTGGCCTTGGTCAGGGTGAGCCATCCCTCGTCAGCCCGGACGTCGATCACCTGGCCGACGCCGGCGCCGGTGGCGGGGTCGGTCCAGCCCTTGGCCCGGGGCGCGATCACGGTCTCCTGCGGCGGGAAGGCCAGCCGGTAGATCGTCGACCGTCGTACCGTGCCGACCGCGACCGGCGAGTGCAGGCCGGCCACCGCCTGCGGGTCGTTCAGCAGCGCCTCGGCGGTCGCCTCCTTGCGCCGGTACCAGTCCCCCCACTGCGGGACGGCCTCGCGCCGGTGCCAGTCGAGCAGCCGGGCCAGCAGCCAGGTGGCGCGCTCCCCCTCGGTGCCCACCGGCGCCCCCTGGTCGAGCGCCGCCGACACCGCCGGGTCGAGCGTGCCGAGCAGCCGGTCGACCAGGTCGCGGGTGCGCTGGACGGCGGCCGCCACCTTCTCGTTCGGGGAGCCGTCGCCGGGCACCGGCCGGGGATGGGCGAGGTCGCCGCCGCCGCGAGAACGCTGCTGCTCCAACCAGTCCCGCAACGCCTGCGTCGAGCGGCAGTCCTGCTCGTTGTAGTGCCGGATGTTCTCCAGGACGGCGTGGTCGCCGCTCTCGAGCCAGCGTTCGAACGCGACCACGCTGCCCATCGCGTCCGCCACGTCGTCGTCGGTACGACGGCCCGGCCAGAACCAGGGCTCCAGCTTCTTCAGCGCGTACGACTCGGTGCCCAGCTGCACCCCCTGCTTCACCACCGTGTAGAGGTCGACCAGCCGCCCGCCGCGGGCCAGCATCGCCACCTCGGCGGTGCGGGTGTCGTACCTGCCGGCGAGCGCGTTCAGCCGGGTCGGCTCGTAGGGGGCGTAGTGGTAGACGTGCATGCCGGGATCGGCCGCCCAGGCTGCCATCAGGTGGTCCACGAGCCGCTCGAAGGCCTGCTTCTCCTCCTGTGGCGAGAGCGCCCAGAACCCTTCGAACTGGCCGCGGTGCACGACCCCGAACAGGTACTCCAGGCCTCGGTCGCCGACGAACGGGTCGCCCTCCATGTCGAAGAACACGTCACCCCGGCTGGGCTCGGGCAGCAGCGCGAGCCCGGCGCCGGGCTGCGGCGGCAGCAGCGCCACCTCGTCGTCGCCGGCTCGTCGTCCCATCTGGAGCCGGGCCTGCCGGTGGGCGCGGTCCCGGACGGCGTCGCTCAGCGGCAGCAGGCCCGGCTCGGCCACACCGGCCAGGTCGGCCACGGTGTGTACCCCTGCGGCCTCGAGCTGGGCGACGTGCCGGGTGCGCAGCCCGGCCACCAGGTGCAGCGAGTCCCGCTCACGCCACTGGTCGCGGCAGTGGGTGACCCAGCGACACTGGGCGCAGTGCGGGATCGGTGCAGGCAGCTCGGCCGGCAACGGCGGCGGCGCGGCGACCGCCGAGCCGGCGACCTCCCCGTCCGAGCCAACATTCAGGCCGTCGGCGGTGAGGCCGTCGGCGGTGAAGTCCAGCAGTCGCGAGCGCAGCCGGCGGGCGTAGGCGGCGACGTCCTGGTAGCGGTACGACAGCCGTCGGCCGTCACCGGCGATGACCGTGAGCTGTTGCGGCGCAATGCCTTGCAGGTCGGTCAGGGCCTCACCGTAGCTGGCCATCTGCAGCAGGGCCGTGACACTCATGGCCCGGGCGAGCTTGGTGTCGGCCACGTCGTAGGACCAGGCCCAGCGACCCGGTCGGTCGCGCTTGAGCAGGAAGTCGGCGTGCCCGCGCCAGCGGCCGTCGAAGAACGTGGCCTGGTAGATGACGTCGGCGCCCTCGGCCATGGCCGCCTCGGTGGCCGCCTGCGCGGCCTGCAGCCGCGCCACCGTGCCGCGGGCGCCGCCCGGCCCGACCACGGGGTCGACGTCGATCTCGACCAGCCGCCGGGCCTGGGCACGGAAGGCGTCGAGCTGGCGCTGCTCGTGCCCCAGTCCCCGGGCAAGCACGATGTCGAGGTCGGCGGCGGACGACGTGGGCGCCGGCAGCAACCCGTACGCCGCCTGGCGGTCGAGCAGCACCGCATGGCGGCACTGGGTGTAGCGGGTCAGGTCGGTGGCGCTCAGCACCAGGACCGAACCCGCCTCGGCATCACGGATCAGCTGCACGACCTGCACGCTACCCGCGACCGCCGACAGCCCACCGATCGGCCGATGCGGCCGATCTCACCGCCCGGAACGACCGATTCGGTCGTACTCTCACTGAGGGGGCGATTGATCACCTTCGCCCGTGTCGCACGGCAGACCAGGAGGCATCGTGGCCGACTACACCGAGTACCTGCCCGACGTGAGGAAGTACCACCCCGAGGCGGACGACGCCGCCGTCAAGGGGATCGTGCGTCACTGCGGGATCGCCCTGGTCAAGCGCGACTCCTCGCTGGTGTCGGGGTCCGACAAGGCCGAGCTCGACCGGGTGCGCAACGGCTTCCTCAAGAAGAAGCTGGCCCTGACCGCCAGCGACGCCGAGCTGGACGCCTCGATCGCCACCGTCATGGAGGCGATGAAGGGCGACCGCGCCAAGTCGCGCGTCACCGTCTACTACCTGCTCGCGAAGCAGCACGGCAAGCTCGACCTGTTCCGCTGAGCCGACGGCGGCCCCCACCCGCACTGGCTAAGGTCTTGCCTCGTGACTTCACTGAGCGAGGTACCTGCACTGACCCAGGTGGGCGGCACGCTGCAGACCGTCGGCGTGGTGGGCGGCGGCATCATGGGCTCCGGCATCGCCGAGGTGGCGGCCCGTCACGGTTGCGACGTCGTCGTCCACGAGGTCGACGAGGCGGCGCTGGAGCGCAGTCGTGCCCGCATCACCGGCTCGCTGCGCCGTGCCGTCGACTCGGGCAAGGTGAGCTCGGCGGACTGCGACGCCGCACTGGCGCGTCTGAGCTTCAGCGCCGACTTCGCCGCCCTGGCCGGGGCGGACGTCGTGGTCGAGGCGATCATCGAGGACGAGGCCGCCAAGACCGGCCTGTTCGGCCGGCTCGGTGAGCTGGTCTCGCCCCAGACCCTGCTGGCCAGCAACACCTCCTCGATCCCCATCATGAAGATCGCGGCCGCCACGCCCCACCCCGAGCGGGTCGTCGGCGTCCACTTCTTCAACCCGGTGCCGGTGCTGCCGCTGGTCGAGCTGGTGCCCAGCCTGCTCAGCTCGCCCGAGACCATCAGTGCTGCCGAGCGGTTCGCCGTCGAGCGGCTGGGCAAGACCACGATCCTGGCCAAGGACCGCGCCGGGTTCGTCGTCAACGCCCTGCTGGTGCCGTACCTGCTGGCCGCGATCCGCATGGTCGAGAGCGGTTTCGCCTCGGCCGAGGACATCGACACCGGCATGGTCGCCGGCTGCGCCCACCCGATGGGCCCGCTGCGCCTGACCGACCTGATCGGCCTGGACACCACGGCCGCCGTGGCGCAGTCGATGTACGCGGAGTTCAAGGAGCCGCTGTACGCGCCGCCGCCGCTGCTGATGCGCATGGTCGAGGCCGGCCTGCTCGGTCGCAAGAGCGGCCGCGGCTTCTTCGAGTACTCGCCCAAGTAGCAGCCCGAGCAGCAGCCTCTTCCGTCGGTCGGGCGCGCTCCGTATCCTGACTCAATGGTCAGTAACGAGCCCCTGCCGCTGCCGGACGGCGCGCTGGACGCCGCCCTGGCACCGTTCGGCCGCTCCACGATGCTGCCGCCGCAGGCCTACACCGACCCCGCGGTCTTCGCCTGGGAGCAGCAGCACCTGCTCGGCGGCTGGCAGTGCGTGGCGATGAGCGCCGACCTGCCCGTACCCGGCGACCAGCGCGCCGTCCGGCTCGGAGCCTCCAGCGTGGTGCTGGCCCGCGGCCAGGACGGCGTCGTCCGCGGCTTCGTCAACGCCTGCCGGCACCGGGCCCACGAACTGCTGCCCTGCACAAGCGGCCAGGACGGCGACGGGCGACGGAGTGGCTCCCGGGTCGTCAACGCGCGGGCGATCACCTGCCCCTACCACGCATGGTCCTACCGGCTGGACGGCGACCTGGTGGCCGCCCCCGGGTACCGCGACATGCCGGGCTTCGACCCCGGGGACCACGCGTTGGTCGGGGTGCGCGTGCAGGAATGGCACGGCTACCTGTTCGCCGACCCCTCGGGCAGCGCCGTCGAGCTGGGCGAGTGGCTCGGCGACCTCGAGGACCGGGTGGCCGGGCACGACCTGGGGCGCCTGATGGTGGCCGCCCGGCACGAGTACGTGGTGGCCGCCAACTGGAAGACGATCACCGAGAACTACCACGAGTGCTACCACTGCCCCTCGATCCACCCCCAGCTGTGCGTGGTCTCACCACCGGACAGCGGCGACAACTGGGAGGGCACCGGCGCCTGGGTCGGCGGCTGGCTCGACCTGGCCGACGGCGCCGTCACGATGTCGATGGACGGTCACAGCGACGGCCTGCCGATCCCGGGGCTGCCGCAGTGGGCCGCCACCCGGGTCGACTACCTGGGGGTCTTCCCCAACCTGCTGATCAGCCTGCACCCGGACTACGTGATGACCCACCGCATGGTGCCGCTGTCGGCGGACTCCACCTGGGTGGAGTGCTCGTGGGCGTTCCCGCGCGAGGCGATCGCGGCCCCCGGCTTCAGTCCCGACTACGCGGTCGACTTCTGGCACATCACCAACAGCCAGGACTGGGCGGCGTGCGAGTCGGTGCAGCGCGGGTTGGCCTCGGGGGGCGCCCGGCCCGGCCCGTTGTCGCCGCAGGAGGACGCCGTCTACCAGTTCGTCACCATGCTCGCGCGCGGCTACCGCGGGCACAGCCCCCACCTCTCGCCCAAGGAGCGTTCGTGGTCCGCACCACGCCCTTCCACGCTCGCCTGAAGGACTTCGACGAGACCGGGCTCTGGACGCACTGGCAGGGCCACCTGTCGTCGTTGCGCTACCAGCCGTCGGTGCGGCACGAGTACTTCGCCGTTCGGGCAGCGGTCGGGGTCTTCGACGCCTCGCCGCTGCTGAAGTACCGGGTGCACGGACCGCAGGCCGTCGAGGCCCTGGCGAGCCTGCTGGCCCGGGACGTCCGCCGGTGCGCGGTCGGGCGGGCCCAGTACACGGTGTGGTGCGACGACGACGGGCACGTGCTCGAGGACGGCGTGGTCTTCCGTCACGGCCAGGACGACCTGCTGCTCACCGCCGCGCGGCCCAACCTGGGGTGGCTGCGGGGGCACCTGGCCGGCTACGACGCCGAGGTCGCCGACGTCAGCGACGACTACGGCGTGCTCGCCGTCCAGGGGGTGCGTTCGCGCGAGGTGCTGGCTGCGTTGAGCCCGGACGTCGCCGCGCTGCGGTACTTCGCCCTGGCACCCACGACGATCGCCGGCGTCGAGGTCGTGGTCTCGCGCACCGGGTACACCGGCGACCTGGGCTACGAGCTGCTGGTGCCGGTGGCCGGCGCGCTGACGGTGCTCGACGCCGTGCTGGACCAGGGAGCCGGGCGGGCGATCCGGCCGTTCGGCGAGGAGGCCCTGATGATGCTGCGCCTGGAGGCGGGGCTGCTGCTGCTGGACGTCGACTTCAGCTCCGCCCGGTTCGCGTGGACCCCGAACCAGCGGTTCACCCCCACCGAGCTCGGGCTGGGCCGCATGGTCGGCCTGGACGACGACCGGGCCTTCGTCGGCAAGGCCGCGCTGCTGCGGGAGCGGGCGCGCGGATCGGCACGGTGGGCCACCGTGGGCCTGCTGGTCGACCCGGCCGAGCATCGCGAGCGCTACCGCGAGGCCGGGCTGCCGCCGTCCTTCGCCGAGGGCGCCCACGCCGGCGAGTCGATGCTCTACGACGGCGACGGGTACTCGGCGACCGCCGAGCCGATCGGCTACACCACCACCCGCGGCTGGTCGCCCATGCTGCAACGGCACGTCGCGTTGGCCCGGGTGAGGCCGCAGTACGCCGCGGCCGGCACCCGGCTGCAGCTCGAGACCACGATCGACCACAGCTACCGCAGCATCGGCGCCGACGTGGCACCGCTGCCGTTGTTCGACCCGCCTCGCCGAACGGAGGCGCCAGTCCCGTGAAGAGGAACGCATGACCGAGAACTCCTTCGATGCCATCGTCATCGGCGGTGGCCACAACGGGCTGGTCAACGCGGCCTACCTGGCCAAGGGCGGGTCGCGCACCGTGGTGCTCGAGCAGCGCCACCTGGTGGGCGGGGCGGCGATCACCGAGGAGCTGCACCCCGGCTTCTCGTTCACCACGTTCTCGTACGCCCTCAGCCTGCTGCGACCGCAGGTGGTCGAGGAGCTCGAGCTGCCCAGGCACGGGTTCCGCCGCTCGAGATGCCCACCTCGTTCGCGCCCACCACCGGCGGCGACCATCTGCTGATGGGCGAGGACCACCGCCGACAACCTGCGCCAGCTCGAGCGACTGGCCCCCGGGGACGGCGACGGCTACCTGCGCTACCAGCACGACCTGCACCGGGTGGTCGAGCTGGTACGCCCCCTGATGGACCGGGTGCCCCCGAACCTGTTCGGCAGCAGCGGTTCTGGCGGCAGCGCTTCCGGCGGTGGAGCAGCCGGCTCGGGTGCGGTGCCGACCGAGCAGGACGGCGTGGACGTCGCGTGGCTGATGCACCACCTGCGCGGCGCCGACCGCCGGGTGCTGCTCGACCTGGTGCGCCTGGTCACCGGCAGCGCCGCCGACTTCCTCGACCACTACCTCGACGGTGAGCTGGTCAAGGGCTGGCTGTCCTCGAGCGGCACGATCGGCTCGAGCCTGGGCCCGATGTCGCCGGGGTCGGGCCTGGTGCTGCTGTACCACTGCCTCGGCGAGCACGACGGCCGCACCGGCAGCTGGTCGTTCCACCAGGGCGGCAACGGCGGGTTCACCCAGGTGCTCGCCCGGGCGGCCGAGGCGCAGGGCGTGCAGATCCGGCTCGAGTCCCGGGTCGACCACGTGATCCTGGACGGCGACCGCGCCACCGGGGTGGTCCTCATCGACGGCACCGAGCTGCACGCGCCGGTGGTGGTGTCCTCGCTCGACCCCCGCCAGACGTTCACGAGACTGGTTGCGCCGCAGTCACTGCCGACCGACCTGGTCGACGCGGTGCAGCGCATGCGGTTCAGCGGGGTCTCGGCCAAGGTGAACTTCGCGCTCGACGGGCCGCCGCACTACCCGGCGCTGGCGGGGCGCAGCGACCAGTTCCGGGGCTTCGTCAACATCGGGCCGTCGATGGAGTACGTCGAACGCGCCTTCGACGCGAGCAAGTACGGCTGGTACAGCGAGCGACCGTTCATCGACGGCGCCCTGCAGTCGTTCGTCGACCCGGGCATGGCCCCGCCCGGCAAGCACGTGCTGTCGTGCTTCGTGCAGTACGCGCCGTACCGGTTGCGCGGCGGTGAGAACCGGGGCGGCAACGACTGGGACGCCCAACGCGAGCCGTTCGGCGACGTCGTCCAGGCCACCTTGAGCGAGTTCTTCCCCGGCTTCGACGACCTGGTGCTGCACCGCGAGGTGGTCACCCCGCTCGACATCGAGCGGGTCACCGGGCTGAGCGAGGGCAACATCTTCGGGGGCGAGCTGTTCGCGCCGCAGCTGTACTTCCTGCGCCCCGCGCCCGGCTGGGCCGGCTACCGGACCCCGATCCGGGGCTACTACCAGTGCGGGTCGGGCACCCATCCCGGCGGCTGCGTCACCGGCGGCCCGGGACGCCTGGCCAGCCAGGTGATCCTCGCCGACCGCACCACCTGATCCCGAGCTCCCGACAGGAAGGCCCGACGTGAGCCAGCCCCTCGACCTCACCGACTTCGACGCCGTCAGCTTCGACTGCTACGGCACCCTGATCGACTGGGAGGCGGCTCCTCGCCGTCCTGCGCGCCTGGGCCGACCGCCGTGGGCTGACCGTGGACGACGAGGGCCTGCTGACCGGCTCTACGGCCACCACGAGCGAACGGTTCGAGGCCGAGCACCCGACCATGCTCTACCCCGACGTGCTGCGCGGCTGCATGCCGGGCTCGGCGAGCGACCCGGACGCCGAGGTGTCGTCGTCCGGACGCCGACGCCCTGGCCGCCTCGATCCCGAACTGGCCGGCGTTCCACGACTCCTCGGCCGCGCTGGCCACCCTCGCCGCAGCGTTACAAGCTGGTGATCCTGTCGAACGTCGACCGCGACCTCGTTCGCGGGCAGCAACGCCCGGCTCGGCCTCACGTTCACCGGATGGTCACCGCGCAGGACGTCGGGTCCTACAAGCCGTCGGCCCGCAACTTCGAGGCGCTGCTGACGGCGACGACGAGCTGGGGGTGCCCGGGGGCGACTGCTGCACGTGGCACAGAGCCTGTTCCACGACCACGTGCCGGCAAGGCCGCCGGCCTGCCCACCGTCTGGATCAACCGTCGCGCGGGGCGTGACGGCTGGGGCGCGACCCCCCGCCGTCGGCGCCGGTCACCCCGGACGCCACCTACCCGAGCATGGCCGCCTTCGCCGCCGCCGTGACGGCGGCCTTCGCGGGCTGAGAACTCCGTGCGGTGGCTCAGGCTCGAGTGTGGGGGCGCGCGTGAAGGCGAGTGTGAAGCGAATCGGGGGTGATCACCCCCACTCGCCTTCACACTCGCCTTCACACTCGGATGTCACCCTCGTGCGGGAGTGACTCAGGCGGGGTGGGCGGCGCGGCGGATCGCCTCGATGTCGAGCCGGCTCTGGCCGAGCATCGCCTGACCAGCCCGGAAAGCCACCCGCGGGTCGCGGTCGCCGAGCAGGTCGAACAGGCCCGGGGGCACGATCTGCCAGGACAGGCCGAACGGGTCCTTGATCCAGCCGCACTGGCTGGGGGCGCCGCCGCCGTCCTCGATGGCGTGCCAGTACCCGTCGGCCTCGGCCTGGCTGTCGCAGGCCACGAACATCGAGACCGCCTCGGTGAAGGGGAACTCCGGGCCGCCGTTGAGACCCATCAGGCGCCGGCCGGCGACCTCGAAGGTGGCGGTCATCAGAGTGCCGACCGGGCCCGGCATGCCCTCGCCGTACACCTGGGACTCGATCACCGTGACGTCGGGAAACACCTTGGTGTAGAACGCGATGGCCTGCTCGAGCCGGCCGTCGAACCACAGGAACGGCGTGATGGTGGGCATACGTGACCTTCCGACGGTGAGAGCGCACCACTAGGGTGATCACCTTCAGGATAGGTCGCCGGGTGGTGACCTCTCGGAGGGGGAACCATGGACGACGCTGCCTCGCGTCGACACCTGACCGATGCCCGCTACTGCCCCTCCTGCGACGCGACCCTGGCGGGACCGGTCTGCGGTCGCTGCGGCATCGACCTGTCCGGTGAGGCCGGCAAGCAGCTCTGGCGCCTGTCGACCGAGGTCGAGGCACTGCTCGAGCAGCGGGACGGCGTCATCGGAGGGCTGCGGGCCGCGGCCCGCAGTCGTGGCATGGGCGCTCCCCCCGTCGCTGCGGCGCAGGCCACGTCGCCCTCGATGCCGTCGGCGCTGCCGTTGCCACCGCCGCCGTCCATGGCACCGCGGCCGTCGCTGCTGGCCCGGATCGGGGTGCAGGGGCTGCTGATCTCGGTCGGCGCCCTCATGGTCGCCGTCGCCGGGATCGTCTTCCTGGTGGTGGCGTGGGACCGGCTCGGACTGAGCGGGCGGGCCCTGGTGATCGCGGCCCTGACCGGCACCGCCATGGCCGCGGCGGTCCGACTGCGGCCGAGGCTGCCCGAGACCGCCGAAGGCATCGGCGCGATCGCCGCCGTCCTCGTCCTGGCCGACGCCTGGGCGGTGCGCTCGACCGGCCTGTGGGGCACCGACCGATGGCACTGGTCCGGCTACCTCGCCGTCGCGGGCGGGCTGTGCACCGTGCTGCTGTACACCTGGGGTCGGCGGTTCGGCGTGCGGGCCGGCACCATCACGGCGGCGGCCGCCGGGCCGGCCAGCCTGGTGACGGCGGGACTGTGGCTCGGCAGCCACCGCGGCGTCGGCGGCACCTTCGGCGGTGAGCTCGGGCTGTCGGCGGCGGCCGCACTGGGGCTGCTGCGGCACTGGGCCCCGCCGACCTGGCGCACCGAACGCGCCGTCCTGCTGACGGCGTCGGTCGGCGGCTGGGTCACCGCGGTGCTGAGCACCGCGATCGCCAGCCCCTACAGTTGGCGGCAGTCGGCCGTGCTCGCGATCGGCGCGATCGGCGCGGCCGCTCAGGCCAGGTTCGCCCAGGCCCGGCAGTTGGGCCCCACCACCGGCAGTGCCTCGGTGGACCGCCTGACGACTCCCCGAGCGCTGTGGGCGATGGGGGTGGGGGCATGTGCGGCCGCGGCCGTCTCACCGCTACCGGTGACTCGCCTGTCGGGGTCTTACGCCGCCCTCGCCGTCACCTGGTACCCGATGCTCGCCCCGGCCGGTGCGGCGGCGGCGGCCGCGGGCGTCGCCTGGTCGACCCGACCCGGGCGTTGGCTGCACCGCACGGCGCACCTGCCGCACCGCCCGGCCACCGCCGTCGCACGACTCACCGCGACGGTCCTCGCACTGCCCGCCGTCCTCACCGTGACCGGCCTCGTCGGCGGCGCCGTGGCGGCCGGCTTCGACTCCTGGCACGCCACCGCGGGCGAACGGCTCGACCAGGTGATCGACCCGGTCGCCCTGGAGAACCTCTGGTTCCACGGCGACTCCCGGCTGCTGCCGCTGACCGCAGGCCTGGGCCTGCTGGCCCTCGCCGTCCTGCTCGAGGTCGGGGTGCGCCTGGGCGCTGCGGTCCCTTCCGGCGCAGACCATTTCGGCGCGGACCACGGTGCCGCTGCCGGCTCCGACAGTCCCGCCGGCTTGCCCGTCGACGGCCGGTCGCGGTGGTCGGCGGCGGCGGTGCTCGCGGCCGGCGCCGGAACCCTGGCGTTGGCCCTGCAGCCCCGGTGGCCGCTGTGGACGGCGGTGGTGGCACTGCTGCTGGTCGCCGTGGGGTTCGGGCTTGCTGCCGCGCTCCCCGTCGGGGGTCGAGGGCTCGACGACTGGCATCGGCGCGCTGCCCTCACCGTCGCCGCGATCGCCGGAACCGTGGCCGTGCTGCTGTCCTGGTCGGCGAGTGCCGTGTCGGCGCCCACGACCCTGGTCGGGGTGGTCGCCCTGCTCGCCGCCCGACGAGCCGCTCCCGCCGCCGTCCGGCCGGTGATGGTGGGTCTCGCCGTCCTGGCGACGGTCGCGGTCGCGGGTGCCGTGCCTGACTACTGGGCGGTGGGCGATGCGCTCCGCTTCCGCACGGCGCCGCAGCTGGCCGCCCAGTTCCGCACGGCGTCGGTGGTCGCCAGCCTGCTCACCGCGCTGTTCGCGGCAGTTCCGATCGCCAGGACGGCGGGCGGGGCAGCCGCGAGCACGCCCGGCCGGATCTCGGCCGGCTGGACCTCGGCCGGCGGGATCTCGCCCATTCGGGCCGCCGCCTGGCTCGGGTCTCGTGCCGAGCGGCTGGGCGGGACGGCGACGGGCTGGGTGGCGGCCTGCCTCACCGCCCTGATGGGAGCGGGCTGGGGCAGCGGCCCCGGTGCCTTCAGCAACCACAGGCCCTTCCAGGACTCGTCGCGGGGCCTGGATGTCGGCGACGTCGTCGTCATCGTGGCGCTGCTGGCTGCGACCCTGGTCGCCACCCGGGCACGGCCGGATCGGGCGCCTACCGGGCGGTGGGTGCCGATGGCTGCCGCGGCGCTGGTGCCCTCGGTCGCGGTCGCGCTCTCGGTGGCAGTGGCGCAGACCCTGATGCAGCGCCGCACCGGCGGGGTCAGCGACGCGGCGATGGGCGAAGCCTCCCTCCTGGCGGCGGCCGGCGCCCTGGCTCTGCTGGGGCTGGCGGTCGGCCTGCTCGGCGTCCGCGGCTGGCGTGACGGCAGGCGGCTCCCCGCCGAGGTGGGGCTCGCGGTACCTCTCGGAGTGCTGTCGCTGACCGTCCTGCTCAGGTGGGACAGCCACCCCACGAACTGGGTCGCCCTGCTGCTGCTGGGCGTCGCGGCGACGGCAGTGTCGATCCCCGCCGACCGTCACCGGGTGGCGTGGGCGGGCTGGGTGTTGCTGTCGGCGTCCAGCGCGGTTCGACTGCTGCGCTCCGACGTGAGCCTGGTCGAGGCCTACACCCTGCCCCCGGCCCTGGCGCTGCTGGCGGTGAGCGCATTCCGGCTGCGCCGCGACCGGAGCACCCGGGCCTGGAGCACGCTGGCGCCAGGCGTGGGTCTGGCGGTGCTGCCTAGTGTGCTCGCCTCGGGCGACGGGTCGGTGGCCCGACCGATCCTGCTCATCGCCGGCGGCGCCGTCGCCGTGGCCGGGGTGTGGGCCAGGACCGTGGGGCGCCGGCTCGACCTGGTGGCGATGGCCGCCGCGGTGACTGCGGCCGGCGGCGCCGCCTCGGCCCGCACGCTTGCCGCGACGGGACAGCAGAGCTGGCCCACGCTGCAGCAGCTCGAGGTGTGGACGGTGCCGGCGTCCTTGGTCGTCGTCGCGGCGGGTCTGCAGATGCTGGTCCGTCGACCCGCCCTCGGTTCACTGGGCCCGCTGGCCCCCGGCCTCGCGCTGCTGCTCGCGCCGTCCGTGCTGCTGGTGCTCGAGGGCCAACCGCTGTGGCGGGTGGTCTGGGTGAGCGTGGCCGCCGCCGCCGTCCTGATGGTCGGCGTGGTGCGGCGGCTGCTCGGACCGGTCCTGATCGGGGCGGCGGCGCTGGTGGTGCATGCAGTGGCCCAGCTCGGGCCGTGGGTGGTGCGCACGGTGGCCGACATGCCGCGGTGGCTGTCGCTGGCGATCGTCGGCGTGGTGGTCTTCGGGCTCGGCACGACCTACGAGCGACGGCTGCGTGAGCTGAGGGCGGTCCGGCTGAGCCTGTCCCACCTGCGCTAACCCGGGCCTGACCGGGGTCACCCTCGGCTCAGGCAGGCTGGGTCAGGCAGGCTGGGTCAGGAGGAGCCCGACTTGCGGCGGAAGGTGCGCTGCGGCTTGCCCGGCGCCGAGTGCGGCGCGCTCATCTTGGGGTCGGCCGAGCCGCCGGAGCCGTGGTGGCCCATCTTCTTGCGGGCCAGGGCCTCGAGGAACTTGCGGCGGTTGGCCTCCTCCGGCGTCTCCGCGATGTGGGAGTCGTCGGGCTTGGCACCCTCGGAATGGGCAGCGTCGGGGGTGCTGCCGTCGACGTTGCCGGCTGTGTCAGTCATGTCGTCATCCTTGTGCACCGGGACTGCGAAGGCGAATGGGCTACTCGAACGGGGTGGGGTCGCCGGCGCCGTGACGCACCACCACCGGGGTCACCTCCGAGAAGTCGACCACCGTGGTGGGCTCGGTGCCGCACTCGCCGCAGTCGAGGACGGCGTCCACCTGGTGCTCGAGCGCCTCCTTGATGAGCCAGCCGTCGGTCATCGGCTGCGTCTCGCCCGGCAGCAGCAGGCTCGAGGTGACCATCGGCTCACCCAGCTGCTCCAGCAGTGCCAGGGCCACCGGGTGGTTGGGGATGCGCACGCCGACGGTCTTCTTGCGGGCGTGCAGCAACCGGCGGGGCACGTCCTTGGTGGCCGGCAGGATGAAGGTGTAGCTGCCCGGGGTGACGGCCTTGATGGCCCTGAAGACGCTGTTGTCGATCTGCACCAGGTGGCCCAGCTGGCTGAAGTCGCGGCACAGCAACGTGAAGTGGTGACGCTCGTCGAGGTGACGGATCCGCTGGATCCTCTCCTTGCCCTCGGCGTTGCCCAGGGCGCACCCGAGGGCGAACACCGAGTCCGTCGGGTAGGCGATCAGACCGCCCTCCTGGACGATCTTGACCGCCTGCGCGATGGCGCGCGGCTGAGGGTCCTGGGGATGGACGTCGAAGTATCGAGCCACGCCTTGAGGGTAGACCCGAACGGGTGATGCTCGTGCCGTCGCGTGATCAGCTGTGCACAGGCTTGCGCCGTGGGTGAACACCCCTTGCCGCGGCGGTGCGGGTGGGCTGCGATCAGGGCATGAGACTGCTGGTGCTGGGTGGGACCGGTTGGCTGGGACGCGCTGTCGCACAACACGCGGTCGCCGGCGGGCATCGGGTGACGTGCGTGACCCGGGGCGGCTCGGGGCCGCTGCCGCACGGCGTGCACCCCGTCGTCGCCGACCGCGAGCGGGACGACGCCATGGCCACGCTCGTCGACGACGCCCGAGCCGGCTGTGGCGGTGGCGGTGGCGGTGACTCGGACGGCCTGCTGTGGGACGCGGTCGTCGACGTGACCCGCCAGCCCGGTCAGGTCCGCCGGTCCGTGGCCGCCCTGGCACCCGTCGCGCGTCACTACGTCTTCGTCAGCTCGTGCAGCGTCTACGCCGACCACAGCACGCCGGACGGCGACGAGTCCGGGGCCTTGCTGCCGGCGCTGGACGGCGACGTCATGACCTCGATGGACGTCTACGGCGAGGCGAAGGTGGCCTGCGAGCAGCACGTATCGGCGGCCTTCGGAGCTGATCGCTGCCTGTTCGCCCGGGCCGGGTTGATCGCGGGGCCTGGCGATGTCACCGATCGCACCGGCTACTGGCCGCTGCGCTTCGCCAGGCCTGCCGACCCGGACGGGCGGGTGCTCGTGCCGGACGCTGCGGACCAGCCGACCCAGGTGGTCGACGTGCGAGACCTGGCGCAGTGGCTGGTCGACGTGGGTGAGGCGGCAACCGCCGGGCCGTTCGACGTGGTCGGTCCGGTGACCTCGTTGGGCGACCATCTGGCCACCGCGCGCTCGGTCGCCGACCGGGTGGTCGCCGCGGGCCTTGCCGGCGGCCCCAGCACCGACGGTCCCAGTACCGACGGCCCCAGCACTGACGGGCCCAGCGCCGACGGACCTGGCGTCGGTGGGGCCGGACGACCGGTAGCGGCCGACCCGGACTGGCTGGTGGCACAGGGCGTCAGCGGCTGGTCGGGCCCGCGGTCGCTGCCGATCTGGTTGCCCGACCCCGAGTTCGCCGGGCTGTCGGCCCGCACCGGCGCCTACGCCCGCACCGTGGCCGGCCTGGTGACCCGCCGACTGGCGGACACCTTGGCGGACACCCTGATGTGGGAGCTCACACTGCCCGTCGACCGAGACCGAAAGGCAGGCCTGAGCGCAACTGAGGAAACAAGGCTCATGGGAAGGCTGGCTGTACGTGGCGCTGGTGATCCTACTCAGGAAGCATTTGGATGAGTTTTCTCTGCGACGCGTAGGTGCGGTGGAATGGCCCATCGCGGACGCCCCAAAGCTGCAACGGCCAACTGTACAACGAAGCTAACCATCGCAACAATGAGGGAGGTTTCGCTGATTCTATCGTAAATCCATGCCGATGTATGCGAGATAGGGCGCCCAACAAGACTGACGACGTCGACCAATACTGCGAGGGCGCACGCCGAGATCGCCAGGAAGAGCAGGCTCCTATTGAACTTCTCATTGAACTTCCTCGAAAGGATTGGGTTCTGGTTGTCCTCAGCAAATTTGCGCTGGAAGGCCGGGTCGCGCCACGAACGAACATGGATGTAAACGACCACGAGGGCCAGGGCATTCGTCACAGATACCATGAAGAACGTGATCATGCGAAAGTATCCCTCTCGGGGTCCGATCTTGAGACGGTCGAGTCCAGGTCTTCTGTAGTTCGGCGGCTGACTGCTAGGACTGCCGTTCGGCGCCGGCGACCGGCTGCCTCCGGCGGATGGCGACGACGCTGGTGGCAGCCGCGAAGCACAGCCCGGCGGCGACCAGCCAGGCCCCCTGGTAGCTGCCGGTCGAGGTCCGGATCCACCCTGCGGCGCTGGCACCGATCCCGGCCCCGATCATGTGCGAGGCGTAGACCCAGCCGAAGACGACGCCGGAGTCGGCCAGGCCGAAGTGCTGGCGGCACAGGGCCACGGTCGGCGGCACCGTGGCCACCCAGTCGAGGCCGTAGAAGACGATGAACACCCAAAGGCTGGGCCGCACGTCCGGCGCCAGCATCTGCTGCAGCGCCAGCAGCGAGGCCCCGCGCAACCCGTAGTAGGCGGCCAGCAGCACCCGGGAGTCCGCGAAGTCCGACAGCCACCCCGAGGCCAGCGTGCCGGCGATGTCGAAGACCCCGACCATCGCCAGCAGCCCGGCCGCCGTGGTCGTGGGCATGCCGTGGTCGTGGGCGGCCGGCACGAAATGCGTCTGCACCAAGCCGTTCGTCGACCATCCGCAGACGAAGAAGGTGAACGCGAGGATCCAGAACACCCTGCGCCGCGAGGCCGTGGCCAGGGTGTCGAGGGCCCGCCGAACGACGCGCGAGGCCGCTGGGCCGCCGTCCGGCTCGAGTTCATCGGACCCGCCCGGGCTCATCGGCCCGCCCGGGCTCATCGGCCCGCCCGGGCTCATCGGCCCGCCCGGGCTCATCGGCCCGCTCGGGCCCGCCGCCCGGCTCGGGTCCGTCGCCCAGCGCCTGCAGGGGCGCGGACGGCGCCGCCGCGGGCGCCCCATAGGGCTGCAGGCCACGGTCGGCGGGGCGATCGTCGATGAACAGTGCCACCAGCACCAGCATCAGGGTCGCGAAGACGGCGACACCACCTGCGGCCCAACGCCATCCGGGACCGTCGACGGCCCGCGCCACCAGCGGCAGGAACAGCAGCTGCCCGGTGGCGTTGCCGGCCGAGAAGATTCCCGTCACCAGACCGCGCTTGGCCACGAACCAGCGGTTGGCCACGATCGCACCGAACACCAGGGCCATCGCCCCGGTGCCGGTGCCGACCAGCACTCCCCACAACAGGTAGAGCTGCCAGGGCTGGGTCATGACCAGGGTGAGCGCGGTGGCTCCGGCGACCAGCACCAGGGCCAGGCTGATGACGCGGCGCAGGCCCCACAGCTCCATCAGGGCCGCGGCGAAAGGCGCGACGACGCCGTACAGCACGAGGTTCAGGGTCACGGCCCCCGAGGTCAGCGCCCGGCTCCACCCGAACTCGGCCTCGATCGGCTCGAGCAGCAGCCCGATCGAGGAGCGGAACGCCGCGGCGGCCACCAGTGCGCCCAGGGTGACCGCGGCGACCAGCCAGGCGCGGTGCCATCGGGTGGCGGCGGCCGGCTCGAGACGGGTGTCGGTCGCCATGTCGGCAGTGTAGGTGGACAGCCACCGGCGGCCCCGGCCAGGATCACCGGCATGGCTGCGACCGTCCGGATCACCGCCGAGCAGCGGCGGGCCCGGCTGGCAGCGCGGCACCGGTTGTTGCCGGCCACCCGCACCGACGACGTCGCCGTCCTGGCCGACGACCTGCTCGCCCTGCACTCGACCGACCCGGTCTCGGTCTACCTGTCGGCCTGGACCCGTGGCGCCCAGCCGTCGCGGGACACCCTCGAGCAGGCGCTGTACGTCGACCGCACCCTGGTGCGTCACCACGTGATGCGCCGCACCTTGTGGGTGGCCACCCCGCCGATGATGCGCCGGATGCACCTGACGACGACCGCCCGCTACGCCGCGGCCCAGCACACCCGGGTGATCGGCATGCTCACCGAAGGGGGCATCGACGACGCTGCGACCTGGCTCGAGGCCGCCAAGGGTGAGGTGCTGGCGCTGCTGCGCTGCGAGGGGCCGATGACGGCCAGGGCCGTCGGCCTGCGGATCCCGTCCCTGGCCCATCCGTTGCGGCTGGCGGTGGGTACCAAGTACGAGGGCACGCAGAACGCCCACAGCCGGGTGCTGCTGCAGCTCGGGTTCGAGGCCGCCCTGGTGCGGACCCGACCCACCGGCACCTGGATCAACGGGCAGTACACCTGGGCCGCGATGGACGCCTGGCTGCCCGGGGGCCTGCTGCGGGACGGCGACCTGCTGCGGGATGGCGGACCTGACGACGGCTCGGTGTCGCCGGACGTCGAACGTCAGGCGGCCCGCGAGCTGGCGGCGTTGTGGTTGCAGCGGTTCGGTCCCGGCACCAGCACCGACCTGCAGTGGTGGGCCGGGTGGACGGCGACCCTGACCAAGCGGGCCCTGGCAGACATCGGCGCGGTGCCGGTCGACCTCGACGGCCTGCCCGGCTGGGTCGCGGCGGACGACCCACTGCTGTCCGGCGGCACCAGTTCTGAGCGGCATCCGCCCGAGGGGCACGAGCCCGGCCAGCCCTGGGTGGCGGTGCTGCCTGCGCTCGACCCGACCGTCATGGGGTGGAAGCAGCGGGACTGGTACCTGCCCGGGTCGGCGGCCGCGGCGTTCGACAGCAACGGCAATGCTGGGCCGACGATCTGGGTCGACGGTCAGGTGGTCGGGGGCTGGCTGCAGACCAAGGACGGCGACTTACGGGTGCAATGGTTCTCGCAGCCGGCGGCAGACCGCCGACGACAGGTACAGGCACGGCTCGACGAGCTGCAGGACTGGCTCGGGCCGACCCGGTTCGCCGTCCGCTTCCCGGCCCCGTTCGCCAGGCAGCAGTCGTCCACCTGACCGTGACCGTGCCCCTGACCCAGACCTGACCTGACCGTGGCTTCAGGCGAGACGCGCAGCCAGGACCGCCACCCCGTCGCCGTCCAGCCTGGGCAGTACCGCCGCCCGACCGGTGGCGGCCAGCAGTACGTCGATCCCCCGCCCGGTGAGCGCCGGGCCACGGCCCCACGACCATTCCAGGTCGTCGGCGACCAGTCGTAGCCCGGCCAACCTGCCACGCGGCATGAACCCGACGGTGCGACCGGTCGTGACGAACTGCAGTGCGGTCAGGACCGAGGCCGCGGCCGGTTCGTACTCCAGCCCCAGTGGCACCCGGATGTCGCCGGTGTGCACCAGGACGTCCGTGAGCGGCGCGCGCGGACCCGTCAGCGGCGGCTGGAACGGATTGTCGGAATGGTCGCGCAGCGTGGCCACGATCTCGGTGACCGGTCGGCGCGCCCACTGCCGGGCGGCGTCGTCGTTGGCCCGGTGGAAGTTGCCGCTGTGGCGCAGCAACGCGAGAAGGAACGGCTTCTTGGACGGCGACACCGACACCGCCAGGTGACCGGCGACCGTCGTGACGTCCCAGGCGCCGCAGAGGCTCTGGGTCGCCAGCTGAGCCGGGCTCAACGTCTCGAGCAGGTCGGCCAGCGCACGCCGCTCGACGGCCGAGGCGGCCACGATCTCGGGTTTGTCCACGGGCGCAGCCTAGCCACCTGCCCGACCGTCGCCCGGACGGGTCGGGGCGCATCTCGCACCAGGCCGGTTGGGGACGGGACGCCGGCGATGCCTCGTCCCCAGGCTGTCGGCCACCGAGGCATCGGGAGTCCATGACACGGTGTGGCACAACAGATCTCGCCCTGTGGATGACTGTGGGTGACTGTCGGAGGGGGTCGCTAGGTTGTCGGTGTGGGACATGACCAGCAGCCAGAGCCTGGCGCCTTCGCCGGTGGTTCTGCCTGGGGTGATGGGGTGTCGGACCTGGTGGTCGCGGTCGCCCGGATCGGGCAGCTGGCGGCCTCGGCGTCAGATGCCTCGATGGCGACGTTGTCGGCGGCGCAGCAACGGGACCTGATGGCCGAGATGGTGCGGGCACGAGCCGCGACCGAGGCGGCGTACCTGCATGTGCTGTCCCAGTTCGACCGCTGCGACGGCGCGGTGCCGGGAGTGAGCCGCCGGGTCGGGTTCGTGTTCTTGACCCAGAAGATGAACTACGCCGCGGCAGCGGCCGCCGCCGACGTGGCCGCGGCCCGGCAGCTGGACCCGGCCGGTGCCGGCTTCGACCCGACCCTGCTCACCGACACCGATCCCGACACCGACTCCGACATCGACTCCGGTCAGGCCACCTCCGCCGACGATGCCGCCACGGGCGCCGACGGCGACAGCCAGGTCGGCGACGGCGACGGCGACGGCCAGGTCTGCGACGGCGACGGCGACAGCCAGGACGGCGCCGGCAGGGAGGGTGTGAACGACCCGGACGGGGTCCACGCCGCGGCCGACGACATCACCGGTGACGGCGCCGGCGGCGGGGTGTTCGGGTGGGGCGCATGGGCTGGGCTGGGTGAGGAGGGCCTGCCGCGGCTGGGGGCAGCGTTGGCGGCGGGCCTGGTGACCCGGGCCCATGTCGATGTCGCGGTCCGGTGCCTGGCCCGGGTCCCGGAACACCTGGCCAACCGGGTCGACGAGTTCGGGGTGTCGGGTCGGGTGAAGATCGACGTGTTCTTGACGCGGACGTCACGGCGGCATTCCCCGACCACCACCGACCGGATCGCGAAAGAGCTGCTGGCCGCGTTGGACCCCGACGGCCAGGACCGCTTCGACCCGCTCGCGTACAAGCGGCGGACCCTGTCCCTGGTGACCGACTCCACCGGCATGACCAGCCTGCGGGGCCTGCTCGACCCCGCCTCCGCAGCAGTGGTCCGGGCCGCCCTGGCGCACTACCTGTCCCTGACCGCCCACCACCCCGACCCCGGCGTCAGCCCCGACCCCGGGACCGGTGTCGGCGGGCAGGGGTGGGATGCCGGGCCGGGGCAGCAGGAGATCCCGATCCGTGACGACCGCTCGAAGGGCCAACGTCAGGCGGATGCGTTCACCGCGATGTGTGAGGCGGCCCTGCGGGTCCGTTACCCGTCCATGGCCGAAGGCGGAGCCGGCTGCCAGCCCGCCGCACCCTTGACCAAGGTCGTCATCACCGCCACGCCACAACAGGCCACCGCCGCCCGCCGCACCACCCCCGGCCCCCTCGCCGACGACGGCATCCCCACCCGACCACCGGGCCGACACGACGAATGGGCCCACCAGAGGGGCCACCACCGGCACCGACACGGCCCACCGGGCGATCGACCGGAAGACCCACCGGGCCGCCCACCGGAAGGTCTGCCGGAAGGTCTGCCGGAAGATCCACCGGAAGGTCCACCGGAAGGTCCACCGGAAGGTCTGCCGGAAGGTCCACTGGGTTCATCGGGTGGCCGGACGACAGGCCCGCCGGGCGATCACCGAGACCGGCCGTGGCGTGAGGCGCCGGGATTGGCGCACGAGACCGAGTCCGGGGACCCCATCACCGCCGGCCCACTGGGACGGCTACTGTGCGACGCCGACCTGCAGACCGTCGTCCTCGGACCCGACCGCGCCGTCCTCGACCTGGGCCGCACCCACAGGCTGGCGACCCCCGCCCAACGGACCGCACTCGTCGCCCGCGACCGCGGCTGCGTCGTGCCCGGCTGCGCCATGCCCCCCTCCGCGTGCGAGGCCCACCACGTCACCTGGTGGCGCAACGGCGGCCGCACCGACATCGGCAACCTGGCCCTCGTCTGCGGACGACACCACACCCTCATCCACACCGGCGACTGGACCCTGCAGATGCGCGCAGGCGTTCCCTACGCCATCGCCCCCTCCTGGATCGACCCCACCCGCACCCCCCGCCGCAACACCCTCTTCGACGCAGAAACCGCCGCCCGCCGACTCGGCCAGACCATCGGCCGACAACAACGACTCCCCCTCGACGACTGAGCGCTCAGAGCGCGTCGATGCCGGTCTCGCCGGTGCGGATCCGCACCAGGTGCTCGACCGAGGTCACCCATACCTTGCCGTCACCGATCTTGCCGCTGCGCGCGGCCGCGACGATGGCGTCGACGACGTTCTGCATCTGTTCCGCCTCGACGACGACCTCGATCCGCACCTTGGGCACGAAGTCGACGGTGTACTCGGCCCCTCGGTAGACCTCGGAATGACCGCGCTGACGGCCGTAGCCGTGCACCTCGCTGACGGTCAGGCCGTGCACGCCCAGGCTCTGCAGCGCGTCCTTGACCGACTCGAGGGTGTGGGGCTTGATGACCGCGGTGATGAGCTTCACGACCCGAACCTACCCATTCCGGTGGCCGAACCGAACTCGTAGGCCCGCTCGGAGTGCTGGCTGGAGTCCAGGCCCTCGATCTCGTCCTCGACGGTGGCCCGCAGCGGCATCAGCTTCTTCAGGCCGAAGGCGATCAGGTAGGTGACCCCGAAGCTCCAGACCCCGGCCGCGAGCACCCCGACGACCTGCCGCCCCAGCTGGTAGCCGCCGCCTCCCAGCAGCAGGCCCTCGTGACCGACCGCCGGGTTGGCCGCGTGCGAGGCGAACAGCCCGATGAAGAGTACCCCGACCACTCCCCCGACGAAGTGGACGCCGACCACGTCGAGGGCGTCGTCGTAGCGCATGCGGAACTTCAGCTTGATGACCGTGAGGCACACCGGGCCGGCGATCAGGCCGAGCAGCAGCGCGGGCAGCGCCCCGATGAATCCGCAGGACGGCGTGATCGCCACCAGCCCAGTGATCGCCCCCGACGCCGCACCCAAGGTGGTGGGCCGACCGGTCTGGACCCGCTCCATCACCAGCCAGCCGATCATCCCACCGACGCCCGCCAGATGGGTGGTCAGCAGGGCGTGGGCTGCCAGCCCGTCGGCGTGCAGCGCCGAGCCGGCGTTGAAGCCGAACCAGCCGAACCACAGCAGGCCGGCCCCCAGCAGGGTGAGCGGCAGGTTGTGCGGGTGCATCACCTCGCGCGGCCAGCCGTGGCGGCTGCCCAGCACCAGGACCACCGCCAGCGACGATGCGCCGGAACAGATCTCGACGACCGTGCCGCCGGCGAAGTCGAGCAGCCCGAACTGCGCCAGCCACCCGGACGGCGAGAACACCCAGTGCGCCAACGGCGCATAGACGAACAGGGACCAGAGGGCGATCAGCACCACGAAGGCGGTGAACCGCATCCGGTCGGCCACCGCACCGGTGATGAGCGCACCCGTGATGATGGCGAAGGTCAGCTGGAAGGCGGCGAACACCAACGGCGGCACCGTCAGGCCGGGCATCCCCGGCACCGAGCCCTCGGCATTCACCATCCCGGTCAGGTCGAACCCCCCGAGCAGCCCACCGAGCGGGCCGCCCAGGTCGGCCGAAGGCCCACGAGTAGCCGACCAGCACCCAGGTCACACTGATCACGGCGATCGCGACGTAGTTCTGCATGAGCATCGCGAGCACGTGCTTGGCCCGCACCATGCCGGCGTAGAAGAACGCCAGCCCGGGGGTCATCAGCAGCACGAGGGCGGTGCAGGCCAGCAGCCAGGCGGTGTCTCCGGTATCGATGTGCACCTGAGGCACGCTGGGTTCCAGCTGTTGCCGTCAGGTTCCCGTCATGTTGCGAACGTGTTACGCCTTCCGCCCTACCCCGCGGCCTCCCGGATGAGCGGCGGGTTGAGGGCCGCGACCGGCCCGCTGCGATACAGGGCAGCCGGGCGGCCCGGACCGTCGACGACCGAGCTGCCGGTCTCGACCAGGAACCCGGAGGTGCCGGTCACCTTGCGGTGGAAGTTGCGCGGGTCGAGGACGACGTCCCACACCACCTCGTAGATGCGCCGCAGCTGCGAGACCGTGAACTCCGGCGGGCAGAAGGCGGTGGCGAGCGAGGTGTACTCCAGCTTGGCCCGAGCCCGCTCGAGGCCGTCGGTGAGGATCCGTCTATGGTCGAACGCCAACCTGTCGGCCGACGCCGTGCGGACCGGTACCCAGGCGGCCGCAGCCACCCCCGTCTCCGGTCGGGCTCCGGGTCGGGGTCGGGCAGCTGGGGTGCCAGCGCCAGGTAGGCGACCGAGACCACCCGCATCCGCGGGTCACGGCCCGGGGCGCCGTAGCTGGCGAGCTGTTCGAGGTGTCCGGGGATCCGCCGCAGTCCCGTCTCCTGCGCAAGCCTGCGGCGGGCCGCGGCCGGCAGGTCTTCCTGCGGGCCGACGAACCCACCGGGCAACGCCCGCCGTCCCGCGAACGGCTCGTCGGCGCGGTCGACCAGCAGCACCTGCAGCTCGTCGTCGCGCACCGTCAGGGCCACCAGGTCGACGGTCACCGCGAACGACGGGTAGTCCGCCGGGTCGTAGCCAGTCATGACGGTCACTATAGCGTCATGTTGACGATAATCCATCGACCTGATTAGAGTCACTATGACGATAACCAAGCGAGACCACCGACGAGGAGGGCCCGATGGCCACCATCCGCAGGATCGGCCGGGTACGGCACCTGAGCACCACCCCCACCCGACACGTGGTGCACCTGAGCCGCGGCAGCATGCGTCACAGCGGCGTCGGGCTGTCGTTCTGGTTCGACCCCTGGACGTCGGTCGTCAGCGAGGTGCCCGTCGACGACCGCGAGCTGTCGTTGGTGGTCCGGGCCCGCACCGCCGACCTGCAGGACGTCACGGCCCAGGTCACCGTCAGCTACCGCTTCAGCGAGCCCACGGACGTCGTGCGGCGCATCGACTTCGCCGTCGACCCCGACACCGGCAGCTGGACCGGCGACCCGCTCGAACAGGTCGCGCAGCTGCTCGGCGAGCTGGCGAGCGGCCACGTGATGGACGCGATGGCCGCCCTCACCCTGCGCGAGGCGGTCTCGTCCGGCGGCCGCAGCCTGCGCGAGGCGATCGCCGCCGGGCTGGCGTCGGACCAGCGACTCGCGTCGTCCGGCATCTCGGTGCTGGGCGCCCGGGTGCGTCGCGTGCGCGGCGGACGCCGACATGGAGCGGGTCCTGCAGACCCCGGCCCGCGAGGTGGCCCAGACCGAGGCCGACCGGTCCACGTTCGAGCGTCGGGCGTTGGCCGTCGACCGCGAGCGGGCCATCGCCGAGAACGAGCTGGCCAACCGGATCGAGCTCGCCGTGCGCGAGCAGCACCTGGTCAGCCAGGAGGGCGCCAACGCCCGTACCCGCGCCGAGGAGGCCGCCGCCGCCGCGATGATCGAGGCGAACGCCGACCTGCAGCGCTCCCGCCTGCTCACCGAGGCCAACGCCCGCGGATACGTGAGGTCGGGGAGGCCGAGGCCGCCGCCGAGGCCGCCAAGGTCGCCGTCTACGCCGAGGTCGAGCGCAGCGTGCTGCCCGCCATGGTCGCCCGCGAGCTGGCCGGGGCCCTGCCCGAGATCTCGAACCTCACCATCACCCCGGACCTGCTGACCGGCGCCCTGCGCGGCACTGGCCGCCGGAACGTCCGGCCGGCCGTGAGCTCGGCGCCGCAGCGGGCCGTCGTCGTCCACCGCCGTACCGAGCTCGAGTCCCTGCTCGAGCGGCACGGCACCCGCGGGCAGGCGGAGTTCTTCCTGACCGGCCGCGGGCGCACCCTGGCCGAGGTGCAGGACCGGCACGACCGCCGCGCAGCAGGCGCTGCGCGAGGTCCGTGCCGGCGGTACCGGCCCAGTGGCGGATCGGCGACGCCGAGCGGGACGACCTGCACCGCTTCGGCTTCGAACCCGACGACGTATGCGTGGTCGTCGGCCAGGACGGCCTCGTCGCCAACGTCGCCAAGTACCTCGACGGCCAACCCGTCATCGGCGTCGACCCGGAACCGGGGCACGGCCCGGGCTCTGGTCGGGCACCACGACGTCGGCCTCGCCGAGCTGCTGACGGGCGCGGCGGCAGGGACCGCGCCCGTCCAGCCGCGAGTCATGGTCAGGGCGGTGCTGGACGACGGGCAGCAGCTGGACGCGCTCAACGAGGTGTACCTGGGCGACCACGGTCACCAGTCCGCCCGCTACCGGGTGCTCCCGCCGGGGGGTGAGCAGGGCGAGCGACAGTCGTCGTCCGGCCTGATCGTCGCCACCGGCACCGGCTCGACCGGCTGGGCGGCCTCGCTGGCCCGCCAGTGCACTCCCCCACCGCCGCTGCCCGGGCCCACGCAGGAATGGCTGTCGTGGTTCGTCCGCGAGGCCTGGCCCTCACCGACGACCGGCACCACCCAGGTGCGGGGCACCCTCGGTCCGGACGACGAGCTGACCGTGGTGGTCGAGTCGGACGCCCTGGTGGTGTTCGGCGACGGGCTCGAGACCGACAGGCTCACGGCCACCTGGGGCCAGCAGGTCAGCCTTGCGGTCTCGCCCCGCACCCTGCTTCTGGTGGACCCTGCTTCTGGTGGACCCTGCGAGCCGGCCCGGCAAACCGCCTGCAACCTGACCGCGTAGTGATCGTTGGGCTGGCCGGGGATCAGCTCGGCGCCGGATCAGCTCGGCGCCGGGTCGGTACGGGTGAGCTCGGCGCGCAGGGCGCGATAGGTCTCGATGTCGATCTCGCCGCGGGCCAGGCGCTCCTCCAGGATCCCCAGCGCCGTGGCGCTCGGTCCAGCCGCGCCGGGAGCGCCCCAACCGGCCCCCGGTGCCCCCGGATGACGACCCGGCCCATGACCCCAGCCACCGCCGCGGCGGGCGAACCGCGCCACGACTGCCGCGATCACCAGCACCCCGACGAGCAGAAGCAGGAACGAGAGCAGTCCCATGAACAGGAACAGGCCGTCGCCGCCGTAGCCGTAGCCGTGCATCACGCCACCACCTCGTCGCAGCCCGGGAGCCTCCCGGGGCACACCTGCAGTCTGCTCCCTCGGCCTGGGAGATCGCCGACCTTCAGCTGCGAGCCGCTGACGCGCCGTCCACCAGCACGCAGGCCACGCTGCGCCGTCGTCCCGGCTCAGCGCCGACCTCGACCACCGTCGGCTCGCCGCCGACCTCGACCAACAGCGGGTCGACGTCGGCGCACCGGTCCTGCGCCACCGGGCAGCGGGGGTGGAACCGGCACCCCGACGGCACCGCCGACGGGTCGGGCGCCTCGCCCTTGGGCATCAGCGACAGGTCGCGCCGACCACCGTCGCTGCGGGGCACGGCCGCCACCAGGGCCTTGGTGTACGGGTGCCGCGGGTCGCCGACGACGACCCGCGCGGGCCCCTGCTCGACGATCCGGCCGAGATACATCACCGCGATCCGGTCGGCGTAGCGCGGCCGCGGTCGACAGGTCGTGGGTGATCATCAGGATGCCCATGCCGTCCCGGCGCAGCTCGGCCAGCAGCTCGAGCACCCCGGCCCGCACCGACGTGTCGAGCATCGAGACCGGCTCGTCGGCCACCAGCAGCGCGGGCTGCAGCACCAGCGCGGCCGCGATCGCCACCCGCTGCCGCTGGCCGCCGGACAGCTCGTGCGGGTGCCGGTCGAGGTAGCGGTCGGCCGGGGTCCAGCCCGACCCGCTCGAGCGCCGCCCGGGCCAGCGCCTCGTGGTCGCCGGCCACCGCATGCACCACGCAACGGCTCGATCACGGTGCGCCGCACCGTGAACCGCGGGTCCAGCGACTCGTAGGGGTCCTGGAAGATCATCTGCACCCGACGGCGCAGCCGGCGGGCCTGCCTCGGCGCGGCATCGCCGCCAGGTCCTGCCCGGCCGAGCCGGATCGACCCGCCGGACGGCGGCACCAGACCGACGGTCGCCAACGCCGTGGTGGTCTTGCCGCACCGGACTCGCCGACCAGCGCCACCAGCTCGCCGGCGGCCGACCTGCAGCCGGATGCCGTCCACCGGCCCGCACCGCCGGCTGCCGGGCCACGGCGGCGAGCAGGCCTCGCCGCCGGAACGACCACCGCAGGCCGCGGACATCCAGCAGCGGCCAGGTCGTCGATGTCGAGCAGCGGAACCGTCACGGCCGGCTCCCCGGGGCGAAGGCAGCGCGCCGATGCGGCCGAGCCCGACCGCACCAGCCCCGGTGCGCCGGCGGTGCAGCGCGGTCCTGGACGACGTCGCAGCGCGGCGCGAACGCACACCCGATGAACGGCAGGTCGAGCCGCGGCGGGGCACCCGGGATCGACACGCATCGGGTCGCTCGCCGTCGATCTCCGGCGTGGCGGCGAACAGCATCCGGGTGTACGGGTGCTGCGGGTCGCCGACCAGCCTGTGCCGCCGGCCCGAGCTCGGCCACCTGCCCGGCGTACATCACCGCGGTGCGGTGGCACAGCCCGGAGACCAGCGGCAGGTCGTGGGTGACCAGCACGCACGGCCAGGCCCGAGCTGCGTCGGACAGCCGGGCCAGCAGGTCCAGCACCTGGGCCTGGACGATCACGTCCAGCGCGGTGGTCGGCTCGTCGGCGAGCAGCAGCTTGGGCTCGCAGGCCAGCGCCATCGCGATCGCCGCCCGCTGCCGCTGCCCGCCGGACAGCTCGTGCGGGTAGCTGTCGTAGCGCGGCCGACCGGGATGCCGACCAGCTCGAGCAGCTCGCGGGCCCGGGCCTTGGCGGCCCGCCCCGGTGGGTGCCGTGGAACTCCATCGGCTCGACGATCTGCGTCGCCGACCCGGTGCACCGGGCTGAAGGCGTTCATCGCGCCCTGGAACACCATCGCGACGTCCCGCCAGCGGTGCGGGCGCGACGACTCCTCGCCGGCACCAGCAGGTCGGCGCCGTCCAGCACGACCCGGCCGGACAGCTCGGCGTTCGGCGGCAGCAGCCCCATCAGGGCGAGCAGCGCCGTGGTCTTGCCGCAGCCCGGACTCGCCGACCAGGCCGATCCGCTCGCCGGCGCGCAGGGTCGAACGAGACGTCCCGGACGGCGTGCGCCTCGCCGTCCGGGCACGTCGAACCAGACGTTCAGGTCGGTCACGCTCGAGCAGCGGGGACGGGCTGGGCTCAGTCACGCGTCAGGTCACGCCCGCTTCGGCCGCACCCGGAACCGGCGGTAGGACAGGTGGCCGACCCGCAGCCGCGGGTTGAGGCTCCTCCTCGACGGTCTGGCCCACCAGGGTGAAGCCGATCACGACCAGGGTGACGCAGAGACCCGGGCGGCACGATCGCCCACCACGCGCCGTTGGTCTGCGCGCTGGCCGAGAACGCGTCCTGCAGGATCGAGCCCCACGAGATCGCCTCCGGGTCGCCCGAGCCCGAGGAAGGTCACGAAGGTCTCGGCGTAGATGCCCGAGCGCGATCTGCAGCACGGTGTTGGCGATCAGCAGCGGCACGATCTGCGGCACCACGTGGCTGAGCAGCACCCGCAGGTGGCCGGCCCCGATCGCCCGGGCCCGGCGCACGAACACCCGCTCCTTGATGCTGCGGGTCTGGGCCCGGATCAGCCGGGCCGTGGAGGCCCAGTAGATCAGCGCGATGATCAGCACGATGTTGCGCAGCGAGCGGCCGAACAGCGCCGCCATCACCACCATCAGCGGCACGTCGGGGATCACCAGGAAGTAGTCGGCGACCCGCATCAGCACCGAGTCGGTGCGCCCGCCGAAGTAGCCGGTGAGCACGCCGACCGTGCCGCCGATGACCATCGCCACCAAGGCCGAGGCGAAGCCCGACGATCAGCGAGACCCTGGCGCCCTGAGCAGCAGCGAGAACACGTCGACGCCGGCGTCGTCGGTGCCCAGCAGGTGCCCGCCGCCGGGCGGGGCGAAGACTTGCCGCTGGTCGGCGTGGTCGGGAACGGCGCCAGCACACTGCCGAACAGGGCGACCAGCACGAACACGGCGAGGATGGCGAGCCCGACCCGGGCCGACCACGAGCGCAGCATCGCCCGCACCACCCCGGACGCCGCCGCGACGGGCGCCGGGTCGGCGGCCGCCCCGGCCCGCCGCGTCGACGCCGGCGGGGTTCGACGAGGCGGTCATGACGACCGTCACCCGCGGGTCGATCTTCGGGTAGAGCAGGTCGGCGATCAGGTTGGCGCTGACCACCGCAGACGGTGAGCAGCAGGAAGGCGCCCTGCAGCATCGGGTAGTCGCGCTGGTCGATCGCCTCGACGACGGCCAGCCCGATGCCCGGGTAGGAGAACACGTACTCCACCACCAGCACGCCGCCGACCACGGTGCCCAGCGACAGCGCGATCAGGGTGGCGATCGGCAGCATGGCGTTGCGCAGCGCGTGCCGGCGGATGATCCGCCCCGGCCGGGCAGGCCCTTGGCCCGAGCGGTCAGCACGTAGTCCTCGCCGAGCGTCTCGACCAGCGCGGAGCGGGTGATGATCGCGTAGTCGCCGGCGAAGACGATCCCGATCGCCAGCGCCGGCAGGATCATGTGCTTGACCTGGTCGACCGCCAGGGTCCAGCCCGAGACGCTGCCCCAGCAGCTGCGCCACCTCCAGGTCGGGGTCCCGGACGCCGGAGCTGGGCAGCCCGAGCCAGCCGGCCAGGTAGAGCACGAACAGCAGCGCCAGCCACTGGGTCGGCATCGCGTAGGCGGCCAGCGCGGTCCCGGTGGCGGCCCGGTCGAGCAGCGAGCCCACGCCGCCAGGCGGCCACCACCCCGATGCCGCATCCCGATCACGATCGAGAAGATCGTGCCGAGCAGGATCATCGGCACCGTGCGCTTGATCGGCTCCCAGAGCGTCGTGCGGACCGGCGGGTACGGCGCGCGCAGCGAGCTGCCCGAGGTCGCCGTGGGCGAGCCCCTCAGGTAGAGGCCGTACTGGGCGGCTACGGCTGGTCCAGACCGAGCTCGCGCGCCTGCTGCCTGCTTGAACTCGACCGTGCAGGTGCCGGCAGCGCAGGCCCGAGACGGCGTCGCCGGGCAGGGCCCGGAACAGCACGAAGTTCGCCGTGATCGCGACCAGGACGTGATCGCCAGCGCGAACAGCACCCGCTTGACGAGATCGGGTCGCATCCGGCTCATCGTCCGGCCGCTGGGCTGTGCGGCGTCCGGGACGCCGGCGGTCTCGCCCGGCATCAGGCGAGCTTGCCCACGGCTGGTGTAGAATGCTTGGAGTAGCCGTTCAGCTCGGGGTGGAAGCCCCCCCAGCCGTTGCCGGTGGGCGTCGATGCAGTTCATGTTGACCAGCTGGGTGTAGACCACGTCGTCGTAGACGATCTGCTGCATCTGGTCGACCATCGCCTTGCGCGCCGCCTCGTCCATCAGGGTCGCCTGCTGCTCGTACAGCTTGTCGTAGGCCGGGTTGTCGTAGCCGGTGTCGCTCCACGAGCACCACTGGCCCTTGGTCACGACGGAGAGCTGGAAGTCCGGGTCGCTTGTAGCCGACCCAGTCCCACAGCGGCCATGTCGAAGTCCTCGTAGCCGGTGCCCTTCTCGGCGTCGCAGCTGTCGCCGGTCTCGTAGGCGTAGGCCGCGGTGGAGTCGCCGCCGGCCTTAGGGTGAGCTTGACCCCGGCCTCGGCGAAGTTGTCGCGGATGATCTCGAACTGCGCGCTTGCCGTTGAAGTTGAGGCTGTCCGGCACCATCACCTCGTACTTCATCGGGTGCGCCGGCTGGCCGTCCTTGGCCGGGGCCACCCGGATGCCGTCGGCGCCCTTGGTGTAGCCGAGCTGGTCGAGGTCGGCGTTGGCCGCGGCGACGTCCCGCGTCAGCGGGCCGAGGTTGGCGTTCTCCCACGTGCCGACGATGTTGCCGAGCAGGCTCTCCACCGTGCTCGGCGTGCCCGCCGAAGACGACCTCGATGATCCGGTCGCGGTCGACGGTCTGCGACAGCGCCTTCTTCACCTTCGGGTCGAGCAGCTCGCGGTTCTTCTTCTTCTTCGGGTTGGAGTTCCAGGTGATGTTGGTGGTCTCGGCGCCCGTGATCTCGGGACCGCGATGCCGTGTCTCCTTGGCAGCGTGGTGGCCGCGGCGATCGGCACCTCGTCGACCCAGTCGACCTTGCCGGACTTCAGGTCGGCGAGCATCGCGTCCTCGTTCGTGAAGTAGACCAGCGCGATCGCGTCGACTTCGGACTTCGGCCCGTAGAAGTTCGGGTCCGCCTTGAAGACGCTGGTGCCCTTCTTCTCGTACTTCTCCAGCGTGTAGGCGCCGCCGGTGACCATCGGCAGCTTCTGCTCCGGGGCGAAGGTCTTCAGCCCTTGCCGTCGGCGCCGGCCAGCGGCTCCCAGACGTGCTGGGGCAGGATCGGCAGGGTCTGCAGCTGCGGCAGCGCGTTCGCCATCGGGGCGTCGTAGCTGATCACCAGCGAGCGCCGCGGTCGGGCGCGTGGCCTTGACGATGTGCTGCACCGCGCCGGCCATCACCGCGGTCGGCGTCGTCCACGTACTTCAGCGTGGTGTTGACGGTCAAGGCGGCGTCGGCCGCGGTGATCGGCTTGCCGTCGGACCACTTGCCGCTGGTCTTCAGGGTGAAGGTGATGGTCTTGCCGTCGGCGGACTGCTCCCAGCTGTCGGCCAGGTCGCCCTCGAACTCCTCGGCGCCCGGCTTGTACTGCACCAGGGACGGGAAGATCATCAGCTGGGCCAGCAGGCCCGGCCGCCTCGATCTAGTTGAACGGGTTGAACGAGTCGATGTAGTTGATCGTCCCGATCTTCAGCACGCCCCCCGGGCTCTGACCTGCGGGGCAGCGCTCTGGCTGGACGTCGCCGACCCAGGGGCCGCGCCCGACCCCGTGCCGGCCCCGGTCGGGGTCGCCGTCCCGGACGAGCCGCAGGCCGCCAGCACCAGAGCGGCCGCCGCCCCCAGCGCGAGGACCACCCTGGGGCGACCGTGAGGAGACCCCGTGCCCGGACCAGACCCCTGGCCCTGACCAGACCCCTGACCCTGACCAGACCTCTGGCCCAAGCGCCGCGCCTGGCCCTGCGGACACCTCTGGTCGTTGCGCTGCGTCTGGGTCATGCCCGTCCTCCACCGCCGGCCGCCGGCACCTCGCCCACCACGGTGCCACCCGACTACTGATCTGCCGGTCAGCCCGGCTGTTGTCTTTCTACTACCGAGCAGACGCAAGGTCGAGGGCTCCAGGTTGCTTTTGCGACAAGATTTCCCGCCGTCGTCACTCTGGGTGAGATCTCGTGGCGAAACGGCAAAGGATTCCTGCCCGTTCCGCCCGACCTGAGCGGGCCGTAGCATCGCCGCGTGACCGGTCTGCAGGCGGCTCTGCCCCGCGCCCACTACACCGACCCGGCCACCTGGCGCCACGAGGTCGACCGGGTGTGGCGCCGGTCGTGGGTCTGTGTCGGTCGCCTCGACGCCCTCGGACCGGCCGACAGTCCCTACGACGCAACCGATGGCGGTCGCGTCGTCGCGGTCGAGGTGGCGGGCGAGAGTGTGCTGCTCACCCGCGACGACCGTGGCCCGCACGCCCTGGCCAACGTCTGCCGCCACCGTGGCGCCCAGTTGGTCGACCAGTCGCCCGGCGAGGTGGTGACGCCGTGCGCGGCCAGGTCACTGCGGTGTCGCTACCACTCCTGGACCTACGGCCTGGACGGCGCCCTGTTGCGGGCGCCCCACACCGACGGGGTCGAGGGGTTCGACCCCGCGCAGTTCGGGCTGACCGAGCTCGCCGTCCAGACCTGGGGCGGCTACGCCTTCGTGCGACTCGGCCCGCCCACGGCGCCGTCCGACGCGACTGCGGACGAGGCCGGCGACGACCCCGGCGACGCGCCCTCGCTGGTCACGGAGCTGGGCGAGATCGTCACCCGCACCGCCCGGTACCCGCTCGAGCGCCTGGTCAGCGCCCGACGCATCGTCTACGAGGTGGCGGCCAACTGGAAAGTGATCGCCGAGAACTACAACGAGTGTTACCACTGCGCCGGCGTCCACGCCGAGCTGACCCGGCTGGTACCGGCCTTCGGCCACGGCGGCATGGGGGTCGACGGTGCCGGGCTGGACTGGGAGGCGGGCATCGCGCACCGGGACGGCGCCTGGACGTTCTCGTTCAGCGGCGGCTCGCCCCGCCGTCCGTTCCCCGACCTCGACGACGGCGAGCGGGTGCGCCACAAGGGCGAGCTGGTCTACCCCAACCTGCTGCTCAGCCTGTCGGCCGAGCACGCCGCCTCGTTCGTGCTGCAGCCGTTGGCCGTCGACCGCACCCGGATCACCTTCGACGTGCTGGTCGAGCCCGAGCAGGCCGATCAGGACGTCGAGGACTGCGCCGGGTTCTGGGACCTGGTGAACCGGCAGGACTGGACGATCTGCGAGAGCGTGCAGCGCGGCATGGCCTCGGCCTTCTACACCCAGGGCTGGTACGCCCCCATGGAGGACGCCGGGCTCGACATCCGGCGCTGGCTGCTGCCCCGGCTGACCGACGACCACGGCCCGACCGAAGCGCCCGGCCCTGCCGTTTCGCCCGGCCCTGCCGTTTCGCCCGGCCCTGCCGCTCCGCCCGGCCTTGTCGATGCGCCCGGCCCTGCCGAGGGCACGTCATGAGGTACGACGCGGACGTCGTGGTGATCGGCCTGGGGGCGCTCGGCAGCGCGACGGCCTGGCAGCTGGCCCGGCGCGGGGTGTCGGTGATCGGCCTGGAGCGCTTCGAGCTGGGCCACGTGCGGGGCGCCTCCCACGGCGACTCCCGCATCATCAGGCTCAGCTACCACACGGCCGCCTACGTCGCGAACGCCGAGCAGGCCTACCGGGACTGGGCCGAGCTCGAGGCCGACAGCGGCCGCTCGCTGGTGCTGCGCTGCGGCGGCATCGACGTCTTCCCGCCCGGCGCAGCGATTCCCGTCGACGACTACGTCGGCGCCATGACCGCCCGCGGGGTGCGTTTCGAGGTGCTGGACGACGTCGCCACCCGGCGTCGGTGGCCCTCGATCGCCGTGCCCGACGGCTCGACGGTGCTGCAGCAGAACGAGACCGGGATCGTGCCGGCGTCCCTGGGCAGCGCCACCATGCGGGAACGGGCCGTCGGGCACGGCGCCCGGCTGGTCGAGCGGTGCCCGGTGGCCGAGCTGACCGCCGACGACGACGGCGTGCTGGTGCGCTGCCACGACGGCTCGCGGCTGCGGGCCCGCACCGCGGTGGTGACCGCCGACGCCTGGACGAACGACGTCCTGGCGGGTCTCGGCGTGCGGATCCCGTTGACGGTCACCAAGGAGCACGTGGTCCACTTCGCCCTCGACGACGGCGCCCCCGACGTCCGTGCCACTGCCGACGTCCGTTCAGCTGCCGACGTCCGTTCAGCTGCCGACGTCCGTTCAGCTGCCGACGTCCGTTCAGCTGCCGACGTCCGTGCCGCGCACGCGCCCGGAGCCTTCCCGGTGTGGATCTGGATGGACGACCCCTCCTACTACGGGTTCCCCAGCTACGGCGAGGCGTCGGTCAAGGTGGGCCAGGACTGCGGCGGCCGGGCGGTCGACCCCGACACCCGGGACTTCGAGCCGGACGCCGAGTACGTCGCCGCGATGCGCGATTTCGTCGCCCGCACCGTGCCCGGCGCCGGCGCGGTGAGCCGGGTGACCACCTGCCTGTACACCCTCACCCCCGACCGCGACTTCGTCGCGGCCCTGGTGCCCGGGCAGCCCCGGGTGGCGGTGGGTCTCGGCTCGGCGCACGGGTTCAAGTTCGCGCCGTGGTTCGGCCGGGTGCTGGCCGACCTCGCCACCACCGGCGCTACGAGCTGCGACATCGGCGCCTTCACCCTCGACCGGCCCGCCCTCACCGACCCGGCGGCGCCGCAGCGCTGGCTGGTCTGACCTCCGGGTCGCCCCCGTCCCGGTCAGGCCAGCAGTCGCGGGATCCGGCGGTGCCACCGACGGTGCACCAGCGGCTCGCCGCCGTCCAGGACGTCGAGCTCGACAGTGACGTCGAAGGTCTCGTCGTCGATCACCAGGTCGAGCCGGGACTCACTGCTCGCCGTCGCCTGCCCGGGCCAGGTGAGCTCGAACCGGGTGGTGCCGGTGGCCCGCTGGCGACCGGTGACGGGCTCGATCTCGACCCGGCCGACGTAGTGCTCCCGGCACACCGAGTCCTGGAAGCCGCGGTAGGTCGAGCCGTGGTCGACCTCGGCGTGGTGCACCCCGGTCACCACCTCGTGCCCGTGGCGCCACAGCACGTGGCGAGGCGTCGACCGGTTCGGTGGGCGCGACGGCCGCCTGTTGCTCCTCGGTCGGGGGGTCGGGCAGCACCGGCACCGGCAGCGGCGTGCCCGGCGAGACCGGCAGCAGCAACCGGGACGCCGACAGGTCGACCGCCGACCAGGTGCCCGGCGGCGCCACCACGTTCGGCCAGTCGGCGCAGGCCAGCGCCAGCCGCAGCTGCACGCCCTCGGTGACCTCGAAAGCCGTTGCCTCGAGCTCGATCTCGACGTCGTGCCACTCATGCGGGGAGCACGGCCGCGGCGCGGTCGCCGTCGCCGTCCCGGTAGGCCAGGTTGAGCAGCCCCCGGTCGACCAGCAGGCTCGGCCGACCCGCCGCCGGCACCAGGCTCAGCTTGGCCGAGCACGAACGCCACCGGGTCGTCGACCCGCACCCGCAGCACCAGCCGAGGCTGGCCGAGCACCACGGTGCCCGCCGGCAGCGGCCACTGCAGGCACAGTGAGCGGACGTCGTCCAGGGTCTGGTCCTCGGGCTGGCCCCACGGCAGGTGCCCGGCGCACGAGTTCCAGGCGCGCACCCCGACGTCGCGCACCGGCTGGTACTCGACGACGCCGGGCCGACCCGGGTCGACGGCGCCGCCCGACACGGCCGCCTGACCCAGTTCGAGGACGTCGTCGGTGACGGCCTCGAGGCCCGCCAGGTCGTAGGCCTGCCAGGTGCCGGGCCAGCTGTCGGCCACCGGGGACGGCGGGTCGTAGCGCCGCACGAACACCGTGAACGGTGGGTCCGGCTCCACCCCCCGCGCGGACGCGGCAGCGCCGTCCGGGTCCTGGTCCTCACGCAGCCACCGGTCCTCGCGCAGCCACCGGTCCCACCATCGCGCCATCAGCACGACGTGGTCGACCCGAGGGCCGGGCACCGCCGTCGCGGGACCCATGTGGCTCCACGGCCCGGCCAGCACCTGCACCGGGGTACCCGCCGCCGACAGCGCCCGGAAGGTGCGGAAGGAGTTGTTGCGGTAGCCGTCCGCCCAGCCCGCGATGAGCATCGTGGGGCACGTGATGCGTTCGTAGGAGGGCATTCCCGCTCCGGCCGGGCCGGGCGTGGCCCGCACCGACCCGTGCCGCCAGTACGGCCCGTCGCTCTGCCGGTCGATCCAGCGGGTGAACCATTCGGGGGTGTCCTGCGCCCGGGTCAGCCACTCCCGCCGCCAGCCCTCGCCGAACACCGTCGGCACGGGAGGCAGCCCGTTCATGGCGACCATGTAGAGCTGGTAGTCGACCTGGTCGAGCAGCCGCATCGCACCGCCCATGTGGTGCACGTCGTCGGTCCAGCGGTCGTCCGTGGCATAGCTGGCCACGACCGCCTTCAGTGCCGGGGGCCGCTCGCACGCCAGCTGCAGGGCGTTGAACCCGCTCCAGCTGGTGCCGAACATGCCGACCGCTCCGCTGCACCAGGGCCGGTCGGCCAGCCAGGCGATCACCTCGAGCAGGTCGGCCTGCTCCTGGGCGTGGTACTCGTCGAGCGCGATCCCGGTGCTCGAGCCGGTGCCCCGCAGGTCGACCCGGGCCACGGCGTAGCCGAACTCGTCGCGGAAGCGGGTGTACTCGGGCCGGTAGGACGCCGTCAGGTCGTCCTTGCGGTACGGCAGGGCCTCGAGCAGGCACGGCACCGGGCCCCCGGCGCCGTCCGATCGCTGCCCGGCGCTGCCCCGCCCACCGGCGCCGTGCGGCAGGTACAGGGTGGCGGCCAGCCGGGCGCCGTCCGACATCGGGATCCAGATCTGCTCCACGTCCCGATCCTGCCGGTTCGTCCGACCAGGGACGCCGACATTGGCAGGCTTCCCCAGGTTGCGGTCATCGCGCGCACATGCTCGGGCCCGATCATTGCCTCGATCCATCCGACGGATCACGGGAGATCAGATGCGTCGGCGCAGTGCAGCACTCGTCCTGTCCGGGGCCATGCTCGCCGGGGCGGCCGGCACCGTCCTGGCACTGACCCCGGCCGAGGCGGCCAGCTCGGCCAACCCGGTCACCAGCCGGCTGGCCCACCTCAAGAGCGCACTGAGCGGGCTGGTCACGGACGGCACCCTGACCCAGGCGCAGGCCGACAAGGTGGCCACCACTCTGGACCAGCAGCTGCCGAAGGGCGGTTCGAAGGGGCAGGGCGGATCAATGGGGCAGGGCATGCGGGGACCCGAGGGACCGGACGGGCACATGTTCGGCCGTGACCTGCACGGCGTTCTCGGCCGGGCCGAAACGGCGGCCGCCACGGCACTGCACCTGAGCACGGACGAGCTGCGCACCCAGCTGCGGGCGGGCAAGAGCCTGGCCCAGATCGCCGCCACCCAGAAGGTGAGCGTCGACACCCTGGTCACCGCCGTCGTCGATGCCGAGAAGGCGGAGCTGGCCGCCCAGGTCAAGGCCGGCCGCCTCACCCAGGCGCAGGCCGACAGCATCGGCGGCACCCTGACCCAGCGCATCACCGACCTCGTCAATGGTGTCGGGCGCGGCCCCGGCGGCTTCGGCCACTGGGGGCCGGGGCGGCAGGCGCCGGGGCAAACTCCGGGCAGTGGCGCCACCAGCTCGAGCACTCCTCCCGCGGCCTGACCGCAGGCGCACCGCCCCGCAGCCTGACCGCAGGCGCGCACCGCCCGCCCGACCCGGCGGGCGCACCCCGAGTGGCCGCCGGGTACCCCTGAAGCCGAGACGGCTGACGAAGGCCTCGCCGATGTCGGCGGGGCCTTCGTCGTGCGTCAGGGCTGGCGCGCCTCTGACACCGGTGACATACTCGCTGGCGTCGGAGCCCCGACACCCCCGACCTGCCCGCTCCTGCCGTCCGACCGTCGAGCGGGCGAGTACGTCTGCGCCCTCGCGACAGGACGCCCGACCCAAGGAGCCAGCCCATGAAGGCCGTCCTCTACGACGCCCCCCGCAGCTACCAGGTGACGGAGGTCCCGACCCCGACCCCCGGGCCCGGCGAGGTGCTCATCAAGGTGGTGCAGGTCGGCGTCTGCGGCACCGACCTGCACATCCATCACGGCGACTTCAACGCGGTCTTCCCACTGATCCCCGGGCACGAGCTCGTGGGCGTGGTCGAGCAGCTGGGCGAGGGCGCCACCCGGTTCCGGATCGGGGAGCAGGTGAGCGTCAACCCCAACATCTACTGCGGCACCTGCGACTACTGCCTGTCGGGACGGCTGATCCTGTGCTCGAACGGCAAGGGCCTGGGCAGCAACTTCCCCGGTTCTTCGCCGAGTTCGCCTGCGTCGCCGAGACCCTCGTCTTCTCGGTCGAGGGCCTGGCGCTGGACACCGCGGTCTTCACCGAGCCGGCCGGATGTGCGATGCACGGTCTGGAGACCCTGGCCCTCAAGCCGGGCGTCAGTGCCCTGGTCCTCGGTGCCGGACCGACCGGACTGCTGCTGTCGCAGCTGATCCGCTCCGGGGGCGCCTCGTCGGTGACCACGGCCGGTCCCACCCAGTTCAAGCTCGACACCGCGGCCAAGCTGGGCATCGACCAGACCGTCAAGATCGAGCGCGGCGACCCCGCCGGCAACCTGCAGAAGTTGCTCGCGACCTCACCCAAGGGCGACGGCTACGACGTCGTCGTCGAGGCGACCGGTGCCACCGAGGTCGGTGACATCTGCGTGCAGCTGACCCGCAACGGCGGCACCTACATGGTCTACGGGGTGACCCGGGCCGACGAGATCGTGCGCGTTCCACCCGTTCGACGTGTTCCGTCGCGAGATCACGATCAAGGGGTCCTTCGCCGAGATGACGTCCTTCGGCGCGGCCATCTCGGCACTGCGCGGCGGGCGCGCCAGGACCGACGGCATCATCACCCACCGCTTCTCGCTCGACGAGTACGGCACGGCCCTCGAGACCCTGGCGTCCGACAAGAGCGCGCACAAGGTCGTCATCATCCCGTAGCAGCTAGGTTCTCGACCTGGCGGGACGGCGCGTCGTCGGCGCCGTCCCGCCGGCCACCGACACCCTCGCGCACCCGCAGGACTCACGCACGACCAGCTCGACCGGGAGCACCACCTGGCGGCGATGACGCAGGTCGGGCCGGTCCACCCGCTCGAACAGCCGCGTGGCGGCGACCCCGCCGAGCCTGAGCGGGTCCTGGTCGACGACCGTGACCGCGGGGGCCAGGGTGTCGGCCATCGGAAAGTCGCCGAAGCTGACCAGGGCGACGTCCGAACGCCCGAGCCGGTGCAGGATCGGCACGATCTCGATCGAGCTGCGGGCGTTCGACGACAGCACCGCCGTCGGCGGGTCGCCCTGCCCCAGGCTCGCCATCAGCGTCTGCTCGGTGGCCACCCCGCCGTCGCTGCCGAGCACCACGACCAGGTCGTCGTCGTAGGGCAGCCCGGCCTCGGCCAACGCGCTCCGGTAGCCGCCCAGGCGTCGGGCGGTGGTGGGGATCTGCAACGAGTCGGCCGCCATGGCGATCCGGCGATGGCCGTGGCCGATGAGGTGCGCCGTCGCCCGCTTGGCTCCGCCGAAGTCGTCCTCGACGACCGACTCCGCCTTCAGGCCCACCGGCGGCCGGTCGATGAACATGACGGCGACCCTGCTCAGCCAGGGCTGCAGGTAGGTCTGGTCGGCGGCCACGGGCGCGATCACCAGGCCGACGATCTGGCGGCTCAGCAGCGCCTCGACCGCGGTCTGCTCGTCCTCGGCCGCACCACCCAGACTGGTGACGAAGACCGCCACGTTGCGCTGCCGGGCCGCCTTCTCGATCGCCCGGGCGACCGAGGCGAAGAAGGGGTCACCGATGTCGGGCACCGCGAGCCCGATCGCGGCGTCCCGGCCCGAGCGGAAGGTGCGGGCCAGCGCGTTGGGGACGTAGTTGAGGTCGGCCACCGCCTGCAGCACCCGGGCGCGGACGTCGTCGGAGACGTAGCGGTCGTTGTTCATCACCCGCGAGACCGTCTTGGCGCTCACCCCGGCCAGCGCCGCGACGTCGCGCATCGTGCTCATGCCGCTCCCTCGTGCCTGCCGCTGCTGGTTCACGCGACCCGGTGACCGGTCTGCATGCGTTCACGGGGCGGGAACGGCCGGCGGGCGCTGGTCAATATACCCAGCGACGACCGGCTGCCGGCCCCGCCGCGCGGGGGGCCGGGCTCGACTCGTGAGCCCCGACCGAGAGCCCGTCCCCGTAACGAATCGGTAACCAACCAAGGGCCTCCCTTGCGGTGATTTGCGCCTCAGCCTAGGGTACATGTCACCGGTGTCAGACACCGGTGACATGTAGAGGAAGGACGGCGGTGAGCGACACCGGTCTCGTGATGGGCATCGACGTCGGCACCACGTCGGTCAAGGCCGTGATCTACGAGCTCGACGGCACCGAGGCCACCTCCGCCGCCGCCCCCACGCCCTGGGTACGTGACACCCGGGGAACCCAGATGGACCCGGTTCGCCTCGCCCGCTGCGTCATGACCGTCGTGGACGACGCCACCAGCCGGCTCGGCCAGGCCGAGGACGGGCGTTGGGCCGGCCGCCCGGTCATGGCCGTCGGGGTCACCGGCATGGGCGAGTCCGGCGTCCTCACCGACGCCTCCGACCGGCCCCTCGCACCGATCCGGGCATGGCACGACGACCGCGGCGATGCGGCCCGGGTCGCCGCGGTGATCGGGACCGAGACCTTCGTCCGCTACTGCGGCATGCCCCTGACGGCCCAGCCCTCACTGGCCAAAGTGCTCGCCCTGCACGCCGAGTACCCCGAAACCGTTCGCGCGAGCCGGTTCTGGTCGGTCCCGGAGTGGGTCGTCCATTCCCTCGGTGGCACTCCCGGCAGCGAGCTGTCGCTGGCCAGCCGGACCGGGCTGCTCGACGTCCTGACCGGCGAGCCCTGCGAGGCCGCCACCGTCCTGGTGGGTGGACCGCTGCTCGGCGAGATCACCGTGGCCGGTACCCCCGCCGGACCCGCCGGCCCCCGCAGCAGCCAGGGCGCCGACCTGGGCGAGGTACCGGGCAGGGTCCACGGCGCCGTCCTGGCCGTGGCCGGGCACGACCACCAGACGGCGGCCTACGGTGCCGGGGCCGCCGAGGACGGCGTGCTCTTCGACTCCCTGGGGACTGCCGAGGCTCTGCTGCGCTTCACGTCCAAGCCGATCGACCGGGACGACGTCGCCGAGCTGGTGGCCGCGGGGGTCACGGTCGGGCGCACCGTCGTGCCCGACCACTACTGCGCCCTCGCGGGGCTGAGCGTCGGCCTCGGTCTGGAACGGCTGTCCCTGCTGCTCGGTGCGCAGAGTCGCTCCGCCCGCGCGGCGCTCTACGACGCCTCGATCCGCACCGACCTGCCCCACCCGCCGCTGCAGGCGTCGATGACCGGGTCCAGCGTTCACCTGACGCTGCACGCCGACGTCGACCGCGCCCAGGCGTGGGTCCATGCGGTCGAGTCGCTGGTCGGGTTGGCCGCGGGGCCGCTGACCACGACCCGGTCCCTGTTCGGCGCCGAGCACCGCGCGGTCGGCGCCGGGGGCTGGCTGGCCGACCCGACGGTGGCCGCGGCCAAGCGACGTCAGCTGCCCCGGCTGACCACCTCGTCCACGGCCGAGGCCGGCGCCGCCGGTGCCGCCCGGCTCGCCGCGGTCGCCGCCGGGCTGGCGCCGCCGCCATCGGCCCCCGCCCCCACACCTGTCCCGTCCTGACTGCAACGAACCGAGGAGCAACTGATGAGCCACGCCGGACTCGCACGACTGGCCGACGACGACGGTCTGTTCAAGATTCTCGCACTCGACCAGCGCGCCATGCTCGGCCGCATGCTCAGCGGCGCCGGGCTGCCGTCCGAGAACTGTGACCGGGTCGCGTTCAAGGCCGAGGTCACCAGGGTCCTGGCGGCCGAGACCTCCGGGGTGCTCCTCGACCCGGAGTACGGCGTCACCGGGCTCGCGAGCCAGCTCGACTTCACCCTGCCGTCCGCCCTGCTCATCGCCGCCGAGCCGACGGTGAAGGACCACTGGAACACCGAGTACCGAACGGTTCTCGACCCCACCCGGGACGCCGCCTGGGTCCGCACCCTCAACGGCGACGCCCTGAAGTTCATGCTCTACTGGGACCCGACCCGGACCACCGTGCCCGGTGAGCCCGACCTGGTGCAGGAGTCGCTCGACCGGGTCGCCGAGATCGTCGCCGACTGCCACTCGCAGGACCTCCCGAGTGTCATCGAGCCCCTGCTGACCGTGCCGAAGGACGCCGGCCAGGAGGACCACCGCTTCGACACCATCGTGCGCTCGGCGGCCATGCTCGCCGAGCTCAAGCCGAGCCTGCTCAAGCTGGAGTGGCCGGGCAGCGCGGAGCGGTGCAAGCAGATCACCGAGCTGCTGCCGGACGTCCCGTGGGCGCTGCTGTCGGCCGGTGTCGAGTACGAGGCGTTCGCCGAGCGGGTGGCCGTGGCCCTGGACAACGGCGCCAGCGGCGTCATCGCCGGCCGGGCCATCTGGGGCGAGGCGGCCTCTGTGGCCGGGCCCGAGCGGACGGCCTTCCTCACCGACGTGGCACTACCGCGCCTGAAGCACCTGACCACCGTCATGCAGGGCCGCGGCCGCAACTGGCAGGAGGCGATCAGGTCATGACAGCAACGCAGCCCGCCGGCAGCGGCGCCGGCAACGGCAGCGAGCGGGTGCCGGCCCTCGAGGCCCGCTCGGTCGTCAAGTCGTTCGGCACGGTCCGCGCCCTACGGGGAGTCTCGTTCCGGGCCTTCCCCGGCGAGGTTACCGCGCTGGTCGGCGACAACGGAGCGGGCAAGTCGACGCTCATCAAGGCGCTCTCCGGGGTCTTCGCGCCGGACTCCGGCGAGATCCTGGTCGACGGCAGACAGGTCGGCATCGCCACCCCGCAGGAGGCGACCAAGCTCGGGATCGAGACGGTCTACCAGGACCTGGCACTGGCCCCTGACCTCGACGCTGCCTCGAACGTCTTCCTGGGCAGGGAGATCCGCCGGTTCGGAGTACTGCACAACCAGCCCGAGATGCGTCGCCGGACCGCGGCGAGCTTCAAGGAGCTCGGCGTCGGGCTGGTGCAGGACCTGAAGGTGCCGGTGGCCTCGTTCTCTGGCGGCCAGCGACAGTCCGTCGCCATCGCCCGGGCGGCCATGTGGGCCCAGCACGTGATCATCATGGACGAGCCCACCGCCGCCCTGGGCGTGATCCAGACCCGCAAGGTGCTCGAACTGATCAACAGTGTCCGCGAGCGCGGGTTGGCGGTCATCTTCATCTCGCACAACCTGCCCGAGGTGCTGCAGGTGGCCGACCGGATCGAGGTCCTTCGACTCGGGGCCCGCGTCGCCCGCTTCAGCCGTGGCGAGGCTGACGTGGACCGGCTCATCGCGGCGATCTCTGGGGCCTACCGGAACGAGGAGTCATCGTGAGCGAGAACGCCGTCACCACCGCGCCGGACGACGAGGTCGACGGCGGCGAGCCGTCGACCGGCAAGAGCCTGGGCCAGCGACTCAAGCAGCTCTCGACCACACCCATCCTCGTGACGCTGCTCTTCCTGCTGGTGCTGCTCGCCATCTTCTCGGCGATGGCCCCCGGCAAGTTCGGCACCTCGAGCAACCTTGGCCTGCTGGCTCAGAACGTGGCGATCCTGACCGTCGTCAGCGTGGGCACCACCTTCGTCATCGCCACGGCGGGGATCGACCTGTCGATCCCGAGCGGCATCATCCTGGGAGAGGTCTTCGCCGCCCAGGCGTTGAAGCTGATGAGCGCACCGGGCGGTGGCACCGCCCTCGACGTCCAGGCCTCGGACACCACGGCGGGCTACATCCTCGGCGCGCTGGCCGCGGCACTGTTCGCCGGACTGATCATCGGGGCCATCAACGGCTTCGTCGTGGCCTACCTGCACATCCCGCCGATGCTGGCCACGCTGGGCACCCTGGGTGCCGGCCTGGGCGTGGCGCTACTGCTGCAGAACGGCGTGAACGTGGCGAGCTACGCCCTCAACCCGGTCGCCACCAGCCACCTGATCCCGGGGGTGACCAACCTGATCCTGATCGCGCTGATCGTGGTGGTGGCCGGATACGTCGGCCTGCACTACTCGGTGTTCGGGCGGCACACGCTGGCGATCGGTTCCAACGAGGAGGCCGCCCGGCGGGTGGGCCTGAAGGTGCAGCGCCACCTGCTGCTGGTCTACATCCTGGGCGGGGTGGCGAACGGGTTCGCCGGGTTCCTGTCCCTCGCCTACTTCTCGACCACCTCGGTCGGCGGTCACTCCACCGACAACCTGCAGGCCATCACCGCGGTCGCCCTGGGCGGCACCAGCCTGTTCGGCGGGGTGGGAACGATCATCGGCACCCTGATCGGGGTCTGGATCCCGGCCGTGCTGCAGAACGGCTTCATCATCGTCGGCGTCAACCCCTACTGGCAGATGATCGCCGTCGGCGTCGTCCTGATCCTGGCCGTCTGGCTCGACCAGCTGCGTCGACGGTCCCAGAACCGCAGATAGTCCCCCAGTCCCCCCGCACTGGCACTCGTGCGGGACGAAACCCCATGCAACGGCGTCGGGTTCAGCACAAATGAAGGAGCAATCGTGAAGTCCACACGACTCATGGGTGCGTCGGCCGTGGCCGCCACCGCGTTGGTCTTGGCGGCCTGCGGCGGGTCGAGCAGCAGCTCGACCTCGACCTCGGACACCGCCGCCGGTAGTGCTGCAGCGACGGCGGCCTCCTCCGCCGCCGGTTCCACGGGCAAGAAGATCACCCTCATGGTCGGCGTCAAGGGTGACCCGTTCTACGTGTCGATGCAGTGCGGTGCGCAGGAGGCCGCCACGGCCGCCGGCGCCACCCTGGACACCCAGGGCCCCGACAAGTTCGATGCCACCTTGCAGAACCCGATGCTGGACGCCGTCTCGGCCGCCAAGCCCGACGCCCTGCTGGTCGCACCGAACGACGTCAAGGCCTCCACGCCCTCGCTGAAGCGGATCCAGGACGGCGGCGCCAAGGTCGTGCTGGTCGACACCTCGGTCGAGGACACCACCATCGGCGTCTCGCGGATCGCCACGAACAACGAGCTCGGTGGCGAGAAGGCCGCCGAGGCTCTGGGCACCCTCGGGCTGGCGAAGGGCGCCAAGGTCGTCGTCATCTCGACCGACCCCGGCATCTCCAGCGTCGACGCCCGCGTCGCCGGCTTCAAGAAGAAGGCCGCCGAGCTGGGCTTCACGCTTGTCTCGGACACCCAGTACTCGCACAACACGGCCGCCACCGGCGCCCAGGTGATCAGCGCCGACCTGGCCAAGGACCCTGACCTCGCCGGGGTGTTCGCCACCAACCTGTTCACCGCGCAGGGTGTGGCGACCGGCGTCAAGCAGGCCGGCAAGTCGGGCTCGGTCAAGGTCGTCGGCTTCGACGCCGGTCCCGACCAGATGAAGCAGCTGGCTGCCGGCGACGTGCAGGCCCTGGTGGCCCAGAAGCCGTACGACATCGGCAAGCAGGGTGTCGAGCAGGCGCTGGCCGCCCTGTCCGGTGGATCGGTGACCGCCAAGATCGAGACCGAGTCCCTGGTCGTGACCAAGGACAACATGGCCCAGCCGGACGTCGCGAAGTACATCTACAAGTCGGGTTGCTGACCACAGCCCCGTCTGCGGCGCCCTTCGGCCGAGCTCGTCCGCCCCGCGCGGCCGGCTCGCCGGAGGGCGTCCGCCCTGTGAACGACCCCCGTAGTCGAGGGACCCACGAGAGGACGTCATGGCGACACTGACGACCGTGTCGGCGCAGGCGCTGCTCTTCGACCTGGACGGCACCCTGGCCGACTCCACCGACAGCGTCGACCGGGCCTGGACCCGGATGGCCAGGCTGCTGGGCAAGGACCCGGCAGAGGTCGTGGGCAAGTTCCACGGCATGACCGGCAGCCAGACGTTGCTGATGGTCGAGCCGTCGCTGACGCCGCAGCAGGTCGTCGAGATGAACGAGGTCCTCATCGACCTCGAGGTGGCCGACAGCGCCGCCGTCACCGCCGTCCCCGGTGCGCTGCAGGCCCTGGCCGCCGTGCCGGGCGACCGGTGGGCGATCGTGACCAGCTGTCCCGCCCGATTGGCCTGGGCCCGGATCGAGGCGGCCGGCCTGCCGCGCCCGACGACGATGGTCACCGCCGACGACGTGCGGCACAGCAAGCCGCATCCCGAGCCCTACCTGCTGGGCGCCCGTCGGCTCGGGTTCGACCCCGGCGACTGCCTGGCGGTCGAGGACGCCCCCGCCGGAGTCGCCTCCGCACGTGCCGCCGGGTGCCGGGTGCTGGCGCTGCGCACCTCCCACCGCGGCTCCTTCGAGGTCGACTCCGTCCCCGACCTGTCCGGCGTCACCGTCGAGCCCCTCGAGGGTCGCCTACGAGTCCGCTACTGACCCTGCCCGGGCAGCGCGCTCGACGGCAGGACGTTCACGGCAGCACCACCCAGGCGCCGCTCTCGGCCGAGCGGGTCATGGCGTCCAGGGCCACGGCGCTGCTGACGGCGTCGGCCAGCGTCGGGCCGTGGGCGGTCCCGTCCGCGATCGAGCGCACGAAGTCATGGGCCTCGATCACCTTGAGATCGTCGCTGCCCATGCTGATGGCCGATCCCGGCTGGAACGCGGCGTAGTCACCGTGCCCGGGGCCGACGTGGATCGTGGTCACCGGCTGGTCCTGATAGTCGGTGCCGCGGCTGACGCCGAGCTCGCCCATCCGCCGGAAGTCCCAGAACACCGCACCCCTGGTGCCGTGCACCTCGAAGCCGTAGGCGTTCTGCTCCCCCACCGACACCCGGCAGGCCTCGAGCACGCCGCGGGCACCCGAGGCGAACCGCAGCAGGCACGATACGTAGTCGTCGTTCTCGACCGGACCCCGCTCGCCGCCCGTGGCACGGGGGTGACCGGCGGTGGCGGCGCCCGGCTTGGCCCGCTCCCTCACGAAGACCGCGGTGTCGGCGACCAGCGCCTCGATCTCGCCGAGCAGGTGCCGGGCCAGGTCGACGCCGTGCGAGGCCAGGTCGCCCAGCACCCCGTTGCCGCCACGGGCCTTCTCGTAGCGCCAGGTGAGGGCGCCGTCCGGGTGAGCGGCGTAGTCGCTGAACAGCCTCACCCGCACGTGGGTGATGTCGCCGATCTCGCCCGCGGCGATCAGCTGCCGGGCCGCCTGCACCGCCGGGGCGTTGCGGTAGTTGAAGCCGACGACCCCCTGCACGCCGGCGCCGATCACGGCGTCGCGCACCGCGCGGGCGTCGTCCGGGTCCAGACCGACCGGCTTCTCGATCCAGATGTGCTTGCCGGCCTGCGCCAGGGCGACCCCGATCTCGCGGTGCAGGAAGTTGGGCGCGGTGATGCTGACGGCCTGCACCCGCGGGTCGCCGGCCAGCTCGCGCCAGTCGAGCACGGCGGTCTCGAAGCCGAACTGCCCGACCGCGGCCTCGGCGCGACCGGGCACCTCGTCGGCCACTGCCACCAGCCGAGGCTGCAGCCGGACGTCGGGGAAGTGGTGCCGCAGCCGGGCATAGGCCTGGGTGTGGACCCGGCCCATCCACCCGAACCCGACCACCGCCACCCCGAGCACGGCCACCCCGAGCTCGTCGGGGCCCAGCGGTCCCGGATCACCTGTGGTCGAGCCCGTCATGGTCAGCTCCGCGCGTTGGTCAAATGTTGGACCGGTCCAAGTTATTCTGGAACCATGTTGACCGGCCCGGATCGGGGCTGTCAACATGCACAGCAAGGGCAATGGCAGAATCCAGGGGGCCGTTTCGATGTCGGAACGATCGTGGACCGGTACAAGTGAGCGCTGAGCCGCCGTCGACCTCGCCGTCCGTGCCGGCCGAGCCTCGGAGGCCGGCCAAGCCGCCCACGATCCGCGACGTCGCCCAGCTGGCCGGGGTCTCGAAGTCGCTGGTCTCGCTGGTGCTGCGTGAGTCCGGCCCGGTCAGCGACGACAAGCGGCAGGCGGTGCTGGCCGCCGTCGAGAACCTCGGCTACCGCCCGAACGCGGCGGCCCGCAGCCTCAGCGAGCGGCGTACCCGCACCGTCGGCGTCCTGCTCAACGACCTGCGCAACCCCTGGTTCGTCGATCTGCTCAACGGGGTGAACGCGGTGCTGTCCGACCACGGCCTGCACGTGCTGCTCGCCGACGCCCACCTCAGCCGCGAGATCGGCGAGGACCTCACCCGCACCTTCCTCGACCTGGGCGTCGACGGTTTGATCGCGGTCGGCACCCTTCCCGACGCCTCGGCCGTGGCCAGCGCCGCCGCGCGGGTGCCCACCGTGGTCGCCGGCACCCGTGAGCCGAGCCTGCCCCACGTGGACGTCGTCGCCAACGACGACGAGCACGGCACCCGGCTCGCCACCGAGCACCTCGTCGAGCTGGGGCATCGCCACATCGCCCACCTCAGCGGACGGGGCGTGGTCGGCGAGCTGCGCCGACAGGCCTTCCTGGCCACGATGGATCGGCACGGCCTCGCCGGGTCGACCCGGGTCGAGCCCAGCGACGGCACCGAGGAGGGTGGCTATCGCAGCACGGTCCGGCTGCTGGCCGGCCCCGGTCGACCCACCGCGATCGTCGCCTTCAACGACATGAGCGCCGTCGGCACGCTGTCCGCCGCCGCAGAGTTCGGACTGTCGGTGCCCATCGACCTCTCGGTCGTCGGCTACGACAACACCTCGATCTCCAGGCTGCGCCACCTGTGGCTCACGACCGTCGACAACGCCAGCCACGACGTGGGACGACGCGCCGCACAGTGCCTGCTGCGCCGGATCGCCCGGCCCGACCTGCCGGCCGCCCTCAGCCTGTCGCCACCCACGCTGCAGGTTCGCGGCACCACCGCAGCACCCGCGCACCCGTAGGACGGCGTGGTCCGACGGCGGACTTCTGGTCAGCTGCGGACGAGCCGGTCGAGCAGGGTGGGCACGTCGACGAGCCCGAAGCGGATGCTGGTGTCGCTGGCCCCGTAGGGCAGCAGCAGGGTCTGCTCGTGGATCAGCGCCCCGCACGAGTACACGACGTTCGGCACGTAGCCCTCGCGCTCGTCCCCGTCCGGCTGCAGCAGCGGTTCGGTGAGGCGCCCGACGACACGGGTCGGGTCGTCGAGATCCAGCAGCAGGGCACCCAGGGCGTAGCCGCGCATCGGTCCGACGCCGTGGGTGAGCACCAGCCAGCCGCCGTCGGTCTCCAACGGGGGGCCGCAGTTGCCGAGCTGGATCAGCTCCCACGGCTCGATCGGTGCCTGCAGCTCGGCCGCGTCGCCCCAGTGGTGGCCGTCGGCCGAGCTCGCGATCGCGTTGTTCTCACGGTCCCATCGGGACAGTGCCAGGTAACGGCCGCCCACCGGGCGTGGGAACAGCGCCATGCCCTTGTTCTCGGCCGCGTGGCCGGTCAGCGGCGTCGACCGGAAGGTGGCGAAGTCGTCGGTGTCGAGCCGGCGCGAGACCACATGGGTGCCGTTGTACCCGGTGTAGGTGGCGGCATAGGACACCGATCCGTCGAGGGCCGTCAACCGCACCAGGCGGGCGTCCTCCACACCGTGGCTCTCGGCGTCGGTCTCCGGGAACAGCGTTCGGTCCGACAGCAGGGACTCCTGCGGGAAGGTGACCTCGTAGGACGACGCCACGGTCTGCCGCAGCGACTCGATGGTGACCTCGACGTGGGTGCGCGTCAGAGCCTGCTGCCGCAGCTCCTCCGTCGCCGCGTCGAGGGTGGCCAGGTCGACCTCGCCCGCGAGGATCGAGAGCACGAAGTCCATCGTGTCGGCGTCCTCGTCCGGCCCGCTCGCCTCGTGGCGCAGCCGGACACGGGGAACGGGGCTGGTGCGGCACTCCCCCGACACCACGAACCGCGGCGGCGGGTCCATGACACACGTCTCGGCCGAGGCCGACGGGGTGAAGGTGCCGGAGCGGAAGACGATCGTCGACAGGTGTCCCTCGCTGACTGCCCGGGCACTCATCACGAACCGCAGGCTGCCTGCGCCGCCGTCCTGCACCGGGTGCGGCACGATCGAGGGGTTGAACAGGGCCGCTGCCTCGATGGCGACCTCACGGGTGAAGTAGGCACCGATCAGCCGGCGGCGGTCCTCGGTGAGGTCGGCCCCCTCGGGAACCCGGTGGGCGATGGCGTCGAAGTTCTTCTGCAGCAACGCGTGCAGGTCGGGGTGACGATCCCGGTACGAGGCGTCGAGCTCGGCCAGGGTCACCGCCACCGTGAGGTCGCTCATCGCCGAGCAGCGGGCCACGACCCCGTCCGCGCGGGAGGACCCGGGTGCGCTCAGCTCCTGGCCGGGCAGGAACAGCCGCGCCGCCACCCGCCGCGGATCGGCCTCGAGCACCAGGTCGTCACGTCGCAGCAGCGGGGCGGTCGAGGGCGAGGGTCTCATGCGCGCGAACCGGCCAGCCGGGTGGCGTGCTGCACCGTGGTCACGAGCGCGAGCGTGGACTCGGCCCCCTGGTTCTCGTTGCGACCGTGGGGCTCCAGCCCGTCGCAGCACCCGCCTGCTTCAGGGTCGTGGAGCGAGGTCCCGCTGTCGTTGCGCCCGAAGAACCAGGCTGCTGCCAGCTCCACAGCGTCCGACCACCGCGGGTCACCGGTGAGGTCGAAGGCGCGGGCGCAGGCGTCGGCCAACGTGGCGGCCTCGATGGGCTGCTGGTCGAAACCGGGCCAGGCCTCTCCCGCCGTCCAACCGGCCGCCGGGGTCAGGGACAGGTGGTCGGGCCCCCGCTGCAGGTCGAGGAGCCACCCCAGCATCTGCAGGCCACGCTCGATCAGGGAGTCGTCGTGCAGGCTGTCCCCGGCGGCCAGCAGGACGTCGGGCAGCACCGCGTTGGCGTAGGTCAGGCGGGGCTCCGGCCACGGCCACGCCAGGTCGGGGCGGAACACCCCGACGCCGGCAGCGGCGTCCCGCAACAGGTCTCGGGCTCCGGCGTCCTCCGGCACGACGCGCAGCAGCTCGGCGGCCCCCAGACCGGCGAACGCCATCGCCCTCGGCCAGGGGGAGCGCTGCCCGGCGCTCGCCACGAACCGCTCGACCGCCCGCCGCGCGAAGGCGGCGTCCAGGCTGCGGGAGGCCGCAGTGCCGAAGGCCCACAGGGCGCGCCCCCAGCAGTCCTCGACCGTGGCCGGCCCGTGCCGGGCGCCGTGCACGTCCCGCCGGTTGACGATGCGTCCGTCGCCGTCCTGCGCCTCCTCCAGGAAACGCAGGTAGACGCCGGCCAGCTCGGCCATCACCTCGGGAGCGACCACGCGGTCGTTCCCGTCCACCACGAAGGACATGTCGTCGCGGCAGACGGCGATCAGGGCTCGGGCCACGTCGTCGACGCAGTAGCCGTGCTCTCCCCTGGGCACCCCGAACGCCGCGTGCTCGAAGATGCCGATGTCGTCGGTGAGGGCGATGACGTGGTGGAACAGCTTCTCGGCGCGCGTCACCGGACACCGACCCGGTCGAGGGTCGGGCGAAGGCCCGGAACGACGTCACGGTGGCCGGCCTCGGTGCACACTCGCAGGTACTCCTGAGCGACCGCCCGCCACGACAGCCCTGCGGCCAGCTGCTCGGCCCGGCGCGAGAACCGTTCGGCCAGACCGTCCTCGGTGAGGATCCTGCGCAGTCCCTGCGCGATCGCTCCCGCGTCCCCCTGGTCGACGAGCAGCCCGGTCCCGTCGCCGAGCAGCTCGACGGCGTGCGGGAACCGGGTCGCGATCACGGGTCGGCCGGCGGCGACCGCCTCGGTCAGCACACCGGAGGTGACCTGCTCGAGGGAGTCGTACGGCAGCAGCACCACGTCGGCGCTGCGGACCAGCGCATGCAGCGCCTCGGCGTCGAGGTAACGGTCGTCGAACGTCACGGCCGACGCGACGCCGAGGTCGGCGGCCAGGGTCCGTAGCTCGTGGCGGTAGCCGGTGCCGTCCTTCGCGGACAGCCGCGGATGGGTGCGGCCCGCGACCACGTAGTGAGGGTACGGGTCCAGGTCGGACAGGGTCGACATGGCGCGGATCGCCCATTCGATGCCCTTGCCGCGGCCCAGCAGGCCCCAGGTGAGGACCAGCGGCGCCCGGCCGCCCGCCGGTGCCGAACCGGAGGTCACCGCGCCGGCGGCCAAGGCGCCGGACGTCTCTGCACCGGAGGTCACCGCGCCGGGGGTCTCGGCCCCGTGGACCAGGTCCTCGGCCGCCCCGTGCGGGATGACCACCGCGCAGTCCGGGTCGGCGCCGTACACCTGGACCGCCCGGGCTCGCGCCAGGTGGGTCATCGTGACGACGACCGCCGAGGCGGCGATCACCTCGCGGAGCACCCGGTGCTGGCGGGGGCTGGGCCGGCTGAGCACGGTGTGGAGCACGGTCACGACGGGCGCCCTCACCAGCTCGAGCAGGCTGAGCACCCGCTCGCCGTCCGGCCCGCCGTAGATGCCGTACTCGTGCTGCAGGATCACGACGTCGTAGCGGTTCAGCGCCTCAGCCGTCGCCAGCAGTCCGGCCCGGTCCGCCGCCCAGGGCACGGTGACGGGCTCGGGGACCAGGGACGTCGCCACGGTGTCGGGCGCCGGGTGGACGAGACCGGCAAGCCGGTGCCGTGGTTCCTGCAGGACCCGCACGAGGTCGACGTCCGCGCCGAGGGAGGCGAACCCGCCGGACAGGGCCTGCGCGAAGGTGGCCAGGCCGCACTGGGTCGGCGGGAGGGTGCTGATCATGGCGCATCGGATACGGCGGACGTCCAACAGCTGAACGGTCACGCGAGCCTCCAGGCTCGACAACAAGACCGGGGCCGGCCCTGCACGGCCCACGAAGGAACCGCCACGATGCCGACCACAACGCCGCCAGGGTCTGGGGCTCGCTGAAGCATCGACAGGCGTCCAACGAGCTGTCACGGCGCTCACGTGCGCCTGTGGCCCGCTCATCACGAGTGGAACCGCCTGGTCCGGAGCCTATCACCCTGCGTCGGCCTGAAACCGGGCGCCCTCCTTGAGCATCCGCCGGTACACCTCGAGGTAGTCCGCCACCATGCGCTCCGCCCCGAACCGCTCCACGGCCCGGGCGCGCACGCCCGGACGGTCGAGCTGGACGGCGAGAGCGACGGCCGACACGGCACCCGCGACGTCGCTCACGAGGTAGCCCGTGACCCCCTCGTCGACCACCTCGACCATCGAGCCACGCCGGTACGCCACGACCGGGGTGCCGCACATCATGGCCTCGACGACGCTCAGTCCGAAGGGCTCGTCGAAGGCGATGGGATGCAGCAGAGCCGCGGCGCCACCGAGCACCTCGGCCCGCTGCGCGGGACCGACCGAACCCAGGAAGGTCACCCGGTCGCCGTCGACGTGAGGCGCGACCTCGCTGCGGAAGTAGCTCTCGTCGTGGACGATTCCGCAGATCACCAGCCGGCGACCGGAATCCCGCGCGATGGCGATCGCCTCGGCGGTGCCCTTGTCGGGGTGGATCCGCCCGAGGGTGACCAGGTTCTCGCCGGCCTGCGACGAGAACGGCAGCAACGCCTGGTCCACGCCGTGGTAGACGGTCGCCACGTAGGTCAGGTCGGGCCGGCGGTCGGCGTCCGAGATGGACACCAGGGCCGACCGGGCGCGGTCGTAGGCGGGCAGGATGGCGGGGCTGCCGACCCCGTGGACCGTGGTGACCAGCGGCACCGCGCACGACCGCTCGAAGGCCAGCGGCAACCAGTCGAGATGGCTGTGCACGAGGTCGAACTGGGACGAGCGGGCGAATGCTTGGGCCGTGTTGAGCGCCTCGCAGACCCGCCCGTCGAGGGTCGGGTCCTCGGCGTAGCCGTGCGGGACGACGGCGTCCAGGTGGGCCGTGGTCACCGAGTCGCCCGTGGCGAACAACGTGACGTCGACGCCCTGCGCCACCAGCCCCTCGGTGAGCAGGCTGGCGACCTGCTCCCAGGGGCCGTAGTGCTCGGGCGGGCACCGCCACGCCACCGGGGCCAGCATCGCCACCCTCACGGGGTGGGCACTTCGGCGGGCACGGTGGCCACGGTCGGTGGCAGGGTCTCGGCCACCGGCAGCAGGGTCTGCCCGGCCCGGTCGAAGAAGCGCAGCAGCTCCACCGGGAAGGGCATCACGAGCGTGCTGTTCTTCTCGGCGGCCACGTCGACCACGGTCTGCAGCAGGCGCAGCTGCAGCGCGCCGGGAGTGTCGCCCATGACCCGGGCCGCCTGCGCGAGCTTGGTCGAGGCCTGCAGCTCGCCGTCCGCCGCGATCACCCGGGCACGACGTTCGCGCTCGGCCTCCGCCTGGCGCGACATGGAACGCTTCATGCCTTCCGGGAGTGCGACGTCCTTCACCTCGACGCGCTCGATGTGCAGGCCCCACGGCTCCTCGGTCGGGGCGTCGATGACCGCCTTGAGCTCGGCGTTGATGCCCTCGCGGTCGGACAGGAGGGTGTCGAGGTCGACCCGGCCGATCACCGCTCGCAGCGAGGTCTGGGAGACCTGCGAGACCGCCATCGGGTAGTTCTGCACGTTGATGATGGCCTTAACCGGGTCGATGACCCGGTAGTAGACCACCGCGTCGACGGTCAGGGTGACGTTGTCCCGGGTGATGGCGCCCTGCGCCGGGATGCCCATCACCACCGTCTGCATCGACACCTTGGTCAGCCGGTCGACCACCGGCACGATCAGCTGCAGACCGGGCTCGCGAAGGCGGGGCAGCAGCCGCCCGAAGCGCAGGACGACGCCGCGCTCGTACTGCTGCACCAGGTGGACGCTCGCGAAGAAGAGCCACAGTGCGAGAAGGAGAACGACCGCAAGAACGATGAGTGGAGTCATGACGCGTCCTCTACGTCCGCGCACACGGACGGCTACTGACTCATGAGTGGCCACGCGCGACGCGCGTGCCTGTCACCAGGGTCCGGAGCGACATCGCCAGCCTACGCCCGCGATGATGCCGCCACGACGACCGGGCCCCCGGGCTCGGCCTCGGGGGCGGCCCCGGGCCGCGGCGTTGACAGCGCCACCGACCGGTCGCGAAGGTGTCGCGCATGGCGCACGCGTCCGATCCCGGGGACCTGGCCCTTCACGGCGTCCGGGTGCTGGGGTTTCCCACGGCACCCGGGGCACCGTCACTGCCGCCCACGCCGCCTTCGTGCCGCTGAACCGCCGGTTCGGCGAGGCCTGCACCCGCTGGCAGGTGCGCCCGGCCCCTGGCGACCCGATCGCCTTCAACGACCACACCGACCACCGGTGGGACGACCGGGTGCTCCAGACCCTGAGGTCGCTGGACCGCTCGTTCCGACGGGTGGCCGACCAGCTGGCCGCGGCGCTGGCCCGCTTCGACGGCTACGCCGACCGGTACTCCGCCGCCCTTGCCACGGTGGACGCCGGGCAGGAGTCGTGGGTCGACGCCCACGACCGGGACTCGCTGCACATGGTGTGGATCCAGCTCCACGAGGACCTGCTGGCCACCCTCGGCATCCCCCGGGCTCGGACGCCTGAGCCGTCGCCCCGCCCCCGGCCGGCGCAGCACCCTTGGCACGGTACCGGCCCAGCACCCATGGCACGGTACCGGCCCAGCAACCTTTGGCAAGGTAGAGGCATGGCCGAACCCGCCGCGCCCGCCGCGCCCGCCGAAGCCGCCGCGCCGGCAGCGACGCCCGGGCCGCCACGACTGCGCCGGATCGCCGCCCGGATCGAGATCGCCCTGCTCGCGCTGTCCGTGGTGGCCTTCTGCGTGCTGGCGACGCTGACGGTGTGGCCCACGAACTCGGTGACCTTCCACGGTCGGGCCGCGGCGGGCCGGGACACCCCGGCGGTCAGCATTCCCGTGCAGTTCGGCAGCCGCCGTCCCGACCTGAGCCTGAGCGGGCCCGGCGAGGTGCGGCGGTACGCCACCAGTGTCGACGTCCGGGCCGTCAGCACCGTCGGTCCGGTGCGGCCCTACTTCGGCACGGACGCCGACGTCGTCGACCTGTTCGACGCCTCGACCCAGGACGGCGCCGACACCCGGTTCGGGCAGTTCGTCACGAGCTCGGCCCTGACGTGGGCCTGGCAGCGGACCCTGGTCGTCGCACTGGCCGCCGCCGTGCTGTTCAGCCGGATCACCAACCACTCCCGCTACCGCGCCACCAAGTCGACCCATCGGCTCGCGGTGTGGACCGTCTTCGGGGGCGCGGCGGTCGTGGTCTGGGGGTCCTGCCTCGGCTCGACCTACTTGGCCACCGACCCCCTGCGCAACGGCGACGTCACCATCGCGCAGATGTTCGACTACGCCCACCTGCGGGCCGACCCGCCCCCCGCCGGACCCCAGGTCGGCGGCATCCAACTGGTGGTGGACGGCGACTCCCGGGCCGCCGTCTACGACGGCAACCACGCCCTGGACCCCACCCAGCAGGACATGGCCTGCGAGCGCAGCCGTGACTCCCTGGCGGCCCTGCTCGAGCTGCACGTCGCCGCCTGGGGCTGGCAGACCCGCAACGACGCCTGCACCGGCGCCGGCGCCAAGGTGGGCATGCTCACCCCGCTGCGACGCCACGGCGGGTGGCTGCCCCCCGGGCCGCAGCTCGAGATCCCGGCCCAGCTGGGCCTGCTCAAGCAGGTGACCGACCTGCGCACGGTCGTGGTGATGACCGGGCCGAACGACGTCGGGTGGGACCGGATCATCGGCCTCTGCCTGCTGTCGGACTGCACGAGCACCATCGCCGACCCGGACGTCGAGAAGTCCTTCGACGACTTCACGACCTCGTGGCGGGACACCGTCGACAACCTGGCCGCACTGCCGACCCACCCGCAGGTGATCGTCGTGGGGTCCTACGACCTCTACCCGGCCGACCCCCCGCCGGGGTGCCGGCAGCTGCACGACCCCGCCGGGCAGGTGGTGGTCACCTCTGAGGAGGTGCGACGGCTGGGCGCTCTCAACGACCGCCTCAACGACATTCTCGAGACCGGCGCCAAGGCCAAGCATTTCGACTTCCTCAAGCCGAAGCTGGTGCCGTACTGCACGACGAACACCACCGGGCTCGGCCCGGACGTCGTCGACCCGTTCGCCGCCGCCTACCGGTTCCACCCGACCCCGGTCGGCGCCGTCAAGATCGCCGAGCAGATCGCACCGATGATCAAGGCGCCGGACCCTGCGCCGAGCGACCAGCCCTCCTCGCCCACCGCCGTCTCGTCGTCAGTCCTCCCGTCGTCAGCAGTCCCGTCGTCAGCAGTCCCGTCGTCAGCAGTCCCGTCGTCGGCCGTCGCGGTCCCCTGACTCGGTCCCGGGCAGGCGCCGGCTACAGGCGCGGGTCGACCGGCTCGGACTCCAGGGCCAGGACGGCGAACACGCACTCGTGCACCCGCCACAGCGGCTCGTCCCGGGCGACCCGGTCGAGCCCCTCCAGCCCCACCGCGTACTCCCGGGCAGCCAACGACCGCTTGTGCCCCAGCCCGCGGATGCGCAACCGCTCCAGGTGGTCGGGCTCGGTGTAGTCGGGACCGTAGATGATCCGCAGGTACTCCCGGCCCCGCACCTTGAGTCCGGGCTGAACCATTCCCCGGCGACCCCGGACCAGGTTCTCGGCGGGTTTGACCACCATGCCCTCGCCGCCGGCATCGGTCAGGTCATGCCACCAGGCAGTCGCCGCCGCCGTGGAGTCGGGGTCGGTGGTGTCGACCTCGACCCGTCGGGTGGTCGCCAGCAGGTCGGGTGCTGCCTGCACCAACCGGTCGACCCGCTCCAGGTGCCAGGCGTGCGGGCGCTGGTGGTGGGCCGCCCCCTGCGAGGCCAGCACCTGGAACGGCGCCAGCCGCACGCCGTCCAACCCCTCGGTCGGCCAGCAGTACCGGCGGTAGGCCTCGACGAACCGCACCGCGTTGTCGGCTCGGGCCCGGGTGCGTGCCAGCAGGGCGGTGACGTCGAGACCGGCCGAGCCGGCCTGCTCGAGCACGTCGACGGCGGCAGGCAGGACGGCGGTGGCCGCCGCGCCGACGGCCGCGTACTGGTGGCGCAGCAGGTCGCCCGCCTTGGCGCTCCACGGCAGCAGCTCGGCGTCGAGCAGCAGCCACGAGGTGTCCAGCTCGTCGAACAGCCCGGCGGCCTCGGCCGCCGCCCGCAGCCCCGCCAGCAGCTGCTCGGTCAGTGCCGGGACGAAGAAGGACCTGCCCGTTCGGGTCCACACCGCGCCGGTCGCGTCCCCGGGGGCACCGAACCGGGCCCGGGCGGACGCCAGGTCACGGCACACCAGGGCGACGGCGCGCGAGCCCATGTGCTTCTCCTCGCAGACGACGGCGGCGACCCCGTCGGCCCGGTAGGCCTCGAAGGCCTGGTCCGGGTGCTCGAGCAGTCCCGGCAGCGTCGAGGTCGCCACCGGACTCATCGTCGGCGGCAGGTACAGCAGCCAGCGCGGGTCGACCGCGAACCGGCTCATCACCTCCAGCGCCGCGGCGGCGTTGTCCTCCCGGATGCTCACCCGACCGTGGTGGGCCGTCTCGACGACACGGCGGCCGGTCACGTCGGCCAGGTCGAGCACATCGGGGTCCCGGCGGGCCTGGGCGCCGACCCCGCGGGCCGCCGCGGCCGACGGGTCGGCGGCGGCCGTCGGGTCGGCGGTGGCCGTCGGGTCGAGAGCGGCAGGGTCGATCGGGAACGGCTTGGCGGGCTGGTAGTACACCTGCGCCGCGGGCACCGAGACCAGCACCCGCTCGGGGTATCTCAGTGCCGTCAACCGGCCGCCGAACACGCAACCGGTGTCGAGGCACAGCGTGTTGTTCACCCACTCCGGCACCGGGATCGGGGTGTGCCCGTAGAGCACCGTCGCCCTGCCGCGGTACTCGTTCGCCCACGGGTAGCGCACCGGCAGCCCGAACTCGTCGGTCTCACCGGTGGACTGCCCGTAGAGGCAGAACTCACGCACCCGGCCCGAGGCCCGGCCCTGCAGCCGCTCGGTCAGCCCGGCATGGGCCACGACGAGTGCGCCGCCGTCCAGCACGTAGTGCGAGATCAGCCCGTCGACGAAGGTCTCGACCGCCGCCCTGACCTCCGGCGGCTCGGCGGCGAGCTGGGCCAGCGACTCGGCCAGCCCGTGGGTGACCTGCACGTTGCGCCCCCGCAGCGCGCGAAGCAGCTTGTTCTCGTGGTTGCCGCTGACGCACAGGGCATCGCCCCCGGCGACCATGCCCATCACCAGTCGCAGCACGCCCGGGGTGTCCGGGCCGCGGTCGACGAGGTCGCCGACCAGGATCGCGCGCCGGCCGGCCGGGTGGTGCGCGCCGATCGCGCGCCCCTGGTCGTCGCGGTGCAGCTGGTAGCCGAGCTCGGCGAGCAGCGCCTCGAGCTCGGCGCGGCAGCCGTGCACGTCACCGATCACGTCGAACGGGCCGGTCTGGTCGCGCAGGTCGTTGTAGAGCCTGGTCCGCACGATCTCCACCGCCGCGACCTCGTCGGGAGAACGCAGCACATGGACGCCGCGGAAGCCCTCCCTGGCAAGGCCTTTCAGCCCTCGCCGCAGCTGGGCCCGCTGACGGCCGACGACGTGGGCGCCGAACTGGCGGTCCGGCCGGTCCACGTTGCGGTCCAGGCAGACCCGCTCCGGCAGGTCGAGCACGATCGCCACCGGCAGCACGTCGTGGTCCTTGGCCAGCCGCACCAGCTGCCGGCGCGCCTCGGGCTGCACGTTGGTGGCGTCGACGACCGTCAGCCTGCCGGCCGCAAGCCGCTTGCCCACGATGTAGTGCAGGACGTCGAACGCGTCGGCGCTGGCGGACTGGTCGTTCTCGTCGTCGGCCACCAGTGCGCGGCAGAAGTCGCTCGAGACGACCTCGGTGGCGGCGAAATGGGCACGCCCGAAGGTGGACTTGCCCGACCCGCTGGCTCCGACGAGGACCACCAGGCTCAGCGCCGGCAGCTCGATGACGCCGCTCACGCCCCCACCGCCACAGGGTCGGCGAGGTCGCCGGCGTCACGGGCGCCGTCCCGGTGGGTGAACACCGCCAGCTGGGTGGGCGGACCGACGTCGGGGTCGTCGGGGCCGACCGGCAGGAACCGCGCGGTGTAGCCGTACCGGCCGGCGACCGCGGCCGCCCACGCGGCGAACTCGGCCCGGGTCCACTCGAACCGGTGGTCCCGGTGGCGCATCGACCCGGCGGGCAACGACTCGTACCGCACGTTGTACTCGACGTTCGGGGTGGTCACGACCACCAGCCGGGGGGCGGCGTGGTCGAACACGCAGCGTTCGAGGGCGGCCAGCCGCGGCGGGTCGACGTGCTCGACGACCTCCATCAGCACGATCGCGTCCAGTCCCTTCAGCCGGTCGTCGCGGTAGGTCACCGACGACAGCATCAGCTGCAGCCGAGCCCGCTGGGGCTCGCTCATCCGGTCCAGCCGCAGCCGGCGTTCGGCCACCGCCAGGGCACGCGCGGACACGTCGGTGGCGATGACCCGACTGAACGAACGGTCGGCCAGCAACGCCGCCGTCAGCGCTCCTTCGCCGCACCCCACGTCGGCGACCCGCTGCACCCCGGCTGCCCGCAGCACCGCCAGCACGGCCCCCTGTCGCTGCACCGCCAACGGCGCCGGCCGATCCGCCGACTCGTCTGCCGGGTCCGGTCCGACCTGACCCGGCCCAGCGTCGGCGACGCCGTCCGGCACCGCGTCGGCGACGCCGTCCGGCACCGCGTTGTCGAAGGCCTCGGGCTCGGCGTCGTCGACCTCGGCCAACCGCGCCAGCGCCGACCGCTGCAGCCCGCCCTGGTGGGCCAGGTACCGCCGGGTGATCAGCGACGCTTCGGGGTGCCCGGCCAGCCAGCCGGCGCCCGAGCGGATCAGCTTGTCGACCTCGTCGGTACTCACCCAGTAGTGCTTGGCGTCGTCCAGCACCGGCAGCAGCACGTAGAGCTGGTTGAGCGCCTCAGCGAGGCGCAGCTCACCGGTCAGCCGCAGGGCGACGTAACGAGACTCGCCCCACTCGGGCACGGTCGCGTCCAGGCCGATCGGGGTCGCCTCGACCTGCCAGCCCAGCGGATCGAACAGGCGACGGGCCAGCTCCGGGCCGCCGCGGCACGGCAGCACCGGGACCCGCACCTCGAGCGGGAGCGCTGCGAGCGCCAGCTCGGGCCGAGCCTCGCAGCGACCGGTCATGGCCGTCCTGAAGACCCTCGACAGTGCCACGGCCAGCATGCTGGACGCCGCATACGGACGGTCGTTGACGTACTGGCCGAGCGAGAACCCTTCACCGGAGGGTCCTTTGCGGCCCCGCACCAGGGCCACCGGGTCGACCTCGAGCAGCAGCGCGACCGTGCACAGATCCTGGCTCGCCACCGGGTAGAACACGTGAGCGACGCCCACCGACAGCTCGAGGGACTGCGGCCGGGCCGGGTTCTTGTGCAGCAGGAAGCCCAGGTCGGTGGCCGGGGCGCCGACCGCCGAGGCGGTGGTCGAGAGGGTCAGTAGCACGAGACGAGATCATCCCTGCTCGTGCCGGGCCGCGTCGCGCGAATTCCGCCCGCCACGCCGATCGCTGTCAGCCGGCGGGCTGCCGATCCGCCGCCGGCCGCAGCGGCCACAGGCCGAAGAAGTCGGCGTAGTAGGCCAGGAACGGGAAGGTCACTCCCAGCAGGGCTGAGGCCAGCCACACCTCGCCGTCGAACCCCGGCGGACCGGTAGGCACGTCCCCGGTGACCACCCCCGAGAGGGCGAGGTAGGCGCGGGCCAGCACGGTGCCCACCGCTGCGGCCAGCACCGCTGCCGCCAGGCCGCGGCCGGGTTGGCGCAGCCCCCGGAACGCAGGTCGCCTCCAGCATGTTCAGCACGACGATCGACCCGAACAGGAACGGCACCGTCACCGTCACGAGGAACTGCGGCGGCGCCATCCCCAGCACATGGATCCCGAGGTAGGTGGCGATCGCGCTGAGGGTCACCGCCAGCGCCGTCCAGCACAGCCCCAGCACGGGTTGTGCCATGAGCCCGCCCCGCAACGAGATCGGCCACAGGTCGAAGTGGGCCACGAGCAGCGCCGCCGCCATGCAGGTCACGACGAACACCAGTGCGGTCCAGGCGTCGAAGGGCCCCTTCGGGTCCTGCGCCGCCGAGTAGACCGGCGCTCCCACCAGGAAGTCGTAGTTGAACAGCCGGAACACCACGCCGGTGATCGCGTAGGCCACCACGAGCAGCGCCACACCGCCGAGCACCGGGCTCGTCAGCTTCGTGAACGGCCGGCCGCCCCAGACGACGACCAGGAAGAACGTGATCGGCACCGAGACGATGACGCACTGGGCGACCATGGGGCTGGGCGGGGTGATGCCCCCACCGACCGTGGCGACCAGCACGACCGCCACCACGGCCCCGACCATCAGGGCCACCGCGAGCAGCGCAAGACCCTGCCACGGCTGCGGCAGCGCGCGCAGCACCCGCGGGTGCTCCCCCTTCCAGAACGGCCCGGCCACGAACGCGAACGGGATCGTGCAGATGAGGAAGAACGAGACCCAGTCCCGGAACGTCGGCCAGTCGAAGAGTCCGACGAAGGCCAACGACACCGCGATCACCAGCGCCGTCGCCGTGATGCCGAGCAGAGGTTGTCGTCGTCCGGGCATCCCTGGCCTCCTTCAACTCTGCGCGACCCTACGACACCCCGCCCCCTCACGGCCGCCGGTGTTCCGTCAGGCGGTACGCAATGGGCGGCTCCGCGCTCGTTCGGACGATCACCCCGCGGTCCCGTGGACAGTTCGGGGCGTCGGACGTGCCCCGGTCGTGGCACTCCGGGGCGGTGACCGCGCCAGGTCGACCAGGTCGAGGAAGTGGTCACTGCCTCGTTGTCGCACAACGTGTTTGGTCGACTACCGACTTCGGGAGACTGTCGGTGGTGGCTTGTAGGTTGTGGGTGTGGGACACGACCAGCAGCCAGGGCCCGGCGAGTGCGCCGATGGTTCGGGTTGGGGTGGTGGGGTTCCCGATCTGGTGACCGCGTTGCAGCTGTTCGGTCAGGCGACGTCGTTGGCGAGTGGTGCTTCGCTGGCGGCGATGTCGTTGGCCGAGAAGCGTGAGGTGTTGGCGGCGATGGTGGTGGCGCGGACGGCGATGGAGGCGGCGTACCTGCATGTGTTGTCCCAGTTCGACCGCACCCCTGGTGTGGTGCCCGGGGTGTCGCGGCGGTTCGGGTTCGCGTTCTTGACCCAGAAGATGAACTATTCCGCCGGGGCGGCGGCGGCTGATGTCGCCGCGGCCCGCCAGCTCGACCCGGCCGGGTCCGGCTACGACCCGGGCCTGCTCGCCGAGACCGACCCCACCCACGCCAGCCACCCGACCAGCGGCGGGGCCGGCCCGAGCGGCGGGGCCGGCCCGGGCGGCTGTGACGACGACGATGCGGGTGCGGGTGGGTGTGTGGCTGACCCCGATGGGGTCTACGCCGCGGCGAGTGAGATCCGGGGTGGGTGCGGGGCCTGGGGGACGTTCGGGACGGCCACCGGGTCGGCCACCGAGGCGGGCGCCGGGTCGGGCGCCGGGTCGGGCGCCGGGTCGGCCACCGGGGTGGGCGCCGGGGTGGGGGTGGTGGGTCTGCCGCGGATGGGTGCCGCGCTGGCGGCGGGCCTGGTGACGCGGGCTCATGTCGATGTCGCGGTGAGGTGCCTGGCCCGGGTGCCGGAGCATCTGGCGAACCGGGTCGATGGGTTCGGGGTGTCGGGGCGGGTGAAGATCGACGTGTTCTTGACCCGGGTCTCGCGGGAGCATTCCCCCTCGACCACCGACCGGATCGCGAAAGAGCTGTTGGCGGCGTTGGACCCCGACGGCCAGGACTCCTTCGACCCGCTCGCGTACCAGCGGCGGACCCTGTCCCTGGTCACCGACTCCACCGGCATGACCTCGATCCGGGGCCTGCTCGACCCGGTGAGCGCGGCGGTGGTGCGCGCGGCGTTGGCGCACTTCCGGTCCCTGACCGCCCACCACCCCGACCCCACCACCGACACCACCGGCACCACCGGCACCACCGGCAGCGACACCACCGGCACCACCGGCAGCGACACCACCGGCAGCGACGGCAGCGACGGCGACGACGGCGGCCGTGGCGGCCGCAATGGTGACGGTGTCGGTAGTGGTGGTGGTGGTGGTGGCGGGTGGGCGGTGCCCGGGCAGCAGGCGTTCCCGATCCGCGACGACCGGTCCCGGGGGATGCGGGACGTCGATGCCCTGACCGCCCTGTGCGAGGCCGCCCTGCGCGCCCACTACCCGCCCCTGGCCGAGGGCGGCCCCGGGTGCCAACCCGCCGCGCCGCTGGTGAAGGTGGTCATCACCGCCACCCCCGAACAGGCCGCCGCCGCCCGCCGCACCACCCCCGGCCCCCTCGACCACCACGGGCTCCCGCTGCGGCCACCAGGCCGGCACGACCCCTGGGCCCGCGACCACAACGACCCAGGACCACCGGATCGAACCGGTCAACGAGCAGCCCGACCACCGGGTCGAACCGGTCAACGAGCACCCGGACCACCGGGACTGGCGCACGAGAGCGAGTCCGGGGACCCGATCACCGCAGGGACGCTCGGGCGGTTGCTGTGCGACGCCGACCTGCAGACCGTCGTCCTCGGCCCCGACCGCGCCGTCCTCGACCTCGGCCGCACCCGACGCCTGGCCACCCCCACCCAACGGACCGCACTCGTCGCCCGCGACCGCGGCTGCGTCGTGCCCGGCTGCGCCATGCCGCCCTCCGCGTGCGAGGCCCACCACATCACCTGGTGGCGCAACGGCGGAACCACCGACATCACCAACCTGGCCCTGGTCTGCGGACGACACCACACCCTCATCCACACCGGCGACTGGGTGCTGCAGATGGTTCAGGGCGTGCCGTACGTGGTCGCGCCGTCATGGATCGACCCCAGCCGCACCCCCCGCCGCAACACCCTCTTCGACGCCGAGACCCAGGCCCGCCTGCTCGGCCAGACCATCGGCCGCCAGCAACAGCTCCCGTACGACTGACGGTCGGCCTCGTCGAACAGTGACGGGTCACGGTGGCGGGGCGGTGCCGGCCCCGAGACGCAGACCTCTGATCTACGCCCGGGCGGGCTCCGGCACGGGTGCAGGTGTCTGCATCGCCACCGACTGCCGGGCCGGGTTGCTCACGAGGAACAGCACCAACGAGGCGACCAGCGACGCCGCCATCAGAGCGGCCAGCGGCAGCACCGACGTGGCGCCGAAAAGTCCTACCAGGGGCGCGAGCACTCCACCGATCGTGAACTGGAACAGCCCCTGCAGCGCCGCGGCAGCGCCGGCGCGGTCGGGGTGGGTGTCCATGACCCGGCCGGAGGCCACCGGCAGGGTCGCCCCGACGGCGAAGACCACGACGCACAGCGGCATCGCGACGGCAAGGACCCCGCCGCGACCGGTGGCGCCGGCCACCAGCAGACCCAGCGAGCCGATCACTCCCAGACCGATGGCCCGGGTGAGCAGTGCCGTCGGTGACCAGCGGTGCACCAGCAGCCCGCTCAGCTGGTTGCCGAGCACTAGCCCCACGGAGTTCACCCCGAAGAGCAGCCCGAACTGGCCCGGCGTCAGGTGGAAGACCTGCCGCAGCACGAACGACGAGCTCGAGACGTAGATGAACAGGGCCGAGAAGGCCAGGGCGACGACGAGGACCGCCGACACGAAGGCCCGGTCCGCGAGCAGGATCCGGTAGCTCGTCAGAGCCGCTCGCGCCCCGCCGTCGGTGCGCCGCTCGGCCGGCAGGCTCTCGCGCAGCCCCACCAGGACCACCACGGTGAAGACGGCACCGAGCACCCCGAGGACGACGAACAGTCCCCGCCACGACATGTGCTCGAGCAGCAGCCCGCCCACGGTGGGCGCGGCGATCGGCACCACGCCGACCACCAGCATCAGCCTGGCGTAGGCCCGCACCAGATCCGGCCCCGAGGCCTGGTCGCGCACGACCGCGCGGGCGACCACCAGGCCCGCGGCCCCGGCGAACCCCTGCGCGAAGCGCAGCAGGGTGAAGGTGCCGATGGACGGTGCCACGGCGCAGGCGAACGACGCCAGGCTCCAGGCACCGACACCGAGAGCGATCGGGCCACGACGCCCGACGGCGTCCGACACCGGGCCGGCGATCAGCTGGCCCAGCGCGATCCCGACCACGCAGGCGGTCAGGGTCAGCTGGACGGCGGCCTCACCGGCCCCGAGCTCACCGGCGAGCTCCGGGAAGGCCGGCAGGTAGAGGTCGATCGACAGGGATCCCAGGGCGGTCGCAGCGCCGAGGACCAGGGTCTGGGCGGCCGTCAGGCGCCCCGGTCGAGAACTGCGACGATGGAGGAAGCGGTCAGGACGACGTGACGCAACAGGACGAAACACAGGGGTGGGTCAACTCCACGCGATCAGGCTGCTGGCCACCGCAGAGCGCGGCAGGTGGGCACGGAGGCGGCGATGGCTCGGCACCGTCAGCAATTGATCCGTCAATCATACCAAGGTGTATGAGCGCTCACACGCCGCCTTCCCAGGACCGGCGCGCCCGGTGCGGCTCGGTCACCCGTTCGGCTGCGGGTCGGGTGCCCCGTCCGGTGCGACGAGGCGATCGAGCACGTTCGGCACGAAGTGCTCACCGAAGCCCGCCACGAACGCCCAGACCAGAGCCATGGCGACGTCCGAGTTGGTGCTGGGGCCGCAGTCGGCGAACCGCCCGAAACTGGTGAACGGCTCTGCGGCACAGGCGAAGTGCGGAAAGAGGTCACCCTGCAGCAGCCCCGCCAGGAAGAGCACGTAGAGCACCAGCGCGAACACCGCGCCGGTCACCGGCGACAGGTACACCTGCAGGACGGCGAGCGCCGCCGGCACCTTCTCGCGAAGGGAACGATCGGTGGCCTGCAGCCGCTGCAGCCGCCGGTAGGCGTTGGCCGTGCCGCCTGCGCTGCCGAGCAGCGCCACGGGATAGGCCAGCGACAGGGACAGCCCCCGAGCGGTGTTGCCGAGCAGCACCAGGGCCACGACGCCGAGGGCCACCGAGGCCACGACGACGAACCCGAGGTGTCGTGCCTGCAACGACACGAGGTCGGCCGGTCGTTCCGCCGGGCGGGTCACGATCGAACCCTAGGGCTCGACGTCACCGGGGCGCGACCCTTCCCGCGGCGGGAATGGCAGCTCAGCACGAGGACGGTCATCGTGGAGGCATGCAGATGTACCTCGAACGCCCCGTCGCCGCCGCCCCCGCCGCCGTCTGGGCCGTGGTCGGCGAGCAGTTCGCCACGATCAGCGAGTCGTTGGTCGCCATCCTGGACTCCCGGCTGAACGGGCCGCTGGCGCCCGGTTCCTCACGGACCTGCCGGACGGCGGCCTTCGGGCCGGTGCCGTCGGGCACGATCGTCGAACGACTGACGGTCTTCGACCCGCAGCTGCGACGGCTCGAGTACGAGGCCGCCGAGGGGATGCCCTCGTTCGTGACGACGGCGGTCAACCGATGGTCGGTGCATCCCGTCGCGGACGGCACCAGCGTGCTGCGGGTGCACGCCACGGTGACCCTGAGGCCCTGGGCCCGGCCGTTGGGCCCACTGCTGCGCCTGCAGCTGCGCTCGGCGTCCCGACAGGCCCTCGAGGAGCTGGCCCACCGGATCGAGACCGGGCGCCCGCACCCGCGCAAGGCCGCCGCCACGGCGGCCGCTGCGGTGCCGCCGTCCACAAAGGTGCCGCCGCCCACAGCGGCGCCGCCGTCCGTACAGTGACGTGATGGTGGTCCCTCCGTGACGGCCCGCGCCGCCTACGCCGGCGAGGCCGGCAGCCCCTTCGGCCGTCAGCTGCGGCGGTGGCGTTCCCTGCGGGGGCTCGCCGCCGTCCAGTCGGTGCTGACCCAGGTGCTGGCGCGCCACGAGCCGTTCCCGGCCTGGGTGGTGCGCCGGCCCTTCACCTTCCTGCATGCCAACCGGGCCGCCGACGCCCTGTTCCCCGGCCTGACCGAGCTGACGCCCGAGCGCCTGGTCGACCTCTGGTTCGGGCCCGGCCCGTTCCGGGATACCCGTGCAGAACTGGCCGGACGTCGTCCGCGCCGGGCTCGCCGCGCTGCGGCGCGACGCCACGACGACCGACGACCCGCACAGCCTCGACCTGCTGCGACGGGCCCTGGCGGCCTCGGGCACTGGCGCCGCCTCCCACCCGTTCCTGGTCGCCGACCCGGGCGCTCACTCCCCGGTCGTCTGCCCGGTCTTCACCCTCGACGGGCGCACGGTGCGGACGATCTCGGCCGTCATGACCTTCGAGACCGCTGTCGAGGTGACCACCTCCCAGCTGCGGATCGAGCTGATGTTCCCTGCCGACGAGGCTGCCGAGAGCTTCTTCCGGTACTCGCGGCGGCAGCCCGGCGCGACCACGACCGGAGAAGGACCGGGCCCGGGCTGAGCGCTCTCGAGGGCGCTCACTTGTGAGCCCCCTCGCCGGGGAGGACGATGCCAGCCACCGCCTCCTGGCGGAGAACCACCCACCCGAGCACCACCCACCTGAGAATCACTCACCTGAGGAACACCATGACCCGAATCATCGCCCGAGCCTCGATCGATGTCGCCCGTCCCGTCGAGCAGGTGTTCGCCGCCGTGGCCGACCTGCGCGGCCACGCCGACTGGTCGCCCAAGCCCTACCGCACCGAGGGCCTGCCCGAGGGGGCCCCGGTCGTGCAGGGCACCCGGTACACCAGCTACGGCTGGCTGCCCAACGACAAGGACCACCGCAACGACGTCGAGGTCACCGAGCTGGCGGCCCCGACCCGTCTCGTGCTGACCGCCACCGAGAGCGGCGAGCAGTTCGTCACCACCTTCACGATCACCCCCACCGGCACCGGGTCCCGCATCGAGCGGGTCGCCGACATGCCCAGGCCCGGCGGCATCGTCGGGCTCCTCTTCCCGGTGCTGCTCAAGGTCCTGATCCAGCCCGACATGACCAAGGGCCTGACCACGCTCAAGACCAGTCTCGAGGCGTCGTAGCCCGAGGCTCCGCAACGGGAGCACATCATGAAGGCGATCTGGAACGACGCCGTCCTGGCCGAGTCGGACGACACGGTGGTCGTGGAGGGCAACCACTACTTCCCTGCCGAATCCCTGCAGCAGCAGCACTTCTCACCCAGTCCCCGGCAGACCGTGTGCCACTGGAAGGGCACGGCCAGCTACTACACCGTCACGGTCGGCACGGCCGTGAACCAGGACGCGGCCTGGTACTACCCCGCTCCCAAGGAGGCCGCCGAGCAGATCCGGGACCGGGTGGCGTTCTGGAAGGGCGTCGAGGTCGTGGACTGAGCCTCAATTCGTTCTGTTCGACACCGAAGTTCCGGGACGCCATCATCGACATCACATGCGTCGGGCACGACGACCCTGCCCTGGTCCGAACCCACCGGAGGTACGACATGACGACCGAGAACCTGGACCAGATCCCGGCGGAGCCGCTCCAGCCCGGGGGCATCGAGCTTCGGTCGATCGACTTCGTGCCTGCCGCCGAACGTCATGGCCACGTCCGCCACCTGGGTGCCATCTGGTTCGTCGGCAACATCAACCTCACGGCGATGGCCACCGGCGTGACAGCGCTCAGTCTGGGCGCCGGACTCACCTGGACGATCATCGCGACCGTCGTCGGCTCGCTGTTCGGCACCTTCTTCATGGCCTTCCACTCCGCCCAGGGGCCTCAGCTGGGGCTGCCCCAGCTCGTCCAGTCCCGCCCGCAGTTCGGCTACCTGGGCGCGGCGGTCACGGTGTGGGTCTTCGCGCTCGTCAACTACGTCGCCTACAACACCTCTGACGCGTTGCTGTCCGGCGACGCCGTCAACACCCTGTTCGGCATCAACACCAGTGTCGGCTACTTCATCGCGGCCTCGGTGGCTGCCCTGATCGCGCTGTACGGCTACCACTGGATCCACCGGATCAACCGGTGGCTCACCTGGCCGCTGCTCGCCGTCATGACCGTGCTGACCGTCGCCGCCCTGCACAACAGCGCGTTGCCGGCGGGCGTCTTCGCCCTCGGTGAGTTCAAGGCGGCCCCCTTCATGACCGTCTTCGTCATCGTCGCGGGCTTCCAGCTCGGCTGGGCCCCCTACGTCTCGGACTACTCGCGCTACCTGCCGCCGACGGTCACCGTGAGGTCGACCTTCTGGTGGACCTACCTGCCCAGCGGCCTGTCCGGCATCTGGGTCTTCGTCCTCGGGGCCGTGATGTTCGCCGCGGCCGGGCCGGACGCGACGCCGGTCAGTGCCTTCAAGACGGCCGGCGACAGCCTGTTCCCCGGCTTCGGCTGGATCGCGGTCCTCGGCCTGCTCGTCGGCCTGCTGTCGGTCATGGCGATCAACCAGTACGGCGGCATGATGTCGATGATCTCGATCCGTGACTCGATCAAGCCGGTCCAGCCCACCCGTCGCATCCGCGCCATCGGCATCCTGGTCATGTTCGTGATGGTCTGGGGCATCGCCCAGTTCGTCGGCATCGACCGCTTCAACACCTTCTACGGCAACGTCCTGATCTTCCTCGCCTACCTGTTCACCCCGTGGACGGCGATCAACCTCATCGACTACTTCTTCGTGCGGCGCGGCCTGTACTCCATCAGGGAGATCTTCCGGCCGGACGGCATCTACGGCCGGTGGGGCTGGCGCGGCCAGGTCGCCTACCTCGTCGCCCTGGTCCTCATGGTGCCCTTCATGGTCACGACCCCCTTCACGGGCTGGATCGCCACGGCGCTGGGCGGCGTCGACTACTCGATCTTCGTCGGGCTCCCGGTCGCCGGCGTGGTCTACCTGCTGCTGTGTCGTGACCTCGACCTGGCCGCAGAGCGCCGTCTGGTCGCCGAGGAGGGCCTGCTCACCGTCAGCCACTGACGGTGAGGATCACCCGACCTGGACGGTGATCCCGGTGACGGCGAAGTACTGGTCGGGTGAGTACTCGCCCCGACTGTGTCCGGGCTCACATACCGGGCGCGGGCAGGGGATCGATGAACTGCAGCTGGACGTCGCCCTCGAGGTGATCGCTCAAGGCCTCGTTGAAGGTGCCGTTCTCCGGCGCCCCGAGGTGGGCGCGGAACGCCGCCGCGTCGCGGTACCGCTCGAAGACGACGAACTCCTCCGGCCGGTCCGCAACCGTGCCCGGCTCGAAGAGCAGCGTGCCGTCGTCGGCACGGACCATGGCGGCGTAGTCCGCCAGCAGGGCCCGGACGACGTCCCGGCGGCCCGGCCGGACCCGGAAGGTCGCTATCAACTGCACCGCATGGTCCTCGTTGTCGTCCTGATGGGGGCTGTCCTGATGGAGGTCGTCCTGATGGAGGTCGTCCTGATGGGGTTGTCCTGATGGCCGAAAGACGTGGCGTGGCGCGATCGTCACAGGCGTCGGTCTCGGCCCGTCAATATAGCGACGGGCCCTCAGGACGAGCCATTCGGGGGCCGGTGCTGCCCCGGACGGTGAGGTGGGCGTCGGCGACCTGGACCGTTCGCCTCACGCGGCCGCCCTCGGCCCGCTCGACGGCCCGCTCCACGGCCAGTCGGGCCTGGTCGAGCTGGGAGGGGTTGATCGTGGTGAGGTTGATCTGGGCCAGGCCGGCCAGCCTGTCGTCGTCGAAGCCGGTGACCGAGATGTCCTCAGGTACCCGGACACCGTGGCGCTGGAAGTAGTTCATGAGACCGATAGCGCACTGGTCGTTGTAGGCGATCACGGCCGTGACTCCCTTGTGCCGCAACACGTCCGCACCGACGTGCGTTCCCACCTCCCAGGTCTCGCCGCCCGGCAGGACCAACGGCTCGAGGCCGTGGGTCTTCATGGCACGCCGGTACCCACGGACCCGCTCCGCGGGCAGGTAGAGGTCGCCGCCGTCGACGTGGGCGATCCGGGTGTGGCCCAGTCCGACCAGGTGGTCGACCAGCAGCCGCAATGCCTCGATGTCGGCGCTGCGCACGACGTCGACGCCGGGAAGGTCGAGCGGCCGACCGACCGAAACCGTGGGAACCCCGCCGATCGCGTGAGCGAGGATGTCGGGTGGCAGGACCGGACCCAGCAGGACGAGGGCTTCGCAGTTGGAGTCGACGAGGGTCTCGATGGAGCGCCGCTCGTCGTGGGTCCGGGTCACCGCGGCGAGCACGACGCCGTAGCCGCGGGCGTCTGCGGTCGCCTGGATCTCCTCGACCAGCTCACCGTGGTAGGGGTTGCCGGGCGTCAGGGTGACACCGAGCAGTCGGGTCCGTCGGCTGGCGAGCTGGCTCGCCGTCCGGTTGGGGCGGTAACCGAGACGATCGGCGACCTCGACGACCCTGGCGGCCGTGGCCGCACTCGGGCCGGATCGTCCTCTGAGCACCAGGGAGGCCAGCCCGGTCGACACCCCGGCAGCGGTCGCGATGTCCTGCAACGTCGGCCGCGAACGCGCCGAGCCCGGACGACCGTCGGCCGTCCCTGGCATCTCGTCCGCCATCGCTAGGTCTCCGTTCGATAACTTGTTATGACATTCAGTTGACAAGCGCGTGTCGTGGGTCACATGCTAAGCCACGTTCTTAAAGCGCTTCAAGACATCAGCGTCGGAGAGCTGCCGACACCGAGCCACATCGGCCCACACCGTGGACCCGCGGGCGTCCAGCGACACAATCGCTTGTCCCGCAACGGTTCCCAGGACAGCACGCAGGTCCGTGGCCCGAGCCCTGCCGTCGTTTCGCTGCACCCTGCCGCGACTCACCGGCACCCACACCGATGGCCTGTCCCTCTCCCGACTTTCCGGCGGAGGGCCGGCACTGCACGGCGCCGACAGGTCCACGCATCGGGGTCGAAGCCCCACACGTCACGTCCGTCCCCTTCGCGGGCCACCCGGCTCGCACTCTCCCACCTCCGAAAGGTTTGAGTCCGATGACAACAGTGTCTCGGAAGTACCGCCTGGCCGCGATCGCCGCTCTGGCGCTCGTCCCCGCTGTGGCGCTCTCCGCTTGTTCGGCCAGCTCGTCCGCGTCCAGCGCCTCCGACACCGCTGCCAGCGCCGGTGCCTCGGCGCCTGCGGCCTCGGCACCTGCGGCCTCCGCCGCCGGGGCTGCCGGTGGACTCACGGACGGCCTGGGCAAGCGCAACGCCAACCGCACCGCCACCTTCATCGCCTTCTACGACCCCGCCAGCGACGCGTTCTGGAACCAGATGCTGTCCGGCGCCAAGGACGCGGCCCAGCTCGGCGGTCTCACCCTGACCACCCAGACCGCGGGTGCCGACGTCACCAAAATGACCGAGCTGGTCGCGGCGGCCGCCGCGACCAAGCCCGCGGCCCTGTTCCTGCCGTTCAACGACCCGGCGTGGGAGAACGCAGCCTGCGAGGCCGACAAGGCCGGCATCCCGGTGTTCGCGTTCAACGTGCCGCCGGCCAACGCCGCCAAGACCTGTGTCAAGTCGTTCGTGGGCCAGGACTTCTTCGCGGTCGGCCAGCTGGTGGGTGAGCGGCTGCTCAAGGAGGTGCCGACCCTGAAGTCCGGCGACAAGGTGCTGTGCCCGGCCGAGGAGCCGACCCAGCAGTACGCCATCCAGCGCGGCGGCGGCGTCGACAAGGCCCTGGCGGCCAAGGGCATCAAGTGCACCACGCTGCAGACCACCGGTGAGGACGCCAAGGCGCTCGACGCCCTGACCACGTGGCTGACCTCGAACCCGGACGTCAAGGCCGTGGTGCCGCTCGGTGGCACCCCGCACCGCAACCTGGTCAAGGCCGAGGACGCCGCGAGCGTCAAGGCCCCGATCGTCGGGTTCGACACCTCCCCGGCCGTCATCGACGGCATCAAGTCAGGGCGGATCCTGGCCACCGCCGACCAGCAGGGTTACATCCAGGGCTTCCAGACCGTCATGCAGGGCGTGCTGTTCCTGGACTTCGCCCTGTCGCCGGCCAACATCAACTCCGGTGGTAACGGCCTGATCGACAAGTCGAACGTGGCCAACCTGGAGTCGAAGGACCTGCAGGGCGTCCGCTGGTAACAGCTGCTCGTCTGCGGCAAGGGGCGGACCGTACGGTCCGCCGGTCGGCCCGCCCCTTGCCCGGTCCCCTGCACCCGACACGTGAACCAGTACCACTCTCCCGAGTCCCGTACCTAGTGCCGGGCAGACCGGCGACGACGTCAGAGCGGATGACGACAATGAGCGACGAACCCAGCACGACCGACAGCCCGGCCGGCGGCTCCGGCAACGGCCCCATCCTGCAGATGGACGAGGCCCCGGTCCGCAAGCGACTGGCGGACAGTCAGCCCACCACAGCGGTCGGACAGCTGAAGCAGACCTTCTACTACATGCGCGGGCGTGGCGCCGTCGAGATCGGCGCCGTCTACGCCCTGATCGTGCTCTTCTTCGTCGGCCTCTTCGTGCGCAACCCCGACCCGGTGACCGGCTTCCCGTTCCTCACCAAGCCGAACCTGTCGGGCACCCTGACGCAGGCGATCCCGGTGCTGGCCATCCTGGCCATCGGCGCCGGCATCCTGATGATCGCGGGCGAGTTCGACCTGTCGATGGGCGCCTCACTCGGCTTCTCGGGCATCGTCTTCATCAAGACGGTCAACACCGGCCAGTCCTGGGTCGTCGCCCTCGTGGCAGCCATCATCAGCTCGATGGTGATCGCCCTGATCAACGGCGGTATCGTCGTCCTCACCCAGATCCCCTCGTTCATCGCGACGCTTGGCATGTGGCTGTTCTGGAACGGCGCCGCCCTGTTCCTGAACGGCACCAGCCCCGCCATCATCGACAAGCCGGATCCCACCATGGTCAGTGTCATGGTCGGCGACCACGGTTGGTTCCGGTCGCAGCTGATCTGGATGATCGTGGTCGGCTTCGTGGCCTGGTGGTTCCTGCACCGCAGCAAGTGGGGCAACCACATCTACGCCACCGGCGGCAACGCGGCGGCGGCCAAGGCCGTCTCGATCAAGCCCAACTCGGTGCGGCTGATGTCGTTCGCCATCATGGGTGCGCTGGTCGGTCTGGCCGCCTCCCTGACCGTGGTGCGCACCACGACCATGCAGCCCGCCACGACCGACAAGCTGACCCTGATCGCGATCGCCGCGGCCGTGGTCGGTGGCTGCTCCCTCACCGGCGGCCGCGGCACCGTGATCGGCATGATCATCGGCGCCGCCCTGATCCGCACCGTCGAGAACGGCTTCATCATGGGCAAGGCACCCGGCTTCTACCTCGACGTCTTCCTCGGGGTGACCATCGTGATCGCCGCCAGCATCAACAAGTTCATGGAAGGCAGAGCGAAATGACGACCCAGACCGAGGCCACGGCAGCGACCGTCACCACCGACGAGCCGTTGATCCGGCTCGAGGGCATCTGCAAGAACTACGGGCCCAACCGGGTGCTGGACGACGTCTCGTTCTCGGTGGCCAAGGGCGAGGTGGTCGGCCTGCTCGGCGACAACGGGGCCGGCAAGTCCACCCTGGTGAAGATCATGTCCGGCGTCATCCCGATGACCGAGGGCAAGTACTTCTGGCAGGGCGAGGAGATCACCAAGGTGTCCCGCCCCGAGACCGAGCGGCTGGGCGTCGAGACCATCTTCCAGGACTCGGCGCTGGTGCCGTCGATGACCATCACCCGCAACATCTTCATGGGCCGCGAGATCACCAACCGGTTCGGCCTGATGGACCTCAAGAAGATGGACGCCCTCACCACCGAGATCCTCGACAGCGTCGTCTCGATCGAGGGCATCAAGAGCGCCAAGCAGCTCGTCGGCTCGCTGTCGGGCGGCCAGGCCCAGGCCGTGGCCATCGCCCGTGCCGTCCACTTCAAGCGCTCGCTGCTGATCCTGGACGAGCCGACCTCGGCACTGGCGGTGCGCGCCACCGAGGCGCTGCTGAACTACCTGGTGGCGCTCAAGAACGAGGGCGTCAGCTCGGTGCTGGTCACCCACAACCTGCACCACGCCTTCAAGGTCTGCGACCGCCACATCGTGATGAACCACGGCAAGAAGATCATGGATGTCCGTCGCGAGGAGACCGACGTCGACGAGCTGACGGCAGCCGTCGTCGAGGGCGCCGAGGGCGTCCGCCGATACCGGCAGGGCAAGCCGCTCGCCTGACCTGCTCACCTGACCTGCTCACCTGACCTGCTCACGCCGACCTGCTCGCCCTGACCGGGCGCTCCACCCGTCTGCCTGACCCGCCTGCACACAGATCCAGGAGCCAGCGATGACTACCGCTCTGCCCGAACGCCTGTCCCGGCTGTCGCTGGGGACCGCTCCTGACTCCTGGGGGGTGTGGTTCGCCAGCGACCCGCACCAGGTCGGCTGGCAGCAGTACCTCGACGAGATCGCCCGCGCCGGCTACCTCTTCACCGAGCTGGGCCCCCAGGGCTTCCTGCCGCAGGATCCCGCCCAGCTCACGGACGAGCTCGCGGCCAGGGGCCTGACCGTCTGCGGCGGAACGGTGTTCGCCGGGCTCCACAAGGGCGCCGACGCCCTCGAGACCGCCAAGCAGACCTTCGCTCAGGAGGCCCGGCTGCTCGCGGCGGTCGGGGCGAAGTACCTGGTGCACCTGCCGGAGCAGTGGACCGACATGCACACCGGCGAAGCGGTCCAGGACGCCGAGATCGACCCGGAGCAGTGGCGCCACCTCACTGCCGGCACGAACGAGCTCGCCCGGTACCTGTTCGAGCAGTTCGGCATCCACCTCGTGTTCCACCCCCACGTCGACACCCACGTCGACACCCAGGAGCGGATCGAGCGGTTCCTCACCGACACCGACCCCGAGTTCGTCAACCTCTGCCTGGACACCGGCCACGTCTCGTACTGCGACGGCGACAACATCCAGATCGTCGAACGGTTCCCCGAGCGCATCACCTACGTCCACCTGAAGCAGGTCGACCCCGCCGTCCGGGCGCACGTGCGCGCCCAGAACCTGCCGTTGTCCGAGGCGGTCAAGCTCGGCGTCATGTGCGAGCCGCCCTACGGAGAGCCCGACATGCCACCGTTCCTGGCCGCGCTGGCCGCGCTGGACCGCGACATCTTCACCGTCGTCGAGCAGGACCTCTACCCCGTCGAGCCGCACATCCCGCTGCCGATCGGCGCTCGGACCGCGGGCTACTACGCCGGCTGCGGGCTGCGCCCGGTACGGCGCTGGCCGCACTGACCCACGGCCCGCCCGAAACCGACGTCCCTGCCCCATCAGCTCTGACAGACGAGGAACCGCAATGACCATCAGGATCGGTGTCATCGGCACCGGCACCATCGGCTCGGACCACGTCACCCGACTGGCGAGCGAGGTGGTCGGCTCGGCCGTGACCGCCGTCTTCGACGTCGCGACCGAGCGGGCCCAGCAGATCGCGGCCGCCGTGGGCGCCACCGCCCACGCCTCGTGGCAGGACCTGGTCGCCGCCGACGACGTGGACGCCGTCCTGATCGCTTCCCCCGGCGAGCTGCACCCCGACCAGGCGATCGCCTGCATCCGGGCGGGCAAGCCGGTGCTGTGCGAGAAGCCCATCGCCACCACGACCGCCGAGGCACTGCGGGTGCTGCAGGCCGAGTCGGCGGCCGGCCGGCGCTACCTGCAGATCGGGTTCATGCGTCGCTACGACGCCGGCTACCTCGAGGTGTTGGCCGCCATGACCGACGGCACGATCGGCGAGCCGCTGCTCGCCCACGCGATGCACCGCAACGCCGGCGTCCCGGACAGCTTCCAGGGTGAGATGTCGCTGACCGACTCCGTCGTCCACGAGTTCGACACGTTCCGCTGGCTGTTCGACGGCGAGATCGCCGCGGTCACCGTCGTCCCCGTCAAGCAGAGCCCCGTGGGTGCCGCCCACCTGCGTGACCCGCAGATCGTGCTGCTGCACATGGCCGGCGGCGAGGTCGTCACCGTCGAGTCGTTCGTCAACTGCCAGTACGGCTACGACGTCCGGTGCGAGATCGTCGGCTCGGCCGGCACCGTCTCGCTCGACAACCCGCGCACCACCGTCGTCATCGGGACCGCCAGCCGCACCGAGCGGGTGCCGGCCGACTGGCGGGAGCGGTTCGGCCCCGCCTACGTCCGCGAGCTGCAGGCCTGGGTGAGCGGGCTGGCCGCGGGGCGGGTCGAGGGCCCGAGCGGCTGGGACGGGTACGCCGCCACCGCGGTGGCCGAGGCCGCCGTCCAGTCCTACGCCAAGGGGGTGCGGGTCGAGGTCGACCTGGCCGACAAGCCCGCCCTCTACGCCTGACCCGACCACCGCCCGAGCTGCCGAACCGCCCGAGCTACCGAACCGCCCGAGCTGCCCCACCGCCCGAGCCCGCACGAACAGGAGCGCCACGATGAAGCTCGCCCTCGATCCGTACATGTTGCGGTCGGTGCCGTTGCTGGAGCTGCCTGGGGTGGTGGCGGACTTGGGGTATGAGTTCATCGAGCTGTCGCCGCGGGAGGACTTCATGCCGTTCTTCCTGCATCCGCGTTGTGATGACGCCACGGTGAGGGCGTTCAAGGGCGCGTTGGACGGGGCCGGGGTGAAGATCGCCTCGAACCTGCCGCTGTACCGGTGGTCGGGCCCTGATGAGGACCAGCGGCAGGCGGCGGTGCGGTACTGGAAGCGGGCGATCCAGATCACCGTCGATCTGGGCTGTGAGGTGATGAACAGTGAGTTCAACGGGCGCCCGGAGGCGGCGGAGACCTCGGAGGCCAAGTTCTGGCAGTCGATGGAGGAGCTGCTGCCGGTCTTCGAGCGGGAAGGTGTGCACCTGAGGTTGGAGCCGCACCCGGACGACTTCGTCGAGGACGGCAAGGTCGCCGCGGACATGGTGCGGGGCATCAACTCCGACCTGGTCTCGTTCCTGTACTGCGCCCCGCACACCTTCCACATGAACGCCGGCGGCCCCGGCGGTATCCGTGAGGTGATGGAGCACGCCGGGTCCACGTTGACCCACCTGCACGTGGCGGACTCCTTCGACCACCGTGGTTCGAGCGGGCTGCGCTACATCACCAACCCGCCCGGCAACCCGGCCCGGGTGCACCAGCACCTCGACATCGGCCAGGGCGAGGTCGACTGGGACGCCTTCTTCACCACCCTGGGCGACCTGCACTTCGGCGACAGCGAGGACCACATCATGACCGTCTGCGTCTTCGCCTGGGAGGATCGCGCCAAGGAGTCCAGCATCTACATGCGTGAAGAGATCGGCCGGCGCACGGCCGGTTGGTGACGAGGTAGGCAGGGACGGGCGGTGCGGGATGGGTCGCGAACGGTTGGCGCAATACACGCTGGACAGTGACGCCGGGCAACAGGCGCGAGCCAGCGGCCTGGCCGGGGCCGAGTGGTTCCACAGCGAGGTCCCTCGCAAGCGGCTCAAGGAGCTGATGCGCCGCCGTGACGCCCCGGCGATCCGGGACACCGTGATCTGGATCGGCCTGATGGTCGTTCTCGGGACCGGAGCGAGCCTGTTGTGGGTCGGCGGCCGGCCGTGGCTCGCCGCCCCGCTGTTCCTCGGCTACGGCGTGCTCTACGGCTCCGGCGGCGACTCCCGCTGGCACGAGGCGGGCCACGGCACCGCGTTCCTGACCCGCTGGATGGACACCGCAGTCTACGAGCTCGCCTGCTTCATGATGATGCGCGAGCCGACGGTCTGGCGCTGGAACCACACCCGCCACCACACGGACACCCTTGTCGTCGGGCGCGACCCTGAGATCGCCGTCATGCGTCCGGCCCGGTTGGCGCGGATCCTCGCCAACCTGGTCGGGCTCTACGACGTTCCGGTCTCGCTGTGGCTGATGCTGCGTCACTGCCTGGGCCGGCTCACCCGTGACGAGGGCGACACCGTGCCGGACCAGGAACAGTTCCGGGTGTACCGCAAGGCGCGGATCTGGCTGCTGCTCTACGCGGCTACCGTCGCGGCGGCGGTCGCGACGTCGTCCTGGCTGCCGCTGCTGCTCATCGGGGGGCCCAGGACCTACGGGACCTTCATGCACATCGTCTACGGGCTCACCCAGCACGCCGGGCTCGGCGAGAACGTCCTGGACCACCGGCTCAACACCCGGACGGTTCGGATGAACGTCGTCAACCGGTTCCTCTACTGGAACATGAACTACCACGTCGAGCACCACATGTTCCCGATGGTTCCCTACCACCGGCTGCCCGAGCTGCACGAGGAGATCGCGCACGACCTCGCCCCGATGTACCCCTCGATCTGGGCGGCCTACCGTGAGCTCGTGCCCGCCGTCCTGCGCCAGCTCAAGGACCAGACGTACTACGTGCGCCGCGAGCTCCCGCCGGGAGCCACCCCGTACTACGAACCCGCCATCGCCGTCCCCCCGACAGCTTGAGGAGCCCCGTGTGCCCCCCTGGATCCCCACCGTCGCCGCTGACGACGTCGACGACGAGGACGTCGTTCCCTTCAGCCACGACGGGATCGACTACGCGATCTACCGGTCCCCGGACGGCGAGTTCTTCGCCACCGCCGGACACTGCACGCACGAGAAGCAGCTGCTCTGCGACGGGCTCGTGATGGGCTCGATCATCGAGTGCCCCAAGCACAACGGTCGCTTCGACTATCGCACCGGCCAGGCGATGGGCGCCCCTGTCCTGCATGACCTGCAGACCTACACGGCCCGGGTCGCCGACGGCGTCGTCGAGATCGAGGTCGGCTGACATGGCCCGCCCCACCGTCGCCGACCTGCGGGCCGGCAAAGGTCGTCGCCAGCTCACGATGCTGCACACCACGACCCTGGACGAGACGGCCGCCGCGCACGCCGCGGGGATCGACCTGCTCTCGATCGTGGCTCCGCTGTGGGACAGCAGGTTCCGGTCCGCTGCGCCGGAGGCGTTCGTCTGCGTCGGGCTGCTCTACGGGCAGCTCGTGACTACCGAGGACTACCTGCGCGCGGCCTTCGCCGCGATGGCCGACGGCGCCGACTCGGTCTACTGCGCAGCATCGCTGCGTACTGTCGAAGCGTTGGCCGCCGAAGGGATCCCGGTGTGCGGTCACACCGGGCTGATCCCGTCCAAGGCCACCTGGACCGGCGGGTTCCGAGCCGTGGGCAAGACCAGCGACACCGCGATGCTGGTCTACCGGCAGGTCAAGGCGCTCGAGGACGCCGGTGCTTTCGCCGCCGAGATCGAGGTCGTCCCCGATCGCGTCGCCGCCGAGATCTCCCGTCTCAGCTCGCTGCTGCTCATCTCCATGGGTGCCGGCTCCGGTTGCGACGCGCAGTACCTGTTCGCCGAGGACGTCCTGGGCGCCAACACCGGCCACGTCCCGCGGCACGCCAAGCGGTACCGCGACTTCGCCGCCGAGCATGCGCGACTCCAGGCCGAACGGACCGCCGCCTTCAGCGAGTTCGCCGACGACGTGAGGACCGGCGCCTACCCCGGTCCGGGCCACCGCGTCGCGATCGACGACACCGAGTACACGGCCTTCCTCGCCGCACTCGAGGCTCGCTGATGCCTGAGCAGAAGTCTCCCGGCCAACCCTGAGGGCGCTCGAGCCCGTCACACCACGCACGTTCCTGACTCTTTGAAGCGATCGGAAGGCTCACCATGCGACTCGGTGTCTACAACGCGATCCTCCACGACCGTCCCCTGGCTGAGGCCCTGACAGTCATCGCGGATCTCGGGCTTACCGGGATCGAGATCAACTCCGGGGGGTTCCTGCCGCCGGTCCACATCCCGACCTTCGACGACATCCTGGTCAGCGACGCGGCCCGCGACGACTACCTCGCGATCTTCGAGGGGACCGGGGTCTCGATCGCCGGGCTCAACTGCAACGGCAACCCGCTGCATCCCGACCCGGCGATCGGCGACAAGCACGCCGAGGACGTGCGCCGCTCGATCCGCCTGGCCGCCCGGCTCGGCCAGCACCGGGTCGTCACCATGTCGGGGCTGCCCGGCGGTGAGCCCGGGGCGACCCGTCCGAACTGGGTCGTCAACGCCTGGAACTCCGCAGCTCTGGACGTCCTGGACCACCAGTGGTCGGTCGCCGCACCGTTCTGGTCGCAGATCGACGCCCTCGCCGGCGACCACGACGTCAAGGTCGCGCTCGAGCTGCACCCGCAGAACCTGGTGTTCAACACCGCGGACGTCCTCACCCTCGTCGAGCGCACCGGCGCCGAGAACATCGGCGTCGAGCTCGACGCCTCGCACCTGTTCTGGCAGCAGATGGACCCCGTCGCCGTCGTCCGCCGACTCGGCCGCCTCGTCTACCAGGCCGCCGCCAAGGACGTGCGCGTCAACCCCGAGCACGCCCAGCTGTACGGCGTACTGGACAACCGGTTCCGTCGCCTCTCCCCCGACGAGAACCGGGTCAACCTCGGCGGCGACGAATGGGCCAACGAGTGGCCGAAGGAGGCCGCCTGGGACTTCGTGGCGCTCGGCAAGGGCCACGACGTCGCGTTCTGGACCGAGTTCCTGCGGGCCCTGCACGAGGTCGACCCCGACATGCTCGTCAACATCGAGCACGAGGACACCGCCCTCGGCCGCATCGAAGGACTGCAGGTCGCCGCCGCCCTCCTCAAGGAGGCCGACGCGCGTCTCACGAGCGACCTGGCCTCCCCCACGACACCTGCGTGACCTACAGGTCGAGCACGAGCCGCGGGGTGCAGGAGCGCGAGACGCAGATCATCATGCAGTTGCCGGCGGCGCGTTCGTCCTCGTTCAGCACCGAGTCCCGGTGGTCGGGGACGCCGGCCAGCACGGGGGTCTCGCACGTGCCGCAGGTGCCTTCGGCGCACGAGGAGCGGACGCCGACCCCTGCCTGCTCGACGGCCGCCAGGACCGACCGGTCAGGAGTGACCGTGACGGTGAGGTCGCTGGCCGCCAGGTACACCTCGAAGGGCACCTTCAGGACGGGCTCGGTCAGCGGCTTGGCGACGAAACGCTCGACGTGCAGGGACTTCTTGGGCCAGGCCCGGCAGTGGTCCTCCACCGCGAGCAGCAGCGGCTCGGGGCCGCAGCAGTAGACGGCCGTGTCCGCCAGAGGGGTGCCGAGCAGGGTGTCCAGGTCGAGCTGGCCGACCTCGTCCTGCGGCATGACCGAGACCGCCTGGCCGTACTCGGCCAGCTCGTCGAGGAAGGCCATCGAGGCCCGCCGGCGACCTCCGTAGACGAGCCGCCACTGCGCCCCGGCGCTCTCGGCCGCCCGGATCATGGGCAGGATCGGGGTGATGCCGATCCCCCCGGCGAGGAACAGGTACCTGGGGGCGGGCACCAGCGGGAAGTTGTTGCGCGGGCCACGCACCCGGACGGCCTCGCCGATCGACAGCTCGTCGTGGACGTACCTGGAGGCGCCGCTCCCCTCGGCGTCGCGCAGGATGCCCAGCCGCCACGACTGGGTGTCGGCGGGGTCGCCGGACAGGGAGTACTGCTTGGTCGGGACGCCGTCGATGAGCAGGTCGACGTGGGCACCGGGCTCCCAGCGCGGCAGTGGGCTTCCGTCGACCGGTCCCAGGGTCAGCGCGACGACACCGTCGCTGACAAGCGTCCTGCCGACGACCGTCACCGGGGTCTCGAGCTCGCGGGTGGCCAGGGTGACCCGGGTGCTCAGATGCTGCACGGTCTCCAGGTGCACTGTCGAGGCGTGTGCCTTGAGCCTGGCGGGCTGCTCGTCGGCCGGCACCAGCGCGACGGGGAGCCGGGAGAACCCGCGCACCATCTGCTTGACCCACCGCTGCGGGAACCCGACGATGCGAAGCTCGTCGTCGTCCAGGATCGCCAGCAGCTCCTCGACGGCGACCTGGGCGATCAGTCGGGCCAGCGGGGCACCCATGCAGGAGTGGACCCCCTCCCCGAAGCTGAGGATCTTGTGCTGGGGCGTGAAGGTCCGGTTCACGTCGAAGGTGTCGGGGTCCGCGAAGACCCGCTCGTCCCGGTTGGCCGAACCCAGCAGCACCATGACGCGCGAGTCAGCAGGGATCCTCACCCCGGCGACGGTCACGTCGACCGTGGTCTGGCGGCACAGGTTGGTTGCCGGGGCCTCGTAGCGAAGGGTCTCCTCGACGAAACCCTTGATCTTGGAGGGGTTGGCACGCAGGAACCGCTGCAGCTGCGGGAACTTGTCCAGGGCGGCGATGCAGTTCGTCAGCAGCGCCGCGGGCGCGTCCGTGGCGGCTGAGAACACCAGGTGCGCCAGCCCGGCCGCCTCGGCCTCGTCCAGCACGCCCGCGACACCCCCGAGCAGGATCTGGCTGACCACATCCGGGCCCGCCTGCTCACCTGCTGCCAGGGCCGCCCGCCGTTCGGCCATGACCTCGCGAATGTGCTGCTCGGCCTCGTGGTTGGAGGTGACGGCGTCCTGCGGCAGGCCGAACTGCCCGACGGTTCGCACCATCGACCGCAGGAGGTGGCTCTGCCAGAAGTCGACCCCCGAGGCCGGCAGACCCACGAACTCCAGACTGGTCGTGAACACCAGCGGCAGCGCGAAGTCGACCGCGAGCTCCCCGCTGCCGGTGGCCCGGAGCGGTTCCAGCAGACGACGCGCCGTCGCCCGGGCCAGCTCCTCCAGCGCCCGGATCTGCCGGCCCGCGAACGCCGGACGCACCACCTCACGGATCACCGCGTGATGCGGCTCGTCGACGGCGATGAGGTTGCCGGGACCGTAGGAGTCGTGCGTGCCGTCCATGTCGTTGCCGAGGGCGTTGACGTACCGCTCGTGGTCGGCCAGGCAGGCCTTGACGTCCTCGTACCGCGACAGCACCCAGAGGTTGCGCCGGGCGTTGTAGTACACCGGCGCCGTGTCACGCAGCACGGCATACACGTCGTAGGGGTGGTCGTAGGCGGCGTAGGACAGCGGGTCGTAGTAGACATTCACGTCGGCCACGGGCGAGGGCTGCTCGGGAGCTGAGGTGGTGATCGACATCGACCCACTCGCTTTCGTCCGGTTCGAGCGAGAGCTGGCCTAATAGCACGTGCCAGCGAATGAGAAATCATCGTGACTGGCACGTGCCAGTCTGTCAAGACCGACTGCGGGGGACGGCGGTACTGCCTCGCTCGACGAGCGTCGTCGGGATGACGACCTCGCGGGGGCGGGCCTTCGGGTCCAGCACCCGGCGCAGCACGGCATCCACGGCGGCAGCACCCATCCGCACCGGGTCCTGCCGCACCGTGGTGAGGTCGACCGCCGACAGTCGCGCGAACCGGCTGTCGTCGAAGCCGGTCACCGAGACCTGCTCGGGCACCGTGACGCCCGCACGGGCCAGCGCGAGGATCAGCCCCATGGCCGCCTGGTCGTTGCCGGTCACCACGGCTGTGGGCAACCGGCGGTCGGCCAGCAGCCGGCGTGCCGCTTCGGCGCCGCTCTCCTCGGTGTAGTCACCGTGCAGCTCCAGGACGACAGGCTGCAGCGACAGCTCGCCCATGGCCTCGAGGTAGCCGGACAGGCGCAACGCGGCCGGTGACATCGACGCCGAGTGCACGTAGGTGATCTGCCGGTGCCCCAGCGCCGCAAGGTGTCTCACGCAGAGCGCCACGCCGACGTCGCCCGCCGACCGGACCACGTCGACACTGGCGTTCCGGCGTCCGGCACCGACCGACACCACCGGCACCCGGGCCCGCGAGGCCAGTTCGGACGCGGCCCTGCCCTGCAGGTCGGCACCGATCACGACGAGTCCGGCACAGCGGTACCCGAGCAGCTCCTCGACGGCCTGAGCGCTCGTGCGCGTCGCGGTCGCGGCACTGAGCACCAGCTGATACCCCTGCGCCGCCGCAGCCGGGTAGATGGCCTCCACGATGTCGGGCTCGGTCGCGTGCGTGGGAACGAACACCACTCCCAGCTGCCGACTCTCCGACTGGCGAAGCGTCCTCGCGCCCACGTGCGGGCGGTAGCCCAGACGCGTGGCGGCCGCCCAGACCCGGGCCCGGGTCTCGTCGCTGGCACCCGGCTGGTCGCGGAGCACCAGTGACACCAGCTGTCGGGAGACACCCAGGTCGTGGGCGAGGTCGGCCATCGTGGGGTCACGTCGGACACCGGCCGGCTCGGGGGCTGAACTCGGCATGGCCCGACGCTAGCACGTGCCATCGGCAATGAGCACGGCCACCGCGAGGTGCCGGTGGGACGCGTCCCGTACCGTGAGTTGGCGCCGCCCCGCACTCGACCAAGGCGTCCCGGACCGACCAAGGAGTGGGCATGGAGTACCGGCAGCTGGGTGGATCTGGTCTCAAGGTGGCGGTGCTGTCCTACGGCACCGCCACCTTCTCGGGCGGCTCCGTCTTCCCCACTGCGATCTAGGCATGGCGCGCACCAGGACGTCCGAACGTGAGCGTGAGGAGACCCGGGCCCGGATCCTGGGCGCCGCCCACTCGGTCTTCGCCGAGCGGGGGTACCGCGCCGCCACCCTCGACTCGATCGCCCGAGCCTGCGAGCTGACCCGAGCCGGTCTGCTGCACCACTTCTCGGGCAAGCAGGAGCTGTTGCTGGCGCTGCTCGACGCCCGCGACGAGGAGCTCCAGGTGCTGGGCAGCCAGGCCCGCAGTGACGAGTCGGTCACCGCGCTGCTGCTGACCTTCCGGACCCAGATCCGATCCATCCTCGCCCAGCGCGAGCTGGTCGCCCTCGCCCATGCCCTCAGCGCCGAGGCGGTGGACCCCCAGCACCCTGCTCACGCCTGGCTCACCGGACGGTACGACCGTATCCGGACGTCGCTCGCCGAGGCCTTCTCGGCCGCCTTCGCACGGGGCGAGCTCGTGCAGCGGGAGGACCCGGTTCTGCTGGCGACCTTGTCGCTGGCAGCCACCGAAGGGTTGGAGGCCCAGTGGTTGGCCGACCCGGGGGCGGTCGACGTCGAGAAGGGCGTCGAGCTGCTCAACGCGCTGATCCTCGACCGACTTCGTCCCTGAAGGCTCGACCCAGAGCATACCTACCAAAGTGTAGGTGTGTGTGTCAGGATGCGCTTGACACGTTTCAATCGCCTCCCCCACCTGGAGTCGTGGCCATGATGAGGACCTCCACAGAGCGCAGCGCCGCGTTCCCCGCCGTTCGCTGGGCCGCTCACTGGATCGGCCCCGAGCCCGACGGTGGCCCGACACCTGCGCACGGGTTCGGCAGCAACGTCCCGCCGCACCCGTTCACCCGGGCGCTGTTCCGCACGACGGTCACTGTGCCGACGGTGCCCGCGGTCGCCCCGCTGCGACTGACGGCGGACTCCCGCTACGTCCTGCTGGTGAACGACGTCGAGATCGGTCGTGGGCCGATCCGGTCGCAGCCGCGGCGGCTGCGCTACGACGAGTACGACATCGCCGACGTCCTGCTGCCCGGCGAGAACACCGTCGCGGTGCTGGTCACCTACTACGGCACGGCCAACGCCTTCTGGCAGCCGGCGGCGTCCAACGGGTCCTTCGGCGTCGACGCCCTGCTCGTGCTCGAGGCGAGGATCGGCGACCAGCTCGTCGTCAGCGACGACAGCTGGCGGGTCAGCCGCTCGAAGGCCTGGAGCGGGTTCCACCACAGCATGATCGACGGGGTGCCGGTCGAGAGCGTGGACGCACGGGAGCTCGCGGTCGACTGGTCGTCGCCCGGGTTCGACGACTCCGGGTGGGCGGCGGCGACCGTCATGAGGACCAGCCACATCGGCGGCTTCGGTCGCTCCCAGCCACCCACGGACCCGTTCGGCGCGCTGCTGCCCCGCGGGGTCGCGGCCCTCACCGGCGAGACCGTCCCGGCCGCCGCGGCCACCGACAGCTCGATCCGCCCGGTCCCCGAATGGGCGGCCGACCACCCCGCCCTGCGGGTCCGGCAGCTGCTCTGCCAGGCCCCGGCGACCCCGACGCCCACCACGCTCCCCACGACCGCGTCGGTGGCTGCCGGAACTGCCGCTCACCTCGAGATCGACTTCGGGCGCATCCTGGCCGGCTTCGTCGAGGTGGATGTCGTGGCGCCGTCCGGCGTCGTCCTGGACCTGTACTACCGCGAGAAGCCCTGGGCCACCGACCCCGACGGAGGCGTCTCGGCGCCGGCGACAGGAGCCCGCTACGTCACCCGCGGCAGCGACGACGGCTTCCGGGCCCTGGAGCTCAACGGCCTGCGGTACCTGCACCTGATCGCCTACGGCGACGAGGCCACCGAGGTCACCGTCACCGGTGTCCGGGTGCGGGAGTACCACTATCCCGAGGTCGGCGAGGCCTTCTTCCGGTCGAACGACGCCGAGATCGACCGGCTCTACCGGGCCGGCGTGCGCACGGTGACGATGAACGCCTTCGACTCCTACACCGACTGTCCCACCCGCGAGCAGCGGGCCTGGGTCGGCGACGGCGTGGTGCACCAGATGGTCCACCTGACCACGAACGACGACTGGGCACTGGCCCGCAACTACGTCGTCCTGGGAGACTCACCGCGCGCCGACGGCGTCCTGCCGATGACCGTGGTGGGCGAGATCGAGTCCGGCGCCGGCCTGACCATCCCCGACTGGGGACTGCACTGGATCCACGGCGTGCACAACCTGTATCGCTACACCGGCGATCGCGAAGACGTCGCTGCGTTCCTGCCCACGGTCGAGCGACTGCTGCGCTGGTACGTCGACTACCTCGACGAGCACGGCACGATCAGCGACGTCCCGGAGTGGAACCTCGTCGACTGGGCGAGCGTGTTCTCGACCGGCCGGTCCTCGATCCTCACCGCCCTGTGGGCGCGGGGGCTGCGCGAGTTCGCCGAGCTGTCCGACTGGGTCGGCAACAGCGGCTCCGCCCGGTGGGCGCGCGAGCACTGGGAGCGGGCCCGGGTCGGGTTCGAGGACTTCTGGGACGACGAGCGCGGCCGCTACGTCGACCACTTCGTCGACGGCATCCGGATGCCCGCCTCGTCGCAGGCCGCTGGTGCCACCGCAATCGTCTCGGGCCTGGCTCCCCAGGAACGCTGGTCACGGATCATCGCCGGCATCACCGACGAGTCGACCCTGGTCGTGCGGTCCTGGATCGGCAGCGACACCGGCGGGTACGACATGCAGAAGATCCTCGACCAGCAGGCCGGCGTCCAGCGGATCGACTGGGACGCCGAACGCGAAGTCGTTCTCGCCGAGCCCTTCTACAGCTACGTCGTCCACGACGCCGTCGCCGAATCCGGCCACGCCGGTGAGCTGGTCGACCTGATGCGGCGATGGTCGCAGTTCCTGGTCGACGGCTACGACACCTTCGGGGAGTGCTGGGGCTGGGGAACCCCCGTCCACGGCTGGAGCTCCACCCCGACCCGGGACCTCGTGCAGCACGTGCTGGGGATCCAGCCCGCCGCGCCGGGGTTCGCCCGGGTCCGCTTCGCCCCCAGGCTCGGCACGCTCACCGAGGTCGAGGCCTGCGTCCCGACACCGCACGGTCCGGTCGCGGTCTCGGTGATCGGCGCGAGGGCGACCATCACCTCGCCCGTACCCGTCACCTACCTGGCACCGGACGGGTCGTCACGCGACCTGCCGACCGGCAGCTCCACTCTGTCCCTCGGCTGACCCCGGCTGACCCCGGCTGCGGCCCCTCGGCGAGACTGACTGAACCGGCGGCCGCATCTCACCCAGGTGGAGTGCGGACGGCTGCTCTCAGCAGCTTGGTGAGCTGACCCAGATCGTGGCGGGCCCGCTCAAGTGCCGCTCGGTCCACACGTCCTCCGGCCGCGATCACCAGCTGCGCCGTCCTCACCGGCTTCGCGATGGTTGTGCCCGATGCGACGCCGCAGACGGCGACCAGGCGCTCCTGGTGGAAGGACAGGACCAGGACGGCGTCCGAGGTTCCGCACTGGAGCTCGGACGCACCGGACGGGGCCAGGCCCGCGGACTGCAGCATGGCGTCGTACTGGTCCGACCAGGACCAGGGCACCTCCGGCGGCTCGCTCGGGGCGCCGAGCATGGTCAGGGCCGCGGCCTCGCCCTGTCGGCCCGCCGGCTGGTAGGACTCCAGCCGGACCCCGCGCGACCCATCGGTCCCCCGCTGCCTGACGACGTCGCCCGCGGCGAAGACCCCAGGCACGGACGTCCGGCCCGCCGGGTCGACGACGATCCCGTCGTCCACCTCGAGCCCGGCGGCGGCGGCGAGCTCGTCCCGGGGTCGGACCCCGATGCCGATGACCACAACGTCGGCCGCCACTGTGGAGCCGTCCTGCAGCCGCACGCCCGTCACCCGCCCTGCCGATCGCACGATCTCGGACGGGGCGGTCCCCGCCCTGATACCGACCCCCTTGGACTCGTGCAGCGTCACGAGCCAGTCGGCGACCGGCGTGGGGACGCCGCGACCGAGAACGCGGGGAGCGGCTTCGACGACCTCGACCTGCCGGCCGTGCAGGGCCGCCGCCGCCGCGACCTCCATCCCGATGACGCCACCGCCGATCACCGTAACGCGCTCTGCGGCGTCGAGGTCGCGACACAGGGCTGCCGCATCCCGGGCGTCACGGAGGTAGTGGACGCCGGCTCCGGGCTCGCCGGGCAGGGCGAGTCGGCGCGGCGCTGCCCCGGTGCACAGCAGCAGCGCCTCGAACGCCAGGGTCTCACCGTCACCGGTGGCCACCGATCGGTTCGGCACATCGATCGCGGTCACGACGGTGGACCGGCGCAGCAGGACCCTGTCGAGCCATTCCTCGTCGGCGTGCCAGAGCGGCGGCGCCTCCGCTCCGTCTGCCAGCACGTGCGGCTTGGACAGTGCCGTGCGGTCGTAGGGCGCCGTCGGCTCGGCCGTCAGGACGACGACGTCGGCTCCGGAACGGGCCAGGACCCGGGTGGCGGACGCCGCCGCCGGCCCCCCACCGACGATGACATACGGCGCCCGCCGTCCCGAGTCGGCCGGGGGCAGCGCGGCGGCGGTCACCATGGCGTCAGTTGAAGACGACGGTGCGGGCGCCGGTGAGCACGACCCGGTCCTCGGCGAACAGCCGGACGGCGCGAGCCAGCACGACCCGTTCGACGTCACGGCCGATGGCCACGAACGCCTCGGCGTCCTGGTGGTGGCTGACCCGCACGACGTCCTGCTCGATGATCGGGCCCTCGTCCAGGTCGGCGGTCACGAAGTGGGCTGTGGCCCCGATCAGCTTCACGCCTCGTTCGTAGGCCTGGTGGTAGGGCTTGGCACCCTTGAACCCCGGCAGGAACGAGTGATGGATGTTGATCACCTTGCCGGACAGCCGCCGGGTGGCGTCGTCCGAGAGCACCTGCATGTAGCGGGCCAGCACCACCAGGTCGACCTCGTGCTCGGCGACCAGATCGAAGAGCCGCTGTTCGGCCTGGGCCTTGGTGTCTCGGGTGATGGGCAGGTAGACGAAAGGGATGCCGTGCCGCTCGACCAGGGGTCGGGTGTCCTTGTGGTTGGAGACCACCAGCGGGATGTCGACGGGCAGCTCACCGTTGTCCCACCGGTACAACAGGTCGACGAGGCAGTGGTCGAACCGGGACACCATGACCAGGACCCGGCGTCGACGCTCGACCGGCCGCAGAGTCATGGCGGGCTCGAACCCGGCGACCTTCGCGGCCAGTGCCGCCCGAACCAGGTCGACCTCCGGGTGGGGTGTCTCGAACTGCGTTCTCACGCAGAAGGTGCCGGTCACCGGGTCGGAGAACTGGGCATTCTCGAGGATGTTCCCTTCCACGTCGACGATGCCGTCGGCCAGCGCCCGGACGATCCCGGGCTGGTCGGGGCAGGTGAGCGTCAGCACGTACTGCTGCATGGTCGACTCCGGGGGGGCGAGTGTCGGGGGCTGGTCGGCGAACTCGGTGAAGGCGGCCACGCGCTCGAGCTGGAGGCAGGCGTACTCCGCCGCGAAGTCACGGTACTGCTTCGCATGGCGGGGCACGTGCCCGGTGGTGGCTCCGAGGACGTCCTCGGCGAACAGGTACTACGCATCGCAGCCCGCACCTGAGCCCATGGAAATGAGGAGCATCGAGGTTCGCTTCGAGATCGCCGCCGCCGGACCGAGCTGCGCACGCCGTCCCTCCTCGTGAGGGGCACCACCTCGCGCCGGTGAGCCTTCTCGTCGCCGGCGCGACGGACGCCGGCGGTCACCAGGTGGCGGTGCGGCGGCCGATCTGCTCACGCATGTAGATGCTGGACTCCTTGGCGCGTTCTTCCCAGGCGAAGACGCAGACGGTCATGATGTGGTCCTCGCTGTCGCCGAAGTGCAGGTCGCCCAGGGTGGTGAAGAAGGCGTCCCAGTCGACCTCGCCCTGGCCGATGTCGAGGTGCTGGTGCACCCGGGCCGGGTTGCCGGGCGGGTTGGTGTGGCGGCGGCCCGCTCGGCGAACAGCTCGAAGCCGAGCGAGTTGGCCAGGCCGATGGCCACCCGGGAGGCCGACATCGTGGCGGTGGCACCGGAGCTGAAGGTGGCCGTGAACGTGGCGAGGTCCTCGTTCTCGACCGGCTCCCGCACATCGCTAAGCGCCGCAGCGGCGTGGCCGACCGCAGCCCCCAGGGGCAGGGCCCGCTCGGTGACGAACGTGGGAAGGGAGGCGCCGCGCACGGACTCGATCGGACCGCAGAGGAACTCGGCGAGGTCGACGAGGTGGCTGCCGATGTCGGCCAGGGCACCGGAACCCGGGCCACCCTTGTACCGCCAGCTCATGGGACCGTTCGGGTCGACGCCGTAGTCGCACCAGTAGTGGCCGTTGAAGTGCAGCGGGCGACCCATGTCGCCGGAGTCGACCCGCTCCTTGACGGCGGCGATGGCCGGCGAGCGCCGGAACGTGAACCCGACCCCCGTCTGCAGGTGCGGCGCCGCCGCAGCCGCCGCGACCATGGCCTCGGCATCGGCGATCGTCGGTGCGAACGGCTTCTCGCACAGGACGTGCTTGCCTGCCGCCAGCAGTCCCTCCACGACCTCGCGGTGCAGATGGTTGGCCACGACGACACTGACGACGTCGATGTCGTCAGCCTCGGCCACCGCCTGCCAGGTCGACTCGGCCCGGGAGTAGCCGAACCGGCGCGCCGTCGACTCGGCGAAGTCGGCGTTGACGTCGGCGATCGCGACCAGCCGGACCTCGGGCAGTCCCGCCTCGTAGGTGGTGGTGGCGCTGCGGTAACCCGCCGCGTGGGATCGGCCGGCCATGCCGGCGCCGATGACGGCGACGCCGAGGTGGTCGTGGGGCATGGGAGTGCTCCTCAGGGGGGCTGGACATGGCGAGTAGAGGCTCCGCGTCGCCGCGAGCCGGTCTGGGTCGGAAGTCTTTTAACCGGTTAAGGCCGTGGCGAGAGAATGCCGTCTGCTACGGGGACGTGTCAAGGCATTGTCATAACAATTGCGACCTCTATCGTGGGCGCCATGAGCAGCGCAGCAGGTGACGGTCGCCCCACGGCGGGGCGACGTCCGACCATGGCGGACATCGCCAAGGAAGCGGGAGTCACCAAGGCCCTCGTCTCGATGGCCCTCAGCGGGGCCCCCGGCCCCAGCGCGGCGACGAGCGCGCGGGTGATCGCGATCGCGGACCGGCTGGGGTACCGCACCAACCGCACCGCCGTACTGCTGGCCCGCAAGCGGACTCGCCTGCTGGGCGTGACGATCATCCCGAGCAACGTCTACCACGGCGAGCTGGTGGAGGAGATCCAGGCGACGGCCGACCGGTCCGGGTACGAGCTGGTCCTCGGTGCCATCACCGAGTCCCACGACGAACGCCGGGCCATCGAGAGCCTCGTCGACTTTCGTTGCGAGGCACTGCTTCTGGTCGGAGTGACGCTGCCCGCCACGGTGATCGCCCAGCTGACCCAGGGGACCACCACCGTCGCCGTGGGCCGGGCCCTCGACCTGCCGGACGTCGACGTCGTCCGGGCCGACGACGCCCAGGGCATCCAGGCGGTCGTCGACCACCTGGTCGGCCTCGGTCACCGCGGCATCGCCCACGTCGACGGCGGCACCGGCGTCATCGCCGCCGGGCGACGACGGGCCTACGGCGCCGCCGTGCGACGCCACGGGCTGCGGCCCCTGGTCCTGCGCGGCGGCCTCACCGAGGACCTGGGCGCACGGGCCCTGGACACCCTCGACCCGAACGCGGGCATCACCGCCGTCCTTGCCTTCAACGATCGCACCGCCGTCGGCGTGATGGACCGGCTCGAACGCGGTGGGTCCGCCGTCCCGCGCGACATGTCGGTCACCGGGTTCGACGACAGCATCCTGGCCCGTCACTCCCGGATCGACCTCACCACGGTCAGCCAGGCGCCCGGCGAGCAGGCCCGGCTCGCCGTCGAGACGGCGCTCGAACGCCTGGACGGGGGGCGCGTCACCCGCCGCGAGACCCTGCTGGTCCCCACGCTGATCATCCGAGGCAGCACCGGCCCCGCCCCCGCCTGACCCGTTCCAGCCGGCCCGGCAAGGCGTAGACTGGCCACCTGCATCGGACGGTGGTGTGTCGATGAACATCAACACCAGAACCCCCGGCAACGTCAGGGACGGACCGTCGGGACGGTCCCCGCGAACAGTCTGCGATCCCTCGCCGACCGGTGCCGTACGCACCCTGCGCGGCATCATCGAACGGGAGCGAAGGGCTCGCCGGCCACGGGCCTGCCGGGTCGCCGCCGTCGGCCTGCGGGACGTGCTCATGGAGGCGGCCCTGGCCCAGCGGGTTCCCTGCATCGCCCTGTACGTGTCCCGGGCCGACGAGCCGGGGACCGAGCCGCTGCGCCGACACCTGCGGATGGCGGGGATCACGGTGCTGTTGCCCGCCTTCGGGTCCGACGGCACCCGCTGGTTCCTCGACACCGGGCCGTCGCGGTCCCTGAGCCACGGCCGCACCGCTCGGGCCACACCTCACCGACCTGCTCGGCAGGCGGAGACCGACGAACAGCTGCTGGCCGCCGCCGCCCTCATCGTCATCCCGGCGTTGGCGGTGGACACCATGGGGCACCGGCTCGGCAGTGCCACGCCCAGCTACCGTGAGGCACTCCGCTCGGCCGACCCGCGAACCCCGGTGCTGGCGGCCGTGTTCGACACCGAGCTGTTCGACGCGGCGGTCGAACCGGTCCCGGTCGAAGCGAGCGGCATCACCGTCGACCAGGTGGTGACCCCGAGCCGGATCCTACGGCTGGACCCATCACTGTCGCCCCACAGCCGCCCCTCCCCCGACCGCCGCTGAGGGCCGGCGTTCGTCGGTCGGCCGGAAGGCTTCCCTCACCGGGGCGCCTGGTCCTGCGCGCCCCGGCGTCGGCGCCGCAGACGTACCAGCTCGTCGGGCGCCCACACCAGCAGCGGGAAGACCACGAGCAGCGCCAGCATCCAGCCCGGCGGGGCGAGCATGCCCAGCCCGGTGTGGACCAACGGCAGCAGGACGACTGCTGCGGCGAAGACGAGCTCGAAGACGATACCGGCCAGCAGCAACCGGTTGCTCGTCACCCCGATGCTGCGCAACGAGGCTCGTTCGGTGCGGGCGGCGAACGCGGTGCCCACCTGGCAGGCCACGATGGCCAGGAAGCTCGTCGTGGTGGCCTGCAGGTAGGTGTCGCGCAACGCCGTCCCGGGGCCGACCGGGGCACCCGGGGTCCAGCCCCCGGCCCGCAGCACCGCGAGGTAGGAGGCGAGGACGAGGACCGCCGAGACGCCGCCGAGCAGCAGCCAGGCGCGTACCAGCAGGTCGCCCCGGATCAGCGGCTCACCGGCCGGTCGGGGCGGGCGGCTCATCACCGAGGGCTCGGCGGGCTCACGGCCCAGGGCCAGGGCCGGCAGGGTCTCGGTCCCGATGTCGATCGCCAGGATCTGCAACACCGTCAGCGGCAACGGGATCCGCCCCCCGGACATGGCGAACACCAGGAACGGGACGACCTCGGGGGTGGCGTGGGCGAAGATGTAGAGGATGAACTTGCGAACGTTGTCGTAGACCCGACGCCCGGCGTGGACGGCGGCCACGATGGTGGCGAAGTCGTCGTCGGTGAGCACCATCGTGGCGGCCTCCCGGGCCACGTCCGTGCCGGAGAGCCCCATGGCGACCCCGATGTCGGCGCGACGCAGCGCCGGGGCGTCGTTGACCCCGTCACCCGTCATCGCCACGATCTGACCGCCGTCCTGCAGGGCGTCGGTGATCCGCATCTTGGTCTCGGGCGAGCTGCGGGCGAAGACCAGCTCCTCGCCGGTACCCAGCAGGTCGTCCAGCTGGGCCTCGGTCAGGCTGTCGAGGTCCTCGGCGTTGACCACGTGCGGGTGCTCGCCCCCGATGCCCACCCGGCGGGCGATCTCACCGGCGGTCAGCGGATGGTCCCCGGTGATGACGACGACCCGGATCCCCGCGGTGTGACACCTCGCGATGGCCTCGGCCACCTCCGGCCGGGGCGGGTCGAGCAGCGCCACGACCCCGAGGAAGGTGAGATCGCGCTCGAGGCGTCCCGCGACCGCGGGTCGAGCCTGGTGTCGGCAGCGGCGAACCGGTCGGCCGGGACGCTCCGATCGACCGGCATGCTCCGGTCGGCAGCGGCGATCAGCCGAAGGCCCTGCGCGGCGTAACCGTCGAGCCGGGCCAGGACGGCGTCCGTGTCGGCCTCGGCCAGGACGTGCTCCCCCTCGCCGTCCAGCACCCGGCCGCACCGACGCAGCACCTCCTCGGGCGCGCCCTTGGTGTGGACGACGAGCGCTCCCCCGGCTGCTCGGTCGACGGTGGTCATCAGGCGTCGTTGCGGGTCGAAGTGGAACATGCCCACCTGGTGCTCGACCCGGGAGGTCACGGTCACCGAGGTGCCCAGCCGTTGCGCCGCCCGCAGCAGCCCGACGTCGGTGGGGTCGGCGACCGCGTTCTGCGGGTCCGCCGTGTTGCACCGGGCCATCACCTCGGCCAGCCGGGCCACGGCCGCATCGGCCCCGAGCGGCGACTGCCCGTCGTCGGGACCGAGGTCGATCTCGTCGCCCGCCGGCGTCCAGACCAGGACGGCGCTCATCCGGTTCTGGGTGAGGGTGCCGGTCTTGTCGGTGCAGATCACGCTGGTCGACCCGAGCGTCTCGACGGCGCTGAGCCGCTTGACCAGGGCGCCGGACCGGGCGAGCTCGCGCACCCCGACGGCCAGGGCCAGCGTGATGGTGGGCAGCAGTCCCTCGGGCACGTTGGCGACCAGCAGCCCGATCGCGAAGCTGGCGGCGTCACCGAGCGAGAGCCCGGCGAAGAGGGCGCCGATCGGGATGAAGGCCGCCCCGGCGACCACGGCCACGAGGGCGATCAGCCAGGCCACCCGGCGCACCTGCCGCTCGAGCGGGCTGGGCTCCCGCTCGACCCGCTGCGACAGGGCCGCGATGCGACCCAGCTCGGTCTGCATGCCGGTGCGGACCACCAGGACGTGCGCCTGGCCCGCGGTGCACATCGTGCCGCTGAAGACCATGTCGCTCGCCTGCAGCAGGGGCACCCCCGGGGCCGCCGGGTCGGGGGTGCGCAGCGCCGGCAGGGCCTCCCCCGTCAGGGTGGAGGTGTCGACCTCGACGGCACCCTCGAGGACGCGGCCGTCGGCACTGATCCGGTCGCCTTCCGAGACCACGACGACGTCGCCCGGAACCAGCTCGGACGCCGGCAGCTGCCGGGGACGACCGTCGCGCACCACGGTGGCGGTCGGCGGCAGGTAGGCCTGCAGAGCCTCGACGGCTCGTTCGCCCTGCCGCTCCTGGACGAATGCGAGGGCGGCGTTCAGCACGATGACGATCACGATGGCACCGGCCAACGGGACCGAGCCGGTGACCCACGACAGCCCGGCCGCCGCCCACAGCAGCAACGCCAGGGGATGGGTGAGCTGGAGCCCGAGGTCACGCCACGGGCTGCGGCGCCTCTGGACGGCCAGCACGTTGCGGCCCGAGACCGACAGCCGGCGCGCCGCCTCGCGCTGGGTCAGCCCCCGGCGGCCGGACCGCAGCTCGGCCAGCAACCGGGCCACGGGCTCCTGCGCCACCCGCTCCGACGTCGGTGGGCTGGACGTCGGCGGGCTGGGCTCTGCGACGGCCACGCCTCCATGCTGCGAGCCGGCCGACACCGCCGACCAGGGACCGAGGTCACCGGCGCCGTCCTCACGTCGACGGGCGCCGCCCGTCGCGATGCGGCGTTCTCAGCGGGAGATGGCGACGCAGTTGCCGGTGAACAGCCCGCCGTGCAGGTCCTTGGCCAGGATGTGGCCGCCCTCGGCGACCCGCACGCACAGCAGCGAGAACCCGCTCGGGTCAAGGGGTCTCTTCAACCCACCGGGCTCGGCGGTGGTGTCCAGCACCGTCAGCCCGGTGGCGTAGACGTTGTACCAGGTGCCCCAGTTGGGGGCGGCGACCTGCTGCATGCTGGTGTCTCGCGGCGACGTCACGAACGTGCCCTGGACCATGTCCGGGTTGGCCGTGAAGAAGTGCACATGGAAGAAGCCGGCCTCGTCCCGGTCGACCGGCGAGAAGTTGAGGGTGTAGCTGATCTCCAACGTCCGTCCTACTGCCCGGGCCCGTTGCAGGCAGGCCCAGCGCAGGGCGTCCTTCCCGGTGGGGCACCGGCCGATCGCCGTCCCGCCCGACGCGGTCGCGGACGCCGGGGAGCCGGACGGCGTCGACAGCTCGAGGGCGGGGCTCGGCGTCGACCCGACGAGCCCCGGCACCGAGGCGGCATCCGTGGGCGCCCCCTCGGTCGCAGCAGGCACCGAGAGTCCCCCTGCGCCAGGGGCTTGCACGTCGACCTGTCCGGCCGCGGCCGGCCGACCGCGCAGGGTCGTCGCCACGGTCATGACCACCCCGGCGACCGCCACTGCCACCGCGAGCGCCACCACCGCCTTGCGCGGGGCCCGCCTGATTCGAGCGCGCGCACCGGGGAACGCCACGACAGGTTCCGTGGTTACCTCCGTGGCGAAGGGCGCCTCGCTCGAGTCACTGCCTGTGGCGGCCGCCAGCCGGGCTGCGCCCATGGCCACGGTCTGGGTGCCGTGCGGGCTCGACAGGGCGACCAGCCCGGTGCGGCTGCGCAACGCGCGCGCCACCGCAGGCATCGCCGCGCAGCCGCCCACACTGACCAGGGCGACCTTGTCGCGTGCCACCCCGGCGGCGCTGAGGACCCGTAGCAGCGCCCCCGCCGAGGCCTCGACGACGGGCGAGACCACCACCTCGACATCGTCCCGAGTCAGCTCGACGTCGTGACCGGGCACGAACACCCTGGGCGCGCCGTCCAGCGCCTCGCGGGCCCGGCCGCAGGCCCGTTCCAGCTCGGAGCGAGCGTGCGCCGCCCCGGCGGCGGCAGCGGGGTCGGCAGCAGTGGGGACGGCGGCAGTGGGGACGGCGACAGTGGGGACGGCGACACCGCGGCGCGACAGTCGTGCCGCCAGCGCGGCGTCCATGGCGTTGCCGCCCACGACCCCGCTGCCCTTGGCCACGCCGCGGGCGAGGAACCCGTCCGCCGTCCGCTGCAGTACCGCGACGTCGACGGAGCCGGCGCCCAGATCGTGCACCGCCAGCACCGATCCCACCGGCAGGTGGTGGTCGTGCCGCGCCTGCTCGGCGGCGGCGGTCGGGCCGGTGCGCAGCATCACCGGGGCCGGCAGCCCGGCGGCCGCGACCGCCGTCGCGAACCGGTTCACCTGGTCACCGCTCCAGTGCGCCGGATGGCAGACACAGATGCCCGTCAGGGACTCACCGGCCGGGTCGTCGAGGCCGACCAGCACCTGGGTCACGACGTAACGCAGCAGCTCACCGAACAGCTCGGTCGCGTCGTACACCGTCCCGTCGACGACGAGCGGGGTCCGGTCGCGGACGAAGCGCGCCAGGTCCTCGACGTAGAGCTCGGGGTAGATCAGGCGCCGCCGGACCGCCGCCTCGCCCACCATGACCATGCCGTCGGTCGCGACCAGCACCGCCGACGGCAGCTCGAAGCCGGCCTCGCTCAGCCGGACCGGCGACACCTGGCCGTCGCGGCTGACCGCGGCACGCAGGGCGGAGGTCCCGACGTCGATGCCGAGCGCGAACACCAGGTCACTCCCCTCGAGCTCCGGCCTCGCCGGTCCCCGGGTTCGAGAACGGGCCCGACCGGTCCCAGGTTCAACGACCGGCGGCCGACCCGCCGCTCAGCGCGCGACCTCGTCGATGCGCACGGGACGGCCTTCCTTCGCCGACAGGGTCGCGGCCTCGGCGACCCAGGCGGTCCCCATGGCGTCCTCGACGGTGCAGGGCGAGGCCACCGTGCCGGCGGCGACGTCGCAGAACGTGGCCAGCTCGCGCCGGAACGCCTCGCTGAGGCGGTCCATGAAGAACGTGTGCGGCGGGCCGGCGGGCCACGTCACCCCGGGCTGGGTGGGGCGCAGCGGCAGGCCCTCGTCGAGGCCGGCGGCCACGGCGTCGTCTGTGCCGTGCACCTCGAGCCGGACGTCGTACCCGCTGGCGTTGGTGCGGGTGTTCGAGACGACGCCGATGGTGCCGTCGTCCATGGTGAGCAGGGTCGAGACGGTGGACCAGTCGCCGTTGGCGGCGTACAGCTCGTGGGGAGCGCTCGGGTCGACGGCACCGACGGCGTAGACCTCGACGACCTCACGGCCGCTCACCCAGCGGACGGCGTCGAAGTCGTGGACGGCGCAGTCACGGAAGATCCCGCCCGAGATGGCGAGGTAGGCCGCCGGCGGCGGCGCGGGGTCCATGGTCGTCGACCGCACGGTGTGCACCCGGCCCAGGGTGCCGTCCAGGACGGCCTGGCGGGCGGCGACGAAGGCGGGGTCGAACCGGCGGGGATAGCCGATCTGCACCGGGACCGCGGAGCCCTTGAGCCGGTCCCGGACCGCGACGGCCTCGTCGGCGGTGCCGGCGATCGGCTTCTCGCAGAACGTGGGAATGCCGTGCTCGACAGCGGCCAGCAGCAGATCTGCATGGGCGTTCGTCGCCGCCGCGATGACGACGGCGTCCACGCCCGAGGTGAACAGCGCCTCGGGCGAGTCGACGGCGCGCGCCTTGGACAGGCGGGCGGTCACCGCCGCCACCGCTGCGCCGACGGGGTCGGTGACGACCAGCTCGTCGACCTGCGACAGTGCGGCGAGCGTGTCCGCGTGGAAGGAGCCGATCCGGCCGAGTCCGATGAGACCGATACGCATCAGTCGTGACACCCCTGGATGTTCTGGTCCCAGTCGATGACTGATCCGGTGACGACTCCGCTCCGGTCGGAGAGGAGGAAGACGACGAAGTCTGCGATCTCGTCGACCTGACCGAGCTTGCCCATGGGCAGGCTCGCTGCTGCCTTCTCGACCCAGTCGTCGCCGGCGCCGTGGAACCTGCGCTGGATCGCGTCCTCGCCCTCGGTCTGGGTCCACCCGATGTCGAGCCCGTTGATCCGGATCCGGTCCCAGCGGTGCGCGTGGGCCGCGTTGCGGGTCAGGGTCGCCAGACCGGCCTTGGACGCCGCGTACGGCGCCAGGTAGGGCTGCCCACCCAGCTCGGAGGTGGTGATGATGTTGACGATCGTGCCAGGCGCCTTGCGGGACACCATGTCGGTGACGGCGGCCTGCATGGTGAAGAACGGGCCACGCAGGTTGACCGCCACGTGGTCGTCGAACAGCTCGGGCGTGGTGTCCAGCAGCGTGCCCCGGGTGGTCAGCCCGGCGGAGTTCACCAGGCAGTCGACCCGCCCGTTGATCGCGATCGTGCGGGCGACCATGTCCTTGGCGGCAGCCGGGTCGCCCACGTCACCCGGGACGAACGCGGCCGTCGCCCCGCCGGCCGTCAGCTCGGCGACCAGGGCGTGCCCCGGCTCGGGCCGTCGTCCGGTCACCACGACCGCCGCCCCCTCCCGGGCGGCCGCCCGGGCGATCCCCGCCCCCAGACCGACGGTCCCGCCGACGACGAGGGCCACCTTGCCGTCCAGCAGCCTGCCCGCTCTCACCGGTGCACCATCCCTCGCGTCGCCGTCACCAGTGCCATCACCAGTGCCGTCACCCGTGCCGTCACCTGTGCCGTCACCTGTGCCGTCACTCATGCTGTCAGCCGGGCCGAGGCGTGCGCTGCCAGCTGCTGCCCCAGCTCGGCCGGCGAGGCCCCTGCGGCGAGCGCGGACCGCACCAGATCGGCCTGGCTGAGCGGGGCCATCCCGTCGACGGGCGGGTCCCGGTCGAGGTTGGTCGGGAACGGGTACCCCTCGGCGGCGGCCGACACGACGGTCGACGTCCAGGCCTCGCAGGCGCCGGATGCCTGGCGCGCCGCCAGCACCGGGTAGATCGCCTCGACGATCCGGGCCCGGTCGACGGACTCCATCGCCCGCCCGAAGGGCGAGGAGACCTGCAGCAGGTTGGCCATGCGGCGGACGTCGGCGGTGTGGTTCGACCCCGCGGCGTGGAACAGGGCGGGGTTGAAGAACACCGCGTCGCCCTTGGCCAGCGGCAAGCTGCACGTGGTGGCCGACGAAGTACTCCTGGAACTCGGGCAGCCAGTAGGCCAGGTAGCCGTGCGGGTACTTCTGCGAGTGGGGCAGGTAGAGCGTCGGCCCGGACTCGACGGGCATGTCGCAGTGGGCCACCGCTCCCTGCAGCGTCAGCACCGTCGAGAGCAGGTGGACGTGCGCGGGGTAGGCGGCCGAGGCCTGCGGCCCGAGGAACCCGAGGTGGTAGTCACGGTGGACGGTCTGGCCCTTGCCACCGGGGTTGACGACGTTGACCTGGCTGGTCACCTGGTAGCCGGGGCCGAGCCACGCCGTCGCGGCGAGCGCCAGGACGTCGTTGGCGTAGTAGTCGACGAACGCCTCCGGGTCCAGGACCGCCAGCTTCTCCAACGCGTTCCACAGGCGGTCGTTGGCGCCCGGCACCGCGAAGTGGTCCCCGGCCGGGCGACCGCTCGCCTTCTCCTCGGCGATGATCCGCTCGAAGGCAGCGCTCACCCGGTCGACGACGTCGACGTCGAAAGCACCTGCGAACACCACGATCCCGGGGCCGTCCGCCAGGTGCGCGGCCAGCTCGGCACGCACCGCCTGCTCGGCAGAGGCCTGTCCGGCCGAGCCCTGCCCGGCCGAGCCCTGCCCGGCGAGACGCTCGCGCAGGTCGGCACAGTCGTACACCGGCACCTCCTGCTCGTGGGCGAGCACGGCGAGGCAGGTCCTCGAGACGGCAGTCCTCGGGTCGCAGGTACCCGGTCGGGATGGTCGGCATCGCAGTCCTCTCGTCCGGTCTCGTCGACAGGTCAGACAGTCGACAGGTCAGACGACGGTGAAGGCGGCACGGAACCGCTCGACCGCCGCCGTCGGGTCACCGCTGGCCCAGGCCTCGAGCCCGACGGTGCCGCGGTAGCCCATGGCCGCCAGCGCGGCGCCACCGCCGGGTAGTTGATCTCGCCGGTGCCCGGCTCGCACCGACCGGGGACGTCGGCGACCTGGATCTCGCCGATCCAGCGGCAGGGCCCGGCGGCACAGCTCGATGAGGTTCCCCTCGCCGATCTGGGCGTGGTAGAGGTCGAGCATCAGCCGCAGGTGCGGGTTGTCGACGGCCGCGACCAGGGCGAGGCAGTCGGCGGCCCGGGCGAACGGGACGCCGGGATGGTCGACCTCGAGGTTGAGGTTCTCCAGGACGAACGTGACGTCGTGCCGGGCGCCGAGGTCGGCGATCCGCGCCAGGGTGTCGCCGCGCCGTCAGCCACATCGCCCCGGTGACGACCTCGACCGGCGTCACCGGCAGGCCCGTCGCCGTCGAGACCGGTGCCGTGCAGGTTGAGCCGCGGGATGCCGAGCCGCTTGGCCACCGGGATGGACTGCTCCGCGGTGGTGAGCAGGTCGCAGACGGCGTCCGGCTCGACCAGGCCGCCCCGTGACGTAGCCGGTCATGGAGGAGTAGACGGCGCCCTCGTCGCGCAGGGCCTCGAGCTCGTCGAGGTCGTGCGTGGTCCAGTCCCAGATCTCGACCTGAACGTCGAGCGCGGTCAGGCGCCGCACCCGCTCGGCGACGGGCAGGTCGCGGAAGACCATCTCCGCGCAGACGGCGAGCACGAACGGGCCTGCGGCCCCGGTGGTCATTCGGTGGCCTCGGTGATCCCCAGGGCCTCGGTCTCCCTGGACAGCTCGCGGGCGACCTGCTGCTCGCCGGCGGAGCCACCGTCCCGCTTCAGCTCGTGGCCGAGCTGCTCGAGCTCGGCGCCGCCGGCCATCATCTGGACCAGCTCGTCCAGCGTCATCTCGGCCTTGGGGAAGTTGCCGATGCTGCGACCGCGGCGCAGCAGCATGAAGCGGTCACCGACCGGGTAGGCGTGGTGCGGGTTGTGGGTGATGAAGATGACGCCCGAGGCCGCGGTCGCGGGCCTCGGCGATGTACTTCAGCACCACGCCGGACTGGCGGACGCCGAGGGCGGCCGTCGGCTCGTCGAGGATCAGCACCCGGGCGCCGAAGTACACGGCGCGGGCGATCGCCACGCACTGCCGCTCGCCGCCCGACAGGGTGCCGATCGGCTGGTCGACGTCGCGCAGGTCGATGCCCATGGCCGCCAGCTCGCTCTTGGTGATCTTCTTCATCGCCGGCGACGTCGAGCCGCCGCAGCGGGCCCGCAGCCCTTGGTGATCTCGGAGCCGAGGAAGAAGTTGCGCCAGACCGGCATCAGCGGCACGACCGCCAGGTCCTGGTAGACCGTGGCGATGCCGAGGGCCAGCGCCTCGCGCGGCGAGGAGAAGTGGTGCTCGCTCGCCGTCGACCATGAAGCTTGCCGCTGGTGTGCGCGTGCGCCCCGGCGAGGATCTTGATGAAGGTGGACTTGCCGGCGCCGTTGTCGCCCAGCACGCAGGTGACCTCGCCGGCCCTGACCGATGGTCGGTGACGTCGCGCAGGGCGATCACGCGCCGTAGGACTTGCCGATGTCCTTGACCTCGATGATCGCCGTCCCGGCGGGGCGGGCCGGCCGTGACGTCCGTCGGCCTCCGCCGACTCGAGTCGCTCGACTCGTGGTCGCTCTGACGCCTCCGCTCGTGCCTTGACCCAGTTGTTGACCAGGACCGCGCCCAGCAGCATCACGCCGAGGAACGCGTAGAGCCAGTCGTGTCCCAGCCGGCGTAGACGATGCCCTGGCCGACCATGCCGTAGATGAGGGCGCCGAGGGCGGCGCCGACCGCCGAGCCGTAGCCGCCGGTGAGCAGGCAGCCGCCGACGACGGCACAGATGATGTAGATGAACTCCTGCGCCGACACCGGTGGTGCGACTGCGCGGTCGTGGTCTTGAACAGCGACAGCATGCCGACCAGCCAGCCGGCGACCGCGGTGGTCATGAACAGGCCGACCTTGGTCTTGAAGACCGGGACGCCGACCTGGCGGGCGCTGGTCTGGGCCCCGCCGACGGCGAAGATCCAGTTGCCGGCACGGGTGCGCTGCAGGACCCAGGTGGCCACCGCGATGACCACGCGATCGCCCAGAAGGTCGCCGCGTAGACGGCGTCGAGGGTTGTCCCGCTCGCCGAGCCACGGCAGCCAGCCGAGGTCGACCTTGACGAAGGAGCCGAACAGCTGCTGGCCCGCGTCGTGAACCCGGCGGCGCTCTGGAAGTTGACGACCGAGACCTGGTTGATGATGATCTTGGTGACGGCGAGGTTGACGCCCTGCAGCACGAAGAACGTGCCCAGGGTGACGATGAAGCTGGGCAGCCCGGTCCTCATCACCAGGAACCCGTTGAGGAAGCCGATACCAGGGCGAGGACCAGGGACAGCGAGGATCGACGACCCAGACGTTGACGCCGTAGTGGGTCATCATGATGCCGGTGATCAGGCCGGTGGTGCCGATCATCGCCCCGGCGGACAGGTCGAACTCGCCGCCGATCATGAGCAGGGCGACGGCCACCGCCATGATGGCGAACGAGGACGACGTGAAGATCCAGGTGCTGGCGCCGGCCGGCTTGGCGAACGCCTCGGTGCGTGACGGCGAAGTAGACGAAGACGATGAGGGCCGCGACGGCGGCCCCGACCTCGGGGCGCCGCAGCAGCGGCGGCAGAGCCGGTAGTTGCCGGCCAGTCGTTCGTCGCCGGCTACCTGAGCCGGGCCCGCCACGGGCGGAGGTGCAGCGGTCGTGCTCATGGGTGCTCCTCCTCGGGCTGATGTCGACAGGGCAATGGTGCACGGGTGGGGCCGGAGCTGGTCCGAGCCGGCCACCCGTATCACCGGACCGCGATGGTCAGCGAGTGCCGTTCTTGGCGAACGCCAGAACCGCCTGCGCGTTGTCCTTGGTGATGATCGCCGGACCGGAGTAGACCGGCTGGCCGCCGCCGATGTCGTTGCCGTTGAGCACCTTCAGGTAGATGGCCGTGACACCGAGGTAGCCCTGGACGTAGGGCTGCTGGTCGATGGCGAACAGAGCTTGCCGTCGAGCACGTTCTGGACGACGTCGGCGTTCACGTCGAAGGTGCCGACCTGGATCTTCGAGCCGGCCGCGGCCACGGCCTTGACGGCCTGCCCGGACATGTCGCCACCGAGGGTCAGGATGCCGTCGATCGAGGCGTCGGCCTGGAGCTTGGACTCGATCGTGGCCTCGGAGCCCGTGCAGGTCGGTGTTGTCGACCTGCAGGTTCGTCGATCTTGCCGGTGAACGTCGACGCGGCGCCCGCGCAGCGCTGCTCGAGACCGACGTTGCCGGCCTCCTGGATGACGCAGATGACGTTCTTGGCACCCAGCTTCGCCATCTGCTCACCGGCAGCCTCACCCGCGATGGTCTCGCTCTGCCCGACGTGGGTGATGGCGCCGAAGTCCTGCCACTTGTCGATGCCGGAGTTGATGGTGATCACCGGGATGCCGGCGGCGACGGCGGCCTTGATGCTCTTCTCGAGGCCGTCGGGGTTGGCCATCGAGACGACCAGGCCGTCGGTGCCGGCCGCGACCGCAGCGTCGATCAGGGTCGCCTGCTTACCGACGTCACCGTCGCTCTGGTAGTGCAGGTCGACGCCCTCGTCCTTGCCGGCCTTGGTCGGCACCGGACTTCACGACGTCCCAGAACGAGTCGCCCGGCGCCGCCGTGGGTGACGACGTCGATCCGGATCCCCCCACTGGCCGCGGGCGCGGCGTCAGAGGTGGCTGCTGCCGCCGCCGTGGTGGCAGCAGCCGCACTGGCGCTGCTGCTGTCGCTGGTGCTGGAGGTGCTGCAGGCCGCGAGGGGCAGCGCGAACAGCGCCATCGCCGCGACGAGCTTGAACCGCTTGGACACGTGAGGTCCTCTCTGCCCGCCCTCGAGGGACGGGCCACTGGTCGCCGTCGACCGGCGAACCTGATGACGTGGTGATGATTGCCGGTGGTGCCGGTGAGGCGTGGCCGTGCGGCCTCGGTCACCCCTAGAACGTTCTAGGTACCGAGACTATGCTTTGTGCTTACAAGAGTCGTCAAGCCCCGCTGTCCACTCCGGCGGCTCCGTGTCCGTATCGTTGCAATCGCCCTCCGGCCGGCCGTCGACGAAAGGTGAAGGTGAGCGCCATCCCTCTCGACCCGACCGGCACGCCGGCGTCGACGTCCCGCCGTCCCACCCTGGCCGACGTCGCGGGCCGGGCCGGGGTGTCGACAGCCCTGGTGTCGATCGTGATGCGCGGCGTCCCCGGAGCGAGCCCGGCCAACCGGGAACGGATCCTCAAGGTCGCCGCCGACCTGGGGTACGTGCCGGACTCCCGCGCCCGCCTGCTGCGCCAGGAGCGCTCGCACCTGCTCGGGGTGATGTTCGGCGTCCACCAGCTGTTCCACGCCGACGTCGTCGAGGGCATCTACAGCGCCGCCGAGACCACCGGCTACGACGTCGTGCTCAGCGCCGTCACCGACGCCCGCAGCGAGCGCCGGGCGGTCGACACCCTGCTGGCCGACCGCTGCGAGGCACTCATCCTCGTCGGCCCCCACTCCCCCAAGACATGGCTGGCCGAACTGGCTCGCAGGCTGCCCGTGGTCGCAGTGGCGCGCAGCGTCAACGGCCCCGGCGTCGACGTGGTCTGCACCGCCGACGCCAAGGGCATCGGCCTGGCGGTGGACCACCTCGTCGAGCTCGGCCACACCCGCCTCGTGCACATCGACGGAGGTCAGGCCCCGGGGGCCGACCAGCGGCGGCGCGGCTACCGCGGCGCCATGCGCCGGCACGGCCTGGAGCCGGTCCTGGTCCCCGGCGGGCTGGCCGAGATCGACGGCGCCGACGCCACCGCTCGCCTGCTGGCGGCGGGCGACCTGCCGACCGGGATCCTCGCCTACAACGACCGCTGCGCGACCGGCGTCCTGGACACCCTCTACCGGGCCGGGGTCAAGGTGCCCACCGAGGTGTCGGTGGTCGGCTTCGACGACACCCACATCGCTGGCTTCTCGCACATCGACCTCACCACGATCCGCCAGGACGCCGCCCTGATGGCCCGGCTGGCCGTCGCACGGGCAGCGGCTCGACTCGGCGCCGGCGAGCCCTCCGAGAGATCACCGCGCGAGATCATCATCGAGCCCGCGCTCGTCGTGCGAGGCACCACCGGCCCGGCGCCGGTCAGCGCGCGATCGTGAACGTCGCGGCGAGCGTGGCCGTGGAGTCCCCGCCCACCCGGACGTCGAACGTCGAGGCGTCGAGCACCCAGTCCCGGACGGCGGCGTTCCAGTAGCGCAGGTCGCCGGCACCGAGGGTGAACCTCACGACGCGGCTGTCGCCGGCAGCCAGGGCGACCCGCTCGAAGCCCTTGAGCTCACGCACCGGGCGGGAGGCGCTGCCGTGACGCTGGTGGACGTACAGCTGGACCACCTCCTCGCCGTCCCGGGTGCCGGTGTTGGTGACGGTCACCGACACGGTGGCCACCCGACCCTGCGACAGCCCGTCGACGTCGAGTCCGGGGGCGTCGACGGTGAGGTCGGCGTGGTCGAAGGTCGTGTAGCTCAGGCCGTGCCCGAACGGGAACAGGGGGGTGCTCGCCTCGTCCCAGTACCGTCGACCCTGGTTGTCGGGGTCGTGGGAACGGTTGTGGGAGTAGACCATCGGCACCTGCCCGACGGTGCGCGGCCAGGTGAAGGGCAGCTTGCCGCCCGGGGTGGCGTGCCCGAACAACAGGTTCGCCACCGCCGCCCCGCCCTGGGAGCCCGGGTACCAGACGTCGAGGATCGCCGGCACGTGCTCGGCCGCCCAGCGCAGGTCGAGCGGACGCCCGTTCATCACCAGCAGCACGACCGGGGTACCGGTCGCGGCGACGGCCTGCAGCAGCTCGAGCTGACCGCCCGGCAGGTCGAGCGAGGACCGCGAGGCCCCTTCGCCGATCATGTGCTGCCACTCCCCGACGACGACGACGGCCACGTCGGCATCCCGGGCGGCCTCGACCGCCCGGGCCAGCTCGGCGGCGTCGTCGAACCCTTGCGGGTCGGCGGGGGCGTTGCCCGGGATCATGTCGAACATCGACGGGTAGGTCCGCTGCGCTGGCCGGATCCCGGGCGCGAACTCGACGCGTACCGCGTCGCCGAGCAGGGCTCGGACGCCGTCCACCACGGTCACGGTCTCACTCAGGTCGTGGTCGAACACCCACGGCCCCAACGTGTCTCGCCGGGAGTCGGCCAGCGGGCCGATCACGGCGATCGATGCCAGGCCGGCGGCGTCCAACGGCAGCAGGCTGCCCTCGTTGCGCAGCAGCACCGCCGAGCGCTCGGCCGCGACCCGAGCCACCTGCCGGTGGGCCGGGTCGGCCAGCACGGCCGCGGCCCGGTCCTCGTCCACGTACGGCTGCTCGAACAGCCCCAGACGCACCTTGGCGGCCAGCACCCGGCGCACACCGGCGTCGACCGCTGCCTCGACGGTGGCTCCGGCGACCCCGGGGACGCCGTCCTGCATCGCCTGCGGCAGGTGGGCGTACGCGGGGTCGGCGACGGCCATCTCGAGGTCGACCCCGACCGTGACGGCACGCGCCGCCGCGTCGGTCGCGTCGGCGGCGAAGCCGTGGGTGACCAGGTTGTGCACCGCCTGGGCGTCGCTGACGACGAACCCGTCGAAACCCCAGGCGCCGCGCAGCACCTCGGTGAACAACCACCGGTTGCCGGTCGCCGGCACCCCGTTCAGGTCCATGTAGGCGGTCATCACGTTGCCGGCGCCGGCGTCCACCGCCGCCTCGAACGGCGGCAGGTACACGTTCCACAGCTCGGAGTCCGACAGGTCGACCTCGTCGTAGTCCCGCCCGCCCACGGCGGCGCCGTACCCGGCGAAGTGCTTGGGCCCGGCGATCACCCGGTCGGCGCCCACGGCCCCCGGGCCCCCGGAGGGCCCCGACCGGCTTCCCTGGAAGCCCCGCACCTGCGCCGCAGCCACCGCGGCGCCGAGGTAGGGGTCCTCCCCCGCCCCCTCGATCATGCGGCCCCAGCGTGGGTCGCGGGCGATGTCGACCATCGGGGCGAACGTCCAGTGGATGCCCACCGCCCGCGCCTCCCGCGCCGCCACCGTCTGACCCGCCTCGATCGCCGCCGGGTCCCAGGAGGCCGCCATCGCGATCGGCGCCGGGAAGATGGTCCGCAGGCCGTGGATCACGTCGAACCCGAACAGGGCCGGGATCCCGAGGCGGTGACCCTCCAGCGCGAGCCGCTGCAGTCGGTTGACCTCGGCCGGGTCGGTGCAGAACAACAGCGACCCGACCTCACCGCGGGCCAGGGCCGCCTCGACCAGGTCCGGCTGCCCGGCCGGGAGCCCGCCGGCCGGTTCGCCGACCGGCTCCCCGGTCAGTGACGGTTCGCCGACCGGTAGCCCGGTCGGTGCCGGCCGGCCGTTGCCGCGCAGGAAGCCGAAGTAGAAATACTGCGTCAGCTGGCCGGCCTTCTCGGCCGGCGTCAACTGGGCGAGCAGCTCCTCGACCCGAGCCTGGACGTCGGCCTCGGCAGTCACAGCCGGCCTCGAAGGCCTGAGTCACCGAACGGCGCAGCTACCTCGTGAAGGGTCACGACCGAAGTATCCCCCAGGGTCCGGCGGCGCCGGGATCGGCTCCGGCCCCGCGCCGTCCAGCCTGTCCAGGCTCGGCCCCGCGACTATGGTGTGCCCACATCGTCCCGGGAGGCTGCAGTGACGTCGTTGATCGAGCGCATCGAGGCGGAGAACACCGAGATCGACTTTCCCTCGTTGTCGTACGCGGACGCCTTCGCGATCGGCAGCGACCTCGTCCGCCAGGGACAGGCCGCGGGCTCGCCGATCGCCGTCTCGATGATGTTCGGCGAGCAGCGGGTCTTCCACGCCGCCCTCGCCGGGTCGAACGCCGACAACGACCTGTGGCTCGACCGCAAGCTGCGGGTGGTGGCCCGGTACAACGCCCCCTCGCACTTGGTCGGGGAGCGGCTGCGGGCCGTCGGCCTGGACACCGCTCAGCTCGGGGCGGCGGGCTCGCTGTTCCTGCCGGCACCCGGCGGCGGGTTCCCGCTGCGGGTGCGCGGCTCGCTCGTCGGGGGCATCGCCCTGTCGGGCCTGACCGACCTCGAGGACCACGACCTGGTCGTGGCGGCCCTGCGCCGCTTCCTGCACGCGGGCTCCTGAGGCGTCGCGGCAGCTCCCGAGTCGTCACGGCAGGTCGTCAGCCACCGCCACCTAGACTCCATCGGGTGACCGCCCCCGGCCTGGCGCCGCCGTCCGACGCCCTCGACGCGCTGAAGCGGGTCTTCGGCTACGCCGCGTTCCGGGGCGACCAGCAGGCGGTCGTCGACCACGTCGTCGCCGGCGGCGACGCCCTGGTGCTGATGCCCACGGGCGGCGGCAAGTCGCTGTGCTACCAGATCCCGGCCCTGGTACGGCCCGGCACCGGGGTCGTCATCTCGCCACTGATCGCGCTGATGCAGGACCAGGTCGACGCCCTCACCGCGCTCGGCGTGCGGGCCGGCTTCCTGAACTCCACCCAGGACCTGCCGACCCGGCGGGCGGTCGAGGCCGCGTTCACCGCCGGTGAGCTCGACCTGCTCTACCTGGCACCCGAGGCACTGCGCAGCGAGTGGACGACGGGGCTGCTCGACCGCGGGCGGATCGCCCTGTTCGCCATCGACGAGGCGCACTGCGTCGCCCAGTGGGGCCACGACTTCCGGCCCGACTACCTCATGCTCACCATGCTCAAGGAGCGGTGGCCCGCGATCCCGCGGATCGCGCTGACCGCGACCGCCACCGCGGCGACCCGCCAGGAGATCGCCACCAACCTCTCGCTCACCGGCGCACGGCATTTCGTCGCCGACTTCGACCGGCCCAACATCACCTACCGGATCGTCGGCAAGGCCGAGCCACGGGCCCAGCTGCTCGACCTGCTGCGCACCGAGCACGCCGGCGACGCCGGCATCGTCTACTGCCTGTCGCGGGCCTCGGTCGAGGCCGTCGCGACCTTCCTGAGCGCCCAGGGCATCCCGGCGCTGCCGTACCACGCGGGTCTGGACGCATCGGTGCGGGCGCGCAACCAGAGCCGGTTCCTGCGCGAGGACGGGCTGGTCATGGTCGCGACGATCGCGTTCGGCATGGGCATCGACAAGCCCGACGTCCGCTTCGTCGCCCACCTCGACCTGCCCAAGTCGGTCGAGGGGTACTACCAGGAGACCGGCCGCGCCGGGCGCGACGGCCGTCCCGCCACCGCCTGGCTCGCCTACGGCCTGGCCGACGTCGTGCAACAGCGCAAGCTCATCGAGGGCTCGCAGGGCGACCTGGCCCACCGCCGCGCCCAGAGCGCCCACCTGGACGCGATGCTCGCGCTGTGCGAGACGGTCGAGTGCCGACGGGGCCAGCTGCTCGCCTACTTCGGGCAAACCGCCGGCGGCCCCTGCGGCAACTGCGACACCTGCCTCGTGCCGCCGTCCACCTGGGACGCCACGATCCCCAGCCAGAAGCTGCTGTCGACCGTCTACCGGCTGGCCAAAGAGCGCAACCAGCGCTTCGGCGCCGGGCAGAGCATCGACATCCTGCTGGGGCGCCCCACCGAGAAGGTGCGCCAGCACCGGCACGACGAGCTCACGGTCTTCGGCATCGGTGCCGACCTCGCCGAGGGCCAGTGGCGGGCCGTCGTCCGGCAGCTTCTCGCCCAGGGCCTGCTCGCCGTCGAGGGCAACCACGGCACCCTGGCCCTCACCGAGGCGAGCGGTGAGGTGCTCGGACGGCGGCGCGAGGTGACCCTGCGGGTCGACCCGACCCCGGCGAAGGGCTCCTCCGGCGGCGGCCGCTCCTCGCGCGGGCGCTCGTCGACGGCCGCCGTGGCCGACCTGCCGGCCTCGGCCCAGCCGGTCTTCGAACGGCTGCGGGCCTGGCGGGCTGCGACCGCCAAGGAGCAGGGCGTGCCGGCCTACGTGATCTTCCACGACGCGACGCTGCGGCAGATCGCGACCGACGCTCCGGCGGATCTCGCCGCCCTCGGCCGGATCGGCGGCGTCGGTGAGACCAAGCTCGAGCGCTACGGACCAGGCCTCCTCGAGGTGCTGGCCGCCGACTCCTGAGTCGAGGGCGCGCTGGGCCAAGGGGACGAGACATGCGATCCACGGATCGAGGTCGAGAACCTGCAGCCGCCACCTGCCGAATGTCAGACAGCCAACCCTGCGCCGAGCACGAGCCGTTCGATCGCCCCGGCCGCCTCGGGGATCTCCAACAGCAGTTCCTGATCCTTGTCGACGGCGACGACGATTGAGCGCAGTCGCTGACGGTCCTTGGCAGTGAGCTGTTCGGCGGTGAAGTCACTCGCAGTCAACAACTCTGCGAGCACGACGAAATCGCGCCGGTGTCGGCGCAAGTCGCGATCACCCGGGTTCGTGTGAGCCGACGCCTTCACGACCAGGGCCCCGATGAGGTTCGGGCGGCGCACAAAGCCATCCCGACCGTCAACAGTGACCGGCACGACGTCAGTTCGGCGAAGCGCCTGCGTGCCCCCCTCGGTCGACAGAGTCGGACTGCCGGTCACACCCTGCCGGAGGCTGGCTCTCTCCCCGATGCCCTCAGGGACCAAGACATCGATCGATGCATCCCCTCGTTTCCATCGATGTTGGCGCCCTTCAGCTGTGATACCGGTCGACCTGAACCCGAGATCGGTCAACACCATGGTGAACCTGCGGAGCATCGTCGGGTCGGCACGGACATCGATCACTGTGTCGGCGTCGTTGGTCGGACGGGCCGGGACTGCCCCTCGCTCGGCGCAGTGAAGGTGCACGAGCTGCCCCCCGATGAGTGTCCAACCCTCACTCAACGACTCGTAGAGGTCCAGGAGTCCGAGCCAGGAGGCCGTCTGCTCGCCCGGCATCATCAGCAGCCGGGTCACCCCATCACCCCTGCCCGACCTTCAGCGATCTCACACAGCAACTCTGCAGCCCGCAGTTCCTCGCGTGGCCCACGTCGCTCGGCAAGATCTGCGGCCAGCTGGAGTTTCGAGGCGGGGTAGGCACGCTGCCCGTGTGGAAGGATGTGGATGATCACATTGGCATCGCTGTCGGCCGGTGTCAGCAGGAAGTCGCGCGAGAGCGACTTGACGACTTCCCCAGCCAGGTAGCCCTCGACGTCGGACGAGGCGATCCCGCTCGCCGAGGGGCTGACGACAGACTCCCAGCGCGGGTCCTCCCGCAGGGAGGGGAGATCAGCGACGGCCGCCTTGAGCAGGGCCCGCTCAGCGCGGTTGCGGAGCATGGAACGCAACGCGCAGGCGACGCGCCGGACGTCCTCCTCCCCCCTGGGTGCCTGGGCAACGATCGAAGCGAGCGCCACGAGCCTTGCCCTGGCGCGTACCCGCTCGACCGGCGCCAGCCTCGCGAGAGCGTCCACGTCACCCTCGGCAACCGCCAGGAGCGCCCAGGCCGAGCGAGCCGACAGCGGCCGTCCCGCCTGTCGTCGCTCAGCCACACGAAGCAGAGACAGTTCGTCGACAACCCACTGGGATCCGATGCGTTCGGCGCGAAGCGAACCGTCCGCGATTCTCTGATGAATGCGCGGGACGCCCACCCCGAGCCGCTTGGCGGCCTCGGCAACACTCACGTTCGCCATGAACAGAATCATACAAGGGTTTCTAGGTTTATGTCCCAGGACGGGCCCATGCCTCAGAAGGGTGCGTCCAGTGCGTGAGCACCAGCCGCCGCCCGTCGGGTGACCAGGCGGAGGTGACTGCGACGCGCACCTCTGCAGGTGTCGTTGAGACCTCGGCGCCTTCTGAGATGCAGCCCAGGCATGATCGAAGTCAGCGCCACAACGAGAGGTCGAGGGTCCAGGTGAGCATTCCGTGCAGCCCGCGGACATAGAGAATGGAAAGGCCCGCCGACCAGTACCGTCCTCATCGGGTGCTTGAGTCCGGTCGGCCCGAACATCGGCCGCGAAAGCCGGACCCGCCCAGACCCGCTCAGCAGTGCTTGCCTGCGGCGTTCCTCGTCAGCCCTCAGTTGACGATTGTTGATCTGCATCATCGTGGCGACGAGCCAGATCCCGACGACGCCAGAACCCAGCCACACCACCACGTCCTTCACGGCCCCAGAGTAGGCCGCCCGAGCTGGGTCACCATGTAGCTCACGGCGTCGTCCATCTTGGCGTGCCACACCTTCAGTGCCGCAGCCTCCTCGCGGGCCTTGACGTGGTGCAGCAGGGCCGTGTCGTCCCGCACCATCTGAGGCACCGAGTAGGCGTAGCGGACCCCCATCACCGTGGTGAACAGCCGGATCTGGGCGGACAGCGCCACGAACATGCGCGGGATCCGGCGCATGGCGGTGCCCAGCGCGAGCGCGTCCTGGAAGGCGATGTCCGCCTCCCCGGTCGCCCACGCATCGCCGGTGCGGGCGACGGCGGTCAGGGCGGCGAGCGCCTGCTCGGCCCCGGCCGTCGCCTCCGACGGCCCGTGCAGGGCACGACGGACGACCAGGGCACCGAGCGCCCGCCGGACGGCGTACGTCTCGACCACGTCGGCCACCTGCGGCGCGGGCACCCGGGCACCGCGGTGCGGCTCGAGGTCGACCAGACCGTTCGAGGCCAGCGTCAGCAGGGCCTCGCGGACGTGGGCCCGGGAGGCCAGCACCGCCCGCGACAACGACGACTCCGTGATGTGGTCACCTGCGCCCAGTCGGCCGGTCGCGATCCGCTGCATGACCGCTGCGAGGACGGCGTCGGCGACCACCTGCCCCGCCGGGCGTGGTTCGGCGCCCACTGCGGTGACCCGGCGCTCGACCCCCCCGGTCCCGGCATCGTCCGACACCCATTCGAACGGCCCGCGACCCCCCTGGGCCCACGCCTGCAGTCTCTGCTGGAGCGAGACCAGCTGAGGGTGCGGGGTCGCCGTGCACCGACGGACCAGGACCTCGAGCAGCCCCTGCCACTGGCCGGACGACGTCACGACCAGGTACTCCACCCCCGCGGGAACGGCGGGAGCGCCGGCCACGGGGTGGCGCGAGATCACGAACAGCGGGCTCCTGGTTCCCACCCTGCGACGCACCATGTCGACGAGGGACACCGCATCACCTGAGGGGAGTGCTGAGGCCAGCAGGTCCGCCGCGAGCAGGACCTGCAGCGGCGCTCGCCGCGGCGACCTCATGAACGGCCCCGCCGACCCCGCCGGCAGCGGCTCGGCCCGCGCCGCCAGGACGATCACGCTGTTCTCGGCGTCGACCCGAGCGGCGACCAGACCCAGCCCGCCCTGCGGCAGCCGCCCCGGCGGCAGCGTCGCCGTCGTCTCGTAGGCCCGTCGCCAGGCCCGGACGACGGCGGTCTGGCTCTGCCCGGTCAGCTCGGCGACGGTGTGCGACGTCCATCTCAGCGACGACAGGAACAACGGCGCCGTCAGGACGGCTCGTAGCGCCTCGTCGCCGTGGGTCGCCGGGCGCCCGGCCCGGGGCAGGTCCCGCAGACCCTCGGCACCGCTCTCGGCGAACCGGGCGTACCACTTGGCGGCGGTCTGCCGGACGACGACGGTCGGGCCGTGGCGGGTTCCGGTTCGCCGCCGATGCTCGGCCAGCACGATCGCTGCCCGGCTCGCGAGCACCGGCTGCGGGTCGGCCGCGAGGCGTCGCAGCAGCCGAACCTGCGTCGGGGACAGCGGGGTCCCGGGCCCGGAGGACATCACTCGACGTTAAGGCACTTATGCATCGGTGACTAGCGGGCGTGACCCATCCGGCACATCCCCTCGCGCGGGACGAGGGTGGCGACGCAAGGTGGGGATGACCGTGCGCCCGCCTCGGAGGTCACCATGTCGACCGATCCCCTGCTCACCCCGTTCCAGCTCAAGGGCCTGACTCTGCGCAACCGGATCGTCAGCACTTCGCACGAGCCGGCCTACAGCGAGGACGGGCTGCCCAAGGACCGTTACCGCGCCTACCACGTCGAGAAGGCCAAGGGTGGAGTCGGCCTGACCATGATCGGCGGCAGCGCCCTGGTGAGCAGGGACAGTGCCCCGGCCTTCGGCAACCTGCAGGTGTGGAAGGACGAGTCCGTCCCCTGGCTGAGCCGGCTGGCCGACGAGGTGCACGAGCACGGGGCCGCCGTCATGATCCAGCTCACCCATCTGGGGCACCGGGCCGGCAACTACACCCACGAATGGCTGCCGGCCGTCTCCGCCAGCGCGGTCCGCGAGCCCGCGCACCGGTCCTTCGCCAAGGCGGCCGAGCAGTGGGACCTCGACCGCATCAAGGACGACTTCGTACGGGCGGCGCAGGCGTGCCGGCAGGCCGGTCTCGACGGTGTCGAGCTCATGCTCTACGGGCACTTCGTCGACTCGTTCTGGACCCCGTTCTGGAACCACCGGGACGACGAGTACGGCGGCTCCTACGACAACCGCATGCGCTACCCGCTCGAGGTGATCCGCGCCGTCCGCGCCGCCGTCCCCGAGGACTTCCTGGTCGGCGCCCGGGTCAGCTTCGACGAGGAGCGCGAACCCGGCGTCGGCGTCGAGGAGTCGCTGCGGATCGGCCGTGACATCACCGCCGCCGGGATCGACTTCATCAGCCTCGTCAAGGGCTCCATCGAGAGCGACACGGCGCTGGCGCGCATGATCCCGCCGATGGGGACCCCGGCGTCCCCGCACCTGGAGTTCGCCGGCCGGATCAGACGCGAGCTGGACGTGCCGGTGATGCACGCCGCGCGGATCGCCGACGTCCCCACCGCCCGGTACGCGATCGAGGCCGGCCTGCTCGACCTCGTCGGAATGACCCGGGCGCTGCTCGCCGACCCCTACCTGCCGCTGAAGGTCGCCACGGGCCGCGAGGACCAGATCCGGCCCTGCGTCGGCGCGAACATGTGCATCGACAGCATCTACACCAGCGGAGCCGCCTTCTGCATCCACAACCCTTCCAGCGGTAGGGAGCTCGAGCTGCCCCAGCTCGTGACCCCCGCTCCGGCACCGCGCCGGGTGGCGGTCGTCGGCGGCGGGCCCGCCGGGCTCGAGGCGGCCCGCGTCCTGGGTGAGCGCGGCCATGACGTCACCCTGTACGAGGCCAACTCCCGACTCGGCGGCCAGCTCGCCCTGGCCGCGTTGTCGCCGCGCCGACGCGATTTGCAGGGCATCGTGGACTGGCGGGCCCAGGAGCTCGACCGCCTCGGCGTGAAGGTCCACCTCGACACCTACGCCGAGGCCGACACCCTCACCGGTGGCGGGTACGACGTGGTCGTCGTCGCCACCGGGGGCACGCCCGCCCGACCCGACATCCCCGGCGCGCGGCACCTGGTCGACGGCTGGGACGTCGTCTCCGGCACCAAGCGCCTCACCGGCCGGGTGCTGGTCTACGACGACCACGGCGGCAACCAGGCCCTCGACGTCACCGAGACGCTGCTGCGCGGCGGCGCCGACGTCGAGCTCGTCACTCCCGAGCGAACCGTCTCCCCCGACGTCGGCGGGCTCGTCGGCGCGGGGTACTTCATCGCCCTCGCGGACGGCGGCGTCCGGCAGACCGTGCTGCGGCGGCTGCTGTCCGTCGAGCGGACCGGTGACGGACTCCTCGCCGTCCTGGGTGCCGAGGGTGCGGCGCGCACCGAGACCCGGCTCGTCGACGCGGTGGTCGCCGAGGTCGGCACCGAGCCCGTCACCGACCTGTACGACGAGCTCGTGCCCGGCTCGAGCAACGGCGGCGAGATCCGCATCGACGACCTGCTCGCACTGCGACCACAGACGGCCGTCCGCAACCCCCTCGGCAGCTACCAGGTGTTCCGGATCGGCGACGCCGTCGCGGGTCGCAACGTGCACGCCGCGATGCTGGACGCCGCGCGGATCGCCCGCGCGATCTGACCACCGCGCGGATCGCCCGCGCGATCTGACCACCGCGCGGACACCTGCCTCCCGTACGGGACCTCAGGATGGGGCGGGGCCCCAGAAGGGTGCGCCCTCGTTCGTGGGGGTGCGTGCGATCGGTCGGGGCCGGCTGCCGTCGCGCTCGACGACGTACAGGTCGGCAGGGGTTCCCGGCCCGGCCGGGACGTGCGCGAACGCGATGAGCCTGCCGTCGGGCGACCAGGTGGGACGGGCAGAGTGGCTGCCGCCGCCGAGAGTGTGGGTCAGTGACGTCATGCCGGTGCCGTCGAGGCGGATCGTGTACAGGTTCTTGGTCACGCCCTCGTCGTCCGGCGGCACCTGGAAGGCGATCAGGGCGCCGTCGGGCGACCACGCCGGCTGTCCGGCGTTGACGTCGTTGGGGGTCACCTGTCGCCGGTCCGTGCCGTCGAGGGCGACGGTCATCACTGCGAACTGGTCCAGGCCCCCGGGGGCACGGTGGTCCCAGTGCGTGAACACCAGCCGGCGCCCGTCAGGCGCCCAGCCACCGTCGTTGTCCTGCGAGCCCGGGCCCCCGCCCGGCGCCTCGGTCGAGCCGTGGGTCACGGCGTGGGCCAAGCTGGATCGCAGGTCCACCAGCCAGATCTGGATGCCGGCCGGGACCGTACCGCCGTCGCGCAGGATCGTCCGTGTGAAGACCAGCGTGCGGCCGTCGGGCGACCACGCGGCCCCCTCCACGGCGTCGCTGCAGACGCCGGGGCAGTCCGAGGGCCGCACCTGTCGCAGGTCCGATCCGTCGACCTCCACCAGGAAGATGCGATCCGGCTGAGACGCCACCCGCCGGGTGAACACCACCGTTCTCCCGTCCCGGGACAGCACCGGGTCGGTGTCGTCGGCGTCCGAGTGCAGCAGCTCGTGGGCGTCCGAGCCGCCGGCCCGCTCGACGAAGACCTGCTGGTGGTCGCCGGGGGCGGACCCGCCCCGCGTGAAGACGATTCGGCCCTGCGCCGACGAGTCCGCCTCGGCCCTGCAGGCGGCCAGCAGCAGGACGAGGAGTGCCGGCGGCCAGCGGTGCCGCCGGCCTCGGCCCGGTGCGAAGACCACCTCGGTCACCGAGCCAGTATCCACCGACCTGTGGCATCGCGGCCGGTGTCGTGAACTGCCGGCGACGGCCTCCTTCAGCCGATCGCCCGCTCGTTCGGGGACCCGTCCGCCCTAACCGCCTGACAAGGCACTGCTGGGCGCTGGGACCGACATGGATGTCGACGCCGCGGCCTTGACGACCGGACCGGGCGACGAGGAGGCAGCATTCGCCGCAGCAGACTCCCTCGCGAGGAAGGAGCTCAGTTCGGCGATGGTGGTCATGATCGGAGAAGGGAAGACCACGGTGGTGTTCTTGTCGACGCCGATCTCGACCAGGCTCTGCAGGTTGCGCAACTGCAACGCCAACGGGTGAGCAACCATGGTGTCGGAAGCCTGCCCCAACGCCGAGGCCGCCAACGCCTCACCTTCGGCGTTTATGATCTTCGCTCGCTTCTCCCGCTCGGCTTCGGCCTGCTTGGCCATCGCCCGCTTCATGGTGTCGGGCAACTGGATGTCCTTCAGCTCCACCAGGGTCACCTCCACGCCCCACTCCAAGGTGGTGACATCCAGGATCCGGCCGATGTCCAGGTTGATCTGGTCGGTCTCGGCCAACGTCTGGTCCAGAGAGTGCTGGCCGACCACCTTGCGCAGCGTGGTCTGGGCGATCTGGTTGATGGCGGCCACCACGTTCTCCACCGCGATCACCGACTTCACTGCATCGACCACGCGATAGTAGGCGACGGCAGAGATGTCGACGCTGACGTTGTCCCGGGTGATGATGCCCTGGGACTGGATCGGCAGCGTCACGACCCGCAGCGACACGCGGTGCATCACGTCGACGAACGGAATGATCAGCCGCAGGCCCGGGTCCCGGACGCCATGCAGACGGCCGAACCGGAACACGACACCCCGCTCGTACTGCTTCACGATCCTGATGGCGAGCGCGACCAGTATCAGAAGACACACGGCCAGCCCTAGGACGATCACGACGACGTTCCTGGCTGTGTTCATGGCAGGCCTCCTCGGGGGACGTCCCCCCCTATCAGACTGCGCCGGTCTGACGGTCCGAGGGGAGTGCCGGAGGTCCCGCCAGGTCTGGGGTCCCGAACAGTGCCGGAACGGGCAGGAGTAGCCTTCAGGCGATCTTGCGGTGGTAGGTGGTGCCGGCGGTGGAGACGCCACGCCTGGGCTCGCCCCAGATCGTCGGACAAGCAATCTGTAACCCCGACGAACCGTCGCCCGATCGGACAAAGCGGAGAGAATGCCTCCATGGTCGACGTGGTCCTGGCGGGTGGCGAGGCGCTCGTCGACGCGCTGCGGCGCGGCGACGAACGTGCCTTCGCCGAGGTCGTCGAGCACTACCACCCCATGCTGCGGCGGATCGCCCGCGGCTACGTGCGCACCGATGAGGCCGTCGGCGACGTCGTCCAGGAGACCTGGATCGGCGTTCTGCGGGGCATCGACCGGTTCGAGGGCAGGTCGTCCCTGCGGACCTGGATCGTCTCGATCCTCGTGAACATCGCACGCAGCCACGCGGTCAAGGAGGCCCGGACGGTTCCCTTCACCTCGCTCTCGCGGGACGACGAGGCCGGTTTCGGTTTCGGCCTTGAGCGGTTCCAGCGCACGGACGGCGAGTACCCGGGGCACTGGACGACGCCGCCGACCCCGTGGACCGAGGACCCGGAGGCTTCGGCCCTGGCCGGCGAGACCCGCAGCGTCGTCGCCCGGGTCGTCGCCGCGCTGCCGGAGGGCCAGCGGACGGTCATCACGCTGCGGGACGTCGACGGCTGGTCCGGCCCGGAGGTCGCCGAGGTGCTCGGCATCTCGGAGGGCAACCAGCGGGTACTGCTGCACCGTGCCCGCGCCAAGGTTCGTCTGGCGCTCGACGGGCTACTGACAACCGATGACGGGAGGCTGTCGTGACCGAGGAGGCCTTGGAGGCCGACGACCTGCCCTGTCGACAGGTCGTCGAGCTCATCACCGACTACCTCGACGACGCGTTGTCCGCGCACGAGAGGGCGCGCCTGGACGAGCACCTGTCCGACTGCGACGGCTGTGCAACCGTCCTCGACCAGTTCAGGACGACGATCGAGGTGACCGGGCGCCTCGATCCGGACGACGTCGACCGGCTCGACGCCCCGACCCGTACGGGCCTGCTCGGCGCCTTCCGCCGCTGGGCCGCCGACCGCCCGGCCCGCTGAGCGCTCTCGAAGCCGTACAGCTGCCTGCGTCAGACGAGCTCGATGTCGGAGTGCACGTGCAGCAGCGCCGGGCCGTCGGTCTCGAAGAGCCGGCGCATCCCGTCGTCCAGCTCCTCGGTCGTTCGGACGCTGATCCCGGTGGCCCCGCAGAGGTCGGCGAACCGAGCGAAGTCGGGGTTGACCAACGAGGTCTGCCAGACCGGGAAGCTGCCGGCCAGCTGCTCCTTGCTGATCTTGCCGAGGGCGCCGTTGTCGAGCAGGACGTGCTTGATCCCCATGCCGTACTTCACTGCGGTCGTCAGCTCGGCCAGGTACTGGCCGAAGCCGCCGTCCCCCGTGACGGCCACGACGGTACGCGTCGGGTCGGCCGCCCAGGCACCCATCGCCGCGGGGTACCCGAAGCCGATCGAGCCCAGGTACCCCGACATCAGCACCGGCTGGCCGGCGCTCTCGAAGTAGCGGCCGAAGGAGTAGGCGTGGTTGCCGACGTCCACGGCGATGACGGCGTCCGACGGGCAGTGCCTCTCGAGCGCGGCGAAGACGGCCGCGCTGGGAACCCCGTGCCCGCGGTCGTCGCCGGCCCTGCGGGACTTCTCCGCCCGCCAGATCTGCCACCGCGCGGCCACGTCGGCTCGCTGGTCGACCGCGGCGACATCGTGGCCCGTGCTGGTGTCGAGCTGCTGCAACGTGACGGCGGCGTCCCCGAGGATGCCCACCGAGATCGCGTCGAAGCGGCCGATCGCGCCGGGGGTGTCGTCGACCTGGACGATCGGCTTGTACGGCGCGATACCGGTGTGGTTCGAGAACGAGGCCCCCACGACGAGCAGCAGGTCGGCCTCGTTCATGAGCCAGGAGGCGACTGGGGTTCCGGAGCGGCCGAGCACACCGCCGCCGAGCGGGTGGGTGTCCGGGAGCAGGCCCTTGGCGCGGAACGTCGTGAGCACCGGGGCACCGAGCCGGTCGGCGAGTGCCCGCACCTCCTGGGCCGCGTGCCGGGCGCCCTGCCCGACGACGAGGACCGGACGGTGTGCGGCACGCAGAAGACCCGCCGCTGCCTCGAGGGCCTCCGGGTCGGGCCGGACGGCGCGGGGTGCCCGGCGTCCGGTGGGGGCTGCAGCGGGAGCCGCCGAGGGGACGTCCTGCACCTCGTCGGGCAGGACGAGATGGGCCACGCCGCGACTGTCGACGGCCCGTTTGACCGCGGTCGCGGCGAGCTCGGCGTGGTCCGAGGCGCCGGTCACGGTGACGGTCGACACGGCGACGTCCCGGAACACCGCGGAGAGGTCGACGTCCTGGAACGCGCCGCGCCCCAGCACCTTCGACGGCACCTGCCCGCTCACGGCAAGGACGGGTGCGCCGTCCAGCTTGGCGTCGTAGAGGCCGGTGAGAAGGTTCGTGGAGCCCGGGCCGGCGATGGCGAAGCACACAGCCGGGCGACCGGTCAGTTTGCCGTACGCCGAGGCCGCGAACGCAGCCGCCCCCTCGTGGCGGATCCCGATGTAGCGCAGCCGGCCGCCCTCCTCGGCCCGGCGCAGTGCGTCGGCGAAACCGAGGTTGGAGTGCCCGACCATCCCGAAGACGACCTCGACCCCCCAGGCGAGCAGCGTCTCGACCAGGACGTCCGAGACGGTACGGGCGGGCGCGGGCGGCGCCGGCAGGTACACGAACGTCCCGTCGTCCCGCTCGTCGACCGGGAACGCGGGGACGGCGTCGGAGAAACCTTCCGGTGGAAGGCCTGTCAACGGGTCGTAGTCGTAGCCGTGCCAGGGGCAGCGCAGCAGCCCGCCCTCGATCGAGCCCTCGCCGAGCGGGCCGCCCTGGTGCGGGCAGTGGTTGTCGAGCGCCCCGATGCGGCCGCCGCAGCGGGTCAGCGCGATGCTGCGACCTGAGACGGTCGAGGTCATGACCCTGCCCTCGTCGGGGACGGCGGCCAGCCGGTGCCAGCCTCCCGCCTGCGTCGCGTCGTCGTGGGCGGTCGCGTCCTCGCGGGTCCTCGGGTCCGAGCTCACCGGGCCACCCCCGCATAGGGGACGCCGACGAGGTCGGCGACGTCGCGCTTCCAGCTCGTCAGGTCGCGTGGGGTGAAGTGACTCAGAGAGTCGTGCCCGCAGGCGCGGGCGAGCACGACCATGAGGTCGGTCATCGCGCCGAGGTAGCGGGTGAGTTGCTCGGCGGCGCGCTGGACGGGCAACCGGGCGCGCAGATGGGGCTTCTGCGTGGCGATGCCGACGGGGCAGTTGTCGGTGTGACAGGCCCGCATGCCGACGCACCCGATCGCCTGGAGCGCGATGTTCGAGACGGCGACGGCGTCGGCGCCGAGGGCGAGGGCCTTGACGACGTCCTGCGGGCGACGGAACCCGCCCGTCGCGACGAGGGTGACCTGCCGGGCACCGGCGAGGTCGAGGTGTCGGCGGGCACGAGCGAGGGCGGCCATCGTGGGAACGCTGATGGTGTCGCGGAAGATCGTCGGGGCAGCCCCGGTGCCCCCGCCACGGCCGTCGAGAATGATGTAGTCGACTCCGAGGTCGAGGGCGGCATCGAGGTCGGCCTCGATGTGCTGGGCCGACATCTTCACCCCCACCGGGATCCCGCCGGAGCGCTCCCGGACCTGGTCGACCAGGGCGCGGGCGTCGAGCAGCGTCGTCCAGTCGGTGAACCGGGCCGGCGAGACGGCGGGGGTGCCCTCGGGCAGCCCGCGGACGTCGGCGATCCGGCCGACGACCTTGCTGCCCGGCAGGTGACCACCGGTGCCGGTCTTGGCGCCCTGGCCCAGTTTGAGATGCAACGCCTGCACCTGGTCAGGCACAGACTCGTCCCAGCCGAACCGGCCGGAGGCAAGCTCGTAGAGGTAGCGCGACGACTCGGCCTTCTCCTCCGGGAGCATGCCACCCTCACCCGAGCAGATCGCGGTGCCGGCCCCCTCGGCGCCGCGGGCGAGCGCCGTCTTGGCCTCCTGCGAGAGCGCACCGAAGCTCATGTCCGACACGAACACCGGGATCTGCAGCCGCAGCGGTCGAGCGGCAGCCGGGCCGATCGTCACGACGGTGTCGACCGGGGCGCCGTCGAGCAGTGGGAAGCGGTGCAGCTGGGCGGTGAGGATCTGCAGGTCGTCCCAGGTCGGCAGCTCCGTGCGCGGCACCCCCATGGCCGCGACCCTGCCATGGGGTCCGCTCAACCCGTTGCGCGCCAACGCGTGGATCTCGCCGACGTACGGCTCCTCAGGAGTGTCCTGGTGCGGGTCGTCGAACAGCCGGTCGTAGGTGGAGACGACGCCGCGTTCGGGGCGCATCGACCGGTAGGCGGCGAGATCGGCCTTGTCGATGACGACCGTGCCGTCCACGACCTCCGCCGCGAACTTGTGGATCCGCTCGGCCGGGTTGTACGCCGAGATGCCGGTGTCGAGCCGGTAGTCCCAGCCGTGGACGCCGCAGATCAGGTTGGGGCCTTCGATGCGACCGTCGGCGAGCAGCGCGCCCCGATGCGGGCAACGGCCCTCGAAGACGTGGACGTCGGCCCCGCGACGGACGAGGACGAGGTCGAGGCCGTCTGCCTCGGCGGCGGCGGGGCTGTTCTCGGCGAGATCACCGAGCCGGGCGATCGGCAGGTACGTGGCGCTGTCCATGTAACGCTCCCTGACACTCGGGGGACGACGTCATGGGTCGTCCCCGCGAGGGGGACGATCGTTACATCGACCGAGGAGGACCCGTCATGGGTACCGGGACAGACATCGACGCCGACACGCTCGCCACCACCCGACACTCGCTGCACGGCGTCGCCGAGCTGGTCGTCGCGGGCCCGCAGCACCGCCGCTTCGACACGATCCGACTGCTGGTCGTACCGGGAGGCTTTCGCGGGCTGCACCTGCCCGTGCGGGTCGAGGGCACGACCCTGCACTTCGACGGCGGCAGCGTCCCGCTGGCGGGCACCTACCGCAGCCTCGCCGAGGCGGCCGGGGTCGATGTCGGTGTCGCGGCCGACCTCTACACCGACGTCACCGGGATCGACCCCGACGACGAGGTGGTCGTCGACGAGGCGGCCGCAGCCTACCTCGCGGACTGCTGGCAGCGAGGTGACGCGGCCCTGCGGCTCGTGGCGCCCGACTCCTCCCCGATCCTGTGGCCCGAGCACTTCGACGTCGGTATCACCGTGGACCAGGTGAACTACGGGCTGTCGCCCGGTGACGGCTACCACCGTCGCCCGTACGCCTACGTCGGACCCTGGACCCAGCGCACGGGCGACTTCTGGAACGCCCCGTTCGGCGCCGCCCGACCGGTCGAGGACCTGCCGGACGCCGCCGCCGTGGCGGGCTTCTTCGCCGAGGGACGCCGGCTCGCGGCCAGCTGACGGGCGGTCCGACTCTGACGGGCGGTCCGACCAGGCCGGAGCCGGCATTCGAGCAGGCGACCGGATGAGCCGGGCTGACGTCGCCCGACAGGGTGGTGAAAGGTTCGTTCGCTACACCATCCTCAACCTGCGACCGCACGGGGACGTCTCGCTGGAAGGGCGCCCCTACGCCGTCGTCCCCCTCGACGTTCCACTGCCGGTCGAGGAGTCCGAGCTGCGCGTCGTGCTGATCCGACTCGCCGACAGTAAGCCCACCCGCCGGGTGCAGGCCGTGGCGGCCCTGTGTCGCCGCGTCCTGCCTGCATCGGCCATTCCGAACCAAAGTCTCGAATAGATCTGTTCGACAGCACCTCGTTGGACCCTGGAACATCACAGTCGAGCCGCCGGCCACGCGACGGGCCCGGCTCGTGGAGGGAGTCGAGATGTCAGGCGAGGAAGTAGAGGTTCTCGTCGTCGGTGCCGGGCAGGCCGGACTGGCGATGAGTGAGCACCTGGGGGCCGCCGGGGTGCCGCACCTGGTTCTGGAGCGGCACCGGATCGCCGAGCGCTGGCGATCGCAGCGGTGGGACTCCCTGGTCACGAACGGGCCGGTCTGGCACGACCGTTTCCCGGGCCTGGAGTTCGCCGGCCTGGCTCCGGACGACTTCGCCTCGAAGGAGCAGGTCGCGGACTACTTCTGCGCCTACGCGCAGAAGATCGCGGCACCGGTGCGATGTGGTGTGGAGGTGACGGCCTTGCGCCGCAAGACCGGGCGCAGCGGGCTTTCGCGTGGACACCTCCGACGGAACCGTCGACGCCCGCTTCGTCGTCGTCGCGACCGGCCCCTTCCAGGCTCCGGTCATCCCGCCGATCGTCCCCGACGGGGTGGTCGCCGAGCAGCTCCACTCCAGCTCCTCCGCAACCCGGGCCGGCTGCCGGACGGCGCCGTCCTGGTCGTCGGGGCCGGGTCGTCGGGGGTGCAGATCGCCGAAGAGCTGCAGCAGGCGGGACGACGGATCTACCTGTCCGTCGGCCCCCACGACCGGCCCCCGAGAAGGTACCGGGGACGCGACTTCGTCTGGTGGCTCGGCGTTCTGGGCCTGTGGGACGCCGAGACCCCGCCGCAGGGCGCCGAGCATGTCACGATAGCCGTCAGCGGCGCCCGCGGCGGCCACACCGTCGACTTCCGCGACCTGGCCTCGCAGGGCATCACGCTGCTCGGGCGCGCCGACTCCTTCGAGGACGGGGCGGTCCGGTTCGCCGCGGACCTGGGTGAGACCATCGCCCGTGGCGACGCCAACCACCTGTCGCTGCTCGAGGCGGCCGACGCCTACGTCCGCCGCACCGGACTCGACCTGCCCGAGGAGGCGCTCACACCATTTCATTGTCGATATGCGCGTCGCGCTGCTGATTTCGGTGGTGGCGATCTTCGGCCGCACCGCCGTCCACTACCGGGTCTACCGCTTTCGCCACCGGATGCCACTCGTCGTCGGCTTCCTGCTGGTGTCGCTGTTCATCTGGATCGCCGAGAATATCGGCACGCTGACCCGTACTTGGGCCTACCCGAACCAGCAGATGGGCTGGCAAATGGTAACGCTTGGAAAGCTCGGCAGCTGGTATCTGTTGATGATAGTGTCGTTCGTGCTGGTGACGCTGGTCAATCGGCCGCAACCGCATGAACCATTGCCGCCACTGCAGTGAATAGCGCTGCCGGGGCCGCGAACCGATGTCCACTTGATCGCCGGCCATTGTCGCGCCGCAGCTCGGCGGGCATAAGCTGCCGGCTTGTGGCGACGACAGCTCATGACAACCGGCCGTCAGATGGACTTCGCACGGCCACGGGCTGGCATCCGCATTGGCAGCAGTAGAAACAGGCGATCGACTTGAACAAGTCCCGCGGCAGAAGAATGATGACGACATTGCTCGGCGCTGCTGGCGTCGCCTTGGCTTTAGTCGCGGCTGGAGCGGTGGCGTCCGCAAAGCCGGATGTCGATGCCCTGCAGCGCCGTCCGGTGGCGATCTCGGCCAGCCTAGTCAGTTATTTCCTGCCGACCGAACCGAAACGATCGGTATTCGGAAAGTTGCGCTTCACTGGCGGGCTGCAGCTCTCCGCCGAGCAACCCTTCGGTGGCTTCTCCGGGCTGGTCATCGACGTTGACGGACGTCGGCTGCTGAGCGTGTCGGATGCTGGATTCTGGTTGTCCGCGACGATCACCTATGAGGCCGGCGTTCCTTCGGGAATTCCGACGCGGTGATCGGACCGATAGTCGGCAAGGATGGCAAGGTGCTGGGTCGCGACAACGATCGCGATGTCGAAGCGGTTTCGCTGGTTTCCGGAAGCATCGGTGATGGCAGTGTGGCGCTCGCCTTCGAGCGCAATGATCGGCTTACCGAGTATGCGGTGAACCTGCAGGGGCTGGGCGCGCCATTGCGAAACCTGCCGCTGCCTGACTACGTTGCACGGTTGAAGGCAAACCGAGGTCTCGAGTCGCTGGCCGTGATTGCCGCCGGGCCGCGCCGCGGCAGCCGCCTGGCCTTTTCCGAGGGGCGCCTCGACAAGCGTGGTCACATTCGCGGCTGGCTGATGAGAGATCGCCGAATCGAAGACGTATTCCTGCGAAGGATCGATGGCTACGATGTCACTGACCTCGCGACGCTACCAAGCGGTGACGTGATTGTCCTCGAACGACGATTTCGCTGGTCGGAGGGGGTAAAGATGCGTCTTAGGCGGCTGAAGGCCAGCGAACTCGTCGCCGGCGCAGTCATCAGCGGCGAAGTGCTGTTTGATGCCGACGGCAGCTACAACATTGACAACATGGAAGGTGTGTCCGTCAGCCGTGATGCCAATGGAGACACCATCATCACGCTGATTTCAGATGATAACTTCAGTTTTTTCCAGCGTACCCTGCTGTTGCAGTTCGCGCTGATCGATTGATCTGACAGCCGCCCATTCCTCGAAATCGCGAAGCACCGCCGCCGGCAAATGCGTCCGCATACCGTTAGCCGATACTGGGTGAGCCGGCCGCTTCCCCGTCAGCTGGTTGGGGCCAGCGCCCGCCGGCTATGCGGGCAATGGCCGCCGGATTTTGACGACATGTCCCCGTCGGCATTGAGGTCATCGTCAGCGCTGGTGCCGGTAAGCGTTTCTGCCTCGCCAATGGCGTCGTCGGACGGTTCGACCGCGATCCCCGCCTCAACTGCGCTGCCGTCCGGCAGCAAAATTGGTGCTGCGGCATTTGCTGAGCCGGCCGGATCGGCAATTGCCGCCGGTGGCACCGCCACGTCACCCGCCACGGCTTCGCCTGCCGCCAGCGCCACCGTTGCAGCGATCAGCAACGCGCCGCACAGACCGCCTGCCCAAATTCGCTTCATTGACTGATGTTGGCCCAAGCACGCCATGACACTTCCCTTTCCGAGGGTGGGTCGAAAGCAGTAGCGCGCAGTGAAACAGAGGTTACCGCTCCACTAGCGCAGTTCGATGAAATCTGACACAACTTTTCAGCGTTCCAAATCAACTTAACGACATCCGCAGCTGGCGGGAGCGAGTTTTCCGGCCGCTCGCGACATGGCGCCGATCTTGCTTACCACGCTGGTAACGCATATCTGCTGCGCTGGAACCGTGCCCCATGCCGTCGCTCAATCAGCCGGAACTTCCCGTCGAAGAACATGGATCGAGACGATGGCACTCGTTCTCGAGGGGCGGCATGGCGTCTACGCCGCCGGGGTTGCCGATTTCCTCGCCGCCGTCCACGAGCAGACCAGCGATGACGGGCGGCGAGCCGCCTGGGCCGAGGTGGCGCGGGTTGTGCGGTATCGGGAACATCTTCGGGTCTTCGAAACCAACTCGTTTCACCGGGCGTGAACCGCCAGGGAGTAGTCTCAGTCGACCCTTCACTATGTCCGGACCAATGGCCACCGAAACGTCAACACTGCCGCGCCGGATGGCGGCGGCCTGCAAAGCCTGCGCGCGCTGGTCGCCCGCGGTCTTGCCGGCTTGCGCAGTGGCAGTGAGCGGAGCCAGGCTGGTCGCGCCGCCATCGTCGCTTTCGCGATCAGGGTCGCCAGCGCCGGCGTCGCTTATCTGAGCCAGGTCCTGCTCGCCCGCTGGATGGGCAGTTTCGAATACGGACTTCGTGTTCGTCTGGGTGTGGGTTTTGATCCTCGGTGGTCTCTCGACCCTCGGCCTCAGCATCGTCCTCATCCGCTACGTCCCCGAGTATCAGAACGGCAGGAATTCGATCGCCTGCGCGGGCTACTTGGCGCCAGCCGCTGGACCGGCGTCATCATCGCCACGGTGGTCGCCGGCAGCGGACTTCTGGCACTCCATCTGTTTGGCCCGCTGCTCGACAACCACTACGTGCTGCCGCTGTTCCTTGCCCTGTTCTGCCTCCCCCTCTACACGCTGACCGACCTTCACGACGGCCTCGGTCGGGCGACCGGCTGGATAACCATCGCGCTGTTGCCACCCTATGTGCTGCGGCCGCTGATTATCATTGTCGCGATGGTGGCTGCCCGGCTGGCCGGTCTGCCGCTCGACGCTACAACCGCCGCCGGTGCTGCCGTCGTCGCTACCTGGTTGACCGCCATCGCTCAGTTCGCGCTGATGCAGCGCAAACTCGGCAAGGTGGTACCGAAGGGACCCAACAGCTATGTCCCACGCGAATGGGCTGCGACGGCGACGCCAATCTTCCTGATCTATGCGTTCGAACTCGTTCTGCAGAACACCGATGTGCTGGTGCTCTCGAATTTCATGCAGCCGAGCGATGCCGGCATTTATTTCGCCGCCTTGAAGACCATCAGCCTCATCGCCTTCGTGCACTATGCCGTCGGCAGTGCGGTCGCCGGTCGTCTGTCGGCGCTGAAGGCGCGCGGCGATCACGCGGCACTCGACGAGATGATCCGCGACGCCGCCAACTGGACCTTCTGGCCGTCGCTGTTTGGTGGGGTGCTGCTGCTGTCGGTCGGCAAGCTGCTGCTGAGCTTCTCGGACCAGGGTTCGAATCGGGCTACCCGGTTATGCTGGTGCTGGTCGTCGGCCTGCTGATCCGCGCCGCCGTCGGACCTGCCGAGTTCGTTTTCCGGATGCTCGGTGCGCAACGCAGCTGCGCCGTAATTCTCGGCAGCTCGGCGCTGCTCAACGTTGGCCTCAATATCCTGCTGGTTCCCATGTACGGCATCATGGGGTCGGCGATCGCCACCGCCACCGCGATTGCCTTCTCGGCACTGGTGTTCTACCTCGTCGCCAAGTTGCGCCTCGGCATCGACATCGCGGTCTGGCAGGGTTTTGGCCGGCGCCCGTCCGCAGTACCGAAAGCTGCCGAATAGCACACCTGAAAACACAAACGGGGTCCACCCGCTGGCGGGAAGACCCCATCAGATTGGCTGGTTCGCCGTCAGAATTCAGCGCGGCGACAGGATCATGACGATCTGCTTGCCTTCGAAGCGCGGCTCGGATTCGACCTTGCAGGAGGCGTCGAAATCGCGCTTGACCCGCTGCATGACGTCCATACCGAGTTCCTGGTGCGCCATTTCGCGGCCGCGGAACCGCAAGGTCACCTTGACCTTGTCGCCTTCCTCGAAGAACCGCTTCATGCTGCGAACCTTGACCTCGTAATCGTGGTCATCGATGTTCGGCCGCATCTTGATTTCTTTGACTTCAACGATTTTCTGCTTTTTGCGGGCTTCCGCTGCCTTCTTCTGGGCCTGGAACTTGAACTTCCCGTAGTCGAGCAGCTTGCAGACCGGTACCTCGCCGTTGACGGCGATCTCGACCAAGTCGAGTCCGGCGGTATCGGCGCGCTGTTGCGCGTCATCCTTGCTGATGAGACCGATGTTGGTACCGGTTTCGTCGATCAGCTGCACTTGCCGGGCGCGGATCATCCCGTTGATCTTTGGCCCGTCGCTCTCGCGCTCAGGGGCGCGTTGCATTGGTCTGCGGGATGTGTCAGTTCCTTCGGGTTGCTTCGTTCGCGCGCGATCGCACCGGGGCGTCCGTTCTGGTTAAGTGGGATGCCTGAGGCGCTTTGCCGCCCTCGACGGGCGGAAGATCGGCAGTTCGCTTTGGTCTGTCAAGCCCACCGTTGGGAGAATTCGAGGCACCAGGCCGACCAACTTCCCTCCCCGCCGGCGAGAGGGGCATCCGCCTGAGTCGCCGGCCGACTCCGGCATAGACCGCGAGGGTCAGCGCCTGCATGCGCTCGAGGGTGAAACGGCGCGCACGAATGCCATGCCACGCGCACCCATCGCCTGCCGCTCGGCTCCGCCATGTCGAGCTTGCCGGCGATCGCCTCGGCAAGGCGCGGCGGATCGGCGAACGGCACCCGCAGGCCGGTCGCTTCCGCCGCCAGTACGTCGGGTTCGGTCCGTGCCACCCCGCGGCCGGGGCCGGTGTCGCTGACGATGACCGGCGTCCCCATCGCCTGTGCTTCGAGGGCGACGCGCGGCAGTCCCTCGAAGGCGGCGATGTTGAGGGCGACATCGGCAATTCGATTGGCGGCGGCGATGTCCTTGAGATGGCCGGGAAGCGAATACGGTCGGCGATACCGGCGGCCTCGGCCTGCCGACGCAGTTCGGCGAGATAGCCGATTTTTTTCCTCGCCGGCGAACACGCAGACGAAATTGCGCCGCCCCGTCTTGCCAGCAGTCCAGCGGCCTCGACAAGATGGTGCTGTGCGTTGCGGCGGGAGACGCGTGCCGCCATCA
>CAVTWW010000015.1:0-343724 GCA_963738495.1 uncultured Actinomycetota bacterium
GCGGCGGCACATCTCCTGGGGCCTGCCCCGGACTGCGTGAGCGACCCGATCAGGTCCGTGGATCTCGCGGGAGCGGGAATCTGCTCGATCATCTGGGCGACCGGCTTCACCGTCGACCACAGCTGGTTGGACGTCGACGCCTTCGACGAGATCGGCAGACCGCGGCACCGGCGCGGCGTCTCGTCCGAGCCGGGCCTGTACTTCCTGGGGCTGCCCTGGCTGTCACGACGTGGATCGAGCTTCATCTGGGGTGTCTGGCACGACGCCAAGTACGTTGCCGACCACATCTCGACCCAGCGCAGCTACCGGCCTACCCAGGTACCCGGCCTACCCCGCGCCTCGACCCACCCGGACCCCGTGAAGCAGGAGCGAGCATGAACCCCCTCGAAGCGCGCACGACCGTCGGTGGGGCCACGTGCGGATCCGGCCGTTCAACACCACGGAGACCTACCCCGAGCAGAACCTGGACAACGACCTGTGCCAGGCGGTCGTGGCAGGCAGCACGGTCTACCTGCGCGGCCAGATCGGCCAGGACCTGGACACCCGCGCAACGTCGGCGTCGGCGACGCGAGGCGCAGACCGAGAAGGGCGATGGACAACGTCCTGCATGCTGCTGTCCGAGGCCGGCGGCCCAGCTGGAGCACATCGTCAAGTGCACCGTCTACCTCACCGACATCCGTTACCGGGAGGCGGTCTACCGCGTCATCGGCGAGCGGCTGCAGGGGCGTCCACTCCGGTCTCCACCGGCCTGGTGGTCAGTGCGCTGGCCCGACCCGAGTGGCTGGTGGAGATCGACTGTGATCGCGGTACTCGCCGTGACCTTCTCGATGGCCGCCCGCTGCGCCCGCACCGGGATGTTCGGCGTGGTGGTGGTCTCGTCGTCAGCCCGGCGGTCGCCGCCCGGTGCGCCCAGGTGCGCGCCGGCGTCGGCGCGGTCTGCACCCAGAACGTCACCGACCCACGGCTCGGCCCGGCCCTGCTGCACGCGCTGGCCGACGGCGCGGACGCCGACACCGCGCTTGCGGCGGTCGCGGCCGGGGCGGACCACATCGAGCTTCCGTCAGCTGGCCGTCGTCGACTCCCGGGGTGCGGCGCAGGCGTTCTCCGGGGTCTCGCTGCCTCGGCGTCCACGGCGAGCGCGACCGGCGTCGACGTCGTCGCGGCCGGCAACCTGCTTGGCCAGCGCGACGGTGTCCGCGGGCGATGGTCGAGGCGTTCGGCGCCCACCCGGACCAGCACCTCGGCGACCGGCTGCTGGCCGGCCTGCGCGCTGCGGCGCAGGCCGCCGGGGCGAGGAGGGGCCGGTGCACTCGGCCGGGACTGCTCATCGCCGACACGGTGCCGTGGCCGGTCACCGACCTCCGGGTGGACTGACAGCGACGACCCGATCGGCGAGCTGGCCGCGCTGTGGCAGAGGTGGGCGCCGCAGGCCGAGGACTACGTCGCCCGAGCGCTCGACCCGGCCGCCGCGCCGTCCTTCGGGGTGCCCGGTGATCGTTGAGCAGAACCGGTGGACGTCGAGGTGAGCCGGTGAACCTCGTGGTGAAGGAGCGCGCCCGGCGGGTCGTCGACGAGGCGTCGCCGGCGCTGGCATCACTGGCGGACCGGCTGCTGGCGCACCCGGAGACGGCCTGGCAGGAGACCCGCGCCGCGGCCTGGGTCGCCGGCGCCCTGGCCGACCACGGGTTCGAGGTGACCCCTGCATACCTGGGCCTGGAGACGGCCTTCCTGGCGACCTTCGGGTCGGGCCCGGTGCGGATCGGCCTGTGCGCCGAGTACGACGCCCTGCCCGGGCTGGGGCACGCCTGCGGGCACAACCTGATCGCGGCCATCAGCGTGGGAGCCGCCCTGGCGCTGGCATCGGTGGCCGAGCAGCTGGGACTGCGGATCGAGGTCTACGGCACCCCGGCGGAGGAGGGGGGCGGCGGCAAGATCGAGCTGCTGGACCGTGGGGCCTTCGCCGGGCTCGACCTGGTGATGATGGCTCACCCCGGCCCGGTGGACGTCGCCGAGGCACGCCCGTTCGCGGTGTCGCACTCCAGGGTCACCTACCGCGGCCAGGCCGCGCACGCCGCCGCCTTCCCGGAGCAGGGGGTCAACGCCGCCGACGCCTTCACGGTGGCCCAGGTCGCCATCGGCCTGCTCCGCCAGCAGCTGCCGTCGTCAGTTCGGGTGCACGGGATCATGACGTCGGGCGGCGCGGCCCCCAACGCGATCCCCGAGCTCACCACCGGGCGCTGGTACGTGCGCGCAGACAGCCTCGCCGAGCTGTCGGACGTCGAGGGGCGGGTGTTCCACTGCTTCGAGGCGGGGGCCCTGGCCACCGGATGCACCGTGACGGTGGAACCGGAGAGCAAGCCTTACGCCGAGCTGCGGGCCGATGCGCTCGGTGTCGAGCTCTACCGGCGCAACGCGACCACGCTCGGCCGACGCTTCGCCCCCGACTCCCCCGCTGCCCGCATGAACCGGGCGTCGACTGACCTGGGCAACGTCTCGCAGGTCGTGCCGGCGATCCATCCGTACGTCGGTCTCGACTGCTGGCCGGTGCTCAACCACCAGGCCGAGTTCGCCGAGCACTGCCGTGGCCCGATCGCTCGCCGCGCCGTCCTCGATGCGGCAGTGGCGTTGGCGTGGACGGCGATCGACCGGTTCACCCCCCTGTCCGACGACCCCACCCCTCTGTCCGACGACCCCGCCCCAGAGCCGAAGGAGTGACGATGGCCGACGCGAGCGCCGGGTCACCGTACGACATCCTGTTCGAGCCGGTGCGGATCGGGCCGCTGACGACCAAGAACCGCTTCTACCAGGTGCCCCACTGCAACGGCATGGGCTACCGCGACCCCAGCGCGCAGGCCGCGATGCGCCGGGTCAAGGCCGAGGGCGGCTGGGCGGTGGTCTGCACCGAGCAGGTGGAGATCCACCCCACCTCCGACATCACCCCCTTCATCGAGCTGCGGATCTGGGACGAGCGGACCTGCCCGCGCTGGCCCGGATCGCCGACGCGATCCACGAGGGTGGGGCGTTGGCCGGGATCGAGCTGGCGCACAACGGCATGAACGCGCCCAACCTGTACAGCCGGGAGATCCCGATGGGGCCGTCGCACCTGCCGGTCGCCCCCGACACGATCGCCCCGGTGCAGGCGCGCGCCATGACCAAGCGCGACATCGCCGACCTGCGCCGCTGGCACCGCGACGGCGGTGCGGCGGTCCTTGAGCGTCGGGTACGACATCGTCTACGTCTACGCCGCGCACGGCTACAGCGCGTTCTCACCACTTCCTCTCGCCGCGCTAGAACACGCGCGACCGACGAGTACGGCGGCTCGCCGTGAGAACCGGATGCGGCTGCTGCGCGAGATGCTCGAGGACACCATGGAGGAGGTCGACGGTCGCGCTGCGGTCGCCTGCCGGATCGCCGTGGACGAGGAGTTCGGCGCCGAGGGCGGCTTCCGCCAGGACATCGAGCAGGTGCTCGGCGCGCTCGGCGAGCTTCCCGACCTGTGGGACTTCGCCATGGGGTCGTGGGAGGCGACTCGGTCACCTCCCGGTTCGGCCCCGAGAGCGGGCAGGAGCGAGTACGTCGCCGGGTTGAAGGCGTCTGACGTCCAAGCCGGTCGTCGGTGTCGGGCGGTTCACCTCCCCGGACGCGATGGTCCGCCAGGTGCGCGCCGGCATCCTCGACCTGATCGGTGCGGCCCGCCCCTCGATCGCGGATCCCGTTCCTGCCGAACAAGATCCGGGACGGGCGGCTGGAGCTGATCCGCGAGTGCATCGGCTGCAACATCTGCGTCTCCGGCGACCAGACGATGTCGCCGATCCGGTGCACCCAGAACCCGACCATGGGCGAGGAGTTCCGCCGCGGCTGGCACCCGGAACGGATCCGTCCGGCGACCTCGACAGCGCGCGTGCTCGTCGTCGGTGCCGGGCCGGCTGGCCTGGAGGCTGCCCGCGCCCTGGGGTCCGCGGGTACGACGTCACCTTGCTGGAGGGCCGCCGGCCCTCGGCGGGCGGGTCACCGCCGAGTCGCTGCTGCCGGGACTGTCGGCGTGGAACCGGGTTCGTGACTACCGCGAGCAGGCGATCACGGGGATGTCCAACGTGGCGGTCTATCGCGAGAGCCCGATGACCGCGGACGACATCGTCGAGTTCGGGTTCGAGCACGTGGTCGTCGCGACCGGAGCCCGCTGGCGCGGCGACGGGGTCGGACGCTGGCACACCACCGCCGTCCCCACCGGCCCGGACGCCGAGGTGCTGACCCCCGACGACCTGTTCGCCGGACGGCGACCCCGTGGCCCGCAGGTGATCGTCTACGACGACGACCACTACTACCTCGGTGGCGTTCTCGCGGAGCTGCTGCGACGCGAGGGCTACCAGGTCAGCATCGTCACCCGGAGCCGCTGGTCTCGGCCTGGACCGCGAACACCTTCGAGGTGCGGCAGGATCCAACGACGCCTCATCGAGCTCGGCATCATCCGGTGCACCGAGACGGTCGTCACCGGCATCGATGCCGGGTCGGTCCTGGTGGCCGACGTCTACACGGCCACCGTTCGCAACCTGGCCGCCGACTCGGTCGTCATGGTCACCGCACGCCTGCCGAACGAGGAGCTGCTGGCCGAACTGACGCAGCACCACGCAGCCGGCCGCGTCACGACCGTGCGTGCGGTCGGGGACTGCCTGGCCCCCGGACACCATCGCCGCTGCCGTCTGGTCGGGACGTCGGGCGGCCGAGGAGTTCGACGAACCCGCCGCCCCCGCCGACGTCCCGTTCCGCCGTGAGCTCACCGCACTCGACGACGGAGGACCACAATGACCCGTCGCCATCACTGACGCGGCCTACGAGCAGATCGAGCCCCTGGCCATTCGCCTGGTCCTGAGAGCCCTCACCGAAGCGGATCTCACCGAGGCAGACGCCCAGCTGCGCCAGACCCACTGCCGACGCCACGCCTGCAGCAGGAATTCGACCGCGCCGGACTGCCGCACTTCCATTCGATGTCGCAACTCCTACACACCCATAGGCCACCTGTGGAGGAATCCCGACGATCGGCCTGGACGGCATGGTCGTTGACCTCGCTCCCGACGCCCCGGATACTCGAACAGCCGAGGGCAGTAGCCCGAGGAAGTGAGCCCGAGAGCCGGCCGGACGACCGTCTCCGGGCTTCGCGCACTCCAGAGCCAAGTCAGGGCGTGAGTTCTCTACGGGAGGTCAACTCGACTCGGACGGGCTCGGGTGTCGGTCAGACTGCAGGACAGTAGGGGGCGGATTCCAGGGGGTCGTCGCAGTGACTACGTGCAGGGCTACGACTGGGGCGACTCTGCTCAGGTCTCGACGCGGGGATAGGGAATGGGTCTAGACAGCCAGCGCCCGATGCGGATCTACCTGGAGGTGGTGCGCGACAGCGACGGAGAGTGGGACCTCGACACCATCGAACGCACCCTGCACCGCCGAGGCATCTACCCGGACGGCGAGCTCAGCCTCGACCTCACTCGACTCGACATAGCTGGACTCATCGAGGAGTCCACGGTCCCCAGGGCCGGGCGATCCAAGCAGAAGTACTGGCGGATCACCGACGAGGGGATTGCCCACCTGGCCGGCATCGCGCAAGGCCGACCCGACCCGCCCTCACCGGAGCACGAAGTGATCGGCGACTACCACCGGATCAGCGGGTACAGCTACAGCAGTACCTGCCTGTCAGGATCTCTGCCAGGCTGGGCGATCTGGCTCGGCCAAGGCAACGGATTCGTCAATGGCTTGGCCTACGCGGTGGCGACGACTCGCTGGAACAAGGCCCCCTGGGTCGTGACGATCCGGCGCATCCACTACGTCAACTTCGCGCCCACCGTCGTCTTCCGCGCCGAGTTCAACGACCCTGCCGAGGCTGCCGTCCTAGCCGCACACCTCGACCGCGAGCTCGCCGCCGGGCGCCTACCGGCACAGATCAGCTGAGCTGGGTCGATGCCCGCACACGAAACCCGTGCTGGCGAAGTGCGATTGCTGGCCTGACACCCACAGCGCCCGTCCCGACGACACCCAGACCGCTCGTCGACGCTACGCGTGAGACACCCGATCTGGGAGGAGGGGCTACAGCCGAACCGCAGAACCCCTCTCCCCCAGGAGAAAAGGACGGCAAATCAGGCACGACACCGAAGTGCCGCCTCAGCTGTAACCGCCCGTCACGACCACTCGGCACCGTCTCGGCTACACATCTGGCTACAACCGACCCTTGCCCAGCTGCCGGCTACCCCGGCATGTCGGTCCAGTGGGTGCCGTCCCAGTGCCGCAGTCCTTGACGGCCACTCGGGTCTGGGTACCACCCGGCAGTGGGACGAGGCCCAGCGACGGGGTGGGCTCGGCGACTGTGGCTGATGCCCTGGGAGGCCATGATCAGGGCCACTGTCGTGGCGAGCAGGCCCATGAAGAACGTGGACCCAAACGACATCATGAGCATGCCTCGCGAGTCAGTATTGCTGGGCGGAGTTCTCGCCATCAGCACAGCACCAAGACCGGCGCCGACCGTCAGGACCCCGAGCACCGCCGCGACTGCCACCAGAACTCAATCCCAGGGCTCACGGGGCGACCTGCTCATGCCCACATGATGCCAGCCGTCGCTTCATGGAGACCCACTGCCAGTGCCCTCGCCCAGCGACCGCTCAAGTCTGAGGCGATCGGGCGTCCTGGCGCCGAACCAGGCGAAGCCGCCACCCTCGGGGAAGATCTACGGCGCAACGCCCCCACCGTGGCGCGAGCATACGGACGCCCCACCGCACCCGCCCGGCGTAGAAGCAGTCCTCGAACTCCAGCCGCTCCCCACCAGGAGCCCGCTAGCTTCACCTCGTGACGGACACGACCAGTTGTCGACGAGGCGCACGAGCCAGCTGGACCAGCGCCGTGACTGTCGGCGTCCTGCTGGGGCTGACGTTCGCCTGGGGCATGACCCAGGTCGTGGCCAACGCCTGGAGCGCCTGTGACGTCGGCGTCAACGCCGCTGCCAACTCCTTCGAACTCACCGTGTTCGTATTCCCGATGCTCTTCCTGGCTACCGCTGCCCTCGTGACCTTGACGCTGCGGTGGGCCACCGGCCGTGTCGCGGCAGTCGCCGTCGTGGTCGTCGTACTGCTGCTCATCACCTGGATGGTGCTCGCCTTCGTGGCCACGCCCGCGAACTATCCCGACCCCATCTGCCCCGGCAACGTACCCGCGTGGCTACCTCCTTGGCTCCGGCTCAGAAGGTCACCGTGCCTGTCGTGCCATTCGGGGTCCGAGCCGCACCGGCGAGACCCTTGCCTGTGACCTCGCGATGGTCCTCACCGAGGACAGCCACTGCCGACGAAGTCGTGGGAGAGGGTTGCCCTCACCGCTCAGACCATGCCCTGGTAGTAGCCGGCCCGGGACGGGGTGAGGGGCTGTCGTCCGCGGATCCGGTCGGCGATCTTCTCGGCCATCATGACGACGGGGGCGTTGAGGTTGCCGGTGACGCTCTTGGGCATGATCGAGGCGTCGACGACCCGTAGGCCGGTGACGCCTCTGACGCGGCCTTGGTCGTCGGTGACGGCGTCGTCGCCGGTGCCCATGCGGCAGGTGCTGGAGGGGTGGTAGGAGGTGCCGGTGCGGCTTCTGAGGTAGGCGCGCAGGTCGTCGTCGGTGACGGCGTCCTTGCCGGGGCTGATCTCCTCACCTCGGTAGCGGTCCCAGGCGGGTTGGCGGGCGATCTCGCGGGCGAGCTTCACGCCGTCGACTAGGTCGCGGACGTCCTGGGTCTCGGCGAGGTGGTTGAACACGATGGACGGCGCCTGGGCGGGGTTCGCCGACCGCAGCGTGACGGCGCCGCGGCTGTCGGGTCGGGACAGGTCCATCCAGAACTGGAACCCGGGGACGGGGACGACTCTGCCGCCGCGCAGCTGCCGGGTCAACGGCAGGAACTCGTACTGCATGTTGGGGAAGGCGACGTCGTCCCTGGTGCGCAGGAAGCGCTCCGGCCTCGAACAGGTTCGAGGCGCCCAGGCCCTTGCGGGTGAGCAGCCACTGCAGCGCCGAGCCTCCCGCGACCGACGAGGCCGATCTGGGAGGTCAGGGAGTCCTCGTGCCGGGTGGCGAACTGGACGTCGACGCCGGGGTGGTTCTCGAGGTGCTGCCCGACGGCAGGCACGTGGGCCTGGACGGCGATGCCATGACGGCGTAGCTGGTCGGCGTCCCCGATGCCCGAGAGCATGAGCAGCTTGGGTGAGTTGAAGGCACCTGCCGAGACGATGACCTCGCGGTCGGCGGTGAGGGTGCGCCTGCCGGTGGGGCCGGTGACGACGACGCCGGTCGCCCGGCCGTTCTCGACGACGATCCGCTCGGCGACGGTGTGGGTGAGCAGCTGCAGGTTGGGTCGGCCGAGGGCGGGCTTGAGGTAGCCGCGGGCGGCGTTCCAGCGCAGGCCGTCGTGGACGAACGCCTGCGCGATGTGGACCCCTTCCTGCTTGTAGCCGTTGTGGTCGGCGGCGACCTCGAAGCCGGCCTGCTCGCCGGCACGTAGGAAGGTCTCGAAGAGTTTGTGCTCGGCCCGGCAGCGGCTCACCCGCAGCGGGCCGTCACCGCCGCGCCAGTCGTCGGCGCCCTCGGCGAAGGTCTCCATCTTCTTGAAGTAGGGCAGGCAGTCGGCGTAGGACCAGCCGGGCAGGCCGAGGGCGGCCCAGCCGTCGTAGTCCATCGGGTTGCCCCGGTTGAAGATCATGGCGTTGATCGCCGAGGAGCCACCGACGACCTTGCCGGACTTCTCGTCGATGGTGCTGCCCGTCCAGGTGCGGCTCGGGCCCGGACTGGTAGCCCCACTGGATGCTCGGTGCGCTGGTAGGTATACGGCAGGGCGGCGGGCATGGTCAGCAGGAGGCCGCGACCCGGGCCGCCGGCCTCGACGAGCAGGACCCGGACTGCCCGGGTCCTCGGCCAGGCGGGCGGCGATCGGTGCAGCCGGCGGGCCCGGAGCCGACGACGAGGTAGTCGAACGCCGGCCGAATTCTCGTGGCTCGGGGCCATGTGGTCGGTCACGCTCAGATGATGCCGCGCTCGGGCAGTGGCACACCGTCGGCGATGCGCTGCCAGCCGAAGCGGGTCAGGTCGATGGTCTCGTAGCCGCCGGTCAGCAGGAGCTCGGCCATGGCGCGGCCGCAGCCGGGGGCGTGCATGAGGCCGTGGCCGGAGAAACCGGCGAGCAGGTGGAAGTTGCCGAGTCCGGCGACCGGGCCGATGATCGACGTTGCCGTCGAAGTCGTTCTGGTCGTAGAGGCCTGGCAGGGTACGCAGGCACTTCGTCCGCTCGAACTGCGGGAACCGGTGCGCGAGGGCCGGCCACACGACGTCCTCGAAGTAGTTTCGGTCCACAGCGAAGTTCACCCCGCGAGGCTCGGCGAGGGTGGGGACGCCACCGGAGTACCCGGTGCCCTCGGGTCGGAACGCGAGGCGCTGGGTGTCCTTGAGGTAGGGCAGCGGCTCGATCTCCTCCTGGCACTCGAAGTAGTGTTCGTAGCGGCTGATCGGCTCGATCGGGACCTCGACGCCGACCATCGCACAGACGTCCTTGGCCCAGGCGCCTGCCGCGTTGACCACCTGGCCGGCCGCGACGACGGCTGCCCGGACGGCGAGACGGGCGGCGGTCACGTCGTGGCCCTGCACGTCGAGGCCGACGACCTCGTCGGCGACGAAAGTCGCACCCAGCGCGATCGCGCCTTCCTCCGCAACCCCATCAGCACGGCGTACGGGTCGAGCCAGCCGTCGTCCGGTGAGAGCACCGCCGCGCCGAGGTCGTCGACGACATCGACGGGAAGCGGTGTTCGAGCCCTCGGGATCGAGCCAGACCACGTTGCAGCCCAGCTGCCGCTGGGTCTCGTAGTTGCTGTCGCAACATGGCGACGGACTCGGGCGGGCACGATGAACAGGTAGCCGTTGCGCCGGAACCCGATCTCGGCCGGCACCCCGTCGACGGCCATGTGGTCGGGGAAGTCCGCGAAGAAGTCGATGCTGTACTTCGACAGCGCGATGTTCTCCGGCAACGAGAAGAGCCGCCGGACGCCGCCGGACGCGCGCGTGGGGTGGAGGCGAGCTCGTACGTCGGGTCGCGCTCGACGACGGTGACCGAGACGCCGGGGTCGCTGCAGTCGCAGGTGGTACGCCACGGCGGCACCGATCGCACCGCCACCGATCGACGAGCACGTCGGTGGCGTCGTCGTCCACGTTCGAGACCATCAGATCATCACCTCAGGGGTTGGGACGTCGCCGTCGAAACGGGCCAAGCAGAATGCCTCCAGGCAGCACCCCGGGCCTTCGCCGCGATGACGTCGCCGAGCGGGCGGGGGTCAGCGTCGCCTGGTACACGACCACCTCGACGTCCCGGCCTACTGCACGGATGCCCTGAGCTTCCAGGGTCGTTCCGACGCTTACCTCAAGGACCCCCGTCGCCATCGACCTCGTCAACTCCCCGACCCACGACCACCCCAGTTCAAGGAACTGTGGGACGCCCACGACGTGCGGCGCACCGACACCGACACCGACACCGACACCCTGAGAGTCAACCACCCCAGCGGCCTGTGGACCCTGACGATGGTCAGCCTCCAAGGCGTCGCCACCCCGGGAACGAGATTCAACGCCTACCCTGTTGCCTCAAGTCAATAGGTCCGGGAAGGCCTCTTCGTTGCCTCAGCCAGAAAGGTCCGCCTGAAGGGGGGTCGTGACGGCGGGTTTGGCTGTGGGCTGGCCCTTCGCGGTGGCCAGGGTCAACAGTTCCTCGCACAGGGCCTGGATCTGGCGTTGGACGGCCGCCGGGTTGAACGTGGCGTGCTGGGCCTTCAGGCGCCGCTTGGGCAGCGCCTTGATGGCGGGGTGGGCGGTTGCCCGGGCGTATGGGGTCTGCGCCCGGTCGTACTTCTTGGTGATCTTCGCGCCGTCCCGGACCTTGGAGATCAGCTTCTGCTGCGGATAGAAGTGGTTGCCGATCCGGGACTGCAGCACCCAGATCTTGTTCAACAACTCCAGCTCGCCTTGGGTGTCGTACCGCAGGTAGCCGACCAGCTGACGCACCATGGTCCAGTTCTTCTGCTCCACATGTGCGCCGTCATTCTTGTTCCCCGACCGGGAGCGGGTGAACTTCAGCTTCTTCTTGCGGCAGTAGGCGAACAGGGCTTCATTGATAAACTCGCCACCGTTGTCCGAGTCAATTCCCTTGATCGGGAACGGCAGGTGTTCCACCACGTCGGTCAATGCCGCGAGCACATTCACCTGAAGTTTATCGGGCACCGTTCGGTTCTCCGTCCAGCCGGTCGCGATGTCGGTGACGGTCAGCGTGAAGCAGAACTTCCCGCGCGGGTTACCACCCTCGTGCCCGACCAGGTCGACCTCCACGAACCCGGGTGTGTCCTCATCATGATCGGCCCAGGTCCGCATCTCGATCCTCGACTTCAACATCGACCCCGGCTTGGTGTGCGATCGGCCGCGGACCAGCAGACCCGACTTGGCGCGCACCAGCCGCCGGTCGATAGTGGCCGCCGACATCCCGACCAACAGCTGTGCGGTCGCGTCGTCCAGGCCGGCCAGTTCTTGGTGGCGACGCAGCAACGGGACCAGCTCTGCCAGCATCGGGGCCAATCGTTTGCCGGCCGGGGCGTTCAACACGGCCCAGCACTTCTCCAGCGCCGCAACGACGGTCGCGTCGTACTTGGGTGGCCTGACCGTCCTGACGTTGACCACCCGTGGCGTCAACGTCGCCCGCAACGCCCGACGGGCATAGTCCCGGTGGAACCCGGTCAAACCGCAGACCGTGTCCAAGATGGCCGACTTCTCGGCCCGCGTCCCGGACCGGTACTTCACGGCCAGGGCCTTGGTGATCGCCTTGCGGGTCGCCAACGTCAACTCCATCCATCAACGTGCCCGCGAACCGTTGGCTACCAGCAGCGACACGCACAACCAGGCGGACCTTTTGTCGTGAGGCAACGAACCGCGCTACGCGGACCTTTTAGATGAGTCAACGCGCCTACTTGCCCACAGAATGAGGATGTCGACACCCGTGCGGCGATGCCACATCGTCGCACGGGTCGACCACGAACGTTCCTGACCCGCGATCCCGGATCAGCGTTTCCGCGGCATCGCATCAGCGAATCCGCGACATGATCTTAGCGAATCCGCGAGAGACGAAATCTCAGCCGGACCGTTGAGGCAGACTATCCCCCATGGAGTCACCCGCCGCGGACGCGACAATTCTGCCTCGCCGGGCGGAAGTCCTCGTCCGTGAGGCGCTTTCAGACACTCCCGTCGTCCTGATCCAAGGCACTAGACAGGTGGGCAAGAGCACTCTCGCCGCGCAGGTTCTGGCCGGTACCGACACGCCACTGTTCACCCTCGACATAGCGGCGACCTACAACGTCGCCAGTAGCGACCCTGACGCCTTCGTCCGCCAGCGGCCAGGCTCGTTACTGGCGATCGACGAGGTCCAACGGTCCCCTGAACTTCTCCGCGCGATCAAGGCTGCCGTCGACGAAGACCGCACACCCGGACGATTCCTGCTGACCGGATCGGCCAACCTGCTCACCATTCCCGGCCACCACGAGAGCCTGGCCGGCCGCGCCGAAACGATCCCGCTGTACGGGTTGAGCCAGGGCGAGATCCTGGGTGGGCACGACAGCCTGGCCGACCGCCTGCTCCGAGGCGACGAGCAGCCACTGAGCGATCTTCACTCCGCCCTCACTCGCGCCGACTACCTCGACCTGGTCTGCGACGGCTCCTACCCCGAAGCTCGCCTCAGAAGGGGACGGCGGCGCCACGCCTGGTTCGACAACTACCTGAAACGCATCGTCGACCGCGACGCACGTGACCTCAGTCGACTGACTCACATCGACCGCCTGCCCCACCTGATTCGGCTGCTCAGCGGCCAACAACGCCGGCGAACTCGTCAAGTCCCGCATCGCGGCGGACGCCGGGATTCCCGAGACCAGCCTGCCCGGCTACCTGGACCTGCTCGAGTCCCTCTACCTGACCCAGACCATCCCGGCCTGGGGCGGCAGCCTCACCCAACGCGTTACCGGCCGCCCCAAGGTCTCACTCCTGGACACCGGTCTCGCCGCGCGCCTAACCAACCTGTCAGCCGAAGCGCTCAGCCCCACGGGAGCCGGCGCCCCGCACGCCGGTCGACTCCTCGAAGCCTTCGTCGCCGGCGAACTGCGACGCCAAAAGCACCTGGACCGAAAGGCCGTTCGAGCTGTTCCACTTCCGCGACCGCAACGGCCTCGAAGTCGACCTCATCCTCGAAGACGACTCCCGCCACCTGGCCGGAATCGAGGTCAAGGCCTCAACCAGCGTCGATGCCCGCGACTTCAAGGGCCTCACCTTCCTCCAGGCCCGTACCGGCCCTCGCTTCACCCTCGGCGTCGTTCTCTACACCGGCAAACAACCCCTACGATTCGCGGAGAAGCTCTGGGCCCTGCCCCTCGCAGCACTCTGGGCCTGACCCAAGTCTGGCCTTCGGAGTTGGTTGCCCAATGAGCCATTCCGCGCAACCTGCAGCCAAGGCCGATGACGACTCCGATCAGGAGGGCGCCGGGGGCCGGCATTCGCGAACCCGGACGCCGACGACGAGCAGTTCCTCGCCTCCCTGAGCACCATGATCGCGAGATATCTGTTCCCCACGTGACGAGGGCAACGAAGGGCCCTCAGGCCTCTTCGGTCCGCCCAGCTTCAGGTCCCGGGACAAGGAGGCGCTTGGCGGCGCGGCTCAGGACGTTCCTCAGCCACTCGTGTTCGGGTTCCTCGTCGTAGACGGGATGCCACCACATGGCCTCGATCATCGGCGAGACCTCGAACGGGCACGGCAACGCCCGGATCCCCGAGTTCAAGGGCAGTAGGTCGACCAGCCGACGCTGCAGCAGCGCCACCCGGTCACTGCTCGCCACCAGGCCCGGCACGGTGAGGAAGCTCTCGGTGACGACCTGTGCGTGCGGCTCGATCCCCAACATGCGCATCTGGCGAGCGGCGGGCGTGGAGGCCGTCTGGCCGTTGTAGGTGAGCACCCAGGGCAGCCTTCGTAGGTCCTCGACGGTGAGGCCGCGTTCGACGACGGGGCTGCCGGCAGCGACCACGCAGACCCATTCGTCCTGGTACAGGTCCTGGTGCGACAGGTCCGAGACGAAACCGTGCGGGATCAGCATGAGGTCGTGCGACAGCAACGACTCACTCGCCCGCTCCACCATTGCCGGAGTGTTGGCGACCAGACGAAGCCGAGTCCCGGGCGCCTCGGCCGCCAGGATGTTGGCCACCGTGTCCCCGAGCAGGGCCACCACGTAGTCGCTGGCCAGCAGGGCGTACTCGCGGGACGACGAGGCCGGCTCGAACAGGGGCTGGGCGGCGAAGACTCGCTCCACCCCTGTCAAGGCCGCTCTGACCAACCCGCTGAGCTGCACCGCCAACGGCGTCAGCCGGTAGGAGTTGCCGACCCGGCTGAGCAGCTCGTCGTCGAAATGCCGACGCAGCCGCGCCAGAGAGGCCGACAGCGCGGGCTGGCTCAGCCCCAGCTGCTCAGCGGCTCGAGTGACACTGCGTTGCTGCAGCAGGGCGTCCAACGAGACCAGCAGGTTCAGGTCCAGCCCGGCCAGGTTCACGGGAGCATCGTAGCCAAGGTATCAACCATGCTGATAGCCACTATCACTGATCGACCCTTCCCCACCCCCCAGCCATGGTGGATGGTGGTCCCGTTGCCCTCAGGAGGTGCCGAGATGCCCGATCGCGGTCCCATCACCGCAGTCGATGCCCTTGCGTTCGACAGATCCAACCCCGAGGCGGCCGTCGAAGTAGCGGCCGCTCGCTGCTCCAACTGGGGCCGATGGGGTGAGGACGATGTGCTCGGCACCCTCAACCTGCTGACCGAGGCCAAGCGGCGGCAAGGCGCCTCCCTGGTGCGTCGCGGGGTCAGCTTCTCGCTGTCCCAGTCCTTCGACGCCGACGGCCCGCAGAAGGGCTGGCGGCGGCGGACCAATCCCATCCACACGATGCTCGACACCGGGGTGGACGCCGAACGGGGCACCCAGGGGTTCCCGCACGGGATCGGTGGCGCCGACGACGTCATCTTCATGCCGTTGCAGGCCTCGACGCAGTGGGACGGTCTTGGGCACATCTTCGACCACGGCAACGCCTGGAACGGGCGCCGGGCCGGCGACGTGGTCACCAGCGACGGCGATCGCGTGACCGGGATCCAGACCGCCGCGGACCGCATCGTCGGACGCGGCGTCCTGCTGGACGTCGGGCGGGCCTTCGGTGACGACGTGGCGGGGGCCGGCGGGGAGCTGCCCGACGGTTTCGCGATCACGGCCGCCCACCTTGACGAGACGATCGCCCGGCAGGGCGCCGGCTCGGCGGTCGGGTCGGGCGACATCGTGGTGGTCCGTACCGGCCGTCTCACCCGGGCCCGGCGTGAGATCGCCGAGGGCCTGGGCTGGGGTGACTACGCCGGCGGCGCCTCACCCGGCCTGTCGTTCACCACCGCGCCCTGGCTGCGCGACCGCGACATCGCCGCGATCGCCACCGACACCTGGGGGTTCGAGGTGCGGCCCAACGAGTTCGACAATGCCTTCCAGCCGCTGCACCAGGTCGTCATCCCCCACATCGGCCTGTTCATCGGTGAGCTGTGGGACCTGGACGCTCTCGCTGCCGACTGCTCGGCCGACGGCGTCTTCGAGTTCTTCCTCACCGCCGCACCGCTACCGGTCACCGGCGCCGTCGGCGCCCCCGTCAACCCGATCGCCGTCAAGTAGCCGCACCACCCGAACCGCCCCCACCTCACGTAGCCCGTTCCCGGACGAAGGAGTCCCCCGTGCCTGCAGTGAACACCGTGCTGGTCGTCGGCAGCGGCCTGGCCGGCAGCGCCGCCGCCATCCACCTGGCCCAGGCGGGCGTGGCCGTCGACCTGGTCGAGATCAAGCCCGACGCCGCCGCCATCGGCTCCGGCATCACGTTGCAGGGCAACGCCTTGCGAGAGCTGAAGCACCTCGGTGTCTGGGACCGGGTCAGTGCGGCCGGCTACGGCTTCGACACCCTGGGCCTGCGGGCCCCGGACCCGGAAGGCACCCTGCTCGTCGAGATCCCCGACGTGCGAAGCGGCGGCCCCGACCTGCCGGCGACGCTGGGCATGCCGCGACCCGAGCTGGCCGCGATCCTGCACGAGCGGGCCGTCGAGGTGGGCGTCACCGTGCGCTTCGGCACCACCTGCACCTCCCTCGAGCAGGACGGCGATGCTGTGGTGGTGGGCTTCGCCGACGGCAGCAGCCGCCGGTACGACCTGGTGGTCGGCGCCGACGGCATCCGCTCCTGGACCCGACGGATGCTGGGGGTCACCCTCGAGACCCGTTCGGTGGGGATGGGGATCTGGCGGGCGTTCGGTCCCCGACCGGCCAGCGTCACGCGCACCGACCTCTACTACGGTGGGCCCTCCTACATCGCCGGCTACTGCCCCACCGGCGAGGACTCGCTCTACGCCTACATCGTCGAACCGGCGCAGGACCGTTCGACGCTGACGCCCGACGAGCAGCTGGCCACGATGAAGACCCTGAGCCAGGCCTACCACGGCCCGTGGGACGACATCCGCGAGACCCTCACCGACCCCGACCGGGTCAACTACACCTGGTTCGAGACCCATGTGCTGCCGGCCCCGTGGAACCGGGGCCGGGTCGTGCTGATCGGTGACGCCGCTCACGCCTGCCCGCCCACCCTGGCCCAGGGCGGCGCGATGGCCCTCGAGGACGGTGCCGTCCTGGCCGAGCTGCTGGTGACCCGCGACCAGGTCGACGACAGCCTGTGGGACGCGTTCACCGAGCGACGGTTCGTGCGGGCCTCGACGGTCGTCGAGGCCTCGCTGCAGCTGAGCCAGTGGCTGCTGGACCACGAACGCGGCGACGTCCCCGGCCTGATCGCCCAGGTCACCCAGCTCGTCAGCCGACCCGCCTAGCGCGCCTGCCCGACTGCGACCCACCCCGACCCGAACGAATGGACCTGCCATGACGCAGCGTTTGATCACCCACCTTCGGCACGTCGACCTGGCCGTGCCGGACTACGCCAAGCAGCTCGACTTCTACACCGGCACCTGGGGCCTGAAGGCCGAGCACAGCGACACCGGGCGTGACCTTCCTGGCGGCCGAGGGCTCCCCGGAGCAGTACGTCGTGCGGCTGCGCCAGGCGGCCGACAAGCGGATCGACCTGATCGCCTTCGGTGCCGCCACCGCCGCCGACGTCGACACGCTCGCCCAGCAGCTGGGCAGCGACGGCGTGCAGCTGGTCAGCGAGCCCGGCACACTGCAGACCCCGGGCGGCGGCTACGGCTTCAGGTTCTTCGACAACGAGGGCCGCACCGTCGAGGTCTCCAGCGACGTCGCCGTCCGGGCCGCACCGCGCCGATCGAGGAGGGCGAGTCGATCCCGGTGCGGCTCTCGCACGTGGTCGTCAACTCCGCCGACCCCGAGGCCACGCTGGCGTTCTACGAGAAGCACCTGTCCTTCGCGCTCTCGGACACCCTGATGCACCCGCGCATGGGCGAGATGATGTGGTTCCTGCGGATCAACAGCTGGCACCACAGCCTGGCCATCGCCCGCTGCCCGCACCCCTCGCTGCACCACGCCTCGTTCGAGATGCGCGGCATCGACGAGTACATGCGCGGCACCGGTCGGGTGCTGCGGGCCGGCGTCGAGAAGGTCTGGGGACCGGGGCGACACCTGGCCGGCAACAACACCTTCAGCTACTTCCTCGACCCCACGGGCAACACCATCGAGTACACCACCGAGCTCGAGCAGGTCGACGAGGACACCTGGCACCCGCACCTGTACGACTTCACCCAGCCCGAGGTCGCCGACCAGTGGGGCACCGCGAACCAGATGAACGAGTTCGTCGCCAAGCAGTCGTTCAACGACCCGGACCGGGGCCTGTTCACGGCCCCGCCGGTCTGATGCGGTTCGCCACCTGGCAGCACGCCGGGCGGGTGTGCGCCGGAGTCGTCAGTGACGCCGGACTGCACGAGTTCGCCACGGCGACCACTGTTCTCGACGTCGTCCGGGCCGGTCTGCCGGCCGCGCTCGAGCTCGGGACGGCGGCGCTGGACGGTCCGGCGGTGCCGCTGGACGCGGTCCGGCTGCTGCCGCCGCTGGCCGCCCCCACGGTTCGGGACTTCGTCGCCTTCGAGGAGCACGTCGAGGGAGTGGTCGCCAGCGTCGGCGACGGCGCCGGCGTGGTGCCGCAGTGGTACGAGGCCCCGACGTTCTACTTCACCAACCCCTACGCCCTGGTCGGCGCCCACGACGACGTCGCCGTCCCGCCCGGATCGCAGCTGTTCGACTTCGAGCTGCGAGGTCGCCGTCGTGGTCGGCCGGGACGGGGCCTCGCTGACCCCGCAGCAGGCCCGCGACCACGTCTTCGGGTACACGATGATGAACGACTGGTCGGCCCGTGACCTGCAGCGGCGCGAGATGAAGGTGAACCTCGGCCCGGCCAAGGGCAAGGACTCGGCCACCACCCTGGGGCCGTGGCTGGTCACCGCTGACGAGATCGAGCCCTACCGCGACGAGGACGGCTTCCTGGCCCTCGGCATGCAGGTGTCGGTCAACGGCGAGGTCGTCGGCCACGACCTGCTGTCGAACATGGGCTGGACCTTCGAGGAACTGATCAGCTACGCCTCGCGTGGCACCGAGGTACGGGCCGGCGACGTGCTCGGCTCGGGCACCTGCGGCAACGGCGGCTGTCTGGCCGAGCTCTGGGGCAGGCGCGGCGAGCTCAGCCCACCGCCGCTGCAGCCCGAGAACGTCGTCGAGATGACCGTCGAAGGCATCGGCACCCTCCGCAACCGGGTCGTCCCCGGCCTCGAACTGCCCCCGGTCGCCCCCGCCCGTCCCCGGGCCCGCTTGCGAAGGCGGCCGGGATGAGCGCCGGGACGCCCGCAGGCGCACTCGACGGCAAGGTCGTCGTCGTCACCGGCGCCGGCCGCGGCCAGGGTGCGGCGCAGGCCCGCCTGCTCGCCGACCGCGGCGCCACGGTGATCGGCTGCGACCTCGACCCCGAGCCCGCCGAGCCACTGTCAGGCGTCGGCTACCGGCAGCTCGACGTCACCGACGCCGACGCCTGGGCCCAGCTCGCCGCCGACCTGCGACAGCAGCACGGCCGCGTCCACGCCCTGGTCGCCAACGCCGGCATCACGTGGCGGGCCCGGCTGACCGAGGTCACCCCGTCCGACCTGGCCCGGGTGAGCGAGGTCAACGTGTCCGGGACACTGCTCGGCATCCAGGCCCTCACCCCCCTGATGGACAACGGCGGTTCGGTGGTCGTCATCGGATCCGTTGCCGCCCTCACCGGTCACTTCCCGATCGCCTACACGGTCAGCAAGTGGGCGCTGCGGGGCCTGGCCAAGGCCGCCTGCCTCGAGCTCGGACCCCGTGGCATCAGGGTCAACACGGTGCATCCGGGGTACATCGAGACTCCCATGACCGCCTCGGCCAGCCCGGCATTCCGCGCGGCGAACATCGCCGAGACCCCGCTCGGGCGAACCGGAACCGTCGACGAGGTCGCCCCGCTGGTCGCCTTCCTGGTCAGCGACGAATCCTCGTTCATCAGCGGGGCCGAGATCGCGGTGGACGGCGGCATGAGCGCCCACGGCGGCGTGAAGTCCGTCAGCGACGCCGTCCGGGCAGCGACTGAGGCGACGGGCACGGGGGTGGCCCCGTGAGCGGACGGCTGGCCGGCAAGGTCGCGCTGATCACCGGCACCGCCGGGGGTCAGGGTCGGGCGGCGGCCCTGCTGTTCGCGGCCGAGGGCGCCACCGTCGTCGGCACCGACCTCAACGCCGAGGGTGCCGCCGAGACGGTCGCCCTGGTGCACGCCGCCGGTGGTCGGATGGACAGCAGGCACCCGCTCGACCTGGGGGACGAAGCCGCGGTGATGGCCTGGGTGGACGACGTCGCCCGCGACCACGGCGGCATCGACATCGTCCACAACAACGCCGCGGCGGCGACGCCGTCCTGCCCGGCGCCTGCTGAACCCCGAGAGAGGAAACGACTGTGTTCGAGTACTTCCCCGGCAACTACGTCTGGAACCTGGGCGTCGTCGCGACCCTGAACTCCGGCGGTCTGATCGACGAGGTGGACCGGGCCTGCCGCCCGATCCGCGAGGCCGCCACCCGTGGTGAGGACGCCGGCACCTCGGAGTTCCTGCAGGCCTGGACCGCCCTGACCGACCAGCTCGTCGCCCAGGCCGAGCAGGCCGAGTCGGCCGGGCACACGCGGACCGCCGGTCAGCTGTACGCCCGCGCCACCAACTACCTGTGCCAGGCCGAACGCATGCTGTCCCACTCCGACCCGCAACGGATCCCCACCTACCGCCGGGTCCTCGAGCTGCAGCAACGCACCTTCGACCTCAAGGACGGCGGCCGCCTCACCCGCGTGGCGATCCCCTACGAGGGCGCCACCCTGCCCGCCTACTACAGCGCCGCCCCCGCCACCGACGACGGCCCGGCGCCGGTGATGATCCTGTGGAACGGGCTGGACTCCACCAAGGAGCACATGTACTCCTCGAACCACTGGGCCGAGCTGGCCGCCCGCGGCATCTCGTGCCTCATGGTCGACTGCCCCGGCTCCGGTGAAGCGTTACGACTGCAGGGCCTCACCGCCAGGATCGACACCGAGGCCTGGGCCACCGCCTGCGTCGACCACCTGCTCACCCGCGATGACGTCATCCCCCACAAGATCGGCCTGGTCGGCTGGTCGCTCGGCGGCTACTACGCCCCACGCGCGGCAGCGTTCGAGAAGCGGCTGGCCCTCGTCGTCGCCTGGGGCGCCAACCACGACTGGGGGGCCGTGCAGCGTCGCCGTCTCGAGCGTGAGGGCGAGCGACCGGTGCCCCACTACTGGGAGCACGTGCTGTGGGTGTGGGGCCACGACGACCTCGACACCTTCATCACCTTCGCAGACGGCGTCCAGCTCGATGGAGTCGTCGACCAGATCACGGTGCCGTTCCTGATCGCCCACGGAGCCGGCGACCGCCAGATCCCGGTCGCCTACGCACACCGCTCCTACGACCAGGCCACCGCCAGCCCCCACCGGGAGCTGCGCCTCTTCACCGCCGAGGAGGGCGCAACCGAGCACATCGGCCTCGACCACCTGCCCCACGTCAGCACCTTCATCGCCGACTGGGTCGCCGACACCTTCACCGCGCCATGAGTGGTCGATGCTGGCCGCCGGGCGCCAGATGGTTCAGCGCGTCTGGGAGGACCGGTGTCCCGGACTGACGCGAACCCGTCGCCACCTCCGCAAGGATCCCTCGCTGGCTTCCAGCATTGTGCGAAGCAGGTATCTCGGCGCCCACCGCAACTCAGGTCGCCGTGAGCGCCCCGGCCCAGATGCCTTGCTTGCCGGGGGCCAGGATCCCTTGCGGGTCCAGCGCAGGGCGTTCCACCGTGAGGCAAGCGTCACTACTCGGGGTTCTCGGGCTCACCGAGCCCCTTCCAGCAGCCCCGCCGCGCGGCGCGTTCCGCCCGCGGCAGGAGCCAGGGGACCTGGGCGCTGGCTGCTCGCCAGGCGTCCACCAGTCCCACCTGTGGGTCACGCAGCCACTGGATCTGCAGCCCGTCCAGCAGTGCCAGGACGTGTCGCGCCACGCTGTCGGGGTCGTGGCCGGCGGGTGCCAGCTGCGTCAGGCCCCGGAGCACCGTCCGTTGCCGGTCGGCGAAGTAGTCGTGCGCCGGGTGGTCCGGGGTCAGCGACTCCGCCTCGAGGACCGCGTACAGCCGAACGATCTCGCGCTGGCCGGCGTTGCGGGCGACGACGGCGTCGCAGAACTCGGCGATCCCGACCCCCGACGACCGCAGGTCTCCGCCGGCCAGCAGCAGATCGACATCCAGGTTCAACTGCCGGGCGAGCGATGCGACGTCCAGCCGGTCCCGGTGCTCCAGGACGGCCACGAGGAGCTGGTCCTTGCTCGAGAAGTGGTGCAACAGACCGGGAAGGGAGAAGTGGCAGGCGTCGGCGACCTCCTGGACGGACAGCCCCCAGTAGCCGCGCTCGGCGATCAGCGCGGTGGCGGCGGCGAGGACCTGCTCGCGACGCGCAGCGGCCGGCATCCGGACTCGACGCTGCGGGACGGACACCGGCATGCCCCCTTTCTAGCACCCGCCCGGTAGAGCCTTGCGCACCTCGAAGCGCCCGACTACGGTCGACCCTACTACCGAGTGACCACTCGGTAGTAGGGGTGGATGTGAGGTCACGATGGACGACGACGCAAGCAGGTTCGAGGGCGCGGTGGCCGCGGTGCGGGCCGGGGCGGACCCGGACGTCGAGGCCAGGGGCCTGTACGACCGGCTGAGCGACGTGGAGCGGCTGGGGCTGCTCGACGGCGACACCCCGTTCTGGCAGGGCATGGCCGAGATGCTCCAGCGCTACAACGCGCTCCCATACACCCATGGCGAGGTCGAGCGGATCGGCGTCCCCGGTATCCGGTTCGTCGACGGCCCGCGCGGCTGCGTCGCCGGCGCGGGGACGGCGTTCCCGGTGTCGATGGCGCGTGGGGCGACCTGGGACATCGACCTGGAGGAGCAGGTCGGCGAGGCGATCGGGCGCGAGATCCGCGCGATGGGTGGCAACTTCTTCGGAGGCGTCTGCATCAACCTGCCCCGCCATCCGGCCTGGGGCCGGATCCAGGAGACCTACGGCGACGACCCGCACCACCTGGGCGAGATGGGCGCCGCACTCACCCGGGGGACGCAGAGGTACGTCATGGCCTGCGCCAAGCACTACGCCCTGAACTCCATGGAGAACGCCCGGTTCCACGTCGACGTGAGCGTCGACGAGGCGACCCTGCACGAGGTGTACCTGCCGCACTTCAAGCGTGTCGTCGACGAACACGTCGCCGCGATCATGAGCGCCTACAACTGCGTGAACGGCGACTGGGCCGGGCAGAACAGCTACCTGCTCACCGACGTCCTGCGCGACCAGTGGGGCTGGGACGGCATCACCGTCAGCGACTTCATCTGGGGGTTGCGCGACGCCGCCGCCTCCCTCGAGGCCGGGCTGGACCTGGAGGAGCCGTTCAGCCAGCAGCGCCACGAGCATCTCGCCCGTCAGCTCGAGGCCGGCGAGACCTCGTGGCAGACGGTCGAACGTGCCGGTCTGCGCCTGCTCGCCGCGCAGCTGAGGTCCTACGCCTCCCGCGACCCGCAGGACCCTGGGGCCGACGCGGTCGCCGACACCCGGCACCGCGCCCTGGCGCGCGAGGTGGCCGCTCGCGCCATGGTGCTGCTCAAGAACGACCCGGTGGGCTCCAGGCCGGTGCTGCCCCTGGACGCCGGGACCGTGCGCCGCATCGCGGTCATCGGTCGACTGGCCGTGGCGGCGAACATGGGCGACCAGGGATCGTCACAGGTCTGGCCCCCCACCCACGTCACCCCCTACGACGGCATCCGCGCCGCCTTCCCCGACGCCGACGTCGTCCTCGTCGACCAGGACGACCCCGACGCCGCCGCCCGCGCCAGCCGCGACGCCGACGTCGCGATCGTCGTGGCCGGCTTCGACCACCGCGACGAGGGCGAGTACGTCGGTGTCGACACGTTCGCCGACCCCGCACTCATGGCGCTGTTCCCCCCACCACCGGACGGTCTCGATACCAGCATGCCCGACTCGATCATGACGACCGGGCTCGGCGGTGACCGAGACTCGTTGCGGCTGCGACCGATCGACGAGCAGATCGTCCGGGCCGTCGCGGCCGCCAACCCCCGCACCGTCGTCGCCGTCGTGGCTGCCGGCGCAGTGATGGGCGAGGCCTGGCGCCACGACGTCCCCGCCATCGTGATGATGTGGTACGCGGGCATGGCGGGCGGCCATGCCCTGGCCGACGTCCTCACCGGGGCCCACAACCCCTCCGGGCGGCTGCCGTACTCGGTCCCCACGAGCGAGGCGCACCTACCGCCGTTCGACAAGGACGCCCACGCCGTCACCTACGACCGCTGGCACGGCCAGCGACTGCTCGACCGGCTCGAGGTGACCGCCGCCTACCCCCACGGGTTCGGCCTCTCGTACACCACGTTCGTCATCGGCGACGTCACCACCCAGCAGGCGGCGGACGGCACGCTCGCCGTCCACGCCAGCCTCAGCAACACCGGCGGCCGCGACGGTCACCACGTCGTCCAGGTCTACGGAAGACGAACCGACGGCCCCCGCGCCGGCGAGACGCTCCTGACCGGGTTCTGCTCCGTGCAGATCCCCGCCGGAGCAACCGTCGAGGTGACGGTGCCCGTCACTCTCGAGGCGCTCGGCGCGTGGAACCCCACGACGAAACGACTCGACCCGCCAGCACCCTCGGCGGTCGTGCTCGAGGTCGGCGCTCACGCCCACGACCCGAACGCCCGGACCGTGGCACCCGCCTGACCAACCACATCCACGGGATTGCGAACGGGTCTCACCTCACGGCCACAGATTCGCGGCTCTCATCGCGGGGTGCCAGCGGCGCTCGCCCGTGGCCGTTGACAGTCCCGACGGACACGGCTCACAGCAGCACCTGCAGAGTCCCCGTCAGCGAGGGCAGCGCCGCGGGAAAGTGCTGCGCGAGGTCCAGCAGCTGCCCGGGGTGGTTCCCGCGTCGGCGCAGCCACCGCCGTAGCGCCTCGACCCCCACCTCAGGGCCGACCTCGTGACGTAACCGGAAGACATCGACGATGCACCGCCTCGCCCCGTACAGACCGATGGACGTCGTGGAGTCCACCGCCACTGTGTCGCGGTCGAGGTCGAGGTCGAAGGTCTCCACCGCGAAGGTGTGCCACCGCACAGCAGCGGCCACCTTGCGGTGGGGTTCTCGCCATCAGCAAGGCACCAAGTGCGGCCCCGACCGTCAGGACCCCGAGTCCCACCGCAGCCTTAAGCAGGTTTCTGTCCCAGGGCTCACCGGGGCGACTTTGCCATGCCCAGATGATGCCAGCCGCTTCACCCCATGTGGCCGAACCGATGGATCCGCGCCCGGCGCAACCGAAGCGGCGTACCGGATCCGCGACCAGGTCCGGACGAACACACGGCTCACCTGCCGCGCCACGACGAGCCCGTCATCCATCAGCCACCCTCGGCAACTACGCCCATCGCTCCGCCGGCCGCGATCGAGAGGCCGCGACAACGATCGCGGACCTCCTCTTCGCCGAACCCAAGAACTAGGCGATGACCGAACGAAGGTGTCGGCCATCTGAGCCCTGGCGCCTTGCGGCACAGGTGGCCGACCGGGATGCTGCCCTGGTGAGCGTCGACGAGCCGGACTTCGACAAGAAGACCGATGCCACGACACGCCTCCACGGGAACTCGGCGTATCTCACTGGATCTGCCCATGACGCCGACCCCCTGCGAAGACCGCGACGTCGAACCTGGTGGATCACCGCAGCAGTGGTCGCCCTCGCCATCCCCTTGGTCCTTTGGCTGTTGCTGATGTCGTGGCTTGACCAGGCCTTCGGGCCAGGACCACTGATCTCCGACCCGCGCGCATGCGGCCACACCGAAGTCGACCTGACTCAGGTGACTGACCACTTCTACCTGAACCTGCCGCCTGCCGGCGACCTCCATTTCATCGCTCACAGACACCCGTTGTTCGGTGAACACTGGCTGCAGAGCACCTTCACCACGACTCCCTCAGGATTGACGGCCTTTCTCGCCGACTCGCAGCTCAACACGCTCGGCGACCCCGTCGACGGCTACCTCGTGGCGCCCTGGACCCCCGACCCTGACGAGCCCTGCCTTGCCACGTTCGACGCGCACCACGCGACCCGTATCGCTCATTACCACGATGAAGGCGCCGCTGCCGGATCCAAGAGTCTGCAACGCGATGTCTACGTGGACACCACCGATCCTTCCCGGCCGCGGATCTACATCATGGCTACCGACATCTGAAGCGACAGGGCTCATCACCGGACGGCCACCCATCACGCGGGCATCAACCCTGGGCACCGAAACAACGGGCCATCGTCGCCCAGAAACCCTCCGACGGAACATGGACCGCGCATGATGAGGTCGCCGACGCACATCTGAGTTACGCGCCATCAAGCCAGGGCGCGAGTTCTCTCTACGGGAGGTCAACTCGACTCGGACGGGCTCGGGTGTCGGTCACACTGCAGGCATGGACGTTCGGGGCCTGGTCGCGGAGACGCGGAGCTGGTTCGTGCTGGCCCCGGGGGAACGGCCACTGTCCCGGATCGTGCTCATCCTCACCGCCCCGTTGGTCGTGATCGTGCTGGGTGGGGGTCTGTTCAGCCTGGTGATGGGTACCGTCCCGAAAGGGGGCCGGTACACCAGCATCGCCGTCGTGGTCTACGGCCTGGTGCTTGCCTGGCCCAACCTGCAGATCGTGCGCGGCCGCGCCACGCCCGCCCATCTCGTCGTGGCGTTGCTGCTGGAGGCACCGAACAGCTTGTTCGATGCCTGGCTGACCGACCGACACACCACCTGGATCGGCCCCCTGATCCCCGTCGTCGTCGCCGCCGTCGTCGCCATGGACCTTGCCTGGCGCCTGCACCGCAGGAACCCACCCGAAGACCACCACCCACCAGAGACGAACAACCGCGGCAATCCCCGCGCCATCGTCAGGCCTTACGCCCGATCCCGGAACCCTGGAAGCACTCCAAGCCCAGCTACGGTCGGCGGGCACCGACCGGGTCAGCCTGTGGGTCCCCGACCACCTCACCTATGCCGGCGCCCCGATGCCCGACCAGCCGACCGGCCTCGCCACAGCCCTCCTGCTGGACACCGCCCTCGACGTCGGTCTTCAACCCGACGGCACCAGCCCCGGCCCGCACGGCACCACCTTTCACTACCGACGACCTCAAGCAGCGACGTCCGAGCGAACCGGTGACCACCGTGCCTGACTGTCCGTCTCCCCCGGTGAATGACTGTGAAAGGACGGACGGATGCCGGTGATGCCGCAGCACGAGCCGCACGATCCCCTTCCGTTCACACCCCACGAGCACGACGTCCGAATCGTGCGCGACACGTGGGTCTACTACGTGCGGGGCGTCAAGAAGGGTGAACCGCTGCGCAGCAACGACTTCACGGACGCCTCAGGCATCGTCGAGGTCATCTTAAGCCTGTTGGTGGGCTGGGTCTTGACCAGCTGGTGAGACCGTCAGACCACCTGGAAGGTAGGCGTCCTGCGCTACCCCCACACGGCCTGGGGCGGACGGATCCGGATCCTCCATAAGGAGCAGCTCCCCGACGGTCAACCACCCGCGACACGGATCGCAGAACTGGTCGACGACGTGAACAACGGGCGCTTCGATGTCGCCTGACCCACAATGCGCGTTGAGCTGTGGTCGAGATTCATCCGAGCGGCCCCTGAGCGTTGGCGTGCTCCGGATAGTGGCCGTCACGAGTGGAGCTGCAGAGTGTGCCAGCAGCCGCCGAGATGCCCGATGATCAGACGCATGGCGACACGGCGGTGGAGGCCCCTGCTCCTGGTAGCGCTATTCCTGCTGATGTTCATCGGGAGCACGCTCGTCGAAATGCAGCTCCCGCGATGGCTCCGCCCACTGACCACGACTCCCATCCTCTTCGTGGGCACCGTCGCCATCCTGTATGTGGTGTACCGGCTCTGGGGATCGGACTGGCAGCCCGGAGACGTTCGTCCTGCCCGACAAGCAGATCTTGAGACCCCCCGGCCAACCCTGTCGACGGGCAGAAGGGCAGTAGCAGTCGGCACCGCCATGTCAGTAGCGGCACTGCTGGTCACTGCAGGGTTGGTCGCCGCGACGATGGCCTGGTCCACTGGGCACCTGACGGTCGGCCCGGACGACGGGCCACCGTGGTATTGGGCCACGATGCTGATGGGTGGGTCCGCAGGATTCGCCGTGCTGAGCGTGATCACGATCGTCCAGACCTATGATCTGCGCCGGACGGTTGACGCGGTCGCGGCAGGAACCTGTCCCCGATGGGTGGCCACCGTGCAGGAGTGCAGGAACGCCACCATCACCGTGACCGCAGCCCCCATCGGCCGAGACGACAGCGGAGTGCGCACCGTACGGATCAACTCCAACGGCCTGTCACTCACCGACCCCCTCCTGATCGGCGATGAGATCCTCATCGCCGGACACCTGCGCCGCGCCAGCTCAGTGGCCCTGCATGACAGTGACCGAACACGATGGGTCAGAACCACCTGGCGACAGCCGACACCGCGACAGAAGAACGAAATGTGATCACGCCGCCCGCGGCCGCCTGCAGGTATCTGTTGAGTAGGGTTGCCGTGTGCGGACAACGGTGGCGATGAAGCGCTCGGAGTTCTGGCAACGACGGACGTACCTGGTGGTGAAGGGCGATCGAATGGGCGCAGCAAGCGCCCGACGGCGGATCCGCGACTCCTGGACCTCGGGAGCCCGGTTGGACTGGGCGACCACCCGCCGCTCACGCAGGCACCTGACCCACTTCGTCATCGCCGTGGTCACCAGCAGTGTCGGCTACTACCTCGCCGCCATTCGCAGCATCGACGCCGGCGCCCTGCTCTTCGACTGGCTCACAGCGATCGGCCTCACCGTCAGCCTCTTCGCCCCGGCGCTGCTGGACACCCTCTTCGGGCCACTCCCCAGTAGGCAGCCGAAGAAGGCGTGAGCGATGTCGATGGCCACGACGAGGCAGGGCCCCGGAACCAAGAGACAGCCCGCCCCGCCCGCCCGGGGAGCGCCGAACGGCCGAATCGGGCCGGGTCAAGTGATCGATTCCGGCGCAGGCGGCGCCTCCAACAAACGCACACGACGGAGGAGGGGTCTCAGAACCCAGCTCCGAAGGGCCTCCAGGGCGCCAGCGCCAAACGCGCCGAAAACCACGACGCCCATGACCGTCCACCACGAGAAGCCTGTGTCGTTGGCCCAACCGCTTGCCAAATGCATGATCGCGAGCCAAGTGCACCCAACGATGGTGCTCTCGATCACGAAAGCCAAGCGCCGACGCCAACGGATCACACAAACCACTCTGGCAGCCGCGAACACGATGAGTCCACCAGGAGGCTCGTCCTCAGCGCGCCCCAACTGCACCGTCTCGGCCCTTCGCCTCCCCCTCGCACAAACGCGTTGGCTACAGATCTGGCTACAGATGGCCCCGAAACGTCAGAGGCTCGACCCGCCCCGAGGGGCTGATCGAGCCTCTGACGCACTTTCTTCAGTAGCGGGGACAGGATTGGAACCTGCGACCTCTGGGTTATGAGCCGACTCGGCACCGTCTCCCACGTCCCATCCTGTCCGATTCGTCCCCTGCTGCGTTCTCACCGCCGTCCCCAGCGAGCAGCCCCGTCCCACCAAGACCGGCTGGTTCGACATCGTCCCGCTCGCAGATCCGTGCACACCGGAGCGCCACACTGGGAGGGGTCTTCGTCTGCTGCGTTGACTGTCGACGCCGCATGAAACTGACCCCGGGCGCCTGTCGGGCTCGCCGTGCAGTCGTCCGAGGACGGCCATGACGTCCCAGACCAGGCGCCATGCACGGCCACACCCGGTGGCCGCGGTCCGCGCCGGGATGGACCCCGGCGGCGTCCGGCCCGTGACGACGACTGGCCCGGAGGCCCGGTTGGTCCGCTCAGTCGGCCGCGGGGTGCACGTCGAGGTCGACAATCAGCTCATGGGCGAGCTGCTCGAGCTCAGCCTGCACCCGGTGGGGATCCACCCCCGGGGACAGGGAGAGCCGCGCGGACGCCTCGAAGAGGGTTCCGCCGGCCATCGGGGCGTCCAGGACGTCTGTCTGCAGCTCGTCGATCCCGACCCCGTGCCGGGCCAGGATCGCCGACACCTCGGCCACGATGCCGGGCCGGTCCTGCCCGACGAGGTGCAGCGACCACGCCGCGACCCTCGCCGTGGTCCCCGTCCCTGTGGCTCCTGTCCCCGGGGTCCCTGCCGCCGGGGTCCCGGACGACCCGACCTGGGTCACGGTGACGAACAGACCCTCCCCGGCCAGCGCCGCGAGGTCCTGCTCCAGACCGGCCACCGCCCGCTCGGGCACGCTGACCAGCACGATGCCGGCGAACTTGCCGGCCAGCCGAGCCAACTGACTGCGCTGCCAGGTGCCGCCGCGGGCCTCGACGGGTCCGGAGACCGCCGACACCAGCCCGGGACGGTCGTCACCGATCAGGGTCAGCACCAGTGTGGTCACCCTTGCAGGCTAAGTCCTCGACTGGGCTGGTGGGCAGATGGATCCAACCGCTCGGCGGTCACTCTCATCGAGCGGTTCTTCCGCCTCTCTCGGGCAGCCAAGCTGCCGCACATCCGGCTCTGCGGACTGGCCTTGGCGACGCCGACCGGGCCCAATGCCCTATTCGGGGCTCCTGCCTGGGGTCGCATCCAGGTCGTCCACGAAGGACGAGACAGCCAGAAGGACGTCGGTGAACTGTTCTGGCAGCACGTCTTCGAGAAGTTGCTTCGTGCGCCAAGCCGACCATCGTGGTTGAGCCAGAGGCGGATAAGTCTGGGCCAAGTCGGCGAGGCCCTTCATCTGGAGCCGATGGAGGAAGCCTTCCAGGGCATACAGGTACAGCAGCTCCCCGGTCGGTCGACCGGTGCGACGGGCCAGGTTCTGGACGTCGAGATGGGCCCGGCCCGCGACGCTGTCTCGACGGACACGGCTCACAGCAGCACCTGCAGCGTGCTCGTCAGCGAGGGCAGTGCGGCGGGAAAGTGCTGCGCGAGGTCCAGCAGCTGCCCGGGGTGGTTCCCGCGTCGGCGCAGCCACCGCCGCAGCGCCTCGACCCCCACCTCAGGGCCGACCTCGTGACGTAACCGGAAGACATCGACGATGCACCGCCTCGCCCCGTACAGACCGATGGACGTCGTGGAGTCCACCGTCACGACGTCGCGGTCGAGGTCGAACGTCTCCACCGCGAAGGTGTGCCACCGCACAGCAGCGGCCACCTGCGGACGCCAGGCCCCACGCGGCACCGCGACATCAAGGACGGGCGGGTTGTCATCCACGAGGTCATGCTCGACCAGGCCACTGACAAGACAGATCGTCGCCGCCGGCGAGCGTGAGGCAACCTCGAACCGATTCACGTCGACCAGTTCGGCGTTCACCCGCCGGCACGGAACTTGCGCAGTGCCGTGCCGCCCTTGAACACCAGCCCTGCGGTGAACAAGCCGGCCTGATGGAGCAGGTGCAGGGCATGGTCCTGGGCGATGTCGAGCAGGGCCGCGTCTCGACCACCCTTGACGCCCTGGTAGTGGCGGGCGAGGTGACCTTCGGTGATGCGCGTCATGAGCCGGTCCCGACACTGAGGTAGGGGTGGAGCAGGGTGTCGTTGACCTTGCTCCGACGATCGAACCGGCCGCCGGCCTGACGTGGGCCCAGCCAGGCCGTTTCAATCGGCGGGTAGGCGGCCACGATCGCCGAGGCTGCCTCCGTGTCCCCTGCGGCGCCCAACAGGTAGGCGGCTCGCTGGCTGGTGGCCGCTCCCATCGGGGCGAGCAACCCGATCAGGGCCTCGACATCGACGCCTCGCCCGGCATCGGCGAGCCATTGACCCAGACCGGCAACATCACGGTAGCTCGAGGGCCGGGCGGCGATCCCCACCAGCAGGCCCTCCACGTTCCACGACGGCAGACCGTCGACGACCGTCGTTCCTCGTTCGGGCAGTGCGATGCGCACGTACCGCCACTGCCCCGCCAGCGCCTTGGGGAACGGCTCGGCGGCGGACAGGGCCACGACCTCCTGGTCGGGGACCCGCTGAGCAAGCCCGAGCACCGAGGCGGCAGATTCCATGGCCAGGACCCCCGGCCAGGCGGGGTCGACCGCGCGTTGGGCGCGGAACTCGATGAACCGGTCACCCCCGCCGTAGGGACCGCCCCGGGCTCCGGGCAGGAACTCCCAGGCATGGCGGGTCCGCAACCGCCCCAACCAGCCGTCACGTTGCAGCTCATAGGCCATCCGCCTCGGGTCACCGTCCCTTCCCAACCCCTGCAGGATCGCGGCCAGGCGCTCCACCGTCACCACGTGGTCGCCGTCGAGCTCCAACTGCTCGACCACGTCGGACACAGCACGCGTGATCACCCTCGCCAATGTCATTCACCACCCTTTCTGGGCCCATCATATCGAACTAAGGGTGTGAACGACACGTTCGGACGGGACCTGGAGTAGTCTGCGCCATGCCCACCCTCGCCGACGCCGTACTCCCGCTCATCCGGTCCCGGTCGGATCTGCACCGCTGGAGCGCCGCCAACGAGCACGGCCGCAAGATGCACGACGCCGTGAACATCCTCGAGACGGCCCTCACCCGCGAGGACCCAACGGCCGTCCTGGCAGTCACTCAGAAGGCCATCGCGTCGGCGATCAGCGTGATCGGTCGGGCCGACGACTCCAGCGGCATCATCGGCGACGCCGTCCAACGCCTGCTCGCCGTCCACGCCCGGGCCGCCGTCCTGGCGAAGCCGACAGCCGGCAAGCTGGTCACCTGGCTCGTGGCGTTCCACCTGGACGGCAGGCAGGACTTCTTCGAGATCGACCCCGTCGCCTACGCCCCGGACCTGGGCGAGAAGGGCATGGCTGTCCACCGGGCGAAGCTCGCCCAGGTGGCGGCAACACTGCCCCCAGAACATGCCGGCAGCCACCGATGGTCAGACGAGCACGGTCACACCCGCTTCGTCCTGGACTGGAAGCCCAACGCCTGGCCGTGCTCGACCAAGACGTCGAGGCCGTCATCCGCACCCACGCCCGGGACCGGAAGGTCGCCGCCTGGCTCGAGGACACCGGGCGAGCCCTGGGCGAGATCGGCGAGTTCGACCTGGCCATCGACTGGGTCCAGCAGGCCACCGACTTCGACCTGGACACCAGTCGGTCAAAGCCGCCGAGTACTGGTGCCGTCTCCTCACCGACCATCGCCCAGCGGAACTGCTCGCCGCGCGGCTGACCGTGTTGCGGCGGTGCCCCTCCTCCAGCAGCGCGGCCCGGCTCCACGACGTCGCAGACGCCGACTGGCCGGACCACCCCGACATCCATCCCAACGGACCTATGCAGCATCAGCCGAGGGTCGCTGACCAGGCACGATGCCCGTTTGCCCGTCTCAGGTGTCGACCCAGCGCGTCGCGACTGTCTGACAGCGTCCTGGCTACACGTCTGGCTACACCAGGAAGCTCAGCCATCAACGGCGGCAACCCAGCTACCACCGTCAGCTGGGGACACTTCACTGCCGTTGCTCTGCTACCCGCCGTATCCTTGGTGGCTATGAGCGAGCACCCGGCCAGCGTCTCCGCCGAAGATCTGAGGCCTCCCACTCCGCGGGTGGCGGCCTGGCAGGACGCGGTCCAACGCGCCGAACGCGGCGAGACCGTGGCCGTGATCGCTCACGGCGAGCACGTCGCCGACGTCGTGCCCTCCGGAGAGCTGGATCGCCTGCGCGAGACCATCGACGTCCTGTCCGACAATGACCTGGTCCGCGCCCTGGCCGATGATGAACCCGTCGTCCACGGCAACCAGGCCATCAACGACCTGATCGCCGCACGGGTCGACCGAGAGCGGTCGTGACCTCGCGGTTCGAGGTCGACCTGACCCGCGCCGCACGCCGAGCCCTCGCCGAGACCCTGCCCCTGGACGTCGCAGTCGCTGTCGCCGACTTCCTCACCGGCGCCCTTGCCGACAACCCCCACCGGGTCGGCAAGGAACTCGACGCCCCACTGCTGGGCGTGCACTCCGCACGGGTCATGCGCGAATGGCGGATCCTGTACGTCATCGAAGACGACCGCCACCGCATCACCGTACAAGCGATCAAGCACCGCCGCGACGCCTACCGCACCCCCTGACCAGACGCGGCAAGCCCTCCTCGCCCGGATGTCCCGCCGAGGGCCGGTGTGCACCATCGAGTGTCGGCCCCACCCGCGCGGACCGCACGGTTGCCGCGGTCGTGGCAGGCAACTGCCCTCGATGGGTGGCCGCCATGCAGGAACGCGGGAACGCCACCATCACCGTGACCGCAGCTCCCATTGGCCGCGACGACAGCGGAGTGCGCACCGTGCGGATCGACGCGAACGGCCTGTCTCTCACCGATCCCCTGCGCGTCGGCGATGAGGTCCTCATCGACGGACACCTCCGTCGAGCCGGTTCAGTGGCCGTGCATGAGAGCGACCGAACACGATGGGTCAGGACCACCTGGCGGCAGCCGACACCGCGACAGAAGACCCGAAACGTGATCACACCGCTGGCGGCCACAGCCGCACGCTCCGCCGAGGCCGCCCTGCTGGTATCTGTTGAGTAGAGGGGGCCTTCCCGGCGGGCAGCATCGTCGAAGTTGATCGACGTACCACCCTCCGCGGCGGACGCATATGGGCCTCGCAGTCAACGCTCAGCAGTGTCCGGTGAGTAGCACGAGTGGTCGCCCGTCGGGGTCTTCCCATGGGCCGCCGGTGCCCTGTCTGTCAGGGTGAGTTGAGGCCACCGGCTCGTAGCAACCGCCGCTGACAGGGCGAGATCAGGATCGAGGATCGTGAGCATTCCCGTTGTTGTGCGAGCACCCCAGGATGGGGTCATGACCCGTAGGAAGGGCCCCCGTTCGGATGGGCCGCGCCCGCGTCGGTCGTTCACGCCGGCGCAGAAGCTGGACCTGCTGACCCGTTACGAGCAGGCTCTGGCGGCCGGTGAGGGAGGGGTGATGGCGCTCAACTGAATCTCCCCAGACCTGCTCACTGAAAGTCCCCACCTCGGGCACCTCCAGCGTGGCGTCGCCGCGCTGGGTGGGACTCCTTCGAGGGTGGCGGTCTCTGACCTCCACCAGTTCCCCCGAAGGAGTCCCTTACCGATGCTCACACAGGAGGACGATGTGGACGCTCACGCGCTCCACCGGCAGGGCTGGACGATCTCCGCGATCGCTCGGCACCTCGGTCATGACCGCAAGACCATCCGTGCCTACGTCAAGGGCGAGCGTGTCGCCGGGCAGCGCGTCTCGGCGGTGCTGGACCCGTTCGAGGCCTACGCCGCTTACTGCACGCAGCGGTTGAAGGACGACCCGCACGTGTGGGCCACGACCTTGTTCGAGGAGGTCTTGGAGCTCGGGTTCGATCGTTCGTATCCGAGTTTCACCCGTGGTCTGCGCAGTCACCGGATCCGGCCGCACTGCGAGCCCTGCGCGAGCAGCAAGGGCCGCGACCACGCTGTCATAGCCCACCCTGCGGGTGAGGAGACGCAGTGGGACTGGCTCGAGCTGCCCGACCCGCCGGCGCACTGGGGCCTACCGGGCGGCGCGCACCTGCTCGTCGGGGCGCTGCCGTCCTCGGGCAAGTGGCGCGGTTACCTGGCGGACGCGGAGGATCACGCGCACCTGGTCGAGGGTCTGCACGTCGTCAGCGGCCGCCTCGGCGGCTTGACGAGGCAGTGGCGGTTCGACCGGATGGCTACGGTCGCGAGCCCGAACACCGGGCGGGTGACGGCGACGTTCGCTGCGGTCGCGAAGCACTATGGCGTTCAGGTGAAGCTCTGCCCGCCACGGCACGGTAACCGTAAGGGCAGCGTGGAGAAGTCCAATGACAGTGCCGCGCAGCGCTGGTGGCGGACCGTCCCGGACGACTTCACGATGACCCAAGCCCAAGCATCCTTGGACGCGTTCAGCAGCCGCAGGAGCGACAGTCGGATCCGTAAGCGCGACGGGGTGAAGACCACCGTCGGGGAGCTCGCCGCCGCCGAGGCGCTGCTACTGGCCCCGCTACCCCCGGCGTTCCCCGCGACCCTGACGGTCACCAGGATCGTGAGCAGCCAGGCCCTGGTCGCGTTCCGAGGCAACCACTATTCCGTCCCCCCCGGCCTGGCCGGGGCGACCCTGACCGTCAGCCATCGCCTCGGGGAGGCGAGCCTGGATGTCGCGACCGCGAGCGGGACCGTGCTGGCGCGGCACCGCCGCGAACCCGACGGCGCGGGCGTAGTGGTCCGCGACACCGTCCACGTCACCGCCCTGCAGACCGCGGTCCTGGCCGCGTTCACGACCGGCAAACCGTGTCACCGCAAGGCCCGCCGCCCACCCACCCCCGCAGCCCTGGCCGAGGCAGAACGCCTACGCAGCAACGGAAGTAGCCACCCACGCGGCGATCGCCACAACGACGAGGTCGTCGTCGACCTCGCCCGATGGGCCGACGCTGCCCAGAACCGAAGGACCGCCCCATGACTGAACTCATCGCTGACCCGACCCCGAGCACCGGCGATCAGGCCGCTGCCTACCAACGGCTGCGGGCGCACCTGGCCTACCTGAAACTCCCCACCGCCGCTGAGGTCCTGCCCGAGGTCCTGGACGCTGCCAGGACCGAGGGACTGTCTCCGACAGCGCTGCTCGAGCGGCTCCTGGACGCCGAGGTCCGCGCGACCGAGGAACGCAAGCTGACCGGCCGCCTGCGGTTCGCGAGCCTGCCCGCACCATGGACCTTGGAGGACCTGGACTACGACGCCAGCCCCTCCCTGGACCGGGCACTCATCCAGGACCTGGCCTCACTGCGGTTCATCGAGCAGGCCGCGAACGTGCTGCTCATCGGACCACCCGGCGTCGGGAAGACCCACATCGCCGTGGGCTTGGCCCGCAAGGCCGCCGAGGCCGGCTACCGGACCTACTTCACCACCGCAGCCGACCTCGCTGCCCGTTGCCACCGGGCCGCCCTCGAAGGCCGCTGGGCGACCACAATGAGGTTCTTCGCCGGCCCCACGTTGCTGGTGATCGACGAGCTGGGCTACCTCGCCCTGCCCAGCGACGCGGCCGCAGCCCTGTTCCAGGTCATCAGCCAACGCCACCTCAAGACCTCGATCATCCTGACCACCAACCGAGGCATCAGCAGCTGGGGCTCAGTTCTGGGCGATGAAATGGTCGCCGCCGCGATGCTCGACCGCCTCCTGGACCGCAGCGTCGTCCTGCAACTGTCCGGCGACAGCTACCGGCTCCGATCCCACCAGGCACGCACCGACAAGCTCCGCCGCGCCAACGGCCACGAGTCCCAGCGATGACCGCCACCTGCCCGGTCTGCTGGAGCACCTTCCAGCCCGTCGGCCGGCAGCGGTTCTGCTCCGGGAACTGCCGCAAAACCGCCTGGACCCGCAGCCAAGCCGAACCCCGCCACCACAGCGACCTCGCCTCCCTACGCGACCGCGCCCTACTCGACGCCGGCCAGGAAACCGGCTTCTGGGACGACAACGGCAGGCCAGCGCCCTGGCCCCACGACATCGACGAATGGACACCCACCACCTACCCCACCCCCAACCCCACGCCCGGAGAACCCGCCATCTAACGACACGCCCCCAGCACGCACCAAGAACGACCCCCAGGGGCTAACCTCAGCAGCGCCCAAGGTGGGGACAATCCACAAGCAACCCTGGGGAACTTCGCTGAGCGGCATCAGGGGCGTTCCTTCGCCGGGAGGGCCTGTACTCCTCGCTGATGAGCGAGTGGCGCCGGGCCCGGGACGCGGGCCTGTTGGCGGGCAAGGCGCCCGGGGCGTCTGTCGGGCGCCCGAGCGTGGAGCAGGCCGAGATCGCCCGGTTGACCCGGGAGCTGGAGGTGACCCGCGCCAAGCTCTCCCGGACGCAGACGGCCCTGGAGATCATGGGAAAAGCGCGCGAGCTCTTGGAGGACATCTCCAAGAGCGAGCCGGACACCCCGGACGCGCCGCGGCGCGGACGGTCCTGATGGACGCCTACCGGGGGTTGACCGCGACCGGGACGCCGACCCGTGCGGCGTCGGGGTTGACCGGGATCGCCCGCGCGACCGCGGACAGGGACGCCGCACGTCCGACACCCATGCTGCCGCAACAGAAAGCGCCGGCCAACGCCCTGACCCCCGAGGAGAAGACCCGCGTCCTGGCCGTGCTCGACGACCCCGAGTTCGTCGACGCCGCCCCCGCCGACGTCTATGCGGGGCTGCTCGACCAGGGCGTCTACGTCGGGTCGATCTCCACGATGTACCGGATCCTGCGCGAACACGCCCAGGTCCGTGAGCGGCGCCGGCAGGCCCGCCACCCGGCCCGCACCCGCCCCGAGCTGGTCGCCACCGGGCCCGGGCAGGTCTACAGCTGGGACATCACGAAGCTGGCCGGCCCGGTCAAGGGCTGCTACTACGACGCCTACGTGATGATCGACATCTACTCCCGGTACATCGTCGGGGTGAAGGTCTACGCCCGCGAGGACGGCGCCCTGGCCAAGGACATGATGCGTGAGGTGTTCGGCGTGCACGGCATCCCGCACGTCGTGCACGCCGACCGTGGCACGTCGATGACGTCGAAGTCGGTCGCCGACCTGCTGGAAGACCTGTCCGTGACCCGCTCCCACTCCCGACCGAAAACGAGCAACGACAACCCGTACAGCGAGGCCTGGTTCAAGACCCTGAAGTACGCGCCGGTCTTCCCCGAACGGTTCGCCTGTCTCGCCGAGGCCCGCCAGTTCATGATCGATTTCGTGGCTTGGTACAACGAATGCCACCACCACGCCGGGATCGGCCTGCACACCCCGTCCGAGGTCCACCACGGCCGCCACCACGCCGTCCGCGCCCGCCGCCAGGACACCCTGGCCGCCGCCCGCACCGCCCACCCCGAGCGGTTCGGCGCCGCCGACCGCCTACCGAAGATCCTCCACCTGCCCGACACAGTGTGGATCAACAAGCCCGAACAACAGCTCCAGAACCGGCACAAGCCCACCCCCGAACTGGAGGCCACAGCATGACCACGCCCCGCCCGGACCTGCCCGACGCCCAGGAACGGGCCAGCCTCAACGCCGCGCTCCTGGCCACCGGCGCCGAAACCGGCTTCTGGGACGACAACGGCCGCCCTGCACCCTGGCCCCACGACATCGAAGACTGGACGCCCTACCAGCCCGACCCCCACGGCCCACACGACTTCTAACTCCCACTGGCCTCAAACCCTTGACACGTACCGGTGGGACCCGAGTCCCACCGCCGCCTTGAGCAGGTTTCTGTCCCAGGGCTCACGGGGCGACCTTGTCATGCCCAGATGATGCCAGCCGACGCTTCATCCCATGTGTCCGAACGAACGGATTCGCGCTCGGTGCCACCGAGGTGGCGGACCGGATCCGCGACTTGATCTCAGCGGATCCACCACCTGCCACCCCTCTTGCGCTGGGGAAGGGGCTCCTTGGCGGTAAGACCAAGCCTGGGTGACTCTGCCTTCTTCCCACTCCCACAACCCGTCGTCGGCGCCCTGGCACAGAAGCTCATGAATACGCCGGAGGTCAGCATGCGGCGGGATGTCGAGGGCGACCATCCCGTACTGGGCAATCCCTTCAGCCCAGACCCCCAGGCCAGCGAACGCTTCGACCGCCCGCTCCAGCCGGCCTTCCATGGGTCCCTGACGGAAGACGATCAGGCGGACCGTCACGTGGTCGGAACGGGACTCGATGCGCTCGAAGACCGGATGCTGATCAGGGTCGGGCTCACGGGCCACGACGATGTCGCCGACAGCCAGGTCAGGGACGAACCAGGCGACGTTGTCGATCCGGTACCGCCCGTTGCCCACGTCGTAGGCCCACACCCGCTCCGATCCCACCGGCGGCCAACCGTCCTCATCAACCTCCAACGAGAACACGACATGCGCCGTCGGCTGCTCACCCGTCGCCTCTGCCATGGCCGTCCTCGTGCCGCATCAACCAAGTTCAGTCGGGCTCGCTGACTACATCGCCCTGGCAACCGTTCATCGATGCACTTGCGTCAGTCGGCCCCGAGCAGGCGCAAGCCGTGGTGGGTGGCGAAGTCTTCGTAGTCCTTGATGTTCCCTGTCGCCAGCGGCAAGTCGTAGGTCAGGCAGCAGGCGGCGATCCACATGTCGTTGACCGGTCGCGGACGTCCGCGGCGAGAGGCTGCCGCCGACAACACGCCCCAGGTCGCGGCGACTGACTCATCGCCGGGCAGGATCGCGATGCCGGAGATCCAGTCCGCGAGCTCCTGACGGCTGCGGGCGCCCCACTGCCGGACCTCGACTCATTTGGTCAGCTCACCGAAGGTCACGAACGTGATCACCGGGCGTCGTCCGATCAGTCGCCCGGCCATCGGCCCCGGCAGCTTGCGCTTGTGCGACAACGACGCGACGTCGGTGTCCAGGACGACAGGCTGCATCAGTGGTCAGGACAGGTCTCGGTGCCGCTCGGCGTGGGTGAAGGCCACGAACTCCTCCACCTCCTCATCCGAGGCGAACGTGTCGGCCGCCAGATCTTCGATCACCCGGATCGGTTTCGTCCCTTTCGCGGCCAATAGCTCCTCCACCGACAACCGCGGGCGTGGACGCGGAACGTCCGAATTATCCATCGCTGACGTGCTCACGCCACTCACCTCCCGGCCATCACCTCCATCCAGCATACGAGGCGACCCACCTCCAGCAAGGGCCTGTGCACAGGTGACCAAGCTAGGCGCGACCCTCTCGACGACGTATCCGGCGCCACCACGCGACCGCCAGGGCTGCGACCACGGCGCCCAGCACAGACCCGCCGGTGTTGGCGAGCCAGTCCGAGGGCTGGCAGGAACTGCCGGCGAAGACCGCCTGGACCAGCTCGATCACCGCGGACTCACCACTCAGGACAGCGGCCACCAGGACGGGACGACGCAACCACACGGCGGCCACCACGGCTACGCCGGCGAACAGGACGATGTTGGCCTGACCATCCAGGCTCGTCGTCGCCAACGAGAGCGCGCCGTCCCAGCCCGTCACGCAGCGACCGATGCTCGACCACGACCCCGCCCACGAGGCCGGTACGGAGGAGTCACCTGGCCCGGCCCCGCTGATCGCGCCGGAGCCAAGATCCGGGACCAAGGTGACGGCCAACAGCACCACCTGCGCCGCGACCGTCAACCCCGCCAGGACAACTGGGCCGCCCAGCCACCGGGCCAACGGCCGGGCCACCAGCACCGCGACCACGAGCCCGACCAGGATCGCCTCAGCCACCCCGGGGACACCCCTGAGAATCCCGACAAGATCACCGAACGACACCGCGCCAGGGTAGCCAGCCCCCAGCAGCCGAGGTCAGCGGCCCATGTCCGGCGTGGCCCGCGGGATATGTGCTTGCTCCTCGATCGTGCGCCCAGCACCCTCGACAGGTGAGCGACAGAGCATGGGCACCCGCAGACACACTCGAGGGCCAGCTGCATCGCGGACGCGGCCGTGGAGCCCTGACCGCGATCACCTCACCCGACGGCGTGGACTTGGTCCTGTCCTGCGTGACCCACGACCGGCGCTGGGACCGCCAGACCGAGGAACGCTCGACCTACCTCGCCCGGCTGGTACGTGCCCTGAAGGTCCCGCTCGAACCAATCCGCAGCCACATCAGCAATCCCGACCTCTGGGAGGACACCGTTCACTGGGACCTCTCCCTCCCGCTTGAGGTCCTGCACGACCTGGCACGCATCGGACACCCCGACGCCGCTGACGCCCTGTGCGAGTTCATCGCCACCGCTCACGGCCCCATCTGGATGGAGACGATCGAGACCCTTTGGGAAGACAGCGCGGACGACGTCCGTAGGCGACTTCACGACGTCGTATTCCCCCGGCTCACCGACCAGGACATCACCCGATGGGCCGAACCCAAGGTCGGCGTGTGGGAGGCATGGAGAACCTCCGATGCCCGCATCGACGACGCCCTCCAGCACGCGCAGGCCCCGCCCGTCGTCCGCCCCTCCGTGCCAGACCTCACCACGCTGCCCGGCGACGAACTCGCCCGCCGCGTCACATCCGCACGCGCCCCAGAACGCCGGGAGGCCTGGCGCGAGCTCGGCGCACGCCAAGACCTGCAGCTCCTGGACCTCGCCGAACTCCCGGCGACCCGCAACCACTTCGGCGCTGTACCGGGCCTGTCCCGCGCCCTGCTAGCCCTCGGCCCCGCGGCCCTGCCCCGCGCACGCGCCTGGCTCACCGGCCCGGATACTCTCCTGCACCCGTTCGCGAGCGACGTCCTCGCCGCCCACGGCCAACCCCGCGACGCACCCGCCCTCCTGACGACATTCCTCAGCGCCTGCAACGACGACAACTGGTACCTCACCGAGACCTGCGCCGACGGCCTGGGCCGACTCCGCCACCGACCGGCCGTCGATGCGCTCCGAGCAGCCTGGGAACACACGCTGCACTCACACGCACGCGTCACCTTCTTGACCGCGCTGCTGACCATCACCAGCGAGGACGCCGACGAACTCACCGACGAAGGCCTCCACGACTGCGAGACCCAGGTCCGCGCCCTTGCCGCACACCGCTGCACCGTCACTGCGCAGAACCGGAGCCACCTCGGGCAACTCGGTGCAGACAACCTCGAGGACGCCGACGTCCGCGCCGAGCTTGTACGGCGACTCGCCGGCCCCCCGCCCAATGGCCGCCGTGTCCTCCCAGCTTCCTGACGCGCCGTCAGTGCTCATGGACCATGACGGCCAGGAGGTCAAGAGGCCGCCGGCCCTCTCGAACTTCTCAGCAGGAACAAGACAATCAAGGGGTCGATGATCATACCTACCGCCGCGATCAGGGCACCAGTGAGGGGAACGAGCACGACGGGCAGTTCGTCGTCGCCAGTGCCGGACCGTAACGCCGTCACCACCTGTGCAGTGACTGCGACCGTTCCGACGAAGAGGGCACCACCCAGGGCGAGAACCCAGAACAGTAGGGCCAACACCGGCCAGCTGCGGTGACGCACCGCAACATCATCTTCGGTGCACCACCCCGAGACCATCCCAAGGGTCGGAGAGTTACGTCGAAGACCCGACGGGGCAGACACCCGCCTTCCACCTGCCACTCACCGACCAGCTGCCACCCGAGTCCTGACTAACGAGGGCAGTAGTCAGCTCCGGACGTGCGGACAACCAACCGCGTACCCACTGCGCAGCCACTCCAACGTCACGCGAGCATACGAACGCCCCCACCGACCCGCCTGCCATGGACACCACGCGACACATGAGACGGCGATCGCTGGGCCACGCACCCATCGATACCCCCTCCTGACGCCGCCAGGACCGCCCATGGGCGTCACTGGTGAGACAAGGCGGGACTGATCGGTGCAGCCGAGACCACCGGCGGGAGCTCCGCACCGGCCTCCAGCACCCGAGCTGGGCTACAACCCTGGCTACAGCCCCACGTCAGAGGCCCTCTCCCCCGAAGGGAAAAGGGCCTCTGATGACCTGCACTTTCGTCGTAGCGGGGACAGGATTTGAACCTGCGACCTCTGGGTTATGAGCCCAGCGAGCTACCGAGCTGCTCCACCCCGCGTCGGTAACTAGAGACTATGCGGCACGGGGTGCGACAAGCAAATCGGCTCACCCGGTCGGGCTCGGGGACGCCTGCGAGGCAGTCGGCGAGGGCGGTACCGGGCCCGCACTCGTGACCGAACCGGAGCCGGTGAGCTGGCCCTGGGCCGCCACCGCCCGGGTGATGGCGTCCTTCAGCCTGGTCTGGGCCTGACCGTAGGCCGTCCAGTCGCCGGCCTTGAGGGCCGAATCGCTGGCCGCCAGCGCCGCGTTGGCGTCGGCGAGCGCTGCCTTGAGACGCTCGGCCGACGTCCCGGTCGCCGCCGTCGGGCTGGACGTCGACGACGGGGTGGCACCAGGTGTCGGGCTCACGCCGGTCGGCGGCGGGGTGACGACGGTGCTGGCCCCACCCCCGAAGACGCTGTCGAGGGCCTTCTGCAGCGTGTCCTCGAAGCCGATCTTGCCGCCGTACTCCACCAGCACCTTCTGCAGCAGCGGCAGCGAGGTCGCGCCCTTGCTGCGCACGTATACCGGCTGCACGTACATCAGGCCACCTGCCAGCGGCAGGGTGAGCAGGTTGCCGTTGGTGACGGTCGAGGCGCTGCCACTGAGGGCCAGCATCTGGTTGCGCACCACCGGGTCCGAGGTGAACTGGTTCTGCACCTGACCGGGGCCGGGAACGCTCTGCGGGGGCAGCTCGAGCAGCCGCAGGGTGCCGTAGCCGTCACGGCGTTTGCCCGGCGTTGAGCCGGCGTCCGCGTCCACTGCCAGGAACCCGCTCAGCACCGTGGCGTTGCGAGGCTGGAAGGTGGTCGTCAGCGACCAGTGCGGCTTGTCGGCGCCCGGCATCTGGATCGACAGGTAGTAGGGCGGCTGGAACGTGGCCGTCGCCGTGGAGGCCGCAGTCGGGTCCGCCGGCACCGCCCAGATGTCGTTGCCGCCGAAGAACTCCGGGCCGGTGGTCACGTGGTAGCGCTGCAGCAGGCTGCGCTGCATCTTGAACAGGTCCTCCGGGTAGCGCAGGTGCGACATCAGGTCGCCGCTGATGTCCGTGAGTGGCTTGACGTCGGTCGGGAACACCGTGCGCCAGGCCTTGAGCACCGGGTCGGCCTCGTCCCAGGCGTACAGGGTGACCGTGCCGTCGTAGGCGTCGACGGTGGCCTTGACCGAGTTGCGCATGTAGTTGACCTGCTGCTGGTCGAGCGGGACGGCGCCACCCGGGGTCTGGGTGTCGGCGGTCGCCTCGTCGATCAGGCGCAGCGTCGAGTACGGGTAGCGGTCCGAGGTGGTGTACCCGTCGACGATCCACACGATCCGCCCGCCGACCACCGACGGGTACACGTCCTGGTCGAGAGTCAGGTACGGGGCCACCTTGGCGACCCGCTCCCGCGGGGTGCGGTCGTACAGGATCCGCGACTCGGCGTTGATGCCGTCCGACAGCAGGAGGTTCTGCTCGCGCAGCGTGACGGTGTACAGCAGCCGGTTCCAGAACGACCCGATGGGCACTCCCCCGGTGCCGCTGTAGGTGGTGTTGCGCTGGCCGTTGGTGGCGGTGTCGTCCGGGTAGTCCAGCTCCCGCGCCTGGCCACCCTTGAGCCCGCCCACGATCGAGTACGTGTCGGTCTGCTCGCCGAAGTAGATCCGCGGCTCGTAGTCGGTCAGGGCTCCCTGGGTGGGGATCCGCTGCATGAAGTACTCGGGCGATCCGTCCGGGGCCTTCTTGTTGCCGTAGGCCCCGACCAGCCCGAACCCGTGCGTGTAGTACAGGTGGTCGTTGACCCAGTTGTGCTGTCCCGCAGGGATTCCGTCCAGGTTCAGCTCACGCGCGGCGACGACGGCGTCGCTGCTCTCGCCCTTGAGCACGTAGCGGTCGACGTCCAGGTGGGAGGCGAAGGTGTAGTACGGCTTGATCTGCTCGATGTTCTTGTAGGTGTCGGACACGATCGACGGGTCGAGCAGCCGGATACCCGGGATCAACGCGGCGTCGGCCTTGAGGGCCGCCTGCGTCGCATTGCTCTTGGCGGCGTACTTCTGCACCTGCACCTTGTCGAGCCCGTACGCGGCCCGGGTGGCGTCGATGTTCTTCTGCACGTACGGCGACTCCAGCTGCGCCGAGTTCGGCGTCACCTGGAACTGCTGGACGACGGCGGGGTACACTCCCCCGACCACGATCGCGGTGATCAGCAGCAGCGCCAGGCCGTACATCGGCAGCAATCGCCACCGCTCGACCACCGCCGCCACGATGAACAGCACCGCGACCACCACGGCCACCGCCGCCACGATTCCCTTGGCGGTCACCGAGGCGTTCGCGTCGGTGTACGTCAGACCGGTGATGTTCTTGGACTGCGACGTGGTCAACGAGTACCGCCCCAGCCAGGCATCCGCCGCCCGCAGCAGCAGGAACGCCGCCGCCAGTGCCGTGAGGTGCACCCGCGCCACCGACGTCAGCCGCGGTCCCCCGCTGGCCAGGCGCAGCCCGCCGTACAGGTAGTGGGTGGCCAGTCCCGCCAGCCCCGCCAGGAACACCACGGCCGAGAAGAACGCGACCACGAACTCGAGCCACGGCAGGGTGAAGACGTAGAACCCCAGGTCGAGGTGGAACTGCGCGTCGGTCGAGCCGAACGGCTGGGAGTTCCACCACAGCAGCAGCGTCTGCCACTGGCCGCCCGCCGACGAGCCGGCGAACAGCCCGAGCGCCAGCGGCAGCGCCACCATCACCAGCCGGCGCAGCGGCTCGATCGACTCGCGGTAGCGCTCCAACGTGGCCGCGTCGACCCCGACCGGGGCGTAGATCGGGCGCGACCGGTAGGCGACCGCGATGCTCGCGAAGACCGCACCGCCCATCACCAGCCCGCCCGCCAGGAACAGCCCGGTCTCGGTCACCACCTGGGTGCGGTAGACGTCGGCGAAGCCCAGCTGGCTGAACCAAAGCACGTCGGTCCACACCGAGGCCAGGCCCGACAACAGCAGCACCAGCACCACCAGGATCGCCACCGTGGGGGCCAGGGCGCCTCGGCGGCCACGGGGTACTGACGGTCGGGGAATGCGCGGTCCTCCCGCGGCGAAGGTCACACCGTCAACCTAACCGACAGTGGCCTGGCCCACGACTGCACGACGACCGATGGACGGCGGCACGAGCAGGGCCCCGGGTTGCCTACCATGCTGCGCGTGACCAACCACCGGCAGGCCAGCGTCCTGCGCGCCGTGCTCGAGCTCGAGCACCACGTCTCGTCAGCAGGCTGGGACGGCCCGCTGCGGCTGTTCGCCCTGATCCGCACGGCCGGCGCCATCGAGGCCGACCCCGACCTGGCGAACCGACTGCCGGACGACGTCGTCGCGGCTGCCGAGCTCGACCCCGAGCACCTGACCGCGGTCGAGCAGGACGAGCTGCCCCCGATCGAGGACCTCGAGGGCCTGCTGCACACCATCGCCTGGCCGGCGAGCGTGGACGGCGCCGCCGTCGTCGTCGAGCGCCTGGTGCTGCCCACCGAGGCCGAGGCCACCATGCCCGAGGACCCCGCCGCCGCCCGTGCCTGGGTGGCCGCCCACCCCCAGCGCCAGGAGCTGCGGATGGCCGCCGCGGTGCTGCGGGACGGCACCAACGGCTGCGCCGTCCGGTCCCGGGGGCTCGACGTCGACTCGCAGGTGGCCAGCGGCCCCGACCTGGTGCCCGGCCTGGTCGAGGCCCTGGCCAGCACCCTGCGCGACTGAGGGTGTCGCCCACCTCACAACGCCTGGGCGGATGATTGCCCGGAGCCGGCGTGTTGTGGCGGGCATGACCACCTCTGTTGAATTTTCATCTACCTCCGCGACCGACGACTTGCCGCTGAGCCCGCAGGCGCAGCACCTGCTCTTCACCCAGGCCCGGACGGCGAACACCTTCACCGACGAGCCGGTGACCGACGAGCAGGTACGGGCGATCTACGAGCTGGTCAAGTGGGCCCCCACGAGCATGAACACCCAGCCGCTGCGGCTGACGCTGGTGCGCTCCCCCGAGGCCCGCGCCCGGCTGGTCGAGCACATGTCGCCCGGCAACAAGGCGAAGACCTCGACCGCCCCCCTCGTCGCCGTCCTGACCGCCGACCGGCAGTTCCACGAGCACCTGCCCCAGCTGGTGCCGCACCTGCCGAACGCCAAGGACACCTTCGCCGACGACACCCGTCGCGAGTCCTTCGCCGCCTTCAACGGCGCCCTGCAGGCGGGCTACTTCATCGTCGGCGTGCGTGCCGCGGGCTTGGCCGCCGGCCCGATGACCGGCTACGACGCCGCCGCCCTCGAGCACGACCTGTTCCCCGACGGCACCCAGAAGGTGCTGGCCGTGGTCAACATCGGTCGCCCCGGCCCCGACGCCTTCCGCCCCCGCGGCCCCCGGCTGGGGTTCGAGCAGGTCGTCACCACGATCTGAGCGTCGTCAATGACGATCTGACCGGCGTCAATGGCAGGTCGGCAGGCTTGTCGTCGTCCCGGTCCTGCCGATCTGCTCGACCGCCGTCCGCGCCTGCTTCAAGGTGCTGATCGCCACGACCTGCAGGCCGTCGGGGACGTGCCCGACCACCTCGTCACAGTTCTGCGCCGGCGCCAGGAAGTAGTCGGCGCCGGCCTCGCGGGCACCCACCAGCTTCTGACGGATGCCACCGATCGGCCCGACCGTACCCGCGGGGGTGATCTCACCGGTGCCGGCGATGCTGCGGCCGCCGGTCATGTCGAGGGCCGTCAGCTTGTCGATGATGCCGAGAGCGAACATGGTGCCCGCACTGGGCCCACCCACCTGGTCGATCTGGAAGTGCACGTCGAACGGGAACACGAACTTCGGCCCCACACTGATGCCGAGCACCGTCGACCCGTCCTTGGCCTTGTGGGTGCGCGCCTGCAGCGTCTGGGGCTTGCCGTCGCGCTCGACGACCACCGCGGCGTCCTGACCGGGCGTCACCTTCTGCAGCGCCGCCCGCAGCACGTCGGGGTCGGTGATGGCGGTGCCGCCCACCGAGACGAACACGTCGCCCGGCTTGAGCACTCCCGCCACCGTGGTGTCCGGTGCCAGCGCCTCGATGCGGATCTTGATCGTGATCTTGTAGCCCAGCTCGCTCAGGGCGGCCGCCGTCGCCGACTCCTGCGAGGTGGCCATCTCCAGCTGGTTCTGCTGCCGGTTCTGGTCGGCCGTCTCGTTCTCGGGGAACACCTGCTCACGGGGCACGACCTCTTCGTCCCGGTCGAGCCAGGCCGTCATCACCGCCCACAGCGTGGTCGCGTTGCCAGGCCCCCCCGCCAGTCGCACCGTCGTCAGGTCGAGCTCACCGGTGGTCGGGTAGACCTTCTGGCCCTTGATCTCGATCAGCGCCTTGCCGTCGGGCGCCCCGAGGGTGTTGACCGCGGGCCCCGCCGAGAAGATGACGTAGGGCACCGGCAGCAGGACCGAGACACTCACCAGCACGATCGCCGCCACCGCCGAGGCCAGCAGCTTCGCCGTCCGGGGGTGCAGTCCCTCGCCCAAGCCCTCAGCAGCCGCCGTCACTGGGACAGGGTAAGCGTCCCGAGGCGGGCCCGGGCGACGGCAGGTAGCGTGAATCCCGGTGGGTCGGCGCGAGGCGCCGCCCGGCCCGACGCAGGAGGAGAACGACCATGAGCCCGGACGACGTGCCCGCGCAGCGGCCCGACGACGACGAGTCCGTCCCGCCGTCCGACCCGCTGGCCGAGCTGATGAAGGCCATGCTCGACATGGTCTCCGGCGCGGGCACCGGGCCCGAGGGCCTGACGCTGCCCCCGCAGCTGTCCGCGATCCCGGGCATGCCGACCGACCCGCAGGCCCTGCAGGCCATGTTCGCCCAGGTGCAGCAGATGATGGCCGCCGACGACGAGGGCCCGGTCAGCTGGACGCTGACCCACGACCTGGCCCGGCGGACCGCCGCCGAGGGGGGCGACCCGATGGTCGGCGACGCCGAGGCCCGCCACGTGGCCGAGGCACTGCGCACCGCCGACCTGTGGCTGGACCGGGCGTGCGACCTGACCGCCGCCGCCGGGCGCACCCAGGCCTGGAGCCGCGCGGAATGGGTCGAGCAGACCCTGCCCACCTGGCAGGTCGTGGTCGAGCCGGTCGCCACCAGCGTCGGCGCGGCGATCACCCAGGCCATGGCCGCGCAGGCCCCTGACGAGCTGCGGGGCATGCTGGGTGCCGCCGCCCCGATGATGCGCAAGATCAGCGGCACCTTCTTCGGCATGCAGCTGGGCCAGGCCATCGGCGCCCTGGCCCGCGAGGTGGTCGGCGGGGCCGACACCGGGCTGCCGCTGCTGGACGGCGGCCGCGCCGCGCTGGTGCCCTCCAACGTCGCCGACTTCGGGGCCGGCCTCGACCTGCCGCTCGACGAGGTGCGCCTCTACCTGGCCCTGCGCGAGGCCGCCCACGCCCGGCTGATGGCCGGCGTCCCGTGGCTGCGCGCCCACCTGCTGGGCGCCGTCGAGGAGTACGCCCGCGGCATCCGGATCGACACCGACAAGATCGAGGCCGCCGTCCGCGAGGTCGACCCCAGCGATCCCGAGGCCCTGCAGCGGGCACTGGCCGGCGGCATGTTCGAACCCGACCGCACGCCTGCCCAGCAGGCCACCCTCGACCGCCTCGAGAACGCCCTCGGCCTGGTCGAGGGCTGGGTCGACGAGGTCGTCGACGCCGCTGCCCGCGGCAGCCTGCCGCACGCCGCCGCCCTGCGCGAGACGGTGCGCCGCCGCCGGGCCGCCGGCGGCCCGGCCGAGCACACCTTCGCCTCCCTCGTCGGGCTCGAGCTGCGGCCGCGCCGCCTGCGCGAGGCCGCCGCCGTGTGGGCCGCCCTGACCCAGGCCCGCGGCATCGCCGGACCGGGACGCCCTGTGGGCACACCCCGACCTGGTGCCCGGTCCCGAGGCCTTCGCCGACCCCGCCGCCTTCGCCGTGGCCGAGCCCGCCACCGGCGGCGAGGGGGACGCCATGGACGCCGCCCTGGCCGAGCTGCTGGACGCCGAGGCCCGAGGCGACGAGAGGCACGAGGGCGACGAGGGGCACCAGGGGCGCGAGAGGCACGAGGGCGACGCGTGACCCCACCGGCCTGGGACCCCGACCCGCGACTGGTCACCGATCTGCGCCACCACCTGCAGCCCCGCCCCGACCACAGCGTCGAGGACCGCTTCGAGAGCTGGGCCTGGACCGCCCTGCTCGACCAGGGCGGCCCGGCACTGCTCACCCGAGCGGCCGCGCCCGTCCACGTCACGGCCTCGTCGATCATCTTCGACCGTGACCTCACCCACACCCTGCTGGTGCTGCACGGCCGGGCCCACATCTGGGTACAACCGGGCGGCCATCTCGAACCGGGCGACCTGAGCCTGGCCGACGCCGCCACCCGCGAGGCCCTCGAGGAGACCGGGCTGGCCTGCGAGGTGCTGCCCATCGCCCCGCAGCTCAGCCGGCACCGGGCCCCGTGCCGCCCGGGCGAGGTCGACTGGCACCTCGACCTGCAGTTCGCCTGCCTGGCGGACCGCACGCCACCGGTGGTCAGCCAGGAGTCGCACGACGTCGCCTGGGTACCCGTCGACGACCTGCCCCAGCCCCTGGCGCCCAAGATGCGGATCGAGGAGGCCCTGGCCTCGGTACGCACCCACCGTGGCTGATCGGCCCCGACGGCACCCTGGACCTGCCCCTGTCCGGCTGCCGGTAGTCGTCGGGCTGCCGGCGGTCGTCGCGCTCTCGGCGGTCGTGGTGCTGCTGGCGGGGTGCTCCCTGCCGGTGCTGCCCGGGTCGGGCACCGCTGCCGGCTCGCCGACGACGCCGTCCGGGAGTGTGCCGCCGATCCCGGCGGCGTCCGGGCGGCCCGGCGGCTGTCAGGCCCGCGGCGTGCTCCCGGACCCGTCTGCACCCCCGGAGCCACCGATCCGAGTGTGACCCAGGACACACTTTTCTCGACGATCTGCGCCACCGGATGGACCCGGAGCCGGCGACCGCCGTGGTCGTGGAGCGGGCCCGTCAAGCGCGAGCGGATGACGGTCTACGGCCTCGGTGGCTCCCCGGCGTCCGGCTTCGAGCTCGACCACCTGGTGCCGCTCGGGCTGGGCGGGGCGGCCACCGACCTGCGCAACCTGTGGCCCGAGCCCGGCGCCTCGCCCAACCGCAAGGACGAGGTCGAGGTGGCCGCGGTGCACGCCGTCTGCACCCGACGGATCCCCCTGGCCGAGGCCCAGCACCAGATGGCGACCGACTGGACCGTGCTCGCCGCCCGCCTCGCGGTGCCCTGATCAGTCGAAGAGCACGGACGACGGCTCACCCAGCGGCTCGTCGGGGCCCTGGGCGGGGTCGGCGGCGGCGCAGTCCGGGCCGTCGGCGCCGTCCTCGCCGATCGGCAGCCGGGCCCCGGTCGCGAACCCCTCGAGGTAGCCGCGGGCCCGCTCGGCCCGCGGGTAGGCCGCCACCAGCTGCCAGAACCGTTGCCCGTGGCCGCTTTCGAGCAGGTGGGCCAGCTCGTGCACCAGCACGTAGTCGACCACCCACGGCGGCAGGCCCTGCAGCCTGCTGCTGAGCCGGATCGTGGCCTCGGACGGCGTGCACGACCCCCACCGATGGTTCTGGTTGGTCACCCAGGCGACACTGCTCGGCCGGGCCCTGCCCTCGAAGTAGCGGCGCGACAGGTCACGGGCGCGCACCATCAGGTCGTCGTCGGCGGGCCGGCGACGCCGCTCCTTGGCCTCGAGTCGGCGCACCATCGTCGCGACCCACTCGGCCTCCTGCGCGGCCGTGAACCGAGCCGGCAGCAGCACGACGGTGCGGTCGCCGTCCCGGTAGGCACTGACGGTGCGTACCCGCTTGCGACTGCGCCGCACCTCGACCTTCGGCCCACCGGAGCCGGCGGTCGCCGCGGAAGCCGAGCGGGGTGCGGACCCCGCTGGGGAACGGGTCGCCGGAGGGCTCGCGGGGGGCCGGTCGAGGTCCATACCGGGGACGCTACCGGCCGGTTCCGACAGTCACGGACGCGCGCGCCGGTTTGACCTGCCCGCCCGATCGGCCTAGCGTCCGTGCTTGGCCCCGGTGGTCGGGGTCGCCGCGCTGGGGAAGGCACGGCGATGTCGGCCCCGGGGCTCGACACTGCGCCCCAGGCGCGGCGACCACCCAACGAACATGAGGAGCCAATCGTGGCGGACACCTACAGCGGCGAGTTCTACTGCGTGAAGTGCAAGGAGAAGCGCCAGGCCGAGGGCAACATCGTCGAGACCAACGGCCGTCGCATGGCCAAGGGCAAGTGCCCGACCTGCGGCACCAACCTGAACCGCATCCTCGGCAAGGCCTGAGCTTCAGCACCTGGCACCACTCACCGCCGAGAGCTGATCGACGCTGAGAACACCCTGCGCCCGCGTCGTCGGTCGCGGCTCGAACGGGCGGTCCCCTGGGGCCGCCCGTTCGGCTTCTCGCGAGCCTTGTGGACGACGACGCCTGTGGACGACGGGCGCAGCCGGCGACGGGCGCCTTGACGACGCCGTGGAGACCGGACAGCCTGGCCTGACAGCCTGGCGTCGGAGGTGAGCCGATGCTGCTCCAGATCAAACCCGGGCTGCGACCGCTGTGGCGGGGACCGACGACGGTCCAGCTCGGCCTCGATCCCCGGGTGGGCACCGTGCTCGACGGCCTGAGCGCCGACGAGCGCTCGGTGCTCTGCCTCCTCGTCGAGGGTGTCGACGAGGGGCAGCTGACGCCGCACCGCGAGCTGGTGGGCCTGCTGACGGCCGCCGGCAGCATGGTGCGCCATCGCGCCGGCCGAGCGGTCCACTCCCGGCTCGGCGCGCGCCGTGACAGCCTCACCCCCGACGCGCAGGCGTGGTCGCTGGCACGCCCCGAGCAGGACGGCGACGGCTGGCAGGTGCTGGCCGAACGGGGCCGGCGTCGGGTCGTGGTCGCCGGTCAGGGGCGCACCGCGACCGCGTTGGTCACGCTGCTGACCGCCGCCGGGGTCGGCCGGGTCACCTCGACGCCCCTGGGCCCGCTGCCACCCCAGCGGGCCTGGCCCGCCCTCGTGGTGCTGGTGGGCCAGCGGGCCGTCGACCCCACGCTGGCCGAACCACTGGTGCGTCATGACGTGCCCCACCTGGCGGTCGTCGTCCGCGAGGCCTCGACCCTGGTGGGCCCGCTGGTGCTGCCCGGCCGGGGGCCGTGCCTGCGCTGCCTCGACCTGCACCGCACCGACCGCGACCCGCAGTGGCCGTCGGTGCTCGCCCAGCTGTCGGGCGACGACCTCGTGCCCGAGGAGACCGCCTCGTCGCAGCTGGCCGCCGCCCTGGCCGCCCTGCAGGTGCTGTGCCGGCTGGACGGAGACGGAGACGGGGACGGGGATGGGGGCGGAGACGGGGACGGCGAGGCCGGCCGGGCTCGGCCGGCGGCCTTCGCCGCGACCCTGGAGATCGAGCTGCCGCAGGGGCTGGTCTCGCGTCGGGAATGGCCGGCGCACCCCGCCTGCGGCTGCACCTGGCCACCCCGCAGCCCACCACCGGACGCAGCCGGGCCCGGGACCGGTGACAATGGCTGACGTGACCGATCTCCCTCGCCGTGCGGTGACCCGGACAGCCAAGCTGGCCGCCCTACCGCTGGGTTTCGCCGGGCGCACGGCCCTCGGGGTCGGCAAGCGCCTCGGGGGCCGCCCTGCCGAGGTCGTCGCGGCCGAGGTGCAGGCCCGCACCGCCGAGCAGATGTTCAAGGTGCTCGGTGAGCTCAAGGGCGGGGCGATGAAGTTCGGCCAGGCCCTGAGCATCTTCGAGGCCGCCATGCCCGAGGAGCTCGCTGCGCCCTACCGGGCCACGTTGACCAAGCTGCAGGACTCCGCTCCCCCGTTGCCGGCGGCGGCGGTGCACAAGGTGCTGGCGGCCGAGCTGGGCCGCAGCTGGCGCCGCCGCTTCACCAGCTTCGACGACAAGCCGGCCGCCGCCGCCTCGATCGGGCAGGTGCACCGGGCCGTCTGGAAGGACGGCCGCGAGGTGGCCGTCAAGGTGCAGTACCCGGGGGCGGCCGAGGCCCTGCTCAGCGACATCGCCCAGGTCAGCCGGGTGGGTCGGATGGCCACCAGCTGGATCCCGGGGCTGGACATCAAGCCGATCCTGGCCGAGCTGCGCGAGCGCATGACCGAGGAGCTCGACTACACGCTCGAGGCCGCGTCGCAGCGGCGCTTCGCGGCGGCCTTCGCGGGGGACCCCGCCTTCGTGGTGCCCGACGTGCTCGACGCCTCCCCCCACGTGATCGTCAGTGAGTGGCTCGACGGTCGCCCCCTGTCGCAGCTGATCGCCGAGGGCGAGCAGGCCGATCGGGACCAGGCCGCCCGGCGCTACCTGGAGTTCCTGCTGGCGGGCCCGGCCCGGGTCGGGCTGCTGCACGCCGACCCGCATCCGGGCAACTTCCGGCTGCTGCCGGACGGGCGGCTGGGCGTCTTCGACTTCGGGGCCGTCAAGCGCCTGCCGCAGGGCATGCCGCCGCAGATCGGGCGACTGCTGACCCTGGCGCTCTCGCAGGACCACGAGGGGGTCGTCGCCGGGCTGCGCGGCGAGGGCTTCATCAAGGCGTCGATGGACGTCGACGGCGCCGTCCTGCTCGACTACCTGGCCCCGTTCCTCGAGCCGGCCCGCCACGACACCTGGACCTTCTCGCGCACCTGGATGCGCGAGCTGTTCCAGCACGTCAACGACCCGCGGGGCGCGCAGTGGACGATGGGGCTCAAGCTCAACCTGCCGCCGGAGTACCTGCTGATCCACCGGGTCTGGCTCGGCGGCATCGGGGTGCTCTGCCAGATCCAGGGCGAGGTCCCTGTCCTGGAGGTGCTCGCCGAGTGGCTGCCCGAGTTCGACCTCGAGGCCCTGGACTACGTCGAGCTGGTCGACGACGAGGACGTGCCTCAGCGGTGAGCGCTCACCACCAGTCGGAGTCGAGCTTGCCCTCGATGCTGCGGATGTTCTCGCGGGCGCACCGCTCGCAGCTCCAGATCCGCCGTCCTCGTTCGAGGGCGACCGACCAGGACGGCGGCGGGGTGGCGCTCTCGGCGGCGACGCCGCAGGTGGCGCACACGATGCTGTCGATCGTGGACTGTGACATGACCTACTCCTCGGCGCGGGCGCCGCGGACCTTCAGTCCCCGACACAAGGCCGAGGGTGCACCTCAGCGCGCCGTCGCGCCAGAGGACACTCCCAGAGATACAGAGCAGTAACACCCAGCAACTGAATCAACGACAACCTGTAACAGGAGGCGTCGCATGAAGGCCGTCCAGCTGCACCAGTTCGGTGGGCCAGAGGTCCTCGTCGTGGGCGAGGTGGCCGCGCCGGTCGCCAGGCCCGGCCAGGTCGTCGTGGACGTCGACGTCGCGGGCGTCAACTACATCGACACCTACCACCGCAGCGGTCTCTACCCCCTGCCGCTGCCACTGGTGGCCGGCATGGAGGGGGTCGGGCGGATCAGCCAGGTCGGCGCCGGCGGACCGGGCTCCGCAGACGCGAGCGGCCCCGGCGACGGCCCGACCCTCACCGTCGGGCAGCGGGTGGTCTGGCTCGACGTCATGGGCTCCTACGCCGAGCAGCTGGTGGCCCCGGCGGGACGGGTGGTCCCGGTCCCCGACGGGCTGGACGACGAGAGTGCCTGCGCCCTGGCGCTGCAGGGCGCCACGGCGCACTACCTGGTCACCGACACGGTGCGACTGCGGCCGGGCATGACGGCACTGGTGCATGCCGCCGCCGGTGGGGTCGGGCAGCTTCTGGTGCGGCTGGCGGTGCGGGCCGGCGCCCAGGTGGTCGCCACCGTGGGCTCACCGGCGAAGGCCGAGATCGCCCGGGCCGCCGGTGCCCATCATGTGCTCGACTCCCGCTCCTCCGACCTGCTCGCGGCGGTCACTGCGGCCGTGGGGGAACGCGCTGTCGACGTCGTGTACGACGGCGTCGGACAGGCCACCTTCGAGCTCGGCCTGGCCGTGCTGCGCCGGCGCGGCACCATGGTCAGCTTCGGCAACGCCTCGGGCCCGGTCCCCCCGGTCGCGCCGTTGCGGCTGGCCCAGAACGGCTCGCTCTACCTGACACGGCCGACCCTCGGCGACTACGTCGCGACCACCGCCGAGCTGACCACCCGGCTCAGCGAGGTGTTCGCCCTGGCCGTGGCCGGCGAGCTGCGACCCCAGATCGGGCTGCGACTGCCCCTTGACCAGGCCCGGGCCGCCCACGAGGCCCTCGAGTCCCGTTCCACCACAGGCAAAGTCCTGCTGGCTCCCTGAGCCGCACGCGGGACCCACGCGCCCAGGCGCCCAACCGCCGGAGTGGAGCTTCGGCTCGACTCACTCGACCGGAGTGGAGCTTCGGCCCGACTCGCTCGACCAGAGTGGAGCTTCGGCTCGACTCACTCGACCAGAGTCGAGTTGCGAACCCGAAGGCGCATGTCCCCAGCCGAAACCCCACTCTCATCGGCGGGCGGGCACCTGGTCGGGCGGGCGGGCGGCGGGCGGCGGGCGGCGGGCGGCGGACGGCGGACGGCGGGCGGCGGGCGGGTGAGGGTCGGGGGGGGTACTGGGGGCTGTAGGTGGGGGCAGGGCCGCCTCGCGGCCCTGCCCCCACCTTCCCCTCGTCGTTCCCCACCGATCCGGTGAAGACCGTCCGCCTCGACGGGGCCTTCACCCTGTGTCGACGTTCGCCGGCACCCAGCGGTTCCAACCGTCACGAGACCTGCTTGCGCCCCCTTCTCCGGGGTGCCCGCTTCGTGGCCCGTACGACGCTGGAGTGCGGCGCCTCACGGGCCGACCTATGGGCCTCGCGATACCTCTCCTGGATCATCTGTCTGACGATCGTCGGGTGGTTCATGACTGCTCCTCACGGTGTCGTGGTACCGCGCCGATCGCGCTCGAGGCGGTCAGGGCTGCGGCGTCCTTGCGGGGACGACCGCGGGGGCGCTTGCGCGGGACGACGACGCCGCTGATGAACAGCTCGCCACCCCACACACCCCACGGTTCGGCCCGTTCCAGCGCGCCCGCCAGGCACTCGCGCCGCACCGGGCAGGTGCCGCACAACGCCTTGGCGAACTCGACGTCCTCGGGGGTCTCGGCGAACCAGATCTCTGCTTCGTTGACACGGCACGGGATCTGCTCCGCCTCGGCTTCGTCGGGACCGTCACCGAAGCGGTCCAGCAACGCCACCAGCTGCATCTCCTCACCTCCTCGAGCTCAGCGGCCCCGGGTACCGGTGCCGCGTGACTGCCGCTCGGCGGATCCGCCGAGCGGGTGGTGCTCCGGCGGCAGCGGTGGCTGCCCCCGGTTGCGGATCCTGGCCCGGAGAAACAGAAAGGCCGCGGATCCCGGTTTCGGGTTCCGCGGCCTCGAGTGAGGTGACCGGCTCAGCTGAGCCGGCATCTGGTTCGAGATCGGGAACCCTGGTGGAGGTCGACAAACGTGTGGCGCAGATCGTTGGCGGGCTGCGGTGCGACCGTGGTCCGCGAGCTACCGGCGCCCGCACCGACGACGGTGCGGCCGGTGGCCGACATGCGGCTACGCCACGACAGGGTCGTGACGCGGGCCGAGACGGACCGATACCCGCGGACGGACGAGGGGCAAACGGCAGCCTCGGGAACGGCGATTTCGATCATGTTTTCCATCTCCAGGCACCTCCTCGTCGTCCGGGCGCGCTCGACGCGCGCGTGATCAACCTGCGTCAGCGACCGTAGGACAGGTGTGACGGTCGGCACAACTCAATTACCGCCGCGTCACCTGATCGTTGTCAATGGCGACGGCGGTCGCAGGTCAGCCGGCGGCGATGACGGCCAGGACCGCCTCACCGTGACGGGCCAGCTTGGTGGCACCGACGCCGCTGATGCGGGACAGGCCGGCCTGGTCGGTGGGCATCGTCTCGGCGATCGCGACCAGAGTGGCGTCGGTGAACACCACGTAGGGCGGCACCTTGGCCTCGGCCGCGACCTGCGCGCGCCAGGCCCGCAGCCGCTCGAACAACTGCTCGTCGTAGTCGGCCGGGCAGCCGGCGCACCGGCCCACCTTGCGCTCGGCACCGGTCGTCAGCACCTGCCCGCAGGTGCGGCACGTGACCGGGGCCGAGCTGCGTCGTGCGGTCCGGTCGCCGGCGGCGTCCCTGCCCGGCCCCGGCTCCCGCCTCGACCTGGCGAGGGCACCGGCGTTGCCGCGAGCCGCCCCTGCCAGCAGCTCGGCCACCGGGCCGTCGAGGAACCGGGACGGCGAGCGCCCCGCCCGACCACCCGGGGTGCGGGCCCGGGCCCACGACAGGTGCAGGTGCTCACGGGCCCGGGTCACCCCGACGTAGAGCAGCCGGCGCTCCTCCTCGACCGCCGCCCAGCCCTCGGCCAGCGAGATCGGCATCAGCCCCTCGGCCAGGCCGACCAGGAACACCACGTCCCACTCCAGGCCCTTGGCCGCGTGCAGCGAGGCCAGCGTGACGCCTTCGACGGTGGGGGCGTGCTGGGCCGCGGCCCGCTCCTCGAGCTCGACCACCAGCTCGGTCAGGCCCGCCCCGGTATCGGCCTGCGCCAGGGCGTCGGCGAGGGCGGCGAGCGCCTGCAGCGACTCCCACTTCTCGCGCACTGCGCCCCCGGTGCTCGGCGGTGTCGGGCCCCAGCCCACCGAGGCCAGCACGTCGCGGGCCGACTGCGGCATCGACGTCGCCGGCGCATCGGCCTCGACGGCCGGCGCCGAGCGGGCGGCGCCGCGCAGCAGCATCACCGCGTCGCGCACCTCCTTGCGCTGGAAGAAGCGCTCGCCACCACGCATCAGGTAGGGCACGCCGGCCTCGGCCAGGGCCTGCTCGTAGGCCTGGGCCTGGGCGTTGGTGCGGTACAGGACGGCGATCTCGCTGGGCCGGGTGCCCGCCGCCACCAGCGCGGCGATCCGGGCACCGACCGCGGCCGCCTCGGCGAGGTCGTCGTCGTAGGCGGTCATCGTCGGGCGCGGGGCCGTCGGGCCGTTGGGCGACCAGCTGCAGCGGGGTGACCCCGGACGAGCCGCGCCGGGCCAGCAGGGCGTTCGCCAGCGACACCACCTGCGGGGTCGACCGGTAGTCGCGCACCAGCCGCACCTCGGTGGCCCCGGGGAACCGCCGGCCGAAGCCCAGCAGGTGCTGCGGCGAGGCCCCGGTGAAGGAGTAGATCGTCTGGCTCGGGTCACCGACCACGCACACCTCGGCGCGGTCGCCGAGCCACAGCTCGAGCAGCTGCTGCTGGACGGCGTTGACGTCCTGGTACTCGTCGACCACGAAGTGCTGGTACTGCCCGCGCACCGTGGCGGCGACGTCCGGGTGCTCCTGCAGGACGCCGACCATGAGCAGCAGCACGTCCTCGAAGTCGATCACGCCCACGATCGGTCTTGACGTCCTCGTAGACCTCGATCAGCCGGCCCATGGTGACCAGGTCGAGCCCGGCCACCCCCTCGCGGCCGGCCTTGCGGGCGGCCGCCGGGTAGCTCTGGGGGGTGAGCAGGCCGACCTTGGACCACTCGACCTCGGCCGACAGGTCGCGCACCGCGGCGCGGTCGACACTCAGCCGCAGCCGGGTCGCGGCCTCGGCCACCAGCGAGGCCTTGTGGTCGACCACCGAGGGCGGCGGCCGCCACCGATCACCTGCGGCCAGAAGTACGACAGCTGCCGCAGCGCCGCCGCGTGGAAGGTGCGGGCCTGCACCCCGCCGACCCCCAGCTCGCGCAGCCTGGTCCGCAGCTCACCCGCGGCCCGGGCGGTGAACGTGACCGCCAGCACCCGCTGCGGCACGTATGACGCCGCTGTGCGACGCCGTAGGCGATCCGGTGGGTGATGGCCCGGGTCTTGCCGGTGCCGGCCCCGGCGAGCACGCAGACCGGGCCCGGACAGCGCCGTGGCCACCTGGCGCTGCTCGGGGTCGAGGCCGGCCAGGACGGCGTCGGCGCGGCTGCTGCTCATCGCGCCCATCCTGGCAGCAGCCACCGACACCGGCCCACGCCACCGGCCCCACGTAGGGTGGCCCGCATGAGCCTCGCCGGGTTGGCCCTCGCCCGTTCCACCGTCGACCGGGACGCCGTCCGTCGCAAGGAGCCCGAGCTGCTGACCGGGCTGGCCACCGACCCGGACACCCAGGTGATCGTGCTGGACGGCGACAACGCCCTGGTGGAACGGGTGGCCGACGACCCCGGCACCCCGGTGCGGCTGAGCCGGTTCGACCCCGCGACCGCCCGGCACCTGATGCCGCTGGCCGAGCCGTTGGCCTACCTGGGCCGCGACCCCGACGGCAGCGACCACGTCGTCCATGCTCGGCTCGGCGTCGCGGCCCGGCCGGCCCCCGGGACCGCCGCCGCGCTGTCGGACCTGACCGCCCCCGAGGGACACCGCTGGGCCACCCTGCGCGAGGTCGGGGTGCTGCTCGACGACACCGATGCCGGGCTGTTCACCACGGCGCAGGCGCTGGTGCACTGGCACGCCGTCCACCCGCGGTGCTCGCGCTGCGGCGAGCCGACCGCGATCGGCGAGGCCGGCTGGATGCGCCGCTGCCCGGCCTGCGGCGGCGAGCACTTCCCCCGGACCGACCCGGCCGTGATCATGTCGGTGGTCGACGACGAGGACCGCGTGCTGATGGGGCGCCAGCAGAGCTGGCCGCCGGGCCGGTACTCGGTGCTGGCGGGGTTCGTGGAGCCGGGTGAGTCGATCGAGGCCACCGTGCGACGTGAGGTGATGGAGGAGGCTGGGATCGCGGTCGGCGAGGTCACCTACCTCGGCAGCCAGCCCTGGCCGTTCCCGTGCTCGCTGATGCTGGGCTTCACAGCCCGGGCCCTGTCGACGACGGTCCTGGTGGACGGCGACGAGCTGGCGCACGCCCGGTGGTGGAGCCGGGAACAGCTGGCGGCCGACATCGCGACCGGAGAGGTGATCATGCCGCCCGGGCTGTCGATCTCGATCCGGCTGATCGAGGCCTGGTACGGCGGGCCGCTGCCGGTCCGGCCCGACACCACCTTCTGAGGAGGGCTCGGCTCTCGAGGAGGGCTCAGCTGGCGAGGCGGGCTCAGCTCGCGAGGCGGGCGCGCACCTGGTCGGCCGAGGGGTTGGTCATGGTCGAGCCGTCGGGGAACATCACGGTCGGCACGGTCTCGTTGCCCTTGTTCACCGAGCGCACCACCTCGGCGGCCGAGGGATGCTGCTCGATGTCGACGGCGGTGTAGGGCAGTCCCTGCCGGTCGAGCTCGCCGCGCAGCCTGCGACAGAAGCCGCACCAGGTCGTCGAGAACATGGTCACCGTGCCGGGCTCCGGGACGAACATGGGCCTCCCACCGTCAGGCCCGCGCATCGATCGTCGGGCCGGTCACCACCACCGCCTACCAGCACCAGTGCACCACACCCAATACGGTGGAACGGTGACTGCCCCCCGATCAGCCCTGGCCCTGGCAGCCCTGGCCTGCGCAGCCATCCCCGGCCTCGAGCCGGCCGCGACCCGGGCCGTCACCTCGACCGGCGAGGACGTCGACGTCGCCGAGGTGACCGACGTCCTGGGCCGGCAGTGGGTGGTGCGGGCGCCCCGGACCGCGACCGCCGGGGCCCGGCTCGAGGCCGAGGCCGGCCTGCTGGCCTCGCTGGCGGGGTACCTGCCGTTCGCGGTCCCCACCCTCGAGGGGTCGGCCCCGCTGCCCGAGGGCGGGCGGGCCGTGGTCAGCCGGGCCCTGCCGGGGCGGGCCATGACGGCCGGGGACGTCGCCGACCTGGCGGCCTCGCCGCAGCTGGCCCAGTCCCTGGGCCGTTGCCTCGCGGCGATCCACGACCTGCCGGAACGGCACGTCGAGTCGGCAGGCTCGGCCGCCTACGACGCCGAGGAGCACCGGAGGCGCCGCCTGACCGAGCTCGACCGGGCCGCCGCGACCGGCTTCGTGCCGCCGCGGCTGCTCACCCGGTGGGAGAACGCCCTCGAGGAGGCCGGCGCCTGGCGGTTCGTGCCCTGCGTGGTGCACGGCGACCTCGACGCCGGGCACGTGCTGCTGGACGGCGACACCGTCAGCGGCGTCGTCGAGTGGGGCCAGGTACGGATCGCGGACCCGGCCGACGACCTCGCCTGGCTGGCGGCCTCGGTCGAGCCGGCCACCTTCGAGAGCGTGCTCGTCACCTACTCCCAGGCCCGGCGCACCACCCCGGACCGCGACCTGGCCCGCCGGGCCGGCCTGGCCGGCGAGCTGGCCCTGGCCCGCTGGCTGCTGCACGGCACCTCCAACGGCGACCGCGCCGTCACCGACGACGCGATCGGCATGCTCACCGACCTGGACGCCGCGGTGGCCGAGACCCCCTGGTGACGCTCGCGGTCGACCCGCCCGAACGGCGTCAGCTGCCGCGGATCAGGGTGGCCAGCCCGTCCTCGTCGAGAAGGTCTGCGGCGGTGACGGTCTCACCGGTGGCGGCGTAGAAGAAGGCGGCACTGACCCGGTCGACGGTCACCCCCACCAACCGGGCCCAGGCCAGCCGGTAGACCGCCAGCTGCACCGCGCGGGCCTGCTGCTGCCGGGTGCCGGACGGCGGCGTCCCGGTCTTCCAGTCCACGACCACCCAGTCGCGGTCGCTGCCCGCCGCCCGCCCGCGGAACACGGCGTCGATCCGACCCCGCACCAGCAGTCCGGCCACCGAGGTCTCGACGTTCACCTCGACCTGGTCGGGCACCCGCTGCGCCCACGGCGAGGCCAGGAAGGTGGCCTGCAGCTGCTCGAGCTCGGCATCGTCCTCGCCCGCGTCGGCGGCCCCGGGCAGCTCGTCGACGTCGACCAGGGCCGCCGCCCCGAACCGCTGCTCGAGCCAGGCGTGGAACGCGCTGCCGCGCCGCGACGCCGGGCTCGGCGGCTCGGGCAACGGCCGCCGCAGCCGCTGGGCCAGCGCCTGCGGGTCGGCCGCCAGCGAGACCAGCTGGGACGCCGACAGATGGATCGGCAGCTGCACCTGACGGCTGCGCCCGGCCGCGGCGTCCCGCTCGGCCAGCAGCAGGTCCACCTCCCGCTCCCAGTCATGGGCCACGACGTCGACGTCCGGCAGGTCCTGAGCCCCGACGTCGCCGTCCGGCAGGTCGGGCTGGGCGGCGAGGTGCGCCTGGGCCCGGCGCACCAGGTCGGCGGCACGCTCGACGTCGTCGCGGCGCCGCCCGAGGGGATCGTAGGGCCACAATGACGTGCGGGTCAGGCTCTCGCGCGGGTTGACGGCGTCCTCGGGCGGGGGTTCGGCCCACGGGCCGACGACGGCGTCGCCGCGGCCGGCCACCTCGGCCACCTCCTGCAGGAACCGCGACGGCGACCGTGGGGTCGACCCGTCGCCCCAGGTGGCCCCGGTCAGCAGCAGCCGGTGCCGGGCCCGGGTGAAGGCGACGTAGGCCAGCCGCCGCTCCTCGGCGACCTCGTGGTCGCCGCACTGCTGCCGGAACAGCGCCAGCTCGTCGGCCAGCTCGGTCTGGCTCGCGACCGACTCGACCCGCCAGTGCGGCAGCCCCGCGGCGTCACCCCGGATCGGGAACGGCACCGCCCCCAGCGCCGTCAGCCACCCGAAGCTCAGCAGCGGCGCCCGGCCCGCGTGACCGGTCGGGAACGTGCCCTCGACCAGCCCGGTCACGGCGACGGCGTCCCACTCCAGCCCCTTGGCGGCGTGCACGGTGAGGATCTGGACGGCGTCGTCCCGGTGCTCGACGATGCCGGCCTCCAGGCCGCGCTCCTCGTTCTCGGCGGCGGTCAGCCAGGCCAGGAATGCTCCCAGTCCCGCCTCGAACCCGGCCGCGACGTCGACGAAGGCATCGAGATGGGCGCGAGCCACCGCGGGACCGACCCCGGGCCGGGCGGCCACCTCGATGTCGAGCAGCAACGCCCGTTCGACCTCGAGCACCAGGTCGGGCAGCGCGAGCCCGGTACGGCTGCGCAGGTGCCGCAGCACCCCGGACAGTCGCACCAAGCGGTGACGCCCCTCGGGCGACAGCTGCTGGCCGCCGGGCGCCACCCACCCCGGTGGCGGCATCGTGTCGAGGGCCTCGACCAGGCACACCTCGTCGAGCCCCTCCCCCGGCCCGGCCGGTCGTTCGCCCTCGCCGGGCTCGACACCACCGCCGGACTCGGAAGCACCGCTGGATCCGGCACCACCGCCGGGCTCGACGCCGCCGCCGGAGCCGGCGACGTGCCGGGCCCGGTGGGCCAGCGCCCGCGCCCACGCACCGAGGGCGTCGAGGTCCCGGGGGCCCACCCGCCAGGCCGCCCCGGTCAGCAGCCGCATCAGGGAGTCACCCCGGGTGGGGTCGTGGATCACCTCGAGGGCGGCCCGCAGGTCGACCACCTCGGGCACGTGCAGCAGCCCGCCCAGGCCGACCACCTCGACCGGCAGGCCGCGCAGCCGCAGCTCGGCCTCGACCAGCGGGAACTGCGACCGGGTGCGGCACAGCACCGCCACGCTGCGGCCCGGCCCCCAGGCCTGCTCGGCCATGGTGGCCACCGCGGCGGCCTCGGCCTCGAGGGTGTCGAACCAGCCGGTGGTGACCTGACCGGGACCGGCGTCGGGGCGGGCCTGCAGGGCCGGCACCTCGACATGGCGCTCCGGTGAGGCCCAGGGCGCCGGACGGCGCAGGTCGGCGGCCACCCGGTTGGCAGCCGCCAGCACCGCGTGGTCGTTGCGCCAGCTGGTCGACAGCTGGGCCGCGGCCGCCGGCTGCCCGGTCGCCGGGGGGAAGTCGTGCGGGAACCGCTGCAGGTTGCCGGCCGAGGCCCCCCGCCAGCCGTAGATCGACTGGTGCGGGTCGCCGACCGCCGTCACCGGGTGCCCGGCCCCGAACAGGGCCCGCAGCAACGACAGCTGGGCGTGGCTGGTGTCCTGGTACTCGTCGAGCAGCACGACGCCGTAGCGCTCCCGCTCCCCGGTGCCGACCTCAGGCACCTCACGGGCGATCCGGGCGGCCAGCGCCACCTGGTCGCCGAAGTCGACCACCCCGAGGGCCTGCTTGCGCTCCAGGTAGGCGGTCACGAGGTCGACCAGCCGGCGCCGGGAGGCCAGCTTGGCGAGCACCGGCCTGACCGCGGTGGCCGGCCGGCCCGGCACCTGCTCGCCCGCCTCGGCGGGCAGCTCGAGGATCCGGTCGAGGACGGCGGCCAGCGCGGCGTCCACCTCACCCGGACCCACCAGGTGCTCGGCGCATTCACCGGCCAGGGCCAGGACGGCGTCGACGACCGTGGCCCGGGCCGAGCTGACGTCGGTCATGTCGCCGTCCCAGCCGGCCACCAGCTCGTCGACCAGCTGCCAGGCCCCGGCCTCGCCGAGCACCCGCGCGCCCGGGTCCAGACCCAGGCGCAGGGCATGGTCGGCCACGATCGAGGCCGCGTAGGAGTGGTAGGTGCTGATCGCCACCGGGTCGGGGACCGAGGCCGTCAGCCCCCTGCGGTGCAGCGCCCGCAACCGCGCCCGCACCCGGTCGGCCAGCTCGCCCGCCGCCTTGCGGGTGAACGTCAGTCCCAGCACCCGGTCCGGGGTCACGTGGCCGTTGGCCACCAGCCACACCACCCGGGCCGCCATGGTCTCGGTCTTGCCCGACCCGGCTCCGGCCACCACCAGCAGCGGCTCGACCGGCGCCTCGATCACCGCGACCTGCTCGGGGGTCGGCTGCGGCCGCCCCAGCAGCTCGGCGATCTGGCGGGCCGACACCCGGCGCACCGGAACCTGCCGTTCCGAGACCTGCAGCTCCGTGAGCGTGACGGTCGAGACGTCCTGCGAGACAACGGGTTCGTCGAGGTCGCTGAGATCGACGTCCAGCTCGAACTGGCCGGGGATCACCCGGGGCCGGGGGCTCATTCGCTCACCTGCCGACCGTGGGGCTGCAGCGGGCAGCAGCGGGCGACGTCGCAGAAGCGGCACATCGGGTTGACGCTGGCGGCGAAGGTTGCGCCGGCCATGCCCTCGGCGGTCGCGGCCACGAGATCGGCTGCCCAGTCGGGGTCGTCGTCCTGCGACAGCGGCTGCTGCGGCTGCACCCCGAGGCCCTTGGTGTCGGTGCCCAGGTGCACCAACCGGGCGCCACCACTGCCCGCCCCGGGCACCAGGTCGTCGAAGCCGCCCGCCTCGACGGCCAGCTGGTAGACCCCCAGCTGCGGGTGCCGGTCGAGGTCGGCCTTGGCGGGGGCCGACTTGCTGGTCTTGAGGTCGATCACGTGCAGCCGGCCCTCGGCGTCCTGCTCGAGCCGGTCGACGGTGCCCTTGACCAGGGCCCGACCCAGCTGCACCTGCACCGGCTGCTCGACAGCGACCAGCTGCCGACCCTGAGCCGCCGCCGCCCGCACGTACTCGGCCAGCTTGGCCACCATGCGCTCGGCGCGGCGCCGGTCGACGTCGGCCACCCATCCCTGCCCCAGACCCAGCTCGGGAAAGCGTTGCGCCAGAAGCTCGGTGAGCCGGGCAAGGTCGCCGTCCGGCACCTCGTGGGCGAGGTCGTGCACCAGGGTGCCGAGCGCGCGGTTGGTGGTGACCGCGGCCTGACCGCCGCTGGTCTCGAGCAGCCACCGCATCGCGCACCGCCCGAACGACTCGACCTTGGACGGCGACACCACGACGACCTCGTTGTCGCCCCGCAACGGCGCCTCGCTCGACAGCGCCGCCAGGCCGTACCAGTCCTGCGGGTCGGCGCCGGGCACCTCGGCCGCGGCGAGCCGGGCCAGCTGGCGGGCCGCGGCCTGCTGCCGGGCGTGCTCGGCCGGGGACGACGGCGGGGTCAGCAGCCGGCCCCGCAGGTCGGCCACCAGCGCCGGCAGGGTCATGCTGCGCGGCACCGCTGCCAGGGGGCGCAGCTCGTCGTCGCTGCCGGGCGGGTCGTCGACGAGGTCGAGGAACGGCGACGGCTGGACGTCGTCGTTGCGCACCGCGGTCACCAGCAGCCGCCGCCGGGCCCGACTGACCGCGACGTGGAAGAGCCGCAGCTCCTCGTCGAGCACCGCCCGGCGCTGGGCCGCCGCCGGTGCCTCGCGACCGTCGACCAGGTCGGCCAGCTGCTGGGCCCCCAGCAACGAGCTGCGCAGCCGCAGATCGGGCCAGCTGCCCTCCTGGACGCCGGTGACGGCGACGACGTCCCACTGCCGACCGGCGGCCCCCGCGGCGGTGACCAGGGCGACCGCATCGGTGCTGGGCGCCCGCTCGGCGAGGGTGTCCGACGGCAGGTCCTGCCCGTCGAGGTAGTCCAGGAAGGCCGCCGCGCCGGCGTGCGGCAGTCGGTCGACGAAGCGGGCGGCCGCCACGAACAGGGCGACGACGGCGTCCAGGTCGCGGTCGGCGCGGGCCCCGGCCGTGCCGCCGCCCAAGGCGGTGCGGCGCCACGGCTCGGCCAGCCCGGTGGCCTGCCAGAGCTGCCACAGCACGGTCTCGGCGCTGGCCCCGGGCTCGGTCAGTGCCCGTCGGCCGGCGTCGAGCAGGCCGGCCACCCGCCGGGGCGGGCCGGCGTGCGAGTCGCCGAGCAGCAGCACGTTGCCGGGGTGCTCGAGCAGCTCGACCAGCAGCTCGTCGCTGCCGCGCTCACCGCCGTCGGTCAGCTCGGCGGCCCGCAGCTGCTGGCGCAGCCGACGCACCGCGAGGGCGTCGGCGCCGCCCACCGGACCGGTGAGCAGGGTCACAGCCGCCTCGGCGTTCAGCTGGGTGGGGTCGAGGGCGCAGCGCAGCGCCAGCCGCAGCGGCTCGACAGCGGGCTCGTCGCGCACCGGTACCTCGGCCGCGGGCACCGCGACCGGGATCCCGACCGCCCCCAACGAGCGCCGCAACGCCTGCGTGGCCCTGGTCGAGCGCACCACCACCGCCATCTGCCGCCACGGCACCCCGTCGGCCAGGTGGGCCCGGCGCAGCGCCTGAGCCACGAAGGCGGCCTCCTGCCCCGCCGAGGCCAGCACCTGCACCTCGACCTGCCCGTCGTCCGGGGCCTCGTCCTGCCCGCCGTCCGGCACCTCGCCCTGCCCGTCGTCCGGCACCACGCCCGCAGGCTCGACCGGGACGGCGGGCCGAGCGGCCCGGTGGGCGACCGCGCCGGCACTGGCGATCCGCTCGGCCACCCGGGCGGTGACCGCCCGCAGCACCGGCCCGTGCCGGTACACCCGGCCCAGCACGACGGTCTCGGCGGGGGCCCCGCCGGCGGTGACCAGCGTCGAGGCGGCCTGGGCCAGCAGCTGCGGCCGGGCCCCGCGAAAGCCCTGGGTGGTCGAGTCGGGGTCGCCGACCAGCAGCAGGTCACCGCCGCCGGCAGTGAGCACCGCCAACAGCCGGGCGGTGCTCGAGGTCAGCTCCTGGGCGTCGTCGACGGCCACCAGCCGCCACCGCTGCCGCTGCTCGGCCAGCAGCTCCGGGTCACGTTCGAGCAGGTCGACGGCGGCCTCGACGATGGCGGCCGGGTCGTAGGCACCGGGCGTGGCCAGCGCCGTGACGTCGAGGTACTCCCCGTAGACCTCGGCGGCGGCCCGCCAGTGCGGGCGTTCGGTACGCCGGGCCAGGTCGCCCAGCTGCTCGGGGGTGACGCCCCGCTCGACGCTGCGCATCAGCAGGTCGCGCAGCTCACCGCGGAAGGCCGCCAGCTCACGGGTCGGCGGCGGCACCGACGACGGCCAGTCGGGGCCGGGGACGTCACCTGCCTCATGACCGGCGAGCAGCTCGGCGAGCACCCGGTCCTGCTCGGGGCCCGAGATCAGCCGGGGCGCCACGTCACCGGCCAGCACCCTGGCCCGGCGCAGCAACCCGTAGGCGTAGGAGTGGGCGGTGCGGGCCAACGGTTCTCGCACCGAGCGACCGCCCTGCCCCAGCAGCCGGGCCGACACCTCGTCGCGCAGGCCGGCGGCCGCGGTGCGGCTGGGCGCCCAGACCATCACCTGGTCGGCCGCGACCCCGGCGGCCACCCGGGCCGCCACCAGCTCGACGAGCAGCCGGGTCTTGCCGGTGCCCGGAGCCCCGAGCACCACCAGCGGCCCCGAGCCGGTCGGGCGCGACAGCGCGGCCACCTGCTGCGGGTCGGGCACGAACGGCTCGGACGGCGGCGCCACCGGCCGCACCAGCATCACCTCGAGCGGGCTCGGCCGCCGGCTGCCGCCCTCGCCGGCGCCCCGCCGGGCCCCCGCCTCACGCACTCCCGCCGACACGTCGGCCATCACATCACAGCCCGCCGACACCACCCGTCCACCGCGCCCGGCGCAGGTCGACCCGCTGCCCGCCGGGGCGCAGCGGAGTGCGTTCCCGGCGGTAGTGGGCGAACGCCTCACGCTCGAGGCCGGGTGCGGGGGTGCCGTCGGCCCGCAGCACCCGCCACCAGGCCACCGCGCCGCCCCAGTGCGACATCACGTGCCCCACCTGCCGCGGACCGCCCCGCCCCAGGAACGCCGCCACGTCGCCGTAGGTCACCACCTGGCCCGACGGCACCAGGTCGACGACGTCGAGGACCGCGGCGGCGAACTCGGGCAGGTCGTCCGGTCCGTCCAGCTCGTCGTCCGGCTCGTCGTCCGGCTCGTCGTCCGGCTCGTCGTCCGGCTCGTCGTCCGGTTGGTCGTCCGGTTCAGCCCCGGCGGCGTACGGTGCGCTCATGACGTCATCTGAGTACCCCGCCGACGGCAGCGCCGTCCAGCCCCCCGTCACCATCACTGTCGGCGCCGACGGGCCGTACATGGTCAAAGGTGCCGTCGAGATCCGCAACGCGGCCGGCGAGCTGGTGACCTCGGTCGAGCGCGCCGCGCTGTGCCGGTGCGGGGGCTCGGAGAACAAGCCGTTCTGCGACGGCACCCACAAGCGGATCGGCTTCAGCGACCCGGGCCCGGCCGCCGTCCAGGCCTGACCAGCCCGAAGGAACCGGACCGGAGCCGCTCACGTCCTACCCGTGTCGCGCACCCCGCGCCCCACCGGAGGTTCTCGTGTCCGAGCCCGTCACTCCCCACATCCCGTCGACGGCCCCCGCCGTGACCCGCCACCGGCCTGCACGTTCGCGGCGTGGGCTCGGCCTGGCCGCCGCCGGCGTGGCCGCCGTCACGGTGGGAGCCTTCGCCCTGAACGGCTCGTTCGGCTCGACGTCCGCCGGCCCCGGATCGAGCGGAAACCACAGCAACGGGACGACGCCGCTGCCCGGTTCGGGCGGCTACGCCCTGAGCGCGTTCGACACCTGCGAGCCGCTGCTGGACTACTACCGCAGCCACGGCGCCGACCTGGTCGGCCCCTACGGGTTCGACAACCCCTACCTGGCGATGGAGACCATGGGCGGGGGCCTCGCCTCCGCTGCCGCCGGTGCCCCGGCCCCCGGCCTCGCCCCGGCCCCCGGCCTCGCCCCGGTCGCCGGCGCCCCCACCGTGGCTCGGGACCAGGCAGCCCCCCAGGGCACGACCACGGGCTACACCTCGGACACGGGGACCACGGTGCAGGTGGCCGGGGTCGACGAGCTCGACCTGGCCAAGCGCAGCGGCGACCTGCTGCTGACGGTCGCCGGCAACGACCTGGGCACCCTCACGGTGATGCGCACCGTCCGCGCCCACCCCACCGTCCTCAGCCGGCTGACGCTGGGGACGTCGGGGGTGCAGGGCCTGGTGGTCGACGGGACGACGGCGCTGGTCGTGGGCGGTGCCACCCGCCGCACCGGGGTCAGCTCGGCCGTGAACCAGGACGGCTTTCCGGGGACCCTGCTCGTGCAGGTCGACCTCGCCGACCCGACCAGGCCCCGCATCACCCACACCATGACCCTGGACGGGTCGGTCAGCGGCGTCCGGATCGTCGGGGGCGTCGCGCGGGTGGTCCTGAACAGCAACCCGCACGACCTGCCCTTCATGACCCCGAAGCTGCCCCCCTACCCGGGCGGGGACGGCACCACCGAGGTCGACCCCGGAGGGGTCGTCAGCGGCCCGGCAGGTGAACCGCTGCCGGTCCCGGACGCCGGCAGCATCGCCAAGGGGGTGGCCACTCCCCCCAACCAGGCGGAGCTGCAGGCTCAGCAGGAGGCCTACCAGCAGGCCCTGGAGAAGGCCCTCGCCGAGGCCACCGCCGTCAACCGGCAGGTGCTGCGCGAGGCCGAGCTCAAGCGGTTCCTGCCCACCTACCGGCTCACCACCCCTGGTGGCCCGGACGCGGCCGGCGTACTGTCCAGCTGCACGGACGTCTCTGCGCCACAACGCTTCTCAGGCCTGGACACGCTCACCCTGGCCACGTTCGACCTGCGCGCCAAGGGCCTGGCCGAGCCGTCGTCGGCTGCCGTGATCGCCACCGGCTCGACGCTGTACGCCACGGCCGACCACACCTACCTCGCGACGTCCGAGTACACCTGGCGCGGCGGCCCGGTACCGATGGTCGGCAAGGGCATGCCCGGCGCCGGCCCCGCCGCAGGTGTGGCGGTCGACAGCATCGCCCGGCTGCCGATCACGGCGACCACCACCCAGCTGCACCTGTTCGACACCACCGGCAACAGCGCCCCGGCCTACCTGGGCAGCGGCCAGGTGAAGGGACACCTGCTCAACCAGTTCGCGATGGACGAGTACCAGGGGGTGCTGCGGGTGGCCACCACCGTGCAGCCCACCCTGATCCAGCGCCCTGCGGTGGGCGGCCCGGCCGTCGACGTGCCGGCCTCCTCCGACGCGGAGGTGGGCAACCTCGCGTCCGGGGTGCCGGCGATCCCGACGAGCCAGAGCCAGGTGACCACGCTGAAGCTGGTCGGCGATTCCCTCGTGCAGCAGGGCCTGATCTCGGGGCTGGGCAAGGGCGAGCAGATTCGGGGCGTGCGGTTCGACGGCCCGATCGGCTACGTGGTGACCTTCCGCCAGACCGACCCGCTGTTCACGATCGACCTGCGCTCCCCCGCCCGTCCCAGGCTGGCGGGCGAGCTGAAGCTGCTCGGTTACTCGGCCTACCTGCAGCCGGTCGGGCCCGGTCTGCTGCTGGGCGTGGGCCAGGACGCGGACGGCGACGGCCGGCTGCGGGGGCTGCAGCTGTCCCTGTTCGACGTGACCGACCCGGCCGCGCCCCGCCGGGTCTCGCAGCTGCGCCTGCCCAACGCCAGCTCGAACGCCGAGTACGACTACCACGCCCTCACCGTCGCCGACGGCCTGGTGCTGCTGCCCACGACGTCGATGGGTCGCGGCCTCGAACCGGTCCCCCCCACCGTCGAGATCGCCCCCGCCCCCCCAGCACCGGACGCCGTTCCGGGCAGCAGCGTGCCGGGCAGCAGCGGGTCGGGCAGCGGCGGGTCGGGCAGCAGCGGGGCGTCCGGCAGCGGCGGGACGGCGGTGATGCCGGTGAGGTGCCGGCGACCACGGTGCTGGCGGTGCCGTTGACCGGACGCCGGTTCGGCACTGCGCACACGCTGACGGTCGGCGGCAGCGACCCGGGGGCCGCCGTCCGGACCTTCGTCGACGCCCACGACATCTGGACCCTGACCAACGACAGCCTGGCCGACCACGACCGCGCCACCTGGCGCCGACTGGCGGCCATCCGGTTCTGAGCCGGCGGGCTCAGCTGCTGACGACGGTGCGCCCCTGGCGCTGCCAGGCGGCGATGCCCCCGGCCAGATGGACGGCGTCGGGGCGCCCGGCGGCAACCAGCAGGGTCAGCGCCCGGGCCGAGCGGGCCCCCGACTGACAGTGGACGACGATCCGGGCGGTCGGTGGCAGCACGGCGGCGGCCGCCGCCGTCAAGACACCGGCGTCGTCGACGAGGCGCCCCAGCGGCAGCAGCACCGAGCCGGGGATCGCGGCCATGGCGTGCTCGGCGGGCTCTCGCACGTCGAGCACCACCAGGTCGGCCTCGGCCTCGGCCAGCCGGCGGGCCAGCTCGGCCGGGTCGATCTCGACGTCCGGCTCGGCGCCGGAACCCTTGCCGGGATCGGCACCGGCCGCCGCCGACGGCAGCTCGCAGACGTCGTCGGCGGGCTCGGTCATCTCGGTGACCGGGGCCCGGGTCGGGTCGGGCCGCACGGTCAGGGTGCGCCAGGTCTGCGCCAGGGCGTCGTGCACCAGCACCCGGCCCACCAGCGGTCGGCCGACGCCGCAGATCAGCTTGATGGCCTCGGTGGCCATCACCGAGCCGATCGCCCCGCACAGGGCACCGAAGACACCGCCCTCGGCGCACGAGGGCACCGACCCGGCCGGCGGCGCCACCGGGAACAGGTCGCGGTAGAGCGGGCCGTGACCCGGCCAGAACACCGACACCTGCCCGTCGAACCGGAAGATCGAGCCCCAGACCACCGGGATCCCCGCGATCTCGCAGGCGTCGGCGACCAGGTACCGGGTGGCGAAGTTGTCGGTGCCGTCGACCACCAGGTCGTGGCCGCGCACCAGGTCGAGCGCCGTCGCGGCGTCCAGGCGCACCTGGTGGCGCACCACCTGGACGTCGGGGTTGAGCTCGAGCAGGCGTTCGGCGGCACTGTCCACCTTGGGCCGACCGACGGCGGCGGTGGCGTGCAGCACTTGGCGCTGCAGGTTCGAGGTGTCGACGACGTCGTCGTCCACGACGCTCAGGTGCCCGACCCCGGCAGCGGTGAGGTAGAGCAGCACGGGGCTGCCGAGGCCGCCCGCACCGACCACCAGCACCCTGGCGGCGGCGAGGCGGCGCTGACCCTCGACCCCCACCCCGGGCAGGACGGCATGACGGGCGTAGCGGGCAGCTGCGGCACTGGACAGGGGTGGGCCCGGCGCGACCAGCGGGGGCCATTCCGGTGAAGTGGTCACGTCAGGCAGGATCGCACGGCCCGCCGACAGCTACCCGTCGGTAGGATCACGGCAGGGCCACAGGTCGGGACCGCCGACAGGTTCGCACAGGTCAGCTCCAGGGCGACGTCGGAGAGGCACTCGGTTGAGCTCATCGCAGGCGCCCCCCCGGGGGGCGCGGTTGCCCCGCAGCGCCAGGCGGGCCCAGCTGCTGGACGCCGCCCGCGAGATCTTCGTGGCGCAGGGCTACCACGCCGCCGCCATGGACGACATCGCCGAACGGGCCGGGGTCAGCAAACCGGTTCTCTACCAACACTTCCCCGGCAAGCGCGAGCTCTACCTGGCACTAGTCCAGGAGCACGCCACCGAGCTGTTCGAGGCGGTGCGCGCAGCGCTGCAGTCGACCCCCGACAACAAGCAGCGGGTGGCCGCCACCCTGGGCGCCTACTTCGCGTTCGTCGACTCCGACAGCGCCGCCTTCCGGCTGGTCTTCGAGAGCGACCTGACCAACGACCCCGAGGTGCGCCAGCTGGTCGAGAACGTGACCGTGGGCTGCGCCCAGCTGTTCACCCAGGTGATCCAGGAGGACACCGGCCTGGAGCACCAGGAGGCCGAGCTGCTGGCCGTCGCCCTGGCCGGGATGGCCCAGGTGACCGCCCGCTACTGGCTGCGCAGCGGGTGCGTGGTGCCCCGCGAGACCGCCGACCATCTGATCGCCCAGCTGGCCTGGCGCGGCATCCGCGGCTTCCCCAAGAACGAGCCGCGCACCGAGTCGCGCGCGGGATAGGCGGCCGCGTCGGTTAGCCTGACGACTCCGGCGCAGGCCGGTCCAGACCCTAGGAAGGGGCAAGTCGTGGAGGTCAAGATCGGCGTTCGGGACGTCGCGCGCGAGGTCGTGCTCGAGTCGGAGCTGACGCCGGACGCCGTCGCCAAGCAGGTGGCCGCGGCGGTGACCGCCGGCACGATGCTGCAGCTGACCGACGAGAAGGGTCGTCTGGTGCTGGTTCCCGGTGCCCAGATCGGCTACGTCGAGGTCGGTGCCCCCGAGACTCGCAAGATCGGCTTCGGCGCCTCCTGAGAGAGTCGGTCCGCCAGGACCGGCTCAGTCCGACAGGCCCAGCTTGGCCATCCGCTCGCTGTGCGCCGTGGTGAGCCGGCCGAACATCGCCATCAGCTCGGCCAGGTCGGCCACCCCGGGCTGTCCGGGCAGCCCCACCAGCAGCCCGGCCAGGCCGTCGCGGTCGGCCGAGACCCGCTGGGCCTGGCTCAATGCCTCACCGACCAGCCGTCGTCCCCACAGGGCGAGGCGGCCCGACACCCGCGGGTCGGCCTCGATGGCCCCCCGCACCTGGCCGACGACGAACTCGGCCTGGCCGCTGTCGGCGAGCACCTCGGTGACCAGGGCGTGGGTGGGGGCGTCGAGGTAGGCGCTGACCTCGCGGTAGAAGTCCGAGGCGATGCCGTCGCCCACGTAGGCCTTGACCAGGCCCTCGAGCCACGTCGAGGGCGCCGTCCGCTCGTGGAACGCGTCGAGCGCCGGCACGAACGGCTGCATCGCCGCCTCGGGGTCGACCCCCAGCTCGGTCAGGCGCAGGTGCACCTTCTCGTAGTGCGCGAACTCGCTCGCCGCCAGCCGGGCCAACATCGCCTTGGCGCCGATCGTGGGCGCGAGCTCGGCGTCGGTGGCCAGCCGCGAGAAGCCGGTGAGCTCGCCGTAGGCCAGCACGCCCAGCAGGTCGATCACGGCGGCCCGGGTGACGTCGCCGCCGGCCTCACTCCCGGGGGCCGTGGCGGCGCCTGCGCTGGAGTCGGCACTGGTGTCCGGGACGTCTGCGCTCATGTTCGAAGGCTACCGAGCCGATGACCGCTACTATCGGGGGTATACAAGGATGCCCGGTCGGAGGTCCGGTCGGCTCCGACGCCCGCGGCGTGGCCCGTCGAACCCCCTGGTGGACGACGTGAGGCCCCCGCCACAACAGAGAGTCCCACGTGACAACTGAGTCAACCGTGGACGCCGACATCACGGCGTCCGACGCATCGCTGATCGAGATCGACCAGCCCGAGCAGGCCCAGCCCGAGGTGCGGGAGCAGACGAACGAGGAGCTGCACGCCCAGGGCCGCAGCGACACCGACGAGGCCTACGAGGCGCCCCCGGCGCCCCGCTTCAGCGACCTCGACGTGCACCCGCAGATCGTCGCGGCACTTGAGAAGGTCGGCATCACCCACGCCTTCCCGATCCAGGCCCTCACCCTGCCGGTGGCGCTGACCGGGCACGACATCATCGGCCAGGCCAAGACCGGCACCGGCAAGACCCTCGGCTTCGGCATCCCGCTGCTGCAGTCGGTCATCGGCCCCGGCGAGGCCGGCTTCGAGGACCTCGACCTGCCCGGCGCCCCGCAGTCGCTCGTGGTCGTGCCGACCCGCGAGCTCGCCGTCCAGGTCGCCGGCGACCTCGACACCGCCGCGTCGCTGCGCAGCGTGCGGGTGCTCACCGTCTACGGCGGGCGCGCCTACGAGCCGCAGGTCGAGGCCCTCAAGAAGGGTGTCGAGGTCGTCGTCGGCACCCCGGGGCGGCTGCTCGACCTGGCCCAGCAGAAGTACCTGAACCTGGCGCACGCCCGGATCGTGGTGCTCGACGAGGCCGACGAGATGCTCGACCTGGGCTTCCTGCCCGACGTCGAGCGGCTGCTGTCGCAGACCCCGGCGGGGCGCCAGACGATGCTGTTCTCGGCGACCATGCCGAGCGCCGTCGTGGCCCTGGCCCGTCGCTACATGACCCAGCCGACCCACGTGCGGGCCGCCGAGCCGGACGACGCCGGCGCCACCGTCAAGGCGATCCGCCAGGTGGCCTACCGGGCGCACAACCTCGACAAGGTCGAGATGATCTCACGCATCCTGCAGGCCCGCGGCCGCGGCCTGACCATGATCTTCGCCCGCACCAAGCGCAGCGTCGCCAAGGTCTGCGACGACCTGACCGAGCGCGGCTTCGCGGTCGGCGCGATCCACGGCGACCTGGGCCAGGGCGCCCGCGAGCAGGCGCTGCGCGCCTTCCGCAACGGCAAGGTCGACGTTCTCGTCGCCACCGACGTCGCGGCCCGCGGCATCGACGTCGACGACGTCACCCACGTCATCAACTACCAGTGTCCCGAGGACGAGAAGACCTACCTGCACCGCATCGGTCGCACCGGCCGGGCCGGCAACAAGGGCACCGCGGTCACGTTCGTCGACTGGGACGAGCTGATGCGCTGGACCCTGATCGACAAGGCCCTCGAGATCGGCATCCCGGCCCCGCCCGAGACCTACTCGAGCTCGCCGAGCCTGTACACCGACCTCGACATCCCCGAGGGCACCAAGGGCACCCTGCCCCGCAGCGCCCGCACCCGGGCCGGCCTGTCGGCCGAGCAGGTCGAGGATCTGGGCGAGACCGGACGGCGGGGCGGCTCCGACGCCGGTCGTGGCTCGCGTGACGGCGGCCGGGACGGCGGTGGCCGTGGCGCGCGCGACGGTGGCCGTGGCGGCTCGCGGGACGGCGGCCGCGGTGGCCGCGACGGAGGCCCTCGCGACGGCGGATCCCGTGACGGTGGCCGTGGGTCGCGCGACGGCGCCCCACGTGACGCAGCCCATCGTGACGCAGCCCCTCGTGACGCAGCGCGGGACGTCGAGCCCGGCGAGGGTTCGACCCGTGCTCCCGGCACCCGCCAGCGCCGCCGTACGCGTGGTGGAGCCTCCTCCGGCGACGACCAGGGCACGGCGACCAACGGCGCCGCTGCGGCCACGACCGGCCCCGAAGGCGGTTCCGGCGAGGCCGGCGACGCCACCGGGGCACCGGGACGTCGCCGCCGTCGTCGCCGCTCCGGTGGCGGCTCCCGCGCCGAGGCCGGCGCGAGCGAGTCCGTCAGCGCCGAGTAGCTCGACGGCCGGGGGCAAGGCCCCAGGTCTGCAGCAGCCGGATCGCCACCTGGCGGTAGGCCTGCGCCCCGCGTGAGCTGCGGGCCGTCTCGAGGATCGTGCGCCCCAGGGCCGGCGCCTCGGCGAACCGCACCGAGCGCGGGATCGGCGGGTCGAGCACCGGCAACCCGTACCGCTGCGACACGTCGGCCAGCACGGCGCGGGCGTGGCTGGTGCGGGCGTCGAACATGGTGGGCAGCACGCCCCGCATCACCAGGCCGGGGTTCACCAGCCGCTGCACGTCATCCACGGCGTCCAGTAGCTGGCCGACGCCGCGGTGGCTGAGCATCTCGCACTGCAACGGCACCAGCACCTCGTCGGCGGCGGTGAGCGCATTGACGGTCAACAACCCCAGGGACGGCGAGCAGTCGACCAGCACGATGTCGTAGCCCACCGTCAGGTTCGCCAGGGCCCGCGCCAGCACCCATTCCCGCCGGTCGGCGTCCAGCAGCTCCGCCTCGGCGGCCGCCAGGTCGATGGTCGCCGGCACCAGGTCGAGCCCGTCCCCCACCGTCACCACCACCGGTCCCATCCCGTCGAGAGCTGCGACCGCACCGTCCAGCCACGCGTGGGCCAGCAGCAGCTCGTGGACGCCGTCGACGACGTCATCCGGGTCGACCCCCAGGCTGAAGGTGAGGCAGGCCTGCGGGTCCAGGTCGACCAGCAGCACCCGCAGCCCCTGTTCGGCGAAGGCCGCACCCAGGCTGGCCACCGTGGTCGTCTTGGCGACGCCACCCTTGTTGTTGGCCACCGCCAGGATCCGAGTCACGGCGCCCATCATCCGGTCCCCCAGCCCCAGCCGCCAGACCGATCTACAGAGGCGAACGTCTCTCGTAGCGCAACGACCAGAACCCCGGCACTGCGAGGATCTTGCTGATCAGGTGGGCAGGAGGGTGAAGGCGGGGGTGTGTGGCACGGGCGGACGGCGGCGAAGTGACGACGGTTCAACGATCCGCACCAAATCCTCATGGCTGAGATCGGCCACGTGCAGTTGCCCAGCCGTGATCGACGATCAGCTCCTACTCGCGCCCGAACCCCTCTGCCAGCATCTCGTCGGCGTCCGCCGCTGAGTCCCCTGAAGTCGATTCACCGATCGCCGCGAAGGCCAAGACCCGCTGGGTTCCGTCCTGGGGATGGCGCGGTGCGAGCAGGCCGGCGGCGAGCAGGTCGGCTGCCAACCGCTCGGGGGTCTGGCCCCTTCGCGCGGCTTCCGCCTCAAGCGCTTCACCCAGCTCACCGGGCAGGTTCACGGTCAAGGACATGGTCCCAGGGTGACCCCGGCCACCCACGGCGACCAGCAAGTAGCCTGACCACGGTCGGCCTGAGGCGCCGACGCCGTCCCCGCTCCGAAGACCAGCAGCCCAACCGCGGCCAGGACAGGGAGCAGCCGGGTCTGGCCCGACGCCGGTCGAGTCTGCGTTGCGGGGCGCCGGGACCGGGCCGGGCGTGCCGGCCAGGCCGGGCGTGCCCTGCCCTGTGTGGCGGCGGCGTTGTGCTCCTCGTCCCATGCCTTCCAGAGTGCGGGCCAGCAACGACAACACCACCTGCCCACCGGTACTTACGAGTATTGGGTTCCGACCTCGACCAACTCGACCCACCGCCATCACCAATGCCAAGCTCTGGCTCATCACCGGCGGCACCCGCTGAGCGCTGGTCAGCCAACGTGGCAAACGTCGTGCGCGGCTTCCAGTTCCTCGTCACTGCCGTAGATCACGACACGGTCAAGAACACACCCGAGCGGGATCAACTCCTCGTGACCGAAGGAGTAGGTCGTCTCACCGATGCTCACCGAGTAGACCCAGCCCCCGGGCCCTTCACTCCGCCCAAGCAGTACCCCGACTGCGAGCGGCTTGTTGGGATCGACATGAGTTCCAGGCCCCCGAGTGCGTACGAGTGCATAGAACGGCAGCGGGTCCATCAGTGAGTCACCTCGCCGAACGGGGAAACGTTGATATGCGAGCCATCGCGGGAAAGCCAGCCGAGCTGGGACTGCCCCGTGAGCGACAACTGCACGTCCCACTCGAACGGATGGCCAGGGGTGCGTGACGGGCCAACGGCCCATTCGTTGCCGAACCGGTCGATGTAGCCGCCCTGTGGCCCGCGAGTCAGCGGGTTGGCCGGGTTGTAGCCATGCTCCGGAACGAAACGGATCTTCCCGCTCGACGGGAGTCCCATATCCGTGCCCGGCCCAGCAGCCTTCAAGCGGCTGGCGATCGACCAGCACGAGTTGTGGACGAGGATCTCGCTCTCGCCGACGTGGTAGGTGTGGATGCCCTCGACGCTGAGGTTGTAGGCCAGGACCGATCGCTCGGTTCCGACCTTGAGCCCGGACACGATGGTCACACGCCGGTCGGCCCCAAGGACCTTCTCACCGGCCGCGAGCTCGTCAGCGCGTTCGAACCGCTGGTCGGTCACCGACCAGAAGGTGTGGTCCTCGGTGGTGGTGATGACCTCGCCGTCGACAACCAGATCGACGACGGTGTCGTCGTGGACGAAGACGTGCTCGACGGTCTTGGCGACCTGTTCGCCAGTCTCGGGGTCGGTGGCGATCACCTTGTCGCCCGGCTCGATCTCCTCGATCGGCTTCTTGGTGCCGTCGGCCATCAGGACCGTCGTAGCCCCGGCGAAGGAGCAGACTTTGGCTGCGGTTTCTGCGGCAACACTGCCCCTGAAGAGGGGCGAGGGATCCCCGCCGGTCGCCAGGGTGTACCCGCCGTTCACACCCTTACCGCTGTCGACATGCGCGAGCCGAACGGTTGAGTCGTAGGTGTTGAGGAGGACGACCGCAGACGTCCCAGAGCTCGCCGGAGCGCGCCACGACAAACGGTCGATGGCGTCGTAGGCGACGGCATGGTCACATGACAAGGGCGGTCCACGCTCCAGGCGCACGACGTCGGATGCGACCGACGTGCACGGGTTGTCGTGGGCGTAGACGTGAATCATCTCAGAACTGGCGGATGCTGCGACTACGGTGGTCGGGGCCGTGAAACCCCACGCGCCCAAGACCACGATGAGAATCAACAGTGTTCTCCGCAGAACTCGGACGGCCACTCTCCTCATAGCCCGAGTCGCACCCTCATCGAGCCAACGAGTGCGGCCCACTCTGGCCCCTCCCGATACTCATCATCGAGCGCGAGCTCTGTGCCTTCCGACGCCCCAACGGCAAACAACTGATTCGCGACATCGCTTGTCAGGATGTGCTCGAAGTCGAAGGACCCCTCGAACCCAAACCATGCGAAGTCAGCACCAGCAACCAAGGCCGCGGCAATCCACGAATGAGCGATTGCCTCGAGGTCCGGCGGAACCTCGTCGTAGATCAGGTCATACTCGTAGCACGACCGCCCGGAGAGGTGATGATCAAGGTCCTCCAGGTCATAGTGCCTAATCAGTCGCGCCTCGGGGACCTCGGCAGGAGACGAGACCAGTGGGGTTGCCCGACTCGGAAAGGCCACGAAAAGGCTGAGTGTGACGTCTCGCCCGGACCAGGCGATCGCATCGGTGAGCCGGGTCATGGCAGCCCCCATTGAGCCGGCTGGCTCGCATCGGGGACCACGGCTGAGAGGATGCGACCTTGGTAGGGGCCTTCCTTTGCGACGAAGACCACGACTTGTCGCCCGCCGACCTCGCCTGCGAATCCTCGCGTCATCGTGTTGCCGAGGCGCCAGTCAAAGGTGGACGTTGGCGAGCGCAGGATCGGTGAAGTGAGCTTCTCGAACTGAGATACCTGTGAAGCAAGACTTCCGGAGTTGGAGATCAGACCCTCGTCTCGTAGGTGTCGAATCGCATGCCCACCACCGGACCTCATCCCCTGATAGGCCGAGCCAACTGCATCGTCCGCGAAGCCGATTCCGCTGTTTGCGGCGTCTCCGAGGCCGCCGACGGAGACAGACCTCGCCAACGATGCGACTCCAGGGCCAGCCCGCGACGCCCTCTCGGGTCCGTCCGACGCGTGCGATGTCGACAAGCGCGTGGTCGCGTCGTAGTTGTAGGCGACGGTGTCGTAGGCGGTGGCCATGGTGAACACCGGAGCCGCCACGAGCAGACCAACCGCGCCGGACAGGACGCAGACCAGGGCGGCAGCGAGCCGCCCGAGCGAGGTTCGCCGCACAGCAGCCATCGCACCTCCAGGCGTCACAACTACCCCCACCCCTGGTGACCCGCTCCTCGGGGATGGCGGAGGGCGATCATCGCTCGCTCAACCACATCGCGCAGTCCCTGCGCGTCGCAATAGGGCGCGCCCGCCCCTGGCGAGTACATGGATAGCATGTACAGAAGCTCCTCGAGCCGCTCGTCGCCGGGGTAGTCGTCGAGAACCACCCCTTCGAGCAGGCTTGCCGCGTGGCGTGACTCGTCCCCCTGCAGCACGCGCTCCGCGGCCGCGTCGAATCTCGGTGTCGGGTTCACGGGACCATCACCGTGACAATGTGCTGCCCCGCCCCGGAACCGCGGACCACCACGAAGTCCTTCCCCTGACTGACACGGACAGTGTCGCGCAGCGGGTCGTAGCGGAGAGCGGTTGGGCTATCGAGGATGTCGTCGACGCGCGCGAGCGTTGTCGGCGCGCGCCCGGCCGCCCCGTTGACGATGCGGTCCGCTGCGTGCGCACTGACGGTACGTCCGCCTGGTGTCGTCGCGAATCCGTCACCGACCTGGCCTAGGAGGTTTCGGGACGCAGCTTGAGGCGAGTACCGAACCACATCCGCACCAGTGTTTGCGGCAACAGCGGAACGCGCCGCGACACGGGACAATTCGACCCCGTGACCCCATGACTGCCCTTCGGCGATGGAGAACAACTCACTCACGCCGTGGGTCGCGGCCGCGTCGAAGGAGCCGCCTCTAATGACCTCCGATGTAGCAGCGGCCCTGCACATGGGGGCTGTGCAGAGCCCCGGACTCGCCAAGGCCAGGCCGGCATGCCCCAGCAGCATCGCGGCCACAACGAGGCCACACAGGAGCCGTAGGATTACGCGCGTTCCAAGGCTCGTCGACCCAGCAGCCCGAGTCGAGCGCCCCGGCACGCGCCCCTGCCCATGCAAGCTCTCGCGACCTACCTTTCGCATTCGATGATCCATTGATCAAACTCTTCGATCAGACTCTGGAGTCCTGCCACCTCGACACCACCTGGGTCCGTGCTTGCAGCGACCGCGACCTGGAGTGCGCTGCGCAGACTCCGAACGCTTGGCGCATCCAGGTGGAGCGTGAGCCAACGTTTCGGGTCGACAGCCGATGCGTCAAGTCCGTGACCCGCCTGCAACAGGGACACGAGGCCATCCGCTACATCCTGCGTCAGGCCCGGAACGTCGAGAGACCATGCACGTTCGCCCATCAGGGACCTATCCAGTTCAGTTCGTGGTCGTAGGTTCCGAGTCGATCCTGCTTGCTGAAGCCATCCGGCGTTCGGGACATTTTCCAAGTTCCACCGATGTGGCCATCGATGTCCTGGGTTATGTAGTTGTTCCCACTGCGGAACACGGGCTGGTTGCTACTGCGGTAGTTGGTCTTGGAGTACCCCAACCATTTCGCCAGGTCACCTGCCTGCGAATTGGTCAAGCGTGCACCCCCGCTGGCCCCAACCGGGCAGTTGTGGACGAGAAGTTGGGCTTCGGTGACGTAGTAGTTGTGGTCGCCGAAGACTTCGAAGTTGTACACGGTCTGGCCACCGGAGCGGATGTCGATCGCCGCGATGACGGCAGTTCCGGCGTCTCGCTGGGCGAGTCGGTCGCCGACTAGGAGGTCCCTGGAGAGGACCCAGCCTTCGCCCTCGACCATGAAGGGATGCTCTTGGGTCACGACCACCGTCGCACCCGAGGCGAGCGTGATCGTCATGAGGGTGGTCGACTTCTTCTGGAAGAGCCCTGTGACGGGTCGTAGTTCGTTCTTGCCAGTGGTCAGGTTCTTGGCCCACACCTGATCACCGGGTCGTACGTCTTCGATGGGCTTGGCGCCCTTGCTGGTTTGGACGGTCGTGCCTGCGACGAAGCAGTTGCATGGCAGGTCGTCGACCTTGGACAGGACGCGTGATTCGGTGTTTGCGGCACCAGATACGCTTCCGCGGGCTGCGATCCTATTGGCGGCGGCCCCGAACGCTGCACCGAAAAGTGCGTCAAATCCGGCTTGGCGACGGTATTCCGGTTCAGTGTAGGTGTCGTAGGTGTATGCGTCTGCGGGATTGAGGGCTCGCCATTCATTGGCGAAGCCTAGCCACTGACTTTCCATACCCAAAGGAGGGACGAATGCGTGGGGACCCGCGCCGGAGTTGACTCCGAAACCATATCCACGCGAACTGAATTGATGTGCAGCGTAGTCTTCTGGATTGTCGTAGCTTCTTGCGACCTGCTGTGTTTTGTTGATGGGGGCGTTGCCTCCGCCGGCGTCTCCGTGGGCTTCACCGCTTGCCGCTAGCGCCCGGACCGGGTTGGAGATCGCTTCCGGGACGGCTGGCGAGGTGAGTCCACAGGAGATGACGCAGTTGGAGCCAGTCTGGTCTCCATGCTCCAGTCCGGTGGGGTCGGTGTAGGTGGTGGGGTTGGCGGCGGCGTAGAGGTAGGCGTTGGATGCCTGCGCGGTGGATTGGTCGTTGAGGGGGTCGGGGGAGATGAAGTGGGTGAGGGCGGGGTCGTAGTAGCGGGCGCCGAGTTTGTTGAGGCCGGTGGTGGGGTCTTTGATCTTGCCGAGGAAACCGTGGTCGGTGAACGGGGCAGCGGCGCCGGTGCGGATCGCGCCGTAGGGGTCGTAGTAGGTGCGGTTGAGGGTGCTGGTGCCTTCGGGGATGGCGATCTGGGCGGAGGCTTGGGCGTCGTTGAGTTGCCACGTCAACCCGGTGGGGGCGCGGACCGCGACCAGGGTCCCGGCGAGGGTGTAGTAGCGGGTTGCGGTCGCGGCTCCGGCGGTGAGGGTGACTTCTTGTCCGTCGATGTACAGGACCGCGGACCCGTCGGGGTTGAGGCGGGCCAGGCGGCTACCGTCTGGGGCCGAGGCGTAGGTGGTGGTCTGGGTGCCGCTGGTGGTGGTGGTGAGCTGGTGCAGGGCGTTCCACGCCAGGGTGGTGGTGACGCCGTTGATGGTGCGGGTGTTCTGGTTGCCGTTGGTGTCGTAGCCGTAGGTGTCGGTTCCGAGGCCGGTCGCGGCGTGGGGGTGGGTGGGGGCGCCGTAGGTGTCGGTCTTGGTGGTGGCCAGGGCCCGGGTGGTCAAGGTGTTGCCGTCGGTGGTGTAGGTCCAGGCTTGGTTGTAGCCGGCGGTCCCGGCCGCGGTGGTCGTAGAGGTGGTGTCGGTGCAGCCGGTGACGGTGGTGGTCCAGGAGTGGGCCAGGCGGGCCAGGGTGTCGTAGGTGTGGCAGGTGGCCACCGGTGTCGCCGGGACGGCGTCGGTGATCGACGTGGTGTTCCCGGCGGGGTCGTAGGTGTAGGTGTCGTCCTGGGTCTTGGTCCCGGTCGCCGCGGACCCGAAGTAGGTCTTGATGGTCGAGAGTCGGTGGGTGGTGGGCTGGTAGCCGTAGGTGCGGGTGATGTTGGTGGGGGTGGCGGCGTAGACGCGCCCGGACAGGGCCCCGTCACCTTGGTAGGCGGTCCCGGAGATCAGGGTCGGGTTCGTGGCCAGGGTGGAGGTCAGGGTGCGGGGTAGGCCGAGGGTGTCGTACCCGGTGGTGATCGTCTCGGCCGGGGTCCCGGTGACGGCGTCGGGGTAGGTGATGGTGGTGGGCCGGTCGGCGGTGTCGTAGCCGTGGGTCACGGTGTAGGTGGAGGTGGTGGCCTTGCCGCCCAGGGCGGGGAACGTCCAGGTGGTGCCCAGGGGACGGCCACGGACGTCGTACCCGGTGGCGGCCTGGGTGTAGGTCTTGCCGCCGGTGTAGGTGGTCTGGGACGCGAGGTGGCCCAGACCGTTGCTGATGGTGGTCGAGTCGTAGGCGTACCCGGCGAGCTGGGTGCCGGTCCCGGCCGGCCCGGCCCAGATCTGGGTGGGCCGGTTCACCGCGTCGTAGACGGTGGTGGTGGTCACCCCGGTGGTGGTCGCGGCGTCCTTGGTGGTGACCGGGTTGCTGTTCGCGTCGTAGGTGGTGGAAGTGGTGCCGGCGTCGGGGTCGGTGCTGGTGGTCCGCCGCCCCAGCAGGTCATACCCGAACGTGGAGGCATGGCTGCCGGGGTCGGTGATCGAGATCAGCCGGTCGGACTTGTCGTAGCCGTAGCTGGTGGTGGCCGTCGTGGAGGTGCCTTCGACCTTGGAGGTGGTCCGGCCGAGAGGGTCCAGGTTGGTCCGCACCGCCAGGCCACCGGCCGGTGGGGTGGTGCGGGTGTGGTCACCGTAGTAGCCGGTGGTGGTCGTCCACTGCTGGGTGTTGTTGGAGAAGTAGCTTGCGGTGATCTGCCGGCCGGCGGCGTCGTAGGAGTAGCGGGTCTCGTTGTCGGTGCCGGAGTCGACGTTCATCATCTGGGTACCGGCGGCACCGGTCATCACCGACGGTTGGGTCTGGGCGGACAGGTGCCCGAGGTCGTCGTAGCGGTGGTCGGTCACGATCGCGTACTGCGTCGTCGTCGTGGCCGGGGACACCACCTGGTCCTGACGGTGTTGACCCAGGGAGTCCAGGAACGTGTAGGCGAACACGTACGTCCCGTCCGGCTGCAGCTGCTTACTGGTGATCTGCGGTGGTGTCGCCCACGTCGGTGACAGCGAGTACAGGTACTGCTTGGTCGGGTTACCGGTGGTGGGCTGGTCGGGCAGCCACACCTTCGCCAGCCGCCCCAACCCGTCATAGGCCAACGTCGTGGTCCGGGAGTTCACGTCCCGCACCGCGACCGGCTGCAGCCGGTCCGCCTCGAACGTGGTCACCCTCGACTGCGAGATCGGCGCCGGCGCGGTGACCGTCATCGTCGACGGGATCCCGGTCGGGGGGGTGTAGGCGGTGGTGGTGGTCTTGGCGTTGCCGTCGACCGCGGTCAAGACCCGCCCGTAGGTGTCATACGTCGCGCTCGTAGTGATCGAGGTGCCCACGGTGGTGGCGTTGGTCGCGGTGACCGCCGTGACGGTCTTGGTGACGTTGCCGCCACCCCACCCCGTGACCGGACCACCCCAGGTGGTGGACCCGTTGTAGTACAGGTCGGTGCTGGCCAGCATCGCCGTCGGAGCCGTGCACGAGGCGGCGAAAGTGCGGACCCGGCTGGGGTAGGCGACCCGGTTGACGTCCAGACTGCCCGCATCAGCGGTGTAGGAGTAAGCGGTGCACCGGTAGTCCGAGGCCGAGGCCCCATGGTTGGTCTCGGTCAACAGCTGCCCGTAGGCGCTGTAGGTCCGGTCGGTCTGGGTGGTGGTCGCACCCGTACGCACGTTGCCCGGGTCACTGAACACGCCCTGGCGGCCGATGGTGACGGTCTCTTCCATCAGGAACGCGTCATGGTTGGGATCCGACGCGGGTGGTGCCGCCTTCACCACCCGCGGCGCGGTGTACCCGTGGATACTGCCGGACAGCTCGTCGGTGTAGCCGCCGGTGGAGTTGACCGCCCACTGCCGCTGCTCGCGCACCCGCCCGTTCAAGTACTGCCAGTCCGTCAACACCGAGGGCCCGGTGGAGTCGGTGAACGAGTCGGTCTTGGTCGACCCGTTCGCGAGCTTGTCGCCGTACATGCCGCGGAAGAACAAGCTCCGGGCATACGTCAACGGCCGCGCCGTGCCCTCCCCGTGGTAGGCCGGGTTCGACATCGACATGACATCGACTTCCCGGTACCCGCGCCAGTCTCCCCACGACTGCTGCGCGGCCGGGGTGATCGGGTCGTCGTCGTAGTGCCAGGCCGGGTCCCCGTTGTACTGGTAGGTCGTGGAGATGTCCTGGCCGCCACCACCGTGCAACCGGTCCACCCGAGTCACATTCGAGACCAGCCACTTCTGGAACCACCCGAACCCGCCACTGCCACCGGTCGGGGTGAAATACACCGGGAAACAGTCCACCAGGTTGGTGTCCGGATGCGAACTGGGAAGGTTCGCCGACGAACACGGATCCGGCTGGCTGTAGGTGATGTCGGTACGACCGGACAGCTCGTCATAGACGTTACTGACCCGCAGCTTCAGCGCCGCCAGCACCCCACCCACCGGGTTCGACCGGTTCGCGTACTCCACCCCCTGGAACGCCACATCCGGCAGACTCGCCGACCCCCCACCACCGGTGCCGACATGATGGATCCGCGACAACCACAAATACGTCGGCGACCCATCCGTCGGGGCGGTGAAGTATGTGATCGAAGGAGACCGTGTCCACCGACCCCCAGGCCCCGCCGCGCCCGCCCACCGCTGCGAGGCGACACTGTCCAACATGTAGCCGGTGAAGAACGACGGCGACTTCTGGCTACACGCCGCCGAACAGATCAAATCCATCGGCACATCCGGGAACTGTGGCTGGTTCGCCACCGAGAACGACGGACACACGCTCCCACCACCCCCAGCCAGCGCCCGACACCGCGCCACCGGACTGAAATGCAGCTTGGCCGGGGCCTGAGTGCCTTCACTGCCGTACGTGGTGTCGTACTCGATGTCGTTCAAGAACCCCGCCCGGTCATAGACCGTGTCCGTGGTCCCGTTCCGGGAGTACTTGTTCGTCTCCTTCGCATAGAAATACGTCTGCTCGTTGCCGCGGGAGTCCACGACCTCATCCAGGGACCACCGCCATGCCTGCGCGCACCACGCCGACGCCAACGTCGCCGAATAGCACGGCTCCCCCGAGTCGTCCCCGTACACCGGCACCGTCAACACCGAGTTCGTCAACGTGTTCGTGGTGAACTGCCTACCCCGCCCGAAGATGTACTGCGTGCCGTCCGGGGTGAACACCGTCCAGAACTCACCGTTGTTGTCCCCATTGACGGCCCCGGTGGACCGCTGGACCCGCCACCCCGGGTCGTCCTGCAACCGCCACACATCAGCCGTGGTGATCGTCGTGTCTTTCACCAGCCGCGTCGAGTGCCCACCCAACGTGATCCGTAAAGCCTCACTGCCCCAACAGAAGTCACCCATCGTGGCATGCCCGTCATTGACGCACGACCCATACTCACGGTCGATGTGCGGGGCGATCACATCGAAACCCAACCCCGCCCACGACGTCTGCGCGTTCTCCGCCGACGTCATCCCGTCCACCGACGCCGACGAATAGTCCAGGCTCAACCCCGGGCCACCACCACCCAGAGCCGGCACCTGCGGCAACGGGTACGACCACTGGAACGACCCCGACTGCAACCCCACCGACCACCTACCCGACGCCTGCAACGGCGTCGCCCCATAGTTACCGTCCGCACTGGAGACCTGCGACGCCAACACCACCACCGTCCCCGCCCCACCCGTCGGGGCAGCCGGCGACGCCGACGGCGACCCGGCAGCGGCCGCGCCGGCAGCGGGCGCGACGGCCCCAGCGGTCGGGTCCCCGGCGACCGGCACATCCGCCGAGACCAGGCCTGTCACCGTGTCCACCGACGTCGGCAACACCGTCCGGTCCGTGCACGCCGGGTCCGTCGGCGTCGTCAACGCGCACGCCGGGACCTGCACCACCACCAGACGCGACAAGAATCCGCCACCGTAGGCCTGGGAGAACCCCGAAGCATCGAAAGCCACCGACACCGCGCCCGTGGCCGCGTCACCATCCGCGCGAGCCAGTTTCATCCCCACACCAAGGCCCCCCAGCCTGCGGGCCGCGGCATCATCGAACGCCTCCGCCGACACCGACCCCGCCTGAGGCAACCCCGACACTGGCGTCACCGGCGCCGGCGGATCCCCCGGAGCCAACGACGCCCCCACCGTCGGACCCGTCCCATGCGCCCGCCCCACCGAAACCACCGTCGACGCCACCCGCCCCCGACCCGTCGCGGGAACGCTCACCGTCCCCGAACCCGCCACCGGCCACACCGGCGCCGGTGCCGGCGCAACCACCGGCGGATCCACCACCACCGCCGGATCCGGCCTCACCGGCGTACCCAACGTCAACACCGGAGCCGGAGCCACCGGCACCACCACGGCAACCTTGCACCCCAGCCACCGAAGCGACGAGGCCGACGGGATCGGCGACGGGAGAAGCGGCCTGAGCCTGCATGGCAGGAGCCACGAACCCGACCACCAGCACCAGCGAACCAGTCAGCAACCGCCAGGACCGCATCAGCCACCCCGAACGCCGACCGGCTCCATCACCGGCGAATACCGCCTGATGCAAGCAGACCACCCGAACTTGCACAAGGGTTTGCCGGGCACGGGATTCCAGCAGATGGCGCTCAGTCACGGATCTGCTCGGGCAGACCGGACCAGGGCTCGATCTGGGGCGCGGCCGCCTGGCCCTCACGGCAGTGCTGCCTGAAGTCGCACCACGAGCAGGCCCGGGACGGCCGCGGCTCGAACACGTCGTCGCCCTGGCGACCCTCGCGGTACCCGGCGTCCGCCCGCGAGGCGTCGTAGGCGATCGACTCGGCCTGCTTCACCTTGCGGGTCAGTGACACCTCGTCGTGCTCGGCGACAGCCGTTGTGCCGGAAGGCAGATGGTGCAGCTCGACCCGCCCGGCGGGGTGGTGCAGGGTGCGTGCCGCCGCCACCGCGTACAGGGCCAGGGCCAGGCTCGAGCGGGCCTCGTCGTCGTCGCAGGGTCGGCGTCCGGTCTTGTAGTCCACGATCACCAGCCGCCCACCGCCGCAGGTCGATCCGGTCGACCCGGCCGCTGACGACCAGGGTCTGGGTCGGGCTCGACACGGTGCGCTCCACCCCGACCGGGTCGGGCACGCCGTCCGGCCCTGACAGCTGGGCCTGCGCGTAGTCGTAGACCCAGCCCGCCGCCAGCCGGCAGGCCTGCTGCCGCTGGGCCTCGTCGCGGTAGCCGTCCCCGGGAAAACCCTTGGCCACCAACGCGGCCGCCTGCTCCGGGCTGCGCTGCGGCACCGGCAGGTTCCACCACGAGGCGAGCGCGACATGGACGGCGGCGCCGAGACCGGTGTGCGCCCACGGCGCCCCGCGCGAGGGCTGCGGCCGGTCGAGATAGGTCCAGCGGTACCGGCGCGGGCAGTCGAGCCAGGTGGTGAGCCGGGTCGGGGTGCAGCTGTAGAGCCGCTTCGGCATCCCTCCGAGCATGGTCTGGCCCACCGGCTGCACGCTCTGGTCGCCGCCGTCGTCACTCACGGCAGTCCCCCGTCGTCCGGCACGGTCTACCCCTGCCCACTCGCGAAAGCCCGCACGGCGTCGGCGACCATCTGGACGGCGATCGCCGACAGCAGCAGGCCCGCGATCCGGCTGACCAGGGTGACCCCGCTGTCGCGCAGCACCCGGTGCAGCACCCCCGCGAAGCGCATCACCAGGTAGAGCACCAGCATCACCGCCAGCAGCCCCAGCCCGATCGTCAGTCGGTCGCCCCAGGTGTGCACCCGGTTGACGAACACCATCGTGGTCACGATCGCCCCGGGCCCGGCCAGCAGCGGCGTCCCCAGCGGCACGAAGGCGATGTTGACCCCTTGGGTCTTGGCGGGCTCCCCCTCGTGCCCGGTCAGCAGCTCGAGCGCGACCAGCAGCAGCAGCAGCCCGCCCGAGGCCTGCAGCGCCGGCAGCGAGACGCTGAGGTAGTCGAGCAGCGCCTTGCCGAACACCGCGAACGCCACGATGACGAAGAACGCCACCAGCACCGCCTGCCGCGCGGCCCGTGCCCGGGGACGGCGCTCCATGGTCGAGGTCATCGCCAGGAAGATCGGCAGGATGCCGGGCGGGTCGATGATGACGAACATCGTCAGGAAGGTCTCGCCGAACAGCTTCAGGTTCACACCGCAACGCTAGGGGGTGGCTCCGACACGTTCGCCAGGTGGCTGCCGCGTCGCCCTCAGTGGCTGCCGGGCCGCAGTCAGGTGGCGGGGACCGGGCGTCCTGGCTGGTCGCCGCCGCGGGCGTCGAGGTGGCTCTGCCTGGGCACCATCACCTTGCGCCGGAAGACGCAGACCACCGTGCCGTCCTGCTTGTAGCCGATCGTCTCGACGTGGACGACGCCCCGGTCGTCCTTCGAGGTCGACTGCCACTTGTCGAGCACGGTCGTCTCGCCGTAGATCGTGTCGCCGTGGAAGGTCGGCGCCACGTGCCGCAGCGACTCGATCTCGAGGTTGGCGATCGCCTTGCCCGACACGTCGGGCACCGACATGCCCAGCAGCACCGAGTAGATCAGGTTGCCGACCACGACGTTGCGCCCGAACTGGGTCGAGCCCTCGGCGTAGTGGGCGTCCAGGTGCAGCGGGTGGTGGTTCATGGTGATCAGGCAGAACAGGTGGTCGTCGGCCTCGGTGATCGTCTTGCCCGGCCAGTGCTTGTAGACCGCGCCGACCTCGAACTCCTCGTAGGTGCGCCCGAACTGCATGACTGCCTCCTCGTGACCGACCCCGGACCATCGTGCCCGGTCCGCAGCGACGAGGGTCCTGCGGCGCGACGTGGCCTACCTCACCTGCTTGCCCCCAGGTGACACCATGGAGGCCATGAGTACCACCGAAGCGCAGAGCCCCTCGCCCAAGCTTCCGGACCACCGCAGCACCCCCCGGTCCGTGGCCTTCCGGGCGTTCATCGCCGACGGCTGGGCGCCCCGCCCGAGCGAGCTGCCCGCTCAGCTGGCCTCGGCGCCCTGGGCCGCGGCCCGCCGCGAGGCCCTGAGCCGGCAGTACCCGGGGGAACGGCTCGTCGTGCCGGCGGGGCAGTTCCGGGTGCGCAGCAACGACACCGACTACCGGTTCCGGCCGCACTCGGCGTTCGCCCACCTGACCGGGCTGGGCACCGACCGCGAGCCGGACGCCGTCCTGGTCCTCGAGCCGCGCGCCGGCACGGACGGCCGACGCACCGACGGCCACGACGGCGTCCTGTACGTGCGCCCCCGCGCCGAGCGCGACACCGAGGAGTTCTACGCCAGCGCCCGCTACGGCGAGCTCTGGGTGGGGGTACGCCAGTCCCTGGCCGAGGTGGCGGCCGAGACCGGGCTCGCGACGGCCCACCTCGACGAGGCCCCGGGGGCCGTGACCAAGGACCTGGGCTCGGACGGCGTCCCGGTGCGCGTGGTGCGCGGCGCCGACGCCTCGGTCGAGGCCGCCCTGGCCGCCGCCCGCCGCTCGGCCGACATCGCCGACGACGACGCCCTGGCGGCGGACGTCGACCTGGCCCGTGCCTGCGCCGAGCTGCGCCTGGTCAAGGACGCCTGGGAGCTGGACCAGCTGCGCGAGGCCGTCGCCGCCACCACCCGCGGCTTCGAGGACATCGTCCGCCAGCTGCCGCAGGCGGTCGCCGGCGAGCGCGGCGAGCGCGTCGTCGAGGGGGTCTTCGGGCTGCGGGCCCGCACCGAGGGCAACGCGGTCGGCTACGACACGATCGCCGCCAGCGGCGGCCACGCCTGCACCCTGCACTGGATCCGCAACGACGGCCCGGTCCGCCTGGGCGACCTGATCCTGGTGGACGCCGGCGTCGAGGTCGACAGCCTGTACACCGCCGACGTCACCCGCACCCTGCCGGTCTCGGGCACCTTCAGCGAGCCGCAGCGGCTGGTCTACCAGGCCGTGCTGGACGCCGCCGACGCCGTGTTCGCGATCGTGCGCCCCGGGGTGCGCTTCGGCGAGCTCAACGAGACCGCGATGGCGGTCGTGGCCGACCGGCTGCACTCCTGGGGGCTGCTGCCCGGCACGGTCGAGCAGGCGCTCGATCCCGAGGGCCAGTTCCACCGGCGCTGGTTGGTGCACGGCATCAGCCACCACCTCGGGCTCGACGTCCACGACTGCGCCAAGGCCCGCCGCGAGATGTACGACGACGGCATCCTCGAGGCCGGCATGGTGTTCACCATCGAGCCGGGGCTCTACTTCCGCGACGAGGACCTGCTGGCGCCCGCCGAGCTGCGCGGCATCGGGATCCGGATCGAGGACGACGTGCTGGTCACCGCCGACGGCTACGAGAACCTGTCGGCCGCGCTGCCGCGCACGGTCGAGGGCATCGAGGCCTGGATGGCCTCGCTGCGCAGCTGACCCGGCGGGTCGACCAGGTACTGCCGACCGATCCACTCGGTGTACCGGCTGCCCGCGCAGAAGGGCCGCCCGGCGCAGACCTGGCTGTCGACGGCCGCGTAGGCGCCGAAGACCGAGGTCTTGACCTGCAGCGCCGGCCCCTGCACGTTGGCCGGTCGGCGGGCGACCGGGTAGCCGAGGTAGGCGACCAGGCTGACGGGCGCCGACACCGTCCGGGCGGCTGCGACTGCGATCCGGGCCGCCACCTGGTGGTCGACGTGGTCGCCGTCGCCGGGGATGCTCCACGCGTCGAGGGTCCGCAGCTGCTGCGGCCGGGCGTGTTCGATCAGCTGCGCCACGGCGGCCGTCAGCTGGGCCAGGGTGTAGTCGGCGGTGCCGTCCACCGCCGTGACCACCCTCTGCTGCCCCCGCCAGAGCTGGAGCAGACTGGAGTGGTGGAAACGGCCGAAGCCGGTGCCCGAGCCGCCGTCCGGCAGCCCGAAGAAGACCAGCGAGACCTGGGGCGCCTGCTCGAGGCAGATCGAGGTGACCGCCGGTACCCCGCAGTCCACCAGCCGCCAGCGGTCGGCCACCCCCGCCATCCGGGCGTAGGCCTGGCGCACCCCCGACCTTCGGGCCAGCCAGTACTCGGGCTCGCGGCCGGCGTCGCCCGCCGTCAGGTAGGCGGTCCTGACCTCGGCGCCGGAGCGGACGGCGTTGACCAGGTCCGGGCTGAGGAACAGCAGGTCGTCGTCCGGGTGGGCCACCAGGTTCAGCACCCGCTGCGCCGGCGGCGCACCCGGGGGTGAGCCCGCCAACGGCGATCCACCACGGCCGGGGTCGTCGTCCTGGGCCCCGCCGGCGGACCCCGCGGTGACGACCACGCCGCCGGCGAGAGCCGCCATGATCAGAGCCCGACGGCCCAGGTCGCGCCGCATCGCACCCCCCGCCCGCACCCGCCCAGCACGCTCTCACCCAACGTGCGACATCAGTCAACCACCGCAGGTTACGCTGAGTGGTGACAGCGGTTTCGGCAACGGTCGTCGACGACCGAACGAGTCGAGGAGGTGGGACGGACATGACGTCCGGTGATAGTCGCGCGGTCCCTGCTCCGACCGACCACCTCTGCCGCCCCCGAACGGTCCGCTGAACCTCGCGGGTCGGGTCGCCGGCGGCATACCGCCTGGAGGTTCCCGATGGCCCGTCCCCCCTTGGTCAGGGTCCTGCCGCTGACACGCACCCTGCCCCTGCGCGCCGTGACCGGCACCCGCCGACCCGGCCCCGACACCCCCTCGACGCCCTTGCCGGTGCCGGTCCCCCGGCTGCTGCTCGATGCCGCGGTCGACTGGGCGCTGTACACCGAGGGCGTCCGCAGCAGCTGCGACGACTTCCACACCGCCTGCGAGAAGGCCCGCGCCGGTGAGGGTTTCGTGTGGCTGGGACTGCACGAGCCGACCACCAACCAGCTCACTCAGCTGGGCGAGGTCTTCGACCTGCACCCCCTGGCGCTCGAGGACGCCGCCAACCCGCGGCAGCGGGCCAAGGTGGAGCGCTACGACGACGTTCTGTTCCTGGCGCTGCGCACCCTGGCCTACATCGACCGCACCGACCGACTCCCCGGTGCCCACGGCTACAGCGCCGCCGCGCACAGCCCGCACGACGTGCCCGTAGGGCGCGGGCAGGGCGAGGGCGGGGAGATCGTCGAGACGGGCGCGGTCATGGTGTTCGTCGGGGAGTACTTCGCGATCACCGTGCGCCACGGCCGGCATGCCTCGATGGTGGGGCTGCGCCGCAGGCTCGAGACCCGCCCGCAGCAGCTGGGCCTGGGGCCGTCGGCGGTGCTGCACGCCGTCTGCGACAAGGTGGTCGACGACTACCTGGCCGTGGTCGACCAGGTGAACGAGGACATCGAGGAGATCGAGAACTCGGTGTTCGCCACCCGGACCGTCACCGACGTCGAGCGCATCTACCAGCTCAAGCGCGACATCATCGAGATGAAGCGCACCACCGGCCCGCTGGCGCTGCCGCTGCACGAGCTGGCCGAGCGGCCGCGGCGGCTGGTGCATCCCGACATCCGCGAGTACTTCCGGGACGTCTCGGACCACCTGGCCCGGGTGCGTGACCAGATCCAGGGTTACGACGAGCTGCTGGGCTCGATCCTGCAGGCCGGGCTGGCCCGGCTGACGGTCAGCGAGAACGAGGACATGCGCAAGATCTCGGCCTGGGTCGCGATCGCCGCCGTCCCGACCATGATCGCCGGCATCTACGGCATGAACTTCCGGTTCATGCCCGAGCTGGACCAGGCCTGGGGCTACCCGGCGGTACTGACCCTGATGGTCACCTGTTGCGCCGCCATGTACCGCGGCTTCAAGCGCAACCGCTGGCTCTGACGCCCATCCCTGCCCCACCGAGAGTCAACCACCAGCCCCACCCACCGACCGAGAGTCGAGTAGCCGCTCGAATCACTCGACCAGAGGCGAGTGTCGTAGCGAGACACGCGTCTTTGTGACCGCAAGGCGACTCTCGGCGCCCAGGACGGCGTTGTCGTCTACTCGGGGCGGGCCTGATCGGAGTGCTGGGCCTGCTCGGTCTGCGGAGCCTGCTCGGTCTGCTGGGCCTGATCGGTCTGCTGAGCCTGCTCGCTCTGCTGAGCCTGCTCGGTCTGCGGAGCCTGCTCGGTCTGCTGAGTCCGCTGGGCCTGCTCGGTCCGCTGAGCCTGCTCGGCCTGGGCGGCGTCCTGCGCCAGGTCGGACTTCACGGCCATCTTGGCCGCCTTCTGCCGCTCGATCATCTCGCTGTAGGTCGGGCCGCTGACGTCCATCGGCGGCGGTTCGGCCGTCGCCGACCCGTAGCCGGTACCGGGCAGCGAGCCTGATCCCGGGCTGGACGGGCCGGTTGGGCCTGACGGGCCGGGAGTGCCGAACGGCGGCGGCGCGGCGGCCGCCGAAGGCATGGTCGCGCTGCCCCACGACAGCTCGTGCAGCAGGTTTCGGGCCTGCGTCGCGTGCTCGCGGGTGCAGAGCACCTCGTACTCGCTCGCCACGATCTGGCTGCTCGAGGTGAAGTCGCGCCGGCCGCGGGTGAGCGCGTACGAGAGCACTCCCTGCAGGATGCCGAACACCGTGCCGAGCACGACCGCGGTGCCGAACTCACCACCGGCCGACCCCGAACTGCTGCCGAACAGCAGGAACATCAGCCCCACCAGCGACCCGAACGAGGCCCCCAACCACGCCCCCGCGAGTGCGACCCGGGGGTAGCTCAGACGGCCGGTGACCCGCTCGACCATGCGCAGCCCGCTGCCGACGATCGTGACGTGCTGCACCGGGAACTGCCGGTCCGACAGGTGCTCGACGGCCCGCTGGGCCTCGAGGTAGGTCGGGTAGCGCGCGATCAGGTCACCCTTGGGGGGCGTCGGCACCCGCAGGGCTGTTGCGCCCACGGGTCGGCTCGAGGTTCGACATAGACCTCATCCTCGCCCATGTCACCGTGCGTGCCTGCATCGGCGTACGACTGGACGCAGGTCGGAGGTACCGCGACGATGGACGTCGATGACAACGTCCGCCGCCCCGGCCCAGGCTTCGGCGTCCCAGCCGGCCTCGTTGTCGTTGGCCCGCCGCGCCGGCTGGGGATTGGTGGACCAGGCACTGTCGGCGTCCACGAACGTCGCGGTCTTCTTCGTCGTCGCGCACCAGGTCGACCTCAAGGGCCTGGACTCCTACGCGATCGCCTTCTACGCCTTCACCCTGCTGATCGGCATCGAGCGCGCCCTCGTGGGCCAGATCTTCGGCGTCCGGTACAGCGGCGCGCAGGGCGCCCCGTGGCGGCGCGCCGCCGGCGAGGGGTTGGGCGCCGTCCTGGTGGGCACCTCGGCAGCGAGCCTGCTGATGCTGCTGGTCGCGGTGACGACGCTGTCCTCGCCGCTGCGTCAGACCCTGATGGCGGCCGCCGCGGTGCTGCCGTTCCTGGTGCTGCAGGACGCCTGCCGGATGGCCTTCTTCGCCCAGGGCCAGCCCCACCTGGCGGCTCTCAACGACTTCGTCTGGGCCGTCGTGCAGGCCGTGGCGACGACCGTGCTGCTGCTGCAGGGCAAGGGCGACGCCCCCGACCTGGTCGCGATCTGGGGACTGTCGGCCGGGGTCGCCACGGCGCTGGCCCTGGTGCAGCTGCGGGTGCTGCCCCGGCCGGCCGGGGCCATCGCCTGGATCGGGCGCACCTGGTCGGTCTCGGCCTTCCTGCTTGCCGAGTACCTGCTGGGGGCGGGTGCCTTCAACGGCGGCTTCCTCGCCGTCGGCGCCCTGGTCGAGGACGGCGCGGTGTCCTCGATCCGGGGTGCCCAGGTGCTGCTCGGCCCGCTGTTCATCCTCAATGCCGCCGTCCTGACCTTCAGCCTGCCCGAGATCGCCCGCCGCACCACGCTGACGCTGACCGACCGCCGGCGGGTGGCGCTCGTCATCAGCGCGGGGATGCTGGTGGTCTCCCTCGGCTACACCGCCCTGCTGCTGACCGTTCCGGACAGCCTCGGGGTCTGGCTGTTCCGCGACGACTGGCGCCTGGCCCACTCGGTGCTGCTGCCGGTGGCGCTGGGCACCGCCGCCGCCGGCGCCGCCGCCGGACCCGCTGTCGTGATCTACGGCATGGCCATGACCCGGCAGGCGATCCGGGTGATGTTCGTCGAGGCCCCCCTGGTGTTCGCGCTGCTGATCGGCGGGGCCCTGCTGGGCGGGCGTGGTCGGCGCGGCCTGGGGTCTGGCGATCGACCAGGTGCTGATGCTGCCGATGTGGTACCTGGTGCTGCGCCGCTGCCTCGCCGGGTCGCGCCGCCCCGGCGCCTCAGCGGGTCGGCGCTGCGTAGTCCTCGAGCAGCCGGCGACCGATGATCATGCGCTGGATGTCCGCAGTGCCCTCGCCGATGAGCAGCATCGGCGCCTCGCGGTAGAGCCGCTCGATCTCGTACTCCTTGCTGTAGCCGTACCCGCCGTGGATCCGGAAGGAGTCCTCGACGACGTCCCGGCAGTACTCGCTCGCCAGGTACTTGGCCATGCCCGCCTCGAGGTCGTTGCGCTCGCCGGCGTCCTTCCTGCGTGCCGCCATCACCATCATCTGGTGCGCGGCCTCGACCTTGGTCGCCATCTCGGCCAGGCGGAACAGCACCGCCTGGTGCTCGGCGATCTGCTTGCCGAAGCGTCTCGCGCTGCTGGCTGTAGGCGATGCCCAGCTCGAAGGCCCGCATCGCCAGCCCGCAGGCCCGGGCAGCGACGTTCACCCGGCCCACCTCGACGCCGTCCATCATCTGGTAGAAGCCCTGGCCGGGCTCGCCGCCGAGGATCTGGGCGGTCGCGGTGCGGTAGCCGTCGAAGACCAGCTCGGTGGTGTCGACCCCCTTGTAGCCCATCTTGTCGATCTTGCCCGGCACGGTCAGCCCAGGCTCGACCTCGCCGAACCCGGGCTCCTTCTCGACCAGGAAGGTGGTCATGTTGCGGTACGTCGAGGTCGCCCCGAGCTCGGTGCGGGTCAGGACGGCGACCAGGTTGGCGAGCCCCCGTTGGTCAGCCACATCTTCTGCCCGGTGATCGTCCAGGTGCCGTCCCCGTCATGGCGCGTCGGCCACCGCCCTTGGTGCGGATCGCGGCGACGTCGCTGCCGCAGTGCGGCTCGCTCATGGAGAACGCCCCCCGCACCTCACCGGTCGCCATCCGGGGCAGGTAATACCGCTTCTGCTCCTCGGTGCCGTGCTGCAGCAGCAGGTAGGCCACGATGAAGTGGGTGTTGAGGATGCCCGAGACGCTCATCCAGCCGCGGGCGATCTCCTCCACGGTCAGGGCGTAGGTCAGCAGGGACTCCCCCAGGCCGCCGTACTCCTGCGGGATCATCAGGCCGAAGACACCCATCTGCTTCATGCCCTCGACGATCGCCGTCGGGTACTCGTCGCGATGCTCCAGCTCGGTGGCCACCGGCAGGATCTGCTCGTCGACGAACTGCCGCACCAGGGCCAGCAGCTCACGCTGGTCGTCGGTCAGGCCCTCGGTGTGCTGCAACCGGCTCATGACAGCGAGTATGCGCAAGGCCCCGGGCCGCCGTCCCGACCGCCGGTGTGTTCCCCGCCACGCCGTCGAGAGTCACCCACGTCGAGTGGTCACAGATGGCCGCCACACCGACAGTCAGCCCCCCCGAGTGGTCACAGATCGTCGCCTCCAAGCGCCAGCAGGCGGCCATCTGTGACCACTCGACCCTGGATGACGGCCATCTGTGACCACTCGACCCTGGATGACGGCAATCTGTGACCACTCGACCCTGGATTGGTGGCCGGCCGGCACCACTCGCCGCTCGGGATCATCGTCCGACCGGCTCGGCAGAGGTTGCGGCTCAGCGGCTGTGTGCTGGTCAGTAGATGGTGTCCCGGATCCGCTGCGGGTAGGCCGCGTCGTAGGCCTGACCGTCGAAGGCACCCGCAGTGATCTCCGCCATGATCGCGCCCACGGTCGGCAGGTCGGCGGCGTCCCGGAAGGCCGCCGGGTCCCACAGCGACGAGCGGATCAGCGACCTCGGCGGCACTGGGTGTTGACGCTGGTCACCGTGACCTCGATCACGCACGCGGGCGACCTGTCGCCCATCGCCAGGGACCGCCGAAGCGCCTCGTCGGTGCGCAGGACGGCGGTGCCTTGACCCGCAGCGGCGTGGTCAGTCCCGGCACCAGGAAGAGCAGCCCGACCCGGCCGTCCACGACGTGTTGCGCAGCGAGTCGAGCCGGTTGTTGCCCCGGCGGTCGGGCAGCTGCAATTTGGGGGCGCCACGGGAATCCGCATCGTGGACCCCACGTTGACCCGGGCGACGGCGCTCCGTAGGGTCGTCACCAGCCATCCAGAGCGACCGAGAGACCTGGCTCGTCGACGTCGCAGCAACCACCCGAACCCTCGGGACGGTGCTACCGCCAGGACCGATGGAGGTAACCGTGCAACGCCCCCGGCTCCACCTGACGCGGCGACACCACGTCGACCTGCTGCGCACGGCCAGCGCCACCTGTCGGGCCTGAGGCTCCGCCCCAGCGCACGCACCGAACCAAGGCCGGCGCGGCGCACGCACCGCCCCACACGGCACCTCCCCACCCTGCCCGTCGGCCCTCGGTCGACGTCCGGCTCGACGACGAGCCGACCTGTGACGACTCCCACCCTGCCGACCCGCAGTCGGCCGCTTCGAGAGGCACCCGTGAACCCCCGACCCGACGCCGACACCGCTGCCCCGCCCCGCTCCCAGGGCCAATGGGCGCTGGGGCACACCGAGCCGCTCAACCCGAACGAGGTGTTCAAGCGCGAGGACAACGGGCTCAACGTCCGCGAGCGCATCGAGAACGTCTACGCGGCAAGTGGTTTCGCCTCGATCGCGCCAGCCGACCTGCACGGGCGGATGCGCTGGTACGGGTTGTACACCCAGCGCCGTCCCGGCATCGACGGCGGCCGCACCGCCGCGCTCGAGCCGCACGAGCTGGACGACGAGTACTTCATGCTGCGGGTGCGCATCGACGGCGGCGAGGTGAACCTCGACCAGCTGCGGGTGCTGGCCGACATCTCGACCCGCTACGCCCGGGGCACCGCCGACATCACCGACCGGCAGAACATCCAGTTCCACTGGATCCGGATCGAGGACGTGCCTGCGGTCTGGCAGGCGCTCGAGGCGGTGGGCCTGAGCAGCGTGGAGGCCTGCGGCGACACCCCGCGGGTGGTGCTCGGCTCCCCGATGGCCGGCATCGCCGCCGACGAGATCATCGACGGCACCCCGGCCATCAGGGCCATCACCGAGCGCTTCGTCGGCGACCCGGAGCTGTCGAACCTGCCGCGCAAGTTCAAGTCGGCGGTCTCGGGCAGCCCGCACCAGGACGTCACCCACGAGATCCACGACATCGCCTTCGTCGGGGTGGTGCACCCCGAGCACGGCCCCGGCTTCGACCTGTGGGTCGGGGGCGGGCTGTCGACGTCCCCGATGCTCGGCCAGCGCCTCGGCGCCTGGGTACCCCTGGACGAGGTCGCCGACGTCTGGCACGGGGTGATCCAGGTCTTCCGCGACTACGGGTACCGCCGGCTGCGCAACCGTGCCCGGCTGAAGTACCTGGTGGCCGACTGGGGCGCCGCGAGGTTCCGGGAGGTGCTCGAGACGGAGTACCTCAAGCGGGCCCTGGTCGACGGCCCGGCCCCGCCGCCACCGCCGGCCCACCGCGACCACGTGGGCGTCAACAAGCAGCGCCGCGGCCGGTTCGCGGTCGGGGCGGCCCCGATGGTCGGGCGGCTGGACGGCGTCCGACTGGCGGCCCTGGCCGACGCCGCGGAGCGGGCCGGCTCGACCCGGATCCGGTTCACCCCCGAGCAGAAGCTGCTGGTGCTCGACGTCGAGGCCGCCCAGGTGGGCGACCTGGTCGACGACCTGGCCGAGATCGACCTGCAGGTGGCGGCCTCCACGTTCCGGCGCGGCACCATGGCCTGCACCGGGATCGAGTACTGCAAGCTGGCCATCGTCGAGACCAAGGCCACCGCGGCCCACCTCGTCACCGAGCTCGAGCGCCGCTTCGCCGACGTCCCCGAGCTGTTCACCCCGCAGGCCCCGGCGGTGACGATCAACGTCAACGGCTGCCCGAACGCGTGCGCCCGCACCCAGGTCGCCGACATCGGGCTCAAGGGCATCCAGATGCCGAACCCGGACGACCCGCAGGGGCCGACCGTCGAGGGGTTCCAGGTGCACCTGGGCGGCGGCTACGGCCTGGACGCCGGGTTCGGCCGCAAGCTGCGCGGGCCTGCGCACCACCAGCACCGACCTGCCGGACTACGTCGAGCGGGTGCTGCGCCGCTGGTTGGCCGACCGCACGGACGACGAGACGTTCGCCCGCTGGGTGCTGCGTGCCCCTGAGAGCGACCTGGCGTGAGCGGCGAGCGCAGACCCGCCGTTCTACTGCCCCTACTGCGGCGAGACCGACCTGCGCCCGCAGCCCGAGGGGCGCTGGTACTGCCGCTCATGCACCCGCACCTTCGCAGTCGCCTACCACGGCACCGGGGAACCCGATGCGCCTCGGCACGGCACCGGAGACCCCGAGGGAGCACCATGATCGAGCTCATCACCCGACCCGAGGACGTCGCCGCGGCACTGGCGCGACGACCCGGCGGCCTTCGCCGCCACCGCGAGCGCGGCCCTCGAGGGCGCCGACCCGCTGACGATCCTGGGCTGGGCCGGCAAGGCGTTCGGGTCGGGACTGGCGGTGACCGCCGCGATGGGCGACACCGTGGTGGCCCACCTGGCCGCCCGGGCGGTGCCCGGCATCAGGGTGCTGTTCGTCGACACCGGGTACCACTTCGGCGAGACCCTCGGCACCGCGGACGCCGTCCAGGTCACCTACCCGGTGCGGCTGCTGACGGTGCGCCCGGCCGAGACGGTGACCCAGCACGAGCGGGCCCGCGGCAAGCTCTACAGGACCGACCCCGACGCCTGCTGCGCGATGCGCAAGGTGGCACCGCTGGACGCCGCCCTCAAGGGCTACCGGGCCTGGGCCACCGGGCTGCGGCGCGACGAGTCCGCCGGCCGGGCCGACACCGCGACCATCGGGTGGGACCCGCGCCGCCAGATGGTCAAGATCGCCCCGATCGCGGCCTGGACCGACGCCGACGTGGACGCCTACCTCGACGCCAACCCGGACGTCGATCCTCAACCCGCTGCTGGACATGGGCTACCCCTCGGTGGGGTGCTGGCCGTGCACCCAGCCGGTCGCCGAGGGCGAGGACGCCCGGGCCGGCCGATGGGCGGGCAGGGCGAAAACCGAATGCGGCATTCACTACCAAATCTGACCGCATAGCAGATTCCGCACTCCGCTATTGGGCTGACACGCGGTACCGTCAACATCGACGTCGGCTGGAACCGAGCCGCCAGACACGAGATCGGCCCGGGTCGCGGGCCGCCCCGGGCGACTGGAGGTGCCATGCCCGAGCCGGCCCCTCGGATGCGGCGGCGTCGTCCGACGTGTGGTGGCGCACCTTCCCGGACGGGCACGTCGGTCCGGTCGACGTGCGTGCCGACCCGCGTCCCGGCGACCTGGCCTTCCAGCCTGGCGCCAGTCTGGACAGCCCCGAACCGCTCGACCTGCCCGGCATCGTCGACCTTCGTGACACCGCCCCGGCACAGGACGACACCGGCCACCTCACCTCCCAGACGACGGGTACGAACTGCGATGACCAGCTCTCCCCAGACCTCGGACTCCCAGTCGGCCGACTCGAGCGGCGATCCGCAGTCCCAGCCCCGCTGCCGACCGTCCACCAGCCCCAGGCCTCGTCGCTGATCGCGGCCCTGGTGCGCTCGTCGCCGGCCGACGACCCCGAGCCGCAGAACCGTCCGCCCGATGCCTCCGGTCAACCCCGAGGTGCCCAGGCCTACCGCTACTCCCAGAGCCACGCCCAGCCGCAGGACTACGCCCAACCCCAGAGTTATGCCCAGCCCCAGGACTACCCGCAGGCGCAGGACTACTCGCAGGCGCAGGACTACCCGCGGGCGCAGGACTACTCGCAGGCGCAGGCGTCCTCCCAGCCGCAGGGGTACCCGCAGGCGCAGGGGTACCCACAGCCCCAGGCCTACGCGCCGCCGCAGGGCTACCCGGAGCCGCAGGCGCAGACCTACCCCACCGGCTACGGCCAGGATCAGCCCCCCCAGGCGGCGGGCTACCCGTCCCCGCAGCCCCAGACCTATCCGGCCGGCTACGGCAGCGACCCGGCCGACACACCGACCGCCACCTGGAACGGCTACGAGCCCGCCTTCGACCGCTCCGCCCGCACGGCCGGCTACCCCGCGGCCCCCACGGCGGTGCACTCCTCATGGCGCGCCGCCCTCGGCGAGGCCACCCGTGACCTGCCGCGCGGCTCCCTCAAGGTGTGGTCGGCCGCCCTCGTGGGCCTCGTGGTGCTGGGAACGGCGATCTTCTTCGTGCTCAACCGGGTCGGCAAGCCCACCACCACGTGAACACCGCGGCGCCTCAAGTCGGCCTCGGCCTCGCCGAGCGTCGCCGCCGTCCTCGGTACCCCGGTTCCGGCCGCCTCGATCAAGGCCACGGCCTCGAGCACCGCGCGCCCGCGACGGCGCGGTCACCTATGTGGCGGCCAACACCCTGGACGGCAAGCCGACGACCGCCTGGAACAGCGCCGGCGGCAGCACCGGGGTCACCCTGACGTTCACCTTCGCCGAGCCGGTGCACCTGGCCGGCGTGACGATGCTCGACGGCTACCAGAAGTCGAGCAAGAGCTCGGCGACCTGTGGGCGGCCAACTCCCGCGCCAAGACGGTCACCGTCGACTCCGACACCGGCAGCTGGACCTGGGACCTGTCCGACACCAAGGACCTGCAGACCCTGAGCCAGGACCTGGGGACGACCAGCAAGGTCACCCTGACGATCGACGACGTCTACCCGGGCAGCAAGTATCAGGACATCGCCATCTCGGAGCTGTCCTTCCTCACCGCCGGCTGACGGGGCACCCCGAGCGGCGAGCACCGCCGACAGGCAGCACCGCGGGCCTGTCGACCACCGGTCACGCGGTCGGTGGGGTCCAGACCTGGCCGCGGGTCATGCCGGCTGCCCGGCCCTTGGCCGAGACGACCAGGGCCATCTTGCGCGAGGCCTCGTCGATCATCTCCTCGCCCAGCATCGCCGCTCCCCGGGCCCCGCCCTCGGAGCTGGTGGACCAGGCGTAGGCGTCCAGGATGTTCTCGGCGTGGTCGAAGTCGTCCTGTCGCGGGCTGAACACCTCGTTCGCGGCGTCGATCTGGCCCGGGTGCAGCACCCATTTGCCGTCGAAGCCCAGGGCCGCCGAGCGGCCCGCCACCCTGGCGGAACCCCTCGACGTCCCGGATCGCCAGGTAGGGGCCGTCGATCGCCTGCTTCTCGTTGGCCCGGGCCGCCATCAGGATCGACATCAGGATGTGGTGGTAGGCGTCGCCGACGTCGTAGCCGGGCGGCTGCTCCCCCACCACCATCGACTTCATGTTGATGCTGGCCATGAAGTCGGCCGGCCCGAAGATGATCGTCTCGACCCGGGGCGAGGCCTTGGCGATCGCGTCGACGGCGATCAGGCCGCGCGCGTTCTCGATCTGGGCCTCGATGCCGATCCGGCCCACCTGGTAGCCCATGGTGGTCTCGATCTGGGTCAGCAGCAGGTCGAGGGCGACCACCTGCTCGGCCGACTGCACCTTGGGCAGCATGATCGCGTCCAGGTTGGCCCCGGCGCCCTCGACCACCTCGACGACGTCGCGGTAGGTCCAGTGCGTCGTCCAGTCGTTGACCCGCACCACCCGCAGCCGGTCCTCGAACCCGCCCTCGTTGAGGGCGGCCACGATGGTCTGCCGGGCCTGCGGCTTGGCCAGCGGGGCGCAGGCGTCCTCGAGGTCGAGGAAGACCTGGTCGACCGGCAGGGTGCGCGCCTTGTCGATCATCTTCGGGCTGGAGCCGGGGACGGCGAGGTTGGAGCGACGAGGCCTCATGGGGCGAAACGCTAACGGCCGACACCGCGCCGTCGTCCCGTGCTCTCGGGTGACCTGAGCCACCCGACCGACTGTGCCACCGGACCGCCTGAGCCACCCGACCGACCTGAGCCACCCGACCGACCTGAGCCACCCGACTCCTAGCACCCGCCGAGAGTCGACTTTCGGCAACAACAACGCGGGTCCCGGTGCAACACCCGACTTTCACCCGGCGGATCAAGCAGGTACCCGACTCTCACCCGGCCGATCAAGCAGGTACCCGACTCTCACCAGCCGCACAGAGTCGGGTTTCGACGGCACGATGCGCTGCCGGGACCACTGCGACGGGCTGTGCTGTGGCAGGCTCGGTGGGGTGAGCACCGTCGAGACCCTGGTCGGCTTCTTCGCCGACCGTCGTGCGCCCGTGGCGCCGCCGGTGCCGGCCGAGCCCGACCTCACCGACGAGCAGCGGCCCTGGTCGACCAGGCCTGCCGGCGCAGCGGGGTGGTCTGGGTGCGCCCCTTCGACGAGGGCCGGCTCCGGCTCGGCCTGGCACACCTGGGACGGCGCCGCCGTCCTGCTGGTGACCGGGCCCGGCGAGCAGTCCCTGCCCGGCCTGACCGGGCTGGTCGAGGTCGTGGTGCCGAGCAAGGCAGTCCGGGGCCCGGCTGGTGACGTTCGCGGCCCGCGCCGACCAGCTGTCGCCGGGCACCGAGGAATGGCAGCAGGCGGCAGCGCGCTGGCCGCCGTCCGGCTCAACGGCCCCGGGCCCGCCGCCCAGCTGCTGCACTGGGCCGGCACCGGCCGGGTGACTGCGGCTGGGCCGCTCACGGTGCTGTCCAGCGGTGCCGGCGGCACCGCCGAGCCGTCCGGCGCCGCCGCGCCGCCGCCCGAACCCGGGCACCACGGTGACCCGTCGCCCCTGGCACCTGGGCGGCCGCGGGCCCGCGAGCCGCGCGGCATGCACCGCCCGGCGGATGGCGAGTCGTAGCCTGCAGTCATGACCAGCCCCTCGCCGACGCGGATCTTCGTGGCCCGCCTGGCCGGGCTGGCGGTCTTCGACCCCCTCGGCGACCAGGTCGGCCGGGTCCGCGACGTCGTCGTCGTCTTCGGTGTCGGCCGGCAGCACCCCCGCGCGATCGGGCTGGTGGTCGAGGTACCGGGCCGGCGCCGGGTGTTCGTGCCGATGACCCGGGTGACCAGCATCGACATCGGCCAGGTGATCACCACCGGCCTGGTGAACATGCGCCGGTTCGAGCAGCGGCCCACCGAGACCCTGGTGCTGGGCGAGCTGCTCGACCGGGTGGTGCGGCTGCGCGAGGGCGACGCCGAGGTGACCGTCGAGGACGTCGCGATCAGCCAGAGCCAGGGCCCGGGAGTGGCGGGTCAGCCGGGTCTTCGTCCGGCGCGGGACGGGCCGGGACGGCTGCGCCGCGCGCGGCGAGACCCTGGTGGTCGGCTACGACGACCTCGACGGCTTCGGCATCGCCGAGCAGCGCCAGGGCGCCGCCAACCTGCTGGCCGCGTTCGAGGAGCTGAAGGCGGCCGACCTGGCCGAGGTGATCCACGAGCTGACCCCCAAGCGCCGCCTCGAGGTGGCCGCGGCCCTGGACGACGAGCGGCTGGCCGACGTGCTCGAGGAGCTGCCGGACGACGACCGGGTCGAGATCGTCTCGGTGCTGACCGGGGAGCGGGCCGCCGACGTGCTCGAGGCGATGCAGCCGGACGACGCCGCCGACCTGCTGTCCGAGCTGCCGCAGGAGCAGGCCGAGCGACTGCTCGCGCTCATGGAGCCCGAGGAGGCCGAGGACGTGCGCCGGCTGCTGGCCTACGACGACCGCACCGCCGGCGGCATGATGACCACCGAGCCGGTGATCCTGCCCCCGGAGGCCTCGATCGCCGAGGCACTGGCCCACGTGCGGCGCGAGGACATCAGCCCCGCCCTGGCGGCAGCCGCCTACGTCTGCCGTCCTCCGCTCGAGACCCCGACCGGCCGGTACCTGGGCGTCGTCCACATCCAGCGGCTGCTGCGCGAGCCACCGCACGCCGCGGTGGGCAGCATCCTCGACAAGGACGCGGTGACCCTGGAGGCGACCGCCGGCCTGGAGCAGGTGACCCGGCACCTGGCGACCTACAACCTGGTCGTCGGCGCCGGTGACCGACGACGACGGCCGGCTGCTGGGAGTGGTCACCGTCGACGACGTGCTCGACCACCTGCTGCCCGACGACTGGCGCGACGCCGACGACGACGACCTCCTCGACGTCGCCGGAGAGCTGCCCCGTGCCCGCTGACCGGACCGGCCCGCAGCCGCCACGCCCGGGCCGCGAACGCCCGCACCTCGACGCCCGGTCCGGCGGCAGCCGGCCGACGGGCAAACCGGGGAGCGGCCAAGCCGTCGACCCGGCGCCGTCCGGGCCTGGACACCCCGCGCGAGGTGCGCCGCTCGCTGCCCACCCCCAACGTCGACCCCGAGGCGTTCGGGCGCTGGTCCGAGACCTTCGCCCGGTTCATGGGGACCGCCTCGCTTCATCGTCTGGATGACGGTCTTCGTGGCGGCCTGGCTGGCCTGGAACACCTTCGGCCCCGGCCGTCGGTGCAGTTCGACCCGCGCAGCCTCAACTACACCCTGCTGACCCTGATCCTGAGCATGCAGGCCTCGTACGCGGCGCCGCTGATCCTGCTGGCGCAGAACCGGCAGGCCGACCGGGACCGGGTCTCGTTCGAGCAGGACCGGCAGCGGGCCGAACGGGCCCTGGCCGACACCGAGTTCCTGGCCCGCGAGATGTCGGCGCTGCGGATCGCGCTGCGCGACGTCGCCACCCGGGACTTCGTCCGCTCCGAGCTGCGCGACCTGCTCGAGGAACTCACGGTCCAGGAGCCACGCCAAGGAAGACCACCCGGACGGGTCAACTTCGAACCGGGACGTGCCGACACCCTCCGGAGTGAGCTCAGCAGACCCGGCCACCCGCCCGTCACCGCCTGCAGGCGCGCCGCCGCCTCGGTGACGTGCTCGTCGACTCCGGGCTGATCACCTCCGAGCAGCTCGAGGCGCCCTCGAGGAGCAGCGCCGTCCCGGTGCCGGTCGGCGCCGGCTGGGCCAGGTCGTCGCCGAGCTGGGCTTCGCCTCGGAGAAGGACGTCGCCGAGTGCCTGGCCAACCTGCTGGGCCTGGAGATGATCGACCTCTCCAAGACCGTCCCGGCCCCCGACGTGGTGCGGCTGCTGCCCCGCCAGGTGGCCGAGCGCACCCGGGTGCTGGTGCTGGACCGCAACGCCACCGGGCTGGTGATCGCCGCCGCCGACCCCACCAACGTGCTGGCCCTGGACGACGTCAAGCTCTACACCCGCTCCCTCGAGCTGACGGTCTACGTCGCCACCGACTCCCAGATCCGCGACCAGCTCAACCGGGCCTGGGCGCTGGGCGACCGACGGTGCCAAGGTCGACGGGCTGGACGGCGAGGGTGAGGACGAGGACGCCGCCGCCGATGCCGCCACCGACAACATCGACGACGCCCCGATCGTCAAGCTGGTCAACCAGGTGCTCGCGGACGCCGTCCGGCTTCGGGCCTCGGACATCCACGTCGAGGTGCAGCGCGACTCGCTGCGGGTGCGGTACCGCGTCGACGGCCTGCTGCGGGACGTGATGAACGCCCCCAAGCGGATCTCCTCCGCGGTGATCAGCCGCATCAAGATCATTTCAGGACTCGACATCGCCGAGCGGCGGGTGCCGCAGGACGGCCGCACCCGGTTCGTCGGTCGAGGGCAGCGCGATCGACGCCCGGATCAGCACCCTGCCCAGCCTGCACGGCGAGAAGGTCGTCATCCGGCTGCTGACCCGCGGCGACGCCGTCCCGGGGCTGGCCGAGCTGGGCTTCGAGACCGAGCAGCTCGACGCGTTCCGCGCCTCGCTCGCGGTGCCGCAGGGACTGGTGCTGATCACCGGCCCTACCGGCTCGGGCAAGACCAACACGCTGTACTCGGCGATCGCCGAGATCCGCACCCCCGAGAAGAACATCGTCACCCTCGAGGACCCGGTCGAGGTGCAGCTGCCCGGGATCACCCAGGTCGGGGTGAGCGAGAAGACCGGCATGACCTTCAGCCGCGGGCTGCGCTCGATCCTGCGTCAGGACCCCGACATCATCCTGGTCGGCGAGGTGCGGGACACCGAGACCGCCGAGCTGGCCCTGAAGGCATCGCTGACCGGCCACCTGGTGCTCACCACGCTGCACACCAACTCCGCCGTCGCCGCCCTGACCCGCCTGGTCGACATGGGCATCGAGCCGTTCCTGGTCGCCAGCTCGCTGACCTGCGCGGTGGCCCAGCGGCTGGTGCGCCGTCCGTGCGCCGGCTGCATCGAGCCCTACACCCCCAGCGACGACACCCTGGCCCTGCTGGGCATGGCCCGGGCGCGACCTGGCCGGCGCCACCCCGATGCACGGCTCCGGCTGCGCCGAGTGCGGCGGCACCGGCTACCGCGGCCGGGTGGCCGTCTACGAGGTGCTGGTCGTGGACGCCGCGATGCGCCAGGTACTGATGAAGGACCCGAGCGAGACGGCGATCACCGCGCAGGCCCTGGCCGGCGGCATGACCACGCTGCGGGCCTCGGCGGTCGAGAAGGCCCGGCAGGGCCAGACGACCTTCGAGGAGGCGATCCGGGTCACCCACTCCGACCATGCCGGTGACGGACGCCTGCCCCACCTGCGACCGGCCCGATCGAGGACGGGCATGATCGTCTGCCCGTGGTGCACCACGCAGCTCGCACCGAGGCATCTGCCAGCACTGCCAGCGACCGCTGGAGTCGGAGTGGAGGATCTGCCCCTGGTGCCGGACCGCACCCGGGCGCCTACGCGCCGCCGGCGGCGACGACACTGTCGCCGACCCAGGTGGCTGCCGCCGAGGCAGCTCAGGCCTCGCTCACCGCCCAGGTGGCCAAGGCGCAGGCCAAGGTGGACGCTCAGGCCCACGGCTGCCAGGCCCAGGCCACGGCCAGGCACAGGCGCAGGCGCAGGCGCGCGCCCAGGTCGAGGCCGAGGCGAAGGCCCGCGCCCTCGCCGAGGTGCAGGCCAGGGCCCAGGCCCAGGCGGGCCGAGGCCGGCCCGGGCCGCGGAGGAGGCGCTGCGGGCCGCCGAGGCTGCGTGCCGCCCAGGCCGCCCGCGACGTCGAGGCGGCCCGAGCAGCAGCAGCGAGACGCGCCCACGCCCGCCGATCCCGCCGCAGGGCGGCACCGAGACCCATCACGAACGGCCCGAGGTCCATTTCGGTGGACTGCCCGAGGGTGGCCGCCGGGTGCCCTCGCGGGCCACCCCGGTCGACTGAGCCGACGACCCCGACAGGTCGCACGCCCGACCGGCGCCCGCCGTCCGGCACGTACGATCGGGCCATGTCCTCCGACGCTGAGCAGCGCCGTCCAGGCGGCCCTGGCGACCGTCAACGACCCCGAGATCCGCCGTCCGATCACCGACCTCGGCATGGTCAAGAACGTGGCGGTGGACGGCGGGCCGGATCACAGGTCGACCTGTGGCTCACCGTCGCCGGCTGCCCGATGAAGGACCGGCTGACGAACGACATCAAGGCTGCGGTCGGCGCCGTCCCCGGGGTCACCGGCGTCGACGTCGTGCTCGACGTCATGTCCGACGAGCAGCGACAGGCGCTGAAGGAGTCGCTGCGCGGCGCCGCCGCCGGGACGAACCGTGCCGTTCACCGCGCCCGGCAACCTGACCCGGGTCTACGCCGTGGCCTCGGGCAAGGGCGGCGTCGGCAAGTCGAGCATCACCGTGAACCTGGCCGCCGCGATGGCGGCCGACGGCCTGTCGGTCGGGGTGCTGGACGCCGACATCTACGGGTTCTCGGTGCCGCGGATGCTCGGGGTCACCCAGTCCCCCACCAAGCTCGACGACATGATCCTGCCGCCGGTCGCCCACGACGTGAAGGTGATCTCGATCGGCATGTTCGTGCCCGGCAACCAGCCGGTGGTCTGGCGCGGCCCGATGCTGCACCGGGCCCTGGAGCAGTTCCTGACCGACGTGCACTGGGGCGACCTCGACGTGCTGCTGCTCGACCTGCCGCCGGGCACCGGCGACATCGCGATCTCGTGCGCCCAGCTGCTGCCGGGCGCCGAGATCCTGGTGGTCACCACCCCGCAGACCGCCGCGGCCGAGGTGGCCGAGCGCGCCGGCTCGATCGCGGTGCAGACCAAGCAGCAGATCGTCGGGAGTGATCGAGAACATGTCGTGGCTGGCCGCAGCCCGACGGCACCCGGGTCCCGCTGTTCGGCGAGGGCGGCGGCCAGGTCGTCGCCGACAACCTCGAGCCGCACCATCGGCGCCCCGGTGCCGCTGCTGGGTCAGGTGCCGATCGACGTCGCCCTGCGCGAGGGCGGGGACGACGGCACCCCGGTGGTGCCTGCGGGCCCCGGACAGCGAGGCCGGCGCCGCCCTGCGCGGCATCGCCCAGAAGCTGGGCCGACGCGCCCGCGGGCTCGTCGGCCGCCCGCTCGGGCTGACCCCGGTCGGTCGCTGACCCGTCCGAGGTCGCGGTGGAGCTCAGCTCGCAGCGAGCTCAGGTCGCGGCGAGGGCTCAGGTGGCGTCGGGGTCGAACGGGCGGCGGGGTCCCAGGTTCGACGGTGCCGCTGCGGCAGGCCGGCCGACCGGGGGCCGCGGCGCCGTCGGGGCGCCGTGCCGGTGGCAGCGGCTCGACGTTGCCCGGCGGCCTTCATGCCGAGCGGGTCGTCGGGGTCGATGACGTCGGTCAGCGCCTCGCGGATGATCCGGCGCGGGTCGTACTGACGCGGGTCGAGCCGGCGCAGCTCGTCGAGGTCGAAGTCGTCGCCCAGCTCGGCCTTGGCCTGCTCGGTGACCCCGACCGCCATCCGTCGCAGCTCGCGGACCAGCCGGGCCAGCTGCTGGGCATACTGCGGCAGCCGTTCCGGACCGAGCACGACGGCCGCCACGGCAAGCAGCACGACGACTTCACTGCCACCCACAGGCCAACCCTAACGGGCCTGGGGGCGGGCGTGGTCGAGGGCTGGCCGGCTGGTCCGAGTGACCCGGTCGAGCGACCATCCACAGCCCTGGGTGGTGCAGGTGACGCCAGCCCGGCCCAGTGCAACCGTGCCATGCGGCGCGCTCCTGCTGCACCAGGGTGGCCACAGGGGCGACCGGCCCCGAGCGTCACCGGCCACACGTTCGCCGCCACCACGGCGGCCGCCATGCAGCCGGCGGCGCCCAGCAACGAGACCGCGGCGGTACGGCCGTGCCGGCGCCAGCGCCGGGGGGCCCGCCCCGGGCCGGTCGACCAGGGCGCCGAGGGCGGCCGAGCCCCGCCGGGCGCGAGCCGGCGGGACGCGAGCCCACGGGACGGTCGCTGCTGACGGCGAAGGGGCCCGGTGGCGGCGGCGGCGCGGTGGGGATCACCGACAGTCGGTGCAGCAGACCGACCGGCAGGTCGTTCATCGACGGCTGCCCGGTCAGCCGCCCGAGGCGTTGCTTGACCTCGCGCTCGGCGGCCACCAGCTCACGGCATTCGGCGCAGCCGGCCAGGTGGACCTCGGCCCGGCGGCGGTCGAATGCCGGCAGCCGGTCGTCGACCAGGTCGCTGATCAGATCACCCAGGTGGCTCACGGCGTCACCTGCTCCCCGCCGGCTCGGTCGCGGTCTGCGGGTCGCGGTGGGCCAGGGAACGGCGCAGCTGGGCCCGACCCCGGTGGATCCGGGAACGGACGGTACCCAGCTTGACGCCCAGCATCTCGGAGATCTCCTCGTACGACAGACCCTCGATGTCGCACAGCACCACCACCGCCCGGAAGTCGGGCGGCAGGGCGTCGAGAGCGGCCTGGACGTCGAGGTCGAGATGGTTCTGCTCCCACGCCCGCTCGGGGCCGGCGTCGGTGCCCGGCAACCGGTTCTCGGCGTCCTCGGGCAGTGCGTCGAAGCGGATCCGCTGCTTGCGACGGACCTGGTCGAGGAAGAGGTTGGTGGTGATCCGGTGCAGCCAGCCCTCGAAGGTGCCCGGGGTGTAGGTCGACAGCGACCGGAACACCCGGACGAACACCTCCTGGGTGAGATCCTCGGCGTCCTGCCGGTTGCCGGTCAGCCGGTAGGCGAGACGGAACACCCGCGCCGAGTGGTCCTGCACGATCTGGTCCCAGGTGGGCGGGGTCCAGTCCGCGGCGTCCTCGGGAGCGGGCGCGCTCATGGGCTCGCCAGGGGCGAGCGCCGCGGGCGGCGGCACAGCAGAGGAACGCGGGACGGCGAACACCGCCACGTGCCCTCCTCGGGTATCCGGGCCATGCCAGGCCTCCCGGCGCCGCCAGTGCGGACACCTTCGCCCTCCATCCTGGCCGATACGGCCGTCGCCTGTCCTGCGAGCCCGCCGGTGTGCCCGGCGAAAGGTGGTACCCAAGCCGTCGAACGGCCCGGGCGGTCCGGTGGTCCTCGTCCGGGTCCGCGGTTCCCCCGGTTCCCCCTCCGGTTCCCCCTCCGGTTCCGACGTCCGGTTCCCCACGTCGGGGGCCCCCGGCCCGTAGGCTGACCCCGACACCGACCCGAGGAGGCCACGCCATCAGCGCCCCGAGCCCCGCCATGTGGGCGTACGCCGAGAAGTTCGTGCCCGAGGACGACGTCCTGGCACGAGCTCGTGGTCGTGCGGCCGAGCTGGGGTGCCCGGCGGTCAGCGCCGGGACCGGCGGGGTGCTGCGGCTGATGGCAGCCACGGTGGCGGCCCGCTCGACCGTCGAGATCGGCACCGGCGCCGGGCGTCAGCGGCGTCTACCTGCTGCGGGGGATGCCGGCTGGACGGCGTCCTGACCACGATCGACGTCGAGGTCGAGAACCAACGGGCGGCGCGCGAGGCGTTCGCCGAGGCCGGGGTACGCCCCAACCGGGTGCGCACCATCGCGGGGCGGGCCGGTGACGTGCTGCCTCGCCTGGCGGACGGCGCCTACGACCTGGTGTTCGTCGACGCCGACCCTGCGCAGGTCGGTGGTCATGTGGAGCAGGCCCTGCGGCTGCTGCGCCCGGGGGGGCTGCTGCTGGTCAACACGGTGCTCGCGGGAGGCCGGGTCAGCGACCCGGCGCAACGCGACCCCGTGACCACCGCCGCGCGAGAGGCCCTGCGTCGGGTCCGGGACGACGATCAGCTGATCTCGACCCTTCTCAGCGTCGGCGGCGGCGTCCTGGCCGCAGTACGGGACGGCGAGAGCAGGCCACGGTGAACGAGGGCGCGCTGCCGGTCGACACGGGCAGCGCACACCCGCCCCGGCGCCTGCTGCGCGGCAGCGAGCAGCTCGCGCACCTGGTGGGGCGGCGGCTGCTGGTGGGCATCACCTTCCGGGACCCGCAGGGGACCGTGGTCGAGAGCGACCAGTTCTGCGGCGTGGTCCTCGAGGTCTGCGACGGGGTCGTGGTCGTCGACCGGGGTGCCGCAGAGCCGGCGGTGCTGCCGGCCGACGTCGCCGCCTACGAGGTGGCGACCCCGGGCCGCTACGTCCTCGCCGGCAGCGGCGAGGCGGTGCTCAACCCCGACTACCTGACCGTCTGGGACGTGCAGGCCAACGCCTGAGCTGACGTCAGGGCAGATCAACGGTCGGCAGGGCCGACCGTCAGGGCAGTCGACGGTCGGCAGGGCCGACCGTCAGGGAAGTCGGACGCCGTCGGCGTCAGGCGGCGCGACGCCGACCTGGTCGGTCAGGTACCAGGTGCCGTGGGACCGGTCATCTGCACCCGGTAGTAGCGGGTCAGCACCGGCCGGAAGGCGGCACCCAGGGCGGCCCGGGAGCCGCCGGTCAGGTAGATGTCGTGCACGTAAACCCAACGCGGCCGGGACCGCGCGAGCTCGCGGGCGGCCTCGTCGACGACACGGCGCGGCATCACCTCGAGCGACCAGCCCATGATCTCGGCGCCCGGGCGGGCCCGCAGCACCTGCAGCACCGAAGGGTCGCCGAGGACGTAGACCGGGTCGTTCTCGTGCACCCGGCCGACCATCACGTCGGCGTCCTCGACGGCGGTCAGCGGGTCGCCGTAGGTGGCCACCGTGCCGCGCAGGATCCGCGAGCGCGGGTCGAGCCCCCACGGGTGACGGCCGGCGGTGAGCGCCAGCGCCAGGGCGGGCTCGGCCGGCAGCAGCGCGAGCAGCGCCCCCACGGCCAGCGCCGCCCCCTTGGCCCAGCCAGGCCAAGGGCTGCCCCGGCGCTCGGCACGAGCGGTCCACCGGTCCAGCAGCTGCTGCAGGCCCGCGACCGCCAGCAGCCCGACCGGCACCGTGACGATCAGGTACCGGTAGGGCGTCCACAGCTGAGGCACGGTCAGCGCCGCGGCGAGCACCGCGACCGCGGCCAGCGACCGCTCCGGCACCCCGGCCCGGCGGCGGGCCGTCAGCAGGGCCAGCAGCGCCAACGGACCGGTCAGCACGAACAGGGCCACCACCGAGCGCGCCAGCTCGGCCCGTTCCCCGGCCGAGTGCCACGGGGTGACCACGGTCAGTACCTGGGGCGGCAGCTGCACCGACGTCCACCAGGCGATGTGCCACAGGCCCTGCCGGGCCACGAACCCGGCGAACAGCCCCAGCGGCAGCACGGTGCCGGCCAGGACGGCGACCGCCCGTCCGACCACCGCCGCGACGGCGGAGCCTGCCGGGCGGGAGCGGCCCCGCCGTCCCACCTCGACGAGGGCGAACACCAGCAGCACCGCGGGCAGCGGCAGGTAGAGCAGCTTCATGACCCCGATCCAGCCGGTGGCCACCCCGGCCACGAACCAGCTCGGGATCGAGGACTGCCACCGGCCGGTGCCCCTGGTCGTGGCCGCCAGCACGATCAGCAACGAGACCACCATCAGGCTCTCGACCTGGCCGATGCCGCCGCGGAAGGACCACCACAGCGCCGGCCCGACCACCAGGGTCGGGGCCAGCTGACGCGTCCGGTGCTGCAGCGGCCATCCGGCCACCACCACGGTCACGAGCCAGGCGGCGAGCACGGCCAGGGCGGCCTCGAGCACCCGGGCGCCCAACCCGGACGCATCGGCGAGGCCACCGAGCTGATGGAACCAGTAGATGCCGGGCTGTTTGATGTCCCAGACGTCGCGGTAGTACTCCCCGCCCCGGTCGAGCTGACGGGCACCGGCCACGAACAGGGCGTTGTCCCAGTTGTCGGGCCACCACAGCGAGGCGGCCGCCAGCACCGCCGTCGGAGCCACGGCGGCCGTCCGGGCGCGGCGCGACCACGGCCCCCCGGACGGGCGAGCCGCTCCGGGAGGCGGCGGCTCGCCGTCAGCCATCGCTGCCGGGGCCGGGGCCGGCCACGAAGCCGGCGCCCCCCTCGGCGACGGCGACGACCTCGCACGTCTCGATCGAGATCGGCTCGCTGCCGATCATCACCGTGCCGGGCGCCGTCGGCGCCTGGACGGCGAAGGCGGCGGCGAACTCGTCGCGGGCGACGGCGGTGGCGAAGACGTAGGTGCCCTCGAACCACTCCTTCTCACGCGTCCGCCACACCTTGAAGGAGAGGCCGGGCAAGCCGCTGAAGCGGGCCAACGAGGTCTGCGTCACGTAGTCGCGCAGCTGCTGGGCGACGTCGGCCGGGGCCTGCTCCAACGACCAGCGAACGATCAGTCCGTACATCATGAGCTCCTGTTCAGGGTCTGCAGCCAGTAGGTGAGCAACCGGGCTCCGAACCCCGTGGCGCCCTTGGTGATCTCGAACTCGTCACGGTCGGCCCGGGCCGGGCCGGCGATGTCGAGGTGGGCCCAGCGCCGGCCACCGGCGAAGGGTCGCAGGAACAGGGCCGCCACGATCGAGCCGGCCCCCAACGTGGGGTCGGCGGCCACCTGACGGCCGTCGGCGACGTCGGAGTCGACCCCGTAGGCGTAGTCCTCGACCAGCGGCATCCGCCAGAGCCGCTCGCCGCTGGCCCCGCCGGCCGCGAGCAGCTGGGCGGCGAGCGCGTCGTCCGTGCTGTAGAGCGCGCCGTGCCGGCGGCCCAGCCCCAGCGAGGCGGCCCCGGTCAAGGTGGCCAGGTCGACCAGCATCGCCGGGTCGAGCCGGGCGTCGGCGTAGGCCAGGGCGTCCGCCAGCACCATCCGCCCCTCGGCGTCGGTGTTGACCACCTCGGTGGTGCGCCCGCCGTAGTGGCGCACGACGTCGCCGGGGCGGTAGGCGCTGCCGCTGACGGCGTTCTCGGCCAGCGGCAGCAACGCGGTCACCGGCACCCGCACCCCCCGCTCGCCACAGGCTGCCATCGCGGCCAGCACCGCCCCGGCCCCGGTCATGTCGGTGCGCATCGGCAGCATCGCCTCGGTCGGCTTGATCGACAGCCCGCCGGTGTCGAAGGTGATGCCCTTGCCGACCAGCACCACCGGCTGCGCCGACCTGGTCGTCGCGGCGGACCGGACCGACGCCGCGGGGCGGTAGCTCAGCCGCACCAACCGGGGACCGGACGCCGAGCCGCCGCCGACGGCCAGCAGGCCGCCGAACCCGTCCGCGGCCAGCCGCCGCTCGTCCCACACCTGCGCCTCCAGGCCGGTCTCGGCGGCGACCGCCACCGCCCGGTCCGCGAGCCACTGCGGGGTCTTGGTCGAGGACACCGTCGCCGCCAGGTCACGACTTCGGACGGCGACCCGAGCCACCGCCAGGCCGCGCTCGAGCCCCTGCTGCAGCCCCCGCATCCGCGCCGACGACTGACCCTGCACCACCAGCCGAACGTGTGCCGGCCCGGCAGCGTTCGACGGTCGGCGGCCAGTGACAGTGGCCTTCACCCGCGGTGGCCGCCAGGCGGCCAGCACCGCTCCCTCGACGAAGCCCGTCAGGGCGGCCGGGTCCGGCGGCACCTCGAACCGGACGACGACGTCGCGGGGCCCGGCGCTGCGCACCACCGTGGCCCCGGCCCGGCGCAGGTCGCCCGGGCCACCGTCGCCCAGGTCGCAGCCGGGGTCCGGCCCCGCGGTGGTGACCACCAGGGCAGCCTCAGGGACCAGCGCCGCTAGGTCTTGGCCCCGCGCCAGGTTCACCAGGTCGACGTCCGGCTGCGCCACCGGGTCAGGCTACCCGTCGGCGACCGGGCCGGACATGCGACGACGGCCCGGGATCCTCCCGGGCCGTCGTCCTGAGCTCAGTTGCCTGGTGGCGCCGACCGTGCCGGCCGGCGCCAGGCACTGTCGGTCAGCCCACCACCGTCTTCAGGGCGTCCCCGAGGTCGCCGGCCTCGGTGGGGGACATCTCGACGACCAGCCGGCCGCCGCCCTCGAGAGGCACGCGCATGACAATGCCACGCCCCTCCTTGGTGACCTCGAGCGGGCCGTCGCCAGTCCTCGGCTTCATCGCCGCCATGCGGCTCCCCTTCCATGTCGATGCGCCTCGCGGGGTGACCGCGAGGCCGCTCGTCCCGCAGGGACGATTCCAGTCCCCGTCATTATCGCGTGACTTCGACCTCGAGCGACAATCGAAGCACTCTGCGGCGCGGCTCGCCGCCGATCCTGCGGTCGAGCGAGGGTCACGGGGGACCGAACGTCGTCCGCCAGATCACCACCACCCAGACCAGCTGCAGCCCGAACGAGGCCGCCACCAGAGCCCGCCGGTAGGCCGTCGACGGCGATGCCATCAGCAGCAGCACCCCCAGCGGGAAGAACAGCAGCAGGTACCGGAACAGGCTCGTGGTGGGGTCGAGCACCAGGTAGAGGTAGGCGAGGTAGGCCACCGTCCACACGCGCAGGTCGCCGCCCAGGACTCGGGCGCCGGGGCGGGTCAGCCACCAGAGCACACCCACCGGCAGCGCCACCACCAGCACCCGTCCGAAGACCGGGCCGAGGTAGTCGCCGCTGGCGGTCCACCAGGGCTGGAGCAGGTGGACCGCACCCGGACGCCAGGCGGCCATGGTGTCGGTGTAGGTGCGCAGGTCACCGGTCCGGACGGCGACCACGACCGGCCACAGCACCGCCGCCAGGACCGAGGCGACCGCCAGGACCGCCATCGCCGGTCGAGGACCCCGACGCCACCGCCGAGCGACGTGCACCAGGACGACCACTGCCAGCGGGACGGCGATCGGCCGGGTCAGGCCCAGCGCCGTGGTCGCGACCGCGGCCCACCAGAACCGCCCGCGCTGCAGGCAGCGCAGCACCGCCAGCAGCAGCGCCAGGGCCAGCGCCTCGGAGTAGGCCAGCTGCAGCACGGGCGCGGCGGGGAAGGACCCGAGGAGTGCGACCGCCCACAGGGCCACCGCGGGACCGGCCAGCCGGGCGACCACCGAACGCAGCAGCACGGCGGAGGCCATGGCCGACCCGAACGAGACCAGCAGCGGGGCGTAGGGCCAGGCGATGCCCGCCGTCATCAGCAGCCGGGCCAGGTAGGGGTAGAGCGGGTAGTAGGCCCAGGCGTTCTGGGCCACCGCGCCGTCCGGGGAGTGCGGCACCACGGTGGGATACCCGAACTGGGCGATCTTGCGGTACCAGGCGCTGTCCATACGGGCGACGAAGCTCGGGTAGGGCACCGGGCCGGTGACGCCCTCCGGGGTCAGCACGGTGAACCGAGCCGCCCGATCGAGAATGACGGCAGTGACCAGTTCGCACACCAGCATCACCAGCAGGGCCTTGGCCCACGGCGGCAGGGCCTTGACCCTCAGCGGCAGGGCCTTGACCCTCAGCGGCAGCGCCGGCCGATGGTCGGTCAGCACCCGGTGCGGGCGTGGCACCCGGCCAGGTGGTCGTTGACCAGTCCGCAGGCCTGCATGGCGGCGTAGGCCGTGGTCGGTCCGACGAAGGCGAACCCGTGCCGCTTGAGCTCGCGCGCCAAGGCCTTCGAGGCCGCTGTGATCGCCGGCACGTCGCCGAACCCCTGGGGCACGAGCGCCTCGGACGCCGGGGTGGCGAACGACCACACCAACGCGTCCAGCCCGCCCGGCACCGTGTCCCGCAGCCCGACCACGGCCCGAGCGTTCGTCACGGCAGCGGCGATCTTGGCCCGGTTGCGCACGATGCCGGCGTCCGTCATCAGCCGGGCCTGGTCGGCCTCGTCGAAGCCGGCGACACGGTCGGGGTCGAACCCCGCGAAGGCGTCACGGAACCCCTCTCGCTTGCGCAGGATGGTCAGCCAGGACAGGCCGGACTGGAACGCCTCCAGGGTGAACCGCTCGAAGAGCTGGCCGCTCACCGCGGACGGCTCGTCCCCACTCCCGGTCGTGGTAGTCGCGGTAGTCGGTGGTCGAGACCCCCCAGCGGCAGCGGGCCAGGCCGTCGTCCCCGACGACGAGGTCGGGCGAGGCTGCCGCGGGCCCGGGGTCAGCCACGGGCGGCCTCCCGGGCGAAGGCGCGCAGCACCGACCGCAGGCCCTGCCGCCCGACCAGCTCGACCAGCGGTCGCAGCGCCCGGGTCAGGGCCGCAGGGGCGATCTCGACGTCCTCGCCCCAGGTGAGCCGGCACCGTCCGGCGTCCACCGGCTGCACCTCGAACCAGGCGGTCCCGCGCACCACCTCGCCCACCTTGTCGACGTCGCAGCGGCCGGCGGCGTCCCCGGCGAGGTCGCCGGACGGCGGCGCGAACGTCGTCACCGTCATGGGGTCCTCGAAGCCGATCGGCCCCAACCCGGTGCGACCCACGAACCGGGTACCGACCCCGCGACCACCGGCTCCGGGCTCGAGAATGCTGACGGTGGTCAGCGGCACCCAGCGGCCGTGGCTGGGCCAGTCGGTCACCAGCTGCCAGGTGCGGCCCGCCGGGGCCGCGACGTCGGTCACCGCTGTGATTCGGGCCATGTCGCCTCCGCGTCCCCCTGGGCGGCGGCCTCGCGCAGGGCACGGCGGCTGATGGGGGCGGTCAGGTCGGCACCCGGCACCAGTCCTGCCGCCAGGTCGGCGCCCAGGCCCGACTCGAGCTCGGCGATCCGCTGCTGCTGGGCGTCGAGCTGCACCCCGATCCGGTCGAGCACGGCGTCGACCTCGTCCATGCGGTAGCCGCGCAGGGCGGGACTGAACCGCACCTGGGCCAGGTCGGCCGAGCCCACCGCGCCGGCCGGCAGCCCGCGTGAGGGCAGCGAGGACGCCGGCGCGTCGAGCCCGCCACCGATCCGTCCCACCGCGACGGCGATCACCAGGCCGAGCAGGACGATCGTGAGCAGCGTGAAGACCCAAGTCACCCCCCGATCGTGCCACAGGGTCGCCACTACCCCACCAGGGTGACTACTCTTAGCAACTATTGATAAGCAGATTGTGATCACGGACAGTGGAGACAACCCCGCCGTCCGACCACAGGAGCCGTTCGATGACGTTCCCCGTGCCCGCCCAGCAGCCCACCACCCGCACCCTGCACCTGCGCCGCCCGGCCCGCCTCGGCCTCGCCGCGCTGGTGGCCGCCTCGGTCGCGCTGGTGCCGGCCTCGGGCGCCCTGGCCGCCGGGTCGTCCGCCGGCAAGGCGCATCCGACTGCCAAGGTCGCCGCCGCCAAGCAGCAGCCCGGCAAGGACCGGCCGGGCAGCGGCGGCATCGGTGGCCGCGAGCGCTGGTGGGGCTTCGGGCGCGCACTGCACGGAGAGTCCTTCGTCGAGCGAGCGAACGGCACCGTCGCCGACGTCGTGTTCCAGTTCGGCACCGTGCAGGCGCTGACCGCCACCAGCCTCACCCTGGTCAGCAAGGACGGCTTCACGACCACGTGGACGCTGACCCCGACCACCCGGACCTGGGTCCGCGGCAGCCACAAGGACCGCTCCCGGGTGCCGGTCGTCGGCGACCAGGCGGGGGTCTGGGGCACCGGCCCCGCGGCCTCCCCGACCGCGGGGACGTTCGTGGTCTCGACGGAGCCGCGTCGCCGGCCCGCGCCGACCACCCCGCCGACCACCCCGCCGACCACCCCGCCGACCACCGCGCCGACGGACGCGCCCACCACCCCGACCGACGCCCCCACCACCGCGAGCACCACGGCGACCGCCGTCGCCTGACCCTGCATGGCCGGAACCTAGGGAACCCTTAAGGCTGCGATCGGGGCAGCCTGCGCACGGTGGACGACATGAGTGCAGTCTCGTCCCGCTCCACCGTGGCCGCCATGGCCGCCGGTGGCCTGCTGACCGTGGGCGCCGGCGGCCTGGCGCTGTGGGCCCTGGTCGGCGCCCATGCCGCTACCGGCGACCACAGCGCCGCGGTCGGTTACGGCTCCACCCGCTCCAGCGCGACGTCGTCCGGCTCGGCGTCGTCCGGCTCGTCGGGCGGTATCTCGTCGATCTCGGCGGGGGCCACCGGCCATGCGCCCACCGCGGGGCCGACCACGACCCCGGGCACCGGCCCGAAGGCACCCGGCACGAACGACCGGTCCGCCACGCACGATCGGCCGGGAGCCGACCGGCTGCCGCCGGTGGGCACCTGGGCGCGCGGCCTGCTGCACGGCACGGTCGTGGTCGCCAAGGGCTCCACGACCCAGACCCTGGTGGTGCAGCGCGGGCAGGTCACCGCGCGGACCGCCACGACGGTGACGGTGCGCAGCAGCGACGGCTACACCCTGGTGTGGACCCTGCCGGCCACCGGTCGGGGCGTCGCCGGGGAGTACCGGCCCGCGGGCGGCGCGCACTCGTTCCCGGTCGGCACCACCGTCGAGGCCGTCGGCACCCCCAGCGGCAAGGGCACCGCGGTCGCGCTGGCGATCCGCCCGTGGCCGCACGGCAAGCCGATCCCCCGCACCCTGCCCCCCGAGCCGGTCGATCCCACCCGGCCGCTGCCGCCGATCACCAGGCCGCCGATCACCACCCTGCCGGCCCCCACCGAGCACCCGGCACCGCCGGTGCTGACCGGTGGCCCGATGCCGATCGAGCGCCCGATCATCGACCCCCCGATCACGGTCGCCCCCCCGATCACGATCGCGCCCCGGTAGCCGTCAGCGGGCCGGGTCCGAGGGGTGCAGCGTCTTGCCCCCGTTGGACTCGGTGAACCGGCGCACGACCGCCACCGCCTCCTCGACGTCGTCGGTCAGGGTGAGCAGGTCGACATCCGCCGTCGCCGATCATGCCTTCGGCGGCCACCGTGGTGCGGATCCAGTCCAGCAGCGGCCCCCAGTAGGACCTGCCGATCAGCACGATCGGGAACGACGGTCACCTTCTGGGTCTGCACCAGGGTGAGCGACTCGAAGAGCTCGTCGAAGGTGCCGAACCCGCCGGGCAGCACGATGAAGCCGCTGGCGTACTTGACGAACATCGTCTTGCGGGCGAAGAAGTACCTGAAGTGGACGCCGAGGTCGACCCACTCGTTCATGCCCTGCTCGTGCGGCAGCTCGATGCCCGAGCCCGACCGAGACCCCGCCGGCCTCGTTGGCCCCCTTGTTGGCGGCCTCCATCGTGCCCGGGCCGCCGCCGGTGATCACGGCGTAGCCGGCCTCGGCCAGCCGGCGCCCCACCTGCTCGGCCGAGGGCGTAGTTGGGGTGGTCGCGCGGGGTGCGGGCCGATCCGAAGACGCTGATCGCCGGGCCCAGCTCGGCGAGGGCGCCGAAGCCTTCGACGAACTCCGCCTGGATCCGCATCACCCGCCACGGGTCCGGGTGCACCCAGGCGGCGGTGTCGCGCGCGTCGAGCAGCCGCTGGTCGGTGGTGGTCTTGGGCACCATCCGGCCCCGCAGCGTGACCGGACCCTTGTGGTACGTCGGCAGCCGACGTGAAGCGCCAGAGTTCATGGCGACATCCTGCACCCGGGCCGAAGTCCAGTACGTCAGGTCAGGCGCCAGGTCAGGTGTCGGCGAGCCAGCGGCGCAGTGAACGTTCGCACTCCAGGATCTGAGCGGCCGGGCACCGCTCGTCGTCCGCGTGGGCCAGCGCGGGTCGCCCGGGCCGTAGTTCACCGCCGGCACGCCCATGGCGCCGAACCGGGCGACGTCGGTCCAGCCGTACTTGGGGGCGACCCCGCGCCCGATGGCGGCCACGAAGGCCGCCGCGGCCGGGTGCGTCGAGCCCGGGCGGGCACCGGCGGCCGCGTCGGTGACCACCAGGTCGAGCCCGTCGAAGACCTGCCGCACGTGGGCCTGCGCCTGCTCGCAGGAGCGGTCCGGGGCGAACCGGTAGTTGACCTCGACGGCGCACCGGTCCGGGATCACGTTGCCGGCGATGCCCCCGCTGATGCCCACCGCGTTCAGGCCCTCGCGGTAGACCAGGCCGTCGACGTCCACCTCGCGCGGGGACGTACGTCGCGCCAGCCGGTCGAGCACGGCGCCGGCGTCGTGGATCGCGTTGTGGCCCATCCAGGCCCGCGCCGAGTGCGCCGCTGTGCCGTGGGTGCTCACCTCGACCCGCAGGGTGCCGTTGCAGCCGCCCTCGACCGCGCCCGTCGGTCGGCTCGAGCAGCACCGCGAAGTCGCCGGCGAGCCAGTCCGGGTGCTGCCGGGCCACCCGGCCCAGGCCGTTGAGGTCGCTCGACCTCCTCGTGGTCGTAGAACACGTAGGTCACGTCCCGGGTCGGCTGCGGCAGCGTCGCGGCCAACCGCAGCTGGACGGCGACGCCGCCCTTCATGTCGACGGTGCCGCGGCCGTGCAGCACGGCGTCCGGCCCTCGCCCTCGAGCCGGACCGGCAGGTTGCCGGCCAGCGGCACGGTGTCGAGGTGCCCGGCGAGCACCACCCGCTCGGCGCGGCCGAGGTGGGTGCGGGCCACGACGGTGTCGCCGTCCCGCAGGACCTCGAGGTGCGCGCAGCCGGCGCAGCGCCGCCTCGACGGCGTCGGCGAGCGGACGCTCGTCACCGCTGACGGACTCCACGTCGCAGATCACGCGGGTCAGGGTCGCGGCGTCGACCGGACAGGTCGAGCACGGGCCGAGGTCGGCAGGCGACTGCGCCACAGGCTAAGGCCCTGACGCGGTTGGCCCGCATGACTGCACGACTGCACCGCCTGGGGCGACGGGCTGGCCACGGTCGTCGCCGACGGCAGCGCCGCCGGCACCGTGCTCGACACCTGGTACCCCGCGCCCGCCCTCGGCGAGGCGCCGCAGGGCCCGGGCCCGCTCGCCGCCGAGCTGGCGGCGCTGGCCGGGGACGACGCCGCCCGCGGGGTCCGTCGCGTCGTGGTGCGCACCGTCGATCGACACCGGCGCCGCGCCGGTCGACGCCGCCGACGCCTACCTGCGGCTGCACCTGCTCTCGCACCGCCTGGTGGCCCCGCACGGCGCTGAACCTGACGGCGTCTTCGGCCTGCTGGCGAACGTGGTGTGGACCGACCGCGGCCCGTGCCCGGTCGAGGGCTTCGAGGCCACCCGGCTGCGGCTGACGCGCCCAGGGCGGGCGCGTCACCGTGCTACGGGGTCGACAAGTTCCCGCGCATGGTCGACTACGTCGTGCCCGTCAGGGGTGCGGATCGCCGACGCCGACCGGGTGCGCCTCGGCGCGCACCTGGCGGCCGGCACCACCGTCATGCACGAGGGCTTCGTCAACTTCAACGCCGGCACGCTCGGCACCTCGATGGTCGAGGGCCGGATCTCCGCCGGGCGTCGTCGTCGGCGACGGCTCGGACGTCGGCGGCGGCGCCTCGATCATGGGCACGCTCTCGGGCGGCGGCCAGGAGGTGATCTCGATCGGGCAGCGCTGCCTGATCGGCGCCAACGCCGGCATCGGCATCTCCCTCGGCGACGACTGCGTCGTCGAGGCCGGCTGCTACGTCACCGCGGGCACCAAGCTGACGCTGCTGCCGCAGGGCGACCACCCTCAAGGCGGCCGAGCTGTCCGGGGCGAGCGGGCTGCTGTTCCGGCGCAACTCGATGACCGGCGCGGTCGAGGCCGCTGCCGCGCGCCGGCGCCACGGTCACCCTGAACGCCGCGTTGCACGCCAACGCCTGACGGCAGCGGAGCGGAACTGACCCATGGCGACGGTCGAGCTGCCGTCCGAGCACCGGCGACCGATCCGGCGTCGGCGGTCGTCGGCGCGCTGGGCCGCCGCGGGGCTGGTGCTGGTGATCGTGGCCGGACTGGGTGCGGCCTGGATCTGGCTGCGCGGCTCGCTGGTGGGGGTGCCGCTGCGCGAGCACTGCCTGGCCACGACGTCCACCTCGATCGCCGACCTCGACCCCGAGCAGGCCGGCAACGCCGCGCTGATCACGGCCCTGGCGATGAAGCGACGGCTGCCGGCCCGGGCCGCCACCATCGCCCTGGCCACCGCCATGCAGGAGTCCAAGCTCTACAACCTCGACTACGGCGACCGCGACTCGGTCGGGCTGTTCCAGCAGCGCCCCTCGCAGGGCTGGGGCACCCGCGAGCAGGCGCTCGACCCGGTCCACGCCACCAACGCCTTCTACGACGCCCTGGTCAAGATCGACGGCTACCAGACGATGGAGATCACGAAGGCGGCCCAGAAGGTGCAGCGATCGGCCTACCCGGCCGCCTACGCCAGCCACGAGCCCGCCGCCCGGGCCCTGGCCTCGGCGCTGTCCGGCAACTCTCCCGGCCGCCTTCACCTGTGTGCTCAACCCGCCGGCGAGTGCCCTCGACCCAGGCCGTGGCCGCCGCGGGCCTGACCCCGCGCGGCGGCGCAGGTGGTCACAGCCGCCATCAGCCAGACCGGGCAGGCCGGGGTCGCCGCTGCCGTCGACACCGGCGCCGGCCAGTCGGCCGGCACCCGGGTGCAGTTCATCACCCGGGGCGCCGACGCCACCCGGACGGCCTGGGCCCTGGCGCACTGGGCCGTCGCCCAGGCGGACACCCTCACGGTGGTCGGTGTCAGCGTCGACGGCAAGCAGTGGCGGCGCCAGGACGTCGACGCGCGGCTGGCAACCCACGACCTCGGTCGCCGACGTGACCGACGGCGACAGCGTCATCGTGGTCGCGAGGTGGCCGGCGGCACCTCCTAGGCTGAGCCCCGTGCCCTCTCCCGCGCCCCGCGCCACCGCCCACCACGATCTGGTCGTCATCGGCTCCGGCTCCGGCAACTCCCTGGTCACCCCGCGGCCCTGGCGGGCCTGGACATCGCCGTGGTCGAGCGGGGCACCTTCGGCGGCACCTGCCTGAACGTCGGCTGCATCCCCACCAAGATGTACGTCTACCCCGCCGACCTCGCCGCGTCGGTGGCCGGCGCCGCCCGGTTCGGGGTCGACGCCCACGTCGACGGCGTGCGCTGGGCCGACATCCGGGACCGCATCTTCGGCCGGATCGACCCGATCGCCGACAGCGGTCGCCGCTGGCGGTTCGAGGGGCCCGGCACCACGGCCTACCTGGGCAGCGCCCGGTTCGCCGGACCCCGCCGGCTGGTGGTCACGCCTGCGCCCCGACGACCCGCGGCCGCAGGGCCCCGACGACGTGACCGAGGTGGAGGTCACGGCCGACCAGGTCGTGATCGCCACCGGCGGCCACCCGGTCGTCCCGGCGGTGGTCACCGAGGCCGACGGTGCCGTTCCACACCTCCGACACCGTGATGCGCCTGCCCGACCTGCCGCGGCGGATCGTGGTGCTGGGCGGCGGGTTCATCGCCGCCGAGATGGCCGCACATCTTCGACGGGCCTCGGCGCCGAGGTGCACCTGGTGCACCGGGGGCCGCGGCTGCTGCGGCATCTGGACGAGGAGATCTCGACGGCCTTCACCGAGCAGGCCGTCTCGCAGTGGCACTGCCACCTCGGGCGCACCGTCACGCAGGTGCGCACCACCGGCGCCGAGCACCCCGGCCGGGCCCGAGGTCGAGGTGACCCTCGACGACGGCACCACCCTGCGGGCCGACGTCCTGCTGGTGGCCACCGGGCGCGCGCCGTCCAGTGCCGATCTGGACTGCGCGGCAACGGGAGTCGCGCTGCACCCCGACGGTCGGGTGGTGGTGGACCCCCACGGCCGTACCGCCGCGGACGGCATGTGGTCGCTCGGCGACGTCAGCTCGCCCTACCAGCTCAAGCACGTCGCCAACCACGAGGCGCGGGTGGTCGCCCACAACCTGGCGCTGGCCTTCGGCCGGGCCGAGGACCGCGTGGGGCCGGCCGAGCTGCGGGCCTTCCACCACGAGGCGGTGCCGTCGGCGATCTTCACCCATCCGCAGCTGGCCACCGTGGGGCTGACCGAGGCCGCTGCCCGGGACGGCCGGCCTCGACGTGACCTACTACACCCAGGCGTACGGCGACACCGCAGCCGGGTGGGCGATGGAGGACGGCGTCGGCCGCTGCAAGCTGGTGGCCGAACGCGGCACCGGGCGCCTGCTGGGAGCCCACCTGATGGGTGCCCAGGCGGCCACGTTGATCCAGCCGCTGATCCAGGCCATGGCCACCGGGCTCGACGTCGCCACCATGGCGAACGAGCAGTACTGGATCCACCCCGCCCTGACCGAGGTGGTCGAGAACGCCCTGCTCGGACTGGATCTCAGCGCGAGCTGATCGAGCGGTAGTCGCGCTCGGTGGCCCCGAGGTAGACCTGACGCGGACGGCCGATCTTGGTCTGCGGGTCCTGGATCATCTCGCGCCACTGGGCGATCCAGCCCGGCAGCCGGCCGAGGGCGAACAGCACCGTGAACATGCGGGTCGGGAAGCCCATCGCCTTGTAGATCAGCCCGGTGTAGAAGTCGACGTTCGGGTACAGCTTGCGCTCGATGAAGTACTGGTCGGACAGCGCGATCTCCTCCAGCCGCATGCGCGATGTCGAGCAGCGGGTCGCTGGCGCCCAGGCTGGCGAGGATCTCGTGGGTCGTCTTCTTCACGATCGCGGCCCGGGGGTCGTAGTTCTTGTAGACCCGGTGACCGAAGCCCATCAGCTTGACGCCGTCCTGCTTGTTCTTCACCTTGGTGACGAACCCGTCGACGTCACCGCCGCCGGCCTGGATGCTCTCCAGCATCTCGAGCACCGCCTGGTTGGCGCCGCCGTGCAGCGGACCGAACAGGGCGTTGATGCCGGCCGAGACCGAGGCGAACAGGTTGGCGTGGCTCGAGCCGACCAGGCGCACCGTCGACGTCGAGCAGTTCTGCTCGTGGTCGGCGTGCAGGACGAACAGCAGGTCCAGCGCCCGGACCATCACCGGGTCGAGCCGGTAGGGCTCGGCCGGGAAGCCGAACGTCATCTGCAGGAAGTTCTCGACCAGCCCGAGGCTGTTGTCGGGGTAGAGGAACGGCTGGCCCACCGACTTCTTGTAGGCGTAGGCGGCGATGGTGGGCAGCTTGGCCAGCAGCCGGACCGTCGAGATCTCGACCTGCTGCGGGTCGAAGGGGTTGAGGCTGTCCTGGTAGAAGGTCGACAGCGCGCTGACCGCGCTCGACAGCACCGGCATCGGGTGCGCGTCGCGGGGGAAGCCGTCGAAGAACCGCTTCAGGTCCTCGTGCAGCATCGTGTGCCGGCGGATGGTCTGGTCGAACTCGCTCAGCTGGGACGGCGGTCGGCAGCTCGCCGTAGATCAGCAGGTAGCTGGTCTCGAGGAAGGTGCTGGACGCCGCGAGCTGCTCGATCGGGTACCCGCGGTAGCGCAGGATGCCCTTGTCGCCGTCGATGTAGGTGATCGCCGAGGTGCAGGACGCCGTGTTGACGAAGCCCGGGTCGAGCGCCACGTGGCCGGTCTTGGCCAGCAACGACGAGACGTTGACCGCAGGCTCCCCCACGGTCGCGGCGACGACCGGCAGGGTGAGCGTGCTGTCGGCGTACTCCAGCGTCATCGAGGACTGCGGGTCGGGGTCTCAGTCATGGCTGAACGCTACCCGGGCGGGCCGTTGGTGCCCACTCCGGAGGGGCCGAGCGGCCAGGACGCTCGGCGAGCGGCCCGGCGGAAAGGTGCGAGAATCCCTCCTCGTGACCTCAGGTAGCGCCGCAGCCGGCGCCGAGCCCAGTACCGAGCCCAGCACCGAGCCCGACTGGATCGCCCGGTTCGCCGACGACGTGATCGCCGAGTCCGACCGGCGGGCGCCCGGCAAGGCCGGTCGTGTGCGCCTCGGGTCTGAGCCCCTCGGGGCCGATCCACCTGGGCAACCTGCGCGAGGTGATGACCCCGCACCTGGTCGCCGACGAGATCCGTCGCCGCGGCCGCGAGTGCGTCCACCTGCTGTCGTGGGACGACTACGACCGGTTCCGCAAGGTGCCCGCCGGTGTCGACCCCGCCTGGAGCGAGCACATCGGCAAGGCGCTGACCGCGGTGCCGGCCCCGGCCGGCAGTCCTCACGCCTCGTGGGCCGAGCACTTCAAGGCCCCCATGGTCGAGGCGCTGCAGCTGCTGGGCATCGAGGTCACCCCGATCAGCCAGACCGAGCGGTACACCTCGGGCGCCTACCGCGACCAGATCCTGCTGGCGATGCGCCGTCGCCGCGACATCGACACCGTCCTCGGGCAGTACCGCACCAAGGCCCCCACCACCGGCCCGAGCGCCACCGGCCTGGGCGGAAAGGGCGGCAGGGGCAGCAAGGCGCCCAAGCTGACCGAGGAGGAGCAGCAGGCCGCCCGCCTGGCCGCCGAAGGCTCCGGCGCGGCGGACGACGAGGACGGCGGCGGCGCGGGGGGCTACTACCCGTACAAGCCGTACTGCACCGTCTGCGACAAGGACCTCACCACCGTCACCGGCTACGACGACGAGACCACCGAGCTCAGCTACACCTGCACCGCCTGCGGGCACAGCGAGACCGTCCGGCTGGCCGAGCACACCCGCGGCAAGCTGGTGTGGAAGGTCGACTGGCCGATGCGCTGGGCCTACGAGGGCGTCGCCTTCGAGCCGTCCGGGGTCGACCACTCCTCCCCCGGCTCCTCGTTCCAGGTGGGCACCCAGCTGGTGAGCGAGATCTTCGGCTCACCGCCGCCGATCGGGCCGATGTACGCCTTCGTCGGCATCAGCGGCATGGCCAAGATGAGCAGCTCCAAGGGCGGCGTCCCGATCGCCATGGACGCACTGCAGATCATGGAGCCGGCGCTGCTGCGCTGGCTGTACGCCCGCCGCCGTCCGAACCAGTCGTTCACGGTGGCCTTCGACCAGGACGTGCAGCGGCTGTACGACGAGTGGGACGCCCTGGAGCGCAAGGTGGGCGCCGCGACGGCGACCCCGGCCGAGGTCGCCACCCACCTGCGGGCCACCGGCACCGCCACGGCGGGGGTGCTGCCGTCGACGCCGCGGCCGGTCGCCTACCGCACCCTGGCCTCGATCGTCGACATCACGACCGGCGACCCGGTGCAGACGCTGCGGATCGTCGCCGACCTGGACGCCGAGGACCCGATCACCGACCTCGACCTCACCCGGCCCCGCCTCGACTGCGCCCAGCGCTGGGTCGCCACCCTGGCGGCCGACCAGCGCACCCAGGTGCGCACCGAGCCGGACGCCGAGCTGCTGGCGGGCCTGGACGACCGAGGCCCGGGCGAGCCTGGACCTGCTGGTCGCCGGCCTGGCCGACCACTGGTCGTTGGACGGGCTGACCGCGCTGGTCTACGGGGTGCCCAAGCAGCGGCTCGGCCTGGCGATGGACGTCAGGCCCACCCCCGAGCTCAAGGCCGCGCAGCGCGCCTTCTTCGCGCTGCTCTACCGGCTGCTGGTGGGGCGCGAGACCGGCCCCCGGCTGCCTACGCTGCTGCTGGCCGTCGGCGCCGACCGGGTCCCACGCTGCTCACGCGCCAGCCGCTCAGGGGGCAGGCGTCGGGCTGGCCGAGGCGCCGCCGCGACGGCGCGGTGATCGCGAACCCGGAGCCGGGCGCGAACGTCGTCACGCTCGGCGGGATCGCCTTCAGCATGTCGATCTGGGCACACGCCGGGCACTGGGCGTAGCCCTGCTGCCGCTGCTGGTTGGCCAGCGCCTCGGCCTTGGCCTGCTGCACCTTGGCCTGGGCCTCGGTGACCGCTGCGAAGGCGGCCTGGGCCCGGTTGATCGCGTCCTGCGACGCCTGCGGCAACGTGATCTTCGCCAGGTTGAACCGGATGTCGGTGACGAAGTGCCCGCCCAGGGTGGCGTCGAAGTCCTGCGCCAGCGTCGCGTTGATCGCCTGCTGGATCTTGGCGATGTTGAGGTTGCCCTTGCCGGTCGAGGCCGTCACCTGCTGCAGGCTGCCCCCGTTCTGCACCAGCGCGCACGAGGCCTGCAGCTCCGAGCAGGGCACCGACCCGATCTGTTCGCGCAGCGCATTGCTGATGACCGGGCCGCACGATCTGGTCGAGGAAGGTCGCCCAGCCCTCGTCGTCCTCCCAGGCGTAGCGGTAGATGCTGTCCAGCCCCCGATAGCGGCGGGTGCCGTACTTGTCGTCGAAGGCCGACAGCACCGCCGGGTCGGTGTTGATCGAGAAGTAGACGGTGCCCTCGACCCCGACCTCGACGCCGTCGGCGGTGGGCAGGATCTCGACGTCCACCCCGACCTTGTCGCCGCGCTGGGGGTCGCCGGTGATGGTGTAGAAGCGCTGCTGCGCCGGGTAGGGGTGCTTCTGGCTGAGGAACCCGATCCAGGTCAGACCCGAGGCCGGAGGCACGATGTCGCGGATCCGGTTGTTGTTCCACGGCCCGCCGTTACGGATCACCGCGACCTCGCCGCCGGCCGTCTTGGTGAAGCCGGAGGTGACCAGTGGCAGCACCACACTCACCACGACCACGGCGGCGACGATCGCCCAGGATCCACCTCACCACCTTGGCGTTGTTCGCCGGCGTCGACGCCTTGGCCGGTCGCGCCGACCGCGGCCCACCCGCCGCGCTGAGACCCCCACCGTCAGTCATGCTCCACCCCTGCCTGAGACGGGCGCCGTCCGGCCGCCGACGCTCACTGCGCCAGTCGCCCCGGCAGCTGCCCGATCCGTTCGTCCGTACCGGTCAACGCCACCCGCACGTGCCGGGTTCCGGCCGCGCCGTAGAACTCCCCGGGCGCCACCAGCACGCCCCGTCCCGCCAGCCAGGCCGAGGTGTCCCAACAGGGCTCGTCACGGGTGGCCCACAGGTAGAGCCCGGCCTCGGAGTGGTCGATCCGGAATCCCGCACCCAGCAGGGCTTCTCGGGCCACCTCACGTCGGGCGCGGTAGCGCTCCCGCTGGGCGGCGACATGCTCGTCGTCCGACAGCGCCGCCACCAGGGCGGCCTGCACCGGCGCGGGCATCATCATGCCTGCGTGCTTGCGCACCTCGAGCAGCTGCCTGACCAGCGCGACGTCGCCGGCCACGAACGCCGCCCGGTAGCCGGCCAGGTTCGACTGCTTCGAGGTGGAGTAGACCGCCAGCAGCCCCTCGTGCGAACCGGAGCACACCCGCGGGTCGAGGATGCTCGGCACCTCGGCGCCGCCCCAGCCCAGCTCGGCGTAGCACTCGTCGCTGGCGACCACGGCACCGATGCCCCGGGCCCAGGCGACCACCTTGGCCAGGTGGTCGACCCCCAGCACCTGTCCCGTGGGGTTGGCCGGGCGAGTTCAGCCAGACCAGCCTGACCCGGCCGGCCTGCGGGCCCACCTGGGCGGTGCCGTCGGCCGGCAGCGGGCGTCGCCCCGGCCAGCCGGGCGCCCACGTCGTAGCTGGGGTAGGCCACCTCGGGGTGCACCACCAGGTCGCCGGCGCCCAGCCCCAGCAGGGTCGGCAGCCAGGCCACCAGCTCCTTCGAGCCGATGGTGGGCAGCACGCCGTCCGGGTCGACGTCGGGCGACGCCGCGACGCGGGCGAACCAGTCGGCCACGGTGCTGCCGCAGCTCGGGCGTGCCGTAGGTCGCCGGGTAGCCGGGCGCATCGGCGGCCGCAGCCAGGGCGGCAGCGACGACCGCCGGCGTCGGGTCGACCGGGGTGCCGATCGACAGGTCGACGATGCCGTCCGGGTGACGGCGGGCTCGCTCGGCGAACGGAGCGAGCCGGTCCCAGGGGAACTGCGGCAGCTGCACCGGGGGCGTCAGTGGTCCTGCGCCTGCGGCGGCAGGGCGGCGATCAGCGGGTGGTCCTTGGGGATGACCCCCAGCTTGGCCGCGCCCCCGGGCGAGCCCAGGTCGTCGAAGAACTCGACGTTCGCCTTGTAGTAGTCCTTCCACTGCTCGGGGACGTCGTCCTCGTAGTAGATGGCCTCGACCGGGCAGACCGGCTCGCAGGCACCACAGTCGACGCACTCGTCCGGGTGGATGTACAGCGAGCGCTCGCCCTCGTAGATGCAGTCGACGGGACATTCCTCGATGCAGGCTTTGTCCTTGAGGTCGACGCAGGGCAGGGCGATCACGTAGGTCACGACAAGTCCTCCTGAACGGCCGGTGAAAGGCTGCACCGGTGGTCACGGCGCGCCCGTGCTCCAGGCGCGCCGCCTAGTATCGCCGACGACGCACCCTGCGCGCGTTCGGGGGTCGAAAACGACCTCCGTTTCGTGTGACCGAGCACCACCCCACCCCCACGCCGGGCGACCCCGAGACCATCTGAGAGCACTCGGTGTCGAGGGCTGAGGCAGAGCTACCCGGCGTCGGCCTCCGGGTGACGTCGGCGACTGCCCACCAGGGCGGTTGGGCCGGTAGACGGTCACCGTCGCGAATGTCGATCTCCGTCGCCGCCGACCCCTTGTCCTCGCCCCGACCACCTCCTGGGCCGCCCGGCCACCTGGGCGGCCCGGGCCGCCTGGGCCGCCCGAGCCACCTGGGCGGCCTGGGCGGCCTCGAGGATGGCGGTGATCTCGTCGCCCACCAGCTCGTGACGGGCCACCAGGGCGTCCCGCAGCGCCTCGACGAGGTGCCGGTTGGCGGCCAGCAGGGCGCCGGCGCGGGCCCGCTGCTGCCCGAGCAGGTTCTCGACCATGGCCCGGCCCCTGGGCGTCGCCCAGCACCCGGCCGACCAGGCCCTGGTCCGAGAGGGCCGAGCCCTGCACGGCGCTGAACGAGATCAGGGTGTCGGCCATGCCGGCCTGGCCGACCATCTGGGCGGCCACGTTGGTGGCGTAGGTGAGGTCACCGCCGGGGCCGGTCGAGACGTCGCCGAAGAAGAGGTCCTCGGCCGCCTGGCCACCGAAGGCGATGCACATCAGCGACTCGAGCTCACGGCGGGAGCGGGTGTAGACGTCCTCCCGGTCGCCGTGGGCCAGCAGGCCCAGGCTGCCGGCCCGCTTGATGATCGTCAGCACCTCGAGCCGGCGGTGCGGGGCGACCAGCCAGGCCAGGACGGCGTGGCCGGCCTCATGGGTGGCGATGAGCCGCTCCTCGTGGTCGGTGTAGCCGACCGGCAACCCGATGCCGACCTCGGTGGCCAGGCGGGCGTGCTCGAGGTCGAGCCAGGACATCGCGGTGGCCTTGCGACGCACCGCATTCACCAGCGCCTCGTCCATCAGTCGCTCGAGCATGGCGGGGGTGTAGCCCTGGGTCATGCCGGCCAGGGCGTCCCGGCGCTGCGGCTCGTCGAGCACGCTGTCGTGGGACTTGCCGGCCAGGAAGTGGTCGACCAGCTCGCGCCGTCCGGCCTTGTCGGGGGCCTCGAAGGCGAGGCGGCGGTCGAAGCGGCCGGGCCGCAGCAGCGCCGGGTCGAGCGAGTCGGCACGGTTGGTCGCGGCGATCACCAGGATGTCGGAGTGTCGTTCGCCTCGGGTGCGGGATCCGGCGCTGGCTGGGCAGCAGCAGGTTGACCGCGTCGATCGCGGCGTCCACCGTCTTCTCCTGCCAGGTGGGGGTGTCGAAGGACTGCAGCTGCACCAGCAGCTCGTTGACCACGCCCGCCGACACCCTCACTCACCATGGAGCGCGAGGTCACCACGCCGGCGGACGACGAGCCGGACGACGCGTCCTGCGACATCGGCAGCCCGACCAGGCCGCCGCAGCTGTGGCCGACGCTGGCGTGCGCGGTGCCGGTGCGCGGCGCCGCCGAGGGCCGGAGCGGGCGACATGGACATGCCGCCGCGGGCCATGGCGATGGCGTCGATCTCCTCGATGAAGCCGATCGCCCCACCCTCGGCCCGAGCTGCCTTGCGCAGCGCCCGGAAGTAGGCCCGGATCTTTCGGGAGGTGGCGCCGTAGTACATCGACTGGAAGGACGTCGCCGAGACGAACAGGAAGGGCACCCCGGCCTCGGCGGCCATGGCCTTGGCCATGTGGGTCTTGCCGGTGCCGGGCGGGCCCTCGAACAGCACCCCGCGCCGCGGCGTGCCGCCCATCTCGTCGCGGAACGGGCGCCCGGACAGGAAGACGTCCAGGGTGCGCCGCACCTCGTCGCGCACCGGGCCGATCCCGACCACGTCGTCGAAGCCCAGCGCGATGTCCTCGGGGCGGACCACGGTGTGCGGCGAGCGACCCGAGACCACCATCGGGACGACGGCGACCAGCGTCATCAGGGCGAAGAAGACGGCCGGCATCACGTACAGGGGGTCGAGCTCGGGCAGCGACACCAGCGGCAGCCCGGCGCGCATCCGCACCGTCGACCACATCGCGACGCCCAGGACGACGAGGCCCACGCGGCGACCCGCAGCAGCCGGCGGCGCTCCCGCAGCCGCTCGACGTCGGTGCTGGCGTGGGGCTCAGTCATGGAGGGTGCTCCCTGGGCGTCGGGGACGACAGTCGTGATGACTGCCTGTGACGACCATGACCGGCGACACCGGTCGACGACTACCCTGCGGTGATCACGTCATCCGATCGCCCGGGCGGCGACCACCCGTTCGGAGCACACTGCGCCGTGACGCAGAGTCAGTCGGTGCAGAGTCAGTCGGTGCAGCCGGCGAAGAGGTCGGTCTCGCGACCGTCACCGTCGCGCTCCCCGGCCGCCGTACCCTGGGCGAGCCGGTAGAACTCGCGGGCCGCCAGGGGCTGGTCGATGCCGTTGCTGAGCGCGAAGAACGGCCCGTCGACGTTGATCTGGGTGGCGTGGGCCCGCAGCGCCGCGGTCTTGCGGTCCAGGTAGGCGCTGCCGTCGACGCTGGTGGTCACCAGCTCGTCGGCCATCACCATGCTGGGCATGACCCCCTCGGCCCACCGCGCGAACGGATGCTCCGGCTCGTCCGCCAGCGCGGCCGCCATCCGGCGCACCAGGCCCTCCGGGATCGCGCACCAGTAGAGCTTGCTCACCTGCCAGCCACCGGGCTCGCCGGCTGCGGCCCGGGCCGCAGCCAGCTCGAGCGCCCGCATCGTGACGCGATAGGCCTGCACGTGGTCGGGATGGCCGTAACCACCGCCCGGCTCGTAGGTGACGACCACCTGCGGCCGCAGCTGCCCGATCACCTCGGCCAGCCAGGCCGCCGGCTCGTCGAGGTCGGCACGGGCGAACGCGTCCGGGCGGGCATCGTCGGGCAGCGTGATGACGCCGTCCGCGCCGTAGGTCATGCCCGAGTCGCGGTAGGCGAGGCAGGGTGCCGTCGGCCCGCACGGCGCCCTCACCGAGGAAGCGGTGGTCGGTGACGCCGAGCTCCTTCATGGCGGCCGCCAGCTCGCCGACCCGGTGGCTGCCCAGGGTGTCGTCGCGGTCGGCCGCCAGGTGGGCCAGCTCGGGCGGGATCACCTCGCCCTGCTCACCACGGGTGCAGGTGACCAGGGTGACCTGGGCGCCCTCGGAGACGTAGCGGGCCATCGTGACGCCGTTGTTGATGGTCTCGTCGTCCGGGTGGGCGTGCACCAGCAGCAGTCGCCTCGACGGAACGTCCGACCGGGACGCAGGGCTCACGCCGGCGTCTCGTCCGAGGGGGCGACAGGGGCGGTGAAGCTGAGCGGTGCGGGCTCCGGCTCCGGGAAGTGGCAGGCCACCCGATGCCCCGGCGCCAGCTCGGTGAGCACCGGAACCTCACTGGCGCAACGGTCCTCGGCCTTCCAGCACCGGGTGCGGAAGACGCAGCCGGACGGCGGGTTCGCCGGCGACGGCAGGTCGCCGTTGAGCAGGATCCGGGTGACCTTCTTGCGGCGCTCCGGGTCGGGCACCGGCACCGCCGACAGCAGCGCCTTGGTGTACGGGTGACGCGGCCGCTCGTAGAGGTCGTCGCGGTCGGCCTCCTCCATGATCTTGCCGAGGTACATCACCGCGACCCGGTCCGAGATGTGCCGCACCACGGACAGGTCGTGGGCGATGAACACGTACGACAGGCTGCTGCTCGGACTGGATGTCCTCGAGCAGGTTGACCACCTGCGCCTGGATCGACACGTCGAGGGCCGAGACCGGCTCGTCGCACACGATCAGCTTGGGCCGCAACGCGATCGCCCGGGCCACCCCGATGCGCTGCCGCTGGCCGCCCGAGAACTCGTGGGGGTAGCGGTTGTAGTGCTCGGGGTTCAGCCCGACCCGCTCCATCAGCGCCTGCACCGCGGAGCGGCGACCGCCCTCGGGGGTGATGCCCTGGATCTCGAACGGCGCCGCGATGATCGAGCCGATCGTCTGCCGCGGGTTGAGCGACCCGTACGGGTCCTGGAAGATCATCTGCATCTCGCGACGCAGCTTCTTCAGCTCGTCGCCGTGGGCGTGGGTGACGTCGCGCCCCTCGAACTCGATGGTGCCGGCGGTCGGCTCGAGCAGCCGCAGCAGGGTGCGCCCGGCGGTCGACTTGCCGCAGCCCGACTCCCCCACCAGCCCCAGGGTCTGACCACGCTGCAGGTCGAACGAGATGCCGTCGACCGCCCGGACCGGGTTGGTCGCCCGCTTGATCAGGGTCTGCCGGAACTGCGGGAAGTGCTTGGTCAGGCCGGTCACCCGCAGCAGCGGGGCGCCGGAGGCTGCGGCGGGAGTGGCGACGGGCTCGGTGACGGTCACGAGGGCTCCTCTCCCCGCAGTCGCGGTCTGATGTCCTTGATGAAGATCTCGGTCCGGCGGGGGGCGGCGATGTGGCAGCGGGCCAGGTGCTCGCCGCTGACCTCGTCGAGCCCGGGCACGACCGAGCTGCAGCCACCGTCGGCCACCTCGGCGGTGTACCGGCACCGCGGGTGGAAGGCACAGCCGCGCGGCAGGTTGATCAGGGACGGCGGGTTGCCGGGTACCGGGTTGAGCCGGGCCTGACGCACCCGGTCCAGGCGGGGCATCGAGGTGAGCAGGCCCCAGGTGTACGGGTGCTGCGGCGTGCTGAAGACCTCGCCGACGCTGCCGTGCTCGACCGCCTTGCCGCCGTACATCACCAGGATCTCGTCGGCCATGTCGGCGACCACCCCCAGGTCGTGGGTGATCATGATGATGGCGGACTTGAAGTCCTGCTGCAGCTTGCGCATCAGGTCGAGGATCTGGGCCTGCACGGTCACGTCGAGGGCCGTGGTGGGCTCGTCGGCGATCAGCAGCGACGGGTCGTTCGACAGCGCCATGGCGATCATCGCGCGTTGGCGCATGCCGCCCGAGAACTCGTGCGGGTACTGGTCGACCCGCTGACGGGGGTTGGGGATTCCCACCACGCCGAGCATCTCGATCGCGCGGGCCTTGGCCGCCGACTTCGAGATCTCGGGGTGGTGCACCCGGATCCCCTCGACGATCTGGGCGCCGATCGTGTAGTAGGGGTGCAGCGCCGACAACGGGTCCTGGAAGATCATCGCCATCTTGTCGCCGCGCAGCTGGCGCAGGCGCTCGTTCGAGGCGGTCATCAGGTCCTCGCCGTCCAGCATGATCTGGCCGGAGGCGACGGCACTGGTGCGCCGGTGCAGCCCGAGGATGCCCTGGCTGGTCACCGACTTGCCCGACCCGGACTCACCGACGATGCCGATGGTCCGGCCGGGCTCCAGGCTGAAGCTCAGCCCGTCGACCGCCTTGACCAGGCCGTCGTCGGTCGGGAAGTGCACCTTGAGGTCACGCACCTCGAGAAAGGCCACGGGTCAGCCCCTTCAGCTCAGTCGCACGCGCGGGTCGATGAAGCCGTAGAGCACGTCGACGACGAGGTTGGCGACGACGACGAAGGCGCTGGCGACGATGACGATGCCCACCGTGACCGGCAGGTCGGTCTCGGTGATGGCCCGCACCGCCGTGTACCCGAGGCCCTGGAACGTGAAGACCTGCTCGGTGATGACGGCCCCGCCGAGCAGGCCGCCCAGGTCGAGCCCGGCGGCGGTGACGATCGGGGTGAGCGCCGCGCGCAGGCCGTGACGCATGATGACCTTCCACTCGCGCACACCCTTCGCGCGCGCGGTGCGGATGTAGTCCTCGGCCATCGTCTCGAGCATGTAGGCGCGGGTGAGCCGCACGTAGGAGGCGGCGTAGACGCAGGCGAGGGTGGCGGCCGGCAGCACCAGGCCCTTGGCCCAGTCGACCGGGCTGTCCGTGAACGAGACGTAGGTGGGGATGTCGACCCACCCCCATTTGATGGCCACGAACACCAGGAGCAGCACGCCGATGAAGAACGTGGGCAACGAGAACCCGACCAGGGACAGTCCGACCAGCAGCCGGTCGAGGAACTTGCCGCGGAACAGCGCCGCCACGATGCCGGACGAGACGCCGATCACGATCCAGGCCACGAAGGCCGCCAGCGCGATGGACGCCGAGATCGGCAGCACGTCGACGATGATGTCGCGTACCGGCCGGTGGGCGGTGACCGAGTACCCGAGGCACGGGGCGTCGCACACGGTCACCAGCTCGGGTGCCGCCTTCTGCAGCACCGGGTCGTCGGGGTAGAGCCGGTCCTGGTAGAGGCCCTGCACGAACTTGCCGTACTGCACCACCAGCGGCTTGTCGTAGCCGAGCGCCTTGCGGTTGGCCTCGATGGTGGCCGGGGTGCAGGTCTTGCCGCAGGTCAGACCGGGCGGGGTCCTGGGGAGCGGCGAAGAAGAGCAGGAACGTGGCGATGCTGATGATGAACAGCATGACGACGACCGAGATGAGCCTTCGAACGATGTAGAAGAACATCTCTCACCTGCTTCCGCGTTGCCTGGTCCGGCCCGGTCACCGACGTGCTGCCCGCCCTCCGAGGAGGACGGGCAGCACCCGGCGTACTGCTGGTGGTGCGGTACTGCCCTTCGTGCGGTACTGCCCTTCGTGCGGTACTGCCTCGTGCGGTACTACTGGTCGTGCGGTGTTACTTGACGGCGATGTTCGCCAGGTCGACGTAGCCGCCGATCTGCGGGTTGGTCTCGTAGTTCTTGACGCCCGAGCCGTACATGAAGGTGAACTTCTGGTTCACCAGCGGGATGACGGCGCCGGCCTTCGAGATCGTCTCGTCGATGTCGCCCCAGGCCTTCTCACGGGCTGCGGGGTCGGCGATCGCGTAGGTCTCGTCGATCTTCTTGTTGACGGCGTCGTCCTGGAAGTAGCCGTAGTCCTGACCCGAACCGGCGGCGGTGATGTTCGGCCGGCTGTCGAACAGCGGCGGCAGGACCGTCGAGCCCGAGGGCCAGTCCTGCGCCCAGCCCGCCCAGAAGGCATCCTTGGTGGCGTAGGCAGCGCTCTGGATCGTCGAGTAGTACTTGGTGGTCAACGGCTCCAGCGTGACGTTGAAGCCACCCTGGTCCCAGGTCGCCTTCATGGCCGACAGGGCCTTGTCACGCGTCGGGTTCGAGCGGTAGACGACGGTGATGTTGACCGGGGTCGCGATCCCGGCGTCGGTGAGGATCTTCTTGGCCGCGGCCGGGTCGCCCGCGGTGGGCGCACCGAACGGGTTGAAGTCCTTGTAGCACGGCAGCGTCTTGTTGCACATGGCGTACGTCGGGATCATCGCCTGCGCGCCACCGTGGGCGGTGATGTAGGCGTCCCGGCTGGTCGCCATGGCGAACGCCTCACGAGCCTTGGGGTTCGAGAACACCTTGCTCTTGACGTTCGGCTGGATGTAGTCGACGTACGGCGCGGCCACGTTGACCGAGCGCTCCTTGGCCTTGGCGTTGCCCGCGATCAGCGGCAGGGTCGACGCCGCGGCCTGAGCCTCGGCGACCATGAACTTGTCCTCGCCCGAGTCGGCGATCAGCCGCTGGTACGTGGTCTCGGTCTGGATGCCGAGTTCGTACTGAGATGACGTCCGGGTTGGCCTTGCGGATCTCGTCCGTGGCCGGGTCCCAGCTGGTGTTGCGGACGAACTTGCCGCCCTTGTCGCGGTCGAAGACGCCTTCGAGCTTGTAGGGGCCGGACGAGAAGATCGCCAGGTCGGACTTGTCGCCCTGGTCCTTGTCGGCCCGGAACGGTGCCCAGGCCAGCAGCGCCGCGTTGGCGACGTTGAAGTCGGTCCACGCGCGTCTTGAAGTGGAAGGTGATGGTCTTGCCCTCGCACGTCACGGCCTTGTCGAACAGGTCCTGACCGACCTTGGTGTAGGGCCCCTCGTACGCCGGGACGGTGTCGCCCTTGGCGTTCTTCTTGGTGGGGATGTCGAGGAAGGTGATGGTGTAGTTCGGCCCACCGGTGATGACGTCCTGGGCGTAGGTGCGCGAGACGCCGTACTTGACGTCCTCGCACGCGATGTCCTTGCCGTCCTCCCACTTCACCCCGTCGCGCAGGGTGAACTTCCAGGTCTTGCCGGCGTCGGTCATGGTGCCCAGGTCGGTGGCGAGGTCGGGCACCAGCTTGGCGGTCGCGCCGGCGCTGTAGGTGGTCAGGGTGCGGGCGAACACCCGGCTGGCGAACTCGATGTCGGCGCCGACGTAGGTGCGCTGCGGGTCCCAGTGGTCCTGCGGGCCGAGCACCTGGAAGTGCAGCGTGCCGCCCTTGCTGCCGCCCGGCCGCGGGCGCCGACTCGCTGCCGGCGCTGGACGCGCCGCCGGCGCTGGACGACGAACTGCTACTGCTGCAGGCAGTGGCCGCAAGCGACACCACCGCACCGAGGGCGATCCCGATCGCCGCCCCCTTCTTCGTGCGCATCATGCTTTCTCCTTGTGTGCGCCGCCAACCGCGCGGCACGCGGCGGCCCATCTCGCAGCGGTCGCTGCGAGCTGCTCGTGGCCGGCTCCGGGTCGGAGTCCGGCAGTGTCGTGCACGGTCGGCCGTGCTCATGACCGGCCCGCCTTGGGGTCGAGCGCGTCGCGCAGCCCGTCGCCCAGCAGGTTGAAGGACAGCACCATGAGGAAGACCACCACGCCGGGGAAGGCGAAGTAGGCGGTGTCGGTCTGGGCGTAGCTCACGGAGTCGTTGAGCATGGCGCCCAGCGAGGCGGTCGGCGGGGTGATCCCTACGCCCAGGAAGCCCAGCGCGGCCTCGGCCGCGATGTTCTGGGGCAGCACCAGGGTCGTGTAGACCAGGATCGGCGCCCACAGGTGGGGCAGCAGCTCCTTGAAGTAGATGCCGCCCCGGCCGGGCGCCGAGGGACTTGGCCGCCTCGATGAACTCACGCTCGCGCAGGGTCATCACCTGGCCGCGGATGATGCGGGCGAAGAACGGGAAGCCGAAGAACCCCAGCACGATCACCATGAAGGTGATCTTCGCCGTGTTGTCCGAGTCGGCCACGCCGTAGATGTGGGCGATCCGGCCGGTGAGCACCGGCCCCAGCGACGAGCAGCATCAGGGTCTGCGGGAACGACAGCACCAGGTCCAGGAACCGGCCGATGAACCAGTCGACCCGACCCCGGGCATAGCCCGCGACGATGCCCAGCACCGTGCCGACGATCACCGAGAATGCCGTCGCCAGTGTCGCCACCAGCAGCGAGGTGGTGGTACCGGCCACGATCCGCGAGAACACGTCGCGCCCGGTGCCGGGCTCGACGCCCAACCAGTGCGAGGCACTGATGCCGCCGAGGGTGCCGAAGGGCAGCGAGTAGTTGTTGGGGTCCAGCAGCTTGTCGTGCGGGGTCTGCGGGTCGAGCAGGTGGCGTGGCGACCAGCACCGGTGACGAAACTGCGACGACGATGAAGAAGATGGTCGCGGCGAAGGCCACCATCGTGACCTTGTCACGCTTGAGCCGCAGCTTGACGATCTCCCACGGGGTGCGGCCCTTGACCGCCACCGCACCGTCGACCGCCGCAGCAGTATCCGCGGCGAGGGGCTCACCACCAGCCAGCAACGTCATGCCTGCGCACCCCCTTCGACCGCAGAGGCCGACCCGAGACCCACCGTCGGGCAGAGCCTCACCGGCACACCTCCGTCGTCCTTGCACTGCTGGCGACAACATTCCTGCTGGACGTGCAACTTGCAACAAACTCCGCCGGGGTGGCGGCCTGGAATCGCACATTAGCCCACGACACCCGCTCCACCCGAGCCCCCACCCGGCCGGATCTCTACGGCCTGCCGCTGCGCCGCGCAACCGGTTATCGCCGACGACCACGTTGCCATCCGCTACAAGGTAGCAGAATGCCCTGTCAATGTCCGATATGAGATCATATCACGGCGAGCCGTCGCTCTTCACTGACACATAACTGTCACAACTTCGTAACAGCGCACCGCAGTGTCCGGACCGTAACGATTTGAACAACACGCCGAGGAGAGCACCGCCGCAGGCCCTCGTCGACCTCAGTCGCGGCGGTTGCGCGCCCGCACCTTCTCGCGGTCGACCGCGTTCAGCTCGACCTTGCGGATGCGCACCGCGGTCGGGGTGACCTCGACGCACTCGTCGTCCCGGCAGAACTCCAGGCACTGCTCGAGGCTGAGCTTGCGGGCCGGCACCAGGCGCTCGAAGTCGTCGGCGGTCGAGGACCGCATGTTCGTCAGCTTCTTCTCCTTGGTGATGTTGACGTCCATGTCGTCGGCGCGGCTGTTCTCGCCGACGATCATGCCCTCGTAGACCTCGACGGTCGGCTCGACGAACAGCGAGCCGCGCTCCTGCAGGTTGGCGATCGCGAACGAGGTGGCGGCGCCGGCCCGGTCGGCCACCAGCGAGCCGGTGGGCCGGGTGCGCAGCTCGCCCACCCAGGGCTGGTAGCCCTCGAAGACGTGGTGGGCGATGCCGGTGCCGCGGGTCTCGGTGAGGAAGTCGGTGCGGAAGCCGATCAGGCCCGCGGGAGGGCACCATGAACTCCATCCGCACCCACCCGCTGCCGTGGTTGGTCATCTGCTCCATCCGGCCCTTGCGGACGGCGAGCAGCTGGGTCACGGCGCCGAGGTACTCCTCGGGGCAGTCGATGGTCAGCTGCTCGAACGGCTCGTGCACCTTGCCGTCGACCTGCCGGGTGACCACCTGCGGCTTGCCGACGGTCAGCTCGAAGCCCTCGCGGCGCATCGTCTCGACCAGGATCGCCAGCGCCAGCTCGCCGCGGCCCTGCACCTCCCAGGTGTCGGGACGCTCGGTCGGCAGCACCTTGATCGACACGTTGCCGACCAGCTCGCGGTCGAGCCGGTCCTTGACCAGCCGGGCGGTGACCTTGGTGCCCTTGGCGCGCCCGGCCAGCGGCGAGGTGTTGGCGCCGATCGTCATCGAGATCGCGGGCTCGTCGACCGTGATCAGCGGCAGCGGCCGGGGGTCGTCGGGGTCGGCCAGGGTCTCGCCGATCGTGATGTCGGCGATGCCGGCGACGGCGATGATGTCGCCCGGGCCGGCCTCGGTGGCCGAGACCCGGTCCAGCGCCTCGGTGATCAGCAGCTCGGTGACCTTGACCCGGGTGATCGACCCGTCGCGGCGGCACCAGGCCGCCTGCTGGCCCTTGCGGATCGTGCCCGTGCGCACCCGGCACAGCGCGAGCCGGCCGAGGAACGGCGAGGCGTCGAGGTTGGTGACGTGGCGCCTGCAGCGGCGCCTCGTCGTCGTAGGACGGCGCCGGGACGGCGCGACAGGATCGTCTCGAACAGCGGCTCGAGGTCGTCGCTGTCGGGCTGGCTGCCGTCGGCGGGGCGGTTCAGGCTGGCCCGGCCCGCGCGGGCCGAGGCGTACACGATCGGGAAGTCGAGCGCGGCGTCCGGGTCGAGCCCGGTGCCGTCCAGCAGGTCCATGAACAGCTCGTAGGTCTCGTCGACGACCTCGGCGATCCGGGCGTCCGGCCGGTCGACCTTGTTGACCACCAGGATCACCGGCAGGTGCGCCTGCAGCGCCTTGCGCAGCACGAACCGGGTCTGCGGCAGCGGGCCCTCGCTGGCGTCGACCAGCAGGCAGATGCCGTCGACCATCGACAGGCCGCGCTCCACCTCGCCGCCGAAGTCGGCGTGGCCGGGGGTGTCGATGATGTTGAAGGTGAGCCCGCCGTCCGGTGCGCCCTTGCCCTTCCAGGTCACGGCCGTGTTCTTGGCCAGGATCGTGATGCCCTTCTCACGCTCCAGGTCGCCGGAGTCCATCACCCGGTCCTCGGTGTGCTGGTGGGCGCCGAACGCCCCGGACTGTCGCAGCATGGCGTCGACCAGGGTGGTCTTGCCGTGGTCGACGTGGGCGACGATCGCGACGTTGCGGATGTCGTCACGGGTACGCGTGGGCATGCGGGAGCACTCGTTCCGAAAGGGGGGATGGGCCTCGGGGGGTCCGGGTCGGGTCCCATCCTACGGGCCATTCCTGCGGCGCTTCCTAGGGGCGTTCGGCAGCGTCCCTGCTGCGGCGGGCCAGCACGGCCCGCACGATCGGCACGTCGGCGGCCAGCCAGGGCACGTCGAACCACTCGTGCGGCGGCAGCCAGGCGACGGCGTCGTGGTCCTCGATCGGCGCCGGCACCCCTGCGACCACGGTCGCCAGCCACACCCGCATCCGGTACTTGTCGGACATCGGCCAGGTGCCGTCGCCGGAGTCGGGGTTGACCAGCTCGTCGGCGAGCGCGATCTGCACCCCGAGCTCCTCGGCGATCTCGCGGTGGATCGCCGCCACGGGGTCCTCGTCGGGCTCGACCTTGCCGCCGGGCAGCTCCCAGCCGCCGGCCAGGTGCGGCGGCTCGGTGCGCCGTGCCGAGAGCAGGTGGTGGGGGTTGTGCGGGTCGTCCACGATGGCCGCCCCCACGACCAGTCCACCGGGTGTCGTCACGCGGGGCAGCCTGCCACAGTGGGGTGATGTCGCGACCGCGCCCCCGCCTGCTCTCGCCCGAAGAGGTACGCCGCCAACTCGCCGACCTGCCCGGGGCGCACCTGGGTCGGGCCGGCACCCTCGAGGTGCGGCTGCGGGCGCCGTCCTTCACCGAGGCGGTGCGCCTGGTCGCCCTGGTCGCCGAGGACGCCGAGCAGATGGACCACCACCCGGACGTCGACCTGCGTTGGCGCGACGTCACTTTCACCGTCTCGACCCATTCCGAGGGTGGCCTGACCCAGCTCGACGTCGAGCTGGCGCACCGCATCCTGGAGTCCGGGGTGCTGGTGGGCGCGACGACGCAGCCGGCCCCCGAACGGCTCGAGATCTGCCTCGACGTCGCGGACCCCGCGGCCGTCGTGGACTTCTGGCGTGCCGGGCTGGGCTACCGGGATGGCGGCGGCAACACGAGCGGCGGCGAGAGTGGCACCGCCGAGGGCGGCCACGAGCTGCACGACCCGGCCGGGCGCGGCCCGGTGCTGTGGTTCCAGGTGATGGACCCGGCCCGCCGGGAGCGCGGCCGCTTCCACCTCGACGTCTACGTGCCGGACGACGAGGCGCCGGCTCGGATCGCTGCCGTCCTGGCCGCCGGGGGGCGACTGGTCAGCGACGCCGCGGCCCCGTCGTGGTGGGTGCTGGCCGACGCCGAGGGCAACGAGCTCTGCCTGTGCACCCGCCAGCATCCGGCGCAGCAGTAGCTCGCAGCAGTAGCTCGCAGCAGTAAGTCGCAGCAGTAGGTCGCAGAAGAAGGGTCTGCCTCAGGCGGGGGCGGGCGGCTCGTCGGCTGGCCGGTCGCGCCGCTCGAGCTCGGCCTCGCGCCGCCGCAGGTCGGCCTCCCAGTCCTTGAGGGTGCTCTCGTGCTCGGAGTCGACCTGTCGCAGCTGTCGCAGGAAGTCGGGGTCGTCGTCCGGCGCGGTGGGGCGCACCTGACCCCGCTGGTACTCGGGGTAGCCGCTCACGTACTCGCCGCGCCCGTAGGGGCTGCGCGCCGGCCGACCGGCCACCAGCCAGGCGATGCCGCCGACGATCGGGAAGAACAGGATCAGCAGGATCCAGATGCCCTTGGACAGGTGGCGATGAGCGCCGTCCGGGGTCTGGATGCAGTCGATCAGGCAGTAGACCAGCAGGCCGAGCTCGAGGAACACCGGCAGCACGCGCCACATGTCACAACCCCCTGCACGTCGGCTCCACCGATCCGGCGACCGGTCGAGCCGATGGTGCCATGATCGGGGCGTGGAGCGCATCGAATGCCAGTGGTGCCAGGTGCAGAACGATCCCGGTACCCGGTCGTGCGTGACCTGCGGCGCCCCCCTGGACGTGCGCAACCTGGTCAGCGACTCCGGCTGGCGCGAGGCACCACGGCTGCGCGACATGACCGAGTTCGCATTCTCGGCTCGACCTGCCAGGTGGAGGGCGAGCTGGTGCCGGTGGCCGAGCTGTCGCTGGGCCAGGGCGATGCCGTCTACTTCGAGCACCACGTCATGCTCTGGAAGGACGAGGGCACCCCGTTGTCGGTGATGCCCACCGGCGGCGGGTTCTCGCGGATGCTCGGCAGGCATGCCGTTCGTGCTGTCGATGGCGCACGGGCCCGGCCGGGTGGCGTTCTCACGCGATGCGCCCGGCGAGCTGGTGGTGCTGCCGCTGCACCCCGGGCACGAGATCGACTGCCGGGAGCACGCGTTCCTGGCGGCGACGCACACCGTCGACTACGACTTCGTGCGGATCAAGGGGCTGGCCAACATCCTGCACGGCGGCAACGGCATGTACCTCGACCACTTCGTCACCCAGGGCGCACCGGGCCTGGTGCTGCTGCACGGCAACGGTGACGTCTTCGAGCGCCGCCTCGGGCCGGGCGAGCAGATCCTGGTCGAGCCCGGCGCGTTCCTCTACAAGGACGCCTCGGTGAGCATGCAGGCCCGCCAGATGCCCATCAAGACCGGGCTGTTCCGGCGCGGCATGTTCCTGGCCGAGATGACCGGGCCCGGCCGGGTCGGCATCCAGTCGATGTACGTGCACCACCTGGCCGAGTGACCCGTGAGCGACGCCGAGCCCGACGCCACCACCGGCACCCTCACGCTGCCGCTTCTGCCGCCGTCAGGTCGCGGGGGCCGCCCCGACCTGCCCGCAGTGCGGGGCACCGCTCGACGTCCGGACGGCGGTCAGCCGCTCGGGCTGGGTCGAGCAGCCGGCGATCCGCGACATGGCCCGACTGCAGTTCGGCCGTTCCGTGGTGCAGGTCGAGGGCACCCGGGTTCCGGTGGTCGACGTCTCGCTGGCCGAGGGCGACCACGTCTACTTCTCGCACCACAGCCTGCTCTGGACCGAACCCACCACCCGGCTCGACAACCTGCCCCTGGCCGGGGCGTGGAACCGGATGCTGGCGGGGATGCCGCTGATGATGCTGGCGGCGCACGGTCCGGGACGGGTCGCGTTGTCCGACAACCACGCCGGTGAGGTCGTGGTCCTGCCGCTGCAGCCGGGGCAGACGCTGTGGGTGCGGGAGCACCGGTTCCTGACGGCGTCGGGCAACGTCGGCTACACCTGGCAGCAGACCGGGGTGTGGTTCGTCACCGGCAGCGGCGACGAGCGCGAGACCCACTACCCGATGGGCCAGTTCGGCGACCTGTTCACCGCCCAGGACGGTCCGGGCCTGCTGGTGCTGCACGCTCCCGGCAACGTCTTCCTGCGCGACCTGGCCGCGGGCGAGACGATCCTGGTTCAGCCCAGTGCGCTGCTCTACAGCGACGTCACCGTCACCAGCCACCTGCACCTGGAGTACCCCCTCGGCCAAGGGGTCTCGTCGTGGCGGTCCTTCGAGCTGCGCACCGCCTGGGTCAAGGTCACCGGACCCGGCCGGGTCGCCGTCCAGTCGGTGTTCGCTCCCCCGCCCCACGAACGGATCGTGCAGCACTCCCCGGCGACGGTGACCCGTTGGTGAGCGGCCGGTGAGACGGATCGTGATCCCGGGCGGGACCGGGTTCCTCGGTCAGGCCCTGGCAGCCCGGCTGGTGGCCCGCGGCGACGACGTGGTGGCGCTGTGCCGAACCCGCCGGCCGGTGGTACCGGGCTCGCGCTCGGTCGTGTGGGACGCCCGGACGCCAGGCTGCCCGACCCGCCCCGGGTGTGGCTGCAGGCGTCGTCGCTGGCGATCTTCGGGGACACCGGTGACGCCGTGCTCGACGAGTCCAGCCCGCCGTCCGGCATCGGCCCCCGCGAGATGGTGACGGTCTGCCTGGCCTGGGAGCACGCCTTCGATCTGGCAACCCGGGACGTGGGGCGAAAGGTGCTGCTGCGCATGGGCATCGCCATCGGCGGCCGCGACGACCCGGCCACCACCCAGCTGGCCCGCCTGACCCGCCTCGGGCTGGGCGGCACCATCGGCACCGGCCGGCAGTGGGTGTCGTGGGTGGGACTGGACGACCTGGTGCGAGTGATGCTGGCAGCCCTCGACGACGAGAGCATGGCCGGCACCTACCACGCGGCCTCACCGAACCCGGTGACCAATGCCGAGATGATGGCGACCTACCGTCGACTGCTGGCCGCACCGTTCGGGCTGCCGAGCCCGGACCTGCTGGTGCGCCTGGGGGCTCCACTGCTGGGCAGCAGCGCGAGCCTGGCCCTGACCGGACGGCGAGCAGCGCCGAAACGGCTGCTGGAACACGGTTTCGGGTTCCAGCAGCCGACCTTCGAACCGGCGCTGCGATCGGCCCTGAGCCAGACCGGACCACTGGGTGGGCCCGGCCTGCTGCGCCGGCCCTGACGAGCGTCGGTCCGCTGCTCGAGGGTTACGGCTCGAGGCAGAACGGGATCGAGTCGCTGTGGCCGTAGGGCCGTTCGGTGTGGCCCGTGGTGTCGTAGATCTTGACGTGGTCGACCGTCGACAGCTGACGCAGCGTCGGCATGATCTCACCGGCGATGGTGACGGTCGAGCCGTTGCTGCTGCAGGCACCGGTGAGCTGCACCCGCGCGATGGTCGAGACCACGCTCAACCTGGTGAAACCCGTTGCGTTCGAGGTCACCGAACGCAGCCCGGCCGCGTACTCGCGCGGGGTCGGGCCGGCGAAGATCCGGTCCATCAGCCCGGTCGCCGGGGTCATCGGCAGCACCGGGCGAAGCACCGAGGTGAAGAACGGCGGGGTGTTGGCGACGAACCGGGGCTGGTTGAAGAAGTAGACCCGCTTCTGGACGGTCGGGAACGCCGCCTTGATGTCGATCACCAGGCGGTACGGGTTGGTCAGACGTGAAGACGCGGTAGGGCTGCTTGCTGGCCAGCCCGATGCCGTAGCTGGTCACGCCCTCGAAGTCACCGGTGCGCACCACCGTCATGACGTTCGGCAGCGCGTAGGCGACCGGAGCCGGCGGGTCGAGGTGCCGAGCCTGGCGTGGAGCGTTGGTCGGGAACATGGTCACCGACAGGAATCGCGCGACCGGCGATCGGCGACCGGCAGGCCGGACGGCGTCGGCGGTCAGCCTGGTGACGTAGCCGACCGTCCGGGCGTCGGCAGCCGGCCGGTGAACTCGAAGACGACCCGGTCGTAGCTGCCGTTGTGGGCGGCGCGGACGGCCACCAGCGTGGGAACGTGCGTCGCTGTCGCCGAGCTGCTGGTCGCCACTGCGGCAGGTGCCGCCAGGACCAGGCCGAGAACGAGCGCAAGAATGGGACGAGGCAGCCTCATGACGATCTCCTCCGTCGGTAGATCTGAGAGCTGACCTCCTCCCACGATGGCACCGCCGCCCAGCAGCCGTCTGGGCGACGAAGTCCCCATGATCGACAGGTGCGCCGGGCGACACCTCCGCCGGGCGACGCCTCCACCGGGCGACACCTCCACCGGGCGACCCCCTGGCATCATGACGCCATGACCCGCCTGGTGCCCCCCACCGTCCACCGGGAACCTTCAGCTCCGGGCCCCAGAACACCGTCCCCGCAGGTCCGATCGTGCTGCGGCCATGGACGCCGGACGACGCGGGGCACGTGGTCGCGGCCTTCGGCGATCCCGACGTCCAGCGCTGGCACCTGCGCTCGCTCGACCAGCGCGAGGCGGCCGAGCTGATCGCGTCCTGGAACCAGGGCTGGACGGCGGAGACGGGCGCGCAGTGGGCCGTCACCGACGCCGCCGCCGGTGAGGTGCTGGGCCGGGTCGGGCTGCCGTTCGTGAGCCTGTACGACGGCATCGCCGAGATCTCCTACTGGGTGCTGCCTGCGGCCCGCCGTCGCGGGGTGGCCACCGGCGCCGTCCGGGCTTTGGGCGACTGGGTGCTGAACGACCTCGGGCCTGCACCGGCTGCAGCTGATGCACTCGGTCGGCAACCTGGCCTCGTGCCGGGTCGCCCTTGCTGCCGGGTTCGAGGTCGAGGGACTGCGGCGCAGCTCGATGCGTCACCTGGACGGGTGGCACGACATGCACATCCACGCCCGGATCGGCCCCGCCGACAGCTGACGGCTCAGGGAAGGCGACTCACTCCTGCCTGAGCGGGCGGTACATCACGTGCAGCCCGACCAGCCCGTGGACGGCGTCGTCGAAGGCCTCGGGGACCGTGCCGACGACGGTGAAGCCGAGCGCCTGCCATAGGTGCACCGCCGCGGTGTTGGTCTCGACGACGGCGTTGAACTGCATGCCTCGGTAGCCCTGGGTGCTCGCCCAGTCGATGGCGTGCTCGGCCAGCGCCCGGCCGACTCCCTTGCCCTGCGCGGCGGGGCTGACCATGAAGCTGGCGGTGGCGACGTGGGCCCCGCGGCCCGGTCGGTTCGGCCCCATCTTGGCCGTGCCGAGCACCTCGCCGTCCTCGAGCGCGACGACGGCGTGGCCGGGCATCGGCTCGAGCCACAGCTGCTGGGCCACCTCGGGGGCGATCGGCCACGGGTAGGCGTAGGTCTGGCCGGCCTCGACGACCGCGGCGAAGACCGGCCAGATCTGCGGCCAGTGTCCGGCATCGGCAGCAACGACGTCCACCTCAGGAGCCTACCGAGACTGTTCGCCCGCAACAGGACACTGTCGGGGCCGCCGAGGGTTCTGGCTCGCCGATCGGTCAGCGGTGGTCAGACCCGGACGACAACAGCGGGGACCTGGCGCGCCTGCAGCAGCTGGGCGATGTTGTCGGGATCGCTGGTGAGGACCTGGTCGCCGGCGCGGACAGCCGCGGCGAGCAGAGCGTCGACGACGTCCGCCCTGCCCGTCTCGCCCATGAGTTCGCCGGCGACCGGGCAGAGCCGAGATCCACCGGCATCACGTCGATCATGGGAAGTGCCCGGGCCAGATGAACCTGGCGGGCACCGTCCCGCCAGACCTGACCCACGACAGGAGCGATCGTGACGAGCTCGGCGCCTCCACGCCGACCAAGGGCGATCAGCGCTGCCACCCGGCGATCCGCCCGCTCGATGGCGATCGAGTGCCCCGGCATCGAGCACCAACCTCATGCGACTGGCCTGGAGCGCGGGGGGGGCAGGTAGGTCACCCCCGCCTCAGCGGCGATGCGCTGCAGCTCTGTCTCGTCGAACGGGCCGAACTCCGCCTCGTGCTCGGCCAACCACACGTCGACCAGCCGTCCCCGCAACCACGCCTCGAGCGCACTGGCCACCACGCTCGAGAAGGGCACTCCGGCGTCCTCGGCCACCTGCTGCGCCGCCTGCCTGACCCGAGTGGGCAGCGACACCGTCACTCTGTCCGCGCCCATACCTCTCATCATACTGCCGTATGAGTCAAGGGAGGGCCCCCGCTACGAGGACCTGGTCGAGATTCACGCTGTGACACCCTCCTAGGCATCAGAGCCCGCCAGGTCGACCGATCGCGACGGCGCGCGTGCGGATCATCCTCGGTTCAGCTCATCCAGGTCGTGGTCGTCCTCGGGGCGCAGCTGGTACCCGGTGTGCGCCCAGCGCTGGCGCCTCGATGACACGCAGGGGATCTCGCGCCCCTGCAGCGTGGCCGTCGTGAAGGTCCCGAGCGGGTAGTCGTACCAGGTGCCGTCCGGGCCGGCCTGTCGGCCGCTGCCGTCCGGGGCGAAGACCACCGGGTGCAGGTCGACCCAGCAGTCCGGGGCACCGACCGAGCTCGACCCGGATCGGCAGCCAGTCGGTCTCGACGGCGTAGCCACGCTCCTGCAGCGCCGCGACGGCGTCGTCCAGATCTGCCGCGTCGAGCAGCAGATCGAGGTCGCGGTGCTCCCGGGTCACCCGGCCCACCAGGACGGCGACGCCGAAGCCCCCGCACACCCAGCTCCTGACCCCACGAGCCGAAAGCAGGTCGAGAACCTCGAGCATCTCCTCGACCTGCACGGCTCAGCCCAGGCGGTCGAGGAAGTCCGTCGAGCGCTGAACCACCAGTGCTGCGGCGTCCGGGTCGTAGGAGGCGAGCGAGCTGTCCGCGAACAGGTGCTGCTCGCCCGGGTAGACGAAGAGCTCACCCAGGTCGGGACCGACCGTGGCGACCAGCTCGCGGGCCGCGTCGATGTCGCCCTCGAGGGCGAAGAAGGGGTCCTGGTCCTTGCCGTGGATCTGCACCGGGACTCCCGACGGCCAGGGCCCGAACGACCACTCACCGGTGATCGAGATGCAGGACTCGTAGAGCAGGGCGCCCCGGGCGCCGGGCCGGGTCTGGGCGAGCCGCTGGGCCGTACCGGCACCGAACGAGAACCCGGCGTAGACCAGGGCCTCGGGCAGGTCGGCCACCGCCCGCGCCGTCCGATCCTCGAGCACGTCCTCGCCCAGGCGGCGGACCAGCGCGATGCCGTCGTCGATGGACGCCGGCAGCTCGCCCTCGAACAGGTCGGGGGTGTGCACGGTGTGCCCGCCGGCCCGAACTGCTCGGCGAACGCCCTCACCCCGTCGGTGAGCCCCTGCACGTGATGGAACAGCACTACCTCGGCCATGTCTGCGCTCCTGTCGTCGGCGGACCGCGAAATGTTCCGCAACTCTAGGACGACGCACCGACACGTCTCACCATGATGGATTGAGCGGGCAGACCCAGGGCGGTGCGACATCTGTCGCCGACGTGCTTCAGTTGGTCCACCGTGCCACCGAGAATGCTCTGGTAGCGGATCATATGATCTGCTTCCAGAGCATCAAGATGCTGGGATCGACACATGGACCTGGGTTCGCCGGTTCGCGACATTGCACCCGCCGTTCGCGGCGCATTGCTGCAAGCACTGGCCCGGCTCGAACAGCCTGTCCCCCGGCGACGGCTCGCTGCCGCTGCCGGCGTCGCTCCCGGCAATGCCAGCAGCGTCATCGAGGAGCTCATCAAGACCGGGCTCGTCAGCGACGACAGTCGCCGGCCGATCGTCAATGGTCGCACTGAACCGACACCACCTCGCGGCTGAGCCTGTTCTCCTCCTGGCTGGACTGAGAGGCGAACTGATTCGACGACTGCGCGAGCGGCTCTCGGACTGGCCCGATCTTCACGGCGCCTGGCTCTTCGGATCCGTGGCCCGCGGTGATGCTGACGGCGACTCGGACGTCGACCTGCTGATCGTCGCCGACGGCCTCGAGTCACGCGATCTTCACGAGCGACTGTCGCGCGTGCAACTCGACGTCCACTCCTGGACCGACAACGACCTGCAGCTCGTCGAGCACTCTCCATCGTCGTGGCGCACGCTCGTCCGGGCCAAGAACCCGCTCGTGGGGCAGCTCCGGGTGGACGGGATTGCACTGGCCGGCGACACCGCCTCGTTGCTGGGTCGTCAACGATGAGCCGGGGCAAGGGAGCACGCAAGCCGTGCGACGTGCAGCGCGGCAGCGCGGCGCACGGCAGCGGACGCGATCACATGCCACGCGCTCGGTGAACGTTCGAGCGACGGGAACCACGCATCAGCTGTCGATCTCCTCCAACAGGTCGACGCCACCGTGGCAACGGCGCTCAAAAGGGCGCTGGACCGAAAGACCCAGGCCGGCTATGAGAGCGCCGACATCAGCGCGACTGACGCCGCGAGCTGCATCAGATGGGCTCACCAGGTGCTCGCGGCAGCGGAGTCTCGCTTCGAGGCGTGATCCCCCACAGGCGGCGTCAGTCGTTCCCGGACGAGGAACCGACACCCGGAACGACGACGTCGGCCCGTTCCCAGGGACGCTCAGCCTCACCCCACGCGACTTCCTCGGCCATCCACCGATGCCACTGGTCCAGCGCCTGCTCGCCGTCCCGCTCGAGCCCGCGCCGGAGCCGTTCGTCGCCCGGGGTCTCGACCCAGACGGCCATGCTCAGATGGGGCCGGAAGGCGTACCGTGACGACGACACCCCTTCGAGGATCACCAGGCCGCCCGGCTCGACCGTGTGCCATTCGGCCAGCTCCTGCTCGTCCCAGTCGTACCGCTGGTACCTGGCTGTGGTGCCGACACCAAGGGGCTCGAGCACCTGCTCGATCATCCGGGGCCACCAGTCCAGCGGTTGGTCAGCCGACGCGAAGTCGTCGGTGTGCACCAGGTCGACGCGCAACCCCCGTACGCGGAGCTCCTCGACCAGGAAGGCGGCGAGGGTCGACTTGCCGGCGCCGCCGTAGCCGTCGATCGCAAGAAAGGACGTCGACATCCCCGGTGCCGGCCGCGCCGACCCAGCGGCCCGCATGATCCCTCGCACCATGCTCGGCAAGGGTTCGCGACGAGTCACAGGTGACGGTTCGGCGACCAGTGGAACTGCCATCTGCGACCCCTCGCGACAGGTGGGGCGCCGCCGGTCCGGGGCCGGGTCATCGGTCGTCGTCCGGGACCAGGACGGCCCGCAGCGACGCGGCGACCTCGTGGGGCAACGGTGTCGAGCGCGCCGATTCGGCGTCCACGTTCACGTAGGTCAGCCGCAGCCGGGCGAGCAGCTGGTCACCACGGCGCACCAGCGTGACCAGCTCGAAGCTCGACGAGCCGACCCGCACGCAGCTGGTGTCAACGTCGAGGTCGTCGTCGAACCGTGCCGGTGCCAGGTAGTCGACGACGGCCCGGACGACGCTGACGTCGGTGCCGCCGGCGACCAGGTCGGCGTACGGGAAGCCCAGGCTGCGCAGTAACTCGGTCATCGCCACGTCGGCGATCTCGAGGTGGCGCGAGTTGAACAGGAATCCCTGCTGGTCGGTCTCGTGGTACCTCACCCGGTGGCGGTAGGTCGACGACATCCCGCCATCCTGCCCTGCCTCCTGAGCCGGGAGTGCCTCAGCGGCCGAAGGCCGCATCGACCCGCCCTACTCCTGGTTCACGGGGACGACCTCATCAGGAGCGGTCGATCCGTTCCACAACGCCGCGACCGGAACCGCCCAGATCCTGTCGCCGAGACTGACGACGAACTGGCCAGTGTGAAAGACGACACCGGCTTGGAAGCGATCGCCGAGGCGATCACGCAGGAACACCAGCCCCTTGGCGTCGCCGGCGTGGACCGACCTCGCGGACTTCACCTCGAAGGTGATCACACGGCCGTCGGGGCGCTCGACGACGATGTCGACCTCGGCACCCGAACGGTCCCGGAAGTGGGCGAACGTGATCGGCTCATCGATCGTCGCGGCTTGGCGCCCAAGCTCATTGAGAACGAACGACTCGAGGAACGGGCCGGCAGTCGTCGATGCCGCAAGTCGCGTGGCGGACTGCGAGAGAGCACCGGCCGCCAGTCCCGTGTCGGTCACGTGCAGCTTGGGTCGGTGGCCGGCCTTCGCCGAGATGCCGACCGTCCAGCCGGGCAGTTCGGTGGTCAGATAGAGCCGTTCGAGCAGGCGCCGGTAGGAAGCAAGGGTCGGCTGCGAGACCTCGAGCACGCGCGCGAGCTCGGTATTGGCGGCAGTCGCCGACGTCTGTTGCGCCACGAGCCGGTAGAGCTTCGAGAGAGCACCGGGATGACGGACGTCGATCAGCGCGGGCACATCGCGATCGGCCACGGTTGCCAGGTAGCTGGAGAACCACCGGGCCCGAAGCGCCGGTGTTGCTCGCCGGAGGGCCGAAGGGTAGCCACCTGCGACCACGACATCGAACACGTCCTGGCGACTCAGCCTCGTTCGGAAGGGGCCGGGCTCACCCTGACCGAGCAGCTCAGCCAGCCAGTCGGTTGTCGCCTCGAACACCTCTGCAGCCGATAGCGGCATGAGAGGAAGTCGGTGGGCGCGCCCTGTGAGGGTCTCGGTACCTGCCGGCAACAGGTGCGAGCTGACAGACCCGGCGAGCAGGAAACGACCGGCACCCCCCTCTCGATCGACGACTCGCTTGACCACCGACAGAACCTCAGGAGCGCGATGGAACTCGTCGACGGCCACAAGACTCTGGGCCGCCAACGCCGCACCGGGGTCCTCTCGAACGAGCCGCAGGACGTCGTCGTCGTCGAGGTCGACGACGACCGCACCGCGATCTCGGGCGATCGACCTCAACAGGGTCGACTTGCCTGAGCCACGAGGACCTTCGAGCAGGACGGCAGGCTCGTCGTCGAGAAGTTCTGCAACGAACGACTCAGCCCGGCGTTTGACGTGCCCGATCGCGACAACCATAGCAAGAGGATCTCATACTTACAGAATCGTCCAATATCTGTTTACAATATCGTCCCAGATCTAGCGGCATGATCGTCCGCCTTCGGACCACAGAAGCGTCTCGCCTGCCATGTGGCACTTCCGAACGCCGATCTCCGGCCGTCCGAGCTCGTCAACTGTCGTAGTCCGGGACCATGACGTTCCGCAGGGCGGCGACCTGGTAGCGCACCCGGTGGCGGTAGGTCGGCGACATCAGCCCATCCTGCCGCCTCACCTCACCCAGGGCGCCTCACACTCGATCCCGGGGCACAGCCATGCGTGATGCTCCGCGAGGTCCAGCCGGTCATGATCGCCACAACTTCGTCAGATGCGCCCCGAAAGGGCTTGCTCAAGCGTTTACACGGCCCGATCTGACGAAGTTGTGGTGATCATGACCCGTAGCCGGATCCCCCGCACGAGCAGGATGCCTCAGCGGCCCAAGGCCGCATCGACGGCGTCGGCGACCCAGCGCCAGGCCAGTCGCTCCTGCTCGAGCCGGACCGACTCTCCGTGCACGTCCTCGACCAACTCCTGGTAGAGCAGTTGCTCGCGATCGGTGAGCTGGTCGAGGCGGGCACGCGTCGGCCGCTCGTCCCTGCCCCAGCGCTCGCGATGCGCCAGCAACGTCTCACGGTCCATCAGCAATGAGCGCGTCTGCGGCACGACGCTGCGCAGCAGGTTCAGGATGGCGAACCCGTGACTGTCGAGGTCGCCGCTGTAGGTCACGTGGGGGGCGGCCCGCAGCCACGGCAGGCGGCCGAGCCGGCCGGCCAGGAATCCTTCCCCCCAGATCACCACGCCCTCGGCAGGCACCGGCAACGACAGGTAGGTCACCTCGTTCTCGACCACGAGCACGTGCTGCACCGACACCCGCAACGCAGCGAGCTCGGGCAGCCGCCAGGCCACCTCGCTCACTCCCCGCGGCAACCCGGCGAAGCCTTCGTCACACCTCACCCGAAGCATCCGCGGCGGTGCCAGGAAGCCGTAGCGCGGAGCGAACTCGTCCGTGCGAGATCGCTCGTGGTCGATGCGATCGGCGGGCAGCAGGACGTCCAGCAGCTCGGCCAGCAGCCCTCGATGGCGGGCGACGAACTTGGTGTCCACGCCGGCCTCGTCGATCTGGCGCAGGTAGCGACCCCGGCCGCCGGCCCCGACCAGCCAACCCAGTGCCACCAGGACCAGCGGCCAGTCGGGGGCGACGGCCATGGCTCGCTGGGCGTGGCGTGCGAGCCAGTCGACCAGCTGCGGCTGCTGTTCCCTGGTCATCGCCACGACGACGTCCAGCTCGGCGATCTGACCCTGGACGCCGAGCAGCCGCCACGCCTGCTCGAAGCCGACGACCTGGGCCCGGGCCGGCAGCTCGTTGCGGCCGATCACCCGGCCGCCGACCGAACGCATGGTCAGGACGAACGCAGCCCCGTCCCGAGAGGCGCCGATCCATCGGCTCCGCCAGGCCTGGACCCTGGCGAGATCGGCACCGATCTCACCCGGGACGGGGCCGCGGATCGGGGCCGAGATGGTCGGACACTCGGCGCCGTCGAGGTAGGCCCGCAGCAGCGTGCCGTCGTCCCAGCGCCTTCGCACGCGGGCTGTCAGGTGCTCCGGGGTGGTCCAGTCAGTCACGGCGTACGGCTGCCGACCAGCCGGGCGGCCGCCACCACGGCGGTCTCGGCCCGCTCGGTGCGGTACTCGTCGATGGTCAGGGTGCGCAGCTGGGACCGATCGCCGGTGCGGTTCTCGACATACCCGACGGCCCGCACGTACGGCTCGATGACGTGCACCTTCTGCAAGGGGGTCACGACGAGCAGCTGCAGGCCGAGCTTGCGGAACAGGTCGAGCGCATAGCGGGCAGACGTCTCCGAACCCCGCCCGAATGCCTCGTCGATGACGGCGAACCTGAAGTCGCGACTCACCTCGACCCCCCACTCCAGCCGGAACTGGTAGGCGAGCGAAGCTGCCAGGATGGTGTAGGCGAGCTTCTCCTTCTGCCCGCCGGACTTGCCGTCGGAGTCGGTGTAGTGCTCCCACTCCTGGCCCGTCTCGCGCTCGCGCTCCGAGGCGGCGAAGTCGTACCAGTTGCGGACGTCGGTGACCAGCTGGGTCCACCGCCGATCCACCTCGGTCTGCCCCTGCCGGCCGCGGAACCGCTCGATGATCCGTTGGACGCGAAGGAAGCGCTCCTCGCCGTACTGGTCGGCGTCGACCAGTGACGTCGTCGGTGCAGGCCCGCAGTTCGTCCCGGAAGCCTCGGATCTCCTGGTGGTCGGTCGGCTGGGCGATGAGGGTGATCATTCGGCCGGGGTTGTACTCGATCGTCTGCAGCGAGCCGTTGATCACCTCGATCCGTTCCTTGATCAGCGTGGCCGACCGGGTGAGCCACGCGTGGAACCCGGCGATGTCGTTGATGGTGTTCGTGTTCAGCTGACGCTTGAACTCGGCCTCGAACCGCGGCAGGTCGTCACCGGCGATCCGCTCACGCAGCGCCCGGTACTCCGGCGCCGCAGCGACGTCCGCGTCGAGCTCGGTGGTCTCGGCGGGCCAGGCCTGCCGAAACTGCTGCATGGTCTTGACCACCCGCTCGCCCACCACCTTCTGACGGTCCAGCGCGGTGTCGATCCGACGCGAGAGCTCATCGTGGTGATCACGCTCCAGGCGGTCACAGTCCTCGATCGTGGTCGGCTCGGCGAGCGCCCGAGTGATCTCGGGGTAGGCACCGCGGACGGCCTCGAGCTCGGCTCCCGGCAGCGGCTGGATCACCCCGATCGCTGCCTCACGACCGCGGGCCAGTCCCCGAAGCTGTTCCTGTCGCGCACCCCGGTCCTGGGCGAGTTGTTCGGCTGCCCGCTGAGCCTGCTCCAGTTCGTGGCCGACCGTCGTCAGCCGCTCGACGATCTCGGCCAAGGCACTGTCGGCCCGCTGCAACGTCGCCATCTCGGACTCCAGCCGAGTGATCGCCGCGGCGCAGGACCGCCAGTCGAGCTCTGCCCAGTCGGTGAACGTCGACAGCTTGTCGAGCGCACTGAGCAGGCCGCGTCGGAGCTGCTCCTGCGTCGCCAGCTCGCGCAGCTCGCCGGTCACGGCGGTCGCCCGGTTCTGAACCTCGGCGGCACTCGCCAGCAACGCGTCGATCTTGTCGGCGTTCGACCAGCCCAGCACCCACCGGGTGCGGTCGTCGATCCGGAACCGGTCGTCCTTCTCGTGGCGGCCGTCGCCGCCCTTGACCTGTCCGTTGCTGGTCACCGCGCGGCGATGCTCGCGGAACTGGACCAGGTCGGCGGCGCAGACGTGGTCGGCGCGCCGCCCGAGCTCGCGCTCGACCCATTCCGCGAAGCGGCCGGGTTTGACGTCGAGCAGGTCGGCGAGAGTGGGTTCGGGGCGCAGCGGCGCCGCCTCGCGCGTGATGCGGGGGCTGACCCGGTAGTAGACCAGCCTGCCGCCCAGGTGGTGGGCGTCGATCCAGGTCGACGCCTCGTCGTAGCGATCGGCCGGCACCAGCACCGACAGCGCGAAGCCACGCAGCACCCGTTCGGCCGCCCCCTGCCAAGCAGCGTGCTCCGGACGTACCTGGATCAGCTCACCGGCGAACGGCAGTTCGGTCTCGTCGACCGCGAGCGCGGCGGCAAGTCGTTCTCGGATCGCCAGGCTGTGCTCGTCGATGTTGGACTGACGGCCCTGAAGACTGCGCAGGTATGCCTTGAGCCGCTCCCCGTCGGTCGTCAACTGATGAAGCTCGCGGTCCAGCTCGCGACGCCGGTTGATCACCGTGTCCAGCTGTTCCTGAAGCTCGGCCCGACGGTGCTCGGCCACCTGTTGCACGCGACCGAACGAAGCGGCGTCACCGACCTCGGGCAGACCGGCGTCGTGCAGGTACCCCTCGTACGTCTGTGCCCGCCGCTGCCGCTCGTCCCGGCGGCTGTGCTCGTCGGCGACCGCCCGGTCGAGCTCCGCCAAGCGGCCGCCACCGGCACCGTCACGGGCCAGGCTGAGCCGGCGCTGCTCGTCGAGCCGGGCGCGGGCGACCGCCTGCGCCGCCGCATGCTCGGCCTCGACGGTGGCGAGCTCGGCCTGGATCCGGTCGGTGGCGTCGTCCAGCAGCACGATCCGCTGCTCCGCCGCCCAGTACCGCAGGGCACCCCGAACCGATCGATGGCCCTCGATCCGGAGACCCAGCACGTCGTGGTTGTCACACAGGGCCAACAGTGGCTCGAGCTGGCCGAGCTGGTCCCGGGCGATCCGGACGGCGTCGTGGGCCCGGGTCAGGTCGTCGAAGTGGCTGATGAGGGTCTCGATGCGTCCCGCCGCATCGGCTCCCTCGAGCATGTGCTGCCGCACGAAGTCGGTGAGGTTGCCGACCGCCTTCATCGAGATGGTCTGGTGCAGCAGCTCGAGGGCCTGCTCGGAGCTGATGCCGAGCAGCCGACGGACCCGGGTGCCGTACTCCGGGAAGTGGTCGGCGACACTGGCCCCACCCGTTCGCAGCCGCCGCTTCAGACCGGCGATCTCGGGGCCGAAGTCGGCGAAGTCCTCAGCGACGGACAGTGCCCGCTCGGCGGTGACGAAGAACCGGTGCGGTTGCCCCTGGTTCAGCTCACGCATCCAGAACACCTGCGCAAGAGTCACCTCTGCACCGTGGCCGACATTGGTGAAGACCCCGAGGATCACCGAGTAGTGGCTCTGGTTGCGCAACCCCACCGGCTTGGAGGCGCCGGTCGACTCCACCCGCTCCGACTTGTAGTGGCCGAGCACGTAGGAGCGCAGCGACCGCTCGCGGGTGTCGGCACCGGCGGCCTTGTTATAGTTGATCTTATTGGCGGGCAGCAACAGCGTGGTCACGGCGTCGACCAGCGTGGACTTTCCGGAGCCGATGTCACCGGTGAGCAGCGTGTTCTCACCACCCAGCTCGAGCCGGTACACCCGGCCGTCGAAGGTGCCCCAGTTGTAGACCTCGAGCCGCTCGAGGCGATAGCCGGGCTTGGCGCCGTCCCGCAGCTCGACCTCGACCGGGGAGAACAGTGCGTCCACTCAGTCCTCACTCCCCCCGGCGTGTGCCGCGTACTCGGCCAGTTTGGCGTCGAACTCCCCGACCCACTCGGCGTCCACGAAGGCCTTGATGATCCGTCGGACCTCCCAGGACGGCGGGGTCGTCGGCATCGGGCGCAGGAACCCCAGCTCGACCACCTTGGCTATCGTTCGGTCGATCTGGTCGACCAGCCTCACCTCGTGCGCGGTCTCCGGCAGGAAGGTCCGCAGGTCGTCGATCATCCGATCCCGGCTGACCACGAGCCGGCCCTCCCCGCTGGTGGCGTCGAACTCGGCGATGGCCTTGCGCAGCAAAGCGAGCTGCAGGCTCACGTGGTAGGACAACCGATGACGCGGAATCAACCGCGGCAGTGGCTGGTCCGGGTCCTCCGGCACGGAGCGCAGGTAGGCGTAACCCTCGGACTCGTCGATCACCAGGCCGAGGCCGAGCACCGCCATGTGGTCACGCAGCTGGTTCTGCAACCTGAGGACGTGGAGCCACACCCCTTCCTGCGAGTCCCGATGGACCACCCCCTTGAGCAGCGCGATCGAGGCGACTGACAACGGGGCGACCTGGCTGGAGGTGTCGACCCGCGCCGCCGTCGCGCCGCCGTCGGATGCAACGGGCGTCGTCATCGAGACCTCCGTGCGGCAGCAGCGCCGCGCCGCACCAGGGTTACTTGCGGCATCCGCAGCGTGCGCGTCACACCGCCAACGTCGACGTAGCCCACCTCGGCGGTGACGGACTCGTCGACCACCAGGTCGATGTCGTCCTCCGTCAGGGCCAGATACCCGATGATCTCTGCCAGTCCGAGCTCGGGCGGGTTGTCCCGCAACAGCTCGGTCAGGCCCACCTGGTCGCGGCCGCGCAATGCCCGTCGCGCGGTGGCGAGCAGCCGCGTGGTGTCGACGTAGACCTGGTCGAACAAGCCGGCGGTGTCGACGTCCGGCGCGTCCTCGGGAACTCCCATCGCGACGGAGTCGAACGCCTCGGCCGCGGACGGCGCGTAGAGCGGGCGTTCCATCGGCAGCCGCAGCTGGGCGCCGAGCGCGTCGAGCTCCATCTCGATCGCCGGCCTGGCCGTCGATCGCAGCGACAGGGCATGACGTTCCACGGAGCGCAGCAGGTCCATCACCCGGCGGTTCTCCAGCCACACCTTGTCGTCGAGGAAGCGCCTCAGCTGCTCCGACAGCAGCCGCACCATGTGCTGGGTACGTTCGGCGGCGTCCAGCCAGTCGTGGTGCACGTGCCGCAACCGCCGGTCGACCTCGACCTGGTCGAGTGCCACCAGGCCTTCGAGCAGCTCGGTGAGCTCCTCCTGCTGGCTGCGCGAGAGCAGGAAGTCGTGGAATGCCTGGAAGCTGCGACCCTGGTCCGAGGCCGTGATGGCGTGACGGTCCCCGACGAGCTGTTCCAACAGCTCCCCCTTGCCGCCGTCCCACGCGGCGATCTTCTCTCGGGCGCCTCGGTCGAGAGCCCGGAAGTTCTCCTCCACCTCACGGAAGTCCGCCAGCAGCTCTCGGGCGGTGGTGGCGAAGTGCTGGTAGCGGTCGCGCAGCGCTGCGGCGTCCAACGGTGGCGTCCGGCCGGACTCGACAGCCTCGATCTCGGCGTCGAGCTCACCGCGGCGGCGGTGCAGGACGGCCAGCCGGCTCGTCGGGTCGGCGTCCGCGCCGTGGACCATCTGACGCAGCAGGTCGATCACTGTGTGCAGCCGGGACTCGGTGCCGACGAAGGACCTGGCCTGCAGGCCGGTGACCCAGGCGTAGGCCTTCTCGAGTTCGGAGGTGGCGTCGTAGTGGGCCTCGGTGGAGTCCTCCGGGTAGAAGGTGCGCAGCCATCCGACGTCCGGCGCGGCCCAGGACTGGACGTACTCGCGCGCCGTGCGCGGATAGGCGGGCTGATCGCCGCCGGGATCGAGGGATCGGTTGACCTGGTAGAGCACCTCGTCCACCCGACTGAGCAGCGCGCTCTCGGCGATGGCACGGACGTTGTCGACGACGAAGATCTGCCCCAGCGCGGTGAGCACCAGTGCGGCGCTGTCGGCGCGCAGCAACCGCCAGGCGGCGGAGTTCGCCCGCAGGTAGGCGATGCGATCGTGGTCCACCCCTGCAGCCTACGAGCAAGGTCGGACGTCCCACCCCAGCCGGCAAGAATCCCAGGCTCGGTCGAGGAGCGGGCCGGCCTCACTCACGCGACGTCCAGCTCGTGGGCGGCGACGTAGACCCCTCGGCTGCGGAAGGCAGCCGGGGCATGCACGATGGCGTCGGCCCGAGCGGCCGCCGTGTTGAACGGGAACCACAGTCGCCGCAGAGGCCTGAAGTCGACCCACTCCGGCGCCCCGCGACCGTCTCGGGCCGCCAGGTGCTCGGCAAGGGCGACCAGGAATGCGTCCCATCGCTCGTCACCGGTGGCTCGGGGTGCGTGGTCGAGCAGCCGCAGCCTGTCCACCGGGGGTTCCCACGAGAACTCCTCGAGGAACTCGGCGATGTACCGCCACCGCATGGTGTCGTCCGCCGGCCCGATGAGCTCGGCCAGCCGCGCCACGGTCATCGGCTGGTAGCCGTCGCGCGGCTCGACCGAGGTAATCACGGGCCTCATGCTACGACCGGGACGAACTCGGGTAACGGTGTCCAGCCCGCTCCCCTACCGTCGATGTCATGCGCGCCCCTGATGCGGCCTTCGCCGACCCGCGTCTGGCGGTCCTCTACGACGCCCTGCACGAACCCCGGATCGATCTGGACGCCTACGTCGACATCGCCGAGGAGATCGGGGCGCGCACCGTCGTCGACGTCGGCTGCGGCACGGGCAGCCTGGCCCTGCGACTCGCGGCATCGGGACGCAGCGTCTTCGGGGTCGACCCCGCCGGGGCGTCACTGGACGTCGCCCGCGCCAAGCCGGACGCCGAGCGGGTCACGTGGGTGGAAGGTGACGCCACCGACCTCGTCCCGGTGCGACCGGATGCCGACCTGGTTCTGATGACCGGGAACGTCGCCCAGGTGTTCGTGAGCGAGGACGACTGGACGACGACACTCGACGCGATCCACGCCATCCTGCGGCCCGGTGGGTGGTTCGCCTTCGAGACGCGTCGTCCTGAGGTCTGCGACTGGGAGCGGTGGAACGTGCCGGCGACGACGATCACGCTGCCCGGAGGCACAGATGTCACGTTCTCCCGCATCGTTACCGAGGTGGCGCTGCCGCTGGTGACGTTCGAGGCGGTGACCGCGGTCGACGGGCAGCTGCTCGCGTCGGTCTCCACGCTGCGGTTCCGCTCACGCCGAGACGTCGAGGCCGACCTGGTGAACCACGGCTTCGAGATCGCGGAGGTGCGTGATGCTCCGGACCGGCCAGGGCAGGAACTGGTCTTCCTCGCTCGCCGCCGCGCCTGAGCGAGACTTGGGGAACGTCGCGATCATCGCCGCACTCAAGACCGAACTGCTCAGCGCGGGCGAAGGCCCGACGGGCGGGCCGACCTCCGTCGACATCCTCACCCAGGCCCGACGGGATCGCCAGGAGCAGTTGATGGACTGCGGGCGCGGCGGCGAGGCCTACGTCGTCCTGGCGGAGGACCTACAAACTGACCCTGGTCACGGCATACGCCAGACTCGCCCGCACCGCCACCGGCTACTGCCGGGTCGAGCTCACCGCCTGACCACCGATTCCATGTGACGTATCGGCTGCGGACAGACTCGGCCAGGTTTGACGCAGGCGGGGGGGCGGGACGGTTCAGGAACACCACAACTTCGTCAGATGCGCCTCGCACGGGCGGTTCTAAAGGTTTACATGGCCTGATCTGACGAAGTTGTGGTGTTGATCATGCCTGCCGTGACCGGCGGGGTCGGGTACGACGGCAGCGACCAGGTCGTGCCCGGCCCGGTGGCCGGCAGACACCGACTCAGACGTTAGCGCGGGTTTCCGCACAAGCGGTTCGGCCCAACCCTTCGCAGGCAGGACGCCAGGGCATGGCTGGCTGACCAGCAGTGATGGCCTCCTGCCGGCCAGGGCCAGTAGGCGGGGGCTGGGCCGATCCAGTTGACGAACTACACCGATGCGATTCGTTATGGATCCGTGACGATGCCGTCTCAGGTGTCGGAAGAGTCCCGATTATCTGGATGAAGCGGGGCAAATACCTACCCCGACCGGCTGGTGCCGTGGGAATCGCCGGTCTCGACCGTCATGCGTTGATCTGGTAGACGTGTCTTATGACAGTCGGATCGGCCCAACCCAGGGGTGCGGAGTACTTCACCTCTCCCGAGCAGGTCAACCAGCGCCGGTACGAGGCGCTGCGCGCCTTCTTCGTCGACGGCGCTACCCACGCCGAGGCCGCCGAGCGGTTCGGGTACACCCGCTGGGCGATGGTCGCCCTGGTCCGCGACTACCGCGCCGGCAAGCTGGACCTGTTCGCCCCGGCCCGCAGACCCGGGCCCCCGCCCGGGTCCGCACCGGCCAAAGACCGCGTCCGCGGCCGGGTCATCGCGCTACGCCGGCAAGGGCTGTCCGCCTACGAGATCTCCGCGCACCTGGCCGGTGAAGGCACCCCGCTCAACCGCACCAGCGTCGCGGAGATCCTCACCGAAGAAGGGTTCGGCCGCCTGCTGCGCCACCCCGCCCCCGAAGCGTCCACCGCGGTCGCCACCCCCGGCCGCGACACCAACCTGCCCGCGGCCGCCGCCCTGGACTTCGCCGCCTTCCCCGACCGTTGCGACACCACCATGGCCGGCCTGCTGCTGACCATCCCCGACCTGATCGCCTTGGACCTGCCCGCCCTGACCCACGCCGCCGGCTACCCGGGTACCCGCACCATTCCCGCCATCAGCTGGCTGCTGTCCCTGCTGTCGCTCAAACTCACCGGCACCCGCCGCGTCTCCCACGTCGACGACCACCTGCTCATCGACCCCGGCGCCGCCCTGTTCGCCGGCCTGGCAACGCTGCCGAAGAAGACCGCCCTGACCGACTACTCCTACCGGCTGTCCCACGACCACCAACGCGCCTTCCTGACCGCGCTGGACACCGCGATGATCGGCTCGGGTCTGGCCACCACCGAGCAGGCGATCTTCGACCTGGACTTCCACGCCGTCATGCACTGGGGACGCGACCCGGCGCTCGAAAAGCATTACGTGCCAACCCGATCCCAACGCTCCCGCTCCGTGTTGACGTTCTTCGCCCAGGACAGCGGCACCCACAACCTGGTCTACGCCAACGCCGACCTGTCCAAGGCCACCCAGAACCGTGAGGTCATCGCGTTCGCCGACCACTGGAAGGCCGTCTCCGGCCACGAACCGGCGATGCTGGTGATGGACCAGAAGGTCACCACCCACGCCGTGCTCGGCGAACTCGACGCCCGCGGGATCAAGTTCCTCACCCTGCGGATGCGCTCACCCGCCCTGATCAAACAGATCAACGCCCTGGCCCCGAGCGACTTCAAGACGATCACCCTGGACCGCCCCGGACCTCACAACAGGCCCCGCGTCCACGAATCCGCCGCGGTGAAGCTGTCCAAGTACCCCGGCACGGCGCGCCAGTTCATCGTCACCGGTCTCGGCCGCGAGGCCCCCACCGTGATCATCACCAACGACCGGGACAACACCAGCAAGCCCCTGATCGAGCGCTACGCCCGCCGGATGACCATCGAACAACGCCTCGCAGAGATCATCCGCGCGTTCCACGCCGACGCCCTGTCCTCGGCCGTCAACCTCAACGTCGACCTCGACATCGTCTTGTGCGTGCTGGCCCAAGCCCTCACCGCAGCACTGCGCCAACGCCTGCCCGGCTATGCCACGGTCACCCCGGACACCCTGCAGCGCCGATTCCTCGACACCCCCGGAGAGATCATCAAGGATGGTGACAGCATCATCATCCGCCTCAACCGCCGCGCCTACTCACCCGTCCTACGCCAAGCCGACCTGCCCACCGACACCACCGTGCCCTGGTGGGGCAACCGCTCTCTCCACTACCAGTTCGCCTAACCTTGGGCCGAACCGCTTGTGCGGAAATCCGCGTTAGAGCGGGACTCGACCCGTTCTGGTCTCGGGCATCATGATTCCGGTGCACTCAGCGACCTGGCGGCGACACGATGCCGTAGACGTACATGTCCTTCCGCTCCGATCCAACGTGCTGCCAACAGCGCAGCAGCCCCTCCCGCTCGAAGCCGCACCTTTCGGCGGCACGCCATGAAACCTCGTTCCACGGCTCGACGTACAGCTGGAGTCTGTGCACCTCAGGCAGACCGAGCGCCCAGCCTGTGAGAACGGCCAAGGCTGCACCGAGGTAGCCACGACGGCGGAACCTGGGTGCGACCCAGTAGCCCGTGGTCGCACGCCCCTCGTCGATGTCACGCAGCCACAAGCCGATCTGCCCCACCGCTTGGTCCGTCTGCGCGTCGGCAATCGCAAAGGAGTACCCGACGCCCGTCTCCAGCCGCGAGCGCTGTCGCGCGATGTAGGCAAGCGCATCTTCGTGCGTTCCGCTGGTCGGCACGGTTGTGATGAGCGGGATCAAGCTGTCCTGGGCCACAGACATGACCAGATCGGCGTCCCTGCCTTCGAACGCACGCAGGACCACCGAGCCATGAACGAGCCGCGGTGTCACCCCTGGAAGCACGGGGCAAGGCTACGCGCCTGCTTGATCGGCACGATCCGCGTCAGTTGCGACTCGAGCGCTGCACCTGCGTCCGCAACTCGTCGTCCGCCTGGAGGTTCATCCAGAACTCGGCCGACCGCGCCACGTGCGGAGCGCCCGCACGGTGCTGCCGGTGACACCCGCCGCGCCGAGGAACGCCTCGACGTCGAACCCGGCGAGTGAGTCCCGGAACGCCTGCTCGGTGGTCGTGCCGAGCCCCGCCAACAGTTTCTCGATCAATGCCTCGTCGTTGTTCCGATTCGCCGAGGCCGCCCGGACGTCGCCGAGCCGCACGGTCTCCAAGTAGTCGTCCACGATCGCCTCGGGCTCGACCCCCGCGATGCTCAGCAGCACCATGCTGATCATGCCGGTCCGGTCGCGCCCGCCCATGCAGTGGAACAGCACACCGCCCGGGCCGGCCTCGGCCAGGGCGGTGAGGACGGCTCCGGTCCGCTCGGGCATCGCCGCGAGATGCGGCCGGAAGTAGAGCGCCGTCCCGACCAGGCCGTTGTCCCAGTAGCCGCCCCAGAACGTCTGGTTCTCCAGACCGTCGAGATCGACGAGGGTCGTGACCAGCCAGTCGGGACGGGTACACCGGTCCTGCTCCCGCTCGGCCGGCTGTCGCAGGTCCACAACGGTACGGATGCCGGCAGCGCGCAGGTCGTCCCAGCCTCTCGGGGTTATCGCGTCCACGTTCCCGGAGCGGTAGAACACCCCGAGCGGGGTCTTCCCCCCACCGATCAGGGGCAGCCCTCCCAAGTCACGGGCGTTGACGAGACCGTCGACGTCCAGGGCACGTTGAAGATCATGCACTCCCCGACGCTAGGTGCACCAGGATCTGATCGCAAGAGCGCCCGGCAGACGTCGGAGCGGGAACAGGGCTACACGTTGAAGCGGAACTCGACGTCACCGTCCGCCATGACGTAGTCCTTGCCCTCGATGCGGACCTTGCAGCGGGACTTGGCCTAGGCCATCGAGCCGGCAGCGATCAGGTCGGCGAAGGCGACCACCTCGGCCTTGATGAAGCCCTTCTGGAAGTCGGTGTGGATCACTCCAGCCGCCTGCGGCGCCGTCCAGCCCTGGTGAATGGTCCACCGCACAGCTCGACCGAGGTCATCACGGGCCTCATGCTACGACCGGGACGAAATGGGGTGACGGTGTCCAGTCCGCTCACCTACCGTCGATGTCATGCGCGCCCCGGTTGCGACCTTCGCCGACGCGCGTCTTGCGGGACGGGTCAGGAACACCACAACTTCGTCAGATGCGCCTCGCACGGGCGGTTCAGAAGGTTTACATGGCTTGATCTGACGAAGTTGTGGTGTTGATCATGGTCGCGTGACCGGCAGGACGTCGGGTACGGCGGAAGCGACCGGGTCGTGACGGCCCGGTGGCCTGCGGCTCAGGGTTGGCTGAGCCGTTCGACGGGCTGTCCCGTGACCTCGGCGATGAGCTCGAAGTCCTTGTCGACATGCAGGACGGTGAGCTGTGCCAGTTCTGCGAGTGCAGCGATGAGCAGGTCAGGAATCGACGGCGCCCGGTGGTGCCCTCGTTCAGCGAGGATGGCCTGGACCTCGAGAGCGCGATCCTCGATCACCGGGGTGAGGTACTCCACCGGCATCGAGCGCAGCGGGGCGGAGCCGAAAGCGTGGCGGAGTTCGCCGGCCGAGCGAGCGGAGTAGCCGACCTCGAGCAGCGTCACGCTCGTGACGTGGACGAGTCCCCGCTCGATGCGATCAGCCCAGTCGGCGGCGTCAGGGCTGGCCCCCAGTCGGACCAGTGCGGACTTGTCGACAAGCCAGTCAGTCATCGCCAGGCTCGGTCGATGACGTCAGGATCAGCCAGGTCGGCGAACGTCGTGGCGAAGGCGGCCAGATCGGCCGCGGACACCTCGGCGAGCGCGGAGGCACCGTCACGAGCAAGGGCCCGCCGAAGGTACTCCGTGCGCGAGAGGCCGAGCCTCTGAGCCTTTGTGTCGATGGCAGCGATGATGTCTTCCGGCACATCTCGAATCAGGATGTCAGTCACGGCACCTCCTCGATATCTAAAGATATCATCATCCTAGGACCTCACGGCAAGAGCGCCTCGGCAGACGTCGGAGCGGAGCAGGGCTACACGTTGAAGCGGAACTCCACGACGTCGCCGTCGGCCATGACGTAGTCCTTGCCCTCGATGCGCACCTTGCCGCGGGCCTTGGCCTCGGCCATCGAGCCGGCGGCGATCAGGTCGGCGAAGGCGACGACCTCGGCCTTGATGAAGCCCTTCTGGAAGTCGGTGTGGATCACCCCGGCCGCCTGCGGCGCCGTCCAGCCCTGGTGGATCGTCCACGCGCGGGCCTCCTTCGGGCCGGCGGTGAGGTAGGTCTGCAGGCCGAGGGTGTGGAAGCCGACGTGGGCCAGCTGGTCCATGCCCGACTCGGTCTGGCCGACGCTGGCGAGCAGCTCGGCGGCCTCCTCGGGCTCGAGCTCGATCAGCTCGCTCTCGAGCTTGGCGTCGAGGAACACCGCGTCGGACGGCGCGACCAGCGCCCGCATCCTCGCCTGCATGGCCTCGTCGGCGAGCCCGTCCTCGTCGACGTTGAACGCGTAGATGAACGGCTTGGCGGTCAGCAGCGACAGCTCGCGCAGCGCGACGGTGTCGATGCCGGCGGCCGCGGCCCCGGCGTGCAGCGTGACGCCCTTCTCGAGCACCGTCACCGCAGCGACGGCGGCGTCCAGGATCGCGCGGTCGGTCTTCTTGCCCTTGACCTCCTTCTCGAGCCGCGGGATCGCCTTCTCGAGGGTCTGCAGGTCGGCCAGGATCAGCTCGGTGTGCACGATCTCGATGTCGTCGGCGGGGTCGACCCGGCCGGCGACGTGCACCACGTCGTCGTCGACGAAGGCCCGCACCACCTGGCAGATCGCGTCGGCCTCGCGGATGTTGGCCAGGAACTTGTTGCCCAGCCCCTCGCCCTCGCTGGCGCCCTTGACGATGCCGGCGATGTCGACGAACGACACCGTGGCGGGCACCAGCCGCTCGCTGTGGAACACCGTCGCCAGCTCGCCGAGCCGCCCGTCGGGCAGCGGGACGACGCCGACGTTGGGCTCGATCGTCGCGAACGGGTAGTTGGCCGCCAGCACATTGGCCTTGGTCAGCGCGTTGAACAGGGTGGACTTGCCGACGTTGGGCAGTCCGACGATTCCGATGGTGAGGGCCACGGGGACAAGAGTCTAGTGGCGCGCGATCGCCGATGCGGCGTGGGCGCAGAGCGCCGAGACTGTCGGTGCCCGCTGGCAGGGTGCCGACGCATGGACGTCGCGACGCTGCTGATCGTGGCCCTCGATCGTCGGGCTCGTGCTGGGCCTGCTGACCGGGGCGGTGCTGACCCGGGCCCGGGTGGCCGGCGAGCTGCCGGCCCGACCGAGGAGCGGCTGTTCGCCGAGCGCGACCTGCTGCGCGAGCGGGTGGCCGACCTCGAGGCCGCCGCCTCGCAGGACCGCGAGCTGGCCGCGACCCTGGCCCCGCTCGCCGGCACCCTGGGCCGGGTCGAGGCGCAGGTGCCGCAGTCTCGAGCGCGACCGGGTCGACCAGTACGCCCGGCTCGGTGAGCAGATCGAGTCGGTCCGACTGTCCGGCGAGGCGCTGCGCACCCAGACCGCCTCGCTCGCCGGGGCGCTGCGCTCCCCCACCGCCCGCGGCGCCTGGGGCGAGGTGCAGCTGCGCCGGGTCGTCGAGCACGCCGGCATGCTCGACCGGGTCGACTTCTCGACCCAGGTCACCCTGACCACCCCGGACGGCGCCGTCGTGCGGCCCGACCTGGTGGTGCACCTGCCCGGCCGCAAGCACATCGTGGTCGACGCCAAGGCCCCGCTGGCCGCGTTCCTGCAGGCCAGCGAGGCGAGCGACGGACGGCGAGCGTGCAGGCCGCAGGCGGCGATCGCGCACGCCCGGGCACTGCGCGGCCACGTCGACGCCCTCGCCGCCAAGGAGTACTGGCGGGCGGTGGAGTCCAGCCCCGAAGCTGGTCGTCTGCTTCGTGCCGGGCGAGGCGTTCCTGGCCGCCGCCTGCACGGCCGACCCCGACCCTGCTCGAGTACGCGATGAGCCGGCGGGTGGTGCTGGCCACCCCCACCACCTTGATGGCCCTGCTGCGCACCGTGGCCCTGACCTGGCAGAGCGAGGCCCTGTCGGGCAACGCCAAGGCGGTGTTCGAGGTGGGCCGCGAGCTGTACACCCGACTGTCGACCCTGGGGGTCGGCACCGCCCGGCTGGGCAAGAGCCTGGAGCGGGCGGTCGAGGATTACAACGGCATGGTTGCCACCCTCGAGCGGCGGGTGCTGGTCTCGGCCCGACGGCTGCGCGACCTCGACCTCACCGACGCCGACCTGGCCGAGGTCGAACCTGTCACGGCCACGGCGCGGCACCTGAGCGCACCGGAGCTGGTGACTCAGCTGGGGACCGACTCCGGGGACTCGGTCTCGACCGACTCGGTGGCGGCCGACATGCCGGCCGCCTTCAGCTCGCGGCGCAGCTCCTGAGGCAGGGCGAAGAGCAGGTCCTCCTCGGCCGTGACGACCTCGTCGACCTGCCCGTAGCCGCGCTCGCCGGCCCAGGTCGAGCACCTCACGCACCAGGATCTCGGGGACCGAGGCGCCCGAGGTCAGGCCGATCGTGGTGACGCCGTCCAGCCAGGCCGGGTCGATCTCGGTGACCGAGTCGATCCGGTACGCCGACCGGGCGCCGTGCTCGAGGGCCACCTCGACGAGCCTGACCGAGTTCGAGGAGTTGCTCGAACCCACCACGATCATCAGGTCGCACTGCGGCGCGATCTTCTTCACCGCCACCTGGCGGTTCTGGGTGGCGTAGCAGATGTCGTCGCTCGGCGGGTCCTGCAGCTGGGGGAAGCGCAGCCGCAGCCGGCGCACCGTCTCCATCGTCTCGTCGACCGACAGCGTGGTCTGCGACAGCCAGATCAGCTTCGCGTCGTCCGGCACGTCGACGGTGTCGGCGGCCTCGGGGTTCTCGACGACGGTGATCCGCTGCGGCGCCTCACCGGCCGTGCCGACGACCTCCTCGTGGCCCTCGTGGCCGACCAGCAGGATCCGGTAGTCCTCCGAGGCGAAGCGCACCGCCTCCTTGTGCACCTTGGTCACCAGCGGGCAGGTCGCGTCGATCGTGCGCAGCTGCCGCCGGGCCGCCTCCTCGTGCACGACCGGGGCGACCCCGTGCGCCGAGAAGACCACCAGGGCCCCCTCGGGCACGTCGTCGGTCTCGTCGACGAACACCGCTCCGCGCTCGGTCAGCGTGGCCACGACGTGCTTGTTGTGCACGATCTGCTTGCGCACGTAGACCGGCGCCCCGTGCAGCTCGAGCGCCTTCTCGACCGCGAGCACGGCCCGGTCGACCCCGGCGCAGTAGCCACGGGGACTGGCCAGCAGCACCCGACGGACGGGTGTGCCGGAGGCCGGGGTCACGTCGGTCGCCGGGGGTCGCCGGGGGCCGGGAGGTCGGTGTCACCACGTCATCGTAAGCGGGCCGAACCGGGCCGGGATGCATAGGCTGCCGGGGTGAGCGCCCGTGAGATCCCCGCCACCGCGGGCCTGACCACCCCCGAGCACCCCTGGCCGGTGCGGCTGCTCACCGCCAAGCTGACCGAGTACCTGGCCAAGGCTCCCGGGGTCTGGATCGACGGTCAGGTGGTGCAGCTGACCCGCCGTCCCGGGCAGGGCACCGCCTACCTCACGCTGCGCGACACAGACGTCGACCTGTCGTTCTCGGTCACCCTGCCGGTGCGCATCCTCGACGCCTTCGACGTCCCGCTCGGCGACGGCGCCCACGTCGTCGTCCACGCCCGGCCGCAGCTGTTCCCCCGACGAGGCTCGCTCAGCCTGGCCGCCGACGACCTGCGCCCGGTCGGGGTCGGCGAGCTGCTCGCCCGGATCGAGCACCTGCGCCGGGTGCTGGCCGCCGAGGGCCTGTTCGCCGCCGAGCGCAAGCGCCCGCTGCCGTTCCTGCCCCGCACCGTCGGCCTGGTGTGCGGGCGGGCCAGTGCCGCCGAGAAGGACGTCGTCGACAACGCCCGCCGACGCTGGCCCGCCGTCCGGTTCTCGCTGCGACCGGTCGCCGTGCAGGGGCCGAACGCGGTCACCGAGGTCATCGACGCCCTGACCGCCCTCGAGGCCGACCCCGAGGTCGACGTCATCGTCATCGCCCGGGGCGGCGGCTCGCTGGAGGACCTGCTGCCGTTCAGCAACGAGAGCCTGCTGCGGGCGGTCGCCGCCTGCCGCACCCCGATCGTCAGCGCGATCGGCCACGAGGTCGACTCGCCCGCTGCTCGACCTCGTCGCCGACGTGCGGGCCTCGACCCCGACGGATGCCGCCAAGCGGATCGTGCCCGACGTCGCCCAGGAGCTGGCGGGGCTGCAGCAGGCCCGGCTGCGGCTGTCGCAACGCCGTCGCAGGCCGGCTGCGGCGCGAGCAGCAGCAGCTCGACCAGCTTCGGGCCCGGCCGGTGCTGGCCTCTCCCGCACCTGTTGGTCGACCGCCACCTGCAGGGGCTGCTCGAACGCCGTGACCGCGCGCGCACCGCACTGGCGGCCCGACTGCACCGCGCGGACGACGACCTCATGCACCTGCGCGGACGCGTCGCGGCGCTGTCACCGGCAGCGACGCTGGCCCGCGGCTACGCCGTCGTCCAGGGTCCTGGCGGGGCGGTCCTGCGCTCCCCGGGCGAGGCGGGGGACGGCGACCTGCTGCGGATCCGGCTCAGCGGCGGCGACCTCGCCGCCACCGCGACAGGTGCCTGGAGCCCGGCGGCACCGACGACGTCAGAACCACCCTCTGCACCCACCAAGCCCCGACGCCCGCGAAAGGTCACCTCATGACCAAGGCCGCCGCCACCGCCACGGACTCCCCTGAGCCCGTCCCGGCCGACATCGCCGCCCTCGGCTACGAGCAGGCCCGGGACGCCCTCGTCGAGGTGGTCCGCCAGCTGGAGGCCGGGTCGGCCACGCTCGAGCAGTCGCTGGCGCTGTGGGAGCGGGGCGAGGCCCTGGCCCGGCACTGCGAGACCTGGCTGGCGGGCGCGCGGCAGCGCCTGGACGCGGTCAGCGGACGGCCGGCGCCGGACTGACCTCGAAACGAGGAGAGCTGATGGTCTGCGGGCTGGGCTCGACCTCGAGCTCTCCCTGCAGGACGGCGACACAGCGCCGGAACTGGCGAACCACCAGGTCACGTTGGCCCCGGTGGGCGAAGCAGCTCATCAGCAGCCGGTGCGCCGACTCCCGGCAGGCGTCGTTGCGCAGCAGCCGGCGCAGCTGGATCTCGGCGCCGCCGACATCGCCGTCGTCCAGGTCGAGCTCGGCCAGCCGTTCGAGAACATCGAGGTAGGTCTCGTGCAGCTGGACCCGCTCGGGGCCGTACCAGTCCGCCACCGGGTCGCCGTCGAAGAGCGGCCCGCCGTAGGCGGCCACCGCCCGCGCGCCGGCCACCATGGCGTCACCGAACTGGGCAGTGGCGTCCAGGCGGCGAAAGGCGTTGGCAGCCGCGACGAACCGGTCCCGGTCGACGTCCCAGTCCAGATCGGGGTTCAGGCTGTAGCAGCCGTCGCGGTAGATCACGAGCTGCCGGCCGCCGGGCGCCGTGCCCACGGTGCGCCGCAGGCTGTACAGGCAGACGTTCAGGTTGTTGCGGGCCGAGGCTAGGAGTAGCCGGGCAAGAGCAGCTCCATCAGCACCTCCCGATGGACCGGCAGCCGACGCAGCACCAGGTACTGCAGCAGGGTCGAGGCCGTTGCCCACCCCAGCCGTCGGCCAGGCGTCCCCCACCCCGATCGCGAACCTCCCGAGCATGCGCACGCTCGCGTCGCAGGTGGGCGTGCCGCCGCGGGTGGCGACGACTGCCTCGGCGCCAGCGGATCTACCTCCGGCGCGAGCGGATCACCCCGGCGCCAGCGGATCTGCCTCCGGCAGCGACGGGTCGACCTCCGGTTGCAGCCGATGTCGTGGCGGTGTCCGGCGACCCACGTCCTTCACCCACATCGCACTCACCCCTGAATAACCCTGAAGGCATTCGAAACCTCTGGGCGCCCCGACGACCATTCTGGCACCTCCAACAAGGCGCTACGCAAGGCACTTCTTCTGAGGCATCGACCCGGGCCGTTGATACTGCGCGCGAGCACATTTCGAATGGCATTGAACGCTGCAATCGTCATTTCGCCCACCGTCGTCATTCGTCATGATCCAGGCGATCACCTCAACGTCCACTAACCGAAGTCACAGCGCCACTAACCGCGGTAACGCCGCCCGCACACCGTCCGCTCACTGCTGCGGCCCAGGCTCGATGCGTCGGTGGATCGACCGCCGGCCGCCAACGAGAGGACTGTGCCATGTGTGAGGACTGCCGGTGCGAGGACTGCAAGAAGGAGCCTTACCCGTCGACCTGTTGGCCGGGCGACCGGGACTTCCTGGACGGCGCCGTCGAGCTGCGGGTGCCGCTCTCCACTGCGCTGCAGGCACGCTGGGACGCCGATGTGCGCGACGTCAACGGCGTTCCGCCGAACTCGATCATCTCGGTCCAGGACGCCTTCGACGTGCGGGTTCGGGTCGAGCTGACCGGTGACCTGTGGAACTGCATCTGTGGCAACTGGTGCTTCGACTTCGGGTTCACCGCGATCGGGGCCGGCACCAACTTCAACCTGTCGTCGCTGCTGCCGCCGGGCGCTCTCGACGTCACCGACTGGGAGGGCTGCAAGACCCGCTGCATCGAGAAGACCGTGACCGTCCCGGCCGGAACCATTCCGGGGGACCGCTGCGGCACCCTGTACGAGGTGGGCGCCCGGTTCGCCTTCTTCTGCTGCGACGGCGTCCGCCCGTCCTGGTGGGGTACGAGAGCAAGTGCCAGATCGAGTTCTACTGAGGGTGACGGAGCACGCAGATGCATGCCGACCTGTCCGCCGTGGCGGAGCTCGAAGCACGACATCTCAACGTGCTGCACGCCAAGCTCGGCATCACCACCCCCGAGGCGCTGATGCGGGCCGACCGTCGGGTCGTGCACTCGTCGATGAGCCGTGTCAGGCCCCGGCCCACCCTCGAGGACGTCTCACGCTGGCAGGACAGGGCTCGTGACCTGGTCCCGCCCGGCCCCACGGTCACCGAACCGGGCTGGGACCAGGTCGCCGCCTTCGTCGTCAGCTACGAGGAGAGCGGCAGCGATCGTCGGGTGGTGGTGGCTCAGGCCGAACACGTTGCACCGGAGCCGATCACAGTGCTCGACGGGTGGGAGGTGAACTCCGAGGCCACGGCCTGGATGATGGGCCACGTGGCCGCCGCCCAGGCCGACACCCCGCAGACCGACACCCCGGCAGCCGAGGACGCCCCACCGACGCCCGAGCCCTCGCCGTCACCCGACGGCCCCCGGGCCAGGGTCGCACCGCCGCCGTTGCAGTTCCGGGACGTGCGAGTGGGGTCCGCCACCGGAGGTACGGTGACCGTCGACCCGGCCGGGGCACCCTCGACGGTGGCCTCGCCGCAGTGGGTCGAGCTCGATGTCGCCGGGCCCGGCCCCTCGGTGCCGGTGCAGGTGGCGGATCCTGATGCGGTCCGGTCGGGCCGGCCTCACCGTCGCCCAGCAGAGCGCCCGGGCCACGGCGCAACGCCTCGAGGGTGGCGATCCGGTCCGACTCAGCCTGGCCCGGCTGCCCTCCGGTCGAAACCGGGCGGTGCTGGTGGCCTGGACCGAGCACGGCGAGGCCAGCCCCTGCATCCTGGAGCTGCCGACCCTGCAGTCGCCCTGACCGAGCTGGCGGCTCACGACGGCCACGAGCCACTGCGGCCGCGAGCGCCCGGGACCTCCCCGCCCACTACCGGCAGGGCGGTCCCGGGCGGCTCATCAGGACGACGGCGTCCCGGGCCCACACCACGGTGAACCCGCGGGCAAGGGCCTGCTCGTAGGCGACGGCCGGACTGGTTCCCTGCCAGCCGGTGTCGTCCCGGGTGACGTCGAGCACCAGCCACGACGCCTGCTCGTCGGAGCGACCGACCCGGAAGACCGTGTCGCGGCCCGTGAACTGCGGGGCGATGGTGTTGTCGGCCTCGATGCACACCCCGTCCGGGATCCTGGGCAGCGCCTCGGCGATCGAGGCGACCCGGGCGTCGCGGGCCCAGAACCGCGCCGTGGCCATCTTGGAGAACGAGTAGTCCCCCGAGACGGTGACCGTGCTGAAGGCCACGACGCCGACACACCACGTCAACCACACCCGCGCCAACCACACCCGCGCCAGCCACACCCGCGCAAGCCACACCCAGGGAGCCCACCTCACCACTCGCGACCGCACGCCCGGTGTGTCCCCGCGGGACCCCAGCCCACGCGCAGCCGTCCGAGGGTGTCGACGGCCGCCGGCACCAGGATCGGTGCGAGCACGCTGGAGTAGTGGAAGTTCGTCGTCCACAACAGCTCTCGCTCGTTGAGCATGCGCTGGGCGAGGAACGGCGCCGCCAGCAGCAGGTACCGCGAGGCGACCCGGCCAGGTACAGGGTCGGCAACCCCAGTGCCAGCAGGGTGTGCGCCTTGACCCACGGGGTCACCATCAGCCGCACCACCGACCACGGCTGGGTCAGCGCGAACCGGACGGCGCTGGCCGGGTCCGGCCCCAGCGCCGGGAAGGTCCAGTAGACGAACCCGGCTCCTCCCGAGAAGTGCGGGATGACCACGGCCGTCGCCAGCTCGTAGCCGGCCACCCCGACCGCCGCCAGGCCGGATGCCGAGCACGCCCGTTGCCGCGGAACGGCCGGCGCCACGGCCAGGGGCGGCGTAGCACCACCAGCGCGGCGACCAGCACCACGAAGGCGCCCATGTCCTCCCGCACCCCCAGCAGCGCGAGGCAGGCCACCAGCAGCCACCGGTAGCGACGCCACTCGAAGCCGACCCCGGGCGCCGACGGCCGCTCCGCGGCGATGACCGACGGCCGCTCCGCGGCGATGACCGACGACCGCTCCGCGGCGATGACCAGGTCGAGCTGGTCGACCACCACCGCGATCAGCGGCACCGCGAAGGCGATCTCGTGCACGTCGAACTGGATCATCCGTTGCAGTGGCCAGCTGAGTCCGTAGACGGCTCCCACCGCCAGGGAGGCGGCGGGCCCGAGCCGGCGCCGGGAGAACCGCACCACCGGCACGACGGAGGCCGCCACCAGCGCCGCCTGCGCGGCCAGCAGCATCCGCGGGTCCGGCCACACCCAGTACAGCGGCGCCCAGAGCGCGACCAACGGGTGGAAGTGGTCGCCGAGCAGGTTGTACCCCGGGCCCTTGAGCGGCACGATCGGCGCCCGGAAGGCCGGCGTAGTCGCGCGTGGCCTGGTCGAAGATGCCCAGGTCGAACCCCGTGGTCAGGTAGTGGGCGTGCCGTACCCAGGCATACGCTGGTGGAGAGCGCGAACAGCAGTCCGCACAGCACCACCAGTCGAGAACGCTCCGTCGTCACGAACCGGCGGCCCGGGTGGGGGTCACGGCGCGACCTGCAGACTCTCGGCAAGGCGTCGGGCATCGGCACCACCGCCGTCCTTCACCAGGACCAGCGTGGTGTGCTCGACCCTCGCGCAGCAGCCACGAGGTGATCGCCCGGGGCGCCATCAGATAGGTCTCGAAACGCCGTCCGGCCACTTCGACGTGCCCTCGGCGCCGTCCGCCGTGGGTCAGCGAGCTCTGCCACTGCGCCGTCCAGCCCCGCACCTGCTCGAGCCCGACCGAGGTGCCGTGGTCGGTGACGTAGTCGAGGGACCAGGCGGGCAGCCCCGAGGTGTCGTAGCTCAGCCGCGACCCGGTCAGCGTCCAGCCGGCGGGCAGCCCGACGTAGGGCTGGTAGCCCGAGGCAGGCGGCGGCCTCGGCGGCCCGGCACCGACGGCAGCCCGGCGCGTGATCGACCCCTGCCGACTGCGGGACGGAGGTCGCCCGGGGCACCCCGGCGACCACGGCGAGGGCGAGGGCACCGGCACCCACGAGACCGACGAGGGCTGCGGCAGTCCCCACGGGGCGGAGGACGGGACAGTCGCACGGTGCATCGTGTCCTGCCCCGACCACCTGGCGCCAACTGCGTCGATTCCCGGTCCGGCCTGTCGACGCCCGGGGTGGCGACCACTACCATCCGCGCATGAGCAGGCCGAGGGTACTGGTGGTGGGTGAGGCGCTGGTCGACATCGTGCGCCAGGTGGACGGCACGAGTGCCGAGCACCCCGGTGGCAGCCCGGCCAACGTGGCACTGGGCTTGGGTCGCCTGGGTCACCGGGTCGACCTGCTGACCCGGTTGGGGCGTGACGAGCGGGGTGGGACGATCGCCGGCTGCTGCGGGCCTCCGACGTCCACCTCACCGAGAGCTCGTTCACCCAGGCCCCCACCTCGACGGCGACGGCGACGATCGACCCGGCCGGGGTGGCCAGCTACGAGTTCGACATCGACTGGACCCTGCCGGCGGCGGCGGCCAGGCTGGCCGGCGCGGCCGGTGGCGACGGCGAGGCGATCACGACGGCGACGGCGACGGCGATCCGACGTGGTGGTGCTGCACACCGGCTCGATCGGGGCGTTCCTGCAACCGGGCGGCGACACGGTGCTCGGCCTGGTGCGCGACGCGGCGGAGGCAGGTGACCGTCACCTACGACCCCAACGCCAGACCTCGCCTCATGGGCGACGCCGAGCCCCGCTCGCACGTGGGTCGAGCAGATCGTCGGCCCGGGCCGCAGTGGTCAAGGTCAGCGACGAGGACCTGCTCTGGCTGACCCCGGACCTTCGATCGAGGAGGTGGCCGACGCCTGGCACGCCCTGGGCCCGGCCGTCGTGGTGGTCACCCGAGGTCCGAACGGCGCCGTGGCCCGCTGTGCGGCGGGCAGCGTCGAGGTGCCCGGCGTGGCGGTGGACGTCGTCGACACCGTGGGGGCCGGCGACTCGTTCATGTCGGCCTTGATCGACTATCTGCTGGCGCCGACCTGATGGGCTCGCGACGCCGCCAGGCGCTGACCGACATCGGCCGGGACGAGGTGACGGCGATGCTCGAGCACGCTGTCCGGTGTCGGCGATCGTCTGCTGCCCGGCCGGGCGCAGACCCGCCCTGGCGCCGCGAGCTCGGCTGAGGCTTGGGGCTGAGCTCCGGGGCGCGGCTTCGGGCATGCTAGGACGGCGCCGGACCGGTCGAACCACGCAGCACCAGCCGAACCGGATGCACGTGGCCCTCGAGCGGGCCGGGCACCCGCACCGCGCCGGGCAGGTCGAGCCCCTCGAAGCCGGAGGCCGACAGCTCCTCGTCCTCGGCGTCGGGCGGGGTGACCCGGTCGAGCAGGCCCACCACCCATCGCGCAGCGGCGGCCCCCTGCTCGATGACGGGCTGGGCCACGGTGGTCATGTCGAAGGTCTCGGCGAGCTCGTGGTCGTCCACACCGACGATCGAGATGTCCTCGGGACAGCGCAGGCCGGAACGCCGCAGGGCGTGCATGGCCCCGAAGGCCATCTCGTCGGACTGGCAGAACACCGCCGTCGGTCGGCCGCCCGGCTGGGCGAGCAGCACCGACATGGCCCGCTCGCCGCCCTGGGCGGTGAACCGCCCGTCCTGCTCCCACTCGGGCGGCACGGTGATGCCGGCCTCGGCGCAGGCCTCGCGATAGCCGCGACTGCGCATGCCGGGCACCGAGAACCGCTCCGGCCCGGCCATGTCACCGCCGATGCAGGCGATCCGGCGGTGCCCCAGGTTCACCAGGTGCTGCACCGCGATCCGGGCCGCACGCGTGTTGTCGATGTACTCCCCGTGCACCCCGGCGATCGGCTCGGCGACGGCGGCGAGCGGGATCTTCAGGCTGCGCAGCACGTCGACCTCGTGCTGGTCCAAGGGCAGGGCCACGATCAGGACGGCGTCCACCCGGCGCCGCACCGGCATCGAGGCGAAGAAGCCCTGCCGGCGGTCGGTATCGGCCAGCACGTGCAGCACCAGGTCGTAGCCGTGGTCGCGCAGCGCCTCCTCGATCCCGCGCACCACCTCGGCGAAGAACCACCGACCCGCGTAGGGCATCACCACCCCGACCGCCCGCATCCGGCCGGTCACCAGGCCGGCCGCCAGCGGTGAGGCGGTGTACTGCAGATCCGTGGCGGCACGCAGCACCCGGTCGCGGGTGACCGGCGAGACGTTCGGCAGGTCGCGCAGGGCCCGGGACACCGTGGCGACCGACACGCCCGGCCCGGGCGGCGACGTCGATGATGCTCACCTGCGCCGAGGAGCGAGGGCGTCCCTGAGCTGCCACCAGCCGCCTCCTTGAACCGTTTGCAGCAACGGTGTTGAACCGTTTGCAGCGCTCACCGTTGCATGTTTGCAGGGCCCGTGACAACCGTTACAGCACCGTTGCCCTAATTTCCTGCCGAGGCCCTCCCTGGACCACGCCCCAGCAGCCTAGGATCCGCTGAAATCGTTTCCTATCCCGCGAGGAGGCACGGGTGGTCGAGGTTCATTCGTCGTCGGCCGGCCCTGCGTCAGGGGTGTCCTCCGGGGATCCTCTGGCGAACCTGCGCGACGTGCCCGGGCCCAGCTGCCCGGCAGCGACCAGGGCGACCAGGGCCAGGCCTTCCTCGACCGGTTGGACCGGTGGGGGCCCGAACTGGTCGAGGGCCTGCAGGTCTACGCCTTTCCCGGCAGCGACGGCGCTGCCGCTGCGGGTGCTCGACCTCTGCTCGCCGCCGACGCCGCGCGCCGTCCCGAGCCTGCGCGACCTCGACCGGCGAGCGGCTGCTGCGGCCGGACTGGTTCGCCCGGCCCGACCAGGTCGGGTACGTCTGCTACCCGGACCGCTTCGCCGGCACCCTGGCCGGCGTCGGGCGGCAAGGTCGACTACCTCACCGAGCTGGGGGTCACCTACCTGCACCTGATGCCCCTGCTGAAGCCGCGCAACGGGCCGGACGACGGCGGCTACGCCGTCCAGGACTACCGCGCCGTGCGCGAGGACCTGGGCACCATGACCGACCTCGCCGCGCTGGCGGACGCTGCTGCACGCCGCCGGGATCGCGCTGACCCTCGACCTGGTGCTCAACCACGTGGCTCGCGAGCACGAGTGGGCCCGGGCCGCGGTGCGCGGCGAGGCGCCCTACCGCGACTACTTCCTGATGTTCGACGACCGCACCTCCCCCGACGCCTACGAACGCACCCTGCCCGAGGTGTTCCCCGACTTCGCCCCGGGCAACTTCACCTTCGAGCCCGACATCGTGCGCCCCGGCGACGCCGCCACCCCGGTACCCGCGGCGCCTGGGTGTGGACGACGTTCAACACCTTCCAGTGGGACCTCGACTGGACCAACCCGGACGTCTTCTGCGAGCTGCTCGACGTCATCCTCACCCTGGCCAACGTCGGCGTGGACGTGTTCCGCCTCGACGCCATCGCCTTCCTCTGGAAGCGGCTGGGCACCAACTGCCAGAACCAGCCCGAGGTGCACGACATCGTCGAGGCGCTGCGGGCCGCCGTCCGGATCGCCGCCCCCGGCGTGATCTTCAAGGCCGAGGCGATCGTCGCGCCGGAGGACCTGCCGGCCTACCTGGGCACCGGGCGGCACGCCGGCCTGGTGAGCGACATCGCCTACCACAACAGCCTCATGGTGCAGCTGTGGTCGGCGATGGCCACCGGCTCGGCCGGCCTGGCCCGACGCGCCCTCGCCGTCCCGCCGCCCAAACCGGTGACCACCGCCTGGACGACGTACATCCGCTGCCACGACGACATCGGGTGGGCGATCTCGGACTCCGACGCCGCCGCCGTCGGGCTGTCGGGCTACGAGCACCGCGCGTTCCTGTCCCGGTTCTTCAGCGGCGCCTTCCCCGGCTCGTACGCGCGCGGCGAGGTCTTCCAGGCCAACCCGATCACCGGCGACGCCCGGATCAGCGGCACCCTGGCCAGCCTCGCCGGGCTCGAGGCCGCCGTGCAGGACCAGCGGGCCGGCGACCCCACCGCGGCCGAGCGGGTCAACCTGGCCCTGGGTCGGATCTTCCTGCTGTACGCCGTCGTGTACGGCTACGGCGGCATCCCGCTGCTGTACATGGGCGACGAGATCGGCCTGTGCAACGACCGCAGCTACCTCGACTCCCCCGAGCTGGCCGACGACAACCGCTGGGTGCACCGGCCGCGCATGGACTGGGACGGCCGCGGGCGGGCGGGACGACCCGCACACGGTGGCCGGTCGCATCTTCGGCGGCCTGCGCCATCTCGGCCGGGTGCGGGCGCAGCTGCCCGAGCCTGCACGCCGCCGTCGAGAGCCCAGCCGGTCGACCTGGGCCACGACGCGATCCTCGGCCTGGTGCGCCGTCACCCGGCCGGCACGCTGCTGCTGGTCTTCAACGTCTCCTCCAACTGGGTCGCGGCTGCCGGCCGACCGCGTCGCCGAGCTGGGGCTGGGCGAGCCCGTCGACCACCTGTCGGGCCACCCCGCCGTCCGCGACCACAACGGTGCCGACGAGGCCTACGCGATGCCGCCGTATGCGGCCTGGTGGCTGGGGGCCGGCAAGCCGGACGGGCTCGGGGCCGCACCAGCCGGGCGGGGCGGTCGCGAACTAGGCTGAAGAGCCGTGAGCCCTGACTTCGTCTACACCGACATCCTGCCTCACGGTCCGCACGGCGCCGACGGGGTCGACCCGGTCTGGCGGCTGGTGACCACCGAGGGCGTCAGCACCTTCGAGGCCGACGGCCGCACCTTCCTGCGGGTGGCCCCCGAGGCGCTGCAGCTGCTGGCCCGCCGAGGCGATGCACGACATCGCCCACTACCTGCGGCCCTCGCACCTGCGCCAGCTGAGCTCGATCCTGGACGACCCGCAGGCCTCGCCGAACGACAAGTTCGTCGCGCTCGACCTGCTGCGCAACGCCAACATCGCCGCCGGCGGCGTGCTGCCGATGTGCCAGGACACCGGCACCGCCATCGTGGCGGGCAAGCGCGGCAGCCAGGTGGTCACCGCGCCGTCCAGGCCGGACGGCGACTTCGGCGGCCGGACGGTCAGCGACGACGAGGCCCTGTCCCGTGGCATCTTCGATGCCTACACCACGCTCAACCTGCGCTACTGCCAGCTGGCTCCGCTGACGATGTGGGAGGAGAAGAACACCGGCACCAACCTGCCGGCGCAGATCGAGCTGTACGCCGACACCGCGCCCGGTCACGAGGCGACCTACGAGCTGCTGTTCCTGGCCAAGGGCGGCGGCTCGGCGAACAAGTCCTACCTCTACCAGGAGACCAAGGCGCTGCTGAACCCGGACGCCATGATGCGCTGGCTCGACGAGAAGCTGCGCTCGCTCGGGCACCGCCGCCTGCCCGCCGTACCACCTGGCGATCGTGGTCGGCGGCACCAGCGCCGAGTACGCCCTCAAGACCGCCAAGTACGCCTCGGCCAAGTACCTCGACTCCCTGCCCACGTCGGGGTCGCCGTCCGGGCACGCCTTCCGCGACGTCGAGCTCGAGGGCCAGGTGCTCGAGCTGACCCGCCAGTTCGGCATCGGCGCCCAGTTCGGCGGCAAGTACTTCTGCCACGACGTGCGCGTCGTCCGGCTGCCCCGCCACGGCGCCTCGTGCCCGGTGGCGATCGCCGTCTCGTGCTCGGCCGACCGCCAGGTGCTGGCGCGGATCACCGCCGAGGGCGTCTTCATCGAGCAGCTCGAGACCGAGCCGGCGCACTACCTGCCCGAGGTCACCCGCGAGCAGCTCGCCGCCCAGGCTGCGGACGACGGCCCGGACGGCGCGGTTCGGATCGACCTGAACCGGCCGATGGCCGAGATCCGCGCCGAGCTGAGCCGCTACCCGGTCAAGACGCGGCTCTCACTGACCGGCTCGCTGGTCGTCGCCCGCGACATCGCCCACGCCAAGATCAAGGAGCGGTTGGACGCCGGCGAGCCGATGCCCGACTACCTGCGCGACCACCCGGTCTACTACGCCGGCCCGGCCAAGACTCCCGTCGGCTACGCCTCGGGCTCGTTCGGGCCGACGACGGCGGGCCGGATGGACTCCTACGTCGAGCAGTTCCAGGCCGCCGGCGGCTCCCTGGTGATGCTGGCCAAGGGCAACCGCTCGAACGCCGTCACCCAGGCCTGCCAGGCCCATGGCGGCTTCTACCTGGGCTCGATCGGCGGCCCGGCGGCACGGCTGGCGCAGGACTGCATCAAGGGAGTCGAGGTGATCGAGTACGCCGAGCTGGGCATGGAGGCGGTCTGGCGGATCGACGTCGAGGACTTCCCCGCCTTCATCGTCGTCGACGACAAGGGCAACGACTTCTTCGCCGACGTCACCACGCCGATGGCCCTGACGATCCAGCGCCGTCCCGGGATGTCGTAGCGGCTCAGGGCAAGCGGTCAGGGCAGGTCGAGCAGGACGACGTCCTGCCCGGCGGCGACGCCGCCCGGGGGCACCACCGCGACGGCGTCGGCCAGGGTGAGCCCGCGCAGCATGCCGGGCCCGGCGTACAGCACCGGGCGGCCCTGCCGCACCGGCACCAGCCGGGTCGCCTGGTCGCCGGCGCCGACGTCGACCGCCAGCACCGCACGGCGCGGCACCGTGGCCGCCGCCGCCAGCAGGGCCTGCAGCACCGGCTGCACCAGGGTCAGCAGCCCCGAGACGGCGGCCAGCGGGTTGCCGGGCAGTCCGACCAGCGGACGGCCGTCGGGCAGCACCGCCAGCAGCATCGGGTGCCCCGGGCGCACCTCGACCCCGTCCACCACGAGGGTGGCCCCGAGCTCGGCCAGCACGTCGTGCAGGTGGTCGACCGGTCCCCGAGCCGTCGACCCGGTGGTCACCACCAGGTCGCCCCGACATCCCGACAGGGCCAGTCGCAGGGCCTCGGCGGTGTCGGGCACGTGCGAGCGGGTCGCCAGGCCGCACCCCCAGGCCGGCAGCCAGGCCGTCAGCAGCGGCCCGAGGGCGTCCCGCAGCCGGCCGTCGCGGGCCGGTCCCCTGGTCAGCAGCTCGTCCCCCAGCACCAGCACGTCGGCGGCCACCCGGCGCACCACCACCTCGTCGAGACCGGTCGCCGCCAGCAGCCCCAGCGCCACCGGCCCCAGCCGGTCGCCGGCCGCCAGCACCACGTCACCGGCCCGGCATTCCTGACCCGCCGGCCGCACGTCGCACCCGGCAGCAGGCGAGCCCCGACCGGGGGCCGGGGTCAGCCGAGCCTCGCCGTCCGAGGCGTCCCCCGTCAGCACGGCGTGCTCCCGGCGCAGCACGGCCTGGACGCCGCCGGGCAGCTCGGCCCCGGTCGCGATCGCCACGGCCTGCCCCTCGGTCAGCCGCTGCGGCCGGCGCTGCCCGGCCAGCACGGTGCCGACCGGCCGCCACGGCGGATCGCCGGCGACCGCCCACCCGTCCATCGCCGAGGTGTCGGTGGCGGGCAGGTCGGTCATCGCAGCGGCGTCCTGGGCCAGCACCAGCCCTGCGGCGGCGGCCAGCCCGATCGTGACCGGCGCCACCGGCTCGACCGCCGTGGCCGCCAGGGCCCGGGCCTGCTCCCAGGTGGTCACCGGGCCAGCCAGCGCAGCCGAGGCCGTTCGATGAAGGCCTCGGCCTCCAGGGCCGCCAGCCCCACCCGGGGCAGCGCCGCCGCCCGGCGGAAGCAGACGAAGCGGGGGACCCACTCCGGGGCGTACTTGACGGTGGCCCGGTAGAGCGACTCGATCTGCCACCAGCGCGAGGCCATCAGCAGCAGACGGTGCCACAGCCGCAGCACCGGCCCGGCCCCCACCCGGCTGCCGCGGTCGAAGACGGAGCGGAACACCGCGAAGTTCAACGAGATCCGCTGCACCCCCAGCGACGGGGCGGCGGCCACCAGCCCGGCGACGACGAACTCCACGGTGCCGTTCTCGCTGTCCCGGGCTCGGCGCATCAGGTCCAGGGAGAGCCCGTCAGACCCCCAGGGCACGAACGTCAGGACGGCGACCACGTGCCCGCCGGCATCCCGGCAGTCGGCGATCACCAGGTCGCCGTCACGGGGATCCCCGATCCGGCCGAGGGCCATCGAGAACCCGCGCTCGACCTGCTCGCCGCGCAGCGACTCGGCGACCCGCACCAGCTCGGCCAGCCGGTCCGGCGCCAGGTCCTGCTGACGGGTCACCGCCAGGGTGCAGCCGGCCCGGGTGACCCGGCTGACGGCCTGACGGACCGCCCGCATCGAGCGACCCTCGAGGCTGAACTCCGACAGCTCCAGGACCGCCTCGTCGCCGAGCTCGAGGCTGTCCAGGCCGGCCCGGCCGTAGGCCACCGCCCCCGCCTCGGAGGCTCCCACCACCCCCGGCTCCCAGGCGTAGTCGTCGGCCTCCGTCAGCCAGGCCTCGATCGCCTGCGGCCACGCCTCGGGGTCCCCGATCGGGTCGCCCGAGGCCAGGCTCACCCCACCGACCACCCGGTGCGCCACAGCCGCCTTGCCGCTGGGGCTGAACACCGCGGTCTTGTCACCACGCAGGGCGAAGTACCCGAGGGAGTCCCGGTTGCCCCACTGCCGCAGCAGGTCTCGCAGCGCGGTCTCGGCCTCGACCGTCAGCCCGGCGGCCTTGCGGGCGGGAGCCAGCAGCGCCACCAGGGTGAGCAGCACCGTGAGCGCACCGAGGGTGTTCAGCGCGATCTCGGTGATCGTCGAGCCGTAGGTGCGGCGGAACGCGAGCTCGGGGGTGAACCCGAGCAGCCCGAAGCAGGTCTCGACGAACCGGGTGGCCAGGCTCGACCGGGGGGCGGTGCGGGTGGTGAGCATCAGGCCGCTGACCAACGAGATGGTGGCCATCACGGCGAAGACGCGCAGCGCGGCGATCCGGCCCTGCCGTTCCGAGCGGGCGGTGAAGTCGCGCCGCGTCCACACCAGCAGGGCCAGGACGGCGACGTCGACCGCCACCACCGGCCAGCCGCGCGGGTTCAGATGGGCCAGGGCCCCCACCACCACGGCGACGACCGTGAAGTTCCAGGCCCGCCGCTTGCGGCGGCGCAGCGCCGCGGCCAGCAGCATCATGGCTCCGGCCGCGACCACGGCGACCGCGAAGGTGGCCCCGTCGACGACGCCGTCCATGACCCTGGAGGCGTAGTGCGGCCGACCCGAGGGCGCCCAGAACGAGACCACCGCGAAGACCGCGGCAGCCCGCACCGTCCAGGCCACCAGACCCGGCACCCGGGGCCGCCAGCCGAGCTGGCGCGGGTGGCCCCCGAGGTCGGCCCGAGCGGACTGGGTGATGCTCACCGCTGCAGTGTAGGTCGCTGCGATCAGCATTCGGCCCGTGGCTGACCTGCCACAATGCCTGCATGGCGACCCCCTTGACCCCGACGGCCGCCTGGCAGAAGCTGCTGCGCGGCAACGACAGGTTCGTCACCGGCAGCCCCAACCACCCGCACCAGGACTACGCCCGCCGCGCCGAGACCGCCCATCGGCAGACCCCGTTCGCCGTCATCTTCGGCTGCATGGACTCCCGGGTCTCGGCTGAGATCATCTTCGATCGAGGGCTGGGTGACCTGGCGGTGGTACGCACGGCGGGGCACGTCGTCGACAGCGCCGTCCTGGGCTCGCTCGAGTTCGGGGTGACCGTGTTGGGCATCCCGCTGGTCGTGGTGCTCGGGCACGACAACTGCGGCGCCGTCAACGCCACCCTCGAGGCCCACGCGAGCGGCTCGATGCCGAAGGGCTACCTGCGCGACATCGTCGAGCGGGTCAGCCCCAGCATGCTCACCGGGCGCGACCTGGGCCCGAACCCGACCCCGCTGGACGCCGACACCCTGATGGCCGAGCACGTGCGGCACACGGTGCACCTGATCGCCGAACGCTCCGGCCCCATCGCCGACGCGGTGGTCGAGGGCCGGTGCGGCCTGGTGGGCGTGGCCTACCGCCTCGACCAGGGCCGGGTGCAGCTGCTCGAGAGCCTGGGCATCGCCTCGGACGACCCGTCCCCGAGGTGAGCCGGCGGCGGGAGTGCTGGCGATCTGGTCGGTGCGGGTGTTCAGCTACTCGCTGCTCGTGGCAACCCGAGGATGAGGTAGGTCTGGGCCGCGACGATCACGACCACCGCCACCCAGGCGCCGGCCGGGATGCTGGCCTGGTAGCGGAAGTGGTCGAGCAGCAGCACCCCCACCTGCAGCAGCACCACCCAGCCGAAGGTCACCGGGGCCAGCTCGGCGTACTGCAGGCTCGAGGCATACACCCAGAACAGCAGTGCGAACAACCCGACTCCGGCCACGGACCAGGCCGGGCTGCGTTGCGCCACAGCTTCTTTGGCAGCGAAGGCGCCCGCGAGGTCGAGGCCGGCCAGGACCAGCATCGCCAACGCCGCCACGGCGGCGTGGGGCCACGACTCGGGGGTTCTGATCAGCATGCCGGTCAGAGCCGGCAGTGCGAGCTCCTGATACCTCGCTGCTGCTCGGTCCTGAGGGCTCAGGCCGGGATCAGTACCAGTTGGTCGCCTCGCTGTGGGCCCAGGCGGCGCAGGGGGTGCCGTAGCGGCTCTTGATGTAGCTCAGGCCCCAGGCGATCTGGGTGCGCGGGTTGGTGCGCCAGTCCGAGCCGGCCGAGATCATCTTGCTGCCCGGCAGTGCCTGCGGGATGCCGTAGGCCCCCGACGAGGGATTCTTCGCGGTGTACTTCCAGCCGCTCTCGCGGTTCCACAGCAGGTTCAGGCACTGGAACTGGCTGCTCGACCAGCCGTAGGTGCCGATCATGCCCTGAGCGATCGCCCGGGCGGAGTCGGGGGTCTTGCCGCTGCCGCCGGAGGTCGCCGTCGCGCTCGTCGTGCCGCTCGACCCACTCGCCGTCCCACCGGTCGAGGAGGAACTGCCGCCGGAGGTGCCGCCGCTCTTGGCCGGGGCCCGGGCGGCGCTGCGGCTGGCCTTCTGCACGGCGGCCTGACGGTCGGCCTCCGCCTTGAGCCGGGCCTGCTCGGTGGCCTCGGCGGCGATCTGGGCCTGCATCAGCTGGACGACGGCCGCGCCGGCACCCTTCGAGGCGTCGGTGACGGTCGTCAGCCCGGCCGTCTTGGCCGCGGGGGCGAGCCCGCCCGAGGCGCCCAGGGCCGGGGAGGCGGCACCGGTCGTGGGTCGCGGCGCCAGCGAGGACGCCAGGCTGAGCTCGGCGTCGCCGGCACCGGCGGAGCCGATGCGCTGCAGCACCTTGGGCCCGGCGACGGCGACGGTGCTGATGGCGGCCATGGCCAGGACGCCACCGGTGGCGACCTTGCGGGCCAGCACGACGCGCGAGCGCTCCCGGTCGCGCTGCCGGCTGCGCAGCTCGCGACGGCTGGGGGTGGTGCGGGCGATCAGCCGGGTGGGCTGGTCGTCGAGGTCGACGTCCAGGTCGACCTCGCCGCGGCGGACCCCGGGGGTGGCGATGGTGGGCGGGGGGACCGAACCGAGCTCGGTGACCGTCGGGAGCGGACCGGTGCTGCCCCGGCGGCTGGGGTCGACGTAGGGGCGGACCAGCTCGTGGACGGCGTCGGTGAAGGCCTCTTCGACGGCCTGCTGCAACGCCGTGAACTGGGCGTCCTGCCAGCGGCCCACGGCGTCGAAGGCGGCCAGGTGGTCGGCGACAAGGTGGTCGGCGACAAGGTGGTCGGCGACAAGGGCCGGCTCGCTGCGCCGGGTCTCCAGGACGAACTGCCGGTCGATGGCCTCACGGCTGACGGCGTCGAGCTCGATGCCCTCGGTGGGGGTGAAGAGCGCAGAGGGGTGGCTGACGTGGTGGCGACGACGAGCCCGAAGGGCTGCTGTGGCGGTCGACGCGGTCACCGGCCGCCCGGACGGGGCTGCTGGGTGTACTGCGTGTCGTCCCACGTGTTCCTCTCCGTCGAGCCGGGGATCCCCCGAACGGCCGATGCGCTGCGACCCGTGCGAATGACTGTGCATTGGGCCGTGCGGATGAGCCTGCCACGCGACCGGCCCGATGACAACGGTGTCGTTACGTGTGTCCCGCGTCCAGTGAAAGCGCTGTCACACATCACGCACCGTGACCGTGACCCCGCCTCAGGTGACCGAATGTCGACGAATGTGAGCGAGGCCACACCACTCAGCCGCGGCGCTACTACTCACGGTGAGTGATCGACACGACCTGGCGGAGAAGGCTTAGGTCGGAGTTAGGTATCTCTTACGGTTCGAGGCCCTCGAACAGCTCGGTGACCAGCGCCGCCACCGGGGAGCGCTCGGACCGGGTCAGAGTGACGTGCGCGAAGAGCGGGTGGCCCTTGAGTGCCTCGATGACGGCGGCGACCCCGTCGTGGCGACCGACCCGCAGGTTGTCACGCTGGGCGACGTCGTGGGTCAGCACCACCCGGCTGTTCTGCCCGATCCGGGAGAGCACCGTGAGGAGCACGTTGCGCTCCAGCGACTGCGCCTCGTCGACGATCACGAAGGAGTCGTGCAGCGACCGGCCCCGGATGTGGGTCAGCGGCAGTACCTCGAGCATGCCGCGGTCGAGCACCTCCTCGACGACCTCTTGGGAGACCAGGGCGCCGAGGGTGTCGAAGACCGCCTGGCCCCAGGGGTTCATCTTCTCGGCCTCGCTGCCGGGCAGGTAGCCCAGGTCCTGGCCACCCACCGCGTACAGCGGCCGGAACACCATCACCTTGCGGTGCAGGCGCCGTTCCATGACGGCCTCGAGGCCGGCGCACAGTGCCAGGGCCGACTTGCCCGTGCCGGCGCGGCCGCCGAGCGACAGGATGCCGATGTCGGGGTCGAGCAGCAGGTCGACGGCGATCCGCTGCTCGGCCGAACGACCGTGGACGCCGAAGACGTCGCGGTCCCCGCGCACCAGCCGCACCTGCTTGTCAGGGGTGATCCGCCCCAGCGCCGAGCCCCGCGGCGACAACAGCACCAGACCGGTGTGGCAGGGCATGTCACCGACCTCGGGCACGTCGATCTGGTGCTCGGAGTACAGCCCGGCCATGGCGTCGGCGCTGATCTCGACCTCGGCGATCCCGGTCCAGCCGCTGTCGACGGTGTCGCCGGGCTCGTACTCCTCGGCCTCCAGACCGACGGCCGACGCCTTGACCCGCATCGGCAGGTCCTTGCTGACCAGGGTCACGGTGCGCCCGTCGGCGGCCAGGCTGCGGGCCACCGCCAGGATGCGGGAGTCGTTGTCGCCCATCCGGAATCCCACCGGTAGCACGCCGGGGTCGGACCGGTTGAGCTCGACCCGCAGCTCGCCCCCGCCGTCCAGCGGGATCGGGGAGTCGAGCCGGCCGTGCTGGACCCGCAGGTCGTCGAGCAGCCGCAGCGCCTGCCGGGCGAAGTAGCCCAGCTCGGGGTGGTGCCGCTTCGCCTCGAGCTCGATGATCACCACCACGGGGAGCACCACCTCGTGCTCGGCGAACCCCAGCGGCGCTCGGGGGTCGGACAGCAGGACCGAGGTGTCGAGGACGAAGGTGCGTCTCGGCGTGGTGTTCGTCGAGACGTCGGCAGCATGTCGGGTCGAGGCCACGGCAAGCTCCCTTCCACTGGTGGGGTCCGCTCGCACGAGGCGACTGACGCAGTCACGCTACGACAACGCGGCGACGACGCACAGTCCCCGAAGGGGTCAGCCGCCGTAGCGTCGCTCACGCTGCGCGTACGACCGCAGCGCCCGCAGGAAGTCCACCTTGCGGAAGTCCGGCCACAGCGCCTCGCAGAAGTAGAACTCGCTGTGAGCGCTCTGCCAGAGCAGGAAGCCCGACAGGCGCTGCTCGCCGGAGGTACGGATCACCAGGTCGGGGTCGGGCTGGCCGGCGGTGTAGAGGTGCTCGGCGATGTGCTCGACCGTCAGCATCTCGGCGAGCTGCTCGATCGAGGTGCCCTGGGCCGCGTGGTCGTGCAGCAGCGACCGGACGGCGTCGGTGATCTCGCGCCGTCCGCCGTAGCCGACGGCGACGTTCACGTGCAGGCCCTCGACGTCCCGGGTGGCCTCCTCGTCGGCCTTCAAGGCCTGGGCGAGCGCGGTCGGCAGCAGGTCGAGCGAGCCGACCGGGTGCACCCGCCACGACCCGGTGGCCGCGATCCGCCCCACCAGGTCCTCGATGATGGCGAACAGCGCGGTCAGCTCGTCACTGGGGCGGGTCAGGTTGTCGGTCGACAGCAGCCACAGGGTGACGCGCTCGACCCCCACCTCGTCGCACCAGCTGAGGAACTCCAGCACGTTGTCGGCACCTGCCCGGTGGCCGGCGCTGGTACTGGTGCCGTAGGCCCGGGCCCAGCGGCGGTTGCCGTCGACGAGGACGCCGACGTGGTGCGGAATCGTCTCGGGGGTCAGGGCGGCGGCCAGCCGCCGCTCGTAGGGGCGGTACAGCAGGTCGCGCAGACCCATTGCCCGCCTCCGTCGCCGACCTGACCTGATGGGAGCCGCACGCTCCCGATGCGAGCCACAACGCTACCGCCGGGACCGCGGCCCGGCGCGTCACAGAGCCCGGGTCACACGAACACCTCATAGTTACGCTCGGGTAACCTACGCTTCCGTAAGGTAGGGTCGGAGCCATGACCGGTTCGCTCCCGGCGGAGGCCGCAGAGACCCCAAACCCCGACTGCGCGGCTGGCTGCACGCCGGCACCTTCCCCCTCGTCGTCGCCGGTGGGATCGTGCTCGTCGCCCTGGCTCCGACGCTGCGGGCGCGACTGTCGGTCACGGTCTTCGCGGTGAGCGCCGCCCTGCTGTTCGGGGTGAGCGCGGTCTACCACCGCGGCAGATGGTCGCCGCGGGTGCACGCCGTCCTGCGCCGGCTCGACCACGCGAACATCTTCCTGATCATCGCCGGCAGCTACACCCCGTTCACGGTGCTGCTGCTGCCGCAGGGGCCGGCCCGGGTGCTGATGGCCCTGGTGTGGGGCGGGGCCATCGCCGGCGTGCGCTGTTCCGGGTCTTCTGGGTCGGCGCCCCGCGCTGGCTCTACGTGCCGGCCTACGTGGCGCTGCGGCTGGGCGGCCGTGGCCTACCTGCCGCAGTTCACCGCCGCCGTCCACGGGCCCGTCGGGGTCGCCGCGCTCGCCCTCGTGGTGGTCGGCGGCGTGCTCTACACCGCGGGCGGGATGGTCTACGGCCTCAAGCGGCCCAACCCCAGCCCGCGCTGGTTCGGCTTCCACGAGGTGTTCCACGCCTTGACCGTGGCCGCGCTTCATCGCCCACTACGTGGGCGTCTCGCTGGTGGTCTACTCCTCGGCGTCCTGAGCGGCGGTGCTCGCCGGCGCCGGGCCGGCGCGCACCTGCTCGACGTGGCTCATGGCCGAACGCAGGTCGCCCAGCCACTGCTCGGCGTTGCGCCCGACCAGGCGCACGCACCAGACCAGGGCGTGGGCCCGCGATCGCGCCACCCCGGCCTCGACCAGGGTGTCGAGCACCTGGCGCTCCTGCTGGCGCAGCCGGGTCATCACCGGTACCGCGAGGTGGGTGAACAGCTCGGTGCGCTCCCCCACCTGAACGCCCCAGGCGACCTTGCGACCGAACCGGTGCTCGGCCTCGCGGGCGACCCCGATCCGCTGGTCCCGGGTCTCCTCCCGGAACCGTGCCACGGCTCCGGCCGCCGCCTCGGCCTTGGTCGCCTCGTCGGCGTCGGTCGCCACCTCGGGCACCGGGCGGGTCAGGACGACGGTGATCTCTTCCTTGTCGACGGCGACCTGATGGGTCGGCCCATTCCTGCGGCAGCCGCTGACCGAACCAGGCCGCAATGCCGCTGAAGTGTTACTGGTGTTTGTCATGCAAGCATGATTACACGCTTACACCTGGCCAGTCGGGTCGGTGCCGCCCCCACCTGGCCGGCGAGGACGACGGGATCCTCGGTCGGGGCGTCGCAGACCAGGTCGCGGCAGACGTAGGCGACTGCGCCGAGGCGGCCGTCGGAGGCGCACGCAACGGCCGACCGACCAGCAACGGGACTCCCGGCAGGTCCGGCAGGCCCGACGCTGGTCACCAGGCCGGGCGAGGTGCCGCGCAGCGCGGTGCGGTGGAGCCGGGTGCGGGCCGGGTCGACCGTCGGTCGACCCGACCACCGCCACCTGCAGCGGGCCGGCCAGGACCGCCTGGGCGACACGCCAGCGCCCAGCCGAACGCCGAGGGGGCACTGGCGCCGGCAGCCGCCGCGGCGCGCAGCGCCTGCAACCCCGCCTGGCGATGGACGTCGGAGCCGGTCAGGGCGGCATAGCCGACCAGCGCGCCGGCGATCGCCGACGTGCCGCTGGGGTAGGCGGAGTCGGTCGGGTCCTGCGGGCGGCGGACGAGCGCCAGGGCTGCGTCGGTGGCGTCGTCCGCAGTGTCGTAGAAGCTGCCCTCGGCGTCGGCGAAGCGGGCCAGCGCCATCTCGAGCAGGCGCGCCGGCCGCGATGCAGCCAGCGGGCCTCGCCGGTGGCACCGTGCAGGGCCAGCAGACCCTCGGCGAGGTCGCCGTGGTCCTCCAGGACCCCGGCCGGGGCGCCGACCACGCCGTCCCGGCTGACCCGCGCGCAGCCGCGGCGGCCCGTCCCTCCGCCCGGCACGAGATGGGTCGGCGAGCACGAAGGCGGCGGCGCGTTCGGCCGCTGCCAGCAGGTCGGGCCGCTCGAGCAGGACACCGACCTCGGCCAGGGCGGCGATCGCCAGACCGTTCCAGGCGGCCACCACCTTGTCGTCGCGCGCCGGCTGCGGCCGGGCCGGCCCGGGCCTAGGCGTAAACGGCTCGCGCAGCGCGCTGCCAGCCGCTGGGCCTGCGGCGGGGTCGGCCCAGACGTCCCGGGTGAGCTGCAGGGTCGAGCTGCCGTGCTCGAAGGTGCCGGCGGCGGTGACCGCGAGCAGCTCGGCGGCCCAGTCGCGTCGCCCCGACGACGTCGACGTCGCCGTCCAGCACCTGGCGCAGCTGAGCCGGGGTCCACACGTAGGTGGAGCCCTCGACGCCCTCGGTGTCGGCGTCCAGCGAGCAGGCGAGGCCGCCCTCGTCGGTGCCCAGCGCGGCGAGCATCCAGTCGCAGGTCTCGTGGGCGATCCGGGCACCGGTCGGGTTGCCGGTGGCGCGCCACCAGTGCAGGTAGACCCGGGCCAGCAGGGCGTTGTCGGTGAGCATCTTCTCGAAGTGCGGCACCACCCAGGCGGCGTCGACCGCGTACCGGGCGAAGCCGCCGGCCACCTGGTCGTACATGCCGCTGTTCGCCATGGCCGTCAAGGCTCGCCCGGCGATCTCGAGGGCCGTTGCGGCCGAACTGGTCCCGGCGGCGCCGACGCTGTGCCGCAGCAGGAACTCCAGGGTCATGGACGGCGGGAACTTCGGGCGCGCTGCCGAAGCCGCCGTGACGGCGGTCCTCGGCTGCGGCCAGGACCGCCACGGCCGCGGCCAGGTCGGCCGGACCCGTGGGGGCCCCGTCGACGAGCGGGACCACCGGGCGGGCAAGGGCTCTCGACAGCCGGGCCCCCTCGGCCTCGACCTCGTCGCGGCGCCCGGCCCAGGTCTCGTGGATGGCCCGCAGCACCTGCGGGAACGACGGCATGCCGTGCCGGGGCTGCGGCGGGAAGTAGGTGCCGGCGTAGAACGGGCGCCCCTGCGGGGTGAGGAAGACCGTCATCGGCCAGCCGCCGCTGCCGGTCAGCGCCTGGGTCACCGCCATGTGGACGGCGTCGACGTCCGGCCGCTCCTCACGGTCGACCTTGACGTTGACGAACCACGCGTTCATCAGGTCGGCGACGGCCTCGGTCCTCGAAGGACTCGTGGGCCATGACGTGGCACCAGTGGCAGGCGGCGTAGCCGACGGAGAGCAGGATCGGCACGTCGCGCGAGCTCGCCTGCTCGAAGGCCTCCTCGCCCCACTCGAACCAGTCCACCGGGTTGTCGGCATGCTGACGCAGGTACGGACTGGTCGATCGGGCCAAGCGGTTCGCCATCGGGCCAGCGTACGGCGGCACGGGACTGGCGACGGGGTTGCTCGGAGGGGCCTCTGCCGCACGGGTGAATACCCCCCTGCCGCAAGGGTGAACGGGCCGGGGTCGACCCTGAAGGAGGCGCGCGGGTCCGGCCGATGACTGACCGCATGGAGCGGCGTCTACCTTTCGGCCTTGTCGGCGGGCTCGTGGGAGCTGGGGTGGGCCTGGCGGCCGCCCCGGTGGCCTTCGCCCTGACCTCAGGAATCATGTCGGCGCCACTGGCGGCGGCGAAGTCCTCGTACGGGATCGCACAACCGGCACCAGCGCCGAGACCCGATCGCAGCGGGAGGGGCCCAGCCAGGCCGCCGACCGGATCCGGCCGGAGCGGACGAACCGGGGCGGACCCCACTGGGCGGACCCCACCGGAGCGGCCGTCAACACGGACCTCGTCGCGGCGGGCTCTGCCGGCGCGGGCACCGGCCGCGTGCGCCGAGTGGCGGCAGGGACACTCACCGCAGGGGCGGAGCGGCGACGGCCGGGTCACGACGACGACCACCCGACCAGGCTGAGCGCGTCGACGCCGGACGGCCACGGGTCGACGACCGCAGCCCTCGAGGCCGCGCAGCGACACCGACAGTGGCAGGGCCGGCCGCAGGTCCGGCAGGCGGGCGGTGGGCCCGACACCTCGGCCGCGGAGCCACGGCGGCCCGACCGGCAGGGTCGGCAGCGGGTCGACCAGCACCCACGCGCAGCGCACGAGTCCGAGGACCACTCGGAGCAGCCTGAGGCCCCGGAGCCGCCGGACCGCCGGAGCACGAGGGGGCGACTGAGCGCTAGGCCTCGGTGAGGGCTGCTGCGGTCAGCGACCTGCTCGGCCGGCTCGGGGCGTCCTCCGGCGTCGACGGCTCGGTCGGGGCAGCTTCGCCCGGGGCGCGTCGTACGGAGGCCGAGTAGCGCACCTTGCGCAGATGACTTGGCCATGCTGCGAACGAGCAGCATCACGGCCAGGGCGAGCCCGAACATGACCACGAAGCCCGAGCAGGCCAGGCCCCACCTCGCACGGGTCCGGGGCAGCCGAGAGTGGTCAGGGCGTGGCGTCAAGGTGGTCATCGTGCTCCCTCCGGGGTCAGCACCGGCCGGGAGAACGCGTCGGCGGCACTGACGGCCAGGTGCTGTTCGACGCCCGCGAACAGGGAGTCCTCGGGCAGCTCGACCCCGATCAGGCTACGCGCCAGCTGGAAGTCCTCGGTCGGCCAGATGCTGCTGCTGCAGCTCGACCGGCAGCCGGAAGAACGGGCCGTCCGGGTCGATCTGGGTGGCGTGCGCCTTCAGGGCCTCGTCACGCACCGAGAAGTAGTCGCCGCAGCGACACGCGGGTGGTGACCAGCGGCTGCTCGCCGCTCCGGCCAGTGCTCGAGCCAGTCGGCGAACGGCGACTCCAGCCCCTGGGCCTGCAGCGCCTGGTGGAAGGCGACCACCTTGGGCCGACTGAAGGTGCGGTCGTAGTAGAGCTTGAGCGGCTGCCAGGCCTCGCCGGCGCCCGGGTAGGCGCTCGGGGTCGCGCGGCGGCCTCGAAGGCGGCGACGCTGACCTTGTGGCACATGATGTGGTCGGGGTGCGGGTAGCCGCCGTTCTCGTCGTAGGTGGTCACCACGTGCGGCCGGAACGATCGCATCAGCGCGACCAGCGGCTCGGCCGCCGACGGCGACGTCCACCAGGGCGAAGCAGCCGTCCGGCAGCGGCGGGCGGCGGGTCGCCCTCGGGCAGCCCGGAGTCGACGAAACCGAGCCAGGCGTGCTGGACGCCGAGCACCGCGGCGGCCTTGGCCATCTCGCCGCGGCGGAAGGTCGGCGATGTCGTCCGCGCACCTCCGGGTCGTCGGCCAGCGCCGGGTTGAGGATGTCGCCGCGCTCGCCGCCGGTGCAGCGTGACCACCATCACCTCGACGCCGTCGGCGACGTAGCGGGCCATCGTGGCGGCACCCTTGCTGGACTCGTCGTCCGGATGGGCGTGCACCGCCATCAACCTGAGCCGTTCGGCCACCAGGGCTCCTACAGGGGCACGGTTCAGAAGGGCAGCGCGTCGAGGGACAATCATCGCCGACAACACCGACAGTCCCTGCCAGTAGTCCCGCCGTCGTCCCGCCGTCGTCCGCCCAGTCGTCCCGCCGGAGGTGAGCCGTGACCGCCACGCCGAGGTGCGTCCCGCCGACCGCTACGGCGACCGGGTCGGCAGGGCCGGCCGGGGCACGGGACCCGCCGGTGGCCGTGGGTGGCCGTGGTCTGCTTCACGGCCCTCGTGGTGGCCTTCGCCGCGTGGTCGGCACTGCGGAGGGCCGGGTCCGACGTCCACAGCAGCGACATCGGCGTCCGGGCCGTCGACCCGGGCACGGCCGAGGTGACCTGGTCGGTGCACCCGCCGGTCGGGCGGGGAGCGGTGTGTACCGTCCGGGCGCTCAACGCGCGGATCGACGAGATCGGGCGCCTGGACGTCGAGGTGAGCGCGGAGCAGGTGAGGCGGGACGGCGATGCCGGGACCTTGCTGCTGACGACGCGATTGCGCACCAGCGAGCCCGCCGTCGGCGGCGGCGTCAAGGCCTGCCTGGCCCGCTGACCCGGCCTGTCGACGGGGCGAGGGCTGCTCACAGTGCTCTCGGCGGCCCGGGTTGCTACCCTTCACTCTTTGCCACCTGGCACCGATGCATGCCTACCCGCAGTTCGTTCGACCGAGGAGCCCACCGTGACCGAGATGCCGACCACCTGGCTGACCCAGGAAGCGTTTGACCGTCTCAGTGGCGAGTACGAGTACCTGTCCGGACCGGGGCGCGTCGAGCTGGCCAAGAAGATCGAGGAGGCCCGCTCCGAGGGTGACCTCAAGGAGAACGGCGGCTACCACGCGGCCAAGGACGAGCAGGGCAAGCGTGAGGCCCGGATCCGCCAGCTGCGCCAGATCCTCGAGAACGCCAAGGTCGGCGACGCACCGGTGAGCGCCGACGGGTCACTCACGTCGGGCATGGTCGTGACGGTCGAGCTCGCCGGTGACGAGATGAGCTTCCTGCTGGGCAGCCGTGAGATGGCCGGAGCGTCGGACATCGACGTCTACAGCGAGAAGAGCCCCCTCGGGGCGGCGATCCTGGGCCGCAAGGTCGGCGACAAGGTCAGCTACACCGCACCGAACGGGCGTGACATCGACGTCGCCATCGTCTCGGCCAAGCCGTTCGGGGGATGACCCTCGGGTTCGACCCGTGGCCGTCGGCCCAGGTGCACCTGGAATGGGGAGCCGCAGGGGCTCGGCTCGCCGCTCAACGCGGCGATGCTGTCGTGGTGGTCGACGTCCTGTCGTTCTCGACGTCCGTCACGATCGCCACGAGGCGGGGAGTCGGCGGCCTCGTGCTGCATGGCGCGAGGCTCGCCGAGCTCGGCGGGCCGGACGTCGTCGCCGCGCGCTTCGGGATCCGGTCGGCGGCGACGAAGCGAACCCTCGGGCCCGACCAGCTGTCGCTGTCGCCGGCGAGCCTGCTGACGCTGGAGCCCGGGCCCGATCTGCTGGTGACGTCGCTCAACGGTGCGGCCGTCGTCGCCGCGGCCGCTGCCGCGCCGCACGTGCTGGTCGGATGCCTGCGCAACGCCACCGCCGTGGCCCGCACTGCCGCTGCCCTCCTCGACCGGGCAGTGGTCGCTCGGGTCACCGTCGTCGCGTGCGGCGAGCAGTGGTCGACGGTCGTCGCCGAGCAGCCCGAGACCCGGGCGCAGGGGTGGCGACCTGGCATGGAGGACTGGGTGGGTGCCGGGCTGATCTGCTCACGACTGGCTCGGGCCGGACTGCACCTGTCGGCCGAGGCGCGTCTGGCCGCGTCGGTCGACACCGATCCGGCTTCGGCCATCGAGGCTCTGGCCCAGTCAGTCTCGGCCCGTGAGCTGACTCATCGCGGGTTCACCTCGGACGTGGAGCTGGCGATCGAGGTGGACGCAGACTCCGCGGTCCCTGCATGTACGCACGGTGATGAGCGCACCGGTTGGTGGCTCGCCCCCGCGTGAGTCACTGACACCCACCGAGCGGACTGGCGCACGAACGGACCTGCCGGCGACCTTAGAAGGGTGGGGGTTCGGGGTCGGTGGTGTAGGTGCGGCCGGAGGGCATGGTCCAGACCAGTGCGTCGGCGCAGGCCCTGTCGCTGCGGCCTCCGTCGGGTCTGGTGTCGTGGCCGGTGGCGGCGGGTCGGACGGTGATGGGGGTCTCGTGTTTGAGGCGGTGGTGGTAGCCGCACAGGGCCTGCAGGTTGCAGTCGCAGGTCGGCCCGCCTCGGGCGTGGGGGATCCGGTGGTCGGTGTCGCAGCGGCGGGCGGTGGTGCGGCAGCCGGGGAACCGGCAGGTGCCGTCCCGGGCGGCGATGAACCGGCGGGCCCCGGGACCGGGGGTGTAGGTCGGGGTGAAACAGGTGCGGCCCAGGCCGAGCAGGGTGGCGTGGGTGACGCTGGTCGGGTCGTCGTCGATGACCGCGCACCGCCAGGTCGCCTCGGCGGCGATCTCGCGGGCCAGCTGCGCCGGGATCGGCCCGTACCCGGCCATCACCGCCGGGGCCGGGCTGGCACCGGTCAACACCGACAACGGCACCGTCACCACCACCTGGAACCGCCCACCCCCACCACGCCCCCCAGGCCCAGCGCCCCCGGCCCCGCCCCCGGCCCCACAGGCGCAACCCCCAGCAGCGCCAGCCGCAGCAGCGGCGGGGGCAGCGGCCGAAGCAGCGGCGGTGGTGGCGGTGGTGGGCTCGGCCGAAGCAGCGGCGGGGGCAGCGGCGGTGGTGGTGGCGGTGGCAGTGGTGGGCTCGGCCGAAGCAGCGGCGGCGGCGGTGGCGGTGGTGGCGGTGGTGGCAGTGGTGGGCTCGGCTTCGGCCGGGCCGAAGGTGCCGGTGCCGGCGAAGGCAGACCCCGCGGAGCCGGCGCCAGCACCGGCAGAGCCGGCAGAGCCGTGGGCACCGGCACCGGCAGAGCCGTGAGCACCGGCAGAGCCGTGGGCACCGGCACCGGCAGCGGGGGTGGGGGTGGGGGTGGGGAGGGTCCAGCCGTACTGGAGCAGGTCCAACGCGAGGTCGGAGCGGATCGCGCCCAGGTCTCGGGGATCACCGGGGTCGCCGGCGCGGACGGCGGCGGCGAGGTCGTCGATGCGGGCGGCCGCGGCGTGGATGTCGGCCACGGTCCCGGTGACCTGCAGGGCCGCGATCCCGGTCCCGCGGTCCGGGGACACCCTCACGTCCCGTTCGGCGTGAGCACGTTCACCGTGGCGGTCGGCGGCGGCCGGGTCGGCCTCGGCGAAGGCCCGCTCCCACCGCGACCGCAACACCCCCACCGTCCAGCGCCCCACCTGGTCCCGGAACCGGGCATACACCCCGACCGCGACCACCGGGTCGAACCCGGCCGCCGCGGCATGCAACGCCGCCGCCTTCGACCACGACAACACCCCCGACCCGAAATCAGCGTCCGCGGCCGGGACCAGCGCCACGAACTGCGCGACCTCCGCCCACCGCTGCACCTGCTCCCGGGACACCCCTGCCGCACAGGCCACCTCCGCGAACATCGCCCGCTCGGCCATCGACTCGTCCCGGTACCCACTGCCCGGCCCATGACCGGACCGGGCGCCGTCTTGACGGGCCCGATGCTGAGCCACCTCCCGGGCCACCACCACCGCCGCGGCCCGGGCCTGCACCGCCTGCGCCCAGGCCGCCACCCGACCCGCCGCCACCACCATCTCCACCAGACCGTCCCCGCTGACCTCAGGCCGCGACGGGTCCAGACCGGCCAGACCGGTCGGCTGCTCCCCGTCAGGGACCGGGACCAGCAGCAACTCACCAGCCACCCCCGTGAACCCCGACCCCTGCGCCCCCACCGGCAACCGCCGCCCCAGGAACCCCGCCACCTCCACCCCCACCAACGACACCCCCACCTGCCCCAACAACTCCGCCAGACCCACCCCACCACCAGCAGCGGGAGCGGGAGCCGCCGCGGCAGCGGCAGCGGCAGCGGGAGCGGGAGCGGGAGTGGGAGCGGGAGCGGGAGTGGGAGTGGGAGTGGGACAAGACGACACAGCAGACACAGACGCAGACGCAGTCGCAGTCGCAGGGGCCGCAACCGCCGGATGCGAGGGCGGGTCGAACATGCCCACCGGCCACGCGCCATCACCCGCGCAGCGGGCGCCGTCGTCCACACCGTCGCCGTCGTCCACACCGTCGCCGTCGTCCACACCGTCGCCGTCGTCCACACCGTCGCCGTCGTCCACACCGTCGCTGTCGGGGGCGTCGTCGTCCCAGCCGGGTGGGACCTCACCGGCGGCCAGGCGGGCCGCCAGGTCCTCGACCACGGCGTCCAGCTCACCCGGGGCGTAGTCCCACGGCCGGTCCAGGACCGTGCCGTCGCACCGCAGCGACCAGGACGCCGCGGCCGCGGCGGCCGCCGCCCGCAGGCCACTCACGTCACCCCACACCGTCATCCTGGACACACCCCCACCCTAGTATCGAACACCTGTTCGAACAAGAGGTGCGACCCGAAAATCGCTGTCAGCGAACAACTCTCGACCGTCATCGACGCTACTCCGCTTCAGTCGACGGGGAGTAGGCGACCTGGTGCGGGCCGTCACGGCGCCGGGCGGGGAACGGTCAGGAGACGGGGGTCAGGCAGGCCGTTGCCAACCGAGCGGCGGCCACCGGCGCCTGGTCCGCCAGCAACCCTGCCGCGAACAGGACGTACCTGCTGTCGACGGCCAGCCGAGCCCGCTCCGGCGCACGCCAACCGCCACCGTGGTCGGTCGTCAGCGGCCCGAGAACGGCTCTCCGCAGAGCATTGTCGCCGTGCCGCAGCACTCCCCCGCTCCCGACGACCAAGCCGACGTCGCGCAACGGCCGCGGCGAGGCGGTCGCAGTCTCGGCCCGCCCGTGCCTGCGCGCCGCCACGAGGGCGGCAGCCGCGGCGAGCTCGCCGTCGAGCCGCCGGTCCGCGCCCGTCACCGGCAGCCATCCGACGTCCGCATGCATCCGCCTGGCATGCCGGGCCAAGGCCGTCGAGGGACGTCGTCGGCTGCGACCGACCGAGGCCCTCCACCTCGGCAGCCGCCATCACCCCCGGCGCTCCCCACCGCATCCCGAGGTCACCCTCGACGGTCCGGGCACGCCAGAGCATGGCGACCACGTCCTTGGCGAGCGAGGCGTCCTCGCCGACCGGGGTGACCACCGAGTAGACGTCGGTCGTCGCGCCGCCGATGTCGACCACCATCACGTCACCGGCCCCGCCCACGCCGTGACCGGGACAGCCGTCCGCCAGCACCTCGACGCCCGCGAGCACGACATCGGGGGTCGCCGCCCGCACCAGTCGGGCGAACGTCGAACTGCCGCCGCCGTGGTCCATCCGGCCGCGCGCCAGGTGCTTGCCACCGATCACGTGCGCCAGGAAGGCCTCGCGGATCGCCGCCCGGGCCGGGACGGCGTCCAGCACGCCGATCCTGGGCAGCACGTTGGCGGTCACGGTGACCTGCCGGCCGGCAGCCTGCAACACCTGCTCGGCCTCGGCGGCCGCCTCGACGTTGCCCGCCAGTACCACCGGGGTCGCCCAGCGAGCCCTGGCCAACCGGTTCGCGTTGTGCAGCAACACCTCGGCGTTGCCACCGTCAGTCCCGCCGACCAGCAGCAGGACGTCGGGCCGGGCGGCCCGCAGCGCCGACAGACCGTCGCCGTCCAGCCTGCCGCCGCAGACGTGCACCACCTTGCCGCCGGCCGACAACGCGACCCGGCGAGCGGCTTCGGCACTGACCTGCGGCTCGTACCCGACGACCGCCAGCCGTAGCCCACCACCGGCCGACGAGCAGACCAGCAGCTCGACCGCGCGCATCGTGGTCTCCGACAGTCCGGCATCCGAGGCCACCAGCTCACGAACCCGGTCGATGCCGTCCAGCACCCCGCGCCCTCGGTGCGACCCTGGCTGCGGCAGGGTCGTCGGGTGGGACGCCGTCGCGAGCAGGGTGCCGTCGGCGATGTCGACCAGCACCGCCTTGGTGAAGGTCGACCCGACGTCGACACACAGGACCGGTTGCGACACAGGGGTTCAGCTGAGGGCGCGGTCGAGGTCGGCGATCAGGTCGGCGGCGTCCTCGAGGCCGACCGACAGCCGCACCAGGTCGTCCGGCACCTCGAGCGCCGAGCCCGCGACCGAGGCGTGGGTCATGCGGCCCGGGTGCTCGATCAGGCTCTCGACCCCGCCCAGGCTCTCGGCCAGGGTGAACACCTCGGTGCGTTTGCACACCGTCAGAGCATCTTCCACGCCACCGACCACCTGGAAGCTGACCATGCCCCCGAAGCGGCGCATCTGCCGGGCGGCCACCTCGTGCCCCGGGTGATCGGCCAGACCGGGGTAGAGCACCCCGCGCACCCGCCGGTGCCCCTGCAGGAACGCGACCACCTGCTCGGCGTTGTCGCAGTGGCGCTCCATGCGCACCGCGAGCGTCTTCAGACCCCGCTGCACCAGCCAGGCGTCGAACGGTCCGGCCACCGCACCCATCGCGTTCTGGTGGAACCCGATCCGCTCCTTGAGCCCGCTGCCCACGTCGGCGATCCCGGCCCGCCACGGCACCTGCCCCTGCCCCACGACGACCGCCCCGCCGACGACGTCCGAGTGCCCGCCGCAGTACTTGGTCGTCGAGTGGACGACGATGTCGGCGCCCAGGGCGAGCGGCGTCTGCAGGTACGGCGTCGCGAAGGTGTTGTCGACGGCCAGCAGCGCACCCGCCTCGTGGGCGATGTCGGCCAGAGCGGCGATGTCGGCCACCGACAGCAACGGGTTGGTCGGGGTCTCGACCCACACCAGCCGCGTCCTGCCCGGCCGGATCGCCGCCGTGACGGCGTCCAGGTCGGTCAGATGCGCCGGGGTGTGCTCGACGCCCCAGGGCCCGGCCACCCGCGCGATCAGCCGGTAGGTGCCGCCATAGGCGTCGTCCGGGATCACCATGTGGTCGCCCGGGCCGAGCACCGAGCGCAGCACCGCGTCCTCGGCCGCCAGCCCCGAGGCGAAGGCGAAGGCACGGACGGCGTCCGCCGCAGCCCCGCCGACCGCGTCATCGGACGGCGACTCCAGCGCGGCCAGGCACTGCTCGAGCCCGGTGCGGGTGGGGTTGCCGCTGCGGCTGTACTCGTAGCCGACCCCGAGCCCGGTGCGCAGCCCGCCGACGCCGTCCTGGGCGTAGGTGCTCACCTGGTAGATCGGCGTCACCACCGCGCCGGTCGACGGGTCGGGCTCGGACCCGGCGTGGATGGCCCGGGTCGCGAAACCCCGGTGAGCCGGCGTCGTCCTCTCGGAGTGCGTCACGCCAGCCCACGATAGGCCACCCCGCGTTCAGCAGATGCGGGGCAGCTGCTCGCCCAGCGGCAGGTCGACGACGCGGGTGCCGCCGAGGCCGGTCCTGGCCACGACCATGCCGGGGTGGTCGGCGACGACCTCGCCGATGACGGTCGCCCGTCGTCCGAGCTCATGGCCCTGCATCGCCGCCAGCACCGCCTCGGCGTGCTCGCGCGGGACGACGGCGACCAGCTTGCCCTCGTTGGCCACGTACAGCGGGTCGAGCCCCAGGAACCCGCAGGCGTTGGCGACCACCTCGGGCACCGGCACCGAGCGCTCGACGATCGCCATGCCGACCCCGGCACTGCCGGCGATCTCGTGCAGCGACGCGGCCAGGCCGCCCCGGGTGGGGTCGCGCAGCACGTGCAGGTCGGGGCACGCCGCGATCATCGTGGCGACCAGGTCGTGCAGCGGCGCACTGTCGCTGCGGATCTCGGCGCCGAACTCGAGCCCCTCGCGCACGCTCATCACCGCGACCCCGTGGACGCCGATGTCGCCGCTGACGATGAGCACGTCGCCGGGGGTGGCCCGCTGCGGCCGGATGTCGACGCCGTCCGGCACCAGCCCGATCCCGGCGGTGTTGACGTAGACGCCGTCGCCGTGACCGGTGTCGACGACCTTGGTGTCGCCGGTGACGATGCGCACCCCGGCCGCCGCGGCCGCTCGTCCCATGCTCTGCGCGATCCGGCCGAGCACGTCGAGCTCGGTGCCCTCCTCGAGGATGAACCCGCACGACAGGTACGCCGGCCGGGCCCCGCTCATCGCCAGGTCGTTGACGGTGCCGTTGACGGCCAGGTCGCCGATGTTGCCGCCGGGGAAGAACATCGGCCGCACGACGTAGGAGTCGGTCGAGAACGCCAGCCGAGCCCCGCCGAGCCGCACCACGGCCGAGTCGGTCAGCGCCTCGACCGCCGGGTCGGGACCGACCCCGGCCGCCGCCGCGAACGCGGGCAGGAACAGGTGCTCGACCAGCTCGGCCGACAGCGCCCCGCCGCCGCCGTGGCCCATCAGCACCACCGGTGAGTTGCGCAGCGGCACCGGGCACGACCAGGAGTCGAAGTCGAGCGGCGGCGCCGACTCGGCCGCCGACCTGTCGGTGACGGAGTCAGCCAACCGGGGCCACCTCCCGCGCAGCGGGCGGGCCGCCGCCCAGGCGGCGGTACAGGTAGTAGGCCGCGCACGCGCCCTCGCTGCTGACCATGGTGGCGCCCAACGGGTTGCGCGGCGTGCAGGTGGTGCCGAACGCCTCGCACTGGTTCGGCTTGAGCAGCCCCTGCAGCACCTCGCCGCTGCGGCACAGCGCCGACTCCTGGGTGCGGATGTCCCCCACGTCGAAGCGGAGCTCGGCGTCGTAGTCGCGGTAGCGCTGCGACAGCCGCCACCCCGACCCGGGAATGACCCCGATGCCGCGCCAGGCCCGGTCGGTGACCTCGAAGACGTCGGCCAGCATCGCCTTCGCCGCCGGGTTGCCCTCGGCCGGAACCGCTCGCGCGTAGGCGTTGTCGACCTCGTGCCGGCCCGACTCCAGCTGCTGCACGGTGCGCCGGATGCCCTCGAGGATGTCGAGCGGCTCGAACCCGGTCACCACGATCGGCACCCGGTAGCGCTCCGCCAGCTCGGGGTACTCCTCGAGCCCCATCACCGAGCACACGTGCCCGGCGGCCAGGAAGCCCTGCACCCGGCAGGTCGGCGACTCCATGATCGCCTTGATGGCCGGCGGCACCCGCACGTGCGAGACCAGCAGGCTGAAGTTGGTGATGCCCAGCCGCTTGGCCTGGTGCACAGTCATCGCGTTCGGCGGCGCCGTCGTCTCGAAGCCGATCCCGAAGAACACGACCTCGCGGTCCGGGTTGTCCTGCGCGATCTTCAGCGCGTCGAGCGGGGAGTACACCACCCGCACGTCGCCGCCGGCGCTCTTGACCCGGAACAGGTCCTGCTCGCTGCCCGGCACCCGCAGCATGTCGCCGAACGAGCAGAAGATCACCCCCGGCCGCGAGGCGATCGCGAGCGCCCGGTCGATCATCTCCAGCGGGCGTCACGCACACCGGGCAGCCCGGGCCGTGGATCAGCTCGATCTGCTCGGGCAGCAGCTGGTCGATGCCGTGCCTGATGATCGAGTGGGTCTGCCCGCCGCAGACCTCCATCAGCGCCCACGGCCGGGTGACCGTCGCGGCGATGTCGGCGAGCAGCTTGTGCGCCAGCTCGGGGTTGTTGAACTCGTCGAGGTACTTCATGCCGTCGCCCCCCCGGCCGGCCGCCCCGGCTCCTCGGTCTGCGTGGCGGCCCTGCTCCACCGGTCGCCGAACTCCTCGTCCATGATGCCCAGACTCTCGAAGAGCGCGAGCGTCTCCAGCGCCGACGCCTCGTCGAGCTTCTGGATGGCGAACCCCACGTGGACGATCGCGTAGTCACCCACCTGGATGTCGGGCAGGTAGGCCAGGCACACGTCCTTGACCACGCCACCGAAGTCCACCTTGGCCATCCGCGATCATGTCGCGGTCCTCGACCTCGAGGACCTTGCCGGGCACCGCTAGACACATGGGGGGCTCCCTTCGATCGCGGCTGGGCGGGGCATATCGCTCGGGCGGGGCGGATCGGTCGGGCGGGGCGAGCCGATGACGAACTGGCCGATCGCCAGCCCGCCGTCGTTGGGGGGCAGCAGCCGAGGGCGCAGGACGGCGAAGCCGTCGCGGCGCAGCGCCTGCGACGTCAGCCGCAGCAGCAGCGAGTTGGCGAACACGCCGCCGCCGAGCACGACCGGGGCTGCGGTCCCGAACCCGGGCACTGCGCCGAGCTGCGGCACGACCGCCCGGGCGGCCGCCGCCACGGCCTCGGCGATCCCGCGGTGGAACGACAACGCGATCGCCCCGGGCGACACCCCGGCCAGCACGTCGTCGACGACCGCCCGCACCAGCGACCCCGACGTCCCAGGTCACCGGCTGCCCGGCAGCCCGTCCGCAGCGGTTCGGCGGGCGGCAACGGACAGCGGGTGGGCGCGGCACGGGTCGACGAGCTGCCGCCTGTCTCGGCGTCCTCGTGGTCCTCGGCGTGTGCCTGCAGCTGGATCGCCGCCTGCGCCTCGTACCCGGCCACCTGGCAGACCCCGGCGAGCGCGGCGACCGCGTCGAACAGCCGCCCCATGCTGGACGTCGGCACGCACGCCAGGCCGGTCTCGAGCTGACGGCGCAGCACCGGTCGTTCGGCCTCCGGGCAGGCCGCCACGGCGGGAATCATTGCGTCCCAGTCGATGCCGGCCGCCCACAGGTGTGCCAGTGCCATCCGGTGGACCCGCTCGACACTGGCGTCGCCCCCGGGCAGCGGCACGTAGCCCAGGTGCACGGCCCGGCACAGACTGCGGTAGCCGACGCCACCGTCGACGTCGGCGCCGCCGACGACCAGACCCTCACCGCCCCAGATCGCGCCGTCCGTGCCGTAGCCGGTGCCGTCGAAGGCGAAGCCGAGCACCGGCTGCTCACCGGTGAGCCCGTGCTCGGCCATCACCGCCGCCACGTGCGCGTGGTGGTGCTGCACGAGCACCGGCTCGCCGGCCGAGGTGGCCCGGGCTCGCTGCCGGGCCCACGCGGTGCTGCGGTAGCGCGGATGCCGGTCGGCGACCACCACTGCCGGCTCGACCTCGACCAGGGCCTGCAGGTGGGACGCGGCGTGCACCAGCGTGCGCTGAGTGACCAGGTCGTCGAGGTCGCCGATGTGCCCCGACAGCCAGGCCCGGCGACCGGCACCGACGGCCACGGTGTTCTTCAGGTCGCCGCCCGGCCGCCAGCGCGGGCGCGATCTCGACCGGCAGGTCGACCGGCATCGGCGCGTACCCCCGCGACCGCCGGATCGGCAGCTCGACACCCTCGACGACACAGGTCACCGAGTCGTCGCACGGGATGTGGATCGGCCGGTCGTGCCGCAGCCAGGCGTCGGCGATCCCGTCGAGGCGGGTCAGGGCCTCGTCGTCGTCGGTGACGATCGGCTCGCCGGCCAGGTTGCCGCTGGTCAGCACCAGTGCCTGCGGGCCCACCGCCTCGTCGCCGGGCAGCCCGAGCAGCAGGTGGTGCAGCGCGGACGGCGGCAGCATCAGCCCCAGCCGGCCGGTGCCCGGGGCCACCCCACCGGCCACGGCCGGGTCACCCGCTGCCGGGCCGAGCCGGCGCAGCAGCACGATCGGGCACCGCGGCGAGGCCAGCAGCGCCGCCTCGGTGTCGTCGACCCGGGCCACCCGGCGGGCGGCCGCGACGTCACGCACCAGCACCGCGAACGGCTTGTCGCCGCGCTGCTTGCGGGCGCGCAGCCGCTGCACCGCCGCCTCGTCGCCGGCGTCGCAGGCCAGGTGGTAGCCGCCGATGCCCTTGACCGCGACGATCCGGCCCTGCGCCAGCAGGTGCCGGGCCCGGGCCAGCGCCGCCTCCCGCAGCACCGGGACGTCGGCGCTCGAGGCGGTGCCGGGCTCGACCAGCTCGACCAGCTCGACCAGCTCGAGCCGGGGGCCGCAGGCGTGACAGCTGACCGGCTGGGCGTGGAACCGCCGGTCGCCGGGGTCGTGGTACTCGCGGGAGCAGTCGGGGCACAACGCGAAGGCGGCCATGGTGGTCATCGGCCGGTCGTAGGGCAGCCCGGTCACGATCGTGTACCGCGGGCCGCACTGGGTGCAGGTGATGAACGGGTGCCGGTACCGCCGGTCCGCCGGGTCGCCCAGCTCGGCGAGGCAGGCGGCGCAGGTCGCCACGTCGGGCGGCACCAACGTGGGACGCCGAGAACCACCGGCGCTGTCGGTCACGGACTCGACGATCCGGAAGCCCTGCGCGGCAGCAGGTTGCGGGTCGACCTCGCGGCTGACCACGGACTCCACCACGGCCGGCGGCGGCGCCTCGTCGACCAGCGCGCGGCACAGCCGATCGAGGGCCTCGGGGGTGCCGGTGACGTCGACGAACACGCCCTCGGCGTCGTTGCCGACGTGCCCGGCCAGGTCGAGCCGGCGGGCGAGGGCGTGCACGAAGGGCCGGAACCCCACGCCCTGGACGACGCCGGTGACCCGAATCAGGCGCCGCTGCCGCGTCGCCGCCGTCGTCCTCATGTCGGCCCGTCGTCGTCCGCGACCTCGACGGTGCCCACCAGCAGGCCAGGGTCGACGTCCGGGCCGTGCACGTGGGTGAACTCCAGGACCGAGCCTTCGAGGGGGGTGCCGGCCGTCACCATGTCCCAGCAGAAGGTGAGCGAGCCGGGGGTCACCCCTGCCTGCGGACCGAGCCGCAACTCGACCCGGTGCACACGGCGCCCGGCGGTGGCCTCGACCACCGTCGACACGACCGCCTTGGCGATGGACAGCTCATGCATGCCGAGGCCTCAGCGCTGCTGCTTCAGGTGCGTTCCAGGGACCCCACACGAGTCGGTCATGTCGGACCTCACTTCATCGTGGTGATGGCGTGAACGTAACCCGGGCACGTGCAGGGTGTCGACCGGGCCAGCGTCGGTTCGGTCACCGTCGCCGGTCGGGTGACCCGCCGTCAATACCGCTCGGACGTCGGCCGGATGCGGCACCATGACAGGTCTGTCATCGGCGTGAGGTGGTCGGAATGAGTCAGGACTGGTCGAGCCCCGACCCGACCCGGCCGGGCAACCCCTACGCGAGCCCCCGTCAGCCTGCTGCCGGCCTCCCCGCTCCCGGCGCGGTCACGCTGCCCGGAGGGATCACAGCGCTACGCCGCACGCGCCACCGGGGCTGGGTGGTCGCCACGGTCCTGTGGGCCGTGGTGTCGCTGGTCGGCGTCGCCGTCCTGGCCAACCTGGCCTGGAACGCCCTCGGCAGCGGGATGGGCGGCATCCCCGACCTGGTGAGCGGACCGATGCCGCCGGCGCTGCCGGACCCCCCGGCCGAGGGGATGGACACCCCGGCCCCGATCCCAGCCGTCGACCCTCGCCCGGCGGCGGCCGCCGCGTGGAACGCCTCGACGGTCGCCTACGGCAAGGCCGACTACGCCACGTCGTGCCGGGTCTACGCGTTCGGGCCCAGCTACATCTACGCCAACAGGTTCAGCTGCGCCGACGACCTGCGCGGCTACGCCGACAAGGAAGGCGTTCACGACCGCACCCTCGAGGGGCAGTCCCGGATCGACCCCGAGCACATGGTGCTGCTGGCCGACGGCAGCGTCGCCTTCGTCAACACCGACGTCACCTGGCCGGCAGGCCCACCGGACGGCTGGGACCCGGCCGCCGACGGGTCGGTGCAGGTGCTGCACGAGTTTCCCGGACACGGCTGGCTGCAGGTGGGCTACCTGTCGGCCGGCGGCGATCTCCAGGGCTACGTGCCGCAGCCGCTGCCGGGGTCGCTGACCGTCCCGGACGCCGGCACGGACCCCAACTCCACCGAACCCCCGTCCCCGGACCCCGTGCCCAGCCCTTCTCCCACCCCCAGCCCCTCTCCCTCCCTCCACTCTTCTGCCTCCGCCGGCCCCACCCGTCGTCCGGGATCGCCGAGCCCGGGGGATGTGGTCCCCGTCAAGGGCACGGACCCCAGACCGGCGGCGGCCGCCGCCTGGAACGCCTCCTTGGCGGGGTGGACCGCGGACCAGACCGTCACGCTCTGCCGGGCCTACGCCGTCGGGAGCCGCTACCTCTACGCCACGGCGAAGGCCTGCGACGTCGAGCAGAGATGGCTGCTGGGGCATGCGACCCCGGACGTGCGTCAGGAGCTGGCGGCCGCACGCATCGTCCCGTCCCGGATGGTGGTGCTCCGTGACCACAGTGTCGCCTTCGTCAAACCCAACGGGCTGGTGATGGTCATGCGTCAGGTGCCGGGTCAGGGCTGGCGCGTCGTCGGCACCCAGACCCCAGGGGGCTTCGTGGTCGGAACCGTGCCGCAGCCGCTGTCGTCGTCCCTGACCGCGCCGGCCCAGGGAGGCGGAACCCCATGAGCCAGGACCTGCCGGTCGACCCCTACCGATCCCCGGCGGCCCCACCGCCGCAGCGGGGTCGACGCCCCTGGGCCTGGATCGTCGCCGGAACCGTCTGGGCAATGCTGTCGCTCGCGGCCGTAGCCACGATCGCGGTGAAGACGGTGAACCCGTTGATCACCGCCTTCGCCACCACGTCGCCGTCCCCGAGGCTGTCCAGCGCGACCTCAGCAGCGCCCTCGGTGCCGTCCGACCCGGTCACCTCGATCACGATGTCGACGACGTCGAGCCCGCTGCCCTCGGTCCCGGTGACGGGAACCGACCCCCGGCCGGCGGCGGCCGCGGCCTGGAACGCCGCGATGCCCTTCTACGGCACGAACGACATGAAGCACTACTGCCAGATCTTCGCCTTCGGTCCCCGGTACATGTACCGCGACCTGAAGGAGTGCATGGACCTGAACGGCCCCGAGGCCGCCAAGCTCAGCCCGAGCGAGCGCACGGACGCCGGGGACATGCGGATCAAGCCCGACGCCATGGTCGTTCTCGCCGACCGCAGTGTCGCCTTCCGCGAGTCCGACCAGTACTGGCCGGGCCACGACGACTGGGTCGTCGAGGACCAGTCCGTGATCGTGATGCGCAACGTCCCTCACCAAGGGTGGCGACAGGTCGGCTACGTCGATGCGAACAAGGCGTCGGACTCCTTCGGCTACTTTCCCAAAGGGCTCTCCTGAGCACCGGGTCGCACCTCACAGCGCCGGCGCCGACTGCGCCGACTTGGCTTACTGCGCCGACGGCACCCTGAACCGGGGCAGCAGCGGGTGCACCAGCGGGCCGATGCCGAAGGTGTAGACCAAGGTCCCGGCGCCGAAGTTGCCCCCGAACAGCCACCCGAGCGCGACCACCGCGACCTCGATCGACATCCGCACCCACCGCACCGGCCAGCCCGTGCGGTGGCAGATGCCGGTCATCAGGCCGTCCCGTGGCCCCGGACCCAGTCGGGCCCCGATGTAGAGGGCGGTCGCGACCGCGTTGAGCGTCGTCCCGACCACGACGAAGGCGACGCGCACCCACATCGGGTCGGGCGTGGGCAGCAGCGCCAGCGCCTGGTCGACGGCCAGCCCGATGACGACCACGTTGCTGGCGGTGCCGAGCCCGGGGCGTTGCCGCAGCGGGATCCACCCCAGCAGCACGACGACCCCCGTGGCGATCGTCATGGTGCCCAGGGACACGTCCCAGCCGACCCGGGCCAGCAGGCGCACCAGGCCCTGGTGCAGCACGTCCCACGGCATCACACCGAGGTGAGCGGTGACGAAGAAGGCCATGCTCAGGCCGTAGAGGGCCAGCCCCAGGTAGAGCTGGGCGAGCCGGCGTCCGGCCTGCTCGATCGTCCACCACGGACGAGCGGCGGCGGCAGGGACGGCGGGCGACGGGCCGGACGGCAGCAGCTGGGAGTCCACCCGAGCAGCATGGCGGCAAACTGGCCTTGATTTCCATAGCCACTTCGCACACAGTGGCGTCATGTCCGACACCAGGGCGCTCCGGGGCCGACGACGCATCGGCGGCCGCGAGATCGCCGTCCTGATCGACGGCTGGCAGGACGCCTCGGTGCCGGCCTACCGCGGCCTGGCCGACCGGCTGCGCCTGCTGGTGCTCGACGGCCGGCTGCCGGTGCCCGCGGTGCTGCCGTCCGAACGGGCCCTGGCCGCCGCGACCGGCACCAGCCGGACGACGACCACCACCGCCTACCGGTTGCTGCGCGAGGCCGGCTTCGCCGTCGCCGGGCACGGCTCCGGCACCTGGACCGCGCTGCCCGGCGACAGCCCCGCCGCGAACGACCCCGAGCCGGGGCCCATGCCGTGGCCGGTGACCACCACCGGCTCCCGCGGCGACGACGAGGGCCGCGGCGACCTGGCCAGCGCCGCCCCGGAGGCGCCCAGCCAGGTGCATGCCGCCTACGCCGCCGCCCTGGCCGACCTGCCGCACTACCTGCCCGGCCACGGCTACGTCACCGCCGGCATCCCCGCGCTGCGGGCCCGGATCGCCGCCCGGTACACCGCCCGCGGCCTGGCGACCCAGCCCGAGCAGGTGCTGGTGACCGCGGGCGCCATGCACGGGCTGCGGCTGGCCCTGTCGCTGCTGGTGACCGCCGGCGACAGAGTGGTCTGCGAGCACCCCACCTACCCGATGGCCCTGGACGCCGTCCGCCGGGCGGGCGGGCGCCCGATCGGGTGGGACGTCGGGGGTGGCTGGAACCTGGAGCTGCTGGACGCGATCCTGGCGTCCTCGCGGGCCGAGGCGGCCTACCTGATGCCCGACTTCCAGAACCCCACCGGGCGACTGCTGGGCGAGGCCGACCGGGAGCGGTTGGCCCAGGTACTGGCCCGGCACGGCTGCCTGGCGATCATCGACGAGACCACCGCCGAGCTCGACCTGCGCGAACCCGACTCGCGGGGACGCGATCGCGGCGGCGCAGGTGCCCCGATGCCGCCCCCGTTCGCGGCGTTCAGTCCGGACAGCATCTGCATCGGATCGGCCAGCAAGACGTTCTGGGGCGGGCTGCGGATCGGCTGGGTCCGCGCCGACGCCGCCCTGGTGCGACGACTGTCGGTGGCACGCGCCGGCGACGACCTGGGTTCTCCCATGGTCGAGCAGCTGGCCTGCGTGCACCTGCTCGACCAGCTGGACGACGTTCTCGCCGAGCGGGTGCTCGACGCTGCGCAGCCCGGCGGGACGCCATGGTCGCGACGATCGCCCGCGAGCTGCCGGCCTGGTCGGTGCCGGTACCGGACGGCGGCATGGTCCTCTGGTGCACCCTGCCGCAGCCGCGCAGCACCCGGCTCGCCGGCGCCGCCCGTTCGCTCGGTGTCACCCTCACCCCGGGCCCGCGGTTCGCGGTCGGTGCCGGCTTCGAGGACCGGGTTCGCCTGCCGTTCGCCCGACCCGAGGCCCAGCTGGTCGCCGCCGTCGCCCTGCTGGCCCGGGCCTGGCAGGGCGAGGCACCAGCCGGGTGACCCCGACCCCGCCCCGGTGCTGTGAGTCCTTACGGATCGGTGACGTCCGCCGTCCGGCAGCTGCCTGCGGGAACCACGGCCGAGGGATGCTTGTTAGCGTCCCTGCGGGGACGTTCCCGCGAGGAGAGGAGCCGTCGTGCTGTTCGGATCACGTATGAAGTCGACGATGGTCACCCGTGAGGAGGCCCTGCCGGGCCGCGCCGTCCGGCCGTTCGCGGTGCCGGCGACTCACGCCGTCCTGGGCACCCCGCTCGAAGGGACCCTGGCCCGAGGGCACTCGAGGTGATCTACCTGGCGCTGGGCTGTTTCTGGGGGGCCGAGCGCGAGTTCTGGCAGACCCCGGGCGTGGTGACCACCGCCGTCGGGTACATGGGCGGCTACACGCCGAACCCGAGCTACGAGGAGACCTGCAGCGGACGCACCGGCCACACCGAGACCGTGATGGTCGCCTACGACCCGGCGAAGGTGGGCATCGACGACCTGCTGCGCCGCTTCTGGGAGGCGCACGACCCCACCCAGGGGCTACCGGCAGGGCAACGACATCGGCAGCCAGTACCGCTCGGCCTCTACTGGACGACGCCGGACCAGGCGTCGGTGTACGCCGTGACCCGGGACCGGTTCCAGAAGGCGCTCGCCGGAGCGGGTTTCGGTGACATCACCACCGATGCCCGGTCGTCGGCCGAGGCCGGGCCGTTCTACTACGCCGAGGACTACCACCAGCAGTACCTCTACAAGAACCCGGGCGGGTACTGCCCGATCCACTCCACCGGTCTCGACTGCGGCTGACCCCGGCCGCCCCTTGGGTGGCCGGCCGGCATCGAGTGGGGGCAGATTGCAGATTCGGGAGCGAATTTCTGCAATCTGCGCCCACTCGCTACGGTTCGCACGTGTCTGACCCCGTCGCACCGACCCCGCCGCCGTGTTCGGTGGCCGCCTCGGCCGAGCCACTGGCCGGCAGTGCGCCCCACCGTCCCACCTGGGTGCTGATCGAGCATCCGGGGCCGTGGGGCCGGGACGCCGTGCTCGACGCGCCGTGGCCGGCCGAGCTGGGTGCCGACTTCGGGACCCAGCTGCAGAAGGTGCTGGACGACGCCGGGGTACGGGTGGTGCTGGCGCGTCGTCCGGGCCGGTCCGGCCAGGTCGACGCCCACGGTCAGCCGGTCCAGCCGGGACGGCGGGTCGTGCTGGCCCGCACCGGCGGCTGCGGCTGGGCCGCCGACCACGACCCTGGACAGCGCCGCCGGCCTGCTCGACCTGCCCTGGACCGACCTGTCGGGTCACACGCCGCCGACCTTGCGGCTCCGGGCGACTGGCACGACCCCGGGCCGGTCTGGGCCGTGTGCACCCAGGGCACCCGGGACGCCTGCTGCGCCCGACTCGGGCGGCCGATCGCGGCCGCTCTGAGGAGGCGACCGGATCGGGGCAGGACGGGGCGGGGCAGGCGGGGCGGGCCGGTGCGGCGGGACAGGTGTGGGAGATCAGCCACTCCGGGGGGCATCGGTTCGCGGGCGTCGTGCTGGAACTGCCCGAGGGGGTGCTCTACGGCAGGGTCGGCGAGGCCGACGTCCCGGCCCTGGTGAGCGGCCCGGGCCACGGGCGCCGTCGTCCCAGCACCTGATGCGCGGGCAGGTGCACCGCTCCCCCGGCGTCCAGGCGGCCGAGGCGACGCTGCGGGAGCGGCTGGGCGAGCCGTCACTGACGGCGCTGCAGCTGATCGACGAGGCGACCTCGACCAGCACCTGGCGCCACGAGCCCACCGGTACGACCTGGACGGTCCGGGCACAGGAGCAGCCGCTGTGCCGCGGCCGGTCTCGTGCGGCAAGCCGCCGAGTCCGGCACCTGCTGGGTGGTCACCGACGTCAGCCGGTGACACAGCGGGCCGGCCCCTCGGTGCCGGGGTCGCGTCATCGGGCCGTCACATCGATGACGTACGGTCGAGCAGTGAGCCAACCGTCACCCACCACTGTCGGCGCCCTGCGCGCGGACGGCCACACCTACCGCACCGTCAAGGCCGAGCTGCGGCACAACCTGCTGGCGTCTGATGCGTTCCGGCGAGCCCCGCTTCCCGGGCGTCGTCGGCTTCGACGACACGGTGCTGCCCGACCTGGAGCGCGCCCTGCTGGCCGGCCACGACCTGGTGCTGCTCGGTGAGCGCGGGCAGGGCAAGACCCGTCTGATCCGCACCATCGTGGGCCTGCTCGACGAGTGGACGCCGGTCATCGCCGGCGGCGAGCTGCACGAGCACCCGTTCCACCCGATCACGGCGGCCTCGCAGCGTCGGGCGGCCGACCTGGGCGACGACCTGCCGGTCAGCTGGGTGCACCGCGACGACCGCTACGCCGAGAAGCTGGCGACCCCCGACACCAGCGTCGGCGACCTGATCGGCGACGTCGACCCGATCAAGGTGGCAGAGGGACGCACGCTGGGCGACCCCGAGACGATGCACTACGGCCTGGTGCCGCGCACCCACCGTGGCATCTTCGCCGTCAACGAGCTGCCCGACCTGGCCGAGCGGATCCAGGTGTCACTGCTCAACGTGCTCGAGGAGCGCGACGTGCAGGTGCGCGGCTACGTCGTCCGGCTGCCGCTCGACCTGCTGCTGGTGGCCAGCGCCAACCCCGAGGACTACACCAACCGCGGGCGCATCATCACCCCGCTGAAGGACCGGTTCGGCGCCGAGATCCGCACCCACTACCCGCTCGACGTCGAGCTCGAGATCGAGCTGATGCAGCAGGAGGCGACGGTCGTCGCCGAGGTGCCGGTGCACCTGCTCGAGGTGCTGGCCCGCTTCACCCGCGACGTGCGCGAGTCCCCCGCGGTCGACGCCCGCTCGGGCGTCTCGGCCCGGTTCGCCATCGCCGCAGCCGAGACCGTGGCGGCTGCGGCGCTTCGACGGACGGCCCTGCTCGGCGAGGACGACGTCGTCGCCCGGATCGGCGACACCGAGTCGATCGTCGCCACCCTGCGGGGCAAGGTCGAGTTCGAGGCGGACGGCGAGGGCCGCGAGCTCGAGGTGATGGAGCATCTGCTGCGGCGGGCCACGGCCGAGACCTGGCGGGCCCGGCTCGGGCGGGCTCGACCTGTCGGCGTTCGCGGCCGCCGCCGCCGACGGCGACGGGCTGGCGACCGGCGAGAGCAGTCACCACCGCAACCCTGCTCGCCCAGATCGGCCAGGTGTCGGGCCTGGGCGCGGTGCTCGAACGGCTGGGCATGGGCGAGGCGCCGACCCCGGCCCACGCGGCGTCCGCCGTCGAGTTCGTGCTCGAGGGCCTGCACCTGACCAAGCGGCTGGCCAAGGACGTGCATGGACGACGGCAGCATCGTCTACGGCAGGCGTGAGGGCTGACCCGTGAGGGCGCGCCGCTACCGGTATCGGGGCTGGCACGGCGGGCCGGACCCGCTGGCCCCGCCCTACGACGTGCGGCAGGCCCTCGACGCCCTCGGCGAGCGGGTGCTGGACGGCGACGGGCTGCGAGATGCGTTGCGCGAGCTGCTGCGACGCGGCCTGCCCGACGAGCTGGGCCGTCGCGGCACCGGACTGGACGACCTGCGGGCCCGCGCCGAGCGCCTGCGCCGCGAGGTGTCGCGGCGGGGGCGGTTGGACGGCGCCGTCACGCGCTCGCAGGCCCGGCTCGACCAGGCGCTGGCCGCCGAACGGCAGGCCCTGGCCGAGATCGGCGCCGACGACCCGCGCGACCTCGACGCCCGGTTCGCCGAGGCCCGCCTCGACAACCTGCCACGGTCGGTGGCCTCCGCCGTCCAGCAGCTGGCGGACTACGACGTGGACCTCGCCCGAGGCGAAGGAGATCTACCAGCAGATCCTCGACGAGCTGCGGGGCGACGTGCTCGACCAGCAGTTCCGGGGTCTGCGGGACGCCCTGTCGGGCATGCAGCCGGGTGCCGGCAGCGCCGAGCAGCAGGCGGCCAACCAAGCCGTGAAGCAGATGCTCGCCGACCTGAACACCTTGCTGGCCAAGCATGCTCGCGGGCAGGACACGTCGTCCGACTTCGAGCAGTTCATGGCCGAGCACGGCGACCTGTTCCCCGAGGACCCCAAGGACGTCGACGAGCTGATCGACGCGCTGGCGCGACGGGCGGCGGCGAGCGAGCGGCTGATGCAGTCGCTGACCCCGCAGCAGCGCGAGGAGCTGCAGGGGCTGATGGCCGCGGCACTCGGCGACCCCGAGCTGGCAGCGGCGATGGCCCAGCTCAGCGACAGCCTGCGGGCGCTGCGGCCCGACCTGGCGTGGCAGCGCGGGGAGCGGATGCGGGGGGACCAGCCCCTGGGGTACGGCGAGGCGGCCGGCGCTCTGGGTGAGCTGGCGGATCTCGACGAGCTGATCGAGGCGCTGTCGCAGGACCACCCGGGCGCGACGCTGGACGACGTCGACGTCGACGTCGAGACCGTCGAGCGGGCGCTGGGCACCGGCGCCGCCACCGACGTGCGGGCGTTGCAGCAGCTCGAGCGCGAGCTCGAGCGGCAGGGCTGGCTGGTGCGCGGCAAGGACGGGCTGCAGCTGTCGCCGAAGTCGTTGCGGCGGTTGGGGCAGACGGCGTTGCGGCAGGTCTTCGAGCACCTGCGTGAGGGGGGTCGGGGTCAGCACGACGTGCGGGACGCCGGGGCCTCGGGCGAGGCGACCGGGGCGTCCCGGCAGTGGGAGTTCGGCGACGAGCAGGCGCTGGACGTCGTCCGCACCGTGTCGAACGCCCTGCGACGCAACGGCTCACGGCCTGAGGGGACATCGGGGCGGGTGCAGCTGGAGGTCGGCGACTTCGAGGTGGTCGAGACCGAGCGACGGTCGTCGGCGTCGGTCGCCCTGTGCGTCGACCTGTCGTACTCGATGATCGCCGAGGGCCGCTGGGGACCGATGAAACAGACCGCCCTGGCGTTGGCCCAGCTGGTGGCGACGCGGTTTCCGCAGGACTCGTTGCAGATCATCGGGTTCGGGCTGTACGCGTCGAAGCTGTCGCTCGAGGAGCTCGCCGGGATCGAGCCGGACTACGTGCAGGGCACCAACCTGCACCATGCACTGGCGCTGGCCGGGCGGCATCTGCGACGGCACAGCGACGGCGAGCCCGTCGTCCTGGTCGTGACGGACGGCGAGCCGACGGCGCACCTGGGCGGCGAACGGGCGTGCGTAGTTCGAGTGGCCGCCGACCCGCCAGACTGTGCAGGCGACCATCGCCGAGGTCGATGCCCTGACGCGGTTCGGGGCCGCCGTCAACGTGTTCATGCTCGGGGAGGACGCGGGGCTGCGGCGGTTCATGGACGCCGTCGCGAACGCAACGGCGGGCGGGTGTTCACGCCGTCCCTCGACCGACTGGGAACGTTCGTGGTGAGCGACTACCTGCGAGCCCGGCGTGGGCGGGGCGGGGGGCGCTGAGGTGTCCAGGCCGTTCCGGTTCGGTGTCGTCTGCCCGCTCACCTCTGATCTGTCGGCGTGGCGCGATCGGGTTCGTCGCATCGCGGACCACGGCTACTCGACGTTGCTCATGCCCGACGTCCCCGAGTGGCAACCGGCACCGGGACCGATGCTGGCCCTTGCGTCGGCCCTCGGCGGGATTCGGGTCGGCACCTGGGTCTACGCCTCCCCCGTGCGTCCTGCGTGGACGACTGCGTGGGAGGCGCACTCGCTGTCTGTGCTCAGCGAGGGGCGCTTCGAGATGGGGATCGGCACCGGACGGCCAGGGATCGAGGACCAGCTGCGAGAACTCGGCCTGCCCGCAGTCGCACCGGGCGAGCGCGTCGCCCGGGTCCGTGAGACCGTGGCGGCACTGCGGCAGCTGGACGGGCCCGACCTGTACACGCCGGTGGTGATGGCGGTGCGCGGACCGAAGGCCCAGGCCCTTGCCGCAGAGGTGGCGGATACGGTCACCTTCGTCACCGGGCCGGATGAGCCCGGTGACGACGTGGCCCGGCTCGTCCGAGACTTCCGCACTCAGCGGGACGTGGAGCTCGCACTCCACGTCGCGGTCGTCGGCCGCACGGTCGCACCGTTCATGGCCTCGCCCGACACCGACCCGGCCGCCCTGGCCGCCGTGGCCTCGCTGGCCGTCCTGCCTGACGACCCGGGCGCGGCAGCTGAGGAGATCCATCGGCGACGCGATGAGCTCGGGTTCTCGTACTTCGTCATCGGCGCCAACTGTGCCGACATCCTGGCCCCCGTCGCCGCGGAGTTGACCGGTCGCTGACGGCCGGGCCCTCGCCCGACTTGACTCACGATCATGAAACTGTGACGGCTCCGAGACTGTGACCTGTGGGTTCGCGTCTGCGCAGGACGGCTAACCGTCAACGTCATCGGGGTTGCCCCCGTACTGACGCAGCATCGTCTCCACGGAACCCAGAAGCTCCGGCGGCAGATCAGGCATGGCCCTGAGCCCCCGCAGATGCTCAGTCAACGCAACTCGCATCCGACGCCGACCCCATGGAGTCAGCCGCGCGAACCTGCCCGGTACCTCCGGGCCGAAGAACCCAATTCCCCTGGGCACGTCACTCCCCACCCGCGCAGGCAGACCGACATCGTCATGATCTCACCGCTCGCCACTGGGCACTAACCGGAGCCAAGTCGGGTCGTACTTCGTCATCGGCGCCAACTGTGCCGACATTCTGGCCACCGTCGCCGCGGAGTTGACCGGACGCTGTAGGCGGGGCCCCTCACCACCATCTCGCTCGCGCCTCTCGAGATCGTCCCGAGGGACGGCGAAGGATCTCGGCCCTCGCGGGACGCACCAGGGTTGGTGTCGTGGATCGACCGGAGCCGAGCTACGGCGTCGCCGTGCTGCCGTCGGGCACGAGCTCGGTGTGGGCCTCGATGACGGTGAGCGTGAGCGGGGCGCTGGCCACGGTTGCGGTGCCGGTGATCGGGATCCACGGGCCGCCCGGCAGCGCGTACTCACCGGTGTAGGCGGTGGCCAGGCCCAGCTTGCGGGTACCGGCCTGGGTGTAGGTGTAGGTGACGCGCAGGTCGGGGTAGGCCGCGCCCGGGTCGGTCGTGGCGAGGGTCTTGCCGTCACCGAGGGTCCAGGTGAAGCGGGCCGGGGTCGCCCGCACCCGGATCGAGGTGCCCAGCAGGGTGGTCGTGAGGATCACCGGCTTGGCCTGCGCCATCAGGTTGGTCGGCACGTTGACGAGGATCGGACGGTCGGTCGGGCTCGGCTGCGTGACGATCGTGGCCGCCGGTAGCGGCAGTCGCCTGAAGTCGGCCAGGGTGAAGGCCGGCGGCCTGTGACGGCTGCGGCCTGCGCCGGCGTCAGGCATTGGCTGCCCGACTGCACCCAGGTGCCAAGAGCCCCGGTCGGCGAGGTGTAGATCCAGTACATGAGCGAGCCCGCCGGCCACTGCGGTTGCGGACACAGGTTCGCCGCTGCGGCGCAGGAGTTGTCGGCCGGGGTCGGCAGGTTCGGGTTGTTTCCCCCACAAGCCAACGCCACGCCTCACCTTCACCCCCGTGGCTGCCCCGCCTTTCACCTTGGAAGATGCTCCGGGTGCTATTCAGGCAGGCCGAACAACGATCGACGACACCGTCGCCATTGCTGCCTCCATAGGACCCATTGCGCCGGATGGTGGCACGGTATCCGCTCGGGCCGCCGCCGGGAAGACAAACGATGAGGATCGCGGCCGCAATTCTGACAATCCAACGAAGGCTCGCCTTTGGCCACCTCAAGACCCATCCGAGACCGCCAGGCCGTGGATCCTCCACATCAAGACGGCCTTCGCCACGGGACTGCTGACCCGTCTCAGTAGAATGGACTGTGGCCCCAGTGGCGGCAACTGTGGCGCCACCGCAACTGGTCCACCAGTCGAGTCGACAAGCGCCACCTTATTCGCCGAAACAGGCGAAGACACTGCGACAGAGGCGCTGCACTCGCCACCGACCTGACGTTCTGCCCGCTGCCCTGCATCCCGGAGATATGCGCGAGTATGCGCTGGAGCAGAACTTACTTGCTGAATCACAAATGCTGCGCTTGGGCTGCCTCATCTAGCGTGAGAAACGCATAGGTGTAGGTGTCCCAGAAGTAGCGGTAGAAGGCTTCGGCGCCGGCTTGGGTCGGTTGCTTGGCTGCGGCCGGGAGGACCGGCGGACAGGGGAGGGCGAGGGTATGGCGAAGGGCTCGGCGAGTCACGGACACCGACACGGCCGAACTCGTCGACCATCGACGGGACTCGAGCCGGTCGCCGACGAGGAGCTCGAACCGCTGCCGTGCAACCGCCGACCAGCGCCGTAGCGACGCCCACGGCGCCGAGAACGCGCAGGATGATGGGCCGCCGTCCATGGCGTGAACCGATCACGGCGCGACACTCTAGAGAAGTCGAACGGATCTCTCACAGCCCCCATTCAGAAATCTGTGGACAAGCCCCTGGCTGGGGGCACGCCCTCGGCATGCCCGGGCCACGCCTCAGCATCGCGGCGCAGCGGTCGATCTCATCAGCCCAGGGCGACCCGTAGCGACTCCACCAGCCGGTGCGGGAAGCCGCAGCACGTCGTCCGCGGTGTAGACGACGACCCGCCAGCCGGCGTCCTCGAGCAGGCGTTTGCGAACGATGTCGGCCTGCCATTGCGCGCGATCCGTCCGATGGTGGTCGCCGTCGAACTCCGCGATCGACCCGCTGCCTCGGCCAGACGAAGTCCGGCCTGGGCAAGCCACTCTCCCGTCACCGGATGGTGGACGTCGTGGTTCAGCTGCGGCTCGGGCAGCCCGGCACGAGCATGATCAGCCGCGCACGAGCTCTCCATCGGCGACTTCGCGCCGACCCTGATCAGTGGCAGCGCGGCGCGCAGCGACGCACCCGCGCTGGCTCGTGCGACGTTGAGCTGCCGAGCCAGTCGGTCCACATCCGCAGGCTCACGGGTGGCGATCGCGTCGCCCAGCACGACAAGGTCGTCGACGGAGTAGTCGCCCGCCAGGGCCGTCCAGGTCGAGACGCCGTCCGCGACCTCCACATCCGCGATCATCACGGTCGCATCCACCCTCGCCCGATGAGCCACGACACCCGGCCGCTGGATACGACTGCCGCCCGGGTGGCAGGGTGACGTGGATCGAACTGTCGCCGCCGCTTGTAGGGCAGCTTCAGCATCTGCGACGCCGTCTCATGAGTGAAGATCGTGGACGACGGCAACACCAGGCTCAACGCTTGCAACCGATGCGCCAGAGTCTGGGACGGTGTCCTTGCGCGGACGCCAGGAACGGTCGGTCGACGATCAGCTCTGCGCAGCCGACCTCGGCTCACGCCCAGGTGCGAGGGCATCAGCGACGACGAACTGCTCGGGAAGCTCCGACGGAAGGGCTGCAGGCGGATGGGGCACCCGTCCACGGTGCGGCACCCGTTGGTGTGCCGCCGTCGTCGTCCACAGGGCCCCGAGCCAGCTCCGCTCGTCGAGTGAAGCCGAATGGCCGCGACGGCTCGCATCGAGTGAAGCCGAATGGCCGCCTCCCGGCGATTTCGCGGCCATCTGCGCTTCACTCGAATGGGGTGGGCACGGCGGCCGAGGCGGCCATTTGTGACTTCACTCAAAGGGGGGCAGCCGGCCGAGGCGGCCATTTGGCTTCACTCAATGGGGTGGGCACGGAGCCGAGGCGGCCAAATCGGCTTCACTCGATGGGGCGGGCCCAGCCGACCGGCGGCCAAATGCGACTTCACTCGATGGGTGCGGGACACCGACTGCCGTCACCGTGGGACCGTCGGCGTAGGGTCTCGGTATGCCACTGATCGGTGAGTACGAGCCGAATCCCGTCGACTGGGTGCGCGAGCAGGTCGAGAAGTACCAGGCCAGCGGCGGCGCCGAGGCGAACACACTGCGCGACACCGGGATCCCGATCATCCTGATCACAGCTCGGGGTCGTCGCACCGGCAAGCTGCGCACCTTCGCCCTGATGCGGGTCGAGCACGACGGGGAGTACGCCTTCGTGGCCTCCAAGGGAGGTGCCCCCGAGCACCCGGCCTGGTACCACAACCTGGTCGCCCACCCCGAGGTCATGATCCAGGACGGCCCGACGCCGTTCGACGCCGTCGTGCGCGAGCTGGACGCCGACGAGCGTGAGCTCTGGTGGCAGCGGTCGGTGGCGGTCTTCCCGACCTATGCCCAGTACCAGCTGCGCGCGGTCGATCGCCGGATCCCGGTCCTGCTGGCCAGTCCGGTGGCGACTGCGACCTGACGCCATCGCCGGGGCTCGGGTCGCCGAGGGCTCGGGTCGCCGAGGGCTCGGGTCGCCGAGTTCGACCTCAGGCGGCGAAGAAGCCGAGCAGGTCGTGGCGGGTCAGGACGCCGATGGGTTTGCCGTCGTCGACGACCATCACAGCGTCCGCCGTCTCGAGGGCCTTGCGCACCACCTCGACCGGCTCGCCCGAACCGACCAGCGGCAGGGGCGGCGCCATGTGCTTCTCGACCCGGTCGGCCAACGACGCCCGGCCGGTGAACACGGCCTCGAGCAGGTCGCGCTCACTGACCGACCCGGCTACCTCGCCCATCATCACCGGCGGCTCGGCCTTGACCACCGGCATCTGCGAGACGTGGTACTCGCGCAGGATCTCGATGGCGTCGCGAACCGTCTCCGTCGGGTGGGTGTGCACCAGTGCCGGCAGGTCACCGGCCTTGGCGCGCAACACTTCTCCGGCCGTGGCCGACCCGTCCTGACGCAGGAACCCGTACGAGGCCATCCACTGGTCGTTGAAGATCTTCGACAGGTAGCCGCGGCCGCCGTCCGGCAGCAGCACCACGACCACGTCGTCCGGCGCGGCCCGACGCGCGACGTCGAGGGCGGCCACGACGGCCATGCCGCACGAGCCACCCACCAGCAGCCCTTCCTCGCGAGCCAGTCGCCGGGTCATCGCGAACGAGTCGGCGTCCGACACGGCGATGATCTCGTCGGGGATCGCCGGGTCGTAGGCGGTCGGCCAGAAGTCCTCACCCACACCCTCGACCAGGTAGGGCCGCCCGGTGCCGCCGGAGTACACCGAACCCTCCGGGTCGGCACCGATGACCCTTACTGCAGAACCGGTTCCGGCCGCGGCAGCAGCCGCCGAGACCTCCTTGAGGTACTTGCCGGTGCCACTGATGGTGCCGCCGGTGCCGACGCCCGCGACGAAGTGCGTGACCCTGCCCGGCGGTGTCGACCCAGATCTCGGGACCGGTGGTCTCGTAGTGGCTGGCCGGTCCCTGCGGGTTGGAGTACTGGTTGGGCTTCCAGGCGCCGGGCACCTCGCGGGCCAGCCGGTCGCTGACCGAGTAGTACGACTCCGGGTGCTCCGGCGCCACCGCGGTCGGGCACACCACGACCTGCGCGCCGTAGGCCTTGAGCACGTTGCGCTTGTCCTCGCTGACCTTGTCGGGGCAGACGAAGATGCACGAGTAGCCCGCGCTGCTGCGCGACCAGGGCCAGACCGACCCCGGTGTTGCCCGACGTCGGCTCGACGATGGTGCCGCCCGGCTTCAGCAGCCCCTCGGCCTCGGCGGCCTCGATCATGCGAAGGGCGATCCGGTCCTTCACCGACCCGCCGGGATTGAGGTACTCGACCTTGGCGAGCACAGTGGCGGCGATGCCCTCGGTCACGCTGTTGAGCCGCACCAGCGGGGTGCCGCCCATCAGGTCGACGACGGAGTTCGCGAACCGCATCTGCTCAGTCGTCGCGACCTGCGGAGTCGTCTCAGCTGTCATCGGGCCATCCTGGCACGACCGGATGTCCCTCGACGGAGTGGGTCAGCCGGCGCCGGACCGGGGGCCAGAGGAGGGGCTCCGACCACGACATTCGGCCCGGGGGCGTCGGGCATCGGGCATGACAGGTACTTCGTCGGGCGGCGTGGCATGCTCCAGGGACCGACAGTCTGACGAACCGGCTCGAGCGTTCGGCGGGAGGGGTTCATGGGAAGGGCACGGCGAGCGCGCCGGATAGCTGCGGCGGCAGCCTTCGGCGGGGGCGGGGTGGCCGGGTCTGGGCGCGGCCTCGGTGGGGCTGCTCGTCGCCCAGGCACAGCTCGCCCGTCGTGCCATCGGAAAGCCCTTCGAAGGACGTCGTCCCGACTCGGCCGGCCGCTACGGCGACGGTGCGGGCGCTCCGATCAGGCTCGGCATGGTCGGCGACTCGACAGCCGTCGGCCTGGGCGTCGACCATGCGTCCCAAACCCCGGGCGCCGTGATGGCCGTCGGGCTGGCCGCGCTCAGCGGGCGCCCGGTGGACGTGTTCGAGTGCGCCAACATCGGCGCCACCTCACGCCGCCTCGAGGAACAGGTCACCCGGCTGCTCGAGCAGGCCGACGCCCAGGACGACAGCGACCCGCGGCCCGACGGTCTGCCGCCGGTGGACGTCGCCGTGATCCTGGTCGGCGCCAACGACGTCACCCACCGCCTCACCCCGACCGCGTCGGTGCGGCTGCTCGGCGAAGCGGTCCGCCGACTGCGGGACGCCGGAGTCTCGGTCGTCGTCGGCACCTGCCCCGACCTCGGGCTCGATCGAGCCGATCCGCCCCCCGCTGCGCTACCTGGCGCAGCGGTGGAGCCGCCAGCTCGCCGCTGCCCAGACGATCGCCGCGGTCGAGGCCGGGGCCCGCACCGTCTCACTCGGTGCCCTGATCGGCCCCGACTTCCGAACCCGGCGAGGCGAGATGTTCAGCGCAGACCGGTTCCACCCCTCGGCCGCTGGCTACGCCCGACTCGCCGCAGTGCTGCTGCCGAGCCTCCTGGCCGCTCTCGACCTGGAGGTCGGGCCCCCGCAACGCCCCGACCTGCGAGCCGGTGAAGGCGTGGACGACGTCGCCCACGCGGCGGCCCGGGCTGCCGCCCACGCCGGGACCGAGGTCAGCGGCGCCGAGGTGGACGGCGCCACCCGTGGTCCGCGCGGTCGCTGGGCGGTCCTGGTGAAGCGCGTGCAGCCGGTACTGCCGCAGCTGCCCAACCTGCCCACGATCCCGAACCTGCCGCGATGCCACCTGCCGGCCATGCCCACCTGCCGGGCCTGCACCACCTGCCGATCCAGCTGCCCAGCTCCATCGGCGGCCGCCGGCACCGAGGACTGAGCCTCGCCCCTGGGAACGCCAGATGGCGGGCCGAAATGTCTTACCCCGGGCCGATGATGGCCGTCGTGAGGCCACACCCAGCGCGAACGGCGCTCCGGTCGACTCCCTGCCCAGCGTGCCGCACGGCCGTCACCGGTCAGGACGGGGCCGTCCAGCGACGACGTCCACGATGTCGTCTTCTTCCGACGACATCGTGACGACGATCCGACCGGGACCATGCCCGGCCGCGAGGCGCTCGACTCCTACCCGCCGTCCGTGCGGGCAAAGATGCGGGCAGTCCTTGCTCGCAGTGGCTGCGGCACCGCCGAAGAGGTTCTCCGGCGGGGGCTACTGGGAGGCGATGAAGGGAGCAATGTCGGGCTGGTTACGAGGTGCGCATGGACGGCCCCGGCCGACACCACTACCGACTCTTCTGTCTCCTCGACTACACAGCCCCCGACCGGGACAAGCCGTTGCTGGTGATCATCGACGGTAGGGACAAGCCCTTCCGGACCAGACTGGACGCGCACGCCGACTACGCCGCGGATCAGACGTCTGGGCGATGAGTACCTATGGTCGGACCCCGAGATCGCTCGGCTGACCTGGACCGGAGCAGTGACTGGTCGTCCCCGCCGTCCTCGCAGGTGTCGGGCGAGACCTTCAGGGTCGGCTGCCCTGCCCTTGAGCAGCGCTGTCGTCACCCGATCACGCTCGGAGTCCGGGAGTGGTTCGACCGTGACCCTCATCCCCAACGCCGTTGCGACCTCGGCCAGCGTGCCGAGGGTCGGATTGGGGCTTGCCGTGGCGAAGAGCCGCCGGATCGCAGCGGGTTCGACCCCGATGTGCCCGGGCGAGCTCGGCCTTGGACAGGCCAGCAGCCACTCGCGCGTCGTCGAGTGCGTTCAGCGACAGTGTCGATTGTCGCTATCCGCATGGACTCGATCACGTAATCCTGCAAGAACTCCGGATCCTGCAGGTCACGAGCCAGATCGTCCCAGAAGTTGCTTTCGGTCATGGCCACCTCCTACCTGAAGCGTACCATATATGATACGTCTAGTGGGGAGGTGTCGTCGTCGCGGAGTCGCCTTGCTCGGCCACCTTCTGACAGTTGATGCGGTCGGGGACGCCGTCGCCGTCGAAGAAGTTGTCCCCCTCCGACCGGGCGGCGTAGGTCCATCGCCCCTGCTTCTCGATCATGACCACGGCGTTGGTCTCAGGCAGGCCGTCGACGTTCACCAGCGCACAACCGCCGTAGTCCGCCGACCCGCGGACGGTCACCTGTCGGCCCGGGAACATCGCCTCCAGCTGCTGCACCGCTGCAGCCTCGGCCTCTGCAGAAGGGCCGGACAGCATCGGGACGTAACCGCGCTCCCGCCACGCAATCGTGGCGACGATCACCAGCGCCAGCGCCAGCAACCACCGCCGCCATCGCCGCATGGGGTCGAGTGTAGGCAGCCGGCACCCACTCCTGCGCGGTCGTGATCAGATGCGGCGGGCGAGCTGCTGCAGGACCAGTGTGGCCTGCGACCACGGCGGTCGGGTCGCCGCAGACCTCGACGTCGTGCGCCAGCACGAGGGTCTGGTCCGCCAGTGCGTGCGCCGCCAGCAGCGGCACCGGGCGATGCGGGTGCGCCCTCGGCGTCGGCGGCCAGGTCGGCCAGCTGTTGCAGCACGGCCCGGACGTCGTCCAGCAGGCCCGTCAGCCTCGGCCGAGGACCGGGCGGCCATCCGCGGGCCGACCACGCGCAGCCGGTCGGCCACCCGTTCGGCGACCCCCGGCAGCGAAGGAACGGTGAGGTCGGGCGTCATGCCGTGGCGGACACCGGAGCCGACCGCAGGGCCGCCCGCGCCCGGGCAGCCGCGACGAGTCCGTCGAACAGGGCTGGGTCGGCGCCCTTCCTCCGGGTGCCACTGGACGGCGACGCAGAACGCCGCCGAAGGGTCCTCGAGCGCCTCGAGCAGACCGTCCGGTGCCCACGCCGTCCCCACCAGCCCCCGACCCAGGGCATCGATCGCCTGGTGGTGGTAGCTGGGCACGCCGTCGACGTCGGTGCGACCCAGGACGGCGGCCGTCCGCGTACCCTCGGCCACCCGGACCGGGTGGCTGCTGTAGACCGCCGGCGCCGGCGCGTGCGAGGCGTCGCCGAGCACGTCCGGCAGGTGCTGGTGCAGCGTGCCACCCCGCGCAACGTTGATCACCTGCATGCCGCGGCAGATGCCCAGCACCGGCAGGTCGTCGGTCCATCGCCTGCTCGAACAGCGCCACCTCGGCGGCGTCCCGTTCCGGCTTGGGCGGCTGGGTGTTCGGGCCGGCCGCCTGCCCGTACCGGGACGGCTCGACGTCCGGCCCACCGGCCAGGACCAGCCCGTCCAGGCGCGGCAGCATGCCCGCGATCACCTCCGGCAGCGGCGGCAGCAGCAACGGAAGGCCGCCGGCGCGCACCACGGCGTCGACGTAGCTGCGGGGCAGCAGCACCGCCTCGGTCTTCCAGACGCCCCAGGCCGCTTCCACGCTGTAGGCCGAGATCCCGATGACCGGGGCGACGGCCGCTCAGCGTCGCTCTCAGCAGGCTCGGTCAGAGCAGGCTCGGTCACAGCGGGGTGACGTAGGCGCCGGTGATGCCGCCGTCCACCAGGAAGTTGCTGGCGGTGATGAAGCTGGCGTCGTCGCTGGCCAGGAACGCCACGGCGGCGGCCATCTCCTCGGGCTGCCCGAAGCGACCCATCGGCACGTGCACGAGGCGACGCTGGGCGCGCTCCTCGTCCTTGGCGAACAGCTCCATCAGCAGCGGGGTGGCCACCGGGCCGGGTGAGAGCGCGTTGACGCGGACGCCCTCACGGGCGAACTGGACGCCGAGCTCACGGGTCATGGCCAGCACGCCGCCCTTGCTCGCGGTGTAGCTGATCTGCGAGGTCGCCGCCGCCAGCGTGGCCACGAACGAGGCGGTGTTGATGATCGAGCCCTTCCTGCGCTCGAGCATGTACGGCAGCACGGCCTTGCAGCCCAGGTAGACCGAGGTCAGGTTGACCTCCTGCACCCGGCGCCAGGCGTCCAGACCGGTGGTCAGGATCGAGTCGTCGTCCGGCGGGCTGATGCCCGCGTTGTGGAACGCGACGTCGACCTGGCCGTAGGCCTTGACGGTCTCGGCGTACATGCGGTCGTTGTCCTCGGGGCTGGTGACGTCGACCTGCACGAACAGGCCGTCCAGCTCCTTGGCCAGCGTCTCGCCGGCGTCCGGGTTGACGTCGGCGATGACGACCTTCGCGCCCTCGGCGGCCAGCCGGCGGGCGGTGGCGGCACCGATGCCGCTACCGCCACCGGTGATCAGGGCGACGCGGTCCTCGAAGCGGTTCACGGTTCTCCTTCGATGCTGGTGGTTGGTCTGAACTCAGTCGTTGGCGATGAAGACGTTCTTGGTCTCGGTGAACGAGGCCAAGGCGTCCGGCCCCAGCTCGCGACCGAGCCCGGACTGCTTGAAGCCCCCGAACGGCGTGCTGTAGCGCACCGACGAGTGCGAGTTGACCGACAGGTTGCCGGCGTCCACCCCCCGCGCCACCCGCAGCGCCCGGCCGACGTCGCGGGTCCAGATCGAGCCGGACAGACCGTAGTCGCTGTCGTTGGCCAGGGCGACCGCCTCGGCCTCGTCCTCGAACGGCAGCACCGCGACCACCGGGCCGAAAATCTCTTCGCGCCAGACCTTGTCGCTCACCGAGCCCGGCAGCACCACGGTCGGCGGGTACCAGTAGCCGGCACCTTGCGGGGCGCTGCCCCGGAACGCGACGTCGACCGTCTCGTCGGAGTCCTCGACGAAGGAGCGCACCGCCTCGCGCTGCTCGGCCGAGATCAGCGGCCCCATCTCGTTCGCCGCATCGGCCGGGTCGCCGACCGTGACCCCCTTGACGGCGGGCTCGAACAGCTCGAGGAACCGGTCGTAGACGCTGCGCTGCACCAGGATCCGGGACCGGGCGCAGCAGTCCTGACCGGCGTTGTCGAAGACCCCGTAGGGCGCCGTGGCGGCGGCCTTCTCGAGGTCGGCGTCGGCGAAGATGATGTTGGCGCTCTTGCCGCCCAGCTCGAGGGTGACCCGCTTGACCTGGGTCGCCGCCTGGGCCGCCAGCTGGGTGCCGACCTGGGTCGAGCCGGTGAACACCAGCTTGCGCACCGCCGGGTGGTCGACGAACCGCTGCCCGACGACGCTGCCCTTGCCCGGCAGCACCTGGAACACCTCGGGCGGGATGCCCGCCTCCAGGGCCAGCTCACCAAGGCGGATCGCCGTCAACGGCGTCACCTCGGCGGGCTTGAGCACCACCGTGCAGCCCGCCGCCAGGGCCGGCGCGAACCCCCAGCCGGCGATCGGCATCGGGAAGTTCCAGGGCACGATGACGCCCACGACCCCGACCGGCTCGCTGAACGTGACGTCGATCCGCCCGCGACCGGGATCTGCCGGCCGAACTGCCGCTCCGGCGCCGCCGAGTAGTAGGTCAGCACGTCGCGGACGTTGCCCGCCTCCCAGCGGGCGTTGCCGATCGTGTGCCCGGCGCCGCGCACCTCGAGCTGGGCCAGCTCCTCGAGGTGGGCGTCGACGGTGTCGGCGAACCGGCGCAGCAGCCGGCCACGGTCGGCCGGGGTGACGGCCCGCCAGGCGGGCAGCGCGGCGTGGGCGCGTTCGATCGCCGCGTCGGTGGCGGCGGCGTCGAGCAGCTCGACGGTGGCGACCCCGGCCTCGGTGGCCGGGTCGATCACCTGGTACGTAGGCATTGCGGCAGCGGTCCTCTCGGGTCTCGGTGGCCGACTCGGTCGTCGGTGGCGGATCGCGGTGTCACCACCGGCCGGTCACATGCGCTCGAAGCAGCGGATCCGCTCCCAGTCGGTGATGGTGCTGTCGAACGCCGCCAGCTCGACGTCCGCGGCGTTGACGTAGTGGTCGACCACCTCGTCGCCGAAGGCGTTGCGGGCGATCACCGACGTGGCGAACAGGTCCCGGGCCTCGCGCAGCGTGGTGGGCACCCGGGCCCGGTCGGCGGTGTAGGCGTTGCCCACCAGCGCCGGCTCGAGCGAGAGCTGCGCCTCGATGCCCCACAGACCACCGGCGAGCATGCCCGCGATCGCCAGGTAGGGGTTGACGTCGCCGCCCGGCACCCGGTTCTCCAGCCGCAGCGCCGCACCCTTGCCGACCACCCGGATCGAGCAGGTGCGATTGTCCTCGCCCCAGGCGACGGCGGTGGGCGCGAAGCTGCCCGGCTGGAACCGCTTGTAGGAGTTGATGTTCGGCGCGTAGAGCAGGGTGAACTCGCGCATCGTGGCCAGGATGCCCGCCATGAACGAGGTGAAGATCTGGCTGCGGCCGTTGGCCGCCTTGCTGTCGGCGAAGACGATCTCGCCGTCGTCCAGGCCGCGCAGCGACAGGTGGATGTGGCACGAGTTGCCCTCGCGCTCGTTGTACTTGGCCATGAACGTCAGCGCCTTGCCGTGAGCGCCGGCGATCTCCTTGGCGGCGTTCTTGTAGACCGAGTGGTTGTCGGCGGTGGTGACCACCTCGGCGTACTTGAAGGCGATCTCGTGCTGCCCGGGGTTGCACTCCCCCTTGGCCGACTCGACGACCAGTCCGGCGTCGTGCATGTGGTTGCGGATGTCGCGCAGCAGCGGCTCGACCCGGGTCGTGCCCAGGATCGAGTAGTCGACGTTGTAGCGGTTGGACGGCGTCAGCTTCGTGTAGCCGGCGTCCCAGGCCTCTTCGTAGGTGGTGTCGAAGACGATGAACTCCAGCTCGGTGCCGGCGAAGGCCTCGAAGCCCATCTCGGCGGCCTTGGCGGTCTGCGCCAGCAGGATCTGGCGGGGCGAGGCCGGCACCGGCGTGCCGTCGAGCCAGAGCAGGTCGCACTGCACCATGGCGGTGGCAGGCAGCCAGGTCACCGGGCGCAGCGTGTCCAGGTCGGGCCGCAGCACGAAGTCGCCGTAGCCCTTCTCCCACGACGACATCGCGTACCCGCCGACGGTGTTCATGTCGACGTCGATCGCGAGCAGGTAGTTGCAGGCCTCGCTGCCGTGGGCCAGTACCTCGTCGACGAAGAAGTGGCCGTGGATGCGTTTGCCCATCAGCCGGCCCTGCATGTCGGTGAACGTCACCAGGACGGTGTCGACCTGTCCTGATGCCACGGCCTCGCGCAGCTTGTCGACCGTCATGGGAGCTTCGACCGGTGCCATCGCTATCCCTTCCCCGTCCTGTGTGGTTGTGGTTGCCGAACCTTCGTCGATCCGTGCCCTGTTAGAGGACCAGTCCTACCCGATGAGTCCTACCGATGAGTCCTACCCGATGAGTCCTACCCGATGAGTCCGCGCAGCAGCGCCGAGGTGGCGTCGCAGTGCTCCTCCATGCCGCGCCGGGCGCCCTCGCCGTCCCCCGCCAGGATGGCGGTCACGATCGCCTCGTGCTGGGCGTCGGAGTGGTCGATGTTGCGGCGCAGCACCGGGATCGCGGCCAGCATCTCACCCACCATGGCCTGAGCCTGGGTGACCGCCTCGACCACCAGGGACGACCCGGCCAAGGTGGCGATCACCAGATGCAGCCTCGCGTCGGCGATCCGGCGACGCCCGTCGTCGGGGGCGCGGCGGACGTCGTCCAGGGCCTCGACCAGGCCGGCGCGCTGGTCGGCGGACAGCTGCGCGGACGCGGCCAACGACGCCGCCCCCGGCTCGACCACGCGGCGGAAGGCCAGCAGGTCGCCGAGCTGGACGTCGCCGCGGGTGGCACCGACGAGCGGCAGCAGCGACTCGGGCAGTCGGCCGGGCTCGCCCAGGTGGCCCCGGTAGACGACGACGGTGCCGCCGCTGCGGCCCCGGGTGGTGGTGACCAGTCCGGACTGGCGCAGCGCGGCGATCGCCTCGCGCAGGGTGGCACGACCCACCCGCAGCCGCTCGGCGAGCTCACGCTCGGGGGGCAGCCGGTCGCCGGCGGCGAAGACGCCGAGCCGGATCGCGGTGGCGAGCATCTCGACGGTGGACTCGAAGGCGTTGCCCTCACGCACCGGCCGCAGCACGGCGTCGGGCAGGCTGCGACCCGGCTCACCCTCGACCTGCGCCATCGGCACCACAGCGGACCATTCTGGCCCTCATCTGCAGCCAGTCAAGGCCTTCTGGTCAACCGCTCGTCAACTATTGGGGCTGAATCGATCCATTGACGATCGTCCTCGCCGTTCAGATGCTGCCGTCACCACGGGCCGGAGCCGCCAGCAGCGGCAGCCCACCCCGGCGGCGCACCAGCGTCCACACCGCCGGGGCCACGACCAGCAGCGCCAGCAGCACCATGCCCAGGGTCACCGTCGGCACCCCCAGCAGCTTCAGGCCCGAGGCCACCAGCACCACGGCCAGCGCCCGGCGGATCAGCCAACCCGGCGCCCGCGACGACAGCTGCGATCCCAGCCACACCCCAGGGATGGAGCCCACCAGCAGCGCCCCGGTCAGGTCGAGCCGGAAGTCGCCGAACAGCACATGCCCCAGGGCGGCGCTGGCCACCAGCGGCACCGCCTGCACCAGGTCGGTGCCCACGAGGCGGTTGGCGGTCAGCCCCGGGTACAGCGCCAGCAGGGCGACGATCATCAGCGACCCCGAGCCGACCGAGGTCATACCGACCACGAGCCCGCCGACGATCCCGACCAGCAGGGTGGGCACCGGCCGGACGACGACGTCGATCGGGTCGCCGTCCTGGGGCGGCCGCTCCCCGGCCAGCTCGGCCCGCCGGCGCACCACCATGGCCTGGTAGGCCTTGATCACGATGCCGGTCGCCGCCAGTAGCAGGGCGATCCCCAGGCTGGTGGTGACGACCTTCTGGACGTCGGCGCTGTGGCCGAGCCAGCGCAGCACCAGCACCCCGGCGAACGCGCTGGGCACCGAGCCCAGCGCGAGCCATCGCACCAGCCCCCAGTGGATGGTGCCGCGCCGCATGTGCACCAGGCTGCCGACCGGCTTCATGACGGCCGCCGCGACCAGGTCGCTCGAGACCGCGGCCAGCGGGGTGATGCCGAACAGCAGCACCAGCACCGGGGTCATCAGCGCGCCGCCACCCATGCCGGTCAGACCGACCACGAACCCGACTATCAGTCCCGCTACGACAACGGCGACGTCCATGTCGACTCCTTCTCCGATCGTGACCACCATCGCGGCCTGCGGGGGCGGCTCACGCCTCGACCTCAGTACCGGCGCCGACCTCAGTACCAGCGCCGACCTCAGGACCAGCGCCGTCGTCATCGACCAGCAGGCCCCGCTGCTGAAGCAGATCGACGACCGATTCCAGGCATTCCGAGAGGGACCGGTCGGTGGTGTCGATCACGAGGTCGGCGTCCGTGGGCTCCTCGTAGGGGGAGCTGATGCCGGTGTACTCGGGGATCTCGCCCCGGCGGGCCTTGGCGTACAGGCCCTTGCGGTCGCGTCGCTCGCACTCGGCCAGCGGGGTCGCCACGTGGATCAGCACGAACTCGCCCCGGGCCTGCTCGACCATGGCCCGCACCTCGGCCCGCACCTGCGCGAACGGGGCGATCGGGGCACAGACCGCCAGTCCGCCGTGCCGGGCCACCTCGGCCGCGACGAAGCCGATCCGCCGCACGTTCAGGTCGCGGTCGGCCCGCGAGAACCCCAGCCCGTGCGACAGCAGCCGGCGCACCTCGTCGCCGTCCAGCATGGTCAGGCGGCGGGTGCCGTCCTCGAGCACCCGCTCGGCGAGCGCCTTGGCGAGGGTGGACTTGCCCGACCCGGACAGGCCGGTGAACAGGACGACGGCGCCGGGCGCGGACGACGGCTCGCTCGCCCGCCGCCACTCGTGGGCGAAGGCCTCGTGCACCTCGCCGTCCGCCGGATCGAGCAGGACGTCGCCCGACACCGCTGCCCCCACGTAGGCCGAGGCGATCGCCGGGAGCAGCGCGTCGTGACCGGCCGGCAGGGCGAGCGGCACCACCAGGCCACCGTCCGGCTCGGCCAGCGCGCGGACGGCGCGCCACAGTGCCTCGGGCGGCAGCTCACCCTCGGCCGGGCCGGGCCGCCCCTGGCCCACGAGCACCAGCCACAGCACCTGCTGCCCGGCCGCACGCGCCCGCTCGAGGAGCCCCTCGACCTGCTGCTGGCCGGGCGCCCGGTCCACGGCCAGGACCAGGGGGGTGCCACCACCGAGCCGGCCACCGGCCGCCACGTCCGCAGGAGTCTGACGGCGAGCCCGCAACGGGCCGTGGGTGAAGGGTCGTCCCGGCAGGGTCGCACCGTCCTCGCCGAGGACGGCGACCGGGGTGCCCTCGGCGTCCTCGATCTGCAGCGGCAGAGCGGGCATCTGGTCGGCCCCCGCCAGGATCCCCGGCGGCAGCCCTGGCAGGGCGTTCATCAGGACCAGTTCGACGAGCTCGAGAAGGCCGCGGGACGGGTGCCACGAGGTCAGCGCGGCGTCCGTCCCGAGCGGCGGCGCAACTGACGGTGGAACAGAGGTGACCACGTGTCGCATGCTGCCACAGAATCATCCAGATGTCCTATAGAACCACTGGAGATTCCGTCCGAAGAACGGGACCGACCCGTCCGTGGTTCACAGACGAATCGGTCCCATTCCCTCGTGCGAGGTGGCTGTCAGTCGCTGCCTCGCAGGATGGCCAGCAGGCGCAGCATCTCGAGGTACAGCCAGACCAGGGTGACGACCAGGCCGAAGGCGGCGACCCAGGCGTAGGCCTTGGGTGCCCGGTTGCGCAGGCCCTGCTCGACGGTGTCGAAGTCGAGCACCAGGAAGAACGAGGCCAGCACGACGCCGAAGCCACTCAGCAGGATCGGCAGGATCCCGCCGCCGGAGTACACGTTGTGCCAGCTGGTGAACATCGACAGCAGCATGTTGACCAGGCCGAACACCAGGTAGCCGACGCCGGCGATCATGAGCGTTTTGGTGAAGCGCGGCGAGTTGCGGACCACGCCGGTGCGGTACAGCGCCAGCATCACGCCGAAGGCGCACAGGGTGCCGAGCACGGCGGCCGGCACGATGTCGTTGCCGTACCGCAGCCCGTAGAAGAAGCTGATGCCGCCGACGAAGACGCCCTCGACGGCCGCGTACGCCAGGTACAGCGGCGGCCGGACGGTCTTGCTGAACGAGACGGCCATCGCCAGCCCGAAACCGACCAGACCGGCCGCCATCACCAGCAGGAAGCTGGTGGGTCGCCAGATGAAGAAGGTCGCCGCGGCCGTGACCAGTAGGACGGCGAACAACGACCCGGTGCGGACGACGACGTCGTCCAACGTCATGCGGTCGGTGTCGATGCTGGTCGCGCTGGGCGCCGCGTACATGTCCTGCAGCTGGTCGCTCGACGGGGTCTGGTACTGCGCCGGCGGCTGGTTGAACGTGGCGTAGCCGCTGCGCCCGAACTCCTGCGTGCGGGCGAAAACCGGGTTACGGCTCTCCATCGGTCCCTCCGGGGATCGAACGGTGGTGGCGCACGGACTGTGCACCGTCTTTCCTACCGTAATGCGCGAGCGCACCAGAAGGTTCCCGCCACGTCCGACCAGGTCATCCGTACGGCGGGACGACGAGAGCGGCCCTGTTGGGCTGGCCCGGCCAGGAAGAATGTTCTACTGTGAAGCACATGACTGAGGTCGGGATTCGGGCGCTGAAGCAGAACGCCTCCGCTGTGGTCGCACAGGCGGCCGCCGGGGAACGCGTGACCATCACCGATCACGGACGACCGGTCGCGCAACTGACGCCGATCCCGGCGTCACGGGTCGAGCAGTTGGTCGAGGCCGGCCACGCCCGACCGCCGAGACGAGTCCTCGCCGACCTTCCGGCACCCGAACCTGGCCCTGACCTGTCAGCCGAACTTGCCGCTCAGCGCGACGCCGAACGCTACTGACGTGGCGTACTACCTGGACACGTCGGCGCTGGTCAAGCTCGTCGTGGCCGAACCCCAGACGTCGGCGCTACTGACGTGGCTGAACGCGTCCGACCGTCGTCCGGTGTCGTGCGACCTCGCCAGGACCGAACTGATCCGTGCTGTCCACCGGGTGGCTTCGGACCGTGTCGTGCAGGCCCGAGCCGTCCTGGACTCCGTGACGCTGATGCAGGTGACCACGACCATGTCCGAGGAAGCCGGCAGGCTGGATCCGACGCTCCTGCGCAGCCTTGACGCTGTGCACCTGGCGGCGGCGCTGGCGCTCGGGGACGACATCGAGGGCCTCGTGACGTATGACGAGCGACTGTCGGATGCCGCGCGAGTGAACGGCATCACCGTCGTGGCCCCTCAGTAGCTCGACCCTGCCCCCCGGCGGGAGCCACGGCCTCACTGAATGCCTACAACGTCGACCCGACGGCCGCGACTGTCACGCAACCGTTGGATCGGGTTCGCGAGTGTCACAGATCCCCTCGCAATCCTCGACCGAGTCATCGGTTCCGTGACAGTCGCGCTGGGGCTGGGCGAGATTCTGACGGCAACATGACACTCGCGGCGGAAAGACGGATCGATCAAGGGGTGACGGGGCCTCGGCGTGCGCGGTACCACGCCGTCGAGGTCGACGCCGGGACCCGTCGAACTCGCACGGCGAGCTCCGCCGTGCCCCCGGCGGGACTCGAACCCGCACTTGAGCGCTTTTAAGGCGCCTGCCTCTGCCGTTGGGCTACGAGGGCCGTCGGTCGTCGAGCCTAACGGGGCCCGGCCAGGCTCTGTCGGATTCGGCTCCGGCCTGGCAGGTTGCTGACCGACACGACCGAGGCAGGGCACAACGAGGGGCACGACGAGGGGCACGACGAAGGGATCCGGTCATGAGTGTGGGGTTCATCGGGCTCGGCACCATGGGCGGCAACGCCGCCCGCAACCTGCTGCGGGCCGGCTTCGACGTCGTCGGCTTCGACGTGCGTCCGGCCGCCGTCCAAGCCCTGGTCGAGGCCGGGGCCGCGCCGGATCTGAGCCCGGCCGACGTGCTCGACCGCTGCGACGTCGTCGTCAGCATGGTGTTCGGGCCGCGCGAGATCGAGCAGGTGGTGCGCGGCACCGACGGGTTCCTCACCACCGACTGCACCGGCCGGTCGTGGGTCGACCTGACCACCAGCAGCCCCACGCTGATGCGCGAGCTGGCCGCCGAGTTCTCCGCCGCCGGCGGTGCAGCGGTCGACGCCCCTGTCACCGGCTCGGTCGACGCCGCGATCCGGGGTGACATGCCGCTGTTCGTGGGGGCCACCGACGCCGACGTCGACGCCGTCCGGCCGGTGCTCGAGGCGATCGGCGAGATCCGCCGGGTGGGTCGGTACGGCAACGGCTACGTCGCCAAGCTGGTGAACAACCAGCTGTGGAAGATCCACGCCGCCGCCATCGGTGAGGCCATGGTGACGGCCAAGCTCGCCGGCCTGGACCCCGAATTCTGGTGGCAGGTGATGAAGGGCGGCGCCGCCGACAGCTTCGTGCTGCAGCACGACGTGCCGTCGATCTTCGCCGGGCACTACGACCCGTCGTTCCCGATCGCGCTGTGCCTGAAGGACCTGGGCCTCATCGAGGAGCTGATGGCCGCCACCGGCACCCGCAACGAGCTCACCCGGGCCACCCACGACCGCTTCAAGGAGGCCGGGGAGCGCTACGGCCTGGAGGCCGGTGAGATGACGGTCTGCAAGGTGATCGAGGACGACGCCGGCATCGACCTGCGCGTCGCCGGCGACTGGGTGCCGCCCTGGCTGGCCGTCCGCCCGCAGTGATATCGGCGGTCTGTCAGGACAGCGGTCGGCGAGATCGAGCGGAGTTCGAGCGCCCTCGAGCGGGCTCAGGTGAGTCGGCCGCGCAGGAAGTCGACCGTGCGCTGCCAGGCCACGGCCGAGGCCTCGGCCGCGTAGACCTCGGGACGGTCGTCGTTGAAGAAGGCGTGGTGGGTGCCCGGGTAGTCGTGGACGGCGACCTGGCCGGCGGCCTCGGTGATCGCGGCGACCGCCTGCTGGATGCCGGGAGCCGCCGACGTGCCGTCCTCCTCGGAGCAGTGGATCATGGCTGCCTTGCCGGCGTAGTTGGGCCAGCGCGGGTTCATGCGCTGCCACGGCACCGCCGGGTAAAACCCGACCGCAGCCCGGATCTGCGGCGCCACGGTCGCGCTCCACAGCGCCAGCGAGCCGCCCATGCAGAAGCCAACGGCGCCGATCCCGCTGCCGGTCACCTCGTCGCGAGCGCTCAGGTAGTCGGCGGCGCCGGCGATGTCGAGGGCTGCCCGGTCCATCGCCAGGCCCATCATGAGCCGCTGCGCCTCGTCGGGCTCGCCGGTGGCGACGCCGTGGTAGAAGTCCGGCGCCAGGGCCACGAACCCGGCCTCGGCGAACCTGTCGACGACCGCCTTGATGTGACCGACCAGCCCCCACCACTCCTGCACGACGACCACGGCCGGACCGGCGCCGCCGGGTGGCAGTGCCAGGTAGGCGGGCGTGGTCGCACCGTCGATCGCGAAGCTGATGTCACCCATGGCCTCACCCTGCCGCGTCCGGACGCGATGCGCCAGATCTGATGGGGGCTCGGGCAAGCCGAGCGGGCCGGGCGACCCGAGCGAGCCGGCCGGGACGGCGCGTCAGGCTCGTCAGGACAGGGCAGCGGTGGCGAACGCCAGCGGGCGGGGCGGCGGGTTGGTCGAGGTGACGACGGCCACCACCCCGTCGCGGTACCAGGCGACGATGGTGCCCTGGACGCCCGCGGCCAGCACCAGCTTGTGACCGGCCACCGACTGGGTGGTGATCGTGTAGCCCTTGCCGCTCATGCCCTGCACCAGTCCCTGGACGACGCCGTCCTCGACACCGGGGCCCGCCGAACCGGCCGCCACCGGCAGGAAGCCGACGGTGCCGACCGAGTTGTTCTCCTGCTTGACGGTGCGGACCACCGGCACCCCGAAGACCCCCGGGTAGGCCCCGGCCAGCTTCGAGAACGCTGCGGTCGCCGTGGCCGGCGGGTCGAGGTAGGTGTACCCGGCGACGTCCGGAGGCACCCGGGGCGCCGCGGCCGATCCGCCGGAGGCCGCCCCCGACGGCGCACCGGGCGTGGTCGTCGCGCCCGAGCCGGACGGCGTCACGGCGGCCGACGGTCCTGCGGACGAGGTTCCCGCGGGCGACGGTCCTGGGGACGACGACCCGGAGGCCGACAGGTCGGACACCTGCAGCCCGCTCTGGTCACCGCCGCCGGGGGAACAACCCGCCAGCAGCGCACCGACGGCCACCGCGGCCGCCACCGTCACCCTGGCCCGATTCACTCCGGCCCGGTTCCCCCCTGCCCGACTCACGGCCACCCGCACTCTCAGGCACCCTCGGCCAGGGACCACGCCACGCCGTCCAGGATGTCGTTCTCGCTCGTCGTCACCCAGGGCAGGGCGGTCCGTGCCGCCACCCGGTCCAGAACCGTGAGCCACACCAACGCTCCTGCCCCCAGTACGTCGGCCCGGCCGGGCACCATGCCGGGCAGCGCCGCCCGCTCGTCGGTCGGCATCGACATCAGGTCGACGCAGCCGTTCCGGGCCTGGGTGAGCGTCAGCTGGGCACCGTGGGTGGCTCGCGGGTCGCCGCCGTCCTGGCGCAGCAGGTAGCTCGTCACCGTCGTCACGGTACCCGCCACCCCCACCAGGCGCCGAGCCTGCGAGAACGGGACGACGTCCTCGACGGCGTCCAGGGCGGCCTCGACGTCGGCGCGGGCCGAGGCCAGCTGCCCCGGGGTGACGCGGCCGTTGCCCAGGTGGTGGCGTTCGGTGAGCCGTACGCAGCCGACGTCCACCGAGGTCGAGGCTGTGATCCGGCCCGTGCTCCCGTCGCCCAGCACCACCTCGGTCGAGCCGCCCCCGATGTCGACGACCAGCACCCCCGGCCCCGCGGTGCCGGCCGCGGCGGCGTTCAGCCCGCGGGTGGCGCCGACGAAGGTGAGGCGGGCCTCGTCCGCACCGGACAGGACCACGGGGTCGACGCCGACCCGGGCCCGCACGCCTGCCACGAACTCGTCGCGGTTGGCGGCGTCCCTGGTGGCGGAGGTGGCCACGAACCGCAGCCGAGTCACCCCCGCGGCCGCACAGCGGTCGGCGTACTGCTGGACCATCGCGAAGGTGCGGGCCAGTGCCTCGGAGGCCAGGCGCCCCGTGCGGTCGACCCCCTGGCCGAGCCGGACCACCACCAGGTCGCGGTCCACGTCGGTCAGGGTCCCGCTGACCGGGTCATGGTCGGCGATCAGCAGACGCAGGGTGTTCGTGCCGCAGTCGAGCGCGGCGACGCGGGTCATGGTGCCTCCTCGGTGGGTCCCCCGGGCGGTGCGACGATCGCGCACGGCCCCGCCTGCCACCACGGCGCAAGCAGGGCGATCGTTTCGTCACCCAGCGGCGTGACACCCGGACCGGCCACCAGAGCGTGGGCCACCAGCACGTGCAGGCACTTGACCCGGTCGGGCATGCCCCCGGCCGAGACCTGGGCGATCTCGGGCACCTCACCGACGCCGGCGACGGCGGCGACGGCGGCCCGGCGGGCCAGGTAGTCCTCGTGGGCGGCCCGGTGCCCGGCCGCCAGGTCGGCGTCCTCGGCCAGCCGCTCGGTCATGCGCCGCATCAGGCCCGAGGACTCCAGGGTGCCGATCGCCGAGGCCGCCCGGGGGCAGGTGAGGTAGTAGGTGGTCGGGAACGGGGTGCCGTCGGCCAGCCTCGGGGCGGTGGCGACGACGTCCGGCAGCCCGCAGGGGCACCAGTGCGCCACGGCCACCACGTCACGCATCGGCCGGCCCAGCTGAGCGGCCATCGCCGCGAGGTCGGCCGCCGGGACCGACCCGTCCGTCGTGCCGGTCACGGGGTCGTCGGGGGCGCGGCCGAGGACGGCGACCCCGCGGACTGCACCGACTGCCACACCGTGCGGTACCAGGCCTGACCGCCGGCGGCGGCGGGCAGTGATCCGGCGGCAGCCTGGCGGGGGTCGGTGACGGCCTTGGGGGTGCCGTCGTCGAGCAGCACGTAACTGACCTCCCCGGGCATCACGTAGTGCAACCGCGACCGTGCCTGGGTCCGCACGTAGCTCGGGTCGTCCCACCGCCGGTTCTGGGCCCCCAGCTCGTCGACCTGGCGCTGCAGCTCGGCCACCTGCGCCTTGGTCGAGGCGAGCTGGGAGCGCTGCGCCCACCAGGGCTGCAGGTAGGGCGCCAGCAGCAGGGTGACCACCGCGAGGGTGATGCCGACCGCGGTCACCGGACGGACCACGGGCATCCGCAGCCGTTGCGGCAGCACTGCCCGGGCCGCCCCCGGCCGCTTGACCTCGGCACGCCCGACGGCCGCAGCCTTGGCCGACGGGGGCGCGGCCGCGGGCCGGGCGGGGCCGCCGCGGGCCGAGCCCTGCCGGCGAGGCGGGGTCGGACGACGCGTCACCACGACCACCACCTCCCTCCAGCGCTGCCGCCGTACAGCCGGACTCCCCCAGCGTCGGGCACCCACCGGGGCACGCCCGAGCGCGACACGCCGATCATGACGATCGACGCCCCGCGATTCGCGGCACGATCCACTGCGCGATCCGCGACGCCCGCCGCGGGGGACAGGTCAGCCGCGGGCGAACCGCGGGAAGGCGCCGGCGCCGGCGTACACCGCCGCGTCGTCCAGCTCCTCCTCGATGCGCAGCAGCTGGTTGTACTTGGCGACGCGCTCGGAGCGGGCAGGGGCGCCGGTCTTGATCTGACCGCAGTCGGTGGCGACCGCGAGGTCGGCGATCGTGGTGTCCTCGGTCTCGCCGCTGCGGTGGCTCAACATGGCGCGGTAGCCGCTGCGGTGGGCCAGGGCGACGGCGTCCAGGGTCTCGGTCAGGGTGCCGATCTGGTTCACCTTGACGAGCAGCGCGTTCGCGGCGCCCATCTCGATGCCCTTGCGCAGCCGCACCGGGTTGGTGACGAACAGGTCGTCGCCGACCAGCTGCACCCGCGAGCCGATGGCCGTGGTGATCGCGGTCCAGCCCTCCCAGTCGTCCTCGTCCAGCGGGTCCTCGATCGAGACCATCGGGAAGTCGTCACCAGCTGGGTGTAGTACTCGCTCATCTCGGCGCTGGTGCGCTGCTGGCCCTCGAAGCGGTAGCCGCCATCGCTGTGGAACTCGGTGGCCGCCACGTCGAGCGCCAGGGCCACGTCGGTGCCGAGGCCGAACCCGGCCGCCCCGATCGCCTCGGCGATGAGGTCGAGCGCCGAGCGGTTGCTCGGCAGGGACGGCGCGAAGCCGCCCTCGTCGCCCAGGCCGGTCGCATAGCCCTTGGCCTTGAGCACGGACTTCAGCGAGTGGTAGATCTCGGCGCCCCAGCGCAGCGCCTCCCGGAAGCTGGCCGCACCGATCGGGGCGACCATGAACTCCTGGATGTCGACGCCGCCGTCGGCGTGGGCGCCGCCGTTGAGGATGTTCATCATCGGCACCGGCAGCACGTGCGCGTTCGGGCCGCCGAGGTAGCGGAACAGCGGCAGGTCGGCCGAGTCGGCGGCGGCCTTGGCCACCGCGAGGGAGACGCCGAGGATCGCGTTGGCCCCCAGGGAGCCCTTGTTGTCGGTGCCGTCCAGGTCGATCATCGCCTGGTCGACCAGGCGCTGGTCGGCGGCGTCGAAACCCAGCACCTCGGGGGCGATCTGGTCCATCACCGCGGTGACGGCCTGCTCGACACCCTTACCGCCGTAACGACTCTTGTCGCCGTCCCGGCGCTCGACGGCCTCGAACGCGCCGGTCGAGGCGCCCGAGGGAACCGCCGCACGGGCGATGGTGCCGTCGTCGAGGGCGACCTCGACCTCGACCGTCGGGTTGCCCCGGGAGTCCAGGATCTCGCGGGCACCTACGGCTTCGATGCTTGCCACTGTCTCGCTCCTCGATCGACCACCCGGCTCAGTGCGTGATACCGGTTTCGGGCACAACCCTACTCAGTCCAGCAGTCAGTCCAGACCCAACAGCTGCGCCAGCCGCCGGGGCGGCACCGGGCCGTGGTCGAGCACCAGCCGGTGCAGCGCCGCCTCGTTCGCGGCCGGCCGCTGGCGACGCAGCAGGTCGACCAGGTCGGCGACCTGACGTCGTCCCAGGTAGTGCTGCACCAGCACCGCCGGGGTGAGCATCGACTGCCGCCAGGCCGCGCGGGCGTCGGCCGGAGCCAGGTGCCCGCGTGAGGTCAGCAGGCGCAGGCCCTCGGTCTCGGTCAGCCCCTCGGCGTGCGCCTTGACGTCCACCAGGGCCGCCACCGTGGCCCGCAGCCGGCCCAGCAGGGTGTGCAGCCGCAGCGCGTCGTCCTGCCCGGGGCCCAGCCCCAACCCGGCACCGGCCAGCAGGTCCTCGGCGTAGCCGGCCCAGCCCTCGCGCAGCACCTCGCTCTGACACAGCACCCGCACCCGGTCGGTGCCGGGCGAGGTCGGGGCGTGCAGGGTCTCGAGCAGGTGCCCCGGCAGCACCGCGTGCATCGCCGCCCGTCGCAGCGCGTGCACATCGCCCTCGCGCTGCAGCGTCACCACCGGCTCGATCGCCCCCGAGGGCGAGGCCCCGGACGACGAGAACCGCTGCGGGCGCTGGCACGGGGTCCATCGCATCGCGGCCCGACGGTCGGGCACCACCACCAGTCGGACGTCGACGCCCGGCACCGCCACCAGGTCGAGCTCACGGACGCGGGCGGTGATGTCGGTGAGCACCAGCTGGGCCTGCGTCAGCAGGTCTGCGGCCGAGACCGGGTGCTGGGCCGCCAGCTCGCGCAGCACCGCGGCCACCAGCTCAGCGGGGTTGTCGAGCACGGCGTCCGGGCCTCCGGGGCGCTGCCCCGAGCGCCCCCCGACCGCGGCCAGGCGGCCCGCCAGCTCGGCCACCTCCTCCTCGACCCCCTGCAGGTCGCTCTCGATGCGGGTCACCAGCACCGCGAGGTCGACCTGGCTGTCGAGGCCGAACCAGGTGAGGGCGTGGTAGGCCGACGGGCCGATGCGGGCGTCGCCGTCGCTGACCGGCAGCCGGTAGCCGAGCCAGCGCTCGAACGAGGCGACGGCGTCCTCGGCCTCGGTGGCCGCGCCCGCCAGGACGGCGCCACGGGTGGCGTCCAGGCCCGCGGCCACCGCCGCGACCGGACCGTCGGCGGCCAACCAGCGCCGCAGGGTGCGACATCGGGCCTGGGCGGTCTCGACGTGCTCAGGACACATGTCGGCGAGCACCCGGCGGGCGGTCTCCAGGCGCGCCGGCAGCACCCCCAGCCGGGCGACCAGTGCCGCCGGCTCCGGCACCGGGCGCTCGGGCGCTTCCGGGTCGGACGCCGATCGGTCGGACGCCGCCGGGTCGGTCAGCGCCAGCAGCGCCGCCACCGGCAGGTGCCGCAGCGGGTCGCGCTGGTGGCGACGGTCGTCCTGCAGCGACCAGGTCTCGTGGCCGATCCGGTCCCGCAGCAGCTCGAGGTCGACGGCCTCGGGCAGCGTCAGCGCGTCGACGTCGATCTGGTCGACCGCCGCCCAGGCCTCGCGCAGCACCTCGAGCCGGTCGGCGACCGCGGCCTTGGTCCAGGTCTCGAGCTGGTCGTCGAAGCGGTGGTCGCCCAGCACCGTGGCCGTCGCCGGCGACAGCTGCAGCAGCCCGTCGACGATGCCCGCGGCGAGCACCCCGAAGCGCTCGCTCTCGCTCATTTGCTCTCGTTCATCGTCTCGATGTCGCCGGCCCAGCGGGTCAGCGCCGCCCGCAGCTCGGTCTCGGCGTCCCGGCCCTGGCGGCGGGCCAGCTGGACGGCGGACAGCAGCGCCGCGACCAGCTCGTCGTCCGGCTCGTCGGGCTCGTCCGGCTCGTCGGGCTCGTCCGAGGCGGCCGACGCGTCCGAGGCGGCAGGCGCGTCCGACTCGGCCGGGCCACCGGGCACTGCGACGTCGGTCGGCGCCTTCAGCCGGTCGAGCATCTTCTGGGCCCGGGCGAGGGCGGGCAAGGTCAGCGGGATGCCCTCGAAGGGCCCGCTGCGCTGCTTCTCGTCGGCCTTGATCTGCTCCCAGTTGGCGCTGACCTCGTGGGCTCCCGCGACCGTGACGTCGGCGAAGACGTGCGGGTGCCGGCGCACCAGCTTGTCGACGATCCCGGCCGCGACCTCGTCGACGTCGAACGGGGCGACCTCGTCGTCCTGCGCCATCCGGGCGTGGAAGACCACCTGCAGCAGCAGGTCACCGAGCTCCTCGACGAGGTGGTCGCGGTCGCCGGTCTCGATGGCCTCGAGCACCTCGTGGCTCTCCTCGAGCAGGTAGGGCGCCAGGCTGGCGTGGGTCTGCTCGGCGTCCCAGGGGCAGCCGCCGGGCGAGCGCAGCCGGTCCATCACGGCGACCAAGTCGAGCAGCCGGGCACCGGGCAGGTCGTGGGAGCCGCCGAGCAGCTCGACCTCGGGCGGTTCGGCGGCCACGGCACGGCGTACCAGATGCTCGGCGAGGGCGTCGGTCAGACCCGGGTCGCCGTCGGGCGAGCCGAACCACACCACCAGCCGGCCGCCGTCCGCCGCCTCGGCCAACCGCCCGGCCCGCACCGCCACCGGGTCGGCGGCGAGGTCGGCCACGGTGATGCCGGCCTCGGCCAGCGCGTCCTGCCACGCCTCGTCGAGGTCGGCGGCGAACACCAGGTCGGCGGCCCGCAGCTGCTGCCAGGCCGACCAGGTGAGCAGGCCCGGCGCCACCCGCGAGCTGGTCAGTACCAGCAGCAGCCGGCCGGACGGCGGGACGTCGGCCCAGGCGGCCGGTTCGAGACTCAGGAGCCGGCCGGGCTCGGGGCAGCAGCACTCGGGCCGCTGCCGACTATCCAGTTCTCGGCCGCCCCTGCGGGGTCGACCTTGGTGACGGCGAAGGCGCCGTACCGAGGGTTGACGGTCACGTTCAGGTGCTTGAACGAGTCGACGAGGCCGGTCAGGATCGGCTTGGCGGTCGCCGGGTCGAGCTTGTTGAGGTTGCTCAGGGCCTGGCTGGCCCGCAGGGCCTGCACCGCCGGCTCGGACGGCGACACCAACGAGGCGCTCAGGGTCGAGCGCGCGTCGTCGGCGCTGGCGCCGACGCCCGCCTTGTTCGCGGCGTCGATCAGGCTGGGACCGACGATCAGGAAGTAGAGCACGTCGCTCTGCCTCACCTGCTGCTTGTCGCCGAAGAAGGCCTGGATGTCCACGACCCCTCGCTGCACCTCGGCCTCGGTGATCCGGCGGTCACCGACGACGGCGGCAGCCCCGGCGGTCGGGGTACCGCATCCCGACACCAGCAACGGGACCGCGACGGCCACCGCAGCGACGACAAGGCGAGAACGCTTCACGAGACTCCCTCTCACGACCGGGCGCAACACAGTCCGGAGCCTATCGCCGGAACTGGTCATCGCTCGGCAGCACCGGACGTGGCGGTGGCGGCAGCACCAGACGTGGCGGTGGCGGCAGCACCGGACGTGGCGGTGGCGGCGGCGGCAGACACCGATCCCAGGAACACGGCCTCGATCAGCGCCCGGGTCCAGTCGAGCACGGCCTGGTCGCGCACCGGCGTGCCGCCGACCCGGGCCGTCATCGGCCGCGGCACCAGCACCGCCTTGATCGTCGGCTTGAGCAGGGTGCCGGGGTAGAGCCGCTGCAGCCGCATCGTGGCCGACTCGGGCAGGACGACGGGGGCGAAGCGCACGTGGTTGCCCTGCACGGTGATGTCGGTCAGGCCGGCCCGGCGGGCGACGATCCGCAGCCGGGCGACCTCGAGCAGCGCCACCACCGGCGGCGGCAGAGCGCCGTACCGGTCGGTCAGCTCGGCGCGGACGGCCTCGACGGCCACCTCGTCGGCGGCCTCGGCGATCCGGCGGTAGGCCTCGAGCCGAAGCCGCTCCCCCGGCACGTACTCGTGCGGCAGGTGGGCGTCGACCGGCAGCTCGACCTTCATCTCGACGTGCTCGACCTGGTCGTCGCCCCGGAACTCGGCGACCGCCTCGCCCACCAGCCGCACGTACAGGTCGAACCCGACGCCGGCGATGTGGCCCGACTGCTCACCGCCGAGCAGGTTGCCGGCGCCGCGGATCTCGAGGTCCTTCATGGCCACGTGCATACCGGCCCCGAGGTCGGTGTGCTGGGCGATGGTGGTCAGCCGGTCGTGGGCGGTCTCGGTGAGCGGCTTCTCGGGCGGGTAGAGGAAGTAGGCGTAGGCCCGCTCCCGGCCGCGGCCGACCCGGCCGCGCAGCTGGTGCAGCTGCGACAGGCCCAGCAGGTCGGCCCGCTCCAGGATCAGGGTGTTGGCGTTGGAGATGTCGAGGCCGGTCTCGACGATGGTGGTGCACACCAGCACGTCGAAGCGCTTCTCCCAGAAGTCGACCAGCACCTGCTCGAGCTGGTGCTCGCCCATCGACCCGTGGGCGGTGGCGATCCGGGCCTCGGGCACCAGCTCGCGCAGCCGGGCCGCCGTCCGCTCGATCGACTCGACCCGGTTGTGGATGTAGAAGACCTGACCCTCGCGCAGCAGCTCACGGTGGACGGCTGCGCTGATCTGCTTCTCCTCGTAGGCCCCGACGAACGTCAGCACCGGGTGCCGCTCCTCGGGCGGGGTCGCCAGGGTCGACATCTCGCGGATGCCGGTGACGGCCATCTCGAGGGTGCGCGGGATCGGGGTGGCCGACATCGCCAGCACGTCGACGTCGGTGCGCATCTGCTTCAGGCGCTCCTTGTGCTCGACCCCGAACCGCTGCTCCTCGTCGACCACCACCAGGCCCAGGTCCTTGAAGTGGACCGATGCCGACAGCAGCCGATGGGTACCGATCACGACGTCGACGCTGCCGTCGGCCAGCCCGTCCAGCACTGCGGTGGCCTGCTTGTCGCTCTGGAACCGGGACAACGCCTTGACGACCACGGGGAAGTTGGCGTACCGCTCGGTGAAGGTCTCGAAGTGCTGCTGGACCAGGATCGTCGTGGGCACCAGGATCGCCACCTGCTTGCCGTCCTGCACCGCCTTGAAGGCCGCCCGGACCGCGATCTCGGTCTTGCCGTAGCCGACGTCGCCGCAGACCAGCCGGTCCATCGGTACCGACTTCTCCATGTCGGCCTTGACCTCGTCGATGCAGGCCAGCTGGTCGGGGGTCTCGACGTAGCCGAACGCGTCCTCGAGCTCGCGCTGCCACGGACTGTCGGGGGCGAAGGCGTGACCGCTGGTGGCCATGCGGGCGCTGTACAGGCGGATCAGCTCGCCGGCGATCTGGCGGACCGCCTTGCGGGCGCTGCCCTTGGTCCTGGCCCAGTCGGCCCCGCCCATCTTGGACAGTTGCGGCGACTCGCCCCCGACGTAACGGGTCACCTGGTCGAGGGAGTCGCTCGGCACGAACAGCCGGTCGCCCGGCTGCCCCCGCTTGCCGGGCGCGTACTCGATCACCAGGTACTCCCGGTGGGCGCCGCCCACGGTGCGCTGCACCATCTCGAGGTAGCGGCCGACCCCGTGCTGCTCGTGGACGACGAAGTCGCCCGGGCGCAGCTGCAGCGGGTCGATCACGGCCCGGCGCCGGCTGGGCATCTTGCGCATGTCGCGGGTGCCCGAGCGGGTGCCGGCGATGTCGGCCTCGGTGAGCAGTGCCACCTTGGCCTCGGCGGCGACGAAGCCGTGCTCGATCGGCGCGGTGGTCACGTGCACCACCCCGGGCTCGAGCACCCCGACCAGGTCGGCCTCGAGCCGGGCCGCGATGTCGGCCGCCGCCAGCACCTCGACCATGCGCTTGGCAGGCCCCGAGCCCTCAGTGGTCGCGACCACCCGCCAGCCGTCGGCGACCATCGCCCGCAGGTCGGCCAGGGCCCGCTCGGTGTCGCCCTGGTAACCCACCACCTCGCGGGCGTCGAGCACGACCTGCTCGCCGTCGTCGCCGTCGTCCAGCTCGGTGTCGCGCGTCAGCGAGGTGAGCCCCCACCAGGGCAGCCCCAGCTCGCCGGCCCGCGCCCGGACGTCGGCGAGCGCGGCATAGCCGCCGGCGCTGAGGTCGAGATGGGTCAGGTCGACCGGCAGCGCGTTGCCCGCGGAGGCGTTCGCCCACGACGCGGCCAGGAACTCCTCACTGGTGGTGACCAGGTCACGGGCCCGGGCCCGCACCCGCTCGGGCTCGACCACCACCACGTGGGTGCCGGCCGGCAGCAGGTCGAGCACCGGGTCGAGGGCGTCGACCAGCACCGGGGCCAGCGACTCCATCCCCTCGACGGCCATGCCCTCGGCGATCCGGGCCAGCATGTCGGCGACACCGGGCAGCTCGTCGACGAGGTCGGCCGCCCGCTTGCGGACGGCGTCGGTGAGCAGCACCTCTCGGCAGGGCGGGGCCCACAGGCCGGCCGGGGCCACCTCGAGCGAGCGCTGGTCGGCGACCGCGAACCAGCGCACCTCCTCGACGGTGTCGCCCCAGAACTCCACCCGCAGCGGGTGGTCCTCGGTGGGCGGGAAGACGTCGAGGATGCCACCGCGCACGGCGAACTCGCCGCGCCTGTCGACCAGGTCGGTGCGCACGTAGGCGGCGTCGACCAGCGCGGTGACGACGTCGGCCATCGGCCGCTCGTCACCGGGGCGCAGCACCACCGGCTCGAGCTCGCCGAGCCCCCGCACCACGGGCTGCAGCACCGCCCGCACCGGGGCCACCAGCACCCGGATCGGCCCGGTGGCCGGGTCGTCGGGGCTGGGGTGGGCCAGCCGCCGGAAGACCGCCAGCCGCCGCCCGACGGTGTCGGAGCGGGGCGAGAGCCGCTCGTGGGGCAGCGTCTCCCAGGCGGGCAGCTCGGCCACGGCGTCCGGGTCGAGGTGGCAGCGCAGTGCGGCGGCGAGGTCCTCGCTCTCGCGCCCGGTGGCGGTGACGACCAGCACCGGCCGCCCCGCCCCCACCGGGGGGTCGGCGGCCAGCGCGGCCAGGGCCAGCGGCCGGGCCCCGGGCGGGACCACGACCTCGAGCCGACCCACCCGACCCGCCGCCGCGATCACCTCGGGCAGCCCACGGTCGGACCCCGAGGCGCGTTGCGCCTGGAGGAGGGTCTCGAGCAGCCCCGCCAACGTCATACGACAGTTCTAGCCGCTCGGGACGACATCGACCGAACCGGATCTTCGTACGACCGGTTCGGACCCGGCGGGCAGCAGGTCAGTGCCGACTCACCGACGGACGCCGGCTCACCGACGGAACCAGGGCAGGCTCTCGGGCGCCAGCGGCTCCGGGTCGTCCTTCGCGTCCTTGGCACCCGCGTCCTTGGCACCCGCGTCGTTGCACCCGCGTCCTTGGCGCCCGCGTCCTTGGCACCCGCGTCCTGTCGGTCGAGCCGCGTCGTTGTCGCGGACGGCGCTCGCCATGGGCGCGCCGTCGCGGACGTCGGTCGCCACGGACGTCGGCGCGCGGAGCAGGCGCCGCACGTCCGGCAGGCTCAACGGCTCGGACGGCGCGGCCTGCGGCGGTACCAGCTGCGACGAGCTCAAGGTGGCGGTGGCCGCGCTGCCCGTCGGCCGTACCAGCCGGTCGAGCTCGGGGACGTCGGGCCGGCGACTGTCGGCGCGGGACGGCAGTCGAGGGCGATTGCCAGACCGAGGCCCGGTGGCCTGGGGCGCCGGGGAGGGCGGTGCGACCGCCGCCGAGGCCGGGCCCACCGGTCCGGGAGCCGGCCGGGCCTGCGGCGCGTGGCGGCGCCACCGGCTGCGCCGGGCGACCGGTCGCCTGGGCCGTGGTGCGCACGGCCCGCGGTCCCCCCGCCAGGGTCGGCGCTCGGAGCGGAGCCGCCCGAGGCCCCACTGCCCGACCCGCCGCTGCTCGAGCCGCCGCTGTTCGAGGCGCCGCTGCTCGAGCCGCCGTTGTTCGGGCGCCGCTGCTCGGGCCGCCGTTGCTCGAACCGCCCGAGACCGGGACCGCGCCCCCACCAGATAGCCCCGGCCGCCGGCACCGGGCCGCCGGCGCCGGTGCCGGTGCCGGAGCCCGAGCCGCCGGGGCCACCACCGGGCCGCCCCGCCCCGGACGCCCCTTGTCGAACCGGCCCTGACGACCGGAGCGGCCGGAGCGGGGGTGCGCCCGCCTCCGGACGGTCGGAGAAGGCGCCACCGGGCAGACGCCGGGTGGCCTTCACCGGTGCCCGACGGCGACACCTCACCGCGGTCGTCGGCCGCGCGTCGTGGCGAGCGCCGTCCTCGGAGTCGTCGGGCCGTCGTCCGGTCCCGGCCCGTCGGCGTCGGCGTCGCCGTCCGACCGGCGAACAGGTCGTCGAGCCGGGACGGGGCCGGGAGCCGGCGCGGCGTGCGGCGCCGCCGACGGACCGCCGGTGCGCGCCGGGCCCCGCCCGGCCACAGCACCGTCAGGGCCAGCCCCGCCAGGGCGCCCGCCGAGCAGCCCGACGGCGACGTCGACCGAGGCCTTCGGCGCACTGGGGGTGCCCGGCCAGGACGCCGCCGAGATGATGCGACCGCCGGCGGTCGCCTTGACCGCCGTCAGGGTGCGCTGGTCGGCGAGCAGCGCAGCGCAGGCTGTCCTGGTAGGCGGCCTGGCTGCTGTTGTTGAGCGACAGCTTCAGGTTGGCGTCGTCGATCTGCTTCTGGATCGCGGCCAGTCGGCGGTCGGCGTCCGCCCCGGCGGCACCCTCCCGGTAGGCCAGGTAGCTCTCGGCGACGACCTGGGCACCGTCGGAGGCGGCCTGCTGGTTGTCGGCCGAGTAGTGCAGCTCGATCACCTGGGTGCCCTGCGGCGCTGCCACCGACAGTCCGTCGCGCACCTGGGCGGCCGGCACCTTCAGTCGCTTGGCGGCCAGCCCTGCCACCTGCGAGGACTGGGCGACCTGGGCCTCGGTGGCCATGTTGATGACGTTGGCGATGTTCACGCCGCCGAACTGGTCCGAGATCAGCGGCTGCACCACGACCGAGGCGGTGCTGTTGTAGGTCGGGGGCGCCAGCACGGCGTAGCCGACTCCGGCCGCCAGGCCGAGCGCGAGCGGCACCGCCGCCATCACCGGACGGCGGCGCACCCTGGCCCACACGTCGCCGACCGTCAGCGGCACGACCGGCGCACGGCGTTCTGCATGCGGGGTCCGTCCTTCGAAGTACGGGAATGCGTGACACAGAGTGTATAGACGACATCATTGTGTGACCGAGATGCCACACTGACACGGTGACCTCGAGCCTGCTGGCACCTCGCCCGCGGACCGGGCGCGCGCCGGCGCAGCCGTCGGGCCCTGCCGGCACGACGCGGCACGCCCGACGGTCGCTGCCGCCGGCCCGCCGCCTCGGCGACCGGGTACTGCCGGCCTGGCCGGTCACCGCCCTGTTCGCCCTCTACCCGCTGTGGTGGCTGCTCGGGCTGGGCCCGTTCGTCGTCGCCGCCGCAGGCGCGACCGCCCTGACCCTGATGGCCCTGCGGGGCCGGGTGGGCCTACCGCCGTCCTGGCTCTGGTGGGGCTCGTTCCTGGCCTGGAGCCTGCTGTCGGTCCTCATGATCGACAGCAGCGGCCGGCTGGTCGGCTTCGTGCAGCGCTGGAGCGACATGCTCGGCGCCGTCCTGCTGGGCCTCTACGCCTACAACGCCCCCGAGCTGGCCGACCGGCGCCGGGTGGTGCGGTCGTTGTCGTTCATGGTCGCCTGGCTGACGGTCGGGGGCTGGCTCGGCATGCTGTTCCCCTACGGCCGGATCTCCACCCCCACCCTGGCGGCACTGCCGCGCTCGATCGCGAGCAACTCCTACGTCACCGAGCTGCTGAGCCCCCGGTTCGCCGAGGTGCAGGACCCCTGGGGAGCCACCGAGGCGTTCGTGCGCCCGGCGGCACCGTTCCCGTACACCAACGGCTGGGGCAACACGTTCGTGCTGGTCACCCTGGTCCTGGCAGCCCTGGCGGTGCGGGCCGGACGACGGACCCGGTGGCTGCTGGCGCTGGCCTGGCTGGCCGCCCTGCCCCCGGCGATGGCCACCCTGAACCGGGGCATCCTGGTGGGTCTGGGCAGCGCCGGGATCTACGTGGCCGCCCGCCGGATCCGCGACGTCCGCGCCTCGGCACTGGGCCCAGCTCGCGGCCGCCGTCACCGCGGTCGGGGTCGCCGTGCTGGCCAGCGGGGCGGCCGACCGGCTGTCCGAGCGCACCTCGACGAGCACCACCACCCAGGACCGCGCCGCCCTGTACGCCGAGACCTTCGAGCGCACCCTGTCCTCACCGCTGCTCGGCTGGGGGGCCCCTCGGCCCAGCCGCACCCTGCCGGTCTCGGCCGGCACCCAGGGCGAGCTGTGGTTCCTGATGTTCAGCTACGGCTTCGTGGGGCTGGGCCTGTTCGTGGGCTCGCTGCTGGCGCTGATCCTCGTCACCTGGCGGGTGCGCGACCTGGAGTCGACGCTGCTGCACGCCGTCCCGGTCGCCCTGGCGGTGATGATGATCTTCTACGGCATCGACGGCCTGCAGCTGACCATGGCCCTGTGGTGCGCCTCGTGCTGCTGCCCTGCTGCTGCCCCCGGCCCTGGCGGGCCGAACGCCGCCCCGAGACGCCGAGGAGCACCGATGAGCCAGACCAGCGCACCGGTCGACCTCGACCTGGGCCCCCACCCGGGACGACGGGTCGGCCTGGCCCGGGCCCAGCTGTCCCACCTGTTCCCGCCCGCCGACTTCCCGCTGCACCTGGGCTACGACCCGGTCCCCGCGGGATTGCGCCAGGTGGAGGCCTGGCGCGTGGTGCCCGACCGCCGCTCCCCCCGCTTCCTGGTGCCGCCCGACCCCGGGATCGCGGCGCGGCTGGTGCTCTCGCACAACGCCCTGCGCTCCCCCCGGGTGGCCCTGACCCGGCGGGCTGCCAGCCTGGCGATGCGCCCGCTCGCCGCACTGCAGGGCGAGAACAGCCTGCTGCGGCTGAGCGTGCCGGCCGGCGTCGGCAGCCAGGCGGTCGAGGACGGCGTCGTCACGGTGCATCTGACCCGCCGGGTGCCGACCGCGGTGGCCAGCGCCCTGAGCCTGCGCGACTTCCACCCGCGGGCCAAGCCGACGGTGCAGCTGGCCGACGCCTCGGGCCGGGTCGCCGCCTTCGCCAAGGTGGCCTCGGACCCCTCGACCGGGCGAGCGCGTCAGCGCCGAGGCAGACCTGTTGGCCCGCTTCGGCGCGGCGCTGGCGACTCCGGGCCCCGCACTCAGCCTGCCTCGGGTGCTGGACGTCGGCAGCTGCGGGCCCTTCACCTACTCGGTCGTCGAGCCGCTGCCCGACACGGTGCGCCGGATCGGTCCGGACCAGGACGACCGAGGTGCTGCGGGCCCTGGCGGCGTTCACCGACGGCCCTCGGCGGCGGCCGGGCGGCCCTGGGTGCCACCACCTGGTGGCAGGGGGTGCTACGAGCGGGTCGAGACCGCCCGCGAGGCCGAGGGGCAGCGGCCCGACCTGGTCGAGGGGCTGCTGCGACTGGCCGACGCCGTGGCCGCCCACGACAGCGACCGCGAGCTGGCGGTGGGCTGCTACCACGGGGACTGGGTGCCGTGGAACCTGGCCCGCGACAGCGCCACCGGGCGACTGTGGGCCTGGGACCTGGAGTACGGCGCCGTCACCGGCCCGGCCGGGCTGGACGCCCTGCGCTGGGTGTTCCAGGTGCAGCACGTGCTCCACCGCGTCAGCTTCGGCCAGGCCGTCGCCGCGATGGCCGAGGCGGCGCCCGACCTGCTGCCGCAGCTGGGGCTCGACCCAGCACTGGCGCCGGTCCTGATCCGGCTGCACGTGCTCGAGACCATGGCCACCGCCCTGACCCTGCTGGCGACCGGGCGCGGCCTGCCCCGCGGCCTCGACCCCGACGCCGTCACGGTCATGGCCGCCTGGCAACCCTGACCCGTCCCCGCCCCTGCCCCGCCCCTGCACGGGCCTCCTCCTGCGCGCGCTCGAGCGCGGCGGTAGGGACTCAAGGAAAGAACCGCGGTGGCCGATGGCCACCGCATGAGCGCACGTACCTCGACGTCCCGGACCGTCCCGGCCGCCCGGCGGGCGGCGGCCGACGGGGCGGGCGAGCACCCTCCGGTCAGCGTCGTGGTCGCGACCCGGGAACGGGAGCCGCTGCTGCTGCGCGCGGTGCGCGCGATCGTCGCCCAGGACTACCCGGGCGCGATCGAGATCATCGTCGTGCGGGACGGCGACTGGGACTCCGGCGTCGTCCAGACCCTGACCACGACCATGGCCGACGAGCTCGGCGAACGGGCGACCCTGACCCAGACCCCGAACGCCCGCAGTGCCGGCCTGGCCGGCGGCCGCAACACCGGCATCACCGCCGCCGGCCACGCCCTGGTGGCCTTCTGCGACGACGACGACGAGTGGCTGCCCGGCAAGCTCTCGGCCCAGGTGCCGATGCTGCTCCGCACCCCGGCCGCGTCCGTGGTCGCCACCGGCATCAGCGTCGTCCACGACGGCGTCGCCACCGACCGACCGGGCCCGTTGCGGCCCACCACGTTCGAGGACCTGCTGACCCGTCGGGTGATGGAGCTGCACCCCTCGACGTTCTTGCTGCGTCGGGCCGACCTGCTGGGCCCGATCGGGCTGGTGGACGAGCAGCTGCCCGGCGGCTACGCCGAGGACTACGACCTGCTGCTGCGGGCCGCCGCGCTCGGCCCGGTGCTGTCGGTGCCGCGGCCGCTGGTGCGGGTGCACTGGCACGGGGCCTCGTTCTACTTCAGCAAGTGGCAGACGATCCACGAGAGCCTGGACGCCCTGCTGGCCAAGCACCCGCAGTTCACGCAGGTGCCCAGCGGGCACGCCCGGGTGCGGGGGCAGCAGGCGCTGGCGCTGGCGGCGATGGGCCGGCGCCGGGAGGCGCTGGCCGCCGCCGTCCAGACCTGGCGGCTGGCCCCCCGGGAGCCGCGCGCGTACCTGGCCGCCGCGGTCGCCAGCCGGCTGGTGAGCATCGAGGGACTGCAGGCCCAGCTGCACAAGCGTGGCCGAGGGCTGTGACCGAACAGGCCTACCGGCAGCCCGCCGTCGCGCCCGCACCGGGCGACCCAGCCCGCCGCGGTGACGGCGACCGCGGCCCGCCAGGGGGCGGTCGGACTGGTCGGAGCGGTCTGCGCCGGCCTCGGTGGCCTGGTGCTGACGGTCACGGTCGGGCGGGTGCTCGACCGGGAGCACGCCGGGGTCTACTTCACCGTGGTGGCGCTGTTCACGATCGCCTCGACGGTGCTGGCCCTGGGCGCCGACACGGGCCTGATGCGCGGCCTGTCGGGGCTGCGCGAGCACGGCGCCCTCGGTGCCCAGCGACAGCTGGTGCTCATCGCGCTGCGACCGGTGCTGGTGGCGGGCCTGGTGGCCGTCGTCGGGGTCGAGCTGGTGGCCGGCCGGGTGGCCGCCGCCACCGTCGGCGACGAGCTGGCGCCGCAGCTGGCCACCGCCGTCCGGCTGGTCGCCCCGGCCCTGCTGCTGGCCAGCCTGACCCAGGTGCTGCTCGGCGGCGCCGCCCGCGGACTGGGGTCGTTGCGCACCTACACCCTGATCCAGCAGATCTTCCTGCCCGCCAGCCGGCCGCTGCTGGTGCTCGTCGCGGTGCTGGCCGTGGGCCATCGGCGCGACGGGGCGATGGTCGCCCTGGTCGCCTGGGCGCTGCCGCTGGTGGTCGCCGCCGCCCTGGCGGCGGCCGAGACCCACCGCCGGCTGCCGCCCCGCGAGCTCGCCGGCGGACCGCCCTTCGGGTGGCCGCCGTCCGAGCCCTGCGACCCGGCCACCGCGCCGGTCCCCGACGGGCAGGAGCGCGGCCTGGCCGCCTCGTTCTGGCGGGCGACCGCGCCTCGGGCCGTGGCCGCCACCTTCGAGATCCTCATCGTCTGGGCCGACGTCGTGCTGGTGACGGTGCTGGTCGGGCCGCGCATGGGCGCCGTCTACGCCGCGGCGAGCCGGTTCGTCACCAGCGGCACCTTCGCCCTGCAGGCGGTCCGGCTGTCGGTCGCGCCGATGCTGGCGGCGGCTTTCGCCCGCCGACGACGTCGACGGCCGCCAGCATCGTGCACCGACTCAGCGTGCGCTGGGCGCTGCTGTCGACCTGGCCGGTCTACCTGGCACTGGCGGCCTTCGCCCCGGGGGTGCTGACGGTGCTCGGCCCGGGTACACCCAGGCCGCCACGGCATTGTCGATCCTGTCGCTGGCGATGCTCGGCGTGGTGGCCACCGGCAACGCCAACACCGTGCTGAACATGGCCCACCGCAGCCACTGGGCGGCCGGCAACACCGGCTTCGCGACCGTGCGTGATGCTCGGCGATCGACCTGGCGCTGGTGCCGCACCTGGGCATCGTGGGGGCGGCTCTCGGCTGGTCGGCGGCGATGCTGACCGACGCCTGCCTGGGGGTCGCCGAGGTGCGCCTCGGTCTGGGCCTGACCTCCTTCGACCCTCGACCCGCCGGGCCGCAGTGGCGGCCCTGGCCGGCTTCGGGGTGCCGGCGTTGCTGGTGCGCCTGACCGACGTGCTGGTGCTGCGAGGGGCGGTCGCCGCCGGCGTCGTGCTGCTGGTCGGCACCGCGCTCGCCGGCGTGCTGCTACCTGCTGGTGCTGGTGCGCCACCGCCGCGAGCTCGAGCTCGACGACCTGGTCGCTGCGCTGCGCCGCCGTCCGCCGCTGCCCCGGCCCACGACGGGGCGCCGGGGCGGAGTCGCCACCCGACGGCCCGATCACGAGCCCACCCCCACCGGACCCGACGACGAGCCGACCGCTGTCCCGACGCCCCGGAGGCCCGCGTGAGCACGATCGAGAAGACCCTGAAGTCGCTGGTGCCCGCACAGGCCAAGGGAGCGGCGAAGGAGGCCATCCGCGGCTACGGCACACTGACCGCGCCCTGGCGGCCACTGCCCGACTTCCTGGTGCTGGGCACCAAGCGGGGCGGCTCGACCTCGGCCTGGCGCTATCTCGAGCAGCACCCGCAGGTGCTGCCGATGGTCGCCCGGTGGCAGAACCTGAAGAGCCCGCACTACTTCTACTGGCACTACGCCAAGGGCGAGGCCTGGTACCGCAGCCACTTCCCGACCCAGGCCACCCGCCGGGCCGCCGAGCAGCGGCTGGGACGACGCGTCATCACCGGCGAGTCGAGCCCGTACTACCTGTTCAACCCGTACGTGCCGGCCCGGGTGGCCCGCGACCTGCCCGAGGCGCGGTTCATCGTGCTGCTGCGCGACCCGGTCAAGCGTGCCTACAGCCACTACTGGGAGCGGATCGACAACGACGTCGAGCCGCTGCAGCTTCGCCGACGCGCTGGCGGCCGAGCCCACCCGGCTGGCCGGTGAGGCCGAGAGGATGGCCGCCGACCCGTACTACTACTCCCGCCCGCACGACTGGTACAGCTACCGCGAACGCGGCGTCTACGTCCCGCAGCTGCAGCGCTGGTTCGACGCCGTCGGCCGCGAGCGGGTGCTGGTGCTCGTCAGCGAGGACATGTACCGCGACCCGCAGCCGGTGATGGACCAGATGGCCACCTTCCTGGGCATCGAGCCGATCGTGATGCCGGCGTTCGAGCAGTACAACCACCGGCCGTCCGAGCCGATCGACCCTGCCGTGGCGGCCGAGCTGCGCGAGTTCTACGCCCCGCACAACGCCGAGCTGGCCACCCTGCTGGGCCGCGAGCTGCCCTGGTCCTGAGGTCGACCTCGGCGGCCGGAGGTGGACAAGGCCCCAGCAGGGCCTCGATCCTCTCCTCCCAAGAGCCGCCCGATCCGCGGCGAGTGTCATGATCCCGTCGGCATTCCTCCCAACCCCGCCGCGACTGTCACGAAGTCGATGGAACAGTCGAGCAGTTCGAGCGGCAACGTGACACTGGCGAATCCGTTCCGGCAGATGCGTGACAGTCGCGGCCTCGCGGGCGAGGCGGGGCTGCCGAGGCGGCGCGACAGCGCGGGCGCCCTGTGGACGGCGGCTGCCCTCCTCGCCCGGCACAGTCCACAGTGTCGGCATGGCGCGACCGCACCGACCGCTGCCGGCGTCCCTACCGGCCACCTTCTCGATGGCGACGGCCGCGAAGGCCGGCGTCGGCGAGGGCAGACTGCGAGCCGACGATCTGACTCGTCCGTGTCGCGGGGTACGCAGTCGTCGACCGGTGACGTCGGTGTGGGACGTCGTTCTGGCGCTGGCCGAGGTCCTGCCCGCCGAGGCCGTCTTCAGCCATTCCACTGCGCTACTGCTGCAGCGGTTGCCGAACGCCGGTTCCGGGTCGGGGATTCACGTGACGACCCCGCCCGGATCGGTCCGGGTGAATCGCGCCGCAGTGATCGCCCACCGAGCACGCATCGGCCGCACGAGTGTGCTGCGTGGGGTCCGAGTGAGCGATCCCGCGGCGGCCTGGGCCGCGATCGGCGACCGGTCGCCGTTGGACGAGTTGGTCGTGATCGCGGACGCGATCGCCCATCGGCACACCTCCCTCGAGCCGCTGGCCGCGGAGGTGGACCTCGCGCGGGGCAGACGTGGTGCCCGCCGGTTGCGCGAGGCAATGGGACTGGTACGCCTCGGCGCGGAATCGGTCATGGAGACCAAGGCTCGCCTGCTCATGGTGCGCGCCGGACTGCCGGAGCCCGAACTCAATGTCGACATCCTCGACGACGCGACCGGGGAATGGCTGGCCCGGTGCGACTTCGTCTGGCGGGAGCAGCGGGTCGCCGTCGAGTACGAGGGCGATCATCACCGGACCGACAGGGCACAATGGCGGGCCGACATCGCACGGCGTCGACTGCTGGAAGAGGCAGGCTGGCGCGTGATCCTGATCACCGCAGACGACGTGCTCCGACGACCCGAGCAACTCATCGCCATGCTGCGTGCTGCGCTTCGGACCGATTGACCGCAGCGGCGGACCCTTGCCCTGTCCCGCCACCCTCAGGGGCGGAGTGCCTGGCGCAGCCAGCGTGTTGTGCCGCGCCAGAACACCACCCGACGGGGGGGCCCACCGGGTCGGGCAGGTCGCTCGCCGAGGGTAGCGGGTGCCCCAGCACCACCACGGCGTCCGGCGCCGTCGACCACGGGGATCAGGTCGGTGACCTCCTGCCCCGGCAGGGGGCAGCCCGAGGTGGGGCAAGGTCACTGCGAGCGGGGCGTGGAGCGGCGGCAACCGCGGGCCTGACGCGGCAGCACCCCTGCGGCACCTGCCGGGTCGGCAACGGTACGGTGGGGCAACGGTTCGGACCGGCACCTGCGGCAACTGGACCTGCCGTGGCACCGGCTGGCGGACGGCGCGGACCACTGAGGTGAGCACCGAGACGGCGGGGTCGTGGTCACCTCCCGACCCTACCAACGTTGACTACTCAGGGTTGCTATTGAGCTACTCTGCGTGGCGGCGCTGACGCGGCGCCCGCCGTTGGGTCACCAGGTCCTCGACCACCTTGCCGACGGCGAAGACCCCGGGCGGGCACGACGTCCTCCTTGCCCGTCACGCTGGCGCGGCAGGAACGAGGCCGCCACCACCGCGGCCAGGAAGGTGTCGTAGGTCTCGGCCAGCGCCACCACTCCCGAAGCTCCCGAGCCGGCGCGAGAACAGCTGCTGGTGGTCGTCGACGTGCTCGCCCTGGCCGGGGTCGCGCGGCACCACGATCGGGGTGTGCCCGTACCGCTTGGCCTGGGTGATGGTGCCCGGGCCACCGTGGCAGGCCACCACCTGGGCCCGCTCGAACAGCTCGTCGAGCTGCTCGCGGCCGCAGAAGTCGAACCCGGTGCCGACCGCCGGCGTACGGGTGTAGCCGTGCTGCACCACCAGCTGCCAGTCGGTGAACTGCTGCACCCACGCCTCCGACCACTCACCAACCGCTCGAACGGATGGTGGTCGGTCCCCAGGCTGACGACGATCAGGCTCACAGCACGCACCCCACGACCTCGGCGCCGCGTACAGCCGGCGCTGCTCGTCCCACTGCACCAACATCCGGTCCGTGAACGGCCGGCAGAGCCGTGCGGTCAACGTCGGGGTGTCGATCCGGTCGTACACCTCGAGATACGTCGTCGAGATCCCTGTCAGCCGGGCCAGCACGAAGAACGGGACGGCGACGCCGGCCCCCGTCGAGATGACGACGTCCGGTCGCTCCCGGCGCAGCACCCGCCAGGCCAGGCCCAGGTTGCGCACCAGGTTCACGACGTTGCGGGTGGTGGGGTGGTGGGCCCAGGTGACCTGCTCGTCGCGCAGCAGGTCGAGCGCCTCCGGGGTGTCGAAGCACACCCAGTGCCGCCGGTGCTCCTTGCTCCACGGCTCAGCGCCGCCAGCTGGGCCAGATGCCCTCCGCTCGAGCAGACGAGCAACAGCTTCAGCTGCGGCGATGCACTGTCGACCCCGACGCCGTCGACCCCTGCGTCGCCCACAGCTGGGCTCTTGCTGCCTCGCCGTCCACCCGGGACCTCCCCCACCGACTGCTGACGGCGGTCCTGTCGGCAGCAGCTGGCGGGATGTGAGCACTCTGCCCGTGAGTGACCCTTCCCGTCACCGACCGCGACAGCCCGCCGAGTGGTCACAGATGGCCGCCAGGTCCGGGAACGGCCCATCGAGTGGTCACAGATGGCCGCTTGGTCGAAGCGCAAGCACATCGAGTGGTCACAGATGGCCGGGTGCAAGGCGATGAGGCGGCAAACTGCGACCACTCGGTGCCGGAGCAGCGGCCATTCGCGACCACTCGGTGCCGAGCAGGGGCCACCGACGACCACTCGGCGGTCGGCGGGTGCCGAGCAGCGGCCACCGACGACCACTCGGCGGTAAGAGCCCGCCGGACCCCCTGCGGGCGGTCAGGGCGGTCAGGGCGGTCAGGGCGGTCAGTGCGGTCAGTGCGGTCAGTGCGGTCAGTGCGGTCAGTGCGGTCAGTGCGGCGGCGGCGTCACCGGGGTGATGGAGCGTCCGGTCACGGTCCCGTCAGCTCTCGAGAATCATGCCGGCGCCGACGGTGGCGTTGGTGGCCTCGTCGATGAGGATGAAGGCCGCCGGTGGTGCGGTTGCGGCGGTAGGCGTCGGCGAACAGCGGCTGGGTGGTGCGCAGCCGGACCCGGCCGATCTCGTTCAGGCCCAGCTGGGTGGCGCCCTCGTCGCGGTGCAGGGTGTTGACGTCGAGCCGGTAGTGCAGGTCGACTTGACCAGGGCCCGCGCCGACGGGTGGTGTGCTTGATCGCCAGCTTGGTGCCCGGCCGTCAGCGGGCTGGTCCGACATCCAGCAGACCATCGCCTCGACGTCCTGGGTGACGTGCGGGGCGTTGTGCGGGCGGCAGATCAGGTCGCCGCGGGAGATGTCGATCTCGTCGGCCAGCCGGATCGTCACCGACATCGGCGGGAACGCCTCGGCGACCGGGCCGTCCGTGGTCTCGATCGCGGCGATCGTGCTGGTGAAGCCGGACGGCAGCACCATCACCTCGTCGCCGGGCTTGAGCACGCCGCTGGCGATCGGTGCCGGCGTAGCCGCGGTAGTCGGTGCAGCTCGATCGCGGACTGCGGCCGGATCACGTACTGCACCGGGAACCGGACGTCGATCAGGTTGCGGTCGCTGGCGACGTGCACGTGCTCCAGGTGGTGCAGCAGCGACGGGCCGTCGTACCAGGGCATGTTCGCCGAGCGGGTGACGATGTTGTCGCCGTTCAGCGCCGAGATCGGGATCACGGTCAGGTCGCGGCACGTCGAGCTTGGCCGCGAACGCGGTGAACTCGTCGGCGATCTGCTCGAACACCTCCTGCGGCGTAGTCGACCAGGTCCATCTTGTTCACCGCCAGCACCAGGTGCGGCACCCGCAGCAGCGTGGCGATGAAGGCGTGCCGGCGGCTCTGCTCGACCAGCCCCTTGCGGGCGTCGACCAGGACGATCGCCAGGTCGGCGGTCGAGGCGCCGGTGACCATGTTGCGGGTGTACTGGATGTGCCCGGGGGTGTCGGCGATGATGAACTTGCGCCGCGGGGTGGCGAAGTAGCGGTAGGCCACGTCGATCGTGATGCCCTGCTCGCGCTCGGCCCGCAGGCCGTCGGTGAGCAGGGCCAGGTTGGTGTAGTCGTCGCCCCTGGCGGCGCTGGCCGTCTCGACCGCCGCGAGCTGGTCGGCGAAGATCGACTTGCGTGTCGTACAGCAGCCGGCCGATGAGGGTGCTCTTGCCGTCGTCCACCGAACCGGCCGTGGCGAACCGCAGCATGTCGGCGCGCCGTGCCGGTCCGGACCGCGTCTGGGTCGCTCGGGTGTGCCGGCCATCAGAAGTACCCCTCCTTCTTGCGGTCCTCCATGGCGGCCTCGCTGAACCGGTCGTCGCCGCGGGTCGGCGCCCCGCTCGGTGATCCGGGTGGCCGCCACCTCGGCGATCGACCTTCTCGATCGTGTCGGCGTCGCTGCGCACCGCGGCGGTCAGCTGGCGTCGCCCACCGTGCGGTAGCGCACCTGCTCGGCGAAGGCTGTCCTCGCCCTCGCGCGGGCGGCAGAACTCGTGGTCGGCGAAGCAGCATGCCCGTCGCGGTCGAAGACCACGCCGCTCGTGGGCGAAGTAGATGCACGGCAGCTCGATGCCCTCCCGCTGCGATGTACTGCCAGATGTCGAGCTCGGTCCAGTTCGACAGCGGGAACACCCGGATGTTCTCGCCCGGTGTGGATCCGGCCGTTGTAGAGCGTCCACAGCTCGGGCCGCTGGTTCTTGGGGTCCCACTGGCCGAACTCGTCGCGGAAGGAGAACACCCGCTCCTTGGCCCGGGCCTTCTCCTCGTCCCGCCGGGCGCCGCCGAACGCCGCGTCGAAGCCGTGCTTCTCGAGCGCGTCGAGCAGCACCGGGGTCTGCAGCCGGTTGCGGGTGCCGTCGGGCGGCTTCGGCGACCGAGCCGTTCGCGATCGCCTCGGGCACGCTGGCCACCATCAGCTGGACGCCGAGCTCGGCGACCCGCCGGTCCCGGAACTCGAGCACCTCGTCGAAGTTGTGCCCGGTGTCGACGTGCATGCACCGGGAACGGGATCCGGGCCGGCCAGAACGCCTTCTCCGCCAGGCGCAGCATGACGATCGAGTCCTTGCCGCCGGAGAACAGCAGCACCGGCCGCTCGAACTCGGCCGCCACCTCACGGATGATGTGGATGGACTCGGCCTCGAGCGTGTCGAGCTGGCTGAGCCGGTAGGTGTGCGAACTCACGCGGACGTCACTCCTGACCTAAGGGTGCGCCGGGGGCGCTGGCAACCATGGCAGCGATCCCGGTCAGCATCTCATCGGCACGCTCGGGCCTGCACACGAGCAGGTCGGGCAGGCGTGGGGTCGGCCTGGTTGTACGCGCAGCGGCGAGCCGTCGATCCGGCTGGTGTGCAGCCCGGCCGCCCGGGCCACGGCGACCGGGGCCGCCGAGTCCCACTCGTACTGGCCGCCGGCGTGCACGTAGGCGTCGGCCTCGCCGCGCCAGACGGCGGCGCACTTGACCCCGGCCGAGCCCATCGGCACCAGCGGACCCGCCGAACCGCTCGGCCAGCGCGGTGACGAAGGCCGGCGGGCCGGGTGCGGCTGACCGCCAGCCGCGGCCCCCCGGCGGGGGCCGGCGGCACCACCGGCGGGGTCGGCGGTGTCGTAGACGACGTCGCGGGCCGGCAGCGCGACCGCGCCGGCGACCAGGTCGCCGCCGGCCCACAGCGCCACGTGCACGGCCCAGTCGTCGCGGTCCCGCTCGCCGTACTCCCGGGTGCCGTCCAGCGGGTCGATGATCCAGACCCGCCGGGCCGCCAGCCGGGCCGGGTCGTCGACGGCCTCCTCGGACAGCACGGCGTCGTCCGGGCGGTGCCGGGCCAGCAGGTCGGCCAGCACCACCTGGGCCGCGGCGTCCGCGGCGTCCTTGAGGTCCTGGCCGGTGCGACCGCCGGTGCGCAGCTGCAGCAGCGCGGCACCGGCCGCCCGGGCCAGCTCGGCCGCGAGGACGGCGTCGTCGACGGCAGGCTTCACGTTCGCGACGCTATCGCACGGTACGTGACCGATCGGGCACGCAAACGCAGAGGCTCGCGGGCGGGGCGGCCACCGACGGCCATTCAGGCGCCCGCACGGGTGTTGACCTCGAGCTGGGCCCGTTCCCACCCCAGCCGGACCACGTCCAGCACCACCTCGACGCCCTCGGCTCGACCATCAGCGCCGCGTCGGCCCGTTCGGCCGAGGCGAAGTCACGCAGCACGAAGTCGGCGGCGTCCATGCGGCCGGGCGGACGACCGACCCCCAGCCGCAGCCGGCAGTAGTCCTTGGTGGCCAGCGACTGGCTCACCGAGCGCAGCCCGTTGTGACCGCCCTCGCCGCCGCCCTTCTTGAGCCGCAGCTGGCCGAAGGGGATGTCGAGCTCGTCGTGCAGCACGAGCACCTGGTCGACCTCGACGCCGAAGTACTTCACCAACGCCGAGACCGGACCGCCCGAGAGGTTCATGTAGGTGTGCGGCACCGCCGCCACGAGCCCCGGGCACCGGCAGACCACCGAGCGGTGGCAGCCGCAGCTGCGCCACCTCGGCCCGGGCCTTGTGCTTGGACAGCCTGCCGCCCAGGCGAGGCCGCCAGCGCCGAGACGACCATGGCCCCGACGTTGTGCCGGTTTCCGGCGTAGTCGGGGCCAGGGTTGCCCAGCCCGACGACCAGCCAGGGCGAGGAGCTCACTCGGCTGCGGGGGCCTCGCCGTCGGCGGCAGCGTCGGTCGTCGTCGGCCTCGCTCTTCGACGACTCGCTGACCGCGACGACCAGGGCGTCCGGGTCGCCGACCAGCTCGGCACCCTTGGGCAGCGCGACCTCGCCGGCAGTGATGCGGGCGCCGACGCCCAGGCCCTCGATCACGACGGTGATCGAGTTCGGGATGTGGGTGGCCTCGACCTCGATCGACAGCGTGGTCAGGTCGTGGGTGATGATCGTGCCGTTGACGGCCTCGCCCTCGAAGTGCAGCGGAACCTCGACGGTGACCTTCTCGCCGCGCCTGACCAGCAGCAGGTCGACGTGGGTGATCGAGTTCCTGGTGGCGTGACGCTGCACGTCCTTGGGCAGGGCCAGCTCGGTGCGGCCGTCGCCCAGGTCGAGGGTCAGCAGCGCGTTGGACTGCTTGAGCGCCATCATCGTGGCGTGACCGGGCAGGGCCAGGTGCAGCGGGTCGGTGCCGTGGCCGTAGAGCACGGCCGGGACCTTGGCCTCGCGGCGCAGCCGGCGGGCCGCCCCCTTACCGAACTCGGTACGGCTCTCGGCGGTGAGCTTGACCTCGGACACGACAGTATTCTCCTCACGGCAGGTGCACATCTCAGGTGGCCTCGGAGGGGCGTCACACGACACAGGTGCCCGTGGGCCCCACGTCGATCACGGCGTCGCTGTGCGACACCCTCGCCGAGGTATCGGCCGTAGTCTACCCACGCGGTGACCGCGTCGAGGACCGCTCCGACCCGGGCCGGACCTGCGGAGGACGCGTGCAGCTGACCAAGTACACCCACTCGCGCGTCGCGCTCCGGGCGGGCGCCATGCCGAGATCCACGGCGGGCTGCCGCAGTGCGCCAACCTCGGCTACCTGATCGACACCCCCGGGGACGGCGACGGTCCCGGGGACGGCGGTCCTGGGGACGGCGGCGCCGTCTACCACCCGGGCGACTCGTGCTTGGTGCCGGACCGGCGGTGCCCACCCTGCTGGTGCCGCTGCAGGCGCCGTGGCTCAAGCTCAACTGGTCAGGCGTTGCCGTCGAACAGGCTGGTGACCGAGCCGTCGTCGAAGACCTCGCGGATCGCCCGGGCGATCATGGGGGCGATCGAGAGCACCGTCAGCTTCGGGAACATGCCGGTCCTCGGGGATCGGCAGGGTGTTGGTGACGATCAGCTCCGAGATCGGGCTGTTCTTCAGCCGGTCGACCGCCGGGCCCGAGAGCACCGGGTGGGTGGCGGCGACGATGACGTCGGTGGCGCCGTTCTCCTTGAGCGCCTCGGCGGCCTGCACGATGGTGCCGGCGGTGTCGATCATGTCGTCGACCAGCAGGCAGGTGCGCCCGGCGACCTGACCGACGACCTCGTGCACCTTCACCGTGTTGGGCACGCTCGGGTCGCGGCGCTTGTGGATGATCGCCAGCGGTGCTGCGAGCCGGTCCGACCACACGTCGGCCACCCGTACCCGCCCGGCGTCCGGGCTGACGATGGTGAGCTTGGTGCGGTCGACGCGCTTGCGCACGTACTCGGCCAGCAGCGGCAGCGCCCACAGGTGGTCGACCGGGCCGTCGAAGAAGCCCTGGATCTGGGCGGTGTGCAGGTCGACCGAGATGATCCGGTCGGCCCCGGCTGTCTTGTAGAGGTCGGCGACCAGGCGGGCCGAGATCGGCTCGCGGCCGCGGTGCTTCTTGTCCTGCCGGGCGTAGGGGAAGAACGGCGCGATGACGGTGATCCGCTTGGCGGAGGCCCGCTTCAGGGCATCGATCATGATCAGCTGTTCCATCAGCCACTGGTTGATCGGCGCCGCGTGGCTCTGCATGACGAAGGCGTCGGAGCCGCGCACGCTCTCGCCGAACCGCACGTAGATCTCGCCGTTGGCGAAGTCGTAGGCATGGGTCGGGATCTGCTCGACGCCGAGCTCGGCGGCCACCTCCTCCGCCAGCTCGGGGTGCGCACGACCGCTGACGAGCACCAGCCGCTTCTCGTTGGGAGAGGTCGTGCCGGTCTTGAGGGTCATGACTGCGCCTTCTGCTCGGCCTGCTGGTCGGGTGCGGGTGCGGGTGCGGAACCGGGGTCGCTCGCGGAGCGGGCCCGGGCGGCGGCCTGGTCGGAGGAGGAGCCGGGACGACGGCGCGCCACCCAGCCCTCGATCACCCGTTGCCGACCCCGTGCCACCGCCATCGCCCCCGGCGGCACGTCGTCGACGATCACCGACCCGGCGGCGGTGTACGCCCCGTCGCCGATGGTCAGGGGCGCCACGAGCATCGAGTCGCTGCCCACCCGCACGTGGTCGCCGACCACCGTGCGGTGCTTGGCGACGCCGTCGTAGTTGACGAAAACCGTTGCCGCGCCGATGTTCGTGCCCTCACCGATGCTGGCGTCCCCCACGTAGGACAGGTGCGGCACCTTCGAGCCCCGGCCGATGACCGCGTTCTTGGTCTCGACGAAGGCACCGATCTTGCCGTCGTCCCCGAGCCGGGTGCCCGGCCGCAGGTAACTGAACGGGCCGACGCCGGCCCCGGCGGCCACCTGGGCGCCGCTGCCGTGGCTGCGCACCACACTGGCGCCGGCCCCGATGCTGCAGTCGGTCAGGGTGGTGTCGGGTCCGACCGTGGCGCCGGTCGCGACGGTGGTGACCCCGTGCAGCTGGGTGCCGGGCAGCAGCCGGACGTCGGGGGCCAGGGTGACGGTGACGTCGACCCAGGTGGTGGCGGGGTCGACCACGCCCACCCCCGCCCGCATCCAGGCCTCGACGGTGCGGCGGTTGAGCTCGGCACCGAGGGCGGCCAGCTGGACCCGGTCGTTGACCCCCTCGACCTGCCAGAGGTCGTCGGTGCTCACGGCGCCCACCGTGCGGCCGTCGCCCCGGGCGATCGAGAGCACGTCGGTCAGGTACATCTCGCCCTGGGCGTTGGCGGTGCCCAGCCGCGGCAGGGCCGCCTCCAGGAAGGCGCCGTCGAAGGCGTAGATGCCCGAGTTGATCTCGGTGATGGCCCGCTGGGCCTCGTCGGCGTCCTTCTGCTCGACGATGGCCGTCACCGCGCCGCCGGCGTCACGCAGCACCCGGCCGTAGCCGGTGGGGTCGGCGACCTGAGCGGTGAGCACGGTCGCCGCGTGGCCGGCGGTCTGGTGCGCGGCGACCAGGGCGTCGATCGTGGCGGTGGCCAGCAGCGGCACGTCGCCGTAGGTGACAACCACCGTGCCGTCCAGCCGGGCACCGGCGGTCCGCAGGGCGTCCAGCCCGCAGGCAACGGCACGGCCGGTGCCCTTGATCTCGTCCTGGTCGGCGACGACGGCCTTGGGGTCGACCTCGGCCACGTGGGCGGCCACGAGGTCCCGCTCGTGGCGCACGACGACGGCGAGATGCTCGGGCGCCGCCCCCTGGGCTGCCGCGATCGCGTGCGCGAGCAGTGACCGCCCGCCGATCGGGTGCAGAACCTTGGGGGTGGCCGACTTCATCCGGGTGCCTTCGCCGGCGGCCAGGACGACCACCGCGCAAGGACGGTGCGGGCTCACGCGGAATGCCTCCTGGGGCCACCCGAGGGCGTGCATCGACTGAGCCCGATCCTAGCCGGAACGCTCCGCCCCCAGGATTCGAACCCGGACTGCAAGGCACCAAAGGCCTGCGTGCTGCCGTTACACCAGGGCGGATCGAGGCCCCCCAGTCTGCCAGCCCCCGGACCCCGACGACGCCCGGCGCCCCCGGCGCCGCCGTCCGGCACCGACCGGCAGCAGGTCGGGACCGGCATGATGGGGCCATGACCTCGACGCCCCGCCCGTCGCGAGCGGTCGCCCCGCGCGGCCCACCGCAGCGGCCGGGCCCGGATGACGGGGCAGCAGCGGCGCGAGCAACTGCTGGACGTCGGGCGCCGGCTCTTCGCCGAGAAGGGGTACGAGGGCACCAGCGTCGAGGAGATCGCCGCCCGGGCCCAGGTCTCCAAGCCTGTGGTCTACGAGCACTTCGGGGGCAAGGAGGGCCTGTACGCGGTGGTGGTGGACCGGGAGATCGAGACCCTGCTCACCGCGATCACGGCGTCTCTGAGCCAGCAGCAGCACCCGCGGGTGCTGCTCGAGAACGCGGCGCTGGCGCTGCTCGACTACATCGAGACCTCCACCGACGGGTTCCGGATCCTGGTGCGGGACTCCCCGGTGGCCCAGTCCACCGGCACCTTCGCCAGCCTGATCAGTGACGTCGCAGGGCAGGTGGAGTACCTGCTGGCTGACGAGTTCCGCCGCCGCGGCCTGGACGCCAAGGTCGCCCCGCTGTACGCGCAGATGCTCGTGGGCATGGTCGCGCTGACCGGTCAGTCGTGGCTCGACCAGCGCCGTCCCAAGAAGGCCGACGTGGCCGCCCACCTGGTCAACCTGGCCTGGAACGGGTTGTCCGGCCTGGAGCGCAGGCCGACGCTGCACCGGGTGAGCCCCGCATGAGCGCCGAGCCCCGTACCAGCGCCGAGCCCCGCACGAGCGCCCCCCACACGCCCCCCGCCACGCTGCGGGACGAGGTCGACCGGGTGGTCGAGGCCTGGCGGCGGGAGCGACCCGACCTCGACGTCGCCCCGCTGCAGGTGCTCTCGCGGGTCAGCCGGCTGGCCCACCACCTCGACCGGGACCGGGCCGCCGCCTTCGCCGACCACGACCTGGAGACCTGGGAGTTCGACGTGCTGGCCGCGCTGCGGCGGGCCGGGCAGCCCTACGAGCTGTCCCCCGGTCAGCTGGTGGCCGAGACCCTGGTCACCAGCGGCACCATGACCAACCGACTCGACCGGCTCGAGGCCCGCGGCCTGGTCTCGCGCCGCCCCGACCTGGACGATCGGCGGGGGGTGATCGTGGGCGCCACCGAGCAGGGACTGACCCTGGTCGACACCGCCTTGGCCGCCCTGCTGGAGCGGGAGCGGGCGCTGCTCTCCGGCCTGGACCGGACGGCGCAGGGCGACCTGGCAGCTCTGCTGCGCCGCCTCGCCGTCCGCTTCGACACCCCCACCTGAAACCGGACGACGGAGCCTGCCGACGCGTGATTCACGGACGGCGGGTCAGCCGAGGCCGAGGCGGCGACGCACCTGGTCGTGCGGCAGGGCGAGGCTGAGGTGACCGTCGCGGCCCGTCAGGTCCGCGTTGTTCACCAGGCAGTTGAGCACGGCCTCCTCGACCGCCTGCACGGTCGCGGTGTGGACGGCGTCCATCCAGCCCCAGGGCAGCAGCTGCATCGAGCGCAGCGCCACCGCCTCGGCGGGCTCGAGGGGGAAGCCGCTGTCGAGCACCCCGGCGTTCGCCGTCGAGAAGGCGAGGAAGACGTCGCCGCTGAAGTGGCTGCCGGTGGTCCCGGTACGGGCCAGGCCCAGCGGCACCCGCCGGGCCAGCGCCGTGCACTGGTGCGGGGTAAGCGGCACGTCGGTCGCCACCACCGCGATGCACGAGCCCGCCCCACCCGGGACGGCGCCGCCCGGGACCGCCCCACCGGGGACGGCGAGGTCGCGGGCGAACCAGTCGGGCTCGCCGATGGGGCACGGCACGTCGAGGTCACCCAGGGGCACCCCGGCGATCGTCAGCTCGGACCGGTCGCCGAAGTTGGCCTGCAGGAACGCCGCCACCGTGTACGTCACCCCGCCGAGGCGGACCAGCCGGCTCGCGGTGCCGTTGCCGCCCTTGAAGCCGTAGCAGTTCATGCCGGTGCCACCACCGTGGGAGCCCTCGGCCACCGGCCCGGTCGTCGCATCGTCGATCGCCCGGGCCGCATCGGCGGTGGTGATGCTCGGCAGGTTGATCGAGTTGAGGTAGCCGTCCCAGGTCTCGGCCACCACCGGCAGCAGCCACTGCGCGGCCCGCACCGGCTCGTGCTCGACGAACCAGTCGACGACACCCCGGTGCACCGTGCCGACCGCATGGGTGTTGGTGACCATCACCGGCCCACCGAGCGACCCGGTCTCCGCAATCCAGTGCGACCCGGTCAGCTCGCCGTTGCCGTTCATCGAGAACACGCCGGCCGGAACGGTTCTCGCCATGCCGTCGCGCCCGAGCGGCAGCAGTGCCGTGACCCCGGTGCGTACCGCGGACGACGGCGTCGGCCCGTCCTCGATCCGGGTCACCATGCCCACGGCGACCCCCGGCACGTCCGTGATGGCGTTCAGCGGGCCCGGGGTCCCCGCCAACGCGATCCCCAGCTCTCGAGCCCTCACGCCACGTCCCTTCGACCTGCACCCTCGTCGGCCACCACGTCGTCACACCCTTGCACCACATCAGGGTCGCCGACACCCCGCACCGCGTCCCGGGCTGAGGCGTTGTGTGACGCCGCATGTGAAGCGAAATGGGCGGGGGGCCGCTGGCGGTCGGTCAGCCAGGCTGCGGTGTCGGGGGGCAGCACTGCCGGGTCGTCACCCAGCTGTGCGCTGGTCAGGAGCACCTGCCCGGGCGGCAGGGGGTGGGTGTGGCACGAGAAGTTCACGATGCACTCCCAGCCGTTGCTGCGACGAAAGTGCAGGAGGTCGGGGTGGTCGCCGTCGAGCCAGGTGACCTCGGTGTCGGCGGTCAGCAGGCGTGCGGCGCAGGCGCAGGGCGGCCGGTAGAACGCCAGGGTCGAGTCCGGGTCGGCCTGCTGGGACTCGTAGGAGTAGTCGCCGAACCAGTCGGGCTGCGGCAGCCAGCGCTCCGTGGGATCCGAAGCCGAACGAGGGCCCGGTGCGGGTCCACGGCAACGGAACCCGGCAGCCGTCCCGGCCCCGCATGCGTCCGGCCGCTGCGCTGCCAGATGGGGTCGCGCAGCGCCTCGTCCGGCAGGTCGACGACCTCGGGCAGCCCGAGCTCCTCACCCTGGTAGAGGTAGGCGGTCCCGGGCAGGGCCAGCATCATCAGGGTGGCCGCCCGAGCCCGTCGCCGGCCGAGCTCACGATCGGGGCCGGGACGCCTCGCGCTGACGACCTGGAACCAGGCCTCGAGGTCGACGTCCGGGGCCGGCGGCCAGCCGCGAGGCGTGCCGCGGCACGTCGTGGCTCGACAGCACCCAGGTCAGGCCACCGCCGTCGGTCGGCGTGGCGTCGATGGTCGGCCAGCGAACGGCTGATGATCTGCTGGTAGCTCTGCCGGTTCCAGGCCGACTTGAGCAGCGAGAAGTCGAAGACCTGCCCCAGCTCGTCGGGCCGGGCGTAGAGGTAGGTCCGGAAGCTGGTGGGCGTCCAGGTCTCGGCCACGGCCATGCGGGGTGGGTCGTACTCGTCGAGGACCGGCGCGCCAGCCGCGGTAGATCTCGTGGACCTCCTCGCGGTCGTAGAGCGGGTCGCTGCCGTCCAGCGGCAGTCGGGAGTCGCGGTGGGGCTGGCTGCGCAGGGGTTCGGACATGTCCTTGGCCAGGGCGTGGGCCACGTCGACGCGGAAGCCGTCGACCCCGCGGTCCGACCAGAACCGCAGGGTCTCCGTGGAAGGACTCGCGGACCTCGGGGTGGTCCCAGTTGAGGTCCGGCTGCTCGCGCGAGAACAGGTGCAGGTACCACTGCCCGTCACCGACCGGCTCCCAGGCGCTGCCGCCGAAGTGCGAGAGCCAGTCGGACGGCGGCTGGGCCCGGTCCGGGCCGGTGCCGTCGCGGAACAGGTAGCGCGCCCGCTCCGGGCTGCCCGGGCCGGCGGCGAGGGCCTGCTGGAACCACGGGTGCTGGTCCGAGGTGTGGTTGGGCACCACGTCGATGATCAGCCGCAGTCCCGCGCTCGTGCAGCCTGCTGCACGAGGACGTCGAACTGCGCCAGGGTGCCCAGGCGGGGGTCGACGTCCCGGTAGTCGCTGACGTCGTAGCCGCCGTCGGCCAGCGGCGAGGGGTAGAACGGCGTCAGCCACAGCGGCGTCCACGCCGAGCTCGGCCAGCACGGGCAGCCGGTCGACCAGGCCCCACAGGTCACCGATGCCGTCACCGTTGCCGTCGGCGAAGCTGCGCGGGTAGATCTGGTAGACCACGGCATTCCGCCACCATGCCGTCGTCGTCGTCGAGGCACTCACCCCTTGACGGCCCCCTGCAGCAGGGCCTGCACGAAGTGTCGCTGCAGGATGAGGAAGACCAGGATCGTCGGGGCCATCAGCAGCAACGCCCCGGCGTTGAGCAGCACCACGTCGGTGCTGTACCGGGACTGGAAGGCCTGCAGCGCACCGGCCATGGTGCGCTTGTTCGGGTCGTTGATCAGGACCAGCGGCAGCAGGAACTGGTTCCAGGTGGACAGGAACATCAGCAGGACCAGCGAGGCGATCGAGGACCGCGACAGCGGCAGATGGATGTGCCAGAAGGCCTTCCACATGCCGGCGCCGTCGACCTCGGCTGCCTCGCCGAGCTCACGCGGGGCGTTGACGAAGTAGGCCCGCATCCAGAACACCGCGAACGGCATGTTCAGCCCGATGAGCGGCAGGATCAGCCCGAGCTGGCTGTCGAGCAGCCCCATCCCCTTGACCTCCTGGTAGAGCGGCACGATCACGACCTCGAAGGGCAGCGTGAGGGTCAGCAGCAGCACCAGGTAGAAGGCGCCACCGAAAGGGATGCGCAACAGGGTGATCGCATAGGCGGCCATCGTCGAGATGAGCACCGCGACCGGCACCACCCCCAACACGATCAAGGCACTCGACTGCAGCAGGGTGGTGATGTTGGCGACCTGGAACGCGTCGACGAAGTTGTGCCACTGCGGATCGCTCGGCCAGCTGAGGCCGTGCGGGAAGGTGCCCTGCGGCGCCAGGGCCGCGGTGAACATGCTGATCAGCGGGACGACGGAGTACAGGCCCGCCACGACGATGAGGACGATCCCGGGCATCCGGGCCTGCAGGCTGCGCGCGGTCATGCTCAGGCCTCCCTGAAGAGTCGTTGCAGGGGAACGACGATGGCGACGACGACGATCGAGAGCACGATGGCCAGTGCCGCTCCGGCGCCGACCCGGCTGGCGGTGAACGCCAGGTTGTAGACCTCGACGCCCGGAACCATGGTCTGGGTGCCCGGTCCGCCCTGGGTGGCGAGATAGACGACGTCGAAGCTGGCCAGGGCAGAGATGATCGTGACGGTGACCGCGACCCCGATCTCTTGGCGCAGGCCCGGGAAGGTGACGTAGCGGAACTGGCTGAACGGGCCGGCGCCGTCGAGTCGGGCCGCCTCGTAGAGCCCCCCGTCGATCCGGCCGATCCCGGCCATCAGCAGCAGGGTGCAGAAGCCGGTCGACAGCCAGGTGCCGATGAACCCGACCGCGGTCAGGGCCCAGGTGTAGTCACCCAGCCACGGGCGGGCGAGCGCCCCCAGCCCCAGCGCGTGCAGGAGCTGGTTCACGGTGCCGTCGGTGGAGTACATCCAGGTCCAGGCGACCCCGGCTGCGGCGCCGGGGATGATCTGGGGCAGGAACAGGACGGTGCGGGCCAGGGCCCCGCTGTAGCGACCCTTGATCTCGCGCATGGTGGCCGCCGCGACCAGCCCGAAGGTCACCGGCAGCAGCGAGTAGAAGATGATCAGGTAGAACGCGTGGCCGAGCGAGCCGAGCAGGTCGGGCTCGGTGAAGACGGCCCGGTAGTTGTCGAGCCCGACGAAGGTCGAGACCCCGATGCCGTCCCAGTCGTAGAACGAGTACTGGATGCTCTCGAGCACCGGGCGCAGGTTGAACAGCGCGTAGAACACCAGGGCCGGCAGGGCGAACAGCCACCCGACCCAGCGTTGGTTCCGGCGTCGCCCTCCCGTCCCGCCGAGGCGGCGGATGCCAGGCCTCGGCGGGACGGTGCTGGTGGCGCCGGCCGTGGCGAGTGCAGATCGGCCGGTCATCGTTGCCCCTTCTGCTTGACGGCTGGTGAGTGGTGGCTGCTACTTGGCGGCGGCGTAGGTGGCCTGAAGCTTGGCGACCACCTCGTCAGCCGTGGCCTTGCCGGCCAGAAGTGCCTGCAGCTGGGCGGTCTCGACCGGTGACATGTCCTTGGTCGCGTTCTGCAGCCAGTTCGAGAAGCCGTTGTCGGCGCCGACCTTGGAGTAGCCGGCCTGGATCTGGTCGGCCAGTGAACCGTCCAGGGTCCACGGCTTGCCGGTGACCCCGACGGCCGAGGGGTAGCCGTTGGTCGTGGCCACCGCCGCGGCCTGCGGGCCGGCGAGGAAGTCGAGGAACAGTGCCGCGGCGTCCTTGTTCTTCGACTTGGCGGCGATCGCGAAGGCCAGACTGTTGCCGGTCATGCTCGCCTGCTTGCCGCCTGCGGTGTCGGAGGGGAAGGCGAAGATGCCGTACTTGCCCTCGAAGGCCTTCGGCAGCGCCTGGGTGATCCAGGTGCCCTGCACCATGAACAGCCCCTTGCCGCCGGCGAACTGGCCGTAGGAGGCGTCCTGGTTGATGGCGTTGGCGTCGGCGTTGAAGTAGCCGGCCGCCATCCACTTCTGCAGCGTGGCGGTGGCCGCCTTGGCCTCCGGGGTGTCCAGGGTGGCGCCCGGCTTGTGCCAGATGACGTCGAGCAGCTTCTGCGAGCCCATCGCGTTGCTCAGCAGCAACGAGTAGAGATGCCCGATCAGGCCGTCGGAGTTGGACGCCACGATCGGGGTGATGCCCATCCCCTTGGCCTTGACCATCAGGGCCTCCAGGTCGGCGACCGAGGCCGGGGGCTGGGTCATGCCGACCTTGGCGGCGAGCTCCTTGTTGTAGAACACCCCGACCAGCGGGCCGGAGGCGCCACCGGCGGTGTAGAGCGAACCGGAGCCGATCACACCGCCCTCGACCCGGCCGGCGGCCAGGACCGTGGAGGGCACCTTGGCCTCCCAGCCGTAGGCCTTGGAGTAGCTGTCGAGGTTGGTGATGAGCCCGTCCTTGACCGAGCCGAGCAGGTCGGCCGGCGCCGCCAGGTCGGGCGGGCTGTCCGAGGCCAGCAGCCGCGGCAGCACGGTGTTGTAGTTGTTGTCGGCCTCGACCTGCAGGTTGACCGTGATCTTGGGGTACTTCGCGTGGAAGGCGTCGGCCAGGCCCTGGTTGAAGCCCTTGGTGCCGGCACCGGTGAAGACCGTCAGGGTTGCGGACGCGTGGCGGCGACGTCGGTGCTGACGGCGGAGGGCGCGGCGGCACCACCGGCAGAGCTCGTGGTGCTGGTCGCACCGGGCCCGCTGCAGGCGGTCAGCGCCAGTGCCGCGACCACACCGGCGGCGCCACCGACCGATAGGAACCCCCGACGAGTGATGCGGCCCTCGTCCGCCGGCGACGTGGTGTGATTCGGCACTTCTACCTCCTGGGTGAACGCGGTTCGCCGGGGTCTGCCCGGACGCGCGAGTGAGTTCTGGCGACAATGGTGGAGCAGCAACGGAAGCGCTTCCACAATTGACTGTGGCGCGACGCTCCACTGATGTCAAGGGTTTGTTACCGTTTCGACACCTTGCGAGGGCCGCGCGGGCCGACTCGCACAGAAGCGCTTCCGCTCAGCTTACGATGGTGGCGTGTCAACCCAGGGCAAGCTCACCCTCGCCGACATCGCACGCCTGGCCGGCGTCGGCCTGGGAACGGCCTCCCGGGCGTTGAACGACTCCCCAGGGATCGCGCCGGCCACCCGGCGGCGCGTGCTCGACGTCGCCGAGCAGCACGCCTACGTCGTCTCACCCGAGGCCGCCAACCTCGCCGCCGGCACGACTGGGCGGGTGGCGCTGGTGGTCCCCCACCTGTCGCGCTGGTTCTTCGGAGCCATGGTCGAGGGCCTGGAGTCGGTGTTCCGGGACGCCGACCTCGACGTCCTGCTCTACCACGTGGGTGATCTCAACGACCGCCGCGACTTCTTCGACGAGCTGCCCGCCCGTCGCAAGGTCGACGCCGTCGTCGTCGTCGCCTTCCCGGTCGAGGAGCTCGAACGACAGCGACTCGAGCTGCTCGGCGTCGAGATCATCGCGGCCGGGGGCCAGCACGCCACCTACCCCCACGTCTGCATCGACGACGCCGAGGCCGGGCGACAGGCCGTCGACCACCTGATCTCACTCGGTCACCGATCGATCGCCATGATCGAGTCGGTCGACCCCGACCAGCCGACCAGGCCGTCGGGTCGCTCGGCGGCCTACTACGACGCCCTGACGGCCGCCGACATCCCCGTCGACCCACGACTGGTCGTCACCACCGACTGGGGCGGCGAGCAGGGCGCCGACGCCATGGCCACCCTGCTCAGCATCAAGGACCGGCCGACCGCGGTGTACACCCACTCCGACGAGGTCGCCCTCGGCGCCCTGCGCACCATCCGACGGACCGGCCTGCGGGTACCCGAGGACATCAGCGTGATCGGGATCGACGACCACCCCCTGGCCAGCCTCGCCGACCTCACCACCATCGCCCAGCCCGTCACCCAGCAGGGCCGCGCCGCCGCCCAGCTGACGCTCTCGTTGCTCCGAGGGGAGAGCCCGGCCGCGCAGTCGATCACCCTGCCCACCAAGCTGGTGGTCCGGCGTACCACCGCCACCCCACCCTCGCGAGCCACCTGACATCATACTGATGATTGGGCATTACAGTACCGATAATGGTACGGTTCTGACAAAGCCTATGGGAGGGGGTGCGAGATGACCTATCGCCAGCAGCTGCGTGAACTGGCGGATGAGAACTACGGCTACATCACCACGGGTGAGGCGGCCGAGTTGGGGGTGCCCGCCGTCGAGCTACGCAAGCTGGCCTTGCGTGGGGGGCTCACCCAGGTACGTCGAGGCCTGTACCGGTTCACTGACGCTCGCCGAACCCGTTTCGACGCCTACGCCGAGGCGGTTGCCCGCACCGGACAGGACGCCTACTTGATGGGCGATGCAGTGCTGGGCCTGCTGGGACTGGCGATGGTCGAACCCAGGCGGATCAAGGTCGCGACACCGCACCGGACCCGCATCAAGGACCCCGGCTTCGTCGACGTCATCCACCGCACCCTGCCCCCCGAAGCGATCACCACCTATGAGGGGATCCGAGCAACGACGGTGGCCCAGTCGATCCTGGACAGCCGCGGCGCGGTCATGACTGAGCGGTTACTGGATGCCCTGAGCGAAGCACTACGTGCGGGTCTGGTCGAGGCCGGTGAATCCGCCAAGGTCCGGCGAAGCCTGACCGGGACCCCCCCATTGAAGGCCATGGGTACGAGGTGAGCAGTGACCCGAAAGGCCCGCCCCGTCATGTCGCGGCGTTGCGCAAGCGCATCGAGAACCTCGCGGGCGGCGACCAGGCCCGCGCCAACCTGCTGGTGCGCGCCGTGGCCACCGTCGCGGTCGGGCAACTACTGCCGCCGTCTGCGGTCAAAGGTGGCACCGCGATGAAGTTGCGTCTGGGCCTGGACGCGTCCCGCTTCAGCACCGACCTCGACCTGGCCCGATGCTTCGGTCTGGATGAGTTCCTGACCGACTTCGAACGGGCATTGCGGGCCGGGTGGGGCGGGTTCACCGGTGAGATCCGCCCGTCTCGAAGCCTCTCTCGCCCGCCCGACGTTCCGGCCGACTACGTGATGACCACCCGCAACATCAAGGTCGCCTTCAACGGCCGAGACCTGATGACGATCATTCTGGAGATCGGCCACGACGAGCTCGACGACACCCTGAACGCACCCGCCGCGCTGGCGGCAGACATTCCCCAGCTGTTCGCCGCCGTCGGGCTGCCGGTCCCGGGGCCGATCCCGGTCGTGGCCCACGACCACCAGATCGCCCAGAAACTGCACGCCGTCAGCTCCCCCGGCAGCGAACGGGCCCACGACTTGGTGGACCTGCAACTCCTGGAGGCCGACTGCTCCATCCCTGACGCCCAGGTCGCCCAGACGTGCGCGCGTCTGTTCACCTTCCGCCGGAAACACCCCTGGCCACCGCAGGTCGCACCCGGTCCGGACTGGGCCACCACCTACGGCACCGCCCGAGAAGGGCTCGCGGTTCTGGCCGACATGGACGCCGCCATCACCTGGGTCAACGTCTACATCGACCGCCTCGATGCCGCCCGGCACCACCTCGACGACTGACAGAACGAGCAGCCCCAGCGGTTCAGACCAGCTCGGAGGCCTGCAGCCACTCCTCCTCGAGCTGCTCGCGCTCCGCCACCAAGGCCCGCAGCTCGCCGTCCAGCGCCAGCACCGCCTGATGATCCGTGGCACTGGCGGCCAACTTGTCGTGCAGCCTTGCCTCCCGCTGCCCCAGCTTCTCGATCTGCCGCTCGAGCCGAGCCATCTCCTTGCGCGCCGCCCGCACATCCCCCGTAGAGATAGCCAAAGCCCCTCCCCCAGCAGCGGCGACCTGCCCACCCTCTGAGCCGCTCACGCCGCCCGCCCCCCGCGCAGCGGAGGGGGCGGACGCCGCGGCAGCGACGTCAGGCGAAGCCAGTCGCCGAGCGGTGCCCGGCCCCGCAGCGGTCACCGAAGAGCGCAGCTGCAAATACTGCTCGACACCCCCCGGCAGGTCGCGCAGCTGCCCGTCCCCGAGCAGCGCCACCTGGTGGTCGGTCACCCGCTCGAGCAGGTACCGGTCGTGCGAGACGACGACGAGGGTGCCCGGCCACGAGTCGAGCGCGTCCTCGATGGCCGCCAGGGTGTCGGTGTCGAGGTCGTTCGTGGGCTCGTCGAGCAGCAGCACGTTCGGCTCGCCCATGAGCAGCCGCAGCAGCTGCACCCGGCGCCGCTCACCGCCCGAGAGCGTGGCGACCGGCGTCCAGACCCGTTCCTTGCTGAAACCGAGCCGCTCGAGCAGCTGTCCGGCGGTGACGTCACGGTCGCCGATCCGCACGCTGCCGCTGACCTTCTCGACGGCCTCGGCGACCCGCAGGTCGTTCACCTCGTCGAGCTCGCGCACGTCCTGGCTGAGGATCGCGGTCCGTACCGTCTTGCCCCGCTTGACCCGGCCCGAGGTCGGCGTCACCTGACCGAGCAGCATCCGCAGCAGCGTGGTCTTGCCGGCACCGTTGACCCCGACCAGACCGACCCGCTCGCCGGGGGCCAGCCGCCAGGTGATGCCGTCGAACAGGGTGCGGACGCCGTCCTGCTCACCGAAGGAGCCGGCCGCCACCGGGAAGGTGAGCCGGACGTCGTCGAGGTCGAGCACGTCCTTGCCGAGCCGGGCGGTGGCCATCTTCTCCAGCGCGAGACTGTCGCGCGGCGGCGGCTCGTCGGCGATCAGGGCGGCTGCGGCGTCCAGGCGGAACCGCGGCTTGCTGGTGCGGGCCGGGGCACCGCGGCGCAGCCAGGCCAGCTCCTTGCGCAGCAGGTTGGCGCGGCGGGCCGCGGTGGCGGCGGCGGAACGGTCCCGTTCGGCGCGCGCGAGCACGTAGGCGGCGTAGCCGCCCTCGAAGGCGTCGACGGTGCCGTCGTGCACCTCCCAGGTGTTCTCGACGACCGCGTCGAGGAACCAGCGGTCGTGGGTGACGACCACCAGGGCCCCGCGCCCCGCCGTCCAACGGCTGCGCAGGTGGGTCGCCAGCCAGGCCACGCCCTCGACGTCCAGGTGGTTCGTGGGCTCGTCGAGCAGCAGGACGTCGAGGTCGCGCAGCAGCAGCGCCGCCAGGGCGACCCGGCGTTGCTGGCCGCCCGACAGCGTCGCGACGCTCGCCTCCAGGCCGCCGACCTCGGCGGCGTCCAGACCGCCAAGCAGCCCCGACACCACGTCCCGGCTGGCGGCGTCCGAGGCCCAGACGTGGTCGGGGGCATCGCCCAGCACCACGTGGCGCACGGTCGCCGCCTCGGGGTGGTCGTCGACCTGGTCGAGCAGCCCCAGGCGCAACCCCCGGGTGTGGGTGACCCGGCCGCCGTCCGGCTGCTGCACGGTCGCCATCACCCGTAGCAGCGTCGACTTGCCGTCCCCGTTGCGGCCGACGACGCCGACGCGGTCGCCGTCGTCCAGTCCCAGCGAGAGCCCGTCCAGGACGGCGCGGGCGCCGTGCACGACGCGCACGTCCTCGACGTTGAGCAGGTGGGCCATCAGGCGCGCACCGCCTCGACGACCCGGGCACCGGGCACCGGGCCGTGCACCCGCCGGACGTCGCCGGCCACGCCGCTGGCGGTCAGCGCCACCGCCACCTCGAGGGCCGCTCGTGGCCCCTCGACCAGGAAGGCCACGCTGGGACCGCTGCCGGACACGATGCCGGCCAGGGCGCCCTCGGCGCAGCCGACCTCGAGGGTGCGGCGCAACGCCGGGCGCAGCGAGCAGGCCGGTTCCTGCAGGTCGTTGCCGAGGCGGGCGGCCAGGGCCCGGGCGTCACCGGCCCGCAGCGCCTGCAGCAGCGCGTCGTCCAGCTGGGGGTCCTCGACCGCATCGGCGGCCTGGCCTCCCACGACCCGCAGCCGGTCGAGCTCGGCGAAGACGCCCGGGGTCGACAGGCCGTCGGCCGCCAGGGCGATCACCCAGTGGAAGGTGCCGCGGGCCATGGTCGAGGTGAGCCGTTCCCCCCGGCCGCTGCCGATGGCGGTGCCGCCGACCAGCGGGAACGGCACGTCGGAGCCTAGGTCGGCGGCCAGCTCGGCCAGCTGGTCGCGGGTGCATCCCGTGTGCCAGAGGGCGTCGCACGCGACCAGGGCGGCCGCGGCGTCGGCCGACCCACCGGCCATGCCACCGGCCACCGGGATGCCCTTGTGGAGCTGCAGTGCCGCGCCGGCCTCGACCCCGGTCCAGGCGGCCAGCGCCCGGGCGGCGCGGACGGCGAGGTTGGTCTCGTCGAGCGGCACCAACGGGGCCTGGTCGCCGCTGACGGTCAGGGTGACCTCGCCGTCGGGCAGTGGCAGCGCGGTCACGTCGTCGTAGAGCGAGACCGCCTGGAACACCGTCGCCAGGGTGTGGAAGCCGTCGGCTCGCAGCGGGCCCACCCGCAGCTCGAGGTTGACCTTTCCGGGCACCCGCACCCGGACCCCTGGCGTTGTCGTCACGGCTAGCACCCTAGGGGGTCGATCAGGGGGTCGATCGCACCCCTCGGAGTCAGCCCGCGGGCAGCCCTCACGGGCCCCGGACTCAGCCGCGGGCGGCGGCCAGAGCCGCGAACTGGACGACCGTCAGGGTCTCGCCGCGGGCGGAGGGGTCGATGCCCGCGGCCCGCAGTGCGGCCTCTGCCGCGGCCGGCGAGCCCGCCCAGCCGGCGAGGGCGGCGCGCAGGGTCTTGCGACGCTGGGCGAAGGCGGCGTCGACGCAGGCGAACACCTGCTCGCGGGTGGCCGAGGTCGACGGCGGCTCGCGCCGGGTGAAGGCGACCAGCCCGGAGTCGACGTTGGGCACCGGCCAGAAGACCGACCGTGGCACCGGCCCTGCCCGGCGGACGTCGGCGTACCAGGCACCCTTGACCGACGGCACCCCGTAGACCTTGTCGCCCGGGGCGGCGGCGAGCCGGTCGGCGACCTCGGCCTGCACCATCACCAGCCCGCGTCGCAGGCTGGGGAAGGCCGCCAGCGCGGTGAGCAGCACCGGGACGGCGACGTTGTAGGGCAGGTTGGCGACCAGCGCGGTCGGCTGCGGGTCGGGCAGCGTCGTCAGCCGCAGGGCGTCGGCGTTGACGACCGTCAGCCGGTCGGTGAGCGGTGCCCCCGCGGCATCGTCGTCCCGGCCGTGCTGCTGCACGGCGACGGTGGCCCGGCCGTGCTGCTGCGCGGCGACGGTGGCCGGCAGTGCCGCCGCCAGCACGGCATCGATCTCGACGGCGACGACGCTGCGGGCGACCCCGAGCAGGGCCAGCGTCAGCGAGCCGAGCCCGGGGCCGACCTCGAGCACGACGTCGTCGGGACCCACCCCGCTGGCCTTGACGATCCGGCGCACGGTGTTGGCGTCGACGACGAAGTTCTGGCCGAGGGTCTTGGTGGGCCGCACCCCCAGTCGGGCCGCGAGCTCGCGGATCTGGGTGGCCCCCAGCAGCTGCGGTTCGGTGTCCGGCACCGGGCCAGCCTGTCAGATCCGGCGTCCGGCAGACCTGGTGGGTGCGGCAGACCTGGTGGGTGCGGCAGACCTGGTAGGTGTGACCGGTCCGACGGGTGCACCGTCAGCGGCCGTGCGGGTTCCACGAGCTGAGGTCGGGGAACCCGTTGACGATCAGGTGCAGGGTGAGCATGAGCAGCGGGACCGCCAGGACGGCGACCAGGACCTTGCGACGGGTGGACACAGCAGACCTCCAGGGTTGTGCGACAAGGGACGGACGGGGCGAGTACGGGGTGAGGGCGCAGGGTCAGAGCACGGCCAGGGCCTGGCGCACCGTCAGCCGGGCCGCCGCCCGGGCGGCGCCCATGGTGGCGACCGCGCCGCCGACGAGGCTGACCAGCAGCCAGATGAGCACCGCAGCGGCCGAGAACTGGAACGGCAGCGGTTCGAGGAACGCACTGCGCCCCAGAGCCGACCCGAACACCGCGGTCAGCGGGACGGCGGCCAGCACGGCCACCCCCACCGCCAGCCCCGCGGTCAGCAGACCCTCGGTGAGCACCGTCGCCCGCAACGCACCCGCCGTTGCCCCGACCACCTGCATCACGGCCAGCTCGCGGGTGCGCTCGGTGACGGCGGCACTCATGATCACGGCCAGGCCCAGCAGGGCCACCACCGCGATCAGCAGGGCGACCGCGACCAGGGCCTCGATGAGCACGAACACGTGGCCGTCGAGGGCCGCCTTCAGGTCGTCGACGGCGAGCGCCGAGGCCACCGGCACCCCCTCGCCGTCCAGGGCCTGCGTCAACCGCGCCAGCACCGCCGCCCGCCCGGCCGCGTCGGTCGCCGTCGTCACCACCCGCACCATGGACGCCGTCGTCGCGGACGACCCGGACGCCGTCGTCGCGGACGACCCGGACGCCGTCGTCGCGGACGACCCGGACGCCGTCGTCGCGGACGACCCGGACGCCGTCGTCGCGGACGACCCGGACGCCGTCGTCCCGCCGTCCGACAGTGCTTGGGCGTAGCCGGCCGGGCTGACATAGGCGGTGGCCTGGCTGCCGAAGTCGGCGACGATGCCGACCAGGTGCCAGGTGGTCACCCGACCGGCGAGGGTCAGCTGCACCCGGTCGCCGACGACGGCTCCAGGCACCTGACGTTGGGCGGCCAGCGAGGTGAGCACCAGGGCGTCGCCGTCCTCCGGTCGCAGCCAGCGACCCGAGCGCACCGGCAGCTGGATCAGCGGGGTGTCCGGCGGCACCGCCAGCAGCGCGAAGCTGCCGTGGGCCTCGTCGGGGTACTCCGAGGTGGTGTCGACGACCCCGGGCCGGGCCAGGCTCACCGGCTCCCGCGGCCAGGCCTGGGCCGCCGTGACCCCGTCGACCGCCAGCGCCTGACGACGCAGCTGTTCGGCCGGCACCGGGTGGGCCAGCCGCACCTCGAGGTCGTAGTGGCGGGTGGCGATCCCGTTGCCCACCAACGCATCCCAGCCCGCGGCGGCGTTCAGGCCGGTGACGAACAGGGCGCCGGCGACCGACAGCAGGGTCACGGTCAGCGCCAGCCGGCCTGGTCGACGCACCAGGTTGCGCAGCCCCAGGGTGACCTCGCGCCCGAGCCCCGGCAGCCTGGTCAGCCAGGCCACCAGGCGTGCCGAGCGGCCCTGGTCGTCGCTGCCCACCCCGTGGTCGTCGATCGCCTCGCGCACGGTCCGCCGGCTACCGCGCAGCAACGGCGGGACGGCGACCAGCACCGGCACCACGACCCCGGTCGCCCCGGTGACCACCGCCACCCACGCCGGTACCGCGGTCGAGGTGAGGTCGAGGTTGAGCAGGGCGGCCGCCTGCGCGGCCATCAACCGTCCCAGCAGCAGCCCCGGCATCACGGCGAGCAGCGTGGCCGCTGCCGCGATCACGGCGGCTGTGCTCAGGTACAGGGCGAACAGCTGGCCGGTGGTGGCTCCGACCGTCTTCATGGCCCCGATCTGTCGCACCTGCGAGGCGATCAGCCCGGCGAGCATGGTGGCCACCAGCACCGAGCTGAGCAGCAGCGCCGACAGCCCGAAGGCCAGCATCACCCAGCCGACGGTGACCATCTGGCCGTAGTGCGGGTGCCGCAGCGGGGGCGGCACGTCGACCCGGACGACGGGGTGACCGGCGGCCGCCAGGGTGGCGGCGACCCGCTGCGCGGTGGCGGTCACCGTGGCGACGTCGCCACTGGCGCCCGCGGGGACGCCGGAGACACCGGCGGCACCCGCGGGGCCACCGGCCGGGGCGGCGACCTCGATGAGCAGCTCGTCGAGGTCGGCCGCGGTCAGGCCCAGGGCCGCCACCGAGGTGGTGGTGGCCCGGGCGTAGACGGTGCGCTCCTGGTAGGCCGGGGCGACGCCGGCGTCGTGCACCGCGCCGGCGACGGTCAGGGTCGCGACGGGCCCACCGGCCCGGCGCACCTGCACCTGCTGCCCGACCGCGGTCCCGAGGTAGGGCAGTGCCGTCCGCTCGAGCAGCACCTGCCCCGCCGCCGGCGGCCAGGTGCCGCTCTCGAGGGGGGCGGCCGCCAACCGCTGCGGATCGGCCGGGTCGGTGACGAACAGCACCATGGCCCGCCACGATCCCTGCCCCACCCGCACCCGAGCGGTCACGGTGCCGCGCACGGTCGCGGCACCGACTCCCGGCACCGAACTCGCCAGAGCGACCTGCCCGGCGTCGACGGCACCCGCCAGGTGCAGCGTGGCCGACGCGGGGCGCCCGGACAGGTAGTTCGCGCTCACCTCACGGTCCAGCACCGCCCGCACAGTCAGCAGCGCGCCGACGGCCGCCACGCTCAGGGCGATCGAGACCACCATCGCCGCCGTCCGGCCCCGGGCGCGCCACAGGTCGCGGACCAGCTTGCGCCACCGCAGCGCGGTCACCGGGCCACCGTCATCGCGGCAGCGGCAGCGCCGGCCATACGGCCGGCGTCGGTAGCAGAGTCAGCGCCGGCCATACGGCCGGCGTCGGTGGCAGCAGTCAGCGCCGGCCATACGGCCGGCGTCGGTGGCAGAGTCAGCGCCGGCCATGCGGCCGGCGTCGGTGGCACTGTCGGTGACGACGGCGCCGTCCAGCAGCTCGACCCGGCGGGTGGCGAACCGGGCGGTGTCGCGCTCGTGCGTCACCATCACCACGGTGCGCCCCTCCGCCACCAGGTCGGCGAACAGCTGGAGCACCAGGTCGCTGGTGGCGACGTCGAGGTTGCCCGTGGGTTCGTCGGCCAGCACCACCGGCGCGTCGTTGGCCAGGGCCCGGGCGATGGCGGCACGCTGCTGCTGCCCGCCCGACAGGGCCGCCGGCAGCTTGCCGGCCTGCTCGGCGATGCCGACCCGCTCGAGCAGGGACAGGGCGCGAGCGCGGCGCTCGCGGGGACGGCCGATGCCGCAGAAGTCCATAGGCAGCATCACGTTCTCGGCCACCGTCAGGGTGGGCAGCAGCTGGAAGAACTGGAACACCAGCCCGATCGAGCGCCCCCGCCAGGCGGCCAGCGCCGAGCCGGCGAGCTGGTCGACCCGGCGCCCAGCGACCGTCACCGACCCGGCGGTCGGGTGGTCGATGCCGGCCAGCAGGTTGAGCAGCGTGGTCTTGCCGCTGCCGGAACGACCCACCACGGTGACGAACTCGGCCGGGTGCACCACCAGGTCGGTGGGTCGCAGCGCGGTGAAGGCGCCGGCGGCGACGGGATAGTCCTTGGTGACCGAGCACAGCTCGATCACGGGTTCAGGAACGGTCATGGCGGCAACTCCTACTGACACGTCGATCGTTAACGGATATCGTGTTCAGTAACGGTGCTGTTGTTCCGCAGTCGGGTCAACCGACAAATGTCCGGCACGCCGTCCACTACCGCACGACAGCCGCCCCCCTGTTCGACATCTGGCTCACCGGCTGCCCCACCTCTGGTGGCGAATCGGTCGAACCCCCACAGTCGTAGGAACGATTCGCCACCAGAGGTCGAGCTGACACGAGGAAGGAGAACCGATGGATCGGCGGATCCGGCGCACCCGGCAGGCCCTGCAGGGGGCATTGGTCACCCTGATGGCCGAGAAGGGCTACGAGGCGGTCACGGTGCAGGACGTCATCGACCGGGCCGACGTCGGCCGCTCGACGTTCTACGCGCACTACAGCGACAAGTCCGACCTGCTGCAGGACAGCCTCGAGCGGGTGCGCGAGACGATGCGTCCCCAGCCGCTGACCGCGTCGCCGGACCGGCGTCGACCGCTGTCGTTCAGCCTGCCGATGCTGCAGCACGTGAGTGAGCAGCAGGACCTGTTGCGGGCGCTACTGGTTCGCCCCGGCACCGACGCGGTGATGACCGGCATCCGCGAGCTCATGACCGAGGCGGTGACGGCGGAGGTGCGGGCCCTGGCCGCCGTCAGCGCCCCGGCCCGGGTGCCGCTGCCGCTGCTGGTCGCCACGGTGGTCGCGGCCTTCGAGGCCACCTTGACCTGGTGGGTCGAGACCGACTTCGCGGCCACCGCGGAACAGGTGGAGCGTGGCTTCCAGGTGATGGCTGCGGCCGCCGTCCGGGCCGCCCTGCCGCCGGCGACAGGGTGAGCCGTTGGCAGGGCGGGCAAGCCGGACGACGACAGGGGAGTCGGACGACGACCGCGCGTGGCTCGACGGTCAGTCGAACAGGTGCCGGCCGCAGCCCCACTGGCCGGCCCCGGCCTTGTTGTACAGCGCCTTGGCACGCATCAGCTGCTCGGCCGGCGAGGCGTTGATCGGGTTGCCGGAGCCGCCCATCGCATGCCAGGTCGCCAGGCTGAACTGGTAGAGGCCGTAGTAGCCGGCCGGGTTGACCGCCCGCGGGTTGCCGCCGGACTCGCAGCGCGCCAGGGCGGCCCAGTTGAGGCCGTCAGCACCGGTGCCGCTCGTGCCGCTGTAGCTGACCTTGACGACCTTGGTGCCCACCTTCTGGGACCCTGCCACGGCGGCCTTGGTGACCGCGTTCGACACCACCACGCGGTGGTGCAGCACGCCGTCCACGAGCACCTCGTCGTAGACGACGTGCCGGGCACCGGCGACCCCGGCCTTGACGACGGTGACCTTGCCCTTGGCCAGGGTCGCGTCCGGGACCGAGGTCATCGGGGCCGCCACCGCGGAGTCGACGCTGGACGTGCGGTGCGTGACCCGCTTGAGCGTCACGGCAAGCCCGGCCCGCACCGTGGTGCCACCGGCGGGGGTGAGCAGGTCCTGCGCGCCCGCGGTGAGGCCCTGTTCGACCAGCAGGTCCGTGACCGTCAGCGCGGTCGAGGTGACGGTCCTGGTGGCGCCGGCCACTGTGACCTTCACCGACTTCGGGGTGAACAGGGCCAGGCTCAGGCCCTGCCGGCCCAGAGGTCTGGCCGCGTGAGGCCGTCAGCCGGGCCCCGTCCGCTCGGATGCCGAGCGAGGCCAGCGCCTCGTTGACCGTCAGGGCGGTGGTCCAGTAGGTGTGCGGCGCGCCGTCCGCGCTGATCGTCAGGGGACGGGCGAAGCGGACGACGACCTGGTCACCGGCTCGCAGCGGGGAGTCGGCAGCCGGCGCCACCAGGTCGCGGTCGGTGACGGCGACCTGCTGGTCGGCCAGCAGCACCCGGACCGTGTCGGCCCGGGTGCTGAGGTGCTGGGTGGTGCCGTCGATCGACAGCGTCACCTCGTGGCCGCGGTTCAGGTAGACCAGGCCACCGCCGGTCAGGGCCAGCAGCAGCACCGCAGGGACGGCGATCCGCACCGGCTTGCCGGCGAGCAGGGTGGGCACCCTCACGGCGGACGGACCGCCGGAGGCAGAGGCGTCGGGGGTGTCTCGAGATGACAGGCGCCGCAACGGCGCGAGCAGGTCGGGCACAGGACTCCAGACATCGCAGATCCGAGCACAGGACTCAGGACTGCCGCGCCCCCCGGAGCGACCACGAGGGTCACGACCGCACGCACACCCGAGACGACTGACCTCGGCTTACCCCGAGCACGGTAGCCGCTGGTGAAGGACACACCAATTCGACGCGACTGTGAGTGACATCACTCCCACGGACCGTAGACATCCTCCGAGGTCCGGTCGAGGCGGCGGCAGAGGTCGAGCTCGTCGACCCCCAGGACGGCGGCCATCGCCCGAACCGTGTACGGCACCAGATATCCGGCATTCGGGGCGCCGCGGTGCGGCGACGGCGTCAGGTAGGGGGCGTCGGTCTCGACCAGCACCTGCTCCAGCGGTACCCGCAGCAACGCCTGGCGCAGCGGCTCGGCGTTCTTGAACGTCACCGGGCCGGCGAACGAGAGGTACCAGCCCTGCTCGGCGCAGAACGCCGCCATCTCGGCGTCCCCCGAGAAGCAGTGGAAGACAGTCCTTCTCGGCGCACCCTCCGCCGCCAGCACCTGCAGGACGGCGTCATGGGCGTCGCGGTCGTGGATCTGCAGGACGGCGTCGAGCCGCTTGGCCAGGTCGATGTGCCACCGGAACGACGTCACCTGTGCCGCGCGACCGGCCTCGTCGTCCGGCTTCACCCAGTAGTGGTCGAGCCCGGTCTCGCCGACCACACGGATCCGCGGGTGCCGACGCCAGCTGCTCGATCTCGGCGAACGCGGCACGCAGGCCCGACTCCCCGCGCTCGGCCGCGATCCTGCTGGCCTCGACCGGGTGCAGCGCCACCCCGCCCAGCAGCTGCGGGTGCTGCGCCACGGTCGCGACCGTCCACCGGGCAGCGGCCAGGTCGCAGCCGATCTGCACCATGCGGGTGACCCCCACCGCGCTCGCCTCGGCCAGAGCCTGGGCCACCGGCGTCGCGGGCTGCCCGGCCCGGGCGTGGTCGAGGTGGGTGTGGTTGTCGACGACCGGGTGCAGCAACGGCGCCGGCGGTGCCGGTGGTGCCGCTGGCCGCGGCGCGCGGCTGGTCGGACCCCGTCGCTGCCCGGGTCACTGCCCGGGGCCCGCCTCGAGCCGGGCCAGCTCGTCGGCGACGACGCTCGTCGTCGAGCTTGGTGAAGATCGGCGTCGGGGGCGGCACCGGGGTGCCCGGCACCAGCGGCACCGACTGCCAGGCCGGCAGGGTGGCGCCGCGCTGGTAGTCCCCCATCAGCACGGGGTAGCCGGGGCCGCCGTCCAGGTCGTCGACCTCGCGGATCTGGGGCATCGGCGAGACGGTGCCGACTGCCGCCGAAGGCCTCGTGCACCTGCTGGGCACTGAACGGCAGGAACGGCGACAAGATCGTGCGACAGTCCGAGATGGCCTGTGCCGCAACGTGGAGCACCGTCTTCATGCGCTCCGGGTCCTCGTTCTTGAGCTTCCACGGGGCCTGGTCGGACAGGTACTTGTTGGCCTCGCCCACCAGCCGCATCGCCTCGCCGACCGCGTGCTTCTGCCGGTTGCCGGCCAGCAGGTCGCCCACGGTGGCGAAACCGGCGCCGGTGGTGGCCAGCAGTGCCGTGTCGGCCTCGGTCAGCTCACCCGCCGCCGGGATCTCACCCAGGTTCTTGTTGATCATCGACGCGGTCCGGTTGACCAGGTTGCCCCAACCCGCGACCAGCTCGTCGTTGGTGCGGCGCACGAACTCCGACCAGGTGAAGTCGGTGTCCTGGGTCTCGGGGCCGGCGGTGGCGATGAAGTAGCGCAGGGCGTCGGGCTGGTAGCGCGACAGCAGGTCGCGCACGTAGATGACCACGCCGCGCGAGGACGAGAACTGCTTGCCCTCCATGGTCAGGAACTCGCTGCTGACCACCTCGGTCGGCAGGTTCAGCTCGCCGAACACCCCTGGCGTGCCGCCCTTGTCGCCCTTGCCGTTGTACCCGAGCAGCTCGGCCGGCCAGATCTGGGAGTGGAAGGTGATGTTGTCCTTGCCCATGAAGTAGTACGACTGGGCGGCCGGGTCGTTCCACCAGGGACGCCAGGCGTCGTCGTCCCCGCTGCGCCGGGCCCACTCGACCGAGGCCGACAGGTAGCCGATGACGGCGTCGAACCACACGTAGAGGCGCTTGGCGTTGTTGTCCTGCCAGCCGGGCAGCGGCACCGGGATGCCCCAGTCGATGTCGCGGGTCATGGCCCGCGGACGGACGTCGTCCAGCAGGTTGAGACTGAACTTGAGCACGTTCGGTCGCCAGTCGGTGCGGGCCTGCAGCCAGGTGCCGAGGGTGTCGGCCAGGGCCGGCAGGTCGAGGAAGAAGTGCTCGGTCTCGACGAAGACCGGCACCTCGCCGTTGATCCGGCTGTGCGGCTTGATCAGCTCGGCGGCGTCCAGCTGGTTGCCGCAGTTGTCGCACTGGTCGCCGCGGGCGCCGTCGTAGCCGCAGATGGGGCAGGTGCCCTCGATGTAGCGGTCGGGCAGGGTGCGACCCGTGGACGGCGAGATCGCCCCGGTGGTGGTCTTCTCGACCATGTAGCCGTTGGCGTGCACCACCCGGAACAGCTCCTGCGCCACCGCGTAGTGGTTGCGGGTGGTGGTGCGGGTGAACAGGTCGTAGCTCAGGCCCAGGGCGTGCAGGTCCTCGACGATGACGCGGTTGTAGCGGTCGGCCAGCTGCTTGGGGGTGACCCCCTCCTTCTCGGCCTGCACCAGGATCGGGGTGCCGTGCTCGTCGGTGCCGCTGACCATCAGCACGTCGTGGCCCGCCATGCGCATGTAGCGGCTGAACACGTCGGACGGGACCCCGAACCCGGCGACGTGGCCGATGTGTCGGGGGCCGTTGGCGTACGGCCAGGCCACTGCAGCAAGCACGTGCGTCATGGGCCCGAGTGTATGGCTCAATCGGACGGTCGCCTGTTCCTGCTGAACGCTCCACCGGCCGCCGCGACCACCCGCGCCTCGCCCCCGAGAAGCGCTTTCACCGTCGATCGGGGCCGGCACGACGAACTGGTCCGAGCCGGCCATGTGACGCTGCGACGAGCTGTCCATGATCGCCACAACTTCGTCAGATACGGCCCGATCCCCCGGCTGCAAGCCGTTGCAGCAGGCGTTCTGACGAAGTTGTGGCGATCATGACGGGTTTGGGGGGTGGGGGGTGACGGTGGGGTGAGGGGTGGCGGTGGGGTGGTGGGTGACGGCGTCGTAGAGGGTGCGCTTGGGCAGGCCGGCGGGGGCGGCGACGGCGGCGACGGCGTCCTTGAGGCGCTCCCCCGCGGCCGTGCGGGCCCGCACCTGTGCCACCAGCGCGTCGAGGCCGGCGGTGTCCAGGTCGTCCGGGTCGGGAGCCGGACGCCCCGCGACCACCACGGTGATCTCACCCAGTACCTCGCTGCCGGCCGCCCACGCCGCCAGCTCGCCCAGGCCGCCTCGCAGCACCTGCTCGTACGTCTTGGTCAGCTCCCGGCAGACCGCGGCCGGGCGGTCGCCGCCGAAGGCCCCGACCATCGCCGCCAGGGCGGCGGCCAGCCGGTGCGGGGCCTCGAAGAACACCATCGTGCGTCGCTCGTCGGCGAGGGTGGCCAGGGCCCGGGAGCGCTCGCCGGCCTTGCGCGGCAGGAAGCCCTCGAAGCAGAACCGGTCGGTGGCCAGGCCCGAGACCGCGAGCGCCGTCAGCACCGCCGACGGCCCGGGCACGACCTGGACGGCGACGCCGGCCTCGATCGCCGCTCGCACCGCCCGCAGGCCGGGGTCGCTGACGCTCGGCATGCCGGCGTCGGTGACCACGACCACCAGGGCGCCCTCGACGGCCGCGGCCACCAGCTCGGCGGCGCGGGTGCTCTCGTTGTGCTCGTGGAACGTGGTGACCCGTCCCACGATCCTGGTGCCGGTGGCTGCAGTGAGCCGGCGCAGCCGGCGGGTGTCCTCGGCCGCCACGACGTCGGCCCGGCCCAGCAGCTCGAGCAGCTTGGGCGAGGCGTCGGCGACGTCACCGATGGGGGTCGCGGCCAGCACCAGCCGCCCGGTCCCCGGTTCGCCACCTTCCTGAGGTCCCACCCCCCGGATCATGCCGTACCTACGATGCCCCGGTGAGCGCCCCCACGATCGGCCCGGCGGCAGCGCCGGCCCAGGTGGACCGACTGCTCGGCCCGCGGGAGCCGAGCCGGCTCTGGTCCTGGGTGGGACCGCTGGCGGTGGCCGCCTTCGGCGGGTTGGTGCGGTTCCACCGGCTGCGCCAGCCCACCTGGATCGCCTTCGACGAGACGTACTACGTCAAGGAGGGCCTGAGCCTGACCCGCTACGGCGTCGAGGTCTTCCTCAAGCCGAGCCTGGGCGCCGACGGCAGTGCCCAGATGCAGAAGGCCGACGCCATGCTGGCGCACGGTGACAGCGACTTCTTCGACCCCACCCAGACCAACTACGTCGTCCATCCGCCGCTGGGCAAGTGGGTGATCGGGCTGGGTGAGCAGATGTTCGGTGCCACGTCGCCGTTCGGCTGGCGCTTCAGCGTCGCCCTGCTGGGCACCCTGTCGATCCTCATGCTCGGCCGGATTGCCACGCGTCTGTTCGGCTCGGCCCTGCTCGGCACCACCGCGGCACTGCTGCTGGCCGTGGACGGCGTCCATCTGGTGCTCAGCCGCATCGCCCTGCTCGACATGATGGTCATGTTCTGGGCACTGGCTGCCTTCGGCTGCCTGCTCCTGGACCGCGACCACGCGCGGCTGCGCCTGGCCCGGCGCCTCGGGGCGGGACGGCTGGAGGCTGGACGGCTCGAGGCTGGACGGCTCGAGGCTGAACGACCCGACGGCCGGCCTCGGTTCGGCCCCGGGCTCGGGGTGCGGTGGTGGCGGCTGGCGGCGGGGGTCTGCCTGGGCGCCTGCACGGCCACCAAGTGGTCGGGCCTGTACTTCGTCGCCGTCTTCGCCGTCATGAGCGTGCTGTGGGACGTCGCCGCCCGCCGCGCCGTCGGGCGGCGGCACTGGCTGGTCACCGGCCTGCTGCGGGACGGCGGGACGGCCGCCGTCCAGCTGCTGCCGGTCGCGGCCCTGACCTACCTGGCGAGCTGGACCGGGTGGATCCGTAGCGACCTCGGTTACGGCCGCAACTGGGCCGCCGAGCACCCGGAGACCGGCCTGTGGGGCCACGCGCCGGACTGGCTGCGGGCGATGGTCAACCGGCACCAGGAGATGTACTCCGCCGCGATGTCGATCACCGGGCCGCACGACTGGTCCGCCAACCCGTGGTCGTGGCTGGTGCAGGGCCGCCCGACCCTGATCGCCTATCTCGACTACAGCGGCAACCGGGCCTACTGCTCCGAGGGCACCTGCGTCCGAGGGGTGACGACAGCCGGCAACCTGGTGGTCTGGTGGGGCGGCACGGTCGCCCTGGTGGTGGTCGCGGCGATGTGGCTGCTGGGCCGGGACTGGCGGGCCGGAGCGATCCTGAGCGGGGTCGCCGCGGGGTACCTGCCGTGGTTCGCCTACCAGCAGCGCACGGTGTTCGAGTTCTACTGCGTGGCCTTCGTGCCCTACGTCGTGCTGGCCCTGACCTACGCCCTGGGGCTGCTGATCGGCCCCCGCGACGCCTCCCCCGACCGCCGACTGTACGGCGGGGTGGCCGCGGGGTGCGTCGTGCTGCTCGCCGTCCTGGTCTTCGCCTACTTCTACCCCGTGTGGACGGCGGAGCAGATCACCTCCGACGCCTGGCATGCCCGGATGTGGCTGTCCTCCTGGTAGCGCCCCCCGTCAGCGACCCTCCGTCAGCGACCCTCCGTCAGCGACCCTCCGTCAGCGACCCTCCGTCAGCGACCCCCCGTCGAGGGACCAATCGGATCATCCGCACGTACGATGACCCGGTGAGCGCCCCCACCGTCGCCGCCTCGCGGCTCGCGCCGAGGTCGGCGCAGCGCCTAGGCCCGGCGACGACTCCCCAGATGACACTGACCGAGCGGCTGCTCGGACCCCGCGAGACCAACCGCCTGTGGGGGTGGCTGGGGCCGGCGATCGTCGCGCTGATCGGGGGGTTCCTGCGGTTCTGGCACCTGGACCGGCCGCCGTGGATCGCCTTCGACGAGACGTACTACGTCAAAGAGGGCCTGAGCATGACCCGGTACGGGGTCGAGGTCTTCCTCAAGACCAGCCTGGGCGCCGACAACGACAAGCAGATGCAGAAGGCCAACACCCTCATCGAGGCGGGCAACAGCAATATCTTCGACACCACCCGTCCCGACTTCGTCGTCCACCCGCCGCTGGGCAAGTGGGTGATCGGGGTGGGTGAGCAGCTGTTCGGGGTGACGCCCTTCGGCTGGCGGTTCAGCGTCGCCCTGCTGGGCACCCTGTCGATCCTGATGCTCGGCCGGATCGCCACCCGCCTGTTCGGCTCGGCCCTGCTGGGCACCACCGCAGCGCTGCTGCTGGCCATGGACGGCGTCCACTTCACCCTCAGCCGCATCTCGCTGCTCGACATGATGGTCATGTTCTGGGCCCTGGCCGCCTTCGGCTGCCTGCTGATCGACCGCGACCACACCCGCGCCCGCTTCGCCCGCCGGCTCGAGGCGGGCGGCAGCCATGCCATGGGATGGCGGTGGTGGCGGCTGGCCGCGGGGGTCTGCCTGGGGGCCTGCACCGCGACCAAGTGGTCGGGCCTGTACGTCGTCGCCGCGTTCGGGCTGATGAGCGTGCTGTGGGACGTCTCGGCCCGGCGGGCCGTGGGGCAGCGGCACTGGCTGCTCGCCGGGCTGCTGCGCGACGGGGCCCTCGCCGCCGTCCAGATCCTGCCGGTCACGGCGCTGACGTACCTGGCCAGCTGGACCGGGTGGATCCGCAGCGACCTGGGCTACGGCCGCCGCTGGGCCGCCGACCACCCGGGGACAGGACTGTGGCGCTACGCCCCGGACTGGGTGCGGTCCCTCGAGCACTACCACCGCGACATGTTCAACAGCGCGATCGGGATCACCTCGCCGCACGACTACTCGGCCAACCCGTGGTCGTGGCTGATCCAGGCCCGCCCGACCTCCATCGCCTACAAGGGCTGGGCGAACGGCAACCACCCCTGCCCCTACAGCAACTGCTCGCGGGCGGTCACCTCGTTGGGCAACCCGGTGATCTGGTGGGGCGGCACCGTCGCCCTGCTGGTCGTGCTCGCGATGTGGCTGCTGGCCCGGGACTGGCGGGCCGGGGCGATCGTCACGGGGCTGGCGGCGGGGTACCTGCCGTGGTTCCTCTACCAGCAGCGCACCGTGTTCACGTTCTACTCCGTGGCCTTCGTGCCCTATGTCGTCCTGGCCCTGACCTACGTGCTGGGCCTGCTGATAGGACCGCGGAACGCCTCGCCCAACCGTCGCCTCTACGGCGGCGTGGCGGCGGGGTGCATCGTGCTGCTCGTGGTCCTGGCCTTCGCGTTCTTCTACCCGGTGTGGTCGGCGCAACGGATCTCGTACAACGACTGGTCCGACCGGATGTGGCTGCCCAGCTGGATCTGACCCGTCAGCAGTGACCTGGCGCTTCAGGAGCGAGCGGTCCGCGCCGACAGGTGAAGGTGTCGATCGCCCACCACGAGCTCGGCCACGCCGACGAGCAGCCGTCGAAGAACATGCTGCTCTTCGCCATGGCCTTCGGCGGCGCCCTGTGCTGGACGGTCGCGTTCATCCCCGGGTTCATGGTCAGCGGGAGCGGGCCCCGGACGTCGTCGTCATGGCCATCGGCACCGTGGTCTGGATCGGAGGGCTGGCCATCGGCCGGTTCGGCCTGACCACGACCTGGTTGTTCCCGGTGTGCCTGGGCGCCGACATCGCCAGCCCCGCTGATCACGTCGGTGATCGCCACCCCCAGCGCGTCCCTGGCCTCGATCTCGATCTTCGTGCTGCCGACGGTGCTGTCCGCCGTGTACTGCTCGGCCTGGCAGCTGGCCGCGCAGGTGGCGCTGGCCAACCTCTGCGCCGTCCTGATGCTCGCCTACGGCCATGAGCCGGTGATCCTGATCCTCAACGTGATGCTGTGCCAGCTGTTCGGCAACTCCAGCGCCGCACTGGGCGTGCTGATGTTCCGGCGCCGCCTGCGGGCCAGCTTCGACCAGCAGCGCCTGGCCGCGCTGACCGACCCGCTGACCGGCATCCTCAACCGGCGCGGGCTGGCCACCTCCCTCGACGGGCTGCTGCGGGCGGCGCGCGAGGCCGGGCAGGGACTGGCCGTGGCGATGCTGGACGTCGACCACTTCAAGGTCATCAACGACTCCCAGGGCCACGGCGTCGGTGACACGGTGCTGCGGGGCACTGTGCACGTGCTGCGCCACGAGATCCGCACCGGGGACGCGATCGCACGGCTCGGCGGCGAGGAGTTCGTCGTGGTCTGCGTGGCTCCGCGCGACGAGCTGCGCGAGATCGCGACCCGGCTGCACGCCCGCATCGGCGAGGAGCTGCGCCACTTCCCGGCGACCGTCAGCGTCGGCGGGCGTCTGGACGGCGATCGCCGGCGCACGACGAGGACGGTGGCGTCCACGAACCGTTCTGGCACCTGATCGACGAGGCCGACGAGCTGCTCTACACCGCCAAGCGGCTGGGCCGCGATCGGGTGGTGCTCCCGCCCGACCATCGCAGCTCGCCGCGGGCGGCGAGCGCCACCGTCTACAGCGGCAGCGGGGCGGCCGAGGCGTAGTGCCAGCCCTGCCCGACATCGCAGCCCGAGCTGACGGATCCACCGGTCCTGTGCCGTGGTCTCGACGCCTTCGGCGGTCACGGTCAGTCCCAGGTTGTGCGCCAGCTCGACCACCGTGCCCAGGATCCGCAGGTCCGCCGGTCGCTCGTCCAGGTAGTCCCCGTCGACCGACTCCAGGAACGTGCCGGCCAGCTTGAGCTCGTGCAGCGGCAGCCGCCCGAGGGCCGCCAGGTTGGAGTAGCCGGTGCCGAAGTCGTCCATCACGACCAGGACCCCCAGATCGGCGATCGCCCGCAGCGCGGTGATCGGCCCCGGGTCGTCACTGTTCATGATCACGCTCTCGGTGACCTCGAAGCGCAGCCGGTGCGGCGCGATCCCGCTCTCGCGCAGGCCTGCTCGCACCTCGTCGACGAACGTCGGGCTGTAGAGCTGACGCATCGAGACGTTGATGTTCACCGACGGCCAGCGGTCCTCCGAGCAGCGTGCGGCAGGCCTCGTGCAGCACCCAGCGGCCGATCGCCACGATCGCGCGGCTGTCCTCGGCGATGGGCACGAACATGGACGGCGCGCAGGTCGCCCAGCACCGGGTGCTGCCACCGCAGCAGCGCCTCGACGCCGTGCAGTGCGCCGTCCTGCAGCCGGATCATCGGCTGGTAGGCGACCGTGAGCTCGCCCCGCTCGATCACCCCCGGCAGCCCCAGCGCCACCGTGAACCGGGTCAGCTGCTGCGAGGTGCGGCCGGGGTCGTGGGTGGCCACCCGGTCCTTGCCGTCCTCCTTGGCGGCGTGCAGCGCCAGGTCGGCGGCCTGCAGCAGCGCCTCGGCGTCGGCGGTGTCGGCCGGCAGCTCGACCACCCCGATGCTGGCCCGCACCGAGATCGGTTGCTCGTCGGGCAGCAGGAACGGCTGGTGGAACGAGGCCAGCAGCCGGTCGGCGAGCGCGACCGGCTCGATCTGCCGTGCCGACCGCCGAGCAGGACCACGAACTCGTCGCCGCCCAGGCGCGCCAGCAGGCCCTCGGTCGTCGGCCACGACCTCGGTCAACCGTCGGGCGACCGCGCCCAGCAGCCGGTCACCGACCAGGTGCCCCCGGGAGTCGTTGATCATCTTGAAGCCGTCGAGGTCGACGAAGCACAGCCCCACCCGGTGCCCGGGCGGCGGCGAGCTGGTGACCTCGGCCAGCCGCTCCAGGAACAGGGTGCGGTTCGGCAGCCCGGTCAGCGGGTCGTGGGTGGCCGCGTGGCGCAGCCGCTCCTGCAGCCGGTAGCGCGAGGTGACGTCCTGCATCACCGCCACCTGCAGCGAGGGCCGGCCCTCGTCGTCGCGGATCAGCGAGACCGTCAGGTTGGTCCAGATCACCCGACCGCTCTTGTGCCAGAACCGCTTCTCGGTCTGGAACGAGTCCCGCTTACCCGCCACAGGCGCCTCGTAGTCGGCCCAGACGTGGGGGCGTCCTCGGGTGCATGAAGTCGCCGACCGTCCGCTGGCCGCATCTCGGGCAGCGAGTAGCCGAGCATGCTCTGCAGGGCAGGCGTTCGCCTCGAGGATCTGGCCGCGCATGTCGCCGATCCCGATCCCCACGGCGGCGTCGGCGAACAGCGCCCGGAACCGGGCCTCGCTGGCGCGCAGCGCCTTCTCGGCGCCCGCCCGGGCCTGGATGGCCGCGCGGTGGATCGCCTCCTGCTGGTCGAGCAGCTGGCGTCTGGACGGCGGCGGTGTGCTCGGCGACCGCGGCGCCCACCATGTGGCGCATCCCGGCCCGGGAACCCTCCGGGCGGCCAGGCGTCGATCAGCCGCATCACGGTGCCCTGCAGGGCGACCGCGCTGGTCAGCCGGTCGGCGGCCAGCAGTTGGGCGCACCGCCGGCGCCGGCCCTCTCGGCGGCCTCGGCCGAGACCTGGGCCTCAGTGACCAGGCCCGGCAACCGGCGCTCGACCTCTCCCACTACCTGCTCCCGTCCCATAGCTGCTGACCCGTCCCACGGCGGCCCAGGCGGGGCACGGGTGCGCCGGGCCGGCTCGTCGGGGTCCGGGCGCCAGGCGTCGAGCTCGACCAGGCCCGGCTCGAGCAGGTCGAACCCTTCGAAGAAGCCGCTGCACCTGGTCTCTGCTGCGCATCGTCATCGGCGAGGCGGTACGCCGGTAGAGGGCCTGGTGCGAGGTGGCCTGCTCCTCGGGCAGCAAGTCGTGCGCGGCGTGCGAGACCGCCAGGTAGCTGCCCGGCGCCAGGGCGTCGCGGTAGGCCCGGATGGTCGCGGCGGGCTCGGCGTCGTCCCCGACGAAGTGCAGCAGAGCGATCATCAGGACGGCGACCGGCTGCGACAGGTCGAGCACCTCGAGCAGGGCCGGGTCGGTGAGGACGTCGTCCGGCCGTCGCATGTCGGCCATCACCACCCCGGTGCCGCGGTACGTCGCCGAGGATGGCGCGGCTGTGCGCCACCGCCACCGGGTCGATGTCGACGTAGACCGTGCGGCAGCCGGGCGCGAGCGCCCCGGCGACGCTGTGCACGCTGCCCACGGTCGGGATACCCGAGCCGATGTCGAGGAACTGCCGCACCCCCTCCTCGACCAGTCCCGTGACGGCTCGACGCAGGAAGGCCCGGTTCGCCCGCATGATCATCGGCAGCTCAGGCCACATCGCGATCGCCTGCTGGGCCATCTCACGGTCGACCGCGAAGTTGTGGAAGCCGCCCAGGTAGTAGTCGTAGACCCGGGCCGCGCTCGGCTTGCTCAGGTCGAGGCCCTCAGGCACCCAGGACTCACGCTCGATCACCGGTACCACCCGTTCGGAGTATTCACCTCGCCAGAATGTCATGCAGAAGTCGCACAGCGTCAGCCAAGCCGGCGGTCGCCGTCGAGACCAAGGTCACTGATCATGACTGCCAGCGCGTGATCGTGGGCCCGACGGAGCTGAGGGGACCCCGTCGCCGCTCGTGCCTCGCGGCTCCTCCTCGAATCACTGAGCCTGATCATGGGCAGGACGAAGGCCCCCTCGCCCTGTGGGCGCGGGGGCCTTCGTCCGTGTCCATGGTGGAGCTGAGGGGATTCGAACCCCTGACCCCCTCGATGCGAACGAGGTGCGCTACCGGACTGCGCCACAGCCCCATGGAACGCGGAGAGAGCCTAGCATCGCGCCTGGCCCGAGCCGGAAGACACTGTCAGCCGTTGACGGCGCGACGGCGGGCCAGCACCTCATCCAGGTCGACCGCCTCGCCACCGGGACGCTCGGGAACCCATGGCCGGGCCACGCCCGGGCGCACCGCTACCTCGGGCTCGACGCCGTCCGCGCCGCGCGTGGAGCTGGCGCGGGGCGCCTGCGACTTCATCGTGTAGGTCGGCAGCGGAACGGCGACCGGCTGCCACGAGCCTTCGACCTGGTCGACCGCCGCCAGCCGGCGGCCGGTGCCGACGTTCTCGGCGGCGCGTCGGTCGGCGGTCGGGCGCCGCAAGGCCCGACGGTCCCGCACCCGCCGCTCCACCTGCGGCCACCCGGGCGCGGTCTCGACCGCACCGCCGGGGGTCGCGCTCGCAGCCGCAGCTGCCGCGGCCGTCATCATGGCCCAGACCGGGATCGAGCCCGTCGCGACCGGTCCGTCGTCGAGCAGCACCCCGTCGGCCAGGTCGACCGGCCACGGCGGCGGCGGAACCGAAGCCGACGCCGGTGCCGTCGCCGCCAACGCCGAGGGCGCGGCCGCGGCGGTCGCGCTGATCAGGGGGCGCAGGTCGAGCTCGGCGGTGTCGGCGTCCCGGTCGATCTCGGGCGTCCAGCGCCGGGCGGTGCAGCACGGCACGCTCGGCGACCTCCTGCTGCTCGTGCACCTGCCGCCAGCTGGTCGGCGCAGCGCGACCTCCCGGGCCACAGCCCGTGCGGCCCGGCGACGCCGCGCGGCACGGGCCCGGGCCGAGACCACCAGGGCCACCAGGTCGACCGGCAGCAGAACCGCGGCCGCGGCTGCCACCGGCCAGGACACCAGCTCGAGGCCGAAGGCGGTCCAGCCGGCCACCGCCGTCAGCAGGCAGAACGTCAGTACCCGCTTGCGGCGACGAGCAGCGGTCACCGTGGCCGTTCTGGCCCGGTCGGCCACGGTGACACCGCGCACGGCCACGATCTCGTCGAACCCGGGGGTCGCCGCCGGCTCGGCGGACACCCGGCGGGTGGTGGTCAGCAGCGCGGTGGTCGACGGGCCGGCCGGACGGCGACCTCGGCGGTCGAGCACCCGCAGGCCGCTCGAGAACCGGTCCAACCCTCGGGCCTGCCCGAGGGCATCACGCCGAGAGACCCAACGGGGCAGCAAGTAGGCGCCCCAGGCAACGACAATCGCCACGAAGATCAGCGAACTCGGCGGGGGCATGTCCACGACGGTAGGCGTCGTACCCGACACCCTTCACGCACCGTCAAGGGTGTGTCGCTCACGAGTCAGGTGACGACTCCTGAGACTGGTGTGACGGCGGCCCGGAAGATGACGATCCGCGGCTTTCGTGCAGGTCCGCCTCGAGCGAACGCCAGCGGGTCATCAGGCCCTGCGGCACGTCCTCGACCGTGAGCGCGAACGTCAGGTGGTCCCGCCAGGCGCCGTCGATGTGCAGCAGCCGTTTGCGCAGCCCCTCGGGGCGGAAACCCAGCTTGTGGGCCACTCTCAGGCTCGGTCCGTTCTCGGGCCGGATGTTCACCTCGAGTCGATGCAGGCCCACGACCTGGAAGCAGTGGTCGGTCGCCATCGCCAACGCCGTGGGCACGATCCCCCGCCCCGCCACCCGCTGGTCGACCCAGTAGCCGGCATGCCCGGACCGCAGCGAGCCCCAGGTGATCCCCGAGACGTTGATCTGCCCGACCAGCCGGTCGTCGTAGGTGATGACGAACGGCAGCATCCGGCCTGCTCGCGCCTCCCGCTTGAACAGCCGCACCATCTGGGTGAAGCTCGGCGTCGCCTCGGCGGAGTCGGGATGAGTGGCCTCCCACGGCGTCAGCCAGCCGGCGTTGGCCGACGCGGACGGCCGCCACAGCCGGGCGTCCCGGCGGCGCAGCGGCCGCAGCCCCACCCGCCCGGACCGCAGCTCGACGGGCCAGGCCGACCGCCCGTCCCGCTCGCGTTTCCGTCATCGACGTCGCCCCCTCGTTGCTCTGTTCGTGGCCGAAGTCTGTCACTTCCTGTGACCGGGCCGATCGCGACCGATCAAGGGATTCGCCCGGCCGTGACTCCGTGCGAGTGAATCCGGTGCACCCATGGGGGTGATCCGCTACGCGAGCCCTCGGCTGCAGCCACTTCCACTAGCACCATTTGAACAGAGCGTGACCGACAGTTGCACCTGGTCGACCGGGCAACGACTGGATCGGCGCCCGATCCTGACCAGCACCGACGGCCATCTAACCCGAGGACGGCACATGCGCCACCGCATCCTGCTCAGCCTGACCGCCACTGCCGTGGCGGCAGCCACGGTCCTGGTCCCCGGCTCCGGCGCCCAGGCCGCACCGGCACGGGACGGCCTGAGCGCCGCGACGGCCCTGCGCGTCGTGCTGGGACGTCAAGCAGACCAACCCGGCCGCCGTCGACGGCCTGTTCTGGCTCTACACCCCGACGCTGGGCTACCCGCAGCAGTTCTTCTGCGACATGAGCATGGACGGCGGCGGGTGGGTGCTCGTCGGCCGCGGCCGTGAGGGCTGGTCGTTCCTGCAGGACGGTCAGGGCAGCGCCTCCGAGGTCTCCGCCGTCCGCCTGGGCACGGCGGCCTTCGCCCCCAAGCTGCTCACCGGCAGCACGGTCAACGGCCTGCTCGACGGCGGCAACGTCGCCGCCCTGCCGGACGGCATCCGGGTGCGCCGGGCCGCCAACGTGGCCGGCACCTCGTGGCAGGAGGTGCGGATGCACCCCTCGCGGTTCGGCACCTGGCACTGGGCGATCAACGGCGGCTACCCGTTGGCCACCACCACCTTCAGCGGCTTCTCGGTCGCGGGCGGCACCACGGCCAACGTCGCGAGCGACAACCTCCTGCGCAACCTGAACACCACGAAGAACACCAGCAACACCAACAAGCCGGGCTTCGCCTACGGCATCAGCGTGAACGGCTCCTCCGCCGCCACCAGCTACCTCTGGTCGCCCACGAACGGCGGGCACCCCATCGGCTTCGCGCAGGTGTACCTGCGACCCAAGGTGCGCTGGGCCGACCTGAGCCTCACCTCCGTCGCCGCCGGCGTCCCTGCGCAGACCGTCACCGCCGTCGCCTCGAGCCTGGCCGCCGCCCAGCCGGCCGGGGTCAGCGGTCTGGCGAACGGGTTCACCACCGAGCGCGACACCGAGGTGCGCTCCTTCGCCCAGATCGGCTCGACCATGTACGTCGGTGGCAACTTCGCCCAGGTCGACCTGTACTCGCCGGTGGCGACCAGGGCTCAGGCCTACCTGGCCGCATTCGACGTGGCGACCGGCGCCTTCGTGCCGACGTTCCTGCCGACGTTCAACGGCAAGGTCAACGCGCTCAAGGCCCTGCCGAACGGCAAGCTGGCGGTCGGCGGTGAGTTCACGACCGTCAACGGTGTCGCCCACGCCGGCTTCGTCGAGCTCGACCCGACGACCGGGGTGGTCGACCCCACCCAGAAGGTGATCCTGCAGCAGCGCTCGACCAACGCGACCACCAAGGTCACCACGATCACCCCCGGCACCGTCACCGGCATGGACCTGATCGGCCAGACGCTGTACCTGGGCGGCAAGTTCAGCCACATCGCCGGCGGCACCTCCAGCTACATCTACGCCAAGGGTGGTGCCCGGCTCAACATCGCCACGGGCACTCCTGACGCCGAAATGGAACCCCGGCTTCGACGGCACCCCGATCTTCGTGGCGAAGGCCAACGACGGTGGCCGGGTCTACTACGGCGGCTTCATGAGCACCATGAACGACGGCGCCACCTGGGCGCAGCGGTTCGTGCCGGTCACCACCGACGCCACCGCCCGCGTCGTCCCGGGGCTGCCGGCCTGGGTCCCCAGCACGGGTACCCGCCCGCGTCAGTACCAGCAGACCGGCATCGAGATCGGCGACCGGTTCTGGCTGGGCGGCGCCGAGCACTCATTCTTCATGTACGACCGGGCGAGCTTCGGGCTGCTTCGGGGCAACATCACCCGCAGCGACGCCGGCACCGGCGGCGACTTCCAGGCCTCGGCGGTCGACGGCAACGTGGTCTACGGCTCCTGCCACTGCATCCTGTCGAACAACTACGGTGACGGCCGGGCCTACCCGGCCCCGACCACCTTCGACGACATCGACTCGATGCGCTACGTCGCTGCCTACGACGCCACGACCGGTCGCCAGATCGCCTCGTTCCTGCCGCAGATGACCACCCGCGCGGTCCGCGGACCGTGGGCGCTGCTGGTCGACACCAACGGGTGCCTGTGGGCCGGCGGCGACGACCTGACCACCAAGTCGACGGCCGGGGTGTGGCAGAAGTCGGGCGGCTTCGCACGGTTCTGCCGGACCGACAGCACGGCGCCGACGACCCCGGCCGACCTGGCGGCCTCCACCAACGTCGACGGCACGATCCACGTGCGCTGGACCGGCAGCAGCGAGGCCGTCTCGATGGCCTACGACGTCTACGCCGGTGACGCCGTCGTCCGCACCACGTCGTGGGGCACCGGCACCACCTGGAGTGTCGACCTGCTGGCGTCGCTGGCCGGCTCGACCTTCACCGTGCGGGCCCGGGACCGGGCCGGCAACACCTCGGCGGTGCCGGTACCGGTGACCGCCGCCTGACCCGACGTCGCCGGCACGTCAGCCCGGGTGCGTGGTGGGGTGGTCCTCACCACGCACCTGGGCTGCGGCGTGCGGCAGCACCTCACGCAGGACGGCGACGCCGTCCCGGCAGCCGCCGGGCGAGCCCGGCAGGTTGACGACCAGGGTGCGCCCGGCGAGCCCGGCCAGCCCACGCGAGAGCATGGACGACGCGACGCCGTGCGCCACCCCGTAGGCGCGCAGCGCCTCGGCGATCCCGGGCACCTCACGATCGAGCAGCGGGCGGGTCTGCTCGGGGGTCGCATCTGACGGTGACAACCCGGTGCCCCCGGTGGTCAGCACCACGTCGTAGCCGTCGGCCACGGCCTGCCGCAGCGCAGCGCCGACCGGGTCGCCGTCCGGCACCACGACCGGGCCGTCGACCTGGAAACCCATCTGCTGCAGGCCTTCGACCAGGATCGGACCACCCCGGTCGGCATAGACCCCGGCGGCCGCCCGGTTCGAGGCGGTCACCACCAGCGCCCTCACGACGCCTCGCCGCCGGGCCGGCCGTCGGGCCGGCCGTCAGGCTCGGGCCGGGCCTCGGGCTGGCCCTCGCGCCAGTCACCGGAGCGGCCGCCGCTCTTGGCGGTCACCCGCACGTCCGTGATCCGGGCGTGCCGGTCGACCGCCTTGATCATGTCGATCAGCGCCAGGGCGGCGACACAGACGCAGGTCAGCGCCTCCATCTCGATGCCGGTGCGATCGGCCGTGCGCACCGTGGCGACGATCTCGACGCCGGTCTCGACGACGTCCAGCTCGACGACCACGCCGTGCACGGCGATCGGGTGCGCCAGCGGGATCAGGTCGGGCGTCCGCTTGGCAGCCTGGATGCCGGCCAGCCGGGCGACCGCGAGGGCGTCACCCTTGGGCACGCCCTCGCCGCGCAGCAGCGCCACCACCTGCGGGGTGCACAGCACCCGCCCGGCGGCCGAGGCCTGGCGGGCGGTGACCGCCTTGGCCGAGACGTCGACCATGCGGGCCTGGCCGCGGGCGTCGACGTGCGTCAGGCGCTCGTTCATGCCGACTCCGGTTGCAGCAGAAGGCAGTCCAACGTCATGCCGACCTCGACGTCACCCACCGGCTCGGGCACGACGGCCAGGCAGGTGGCCTGGGCCAGGTCGGCCACCAGGTGCGAGCCCTGGCCACCGACGGGGTGCACGGTGTCGCCGTCCAGCACCGCCCGGGCGAACTGACGCTTGCCGACGGGCGAGCGCCAGGCCGTTCCCACCGTGGCGACGCGGCGGGGCAGCGAGATCGGGCCCCGGCCCGACAACACCCCGATCATGGGCCGCACGAACACCTCGAACGAGACCGTCGAGCTGACCGGGTTGCCCGGCAGGGTGACGATCGGCACCCCGGCCAGCACCCCGGCCCCCTGCGGCATGCCCGGCTGCATCGCCACCTTGTCGAAGCGCACCCCGCCCATGCGCAGCAGGCCGGCCTTGACCACGTCGTAGGCACCGGCCGAGACCCCGCCACTGGTCACCACCAGGTCGGCCTGTTCGGCGGCGGCGCGCAACGCGGCGATCACGCCGTCCTCGTCGTCCGGCACCGACCCGGCATGGACGGCGTCGGCACCCGCCTCGAGCCCGGCGGCGGTCAGCGCGACCCCGTTGGACTCGTAGATCTGCCCGAACCCCAAGGGTTGACCGGGAGCGACCAGCTCGCTGCCGGTCGAGACCACCAGCAGCCGCGGGGCCGGGTGCACCAGCACGTCGGCGTGGCCGAGCGCCGCGAGCAGGCCCAGCCGGCGCGAGGTCAGCCGAGTGCCGGCGGTCAGCAGCCGATCCCCCTCGCGCACGTCCTCCCCCGGCCAGCGCAGGTAGGCGCCGGGGTCGGGCGCCCGGGTGATCGAGACGCGGTCGAGCCCGCCGTCGGTCCACTCGACCGGTACCACGGCCAGCTGCTGCGGCTCGACCCCCTCCGGGGGCAGCGGCATCGGGGCACCCGTCATGATCCGCACCGTGGTGCCGCGCGCGAGGGTGCGGGCGACAGTCAGCCCGGCCGCCACGTCGCCGTGCACCGGCAGCACCACCGGCGCGCCGTGCGACGCCGACGCCACGTCGGCCGCGACCACGGCGTAGCCGTCCATCGAGGCGTTCACGAACGACGGCAGCGTCAGGGTGGCGTCGACGTCCTCGGCCAGCACCGCACCGAGGGCCTGCAGCACCGGCACCCGGCGGGGCGGCAGCGGGGCCACCAACGACAGGCAGCGCTGCAGGTGGGCCTCGACCGGTATCAGGGAATCGACCACGTCGTCACTGTAGGACGCCCTCGACCCACCGCCGGCCAGACCCACCGGCCAGCCGTCAGTCGAGGGTGGGCACGTACTCCCGCAGCCAGGCCTTCAGGTCCGGGCCCAGGTCGTCGCGGTCGCAGGCGAGCTGGACGACGGCCTTGAGGTAGTCGAGGCGGTCACCGGTGTCGTAGCGCCGACCGCGGAAGATCACGCCGTAGACGCCGCTGCCCTCGCCCTCGCTGACCGCCAGGGTCTGCAGCGCGTCGGTGAGCTGGATCTCGCCGCCTCGGCCGGGCGGGGTGGAGCGCAGCACGTCGAACACCCGCGGGTGCAGCACGTAGCGGCCGATCACGGCGAGGTTGCTGGGGGCGTCGGCGGGGTCGGGCTTCTCGACCATGCCGGTGATCCGCACGACGTCGCTGGAGTCGGTGGCCTCGACGGCCGCGCACCCGTAGAGGTTGACCTGCGACCGCGGCACCTCCATGAGGGCCACGACGGAGCCACCGGTGCGCTGCTGCACCTCGATCATGGGCGCCAGCAGGGCGTCCCGGCTGTCGATCAGGTCGTCGCCCAGCAGCACCGCGAACGGCTGGTCACCCACGTGCTGGGCGGCGCACAGCACCGCATGGCCCAGCCCGCGAGGGTCGCCCTGGCGGGTGTAGTGCATGTCGGCGAGCACGTTCGACTTGCGCACCCGCGCCAGCCGGTTCATGTCGCCCTTGGCCTCCAGGGCCTCCTCGAGCTCCCAGGCGCGGTCGAAGTGGTCCTCGAGGGACCGCTTGTTCCGCCCGGTGATCATGAGGACGTCGGAGAGCCCGGCGGCGACCGCCTCCTCGACCACGTACTGGATCGCCGGCTTGTCGACGACCGGCAGCATCTCCTTGGGGGTGGCCTTGGTGGCCGGCAGGAAGCGGGTACCGAGGCCGGCGGCCGGGATCACGGCCTTGGTGATCGCGGTCGGGTTCACGTCGCCTCCGGCGGGGTTCGCTGCGGTGGCCGGCTGCGCCACCGATGCGGTCAACACGTCGGTCATCTCACTCAACTCCTCGTATCGAACCATTTCGGATATCGATCAACAGTGAGGAGGTTATCGGCGCTTCCGGTCACCGGACTGAGTCGAGCAGCGAAACTCATCCGTACGGTCAGGTGACCGTGGGGTGGACGCCGACGACCGCGTAGCCGTCCCGGCCGTCCCGCTTGACCTGGTAGAGGGCGTCGTCGGCGGCCCGCAACAGGTCGGCCGCCAGCAGCCCGTGGTGCGGGTACCCCGAGATCCCCACCGAGACGGTGACGTGGTGCTCGAAGCCCAGACCCGTGAACGGTCGCTGCCGCACGGCACGGCCGATCCGGACGGCGACCGCCTCGGCCCCCTCGATGCCGGTCTCGGGCAGCACCAGCGCGAACTCCTCCCCGCCGTAGCGGGCGACCAGGTCGACCTCTCGCAGGCAGCTCTGCAGCCGGGTCGCGAACTCGCGCAGCACCAGGTCGCCGAAGGCGTGGCCGTAGCTGTCGTTGACGCCCTTGAAGTGGTCGAGGTCGAGCATCAGGACCGACAGCGGCCGGGCGAACCGGTGCGCCCGCTCGACCTCGCGGGCAAGGGTCAGCAGCAGGTGTCGATGGTTGGCCACCCCGGTCATCGAGTCGGTGACCGACAGCCGTTGCGCCTCGAGGTGCTCCCGCACGTTGGCGACCGCGGTACCGGCGTGGGTGGCCAGCGCCACCACCGCCTGCTCGGCGTCCGGCTCGAACCCGGGTTGGCCGGCGACGCGACCCAGCGCGAGAGCGCCGACCAGCGCGTCCCCTGCGCATCGGCACCGCCAGTGCCGGTCCCGCCGCCGCCAGCTCGGCCGTGACCGGGCGCCCGGCCCGCACCGAACGGGCCGCCAGCACCGCCAGGTCGTCGAGCACCCGCACGGCACCGGGCGGGCCCGCCGGCTCGTCGGGCAGGCAGGCCACCCGCTCCTCGAGGTGGTCGCCGTCCTCGCCGAGCAGGGCCACCCCCACCGCCGCCCGGCCGCCCCGCCGGGCGGACTCGACCACGATCCGCAGCAGGGCGTCCAGGTCGTGGGTGTTGCCGAGGGCCTCCCCGAACTGCTCGAACGTCTGCGCGAGCACGTCACGGCGGTCCTGCAGCTGGACGACGGTGGCGCCCAGCTGCTCGGTCATGGCATCGAAGGCCGCGGCCAGAGTGACCACCTCGTCGTGCCCGCCGTCCCCGGGCGGGCCCACGGCGGCCGTCAGCCGCACCAGCGGCGCGGTGATCCGGCGGGCGAGCAGCAGTGCCGCGGCCATCAGCACCAGCCAGGCCGCGCTGGTCAGCAGCAGCAGCCTGGTCTGCCACCCGGCGTCGTCGGCCCGGGTGAGGGCCACGACCCGGTACGGCCCGCCGGACACCGCCACCGGAGAGCTCGGACGCCGACCGTCGCCGCCGGAGGTCGCAGTCGTGGTGGCCAGCACCGTGCCGTCCGTGGCCAGCACCGAGAGGTCGGTTGCGAGATGGTAACGAGCGACGAGGTCGACCAGGTCGGCGGTGCGCCAGGACTCGGCCAGCACCACCGTCGCCGCCACGGCGCCGTCGGGGGCCACGACCGTCGCGCTCTCGGCAACACTCGCCGAACCGGTCGTCAGGGCCGCCGGCAACGACGAGTCGCGGCTGCACGACAGGCCCGTCAGCGTCGCGGGGTCGAGCGCGGCGAGGGTGGTGGCCTCGGGCCCGAGCACCAGCACCCCCCGCGGGTCCGCCCCGCCGACGTGTGGACCGACCACTGCGGCGGTCGACCCCGGACGACGCTGCAGCGCGGCCGCCACGAGATCGGGGGCATGGCCCGAGCGGCCGAGGTCGGTGGCCAGCGACCGGGCCGCCTCACCGACGGCCGCGCACCGGTCGCCCAGGACGGCGGCGGCGGTGGCCGCGTCACGGTCGAGCCGGTCGGTGGTGGCTGCCGCACGGGCCCGGGGCACGACGACACCCACGGCGACCCAGGCCGCCAGTAGCGGTCCGGTCATCGCGAGCGCCACCACCAGCGCCAGCCGTGACCGCAACGACACCCGAACCTCCTGGACTGCTCGACCCTGTCGCCAGGACCGGACGGTGGAACCTGACACCGGGCGGGGACCACCTGCGGGCCCGAGCGTGGCACGATGGATTACAGCGGCGCACCCCCTGTGAGTGCAACTGTACGGAGCGTCGCGATTACGCACAGTTGCGGGGGTTCGGATGATGGTACGGGTTCGGACGGCCGCGACGGACGATCTGCTGGTCACCCGGACGAATGACGTCGACGTCGCGACGGCGAAGGCCGCCCTGCGGGCGCGGGTCCGGGCCGAGCGGGGTCGCCGTCCGGCGCTCGACCGCGACGCCGACGCCTGGCTGCTGGCCGACCGGGTGATGGAGCTGCCCGAGGTGGCGGCGTCCCGCTGCGTGACCCTGTACGACTCGATGCCGAACGAGCCCGGCACCGCCCCGCTGCGAGCGGCCCTGTCGGCGGCCGGGATCCGGATCCTGCTGCCGATCGTGCTCGGCAAGGGACAGCTGGACTGGGCGGTCGACGAGGGGCCGCTGCGCCCGACGACCCGACTCGGCGGCGGTGAACCCACCGGACCCCGGCTCGGCGCCGCCGGGATCGCCCTGGCCGACCTCGTGCTGATCCCCGCCCTGGCGGTCGACACCCTGGGACTGCGTCTGGGCCAGGGGGCCGGCTACTACGACCGGGCCCTGCCCCTGGCCCGCCCCGGCGTCCCCGTCTTCGCGCTCGTCTTCGACGGCGAGGTGCTGGACGCCGCCGTCGAGCCGGTGCCCGCCCAGCGGCACGACCACCGCGTGGACGCCGTCGTCACGCCCCGCCGCTGCCTGCGACTCACCTGACCCCTGGGTCGCTGACCCCTGGGGAAGACCGGGCGAGGACTGGGGTTGGCACTCTCAGCCGTAGAGTGCTACCTGTCATCCGCTATGCCACGTTGTTCCGTCGGCCGTCCGGCCGTGCCCCTCAGGAGGAGAAGCGTGCCCACGTACGCCTACGCGTGCTCCGCATGTGACCACCGGTTCGAGATCGTGCAGTCGTTCTCGGACGACTCGCTCACCGAGTGCCCGCAGTGCCACGGCAAGCTGCGCAAGCTCTTCAACTCGGTCGGCATCGTCTTCAAGGGGTCCGGCTTCTACCGCACCGACTCCCGCTCCTCCGGCAAGGAGTCCGGCACCGGCATCCCGGCCTCCGACAGCTCCTCGTCGAGCTCGGGCGAGTCCGCCTCGAGCGGCTCGGACACCGGCTCCGGCAGCGGGTCGTCGAGCGGCTCCGGTGGTGACGGGTCGAGCTCGTCGGGCACGTCCGGCGGGTCGACGTCCGGCGGGTCGGGCAGCGGCGGCTCCGACAGCGGCGGGTCAGGCAGCGGCGGGTCAGGCAGCGGCGGCTCCGGCAACGGCAGCTCGAGCAACGGATCCGGCTCGAAGCCTGCCGCCAAGCCGGCCCCAGCCACCACCTGACCGTCACCCCTGACCGTCACCCCTGACCGTCACCACCTGACCGTCACCACCTGAGCCCCCGCCCGTCGTCCCGGCCTGGCGGTCACCGCGTCTCGTCCCCAGGTGACGGCGGGCGTTCGGTCGTCCACAGCCCGGCCCGGACTCCGCGGCCGGTCCGGGTGGAAGTGGGTAGCGTCGTCCCGTGACCGACTCCAGCGCCCCGAGCCCTGCCCAGCCCAGCGACGGCCCCCGCGCCGAGATCGGTGTGATCGGCGGGTCAGGCCTGTACTCCTGGCTGACCGACGCCGTCACCGTCGAGGTGACGACCCCGTTCGGGCCGCCCAGCGACCCCCCGGTGCTGGCTCAGGTGGCCGGGCGCAGCGTCGCCTTCCTGCCCCGCCACGGTCACGACCATCGGCACCCGCCGCACCGGGTCAACTACCGGGCCAACCTATGGGCCCTGCGCTCCCTCGGCGTCCGCCAGGTGGTGGCGGCCTGCGCGGTCGGGTCGTTGCAGGCCGACATCCCGGCCGGCTCCCTGGTGTCGCCCGACCAGGTCATCGACCGCACCTGGGGGCGGGAGCGAACCGTCTACGACGACGAGGGCGCCGTCGTGCATGTGCCGTTCGCCGATCCCTACTGCGAGCGGGGCCGGCAGGCGGCGCTGCGCTCGGCTGCCCGCGCCGGGGTCGACCTGCGCGACGGTGCCACCCTGGTCGTGGTCAACGGCCCCCGGTTCTCCTCGCGCGCCGAGTCACGCTGGCACGCGGCCACCGGCGGCAACCTGGTGGGCATGACCGGCATGCCGGAGGCCTCGCTCGCCCGCGAGCTGGCCCTGTGCTACTCGTGCCTGGCGGTGGTGACCGACCTGGACGCCGGGGTCGAGGCCGGCACCGGCGTCACCCACGGCGAGGTCATGGCCATGTTCGCCGAGCGGGTCGAGGTGCTGCGATCGCTGCTGCACGACGTCGTCGCCGCGCTGCCCCCCACCGAGGACGACTGCGTCTGCCGGCACGGACTCGACGGACAGCGGCTGCCGTTCCCGCTGCCGTGACCGGCCGCGACCTGACCGGCGGGCTCGATCGGCTGTGGCCGGCAGGCGGACGGCGCCGAGCCCGCCGCGCCTGGCGCCGAGCCGTGGCAGCCCGCCCCCGGCTGCTCGCGACCGCCGCGGTGGCGGCGGCCTTCGCGGGCGGGGTCCACCTGGCCCCGTCGTTCGCGGCGCCCACCGGCGACCAGGTGGTCGTCGTGGCCGCAGACCTGCCCGCCGGGCACCAGGTGCAGGAGGGCGACCTCGCGGTGACCACCTGGCCGGCGGGCACCGTACCCATCGGCGTCCTGCCCCACCCGCAGGGTCGGGTGCTGGCGGCTCCGGTCCGTCGCGGTGAGCCGATCACGGACGTCCGCACCGTCGACGGTGACCTGCTCCGCGGACTGCCGCCCGGCCTGCGGGCCGTCCCGGTGCGACTGTCCGAGGCCCCGGCCGGCCTGGTACGACCGGGACGGCGCCTCGACGTGCTGGCCGGGGTCCCGGACGACGGGTTCACCTCTGACAACGCTGCCACCACGGCCCGGGGCGCCACCGGCTCCCTGGTCGTCGAGGACGCCCTCGTCCTGGCGACCCCCTCGGTCGGCGTGGCCGAATCGGACCCCGTCACCGGCGCCGCTCCCGCCGCCGTCGACGGCGCCTTGGTCGTCCTGGCCGTGGACGGCGAGGGGGCTCGTCGGTTGGCCGCGGTGGCCGGGCGGGCCCTCACCGTCGCACTCCGACCCTGATCGTTCGCCGCGGACGGTGTTCAGCACGCAGAATCAGATGAAACCGTGACCAATTGTAGCCAGTCGAGTTCGTAAGGTGACAATTGGAGTGAGACGGCGTGTGATGTGCTCCGCCTCCGGCGTGCCGCCCTGTCGTCGGCGGGCGCAATGGTGATCACTGGGTTATCGTTCGAGCGGCCCGACCGGGTCCACCTCGCTCAACACCTGCGGAGTCAGACCATGCTCAAGGGTTTCAAAGACTTCATCATGAAGGGCAACGTTGTCGACCTCGCTGTCGCGGTCGTCATCGGTGTGGCCTTCGGCGCTGTCGTCACCTCGTTCACCGAGAAGATCATCCAGCCCATCATCAACCGGATCGCCGGTGACGGTCCCAAGGGCCTCAGCATTCAGCTGGGCGCCGCCAACAACGAGAAGACCCTGATGGACTTCTCGGCGCTGATCACGACAGCTATCAACTTCATCATCGTCGCTGCCGTCATCTACTTCCTCGTGGTCGTCCCGATGAAGAAGATCATGGAGCGCAACGCCAAGCCGGCCACCGAAGAGGCACCCGCTGCCGACGTCGCGCTGCTCACCGAGATCCGCGACCTGCTGCGCGCCCGCAACTGACACTCCGCACCACCCCGCCCCGCAACCACACGAGTCGCAGGACCCACTCGAACGACACGAGTCGAACAACACGGGTTGAACGACATGACTCGAACGACGCGGGTTGAACGACATCAGCGGCCGTCTCACCTTCAGTGAGGCGGCCGCTGGCGTTTCTGAGGACAGGGCATGCCAGGTCGCATCGAGAGTCGGGTGTCGTTGAAGACACGCCGAAACCTGACAACGCGAATCGACTCTCGATGCAGCAATCGAGCCAGAACTCAACTCTCACTGCGACTGTCGATCCGAACTCGACTCTCGCCGGCATCGTCGAACCGCAACTCAAGGCTGGCTGCGACTGTCGAGCCGAAACTCGACTCGCCGGCATCGTTGGGGGGGTGACTACCAGTGGGGTGGGCGCTCCCGGGTGAAGCGGTCGTCGTCGTCCTGCGGGCGGTCCCGGTAGTCCTCGTCCAGGTCGTCCTTGGTCTGCTCGGGCAGCACCGGTGGCTCCGACGGCTGCGGTGCCGACCGCGGCGCCGACCGCGGTGCCGGCGTCGGCGCCGACTTCGGATCCGGATCCGGACTCGCAGCGATCCTGGGATCGGTCACCGGAACGGGTTCGCCCGCAGCCGCTTCCGGCGTCCCGGTCATGACGCCTCGCCCTCGACCACCGGGGTGAGCTGGGTCGGCAGGTCCAGCGGGTCCGGCGTGAGCGCACCGTCGAGGGTGACCACCGGACCGCCGTCCAGCACCCGGCGAGCAGCACCTCCGACGGCCACCTCCACCTGCAACCCGCGTCGCGGCAGGTGCAGTGCCTCACGGACGGCGGTCGCCAGCTCGTCGGGGGTGCGGGCGACGCCGTCCGTCAGCACCCAGGTGGCGACGGCCTCGAGCTCGTCGTCGCCGTACTCGGTCACCGGCCGGCCCGGTGCCACCTCGGGGAACGGGCCACGCACGCGGGGCCGCCCCACGATCGGCCCGGTGGGCTGCGGCACCGCGGTACCGCCCCCGGCCGCCCGCCAGGCGTTGCGGATCCGGTCGACCTCGGACGCCGGGTCGCAGAACAGGTCCATCGCCGAGACCCGCAGGTAGGTCCAGCCGGTCCGCTCGAACCCCTCACGGCGGCTGCGCTCGCGCAGGCTCAGGCTCCGGCAGGCGGCGGGCTCGCGACTGTCGACGTCCACGGCCAGCACCCGTCGCCCCGGGGTGTCCGGGTCGGCCACGGTCAGGGCCAGCGGCCAGTCCGGCACCGGCGGGCTCAACGTCACCGACAGGCCCACCGCCTCGAGTCGCTCCCGCAGGTCGACGACCAGGGCGTCGGCGCCGTCGGCCGCCAGCCGCTGCGGGCCGCCGGCCTCCGGCGCGGGCCGGTCGAGCTCGAGACGGTCGTAGTCGAAGGGGTCGAGGTGGTCGCCCCGCAGCCGTGGGTCCGCTGCCCCCGCCAGCAGGTCGTGCAGCATCTGCGACCCCGGGCTGCGCAGCCGGTCGGGCGTCAGCGCCTCGGCGTCGAAGCAGCAGACCAGCACGGTGCGGCGCCGGGCCCTCGACAGCGCGGTGATCAGGCAGGCCTCGCCGAACCGCCCGTCCAGCACCCCGAAGCGGTGCAGCACCCGCCCGTGCGGGGTCCGTGGCAGTCCCACCGAGAAGATCACAGCGTCCCGCTCGAGCCCCACGACCCGGTGGATGGGCCGCACCAGGAACGGCTCGCGCAGCTGCCCCGAGCGGTACACCTCGAGCCACTGGGCCAGGGCCGGCATCAGCTCGGCCTGCTGCTGCAGCGCCTGCTCGATCCGCTCGGCGTGCTTCATGCCCAGGGTCACCACCATCAGTGACTCACCGGGACGGCGCAGCGCGTGCAGGGCGACGAGCTGGACGACGCGGCGCACCTCGGCCTCGGCGCTCTCGGCCATCTGCTCGCCGGGCCCCGGCAGCGAGGTGCCCTCGATGACGTGCTCGAAGGTCAGCGGCGACGTCGGCGCGGCGCCCGGCACCTGCTGCCACGGCAGCGGGTAGCAGTCGCGCAGCCCCCACAGCAGCCGACCGTCGCGCGAGCGGTGGTCCCGGTCGAGGTGGTGCCAGTAGACCCGCTCCGCCGCCGGCAGCAGCGAGCTCGACTGCGACGACAGCGCGTGGATCACCGACGGGCCACCGGCGGCCGGCGGCAGCCGGCGACGGTCCCCGGCCACCAGCAGCCGCTTGCCGCGGGCCAGCGCGGCCGCCGCCTCGGGCAGCCCCACCTGCGAGGCGTCGTCGATCACGACGACGTCCACCAGCGGCACTCCCACCCGGGCCGGCGACAGGCACGCGGCGACGGCTTCGGGGCTCATCACCCACACCGGCCGCAGCGCCGCCACGACGTCGGGCGCCTCCCGGAACAGGTCGGCGGGCCACACCGAGCGATGAGCCCGGTGCACCTCGCCGCGCAGCCATCGGGCCTGCTCGGGATGGTCGGCCACGGCCCCGCCGGCCCGGGTGGCGACGGTGGCGACCACGGCCGCGGCCCGGGCCCGGCGCAGGTCGCCCTGCCGGTCGCGCAGCGCGTCCAGCAGCCACCGCAGCCGTTGCGGGTCGTGCCGGGCGAGCCGGGCGTCGCCCCTGATGATCGTCTCGAGGACCGAGGTCCACCAGGCGAGGTCGAGCTCGCCGTCGACGTCCTCGGGACCGGCGTGACGCTCGCGCAGGTCGTCGAGCAGGTCGGCCAGCCCGGCGTCCCGCAGCCGCTGCAGCAGCACCGTGCGCTGCGGCTGCTCGAGCACCCCGGCGCCGTCCTCGGCCAGGTCGCGCAGGGCCCGCTCGAGGTCGGGCAGGTCGAGGCCGCTCAGGTCGGGCATGCCGGTGGGGGCCAGGACCGGGGCCAGCACCTGCAGCGAGGCCTCGAGCCGGCCCACCGCCGCTTCGGCGTCGGCCAGGCCCAGCGGCACCCGTGGGGCCTCCTCGTCGATCGCCAGCTCGGCCCAGCGCCGGCGCTGCTGCTGGACGGCGAGCAGTCGCTGCGACAGGTCCTCGACCTGGGTGCCGGGTCGCACGACCGCCTGCCGGCGCCGCCGCCGCGCCCGGCGGGCCCGCCAGCCGGCGTCCGGCCCGGTGCCCTCGGCCTCGGGGGTGTCGTCGGCGAGGTCGCCGTCCGACAGCTCGAACGCGGCCGGGCTCAACAGGTCGAGACTGGTGCGCACGTCGAGCAGCAGTGAGAGCACCGTCGGCCAGTCGGCCGCCTGGCTCGGGCCCGCCAGTCCCACCGCCGCACACAGGTCGGCCATCGCGGTCCGGGCGATCGGCAGCTGCTCGCGCGCCGCGGCGGCGGCGTCCAGGGCCTGCTGAGCGTCCTCGGGCGAGGTGACCTGGGCGTCCAGCCAGCGGGTGTCGAGGCGGCTGATCTGGAAGGCGCGCAGCTCGGCCGCGGCCCGCAGGTCGTGGCGCAGCCGCTCGCGGGTGTCGGTGTCCAGGCGCAGGCAGACCTGCTGCGGCAGCCGCACCCGGGTGCGGGGCGGACGGTCCGAGGCCACCAGTTCGGCGAGGGCGACCATGGCGTCGTAGGCGCTGACCTGCCACGGCTGGCGGGGCGCGTGCAGGGCCGCGGCGGCGCCGTCCAGCTCGTCGCGCACCTCCCGCAGCGCGGTCACGGCCTCGGCCACGCCGTCGGCCTCGGCAGTGGCGGCGACGGTGGCCCTGCCCAGCGACATTCCCAGCGCCATCAGCAGCCGGGTCCGCTCCCCCACGCCGTCGTAGAGGTCGAGCACCATCTCGCCGAGCCCCACCTCGCCGAGCTTCTGCACCAGCGCCTGAGCGCTGCCGCGGTGCGGGGTCACCACCAGCACCCGCCGGCCCACGCCCACCAGCTCGGCGACCGCCGCGGCGAGCGTGTGGGTGGCGCCGGTCCCCGGCGGTCCCTCGACCACCACGTGCCGGCCGGCCACCGCCGAGGCCACGGCGGCCCGTTGGGCGGGGTCGAGGTCGAGCACCGACGCGTCGGCGTCCGGGTCGGGGTCGGTGCCGATGATCGTGTCGGCCACGACCACGGCGTTCTGGTCGGGGTCCGGCTCGACGACCGCGAGCGCCCCCAGCACCGGGTGCAGCTCGACCGCCGAGCGGGAGGCCTCCAGGTCGGCGACCAGCCCACGGCCGCCGTCGGTGAAGCTGGCCACGATCAGCCTTCGCTCCAGCCGGAAGCCCGGGACGGCGGCGCAGAGCTGCTCGAGCTCGCTGAAGACCGGCGCCGGGTCGAACCCGTCACGGCCGAAGGCCAGCCCGGTCAAGGTGGCAGGGTCGATCACCAGGCCGTGCTCGGCCCGCAGCAGCCGCAGCACCTCGGGGTTGGCCTGGACGACGTCGTCGACGTCGAGGGTGAAGTCGTCGTCCCCACTGCGGCCGCGCAGGGTGCAGCCGCGCAGCAGTACCGGGGCCGGGCCGGGCCGACCGGCCCACGAGACCACGCCCGCGGCCAGGTGACAGGCCCGCACCCCACGGTCGCCCGCCAGCTGCTCGGTGACCGCCTCGATGGCGGTGGCCCGGCGCCGCGCCGTCGCCAGTCGCGCCGACTCGCGCACCAGGTGCGACAGCCGGGTCGAGCGGCCCGCCATCAGCATCGCCAGGCCGGAGGGGTGGGCGTGCGTCAGGTCGAGGGTGAGGTCGCCGACGGCCGCCAGCAACGTGTCGGGGTGAGCGCCCCCGGACAGGGTGGCCCGCCATCGGTCCAGGGCGAGCACCGGCTCGGGCGCCTGCTCGGTGCCGTACCCGGAGGGCGGCACGGTCGCGGCGTCAGGGGTCACGTCACCACGCTAACCGGACACTCCGCCCGCCCCCGGGAGGCACGCGGCTCAGGCGGCCAGCAGCATGGCGAGCACCGCGGTGTCCGGATGCCCCGAGGGGTCGACCCCGACCTGGCTGACCAGCCGGGTCACGGTGCCGTCGGCCTCGACCTCGACCCAGGCGGCCCGGTGGTCCAGGCCCAGGTGGGGCAGACCGGGCAGCAGCACGCAGCCGGACGCCGACCCGGCCGCCTCGGGCGTGGAGGGCTCACTCTCCTGCGGCGGGTGCAGCAGCAGCAGCGCCGGCGGGCACAGCTCGCTGAACTGCCCCGGCCGTGGGGCCCCGAGGCCGAGCACCGGCCCGGCGTGCAGCACGAGCCCGACCGCACCGGGGCTGGGGTCGTCGGGCAGGTCCTCGACGGCGCGGTAGACGGCGGTGGTCGCGACCAGGCCCGGGACGGCGGCGAACTGCACCGCCAGGGTCAGGAACTGGGCCCACTCCCGGGTGGTGGCAGGCCATCGTCCGGCCACCAGGAAGCCCGAGAGGGTGCCGTTGCGGGCGGCCAAGGCGGAGACCTCGACCGGTGGACGCGAGATCTCACTCACAGCCATCACCTGCCCTGCGAGGGGTGCGGGGCACCCCGGGACGTCCGTACCGGTGCGCACCATTGCGTGCCTGCAGGGTGCGGCACGAGGGCCGCACCGCACAAGGGTTTGGCGGCAAGGTTGGGCCGACACGGCGAGGCATCCCCCGTTCACCCGAGGTGACCGTCAACCTTCGGTAGGGTCGATGCGTCTTAGCCAGTGTCGGTGGTCGGGCCGTCGGGGGAACCCGGCCTCACCGATCAGCACGGCGACAGATGTGCGGCGGTGCGAGGGGCACCATCGCCGACCTTCGGAGGGGAACTGTGCGGGTGCGAGGCGGCGGCCGGACGGCGACGGCCTGGGCGGGGGCCCTGACCGTGGCGCTGGTCGTCAGCGCCTGCTCCGTCGGGCAGCCGCGCACCAGCGACCTCACCGTCACCGGACCGGCCGCCTCGGTGGTCGCGCTGCCGGGCGCCGACGCGTCGAGGACCCCCGCGGCTCCGCTGCCGGCACTGCCGCCCGACACCGGGGCCCTGTCGGCGGCCCCTTGCGCCATGGCCGACCGCCCGGCGGGCTGGCTGGCCCAGGAGAACGCCCTGCCCGGCAGCGCCCTGCCGGCCGGCGCGCTGGGCTCCGGCACCCGGACCGGGTCCGGCATCGTCGTCGGGTACCCGCACAGCCTGTCGGGGGTCTGCGGCGACACCGTCGACGTCTCGCTGTCGGGCCCCGCCATGCAGGTGCAGCTGTTCGCCTACCGGGTCGGCGCCTACGGCGGTGTCGGCTCGCGGCAGGTGTGGCAGTCGGCGCCGGTCACGGTGTCCCGGCGCGGCATGCCGGCACCGACCGCCGGGGGCACCGTCGAGCCGGACTGGCCCACGACCGTGCAGGTGCCGGTGACCGCGGAATGGTCCCCCGGCATGTACCTGCTGGTGCCGCAGAACAGCGGCCGCGCGGCGGGCCCGGCCATGCCGTTCGTGGTGCGCGGCGACGTGGGCCGCGAACCGCTGCTGTTCATGGCCAGCACCCTCACCTGGGCGGCCTACAACGGCTGGGGCGGGCTGAGCCTCTACCGGGGGCCCGGCGTCAACCGCAACACCCGGTACGACCACCGGGCCCGGATCGTCAGCCTGCACCGCCCCATCGACCCGGGCGGCTGGCAGCAGGTCGCGACGATGGACCTGGCCACGGTCACCTGGCTCGAGAGCCAGGGCATCGACGTCGACTACACCACCGACGTCGGCCTCGACCAGCGTCCCTCCACCGTCCTGCAGCACACTGCCCTGGTCACCGGTGGCCACAGCGAGTACTGGACCCGGCGCATGTACGACACCCTCGACGTGGCGGTGGCCCGAGGGGTGAACGTGGCGTTCCTCGGTGCCAACAACGTCTGGTGGCAGACCCGCCTGGAGTCGGACGGCGCCCGCATGGTCGTCTACCGCGAGTCGAGCGAGGACCCCGTGGCCGCCGACCAGCCGTCGCTGACCACGATGGTGTGGGGGCAGGGCGTCCTGGGCCGCGACATCGCCAGCCTCAACGGTGAGTCCCACACCGCGATCTCGGTCCGTGGGGGGCTGCGGCTGATGAACCCGCCGGCCTGGCTGGTGGCCGGCACCAGCCTCACCGACGGCAGCGTGCTGCCGATGACGGTGGGCAACGAGGCCGACGGGTTCAAGCCCAACGCCCATCGGCCACCGTCGTTGCAGGTGGTCGGACTGGGCGTCCTCGACGGTGTCCGCGGCCCGGTCTTCGCCAGCATGAACTACGCCACCAGCCCCTCCGGCGCAGGTGTCTTCGCCACAGGCAGCACCTACTGGCCCTGCGCGATGATCGACTCCTGCCCCGGCCAGAGCGTGCCGCCCGAGGCGAGCGCGGCCGCTCGAGCCCTGACCGGCAACCTGATCAAGGCTTTCGCCCAGCCGCGCGCCGGGGCCACCAACCCGTCGCAGCCCTGGACGCCGGGACCTGTCGCCTCGGTGCGGGCCACCTTGCCCGCGGGCGCCCTGGGCCGCTATCACGGGTGAGAGCACTCACCACGCTCGCCACCCATCACGCTCGCCACCCATCACGCTCGTCACCCACCACACTCGTCACACCACGCTCGTCACCCACCACGCTCGTCCGCAGCTGGTCACCCTTGTCTGGAGCTGTCGTGCCCTACGCCGCCGCACCCACCCGCCGCAGTGTGGAGCGACTGGCCGGCGCCTCGGCCACCCCGCTGTGGCTCGACAACCCGGCCCGGCCGGAGGCGGCGCCTCCGCTGGTCGGCGCCGAGCAGGGCGACCTGGCGGTCGTGGGCGCCGGCTTCACCGGCCTGTGGACGGCGCTGCTGGCCAAACAGGGCGACCCGCGGCGGGACGTCGTCCTGCTCGAGGGGGGCCGGGTCGCCCAGGCGGCCACGGGGCGCAACGGCGGCTTCTGCTCGGCGTCCCTGACCCACGGGCTCAGCAACGGCCACTCCCGGTTCGCCGCCGAGCTGCCGCAGCTCGCTGGCCCTCGGTGCGGCCAACCTGACGGCGATCGAGCAGACGACCGCCGAGTTCGGCATCGACTGCGACTGGCGCCGCGCCGGCGACCTCGCTGCTGGCCACCGACCCGCACCACCTGGCCGACCTGGCCGAGGCGGCCGAGCTGGCGGGCCGCTACGGCGAACAGGTCGAGCTGCTGGACGCCGACCAGGTGCGCGAGCGGGTGGTCTCACCGCGCTACCTCGGGGGCCTGCTGAGCCCCGACGGCCTGGCCCTGCTCGACCCGGCCCGGCTGGCCTGGGGGCTGCGCCGGGCCTGCCTCGAGCTGGGGGTGCGGCTGTACGAGGGCACCCCCGTCACCGGTCTGGCCACCGACGGGCCCGGGATGCGGCTGACCACCCCCGCCGGCACGCTGCGGGCCCGCCGGGTGGCACTGGCCACCAACGCCTTCCCGCCGCTGCTCAAGCGGTTGCGCCGCTACGTGGTGCCGGTGTGGGACTACTGCATCGCCACCGAGCCGTTGACCGACGACGTCCTGGCGCAGATCGGGTGGGCGGGCGACGAGGGCCTGTCCGACGCCTCGAACCAGTTCCACTACTACCGGCTCACCCACGACCGCCGGATCGTCTTCGGCGGCTACGACGCCGTCTACTACCGGGGCAACGGCTTCGGCGCCCACCTCGAGCAGCGCCCCGCGACGGCGGCGCTACTGGTCGAGCACCTCACCCAGACCTTCCCGGCGACCGCCGACGTGGGCATCAGCCACAGCTGGGGCGGCGCGATCGACACCTGCGCCCGCTTCAGCGCGTTCTGGGGCACCGCGTCGTCCGGGCGGGTCGGCTACGTCGCCGGCTACACCGGCCTGGGGGTGGGCGCGAGCAGGTTCGGGGCCGCCGCGCTGCTCGACCTGCTGGACGGGCGCGACAGCGAGCTGACCCGGCTGCAGATGGTGCACTCCAAGCCGCTGCCGTTCCCGCCCGAGCCGGTCCGTGGGATCGGCATCGACCTGACCCGCCGGGCCTTCGACCGGGCCGATCGGGACGGCGGCCGGCGGGGTCGGTGGCTTCAGCTGCTGGACGTCGTGGGCATGGGCTTCGACAGCTGATTTGCACCGAGGACCCCGGAGAGGGTTATCTGCACCTTTAGTGGAGCCTTAGACCTACCACGCCGCTGACCAGCCAGTTTGCGGCATACGTGGCGACCAGGGCCAATGTCGGACAGTATTGGGGCGTGATCTGTTGGTGACGGGTCACGGTGGCATCGGAGGAGGCGCCGTGCTCAACATCCTGGCTGTCGGCACCGGCAGTCTGCAGGCCTGGATCCGGGGCAACGTCATCCCGCTGCTGCTGCTGGTGATCGCGACGGTGCTGCTGATCGCCGCTCAGCGCGGCGACAACGCGCGGGCGATCCGGATCGTGGGCGGCGTGCTGGTGGCGCTGGCGGTGCTCGGGCTGTCGGCGGACGGCAACGCCGAGTCGGTGGGGTCGTTCCTGTGGCGGCTCGTCACGGGGGCGTGACCGGGCGGTGCGGCTTCGCGTCGACGACGAGATCTACCGGGTCGACGGGGTCTGGTTAGGTCCACCCCGGCGTACCCTGCCGTGGCGTGCCCGCTACATCGCCTACGCGGTGGGCCTGGGAGTCTTCATCGCCCTGCAGGTGCTCGAGCGCCGCCTCGGCATCGCGATCTCGTTCTGGTCGCTCGCCTACAGCCTGCTGGCCACCATCGGCATCACCACCGCGGTGCTGCGGGCCGTCGACCACGACCGCACCATCACCAGCCTGGTCGCCGCCTTCGGCCACGAGGTGGGCGCCCCGCGGCTGGACACCCGGGAGCGCACCGCCACCTGGCGGGTCGACAAGGTGCGGATCCGCCCGGGCCGGCTGCCCCGGCGGGTGCGACACGAACGCCACGACGACGCCCGGGCCGCCACGTCCGGGGGCTCCTTGTCCGGGGGCTCGACGTCCGGGGGCTCCCAGGGGTCGCGCCCGACGGTGCGGCACGCCCGCCGCCGCGGCCTGCACCGAACGGTGCTGCGATGACGACCAGCTCGGGACTACGGATCCTGCGGGTCAGCGGCCACTGCGTGGTGACCGCCCGCGAGGTCGTGGCCTGGTACCGACTGCCGGTGCAGGGGTGGAGCTTCCGCCCCGACGGCGCCCGCGAGCAGCTCATCGTCGACATCGCCGGCGTGATGGCACGCCTGGTCGGACGGCGCCTGCACCTGCGCTCCACGAGCCGCCCCTACCCGGTCGCGTCCTGGGCGCAGGCCCACGACGCCAACGCCCCCGAGCCGCTGCCGGTGTGGCGGGACTACCTGCTCGGCCAGCAGCAGCACCTGGCCGCGATGACCTTGTCGGACAAGGACGTCTACCTGGGCGTCGAGGTGCCGGCCGGGGTCGGCGTGCACCGGCTGTTCGGCCGGGTCGCCGGGCCGGTGCTCGACCTCGAGGTGGCCGGTCTGGCCGACAAGGTCCGCCAGACCGACCAGCTGATCGCCTCGCCCGGGCTGGACGGCGTGCCCGCCAGCGGGCGGGAGATGGAGTGGCTGCTGTCACGGTCGGTGGGGCTGGGCCTGCCGGCCCCGGCACTGGGCGCGGTCGACAGCGACCGCTGGGAGGCCGACGACCTCGCCGAGATCAGCGGCACCACGCGCTGGACCGCCGTCCCGTTCGGTCGCACCCTGGCGGTCGCGGGCGAGCGCCACGGGCAGTGGCTGCAACGGCACGTCTGCGTGCTGTCGGTGGGCCGCATGAGCGACCTCGAGATCCCGCCCGGCATCCCCTGGATGTACCGCACCGACTGGCTGCCGTTCCCGGTGGAGTGGTCGGCGCGGCTGCGGGTGGTCGACGGGCAGCGGGTGGTGGCCGCGCTGCGCCGCAACATCAGCAAGATCCGGTCGCAGAAGGACCACTACGAGGTCGAGCACGGCGAGCCCTCGCCGATGGCGCTCGACCGGCAGGCCGCCACCGCGTTGATCGTCGAGGACGAGATCTCCTCAGGCCTGTCGGGGTTGTCGACCCGCACCGAGGGGCACTACCGGCTGGCGGTCTGGGGAGCCACCGCCGACGAGGCCCTCGAGCGGGCCGAGATGGTGCGCCGGCTCTTCAGCCCCGGCATCTCGATCGCCCGCCCGCCCGACCAGTACGCCGTGGCCCGTGAGTTCATCCCGGGTGAGCCGCTGGGCACTACCGCCCACTTGCGCCGGATGCCGGTCACCACCGTGGCCGCCGCCGTCCCGGCCGCCGGGGCCCGGATCGGGGACCGGGTGGGCATCCCGCTCGGCCGCCTGGCCGGGGACTCGCGCCGGCAGGTGATGTGGGAGCCGTGGGCCTCGACCGAGCGCCGCGAGGAGTCCGGGCTCGCCGTGCTGCTGGCCGGCCTGGGCGGCGGCAAGAGCACCTGCATCGGCTCGATCGTCTACCGCACCGTGATCCAGGGCGTGCCGTGGTCGGTGCTCGACCCCTCGGGCCGGCTGTCGACGCTGTGCCGCCTGCCCGAGCTGGCCGAGGTCTCGCGCGTGGTCGACCTGCTGGACGCCGACCCCGGGGTGCTGTGCACCTACCGGGTGGTGGCCGAGCCGGTGCGGGAGCACTTCGCCACCGTCGAGCTGTGGCGGCAGGCGCAGGAGACGGCCGGCGCGACCCGACAGCTGTTGACCACCAACGTGCTGCGCTCGCTGCTGCCCGCACCGTTCGCCGACCACATCCTCACCGAGGTGGCGTTGATGCGGGCGGTGGGCGCCGTCAAGCCCACCGTGACCGCCTCACCGAGGGCCGTGGTCGCCAAGCTGAGACAGCTGGACGGCGACGACGACCTGCGCCGCCACGGCGGCTACATCGCCGACCTGCTCGACGAGATCGCGGCCACCTCGCACGGGCGGCTGATCTTCCCGAACGGCTACCAGCACGACCACCCCGGGCAGGTGGAGCCGCTGCTCACCGTCTACAGCCTGCGCGGCCTGGCCCTGCCCGACGACGCCCACGCCGGGCGCGGCGGCGTCGACATCGACGAGCGCCTCAGCATGTGCGTGCTCTACCTGGCCGCGTGGCTCACCCAGCGCGGCATGTACGTCGGCGACGTGCACGCCCGCAAGGGGATCGCGATCGACGAGGCCTGGGCGCTGAGCACCTTCAGCACCGGCCGGCGCTTCATCGAGACCGCCTCGCGCGACTCGCGCAAGCACAACACTCGGGTGCTGCTGGCCAGCCAGAACCCCAGCGACCTGCTCGACCTGGGAGTGGCCAACCTGGTGTCGACCGCCTTCATCGGTCGGCTCAGTGATGCTGCGGCGCAACGCGATGCGTTGGCCTTCCTGCCCGGGGTCGACGCCGGGGCCGGCTACGAGGACCTGATCGGCTCGCTCTCGGCGCACCGCAGCGAGGGCAGCCGGGCCCGTAGCGGGGAGCCCGACGACGAGGGCGCCGGACGGCGACGCGGCGCCCGCGAGTTCGTGGTCAGCGACGGTGCCGGCGGCATCGAACGGATCCGGCTCGAGCTCGACTCCCTGCCCGAGGTGCTCGACGCCCTCGACACCACCGCCGACCCCACCCGTACCCGGCCGCGGGCGGCTGTCGAGGCCGGCTCCGGGACCGCGCAGGGCCCGGCCCCCGAGCCGGTGGACGACAGCCCGCCCACCGTGATGCTGCCGCGGATCACCGCCAACTCCGTGGGGTGGCCGGTGACCATCGACCTGCGCGACGGCGCCCCGCAGGGGGCTGGCGCCGTCCCGGGGACACCATGAGCCGGCGAGCGGTCGGCCGCTCGGCCGCGCTGGCGCTGATGATCACACTGCTGATGACCCTGCTCGGTGGCGGTGTCGCGCAGGCGCTGCCGGGGATCCCGGACTGCAAGGCGCCGCCGGCGCCGATCGCGGCGGGCAGCGGCATCAGCGGCATGGTCGACCCGGGCCCGGTGCCGGCGCCGGCCTTCACCGACCCGTTCGCGGCCAAGGCGACCACCACCGTCTACGAGCAGTACGGCTACGCCGGCCTGCGCTGGAGCACCTACGACCTGGGGTGCCTGGGCGGGGTCAACGACCCGGGCGCCCAGCTCGACACCGTCGCCGGCAACTGGGCGCTGGGGCTGTCGGTGTTCCTGGTGAGCCTGGCGAACGGCCTGCACTCCGCAGTGGTCAACCCGTCGTGGCTGACGCCGCTGGACTCGGTCACGGCCGAGGTCACGCGCACGGTCCACGACGCCCTCTGGCAGCCGTGGGGCGCGGTGAGCATGCTCGTGGTGGTCGGGCTGATGCTGCTGTCGACGGCGCGCGGCAACCTGCCCGAGACGGTGGCGGCCGGGGCCTGGGCGCTGCTGGTCCTGACGATCATGGCGGGGGTGGTCGCCTACCCGCAGCGGGCCGGACAGCTCTACGACCAGGCGGTGATCGGCACCCTCAGCTCGTTGGAGCAGACGACGTCGGCGCAGCTGTCGCCGTCCGTCGACGCCACCGGCGGGTCGGGCCGGCCCGGCTCGGCTGCCCTGGTCGACCAGCTGCTCTACCAGGCGTGGCTGCGCGGCGAGGTCGGCGCCACCGGGGGGCAGCCGGCCACCTGGGGGGCGGCGTTGTTCCAGGCACAGGCGCTGTCGTACAGCGACGTGGTCACCACCACCGCCGACCCGGCCAGGCGCACCGCCGTGGTCGCCGCGAAGAACTCGGCGTGGACGGCGACGACGTCCGAGATCGCCTCGGCCGACCCCGGCACCTACGCCGCCGTGCAGGGCCGGGCCGGCGGCCGGTTGGCCGCGGGGGGCCTGGCGCTGTTCGCCGCGGTCGCGACGTCCTCGTTCCGGATCGTGGCCGACCTGTTCCTGGCCGCCGGCCTGGTGATGCTGCGGGTGCTGGTGATGGTGTTCCCGGCGGTGGCGATCCTCGGCGTGATCATGACGTTCTCGCCGCTGGTGCGCCGGATCGGCAACGCCGCCGGCGCCAGCATCATCAACGTGGTGGCCTTCGGCGCCGCCTCGCTGGTGCACTCGGCGATCGTCACCGCCGCGCTCAGCCGCACCAGCGGCGACCTCAGCTGGATGGCCCTGGTGCTGTGCCTGCTGGTGACGATCATCCTGTTCGTGCTCTGCCTGCCGTTGCTGTCGCTGACGGCGATCGCCGGTGGCACCCCGCGCAACGCCTGGAACGGCGGGGCGGTGCGCACGGCGGTGCGCCGGGCCGGGCATCGGTTCGGCGTGCGTCGCGGCGGCGACGACGAGCCGGACGACGCGGCGGCCGACCCGTCGCGGTCGCACCTGTCGGACTCGCAACCGCCCGACTCGCAACCGCCGGACTCGCAGTCGTCGGACTCGCAGCCGTCGCGTTCACGACCCTCGGGATCGCGGTCGTCGTCGCGACCGGGCTCGAGGCCCGCGCGGGGGGTGCCGACCGGGCTGCGGTCGGCCGGTACCCCTTCGGGCGGAACCTCTTCGGCGGGGGCGGGGGCCGCGCGCGGGCAGCCGGCCCCGGGCGGGGCCGGTGAGGCCTGGCAGGAGTGGGACCCGCAGACCGACGAGGTCACCTGGATGGTGGCGGCGATCCCGGTGCCCGCCCGCTCCGCCGAGCGACGCGAGCTGCCCCCGGGCGGCGCCGGCACCGGTCGGCAACCGTGGCTCGCCGTGCCGGCGGCGGTGGTCGCCGTCAACGGCAGCACTTCGGGGCAGGTGCTCGAAGGCACTGTGGTCCGTCACGGCGGGCGGGCGTGGAACGAGTCCGAGTCCCGAGGGTGGCACGGCGCCAACCTCGACTCCGTCGGCGCCGGACCGGGACCGGTGGTGTGGGATCCCGACCGGCATGCGGCGGTGGCCTGGCCCGGGGACCGCCGATGAGCCGCCGCGACCCGTGGTGGCTGGCGCTGGCGCGCTGGCCGCTGTGGTCGTGGCGCCGGCTGGTCACCACGGTGGTGGTGGCACTGGTGCTGGGATGGGGGGCCGGTGTCGGCCAGAGCTGGCTCGCCCGGCTCGGCTCGGGGCCTCCCTCGGGACGGCGACAGCCGCCGGCGCCGGCGGTTCGCCGACGAGCTCCGCCGGGCCGACCGGCACACCGACAGGGGCAGCGCCGGCGACCGTCCCCGCGACAGGTGGCGGCCCGACGGTGGTCGACGTCCCTGCGGGCGCGGTGGCCGTGGCCCGTGAGTTCGTGACCGCCTGGGCTCGGCCCGACCTCGCCCCCGAGGTGTGGTGGCAGAGCCTGAACCCGTTGTGCACCAGCACTTTCGCCGCCCAGCTGCACCAGACGGACCCGTCCCGGGTGCCGGCCCACCGACTGGTGGGCGAGCTGTCACCGGCGCCGTCCGGAGCGACGACGGCGACCCCCCAGTCCCCGAGCGCATCGGCCGGCGCACCCGCGGTAGGCACCCAGGTGGTGCTGCTGGCCCCGACGGACGCCGGTGGGGTGCTGGTGTCGGTGGTCCTCGAGGGCGCCGGCTGGCTGGTCAGCGACGTCGAGCCGGCCGACGCCCCGCCGGCGGCGAGCACGGCCGTCCCCGAGGCCTCGGTCGCGGGCACGCCGAACGCGCAGCCGGGGGGCTGAGCCGTGCGGCGGCGGTGGGTGATCCGGGCCGGGCTGACCAGCGCGCCGGTCGTGGGCCTGACCGCCGGGGCGCTGCTGCTCGGGCTGGCAGGGCTCTACGTGGTCGCCGGGCCGGGTACCAACCCCGGCACCTCGGCCTGCTCACCCCTCGGCCTCGACCCGGCGATCCTGAGCGCCGGGGCCGCGGCGGCCACCGGGCTGGACGGCGAGCAGCTGCGGTCCGCCGGCACCATCGTGGCGGTCGGGCGCAGGCTGGGGGTCTCGGACCGCGGGCTGGTGGTGGCGGTCGCGACGGCGTTCCAGGAGTCCGACCTGCACAACCTGCTCTACGGCGACCGCGACTCGCTGGGGCTGTTCCAGCAGCGCGGAGCCTGGGGCAGCGCAGCCGAACGCACCGACCCGGTGGCGTCGTCCCGCATGTTCTTCACCGGCGGCCACCAGGGGCAGCCCGGTCTGCTCGACATTCCCGGCTGGCAGGGGCTGCCGGTGACCGAGGCCGCTCAGGCGGTGCAGCGGTCGGCGTTCCCGTCGGCCTACGCCCGCTGGGAGCCCAAGGCCACCGCCATCGTCGGCGCGATCGCGTCGGCTCCGTCGTCCGTGGCTGCTCCGCCGTCCGCGTCTGCTTCGTCGTCCGTGGCTGCTTCGTCGTCCCTGGCTGCTCCGTCGTCCCTGGCGGCTCCGTCGTCCGGGGTCGCAGCGCAGGGGGCCGGGGCGCAGCCGGCCGCGTTGACGGTCGCGGCCGGCAACGGCTGGTGCAGCGCCGGCGAGGCGGCCTCGTCGGTGGGGTCCTCCGTCGTCGCCGCAGCCGAGCGCTGGCTGGGGACGCCGTACAGCTGGGGGGGCGGCGGGCTGACCGGCCCGACCCAGGGGTTCGGGCGCGGCGCCGCCACGGTGGGGTTCGACTGCTCCAGCCTGGCCCGGTACGCCTGGTACAGCGCCACCGGAGGCACGGTGCTGCTGCCCCGGGTGACCACCGACCAGGCGGCCACCGGGCAGCTGCTGCCGCCGGGCAGCCCGCTGGCACCCGGTGACCTGATGTTCTTCCATGATCCGTCGGACCCACCCACGGTCTACCACCACGTGGGCATCTACGCGGGCGGCGGCACGATGGTGCACGCGCCCCGCACCGGCGCCTTCGTCGAGACCGTGCCGAACGTGCTCGACAACACCTACTTCAAGGCCCAGTTCGTCGGGGCGCTGCGACCACTGCCCGCGGCCTGACCGTCGCCGGCCGCACGACGGACTACCCCGAGCGGGGTATCACCACGGTTATGAACGGGTCAATAGATGGACTGCTCAGGACGAAGGGGGCGCATCGTCTCTATGGTGAACGACATGGAACCCCGCTGGGCACCCGACCCGATGCAGCGGCACCCGCTGCGCTGGTGGGACGGCCAGCAGTGGACCGACCACGTCAGCGACGGTGTCGGGCATGCCGTCGACCCGCTCTACCCGCAGTCGGTGGACGGCTCAGGACCGGCCGCGACCGATCTGGGCATGCCGGGCGAGGACGCCCCTGTTCAGCCCTGGAAGCCGGGCCGGGGCCTGTTGGTCGGGACCCTGGTCGCAGTGCTGTCGCTGGTCGTGATCGGCGGCGCCTTCGTGCTGACCCGGCCCCGCCCCGCGGAGCCGTTGACGTTGCCCTCCCCCACCGGCTCGCAGCGACCGTCGGTGCTGGGTACCGGCGGGTCGCTGCCGGTCTCGACCGACACCCCGACCCCGACCGACGGCCCCACGAGCACCCCGGGCGTCGCGAGCACAGCTCCGGGTGGGCCCACCTCGACCGACCACTCGACCTCGACGTCCCGATCCACGTCAACGTCCACGAAGACGTCCACGAAGCCGACGTCCCCGACGGCAAGCTCGCCGACGATCCTCGGCACCCCGACACCCACCCACACTGCAACACCGACACCGACCCCGACTCCCACACCTACCCCGACACCGTCCAAAAGCCCCAAACACTCACCGACACCGACACCGACAAAGACGCCGGTGGTGGTGGAGGGCGCCCTCTGCTTGACTCAACAGGCCATCGGCTACACCGCCGACGGGCGGCGCATGAAGTGCATGAGGATGCCGAAGGTCGATCCCCTCCTGCGGTGGTACGCCTTCTGAGTCGGCCGTGCCGTCTCGGCATGGCACCATTGACCCCGGTTGCACCGCGGTCCGGCTCGTTCGGGCGAGCGGTCACGCCCTCGTAGCTCAGGGGATAGAGCAACGGTTTCCTAAACCGTGTGTCGCAGGTTCGATTCCTGCCGGGGGCACCACATTCTTCGGTGGAGGCATGGAATTTCAGGAGCTTCGTGGGTCAGAGGCTAGGTCGACGCATGTTCCTTCTGTTGATCTTCATGGGATTTCGCACCACGACCCGCTCGGCACCCGGTCAGGCGATGGCAGCGATGTCGCCGTCCTCGAAGTAGATCGCCTGGTGCAGTCGCCCGCCCAGTGCCGCGGTGTAGCGGGCCAGGACGTTCAGACCCGAGGCCTGGCCCCCGCTCGATCTGGGACACGCCAGCAGTGTGGCTTCAGGTATCCGGGTCGTCATCCTCGTCAGGTGCGGGGAGCGAGCCTATGAGGTCGAGTTCAATGTCGGCGATCTCTACGGCGCCGTCGACAGGGGACAACTGGCCGCGGACGACGGCGTGGGGGACCAGGCGGGTGGTCAGGATGAGTTCGCGATAGTCGGAGTGTCCAGGGATCGGCTGGGGGAGCTGGTCCCACAGGTCGGCGAAGGTGTCGACGATGTCGAGCAGGTCGCTGCCGGCAAACTCGGCCACGGTGGGTTCGCCGTTGGGGCCGCGATCCTCGGGTAGCTGTGCCTCGAGGGCGCGGTACAGGTCGGGCAGGACTCGGACGACTCGCCGGGTCACGAGGCCTGGCCGCGCAGGCGGGCCTCCCGCTCGGCTGCACGGGCGGCGAGCCGGGCACGCATCTCAGCGAGTCGCTCTCGCTCGGCCACACTGAGGGTGCTCGTGTCAAGGACGACGTGGGAGCGGAAGTCCTCCCGCCGCTGCCCGGGCGTCAGCTCCTGCAGGTCCTCGAACGTGGTGACGTCGTCCCAGCTCGCCATGAGAGCCAGGCTAGCGGCAGCCACTGACAACCGTCAGCCGCTGCACCTCACACTCGGGCCCGGGCACACCCGACCGGCACCCACGGCCGAGTCCAGTGCAGCGACCTACCTACCTACCGGTGGCGGGGGGCACGTGAGGCCGAGCGCTCGCTGTGGCTGCACCGGGCGGTGGCCGGTTACCGTGACGACGGCCTCGCCCTGGACCACCCTTTGTTGATCTTCGCTGATCAGACTGCGCCGTCGGCGCCGAAGGCCGGAAGCGCTCGACACCGCCGCCGTCTGGAATTCGCACACCACGGCCGTCCCTCAGCCGGTTAGGCGATGGCGGCGATGCCGCCGTCCTCGAAATGGATCGCCTGCGCCATCAGTTCCTGACGCCCGGCCGCCACCACGTCCTCCCCACCGGCACGCTCGACGTGTTCGCCGCGGATCTCACTCCAACGCGTATAGCCGTTCACGATCGACCCTCCTCTGCGGTGAGCACCCGGAGAGGCACCTACCCGCCCAGGTGAACGATCTGGGGGGAGGCTCCGGGGATAGTGACTTCGACGTCGACCTCGGCGGAGTCCGGCAGGAGCGCGGCGTCGTGGCCCGCGGTCGTCCAGGGGTTGTGGGTCGAGGTGCGGTATCGCAACGTCGCGCCGACGTTGGCGACCACCCAGCCGTGACGGTTGGGCAGACGAACGGCGTACGGCAGTGCTGCGGCCGGGTTCAGGGGTCCGGCGTCGGCCATCGTCTCGGTTCCGTCGGCGCCGCCGGGGCCGTAGACGACGGCCAGGACCCGGGCCGGGTCGGAATCCAGAGTTGCGGTGGACACAGCGAAGGTTCGGCCGTCGCTTGTGCGGCCGTGTACGACAGCCATGGACATGGCGGCCGCCTGTGCGCCCGCCGATCGGCGGTTGACCCACGCGGCGCCAAGGATCGGCAGGGCCTGACCACAGTCCGTCGCCGACGCCTCCACGGACGTGCTGGTCCCGGCAGGGGGAGCCCACACACAGGGGCTGGTCGCGGCCCAGGCGACTGCCCGTTGTTCAGTGCCTATCGCACTGTTCTCCTCCGCGTCGGTCGGCCAGGTTAGGTACTTCGGCTCGTCCGCCGTCCCGGTGACATGTCGGGAGAGGTGGACGTTGTGGGGTTCGACGGTGGCGGGCAGGGACAGGATGGAGGCGCCGTCGTTCATGACTACTGGCTTCCAAGTCCGGACGGCCGAGGCGTCTGCGGCGTAGGTCCAGGCCGTCGAGCTGGCAAGCGGGTAGCCAGGATCGATCACCAGGGCAATGCGACCGAAGACGTCCAGCCAGGCCCCGACAGCCTCATGACCGGTGGCCCCGGAGACCTGGGGGGCGTAATCGTCGCCGACCACACGGACAAAGCCATCAGGGCCGGCGAGCAGAAACCCGATCACGGCCCTGGGGCCGACATCGTCACTCGACAGGTTGTTGTGAGCATGCAGCACCGCCGGCTGGACGACGACCGCCGCCCTGCCGGCTGGGGTGGTCCCGGCCCACACGATGTGCGGTTGATCGCGGAGGTCGTCGAAGATTCCCCGGGTGGCGTTCCGGGAGGCTCCATGACTGGCCTGCCAGGCCGTCAGGACTCGGTCGGTGAAGGCGGCGTCCTTGGCAAGGTTGCCGCGGGCAGGCTCGTTCAGGTAGTGCGCGTACGGGTCTTGCCCGTTGGGAGAACGGTTGTGGCCCAGCAGGGCGCTGCCTACGTCGGACCACAGCTGCGCCGAACGCAGAGGTGATGAGGGGGCAACCGCCAAAGCGACGGTTGCGGCCGAGAACACGGCGGCGCCGACGCGGATCGCAGCGCGGGTTCTGACTCGCCGACGGCCGCGAGCTGCCGCACGCAACGCCAACGCTGCCGCGGGTATCGGCGACAGAACAGTCACGGCCTGGTCGGCCAACGTCAAAAGCTGGCCTTGGAGGTCGTCGTCCCTGCCTTCTGGCATCTGCAGGCCGGTCATGATCCGATCCCCTCTCTCAGCAGTTCGACGTCGCCCAGGCCGTCCGGAGCCAACAACTGCCGCAGCCGCGACATCGCGCGAGCGTTCTGGCTCTTCACCGTGCCGACCGACACACCCAGCACCTGGGCGGTCTGGGCCTCGGTCAAATCGTCCAAGTGCCGCAACACCACGACTGCTCGCTGACGTTCAGGCAAGGCAGCCAGGGCCGTCATGAGTACATGCCGGACAGCGACCTGAGGCGTGCCGTCCCCGCGGTCCTCGATCGGGTGACCGACGCCGTCCAGGATCTCGGCGACCGGCACCTCCCACCCAAGGCGCCTGCGCCGCCACCGGCTTCGGGTCGCGTTCACCAGGCAGCGGCGGGCATAGGAATACGGATCGCTCACCCGCGGCCAGGCGACATACAGACCGACGAGGGCGTCCTGCACCAGGTCCTCACCCGTTCCGGCGTCCCCCGTGAGCAGATAGGCGGTGCGCGCCAACTGCGGCGCAGCAGCGGCTGCGAACGCCTCGAAGCCGTCCCGACCGTCCACACCGCTCCTTCAGCCCTACTCCGGCGTTGCCCTCGAAGAACCAAGAGTCCAGGCATCGACCGAAGGTTGTCATGACTCCGATGATCAGCGGACCGACCGTCGATCAGGCCTTCATTGCAGAGCGATTCGCGGCGCATGAGGTCGCGGAATGTCTCGTCGTCGGTGTGGCTCAGGGCAGCGGCAGCAAACGCCATGGCGCCGGCGGTGGCCAGCCTCAGAACCCAGAACTCACCACGCCCGCGCACGTCACGAACGGTGGTCCAGGTCCTGGATGTTGCTCGGACCAGTCCGTGACCCGACTTGGCTCACGTGCGCCATCGGTAGCGGGGCATCGCCCAAGCCTGCCAGTCGGTTGGCGTACCTTGCCAGGCGCCTCCGGACACAGCCGTCGCATCTCAGGACCAACCCGTCGGAAGGCACCGGTCCGGATGGTCACGATGCGCGACTCTGGCCGCCCAACCGAGCCGCACCGGGCGGCATGATGGACGCTGTGCCATTCTGCGTCGGTGACCTCACAAAGTGCCGAGAGCCT